>CACYHQ010000001.1 GCA_902774245.1 uncultured bacterium
CTTCGATGAGAACACCGGTTCGATGTACATGCTGCTCGACGGCAACGCCGACAACTATCAGGTCATCGGCCAGCTCGACCCGACCGACTGGTTCGTGGCAGGCTGCGGCGATTACAATGCCGACGGCACGGACGACCTCCTGGTCCGCCAGTATTCGACCGGCATGCTCGGCTATTATGCGGACGGCAATCAGGCGGCCTGGAACGTCATGGGCTACGGCGTCGGCATGGAGTGGACCGTCATAGCATGAGGCAATGCCTCAACTGCGGTTGTGCTCTCAGCTTCGATTGAGCACAATTAGCCTCCGTACTGGAAACAGTCCGGGGGCTTTTTTTTTGAAGACTTCGTCTTCTTTTCTGAAACGCGGTTGAAAAATCCGGCAAAAACGAGTATATTGTTTGGATAACTTTTTTCTACCAAACCACAAAACGAGGAGTTTATCCATGAAAGTCGTAGTCGCTTACTCCGGAGGTCTCGATACCTCCGTCATCGTGAAATGGGTCAAGGAGACCTACAATGCCGAAGTCATCGGTTACTGCGCCGACGTCGGACAGGCCGAAGAGACCTCCGGGGTCGAACAGAAGTGCATCAACACGGGCGCGACCAAGTGCTATGTGGAAGACCTCACCGAGGAATTCGCCCGCGACTTCATCTTCCCGATGATGCAGGCCAACGCCATCTACGAAGGCAACTACCTCCTCGGCACCTCCATCGCACGCCCGCTCATCGCCAAGCGCCTCGTCGAGGTCGCCAAGGCCGAGGGCGCGGACGCCATCTGCCACGGCGCGACCGGCAAGGGCAACGACCAGGTCCGTTTCGAGATCAACGCGAACGCCATCGACCCGTCCATCAGGATCATCGCCGCCTGGCGCGATCCGAACTGGCACTTCCGTTCCCGCTCCGAAATGATCGAATACGCCCACAAGAACAACATCCCGGTCTCCAGCACGCTGAAGAAGCCGTACTCCATGGACCGCAACCTCCTGCACATCTCGTTCGAGGGCGGCATCCTGGAGGATCCGTGGCAGGAATGCCCGGAGGACATCTCCGTGATGACGAAGCCGCTCTCCCAGGCCGCCAACGAGCCGGAAGACGTGATCATCGAGTTCGAAAAGGGCGTCCCCGTGAAGGTCAACGGCGAAGCGCTCTCCCCCGCGAACATCATGCGCAAGCTGAACGAGCTCGGCTCGAAGCACGCGGTCGGCCGCGTCGACATCGTCGAGAACCGTTTCGTTGGCATGAAGTCCCGCGGCGTGTACGAGACCCCCGGCGGCACCATCCTCTACACCGCGCACCGCGGCCTGGAAGAGATCACGATGGACCGCGAGGTCATGTTCCTGCGCGACAGCTTCATCCCGACCTACGCCCGCCTGATCTACAACGGCTTCTGGTACGCGCCGGAACGCGAAATGCTCCAGGCCGCCATCACCGACAGCCAGAAGTTCGTCACCGGCGAAGTCCGCGTGAAGCTCTTCAAGGGCGCCTGCCACGTGACCGGACGCCGTTCTCCCTTCAGTCTCTACGACGATGCCCTGTCCACGTTCGAACAGGACGACGTCTACGACCACAAGGACGCCGCCGGCTTCATCAAGCTGAACGCGCTCCGTCTGCGCGTCCTCGCCAGAAGCGCCCAGAAACGCTATTGATCCATCACTGCCGCTGCGGTCAGAGGTAAAACATGGCTTCTCCTGCAGGGGACAGACATCCGCCCATTCTCCTCCGGGACGACTCGTGGCTTTCGTTCAACGCCCGCGTCCTGGAGGAAGCCATGGACCCCGCCGTCCCTCTGCTCGAACGCGCCAAATTCCTCTCCATTTTCAGTAGCAACCTCGATGAATTCTTCATGGTGCGGATCGCCGGCCTCGCCCGGCACGCACCCGATGCGGTCGCCCGTTTCGGCGGCCGCTATTATTTTTCCCCGTTTGAGCTCAGAAAGAGGCTGATCCGTCGCGTCCGCAGTCTGACCGCGCGGCAGTACGGCAGCTGGGAACGCGACCTGAAGCCCGCCCTCGCCGAGCACGGCATCCGGATCGTCCGCTGGGACGAACTCCCGGAGGAATGCGCCGCGGAGGCGTCCGCTCTCTTCGAACGCGAATACCGTTCCGTCCTGACTCCGCTCGCCGTCGATCCCGACGCCGAAGAACCGCCGCTCGTGCCCGGTCTCGCGCTGGAACTCCTCATCCGCGTGCAGTGCCCCGGACAGGATGATGTCCGCACCGCCTTCATGCAGGTGCCGACGCGCTCGGGACGCTTCCTTCGGTTTGAATCGAAGGATGCGCCGGGCGAAGTCCTGCTCCTGCCGTTGGAAGAGCTGGTCGAGGCGAAAACCGCCGGGTTCTTCCCCGGCTGTACCGTGCTCGAATGCGCGGCGTTCCGCGTCACGCGCGACCGCGACCTGACCCCGGACGAGGACACCGGCGATCTGCTCAGCGAAATGCAGGCAATCCTGCGGAAACGCGGCAAGCGCACGATCGTGCGCCTGGAGACATCCGCCGCTATGTCCGCCGAAGCGCGGGCGTTCCTCATGCGTACGCTCGGCGTATCGCCCGACGAACATTTCTCCGTGCGCGGTCCGGTCGACCTGACGTGCCTCATGGAGCTCCGCGATCTCCCCGGCCACGCCGACCTGCTCGACCCGCCGCTGCCGCCCCTGCCCTCGCCCCAATGCCCCGCCGACCGCTCCATGTTCGACTGCATCCGAGACGGCGGCCCGTTCTTCCTGCACGTCCCGTACGAGTCGTTCGACCCGGTGATCCGGCTGCTCAACGAGGCGTCCGACGATCCGGACGTGATCGCGATCAAGCAGACGCTGTACCGCGTCGGACAGGATCCGCCGGTCGTCCATGCGCTCATCCGCGCGGCGCAGGCGGGCAAACAGGTCACGGTCTTCTTCGAGATCATGGCGCGGTTCGACGAGGAGAACAACATCCGGCTTTCGCGCGAGCTGGCCGACGCGGGCGCGCACGTCGTGTACGGCGTGCCGAAGATCAAGGTCCACGCGAAGATGCTGCTGATCGTCCGCCGCGAGGGAAACGAGGTGCGGCGTTATCTGCATCTGCCGACCGGAAACTACAACTGCTCCACCGTGAAGCAGTATACCGACATCGGCCTTTTCACCTGCGACGACGCGCTCGCGGACGACGTTTCCGCGCTCTTCCACGCCATCACAGGGCTCGCCGCGCCCGCCGCCTGGAACAAGCTCGTCGCCGCCCCGTACAACATGCGTGAACGCATCCTCGCCCTGATCGACCGCGAGGCCGCGCTCTCCGCGCCCGGCCGCCCCGGCGGGATCACGCTGAAGCTGAACGCGCTCCAGGACCCGGAGGTCATCGAACACCTCTACGAGGCCGCCCGGCGCGGCGTCCGCATCGACATGGTCGTCCGCGGCATCTGCGCCCTGAATCCCGCCTCGCTCCCGCACGAAACAGCCGCGAACATCCGCGTCGTCAGCATCGTGGACCGCTTCCTGGAGCACTCCCGCGTCTACCGGTTCGCGAACGGCGGTTCGCCGGAATACTTCATCGGAAGCGCCGACCTCATGCCGCGCAACCTCTCCCGCCGCGTGGAGATCCTCGTCCCGGTCGAATCCCCCGCGCTTCAGGACGAACTCGACGTGATCCTCTTCACCTCGCTCCACGACCGCCGGAAAGGACGCCGCCTGCTCGGGGAGAACCGTTATTCGCACACCTCGGGCGCGGTTCAATACGAATCCGAACGCGCCCAGATCTCGCTTTACAACTACTACAGAAAACGCCTGGAGCGCCCCGGTTTTCCGCAAGACGCCCCGGGCACGGAGTATTAACAACATGGACATGTCCGAACTTGAACGCCTCGTGAACGTCATGCGCCGTCTGCGCGCGCCCGACGGATGCCCCTGGGACCGCGAACAGACCCACGAATCCCTTAAAAAATGCCTCGTCGGCGAGGCCGCCGAATACCTCGACGCCGTCGACCACAAGTCCGACGCGGAGATGTGCGAGGAGCTGGGCGACCTCCTGATGCAGGTCGTCATGAACAGCGTCATGGCGGAGGAACGCGGCGCGTTCACGCTGGAAGACGTCGCGCGCGGCATCTCCGACAAGATGATCCGACGCCATCCGCACGTCTTCGGCGACGTCCATGTGGACAACTCCGCGCAGGTACTCGTGAACTGGGAGAAGATCAAGAAAACCGAGCACGACGACTACCGCAAATCCGCGCTCGACGGCGTGCCGCGCAATCTCCCCGCCGTCCTCCGAGCCGAAAAGCTCCAGAAGAAGGCCGCCAAGCACGGATTCGACTGGACGGACGACGCCGACATCCTCGCCAAAATCCGCGAGGAGATGGCCGAACTGGAGGAGGCGTACAAGTCGGGCAGCCGCAACAGGATCAACGACGAGGCCGCCGACCTCGTGTTCGCCGTCGTCAATTTCCTCCGGTTCCGCGGCGAAAACTGCGAGGACGTCGTGAACCGCGCCTCCGACAAGTTCGACCGCCGGTACCGCGCCGTTGAGGCGAGGCTCGCAGCCGAGGGAAAGACCGTCGACGGCACCCCCATGGAACGTCTCGACGAACTCTGGAACGAAGCCAAGGCGGAAGAAACGGAAAAGTAATTCGCCGTTCTCCTCATCACTTCAAAAAAAAGTCCGGCCAGCCGTTCAGGTTGCACCGGACTTTTTCATGTCCCGGATAAACCGGACAAAAAGGAAGATCAAGCTCACGAATAGAGCAGTTTGATCGAGAGGTACTGGAGGATCACACCGACCAGCACGAAGATGTGGAACACGGTATGCACGAACGGTTTCTTGATGAGGTACAGTACCGCGCCGACGGAATACGCCACGCCGCCGTAGATCAGCAGATACGTGACGTTCGGCTCCGCCATTTTCCACAGGTCCTTCAGCAGCAGGAGCGACGCCCAGCCCATGACGAGATAGATGATCGTGGTGACGTATTTGTGCTTGAGCGTGATGAAGGAGAAAATGCCGCCCGCCACGGCGCACACGCCGAGCACGCAGTACCAGACCAGCCCCTCGCGCGGCGACGCGATGGCGTTCAGGATCGGCACGTAGGTCCCCGCGATCGTGAAGTAGATCACGGCATGGTCGGCCTTGCGGACGAAGCTTTTCACATCCTGGTCGCGGATGGCGTGGTACACGGAGGAGACCAGGAACATGGAGAAGACGGAAACGCCGTAGAGCAGAGCGCAGATGACAAACGACGGCATGGTCGAGAGCTCGACCAGGCAGTACGTGCCGTAGATCGTGAGGATGGCGCCGATGACGTGCGTGACGGAGTTGCAGATATCCTCCGCCTGCGAGTACTGGTATTGAGGGGTGGCAGCTTCGGTCATAATGAGTTCAATTCCGGTTGAAAGATGTTGCTATTTCGATGCCGGGGCGGCGACGGGTTCCAGCGTCACGGTGGCCTGGGCGGGGATCACCTCGACCACCTTGATGCGGTCGTTGTCCGACCAGCATTTGATATCGACGGTATAGACGCCCGGCCGCGTCACGTCCGACAGGTCGAGGAACGGGTGGATCTGCGTCTGGGAGATGTCGGGCACGCTGTCGACCAGGACGGTCACGGATTCGGGCTGGATCTTCGAGATGATGAGGTTGTTCGCGCCGGTCCTGCCGAAGAGAACCTGAACGGGGATATTGTCGAAGGCGCGCGGCTTGTTCTTCTCGACCTTGACCTCGACTTTCACCTTGCCGGACAGGATCTCAATGTTCTTGTCATAGGGCGACACTAAATCGACCTGTCGCGAGAAGCTCTTCGTCACGTTCGCCAGCGGGATCTTCTCCGTTTCGATGTATTCGATGGTGTCGAGGAGCTTTTTCGGGCCGCGGATCGTGACCGGTTTTTCAGGTTGGATGAGCGACGCCTGATACCCCTCCATCACCTCGGCGGAATCGCTGACGGGGTGCACCGGGACGTCCTTCGTATCCATGATGTCGATGTTCAGCGGGATCATGTCGGGATTGACGGCCAGCACGTGCAGTTCGTCGAACACGATGTTCGACCGCACCATATCAAGACGGAGTTCAACAGGCATATCCGTCTCGACCTGGTACTTCGACACGGGGCATTCGAGGTAGAAATCGGTGTTTTTCAGCGTCTTCTGCTCCTTGGGGACTTCCAGCGTGACGTCGGCCGACACGTCGCGCGGGATGAGCGTGACGCCCTCCTCGATCGGCACGAACCGGACCGGCACGTTCCGGATGTTGACGCGGACAAGTTCCATCCGCGACTTCACGTTCTGGTACGCATACCAGGTCAGCAGACAGGCGAAGATCAGCGCGAAGACTTTGCGCCAGAAATCGTGCCGGATGATGTACGGGACATGCGGCAGGACCTTCGCCCAGAAATTACGGATCGGACTCATGCTTCACCGTCCGTTCCGGCTTCGGCGGCCTCGTCCGGCTTCTCAAGTTCCAGTCCGGACGCCTTGCCGAGACGTTTCCACGGGGCCTTCTTCCGTTCCAGCAGGATCGTGCTGAGCTGAAACCGGAGCTCCTCGGTGTTCAGGCCGCGGATCAAACGGCCTTTTTTCGCCAGGCTGATCAGACCCGTCTCCTCGGAAACGACCACCGCCACGGCGTCCGTCTCCTGCGAGATGCCGACCGCGGCGCGGTGACGCGTGCCGAGGCGTTTCCCGTTCACGAAATAATCCTCCTCCGCCAGCGGCAGAACGGCGTGCGCAGCCACGATGCGGTTGTTCTTGCCGATGACCACGGCGCAGTCGTGAAGCGGCGAATTCGGATAGAAAATCGATTGAAGCAGCAGGGAGTCCACGCGCGCGTCCAGCGAAACAGCCGACCGCGTGGTGTCCGTGAGCCCGA
Organism: uncultured bacterium; assembly: GCA_902774245.1. GTDB lineage: Bacteria > Verrucomicrobiota > Lentisphaeria > Victivallales > UBA1829 > UBA1732. The sequence goes on from CACYHQ010000001.1 coordinate 6,825, forward strand.
TGTTGCGTTCGAACACGATGATCGCGCCGGTCCGCGTGATGGAAAGCTGGGCGGCCGCCTCTGTCACCTGGTCGATCGTCTCCTGTCCGGTCCGGTTCGACACGAACAGACTGCCCGCCTGCGCGAACGCCCGGCGGAATTCCGGCTGGAAGATCACGAGGATGGCGATGCCGAGGGACGGGATCAGGCATTCGATGAGAAGAAAACGCAGCACGGTCAGACGTTCCACGTAGTCGACCGCGATCGTGGCGGTCAGCAGGACCGCGATCACGCCGAACAGTACGTTCGCGCTTCGTGTGCCGCGCAGGAAATACAACACCCAGTAGATCATCGCCCAGATGATCACGAAGTCGACGGAATAGAATAGATATTTGACGATGACGTCCTGATTCGGCATGATGCTGGTGTCTCCGCGTATTAGATCATAAAAAGATACCTCAAAAAACGGAAAAAACAAGTACCTTTTGTTAAAAAGTCGAGAAAAACCGGAAGGCAGGCCCTCCGCGACACTTTCCTCAACCTCGTGTCCGAGCGGAGCCGGGCACTGTATCGGCACCGCTTGCGGTGGCCAGTTCGCGCAGTTTCTTCAGGTCTTTTTTGCCGTTGCCGAGGAACGGGATCTTTTCTAGCGGGAAGAAGCAGTCGGGACGCGGCACCCAGAGGTTCGGCAGGCCGGACGCGCGGAGACGGTTTCCGGCGTCGACCGGATCGAGTCCGCAGTCGGCGGCATAGAACACGATGAGCTGTTCGCCCTTCCTCGAATCGGGACGCGCCGTAACGGCCACCTTTCCCTCGAGTCCGTAGAACTCCTCCAGACGGTTTTCGATCAGCTCGTGCGGGACCATTTCGCCGCCGATCTTGCTGAACCGCGAAAGACGCCCCGTGATGCGGATGTAGCCGTCGCGGTCCATGGACGCGACGTCGTTGGTATTGTACCAGCCGTCCGGGGTCATGGCGGCCGCCGTGGCGTCCGGGTCGTCCAGATAGCCGAGCATCACAGACGCCGATTTCAGCTGGAGCAGACCTTCTTTTCCGGGGCCGAGCAGTTCGCCCGTGTCCACGTCGGCGATGCGCGCCGCGATACCCGGCATCGCCACGCCGATGCTCCCCTCCGGCCCCGCCTCGCGTCCGACCGCCAGGAAATCCTTCGGCAGGTTCAGCGACACGATCGGCGACATCTCGGTGCAGCCGTAGCCCTCGATGATGTGCAGTCCGGTGCAGTCCGGTCAGCTCGAAGAACGCGTCCGCGAGGCGTTTCTGAAGCTTCTCCGCGCCGGTCACCATCATGCGCAGGGAATCGAAGTCACCCGGCTTGCAGTTCCGCATGTACGTTTGCAGGAACGTCGGCGTGGAGATCAGCATCGTGACCTTGTCGTCGCGCACAGCCTTGCACACGCCCGCGCCGTCCAGCGGATTCGCCACCAGCGTGACCTTCGTCCCCGTGACGCCGGGGAAGCACAGCCCGACCATCAGCCCGAACGCATGGAAGAGCGGCAGATTGCCGAGGATGCGCTCCGTGCCGTACAGCCAGTTCAGCTGCCGCCAGAAACTCCAGATGTTCGCCGTGATATTGTGGTGCGACAGCAGGATGCCCTTCGGCATGCCCGTGGAGCCGCTGGAGAACAGGAGAGCCGCCGGGCGCATGAGGTCGGTGCCATAGCGCGGCGACACGACGCGAATGAGCAGCTGATGCGGCAGGAAGACGATCTGCGCCGCGGTCAGGAGCTTGTCGGCCTTCGTGACGAGTTTCGGCAGGTCTTCCAGGAAAAACATCTCGTCGCGCGTCGGCTTCTTCAGTTTGCTCAGGAAAAGCCGGCTCGTGATCACCGTCTTCAGTTTCGCGCGGTCGTACATGGACTGCATCACGGCGTCGCCCGCCGTGTAGTTCAGGATCGCGGGCGTCCGGTCGGCGAACATCACGCCGAGGAGCACCGCCACGGACACAGCCTTGTTCGGCAGCAGCACGCCGACGAACTGCCCGTCGTCGCCGCGTTCCGCCAGGATTTGCCTCAGTTTCCGGCTGATGATGATCGACTGCGCCAGCATGGCGAAATTCGACAGCCCCTTCGGCGCGTCGGCGTCCTTGAACGTGCTTTCGAACGGATGCTGAAGCGACCGCCGAAGATACCGGTAATGCACGGTCTTCTCCCCGCGCACAGGCTTCATCTCCGCCTCCGCGCCAAGCTCCTGGATCCTCTGCCAGATGCGGAATCCGTTCCAGTCCGGCGGGATCGGCTCGCCGACGATGATCGTGCCGGGGATCGGCAGCAGACGCGGCTTGATGAACCGGAGTTTCCCGTTGTAGATCGTCAGCAGGCTCCCCCAGTGCAGCCCCAGGCGCACCGGGATCACCGGGATGTCCGGCGACGGCATCAGGCGGTGCAGGCCAGACCGGAACGCGTGCGTGATGCCGTTCGGGGAGATCGCGCCCTCCGGGAACACGCACACCGCGCCGCCGCGGTTCAGGACCGTGTGCGACTGTTCGATCAGACGCCGCATCTTTTCCCGGTTCATCCCGCGCGGCACTTCCAGCGCGCCGCTCCACTTAAAAAACAGATGCAGGCCGGGGAACCGGTAGAACGTCTCGTCCACCATGAACGTCACGCGGCGTGGTTTCAGGCACAGGATGAAGATGAAGTCAAGGAACGAAATGTGGTTCGCGACGAGCAGGACAGGACCGGAATCCGGATAGTTCTCAATGCGGTCGATGCGGATCCGGTACAGCGTGTGCGACAGGATCAGGCCGAGCGTCCGCAGCGTCAGCGACGGCCGCCAGATCAGCAGGGCGGCCAGCCAGGCCGCCAGCGCGATTTCAAGCACATGAACGCCCTGCGCCCCGGACCGGGCCACGATGAACGCCAGAGCCTTCGACAAAAGCAGCAGGACCGCCGCGCTTGCGAACACCGTTTTGCCCGGCCTCATCCCGAGGCTCGACCGGAACGCCGACGCGAGCATCTGCGACCCGATCCACAGGAACACCCAGAACCCGCCGCACGCCATCGCGAGGGCGAGACCGCGTTTCACCTCGCCGCCCGTCAGCGACCAGTGCAGTCCCAGCACCGCGAGGAGCAGTCCCGGCACCGCCGCACCGACCAGCACCCCGTAATTCCGCGCGCACAGCATCGCCGCGAATCCCGCCGCGAGAGACAGTCCGGCGAGCCAGACGCCCCACGCGGGCAGCGAGGAATACGGAACGAGGTTCAAGACGAGCTGGCAGGCCGCGAGAAGCAGGACGGCGGACACACCGGCGATGGCGGAAGTGATCGTGAGTTCAGGATTGTTCTTCATGGCGTCCGAAACGATAAAAAAGGATTTGACAAAGAATTTGACGTTAATATATCCCGGCGCGCTTTTTTTTACAAGTCATTTTTCCGGCTTGTTTCGTCATTTTGTTTCAGACATTTCCGCCACGCGAAACGGAATTCTCTTTTCTATTCTGAAAAATCACATTTTTTCTCGGGAGAATCATTTGAATATTTTGGGGGAGTGATGTATATTTAGAGGCAGTAATTCGTTTACAAAAACTTTTTACCCCATCGAAAGGCGACTGAACCATATGAAAATTCAAGTTTTGAGCGCTACCGCCGTTTCCGCGATCCTCCTCGCGGCCCTCACCGCGTGCAACGTCGCGAAACCGCCTGCGGCTATTTCCAAGGACAAATATACCGAGATCACCGAGGAAGAACACCAGCAGCTCCCGAAGGGGCTGAAGCTCCTCACGCTCGACGAGGCGCAGGCCATCGCCATTCAGAACAACCCGAGCTTCAAGTCCCGCTACTTCGCCGTCTCCCAGGCCCGCGCCCAGTACTACAGCCGGTTTGCGTCCTACATGCCCACCGTCACGGCTTCCTACGCGATGAACTCCTACCACAGCCACGGCTACACGGAAGACGCCGGCGCCAGCTACAAGACCTACACGTCCAGCCCGTCCATGTCCGCCTCGCTGCTCGTCTTCGACAGCTTCCAGCGTGAAATGAACCTGCTGGCCGCCCGCCACAACTGGAAGAGCTCCGAACAGACCGAGCAGGACGCCCGCCGTCTGCTCCTCCAGAACGTCGCCTATGCATATAACAACGTGATGTATGCGAAAGCCAGGCGCAACATCGCGATCGAGGATATGCGCTACAACCGCCAGCTCCTCAAGGAAACCGAGCTCAAGTACGGCGTCGGCGCATCCACGCTTTCCGACGTCCTCAACTTCAAAGTCAACTACAACAACGCCGAAAGCAGCCTCTATTCCGCGAATTACAACCTCGCCTCCTCCAAGTTCGCGCTCGCCGCACTCATGGGCCTTACCGAAGGCACCATCCCCGACGAAGTCGAATTCCCGGAAGAGCTCGCGATCGACGGCGAAATGCTCGCCGACGAGAGCGTCTACCTTGACGCCGCCCTCGCCAACCGTCCCGACCTGAAAGCGCTCCGCGAAGCGCTCGAATCCTCCAAGTTCAGCTACTATTCCAGCATCGCCGCGTTCGGTCCGACCGTCTCCGCCCAGATTGGCGTAGGCTACAACAACTCCGCCACGCATTACAGCCCGTTCAATTCCGACGCCGGATACACCCAGCGCCAGGGCATCCGCAGAAACCGCTACAGCACCTTCTCCAGCAGCATCGGCGTTTCCTGGGAACTCTTCTCCGGCGGCAGGACCTTCTTCAATATGCGCGCCTCCCAGGCCGCGATGGAACAGGCCGAGTACACGCTCGCCGACAAGTGGATCACCGTCATCAACGACGTCCGCACCGCCTACGAGAACTACATCGTCAGCCTCAAGACAGTCAAGCTCTACCAGAAAAACCTTGAAGCCGTCCGCAAGATGCGCGATCTGGTCGACGACGAATACGAAGCCGGCAACTGCGCCATCACCCGCGTGAACGAAGTCCAGCGCGAATTCGTCAACGCAGAGACCTATCTCGCCCAGGCTGTCGTCAGCATGCACAACGCCAAGGCGCAGATCCTCGCCGCGACCAACGCCAACTGATCCATTTTTCAACCGTAATCCTGAACACGATCCGCGGGCCGTCACAGGCCCGCATCTTTTCCCATCATGCAGCACAGACTCAGATTCGCACCGTCCCCGACCGGTCAGGTCCACATCGGAAACATCCGCACCGCGATCTTCAACTGGCTTGCCGCCCGTCACATGGGCGGCAAGTTCATTCTCAGAATCGAGGACACCGACCTCGAACGCTCCACGAAAGAGGCGATCGACACGCTCCTCGAGTGCATGGAGTGGCTCGGCCTCGACTACGACGAGGAAGTCCTTTACCAGACCACGCAGGCGCAGCACCACCTCGATGAGGCGAAGCGCCTCATGGATACCGGAAACGCCTATCCGCTCGGACCCGTCACGGAGCATTCCCCGATCCTCTTCCGCATCCCCGTCTTCTGCGACGAGTTCCCGTTCGTGCGTACGGTCGGCCCGGCCTCGTACACGCTCGCGCCGGACACAGCGGTCGAGATCAGCGGCGGCGGCCTGAAGTTCACCACGCTCTCCCCGAAGGGCAAGCCCGTCGAAAACCAGGCGTGCCTCGCCGGATTCAAGGACCTCGCGGTCCTCGACGCCGCCGGCCAGACGCTCTTCACGCTCACGGATGACAAGCTCAACAACATCCTCAACGGTGCAACGGAAACGGTCGAACACGCCGCCTCCATGACGTTCACCCGCCGCGAAGTCTTCTACGACGACATGGTCAAGGGCCACCTCTCCAAGCCGCTCGACAGCATGCGCGACTTCATCATCGTCCGCAGCGACGGCAGCCCGGTCTTCCACCTCGCGAACGTCTGCGACGACATCACACAGAACATCACGCTCATCGTGCGCGGCGACGACCACGTGGAAAACACCTACCGACACCTCTTCATGTTCCAGACGCTCGGCGCGCAGGTCCCCTCCTACGCCCACCTGCCCATGATCGTGAACGCCCAGGGCAAGCCCTACAGCAAGCGCGACGGCGACGCCTTCGTCGGCGATTTCCGCGACAAGGGCGTGCTCCCCGAGGCGCTGTTCAACTACCTGACGCTCCTCGGCTGGTCCTCCGGCGACAACCGCGAGAAGATGTCCCGCGAGGAACTCGTCGAGGCGTTCGACCTCGCCCGCGCCCAGCATTCGCCCGCGCAATTCGACGCAGTGAAGATGGCAAACCTGAACGGGCAGTACATCGCCGCGCTCGATCCGGCGGTCTTCCGCGAACGAGCCTGGGAGTTCGCCGCGGCCTATCCGTGGCGCGAATCCGTCGACCGCGCGAAATTCGACGCCGTGGCGGACCTGATGCAGACCCGCACCAAGCTCATGACCGACCTCGCGGCGTGGACCTATTTCTTCGCCGTCCCGGTCGATTACGATCCGAAGGGCGTGAAGAAGTTCCTCACGCCGGAGCCCATGCGCGCCGCTCTCGCGAAAGCCGCCGGCGCGTTCGATTCCCTCCCCGAAAACGATCCGAAGTCCGTCGAGGACGCGCTCCGCGCCATTGAGACCGCCGACGGTCTTTCCCAGTTCGCCCTCAACCAGCCCGTCCGCGTCGCCGTCTGCGGCATCACAGTCGGCGCCAGCATCTACGAGACGGTCGTCTGCATCGGCGTGAAGGAATGCGCCCGCCGCATCCGCGCCGCCCTCGCCGCGACCGCATAACCGTATCAGGAGGACGCATGAACAACATCCCCGTCGAAAAACTGAGGCTCCGGCTGCTCGGCGATCCGATCCTCGCGGCGAAAGCGCGCCCGGTCGAACAGATCACCGAGGAGACAGAACGCATTTCCGAGGCCATGCTCGACATCATGTACAAATCGCACGGGATCGGCCTCGCAGGAAACCAGGTCGGCCTGCTCCAACGCATCGTGACCATCGACATCGAGCCGCCGACCGACGAGGACGGCAACGAACTTCCGGTCCATTCTGAGGGCGAACGCAAGCTTCTCCCGAAAATGCCGATCACGCTGATCAACCCGGAGATCGTTTCGTACTCCGGCAACCTCTGTCCGTTCGACGAAGGCTGTCTGAGCGTGCCGGAAGTCTACGGACGCGTCATGCGCAGCGACGCCGTCGTGCTCAAATCCATGCTCCTCGACGGCTCCGAGTTCGTCCTCGAATGCGGCGGCCTCCTCGCGCGTGTCGTCCAGCACGAACTCGACCACCTCGACGGCATCGTGTTCGTCCAAAAGGTCGACCCGGAAGTCTACCCCGGCATTTCCAAACGCGTTGAAAAGATCATCAAGCGCAACGGCCCCCGCGGCTTCAAAGTCAGGAGGCTCGTCTGACCATGCCCATGCCCGGCACAAACACCGGGTCCGCGCCCGGCTTCCTCACCACGACGGCTCGTCTGTGCGCCGGCACGAAGATCATGACCGAAATCTACGAATCTTCGCCCGCACGCGCCATCTGGCGGTTCTTCCTGCTGACCGTCCTCTGCTCCATCATGGCTGCGGTCGTCGGGACGATGGTGCAAAAAGGCGTGTTCGAACGCGCCGGACACAATCTCGACGAGGAGATCGGGGCGTTCGAGGTCACGCCGGAAACGATCTCGTTCCAAAAAGAACCGGATACGCCGCGCCGCTTCAAGCTGCCTTACATCACGCTGGAATACTACCCCGGAGACACGTTCACAAGCGAAGACTTCAACGTCGACCGCACCTCCGACCACGGCATCGTCATCCTCCCCGGCGGCCTGGCGTCCTGGGCCTCGGTCAACTGGAAAGGCGAAGACCTTTTCTATGCAAGTTTTCTGCCCGCGTCCATGCTTTATGCCTCGCTTTCCGGGGGAAAGGACGCCGATCTCAACAACATCGGCGCGCGCTGGGAGATGTTCTCCGGCCCCGGTTTCGCCGAAACGCTGAAGAATGAATTTGCCCCCAAGGCAAAGAAAGAGGATAAAGCGTCTCCGGCGGAAAACGCCGCCCCGGTCCTGACCACCGGTTCTCAGGCCGCGCGTTTCGCGATCTCCCTGCTGACCGCGATCATTCTGGTTACCACGTTTGCCCGGAATTTCCTGGAAATCGGCCTGCTCGTACTGCTGGTGTCGCTGGTCCAGTATCTGCGCGCCTCCACGCTGCCGAAGGGAATCATCTTCAGAAACGTGCTCACGATCATGGTCTATTCCACCTTCCCCGCCCAGATCGCCGCCACGCTGTTCGACGCCGCGGGCGGGGACAGATTCATCTCGTTCCAGCTTCTTTTCGTCGGTATCTTTTTCGTCTACCAGCTCTTCGCATTCCGGGCCGTCATCAGGAAAGTCTGCCCGCAGATCGACCGGAAAGACGACGATTTCGACGATTCGGATTTTTAACCGCCTGTCGAAAGGAGACAGACCCCATGAACAAAACACTTGAACACTGCCGGATCCCAAACTGGTATCCGCGTCTCTCCGTATATTCCCTGCCGACCAACTTCGTGTTCCTGATGGATATCGAGATCAAGGCGCTTCAGGAGGGCGACTCGGAATCCGGCATCGCGAAAAATGTGATCGACCGTCTCGAAAGCGCCATGAGCAAGTTCCCGTTCACGCGCTTCGTGGGAACCGACCTCGTCGCGCCGACCGACACGGTCCGTTTCGAGGAAAAACACGGTGCGGTCCGTTCCGCCGCCAGCGCATGGTATTTCCTGACGCAGAGCGCGAAGGTGCGGAACGCCGCCCGGAACGGCATGGTCTCAGCTCTCTGCGTCCGTCCGTTCCGCCGCATGGACTCCGCCCGCGAGTTCCGGCTGTTCGTGAAGAACGGCAAGTTGCGCGCGATGAGCCAGTACTGGATGACGCGCAACTATCCGCGTCTGGAGAAATCCCGCGAGAAATACTGGACGCTCGCCGTCGACTTCATCGACAGGAACTTCTGGGTGCTCCCGGAACCCGATATCGTACTCGACATCTACTTCACGTCCAAGGACGAGATTCTCGTGATCGACCTGAATCCGTTCGGGCCGCCCACCGATCCGAAGATGCTCAACACATGGGATCAGGACTGGCTGAATTCCATGGGAATGAAGCTTATCCCGCCGCCAACCGCGATTTCCGGCGACATCAACGTCTCCTTCTGACGCCCGCGTTTCCCGACCCCTGCACGAAAAAATCCGCACGTTTTTTCCGCACGGACGGTTGATTCCGTCGTGCGGCGTGCTATATTATTAGAGATAAGCATTCTTCGTTTTTTCAGCTCCAATCTGCTCGCGCCGGACAGTGCGTGACACCCCAAGAAAGGACAGCATACCATGAATACGAAATCATACAAAACCGTCGCCGAGGTCATCTGCACGTTCCTCTTCCTGCTGCTTCTCGCGGGAACTGCAAGCGCAGCCGAGATCTACGACTTCAATCCCGGCTGGATGTTTCTGCATTCGGATCATCAGATCGCCCCGAAAGAATACAAGGAACACAAGAGTGTCTGGGCCGGAGCGAAGGCCGCCACGTCGGACGTCGTCTGGCCGTTCACGGGGCTCAATTTCGATGAAGAGGGATACCGTGCCGTCAATCTGCCCCACGACTGGGCCGTTGAAGACGGTTTCTATCCCGAGGAGGACGGCGAACAGGGATACCGCAAACGCGGCTGGGGTTATTACCGCAAACGCTTCTTCGTGCCCTCCTCGTGGAAAGGCAAACGCGTGGAACTTCAGTTCGGCGGCATCGCCACGCATTCGACGTTCTGGGTCAACCAGTCGCTTTTCCACCACAACTACAACGGATACAACACCATTACCATGGACATCACCCCGGCCCTGATGTACGGACGCGACAACGTGATCGCGGTCGAAGTCAACGCCGCGGTCTTTGAGGGCTGGTGGTACGAAGGAGCCGGCATCTACCGCGACGTCAAGCTCATCGTCAGCGATCCGATCCATATCGCCACGGAAGCCGGCATCATGGTCAGCGCCGAGGTCAAGATCGACGGCTGGAACGTCAGCGGACACGTAAACCTTGTCAACGATTCCGACAAGGAAGAGTCGCCCATGATGGATATCGAGATCATCGACCCCAGCGGAAGGACGGTCGAGACCAAACGTATCCTCCCGAATCTGTCGGCGAACCAGACGCTCCAGGTCCCGTACTCCGTGCGCGTCGGTTCCCCGAAGACATGGTCGCCCGACACTCCGTTGCTCTATCAGCTTAAAGTCACGCTCAAGAACGGAACCCGCGTTCTTGACGTGAAAAAGGTCAATTTCGGATTCCGCACCTACAAATTTGATTTCACCAACGGATTCTCCCTGAACGGCAAACCGATGAAGATCAAAGGCGTCTGCAACCATCAGGATCATGCCGGCGTCGGCGTGGCTGTACCCGCCGCCATCGAGGAATTCCGAATCAAAAAGCTCAAGGAAATGGGCGCAAATGCCTATCGCTGCTCCCACAATCCGCCGAGCGAAAACATCCTCGACCTCTGCGACAAGTACGGGCTTCTCGTCATCGATGAAAACCGTTCGTTCAATGCGTCTCCGGAGAATCTCGAATACCTCCGGGCACACATCCGCCGCGACCGTAACCATCCCTCCGTGATTCTCTGGAGCATCTTCAACGAGGAACCGCTGCAGGGAGAAGTCCGCGGACAGGAGATCGCCCGCGAGCTCGTCCGCGTGATAAAAACGGAAGACCCGACGCGCCCCGTCCTCGCCGCCATGAACGGCGGTTTCTTCTCGAAGGACAGCGCCCGAAACGTGCTCGACATCGTCGGGTTCAACTACCAGTACGGCAACATCGACAAATTCCATGACGAATATCCGAACATCCCGATCCTGCTCACCGAAGGCGCCAGCGCGTTCGAGACGCGCGGCGAATTCGCCACAGACCGGGAAAAATTCATCAGCTCCTCCTACGACGTCGACGCCGCCAGCTGGGGCACCACGCACCGCAAGGACTGGGAAACCGTCCTGAACCGCCGCTTCCTCGCAGGCACGTTCGTCTGGACCGGTTTCGACTACCACGGAGAACCCACGCCCTACAACAACAAGTTCCCGGCGAACAGCAGCTACTTCGGCTGCATGGACCTCTGCGGCTTTCCGAAGACCGCCTTCTACATCCGCCAGGCGCAGTGGCTCGACAAGCCCGTTCTTCAGGTCGCGCCCCACTGGAATCTGGAAGTCAAGAACGGAGACGAGGTCGACGTCTTCTGCGCGACGAACGTGGAAGAGGTCACGTTCATCCTCAACGGCAAAGACCTCGGCACGTTCAAAGTCGACCCGGTCGAAATGCTGACACAGAAAGTCAAGTATGAACCCGGCACGCTGCTCCTCATCGGCAGAAAAGGCGGCCAGGAAGTCATCCGCGCGCAGGTCGAGACTTCCGGAAAACCCGCCGCGCTTGTCATCACACCCGACCGTACCGAGATCAAAGGAAACGGCTACGATGCCGTTCCCGTCACGGTCAGTGCCGTTGACGCGTCCGGACGCATCGTCCCGAACGCAAAAGTACCCGTCGAATTTGTGATTTCCGGCCCCGGACGGAACATCGGCGTCGGCAACGGCGACCCCACCTGCACGCTCAGCGAGAAAGCGGATTCCCGTCCGCTCTTCAACGGCTACGCCCAGCTCATCGTCCAGGCCGACCGCGCCAAAAAAGGCACAATCGAGATCACGGCAAAGAGCGAAGGGCTCAAATCCGCCTCCTGTACCATCAGGGTCACTTCCGCGACCGAAACCGAACTTCCCCTCATCGAAGGTTTTACGAACAAGGAAGTCGCGATCTCCGGATGGCTTGTTTCCAATCCAACGGGAGATAAACCGATCCTTCTGACGGACGACTCCGGCGAAGAACTTAAAAAACAGCTCTCGCCTGCAGAACCGGGCACTGTACTCTCTCTCAAACCAAGGGACTGGGTCAATTTCTATACCGTCGTTGAGCTTCCCGCACGCATTACGGAAAATGGCGGCTCCCTCTGCTTCAGGAACATGACCGGCAAAGCTACGATCTACGTCAACGGCGAAGTGATCCATGAAAAGAAGACCGTAGGGGCCGGAGACGTCGTTGTCGCCCTGAAGAAAGGGCTGGAAAAGATCGATCTCAACGTCTTCATGCAGCCCGACGGCAAGGGGCATATCCTTCTCGGCGATCTTATCTACGTTTCGCCGGAAAAAATCAAGAAGACGCCTGACAAGAAATAAGATTTACACCACAGGCAATACGGCACCAATATGATCCAGAACACGCCTAAAGGACTCCGCCTCCAGATCGGTTTCTTCGGCAGACGCAACGCTGGAAAATCATCGTTGCTCAATGCGCTCGCCGGACAGGACGTCGTCATCGTATCCGACGTCCCCGGCACCACGACCGATCCCGTCGAAAAGCCCATGGAGCTGCCTCCGCTCGGACCCGTGCTCTTCATCGACACCGCCGGGCTGGACGAGGATCCGACCGCCCTCGGCGGGATGCGTGTCGAGAAGAGCCGCCGCGTCTTCGACCGGACCGACCTCGCGCTGATCGTGACCGACGGCGGCTGGAGCGGGACCGAGGAGGACGTGCTTGCATTCTTCCGGGGACGCACCACGCCGCTGATCGCGGTCTTCACGAAAGCCGACGTCGCCGCGCCCGATCCCGCGCTGATCGCACGGCTCGACGCGGAAAAGATCCCGCACGTCGAAGTCTCCGCCCGGACGGGAGCCGGACTCGCCGCGCTCCGCGCCGCGCTGGTCAACGCCGCCCCCGAAGGATTCCTCGGCGCGCGTCCCATGCTCGGCGACCTCATCGCCCCCGGCGACTCCGTGCTGCTCATCACGCCCATCGACAAGGAAGCGCCGAAGGGCCGCATGATCCTGCCGGAAGTCCAGGCGATCCGCGACACGCTCGACCACGATGCGCTCTGCCTGTGCGTGACCGAACACCGAATCGCGGACATGCTGGCACGAATGAAGACGCCGCCCGCGCTCGCAGTGACCGACTCCCAGGCGTTCGGCATCGCCTCGCGTTCAGTCCCGCCCGAAATCCCGCTCACGTCGTTCTCCATTCTGCTCGCGCGCATGAAAGGCGACCTCGCCGCATGCGCCGCCGGAGCCGCCGCGATCGACCGCCTGCACGACGGTTCCCGCGTGCTCGTGGCGGAGGCCTGTACGCATCATCCCATCGGCGACGACATCGGACGCGTGAAGCTCCCGCGCTGGATCCGCGAATACCGCCATGCGGACGGCATCGAATTCACCATGGCCGCCGGGGCGGATTTCCCCGACGACCTCACGCAATACGACCTGGTGCTCCACTGCGGCGCATGCACGTTCAACCGCCGCGCCGTCCTGTCCCGCATCCTGCACTGCCGCGAACAGGGCGTCCCGTTCACCAACTACGGCGTCGCCATCGCGCACATCCACGGCATCCTCGAACGCGCCCTCTCCCCCTTCCCCGATGCGTATGAGGCGTTCAAAGCCGCCGCAGGAGGCCGCACCTGATCCGGCGCGGACGGCGATCATGCCGCAACTCCGGACACAATCGGCGGACGCCCCCGCGTCCGTCAGGCTATCGGGCGGGAATACCCCGGATTTCACGAAGACCTGGAAACGCCATCTCTGCGTGATCTGGAGCGCGCAGTTCCTGTCCGCCATCGGCTTTTCCTTCGGCCTGCCGTTCATCTCCTACCTCATGCAGGAGGACATGGGCGTCACGGACAAGGCCGAGCTCGCCTACTGGGTCGCCGCGTTCAGCGCCGCCTGCCCGCTCACCATGATGTTCTTCTCGCCCGTCTGGGGCGCGCTCGGCGACCGCTACGGACGCCGCAGGATGCTTCTGCGCTCCTATATCGGCGGCGCGGTGGCGGTCGGGCTCATCAGCGTGGCGCAGACTCCGCTTCAGCTGGTCATGCTCCGTGTCATCCAGGGCGCGTTCTGCGGCACCATGTCCGCCTCGCAGGCGCTCATCTCCACGCAGACCCCGCGCGAACACACCGGATTCGCGCTCGGGGCGCTGAACAGCGCCATGTTCTCCGGCACCATCGCCGGGGCGTTCGCGGGCGGCTACGTGGCCGAACTGGCCGGATACCGTCTGGCCTTTGCGATCTCCGCCCTTTGCTTTATCCTGTCGTTCATCGCGGTCTTCTTCTTCTCCCGCGAATACTACACGCCGCCGGGGAAAGCCTCCGGCGTGCGCGGCATGCTTGATGCGCTCCGCCCAGAAACCGCCCAGCTCGCGCTGAACCTGCCCATCCTCCTGATCATGTGCCTGGTCATGTTCTCGCGTTCGTTCGACACGTCCTTCGTTCCGCTCTTCGTGCAGGAGCTGCACGGCGGCATTGACGGCGCGTCGAGGATCACGGGCGCGCTCTCCGGCCTCTGCGGCCTCGCGGGCGTCGTGTCCGGATTCCTGCTCGGATATCTCGCCGACCACTACCCGCCGGGCCGTCTGGCGGTCATATCGGCATTCCTGACCGCAGCCTTCATGTTCTCCATCTCGTTCGTCTGGGGGCTCGCCGCGCTGTTCATCCTGCGCTTCGCCATGATTTTCATGAGCAGCGGCATCGACCCAGCCATGCAGATCTGGCTCGCGAAAAAGACCGACGAACGTTCCCGCGGGCAGATGTTCGGATGGGCGTCCGCCATGCGCTGCCTCGGCCTCGGACTCGCCCCGGTCGCGGGCGGCCCGATCGCGGCCAATCTCGGCATCCGCTTCATTTTCGCGGGAGGCTCCGTCTTCTTCATCCTGACCGCGCTGTTCGTCCTCCTCGCCATGCGATACTACAAAGAGATTTGATTGCACAATACAAAATCCCGGCTGACTGAAAAACTTCAGAGAGCCGGGATTGTTTCAAATGCGGACCGGACGCTTCGTTTGCGTCCGATCATGTCTTACAGCATGATCTCGAATTCGGAGACGGCGGGGCCGGGTTTCGCCGCGTCCGCCGGACCGAACGTGATCCGGAAGAACAGTCCCTCGAACTTGCCGTCCATCGGGATGACCGTTTCCTTGAAGGTCCCCTTGACCTCGCCGACCGGAGTCCAGGATTCCTGATCCAGCGAGCAGTCCACCTTGAATGTGTATTCCGCTTCGGAGTTGAAGACGATGCGGATATTTTTCGGCTTGATAATGCGTTCGGCGGAGACCGTCAGGAAGCACTTGCCGCCGGACGCGGCCTGGTAGAACGTCTCGGGACGACCGTCGACGGCGCAGATGGCGGAATGACCGGGGACTGAATCCGAGGCGAGCGTGGGCTTGTCCAGCGCCATGTTCAGCGGCTTGTCGATCGGCTTCGTGCCGATCAGCTCGCCCGTGAACTTGACGTACAGACGGCTCTCGATGACCGGGGTTTTGCCGGGGATGAATCCGGGGCCGCGCGTGGAGGTGATCTCGATGCGGGAGGATTCGAGGCCGGGCGATGTCGCTTCGATCACGGTGGTCCCGCTGTAGTAGGAACGGAAGTCGATGGAGCACTTGCCGTCGCGGATGGCGATGTCGGAGTCGTTTCTGAACGTGATGGAGCGTCCGGTGGGGAATTCGCCGGGGCCGGAGACCACGCGGAACGTCACCTCGGGAGAATTGCTGAGTTCCCTGCCCTCGGCATTGACGATCGTCGCGATCAGCTGCACGTCGTCGGTGCCGTCGGCGAACATGGAATTCTTGTCGGAGGTCAGGACGACCTTCGCCGGAGTGCCTTCGACGGGCCATTCCGGGTGCTTCACGCCGCCGAACACCTCGCGGTAGTAGTACCAGCGGCGCTTGGGCAGGCGGAAATAGTCCATGACGCCCATCCAGCCGAAGCGGCCGCCCATGCTGCCGTGGTCGATGCCGCACCAGATGACCTCGCCGCTTCGCCAGTCGTATTCTTTCTTGCCGGTGATGTGGCTGACGGATTCGTAGCCGGCGTCGAACTTGCCGGGCCGGACCTCCATGGCGGAGCCGACCGCGCCGTATTCGCTGACCACGTTCGGGATGCCGGGGTTCTGGTATTCGCGGATGTACTCGCCGTCGCCGTTGTACCCGGCGATGTCGCTGCAATGGTCCACCTGGCCGCGCTGCGCGCCGCCGACCGCCGCCAGACGGGTCGGATCGGCCTCATGCGCGATCTTCGTGAGACGGCGCAGGAAATCGCGCACTTTCGGCATCACGCGCCCGTCGGAGAAGAACACCTCGTTGCAGAGGCTCCAGCACACGATGGACGGGTGGTTGCGGTTGATGCGGATCATGTCGCGCAGGCTGCGGATCACGGATTCCTCGAACGGGATCTGGTCGGCCTCCTCCACGGGGTACGCGCTCGCGCCGCCCCAGATCGTCGGGCCGCCCATGCCGGTCGTGCCCCAGAAGCAGTTTTCGCTCCAGAACATCATGCCGATGCGGTCGCAGGCGTCCGCGAATGCCGGATGGTGCGGATAGTGGCAGCCGCGGATGAAATCGAATCCGGCCTCCTTCATGTAGCGCACATCGCGCTCGAATCCGGCGTGGCTGACGGCGTCGCCCCAGCCTGCGCGGTCCTGATGCACGTTCGCACCGTGGAAATACCGGTTCTTGCCGTTGAGGAAGAACCCCTTGTCGGCAGTCCATTTGACCGTGCGGAATCCGAAGTTATCGGAGTAACGGTCGTAGAAAAGCGAGGTCTTCGCGTCGACCACGGTGGTCTCCGCGCGGTACAGGTTCGGCGTCTCGGGCGACCACCATTTGGCGTCCTTCACCTGCGGCGTGACGATCTCGACCTCCATGAGGGCATTCGGTGTCAGCGCAATGCCGTTTTTCGACGCCTGCGCCACGAGGTTGCCCTCCGGGTCGTAGATGCTGGTCGCCACGTTGATCGTGCGCGCCTCGCCGGACTGGTTGCGGATTTCGCTGACCACACGGACGGACGTGTCGCCCTCTTCGAGTTTCGGCGTGGTAATCGCCATGCCATACCACGCCACATGGACGTCCCGCTTCACGACGAGCGAGACGTCGCGGTAGATGCCGCCGGAGAACGTGTGTTCGCCCGCGCGCGGAGCCAGGCGCGGATTCCAGTTGTTGTTCACGCGTACGGCGATGATGTTATCGCCGTTGACCATCTGATCGGTAAAGTCGACCTCGAATCCGGTGTAGCCGCCTTCGTGATGCCCGGCGAGCTTGCCGTTCACATACACGTCCGCGACCTGAAAGACGCCTTTGAAGTCAAGATAATACCGGTATTTCTTGTCCTCCTCGGCAACGACCTGTCCGTCTTTGATGACGAAATCCACGTTCGAGATATGGATTTTCTTCCGATACCAGCCGTCGCCGGTATAGAAACGGTCTGAGAGAAAATACGGCAGGCTGAACGAGTGCGGGATATGGGCGAGCTCCCATTTGCTGTCGTCGAGGTCGACCGCCTGTCCGTTCTCGACTGAGCCGAGCTTGAATTTCCATTCCGCGTTGAGGTTGGAAACCACCCGGCCGGAAAGCGGCGGCTTCTTGCCGGCCGCAACAAAAGGCAGATCCGCACCGACGGCCTGCGCGTTCGCCTGCACGGCGCCGAGGACCATGATTCCGGCGCAGAGGACCGCGCCGACGCAATAGCGATGAAACAATTTCATTCCGTATCCTTTCCTGATTCTCTCCGGTCAGCATCGGAGCTACGCCGGAAACTTTTCTGTTAACGTTCCACCTTTACTTTATTCCATTCCAGTTAATTTGCAAACATGGTTTCGCAGTTTTCAGGAGAAAAAACGGTTTGTTTACGTCATTTTTCACGTTTTTGACGTTACATCTAACATTCGCGGCAACAAAAAAGGCATAAGCGAAAAACGATCCAGCGACGTGCGTTCCCCCCGTAACCCTCCGTCACCGGACAGCCGTTTCCCCCCGAAAACGGTCATCCGGCCCCCTTGACGGCGGATTCCAACGCATGACATCATGCGGATCGTTCATCCTGCCCCGGGATTCCCCCGATTCCGTGATTCCCGGGCCAGGACCGCTTATGCCGGAGAAAAGGATCGCTCCCCCTCTCGTTTTTTACTATACCATGATTCTCGGCGTGAAGCAAACGCGAAAACACCGCAAGATGAAAGAAAAACCGTCCCCGGACGTACTTTTTCCGGGGTGGTCAAGTTTGCTGTACAAGTTTTTACGGCCGATATGGCATCCGCGTCAAAAGAAAAACCGCACCCGGAAAAGGTCTCCGGATGCGGCGAAGTTCGATTCTGTTTCGCCCGTTCAGTTCGGGCAGGATCCGCTCATTTCGGCATGAGGAACTGCGGGATCGGGATCTGCTGCCCCTGGTACATGTTCATGTACTGCGCGAAGAGCAGATAGGCGATGAAGCAGACGCAGATGAGCGTGAGGATGGAAAGCGTGAGGAAGAACCAGTTCGGTTCGTCGGCGGACGTGACCGGGTCTTTCTGCTTTTTCACCTTCGGCAGCTTGCCATTTTTCTTCTTGTCTTCGGGCACGGCTTCCGGCACGGGAGTCGGAGTTTCGACCGGAGCGGCGACAGGGGGCTGTTCCGGCAGTTCCGCGGGCTTCTGTTCTTCCTGCTTCTGCGCCTGGGGCGGCATGTTCGGGATGTTCAGGCCGGGGATGATGTTCTTCGGGAGTTCCTTCTGCTGGGACGGCTGATTTTTCAGCTTCAGCGTGAGCTTGCGTTCCGGCGGGATCGGGGATTCGCCGACCTTCTTGGCGGGCGCGGCTTCCGCGGGCTTCTGATCTTCCGGCTTCTTCAGCTGGACGGTCGGGGTCGAGGACTCGGGCTTCTTCAGCTGGATCGTCGGAGTCGAGGGTTCCGGTTTCTTCAGCTGGACCGTCGGGGGCGTCGTTTCCGGCTTCTTCAGCTGGATCGTCGGAGTCGAGGATTCCGGCTTCTTCAGCTGGATCGTCGGGGAGGTGGAAGCAGTCGAAGCGGATTCCACGGGCTTGGCGGTCGGAATGCCGGTCGGCGTTTCCGCTGCTTTCGGCACGATTTTGATCGCGGGTTTCACTTCGGAAGCCGGAGCCGTGGATTCGACAGGAGAGGCCGTCGGCGGACGGAGACGGATCGTCTGCTTGACGCCGGGGACAACAGTGGAGGGCGACGGTGCGATATGGATCGCGGGTTCCGCCTGCGCGGCGGCATCGGCCGCGGCATCAGCGACTCCGGCAGGAGCGGCGGCATCGGCCGCGGCCGCGGGCGGAGTCATCGGTCTGAGTTTGATCGTGGCGCGCGGACGAACGTCCTCGGGGGTGTTCATCGGGGTATCGGAAGTCGGATCTGCCATGGCTGTTTCCTTCAAAGGTGGTTCAAGACTGCATATTCATAGAGGGAAATATATCACGCTATCGCGGAAAGACAAGTTTTTTTTCTCATTTTTACCGAAAAAAACCGTAAAAACCTAAACCGACGAGCTTCTTCCGTCCCGATGGCGCAGAAAGATCAGACCGCATCGGACTCGTCGTGTCCAGTCGCATCCGAGTCCGCCACCGGCTTTTCGATGCGGACACGGGTGATGCGGCGTCCCTCCAGCGCCTGCACGGTAAAGCGCAGTCCGCCGATCTCCGCGACGTCACCGGGCTTCGGGATGTCGTCAAGTTCCGCCATCAGAAGTCCGCCCACGGTGTCCGGGCGTTCATCCTCCGGCAGTTTGCAGTTCAGGTCGCGTTCGACCTCAGGGACGCGGACGAGTCCGCCGGATTCCCATGTGGTCTCGGACACGCGGATCAGCGACTCCTCCGGTTTCCGCGGATGGAGCGATCCGACAAGTTCCTCCAGCAGATCGTCGCGCGTGACCACGCCCGCCGTGCCGCCGAATTCGTCCAGCACGACCGCGATCTCGAACTGTTCGCGCTGCATATCGTGCAGGACCTGCTGGACGCTCGCGCCTTCCGGTACGAAATGAGGTTTCCGCATGACCGCGACCGGCAGCGGGGGCTGTCCGGTTTTAAGCTTGTTCCGGTAGTAATCCAGTGCATAAAGAACACCGATGACCCGGTCGATCGTGCCCCGATACACAGGAAACGCCGTGAACCCTTTTTCGGTCAGAAGACGTTCGATTTCCTCCGTCTTTGACCCGGCTTCGATGGCGCAGACGGCTCCGCGCCGCGTCATGATCTCGCCGCAGGTGATGTCGTCCAGCTCGAAGACGTTCTGGATGATGCGGCGTTCGTCGGCGTCGATGAGCCCGTCCTTCTCGCTCATATTGATGAGCGAACGGATTTCCTCCTCGGTGACCTTGTCGGTGTTTTCGGCGGACCCGAATGGCATCATGACGAGCTTGACCGAGTTGTTCAGCAGCCACACCAGCGGCGAGGCAGCCCGCGCGAGCCAATGGATCGGGATCGCGGAGTTCAGCGCGACGAACGAGGTGTAACGCAGGGCGATCTGTTTCGGCACGAGTTCGCCGAGGACCAGCGAGAAAAAGGCCAGGATCAGCGTGATGAGCACCACGGAAATATGGTCGATCACGGTCTCGGGCAGCCCGGTGAACCCGACGTCATGGTAGATCCAGCGCGCCAGAGGGTCGGAAAATGTGTCGGCCGCGAAGGCGCTGGCGAGGAATCCGGCGAGCGTCACGCCGACCTGCACCGTCGCCAGGAAACGTCCCGTATCGGCGGCGAGGAAGCCGAGGATCCGACCGCGTTTGCCCTCTTTCGAAAGCTGGTCCAGCGTGACGGGTTTCAGGGAGATCAGAGCGGCTTCGGCAGCCGAGAAAAATGCGTTGCAAAGGATCAGTACGACAAGAAAAACAAGGTGTAGTATCAAAGCGGGATCCGGGGTTTCCGTTTTCAGTTCATGGAGGGCGTCCCATGCAGGACAGAATAATAAAATACAGGAAAACGGCGGAAAGTCAAGTTTTTTTCTTGACTTTTCGGAAAAATGGCTTATTGTTCTATGATTTATTTGCGGCTGTGCAAACTGCAGGCAACATAAGCCGGGAGTTTCGCTCCGCTTTTCCGCACATTCAACAGACATTTTCAATACAAGGAAACGCCCATGAAACACACGAAACACCGTCTGGCCGCGATCCTGCTCGGCATCGGCATGCTCTTCAGCGCCTCGGCGTCCGTTCACGCCCAGTCGCACTGGATGGACAAAGTCACGCTCTACTTCCCGAACCGCGTCCTGGATCTCCTCGACGTTTTCACCCTCAACATCGGCGTCGGGCTCACCGCGCACGCCAGTCTCCGCGCCACGCACGAAGTCGACATCGGCGGCGGTTACTCCGCCACGGCGCAGATGATCAAGGACCACAACCGCCAGTACGGATTCGCCCGCAGGAACGGCATTTACAGCAGCATCGGACCGTTTGTCGCCACGGACATGGAACGCCGCCCGGCGTTTCTGCTCGCGAAGGAATACTGGTGGGACAAGGACGGCCTCGTGACACCTCACGACGAGGTCCCCTTCATGCCGAAGGAAGGCGCGATCGACTTCTGGGAGATCGGCGGATCGCTCGGACTCGCCGTGATCGAGGCGGACGTGTCGGTCCACCCGGTCGAGATCCTGGACGCCGTCCTCGGCTTCTTCTTCATCGACATCACCGACGACGACCTCACGTTCGAAAACTTCCGCTGAACCGGGCACCATCATGGCAATGCTTGAAATCCGCGGCGTCTCCAAAGCCTACGGCAGGACGCCCGTCCTGTGCGGCGTCGACCTCTCCGTCGAACCCGGCGAACTCATGTTCCTGCTCGGCCCTTCCGGCTGCGGCAAATCCACGCTCCTGCGCATCGTCGCGGGGCTGATCCGGCAGGACGCCGGGTCGCTCGTCCTCGGCGGACGCGACGTCTCCGCCCTGCCCCCGGAATCCCGCAACACCCCGATGGTGTTCCAGAACTACGCGCTCTGGCCGCACCTGAACGTCGTCGAAAACATCGAATTCGGCCTCAAGATCAAAAAGCTCCCGCGCGCCGAGATCAGGAAAACGGCCGACGAGATGCTCGAAGTCGTCGGCATGGCCGAGTTCGCGAAACGCAAGGTCAACGAGCTCTCCGGCGGCCAGCAGCAGCGCGTCGCCCTCGCCCGCGCCCTGGCGCTCAAAGGCGACATCCTCCTGCTCGACGAACCGCTCTCCAACCTCGACGCGCGTCTCCGCGACCTCATGCGCACCGAGATCCGCCGCATCTGCAAGGAACGCAGCCTCACCGCGCTCTATGTCACGCACGACCGCCGCGAGGCGCTCAGCGTGGGCGACCGCATCGCCGTCATGAAGGACGGCGTGATCCTCCAGCTCGATTCGCCGCGTATGCTGTACACGCGCCCGGCGAACAAGTTCACCGCGGCGTTCCTCGGCGACGCCGATTTCCCCGAAGCGAAATGCAAAAGCATTGAAAATGGCGTTGCCGTCTTCACTACGCCGATGGGCGAACTCCGCGTCCGCCTCGAAGGGCAGCCCGTCCAGCCCGCGCAGAACAACATCTGCACGCTCATGATCCGGCCTGAAGCCGTCCGCACCGACGTCGATCCGTCGGACGTCAATGCTTTCCCGTGCGTCGTCCGCGACAGCGTCTTCCTCGGCGAAACGACCGGACTCACGCTGGACGCCTCCGGCTTCACGCTTCACGCGAGCGAATCCGCCGCGCCCGAACGCCGCCCCGGCGACAAGCTCATCTGCTCCGTTCCGCCGGACGCGATCGCCATCCTCCCGCCGGACACAGCCCGCTGACGCCGGAGCAAACCGCCATGAAACGTCTCGCACTCGCGCTGGCAGTCCCCATCCTGCTCATCATCCTCCCGCTCGTGCTCCGGCCGTCCGCCGACTGGAGCCCGGACGCGCCGGAAAGCCTCGTGATCATCACGCCGAACTCGGAACAGATCAAGTACGAGTTTGAACAGGCGTTCCGCAAATGGTACAGGGAGCATCGCGGACGCGACATCAGGATCGACTGGCGCAGTCCCGGCGGCACCAGCGACATCGTGCGCTACATCAACGACCGGTTCGAGGCGGAATTCCGCCTGTACGCGCTCGAAAAAGGCCTGGAATGGGACCGCGACACGGCTGCGGCGTTCAAGAACTCCAAGCTCACGGCGGACGACCATCCGGCGCGAAAACTCCTGCTCGAATCCGACATCGGCATCGGCATCGACCTTTTCTTCGGCGGCGGCACCTACGACCAGGCGAAATTCGCCTCGATCGGCTACGCGGTCGACGCGGGCGTGAAGGAACGTCATCCCGACTGGTTCACAGACGACGTCATCCCCATGAACTTCGCGGGCGAGCAGATCTACGACCCGCAGGGGCGCTACTACGGCTACTGCCTCTCCTCGTTCGGCATCGCATACAATTTCCGGCGCATCCGCGAACTCGGCGTCGAGCCGCCGCGGAACTGGACCGACCTCGCGGATCCGGCGTTCTTCGGCACGCTCGTGCTCGCCGATCCGACCAAATCCGGCTCCATCACCAAGTGCTACGAGATGATCCTCCAGCAGGCCATGGCCGAGTTCGGCCCGGAACGGGGCTGGCTGGAGGGATTCCGCCGCATCAAACTCCTCACCGCGAACGCGCGTTCCATCGCCGACAGCGCGGGCAAGGTCGTCCGCGACGTCTCCTCCGGCGAGGCCGCGGCAGGCATCTGCATCGACTTCTACGGCTTCAGCGAGGCGGAATGGGCGCGGCAGAGGACCGGCGAGCCGACCATGACCTACGTCATGCCGCGCGGCGGAACGGCCGTCACCGCCGACCCGATCCAGCTCCTGCGCGGCGCGCCGAATCCCGACGCGGCGAAGGATTTCATCGACTTCCTGCTCTCGAAAGAGGGCGCGGCGATCTGGCTTCTGAAACCCGGCGCGCCCGGCGGTCCGGTCCGCTACGTCCAGCTCCGTCCGACCGTCCGCAAGGACACCCCGCTCGAACTTCCGAAAGATCAGCTCGCCCTGCCCGATTACCGTCCCTACGAACTCGGCGGCACGTTCGAATACAATTCCGCCTGGACGGGGCGTTATTTCAGCCTCATCCGCGTGCTCATCAAGTGCGCGGCGCTCGACCCGGAGGACGACCTGCGCACCGCTTGGGAAGCCATCCTCGACAACGGCGGCCCGGAGGCCAATCCGGAAGCCATGGCGGAACTTCTCTCGCTCCCCGTGCCGTATGATGCCGCCGCGGACGAGGCGAAGTCCCTGAGCGGCACGCCCGCCGAGGCCGCCGCCGCTCGCATCCGCTGGACCGAGGCGGCACGCGCGAGCTATCTGCGCGCCGCCGAACTTGCCCGGAAGAAAGGAGCCGCGTCGAAATGAAACGCTTCCTCTCCCTCTTCCTCGCACTGGCGGTCCTGACCTTCTTCGCGCTGTTTCTCTTCCTGCCGCTCTTCACGGTCGTGGCTGAGGGTTGCGACCCGGCGGTCATGCGCGAAGTCTTCCGCAGCCGCCTGTATCTTCAGGGCATGATGAACTCGCTCGCCGTCGCGGCGGTCACCACGGCCCTCGTCTTCCTGATCTCCATCCCGCTCGCCGCGCTCTACGACAAGTATGATTTCCCCGGCAAGACCGCGTGCTCCGTGATGATGATGGCGCCGATGATCCTGCCGCCGTTCGTCGGCGCGCTCGGGTTCCAACAGCTTCTCGGACACTACGGCCTGCTGAACAGCATCCTCGGGGCGCTCGGACTGCCCCCGGTCGACTGGCTCGGCGGAAGCGGCAGATTCTGGAGCGTCTGCGTGATCCAGGCGCTCCACCTGTATCCGATCGCCTATCTCAACCTCGTCACGGCGTTCGGAAACATAGACCCGTCGCTGCTCGAATCCGCCCGCAACGCAGGAGCCGGGCCGTGGCAGAGGTTCCGCCGCATCACGCTCCCCATGCTCCGTCCCGGTCTCCTCGCGGGCGGAAGCATCGTCCTCATTTGGGCGTTCACCGAACTCGGCACCCCGCTCATGTTCGGGTACAACACCGTCACCCCGGTCCAGATCTACAACGGCGTGACCGAGCTCGGCACCAATCCCGCCGCGTATTCCCTCGTGATCGTCACGCTCGCCGTCTCGTGCCTGCTCTACCTCGGCGCGAAGCTCCTGCTCGGACATGGCACGGCGGCCTCGGTCGCGAAAGGCACGCCGGGCGCTTCCGCGCGGAAACTGACCGGTTCCGGCCGCTGGATCCCGCTCGCCGTTTTTGTCGGTTTTACCTTTATCGCGACTTTGCCGCACATCTGCCTCGTGCTGATCGCGTCCTCCTCAAGCTGGAGCGGGACGATCCTGCCGGAACATTTCTCGCTGATGCACTACCGCAACGCCCTCGGCGACCATCTGGTCGTGCCGAGCATCGTGAACAGCCTGAAATACGCGCTTCTTGCCACGGCGCTGGCGCTTGCCGCGGGCGTCCTGACGGCGTTCCTGACCCGCCGCGGCAGCCTCAAGTTCGGCTGGCTGCTCGACCTCGTCGCCATGACGCCGCTCATGATCCCCGGCGTCGTGATGGCCGTCGGATTCCTCGGCATGTCTATCCGCTACCAGTGGGCGCACATGCTGTTCGATCCGGTCGCGAATCCGGTCTTCCTGCTCGCCATCGCCTACGCCGTCCGGCGCGTGCCGTACGTCCTGCGCTCCGTCGCGGGAGGACTCGACCAGACGCCGGAGGAACTCGAACGCGCCTCGCGGAACGCCGGAGCGGGCTGCGGACGCACGCTGATGAAGATCACGCTCCCGCTGGTGGCGGCGAACCTGGTCGTCGGCGCGCTGTTCGCGTTCAGCTTCTCCATGATGGAGGTCTCCGACTCCCTGATCCTCGCGCAGAAAGCCGAATTCTACCCGATCACGAAAGCGATCTACGAGCTGTCGCAGTATCTCGGCGCGGGCCCGTACACGGCTGCAGCGTTCGGCGTGTGGTCGATGTGCTTCCTGGCGTCCATCCTCGCCGCCGCATCCGTAATGCTCGGGAAGAAAATCGGTTCGCTTTTCAGCATCTAGTCCCATACCCGGCATCATCGCATCGGTAAAAATCGGAATTATTCGTCCCTCTAATTTGTATTACTCGCGGGAGCGTGCTATATTATTTATTGCCGTTTTTTAGATCGTCCGTCGGCCGGAATCCGTTATTCAAAAACACCATTTACCTATAGTGAACTTACCACCATGAGCAACCTCAAAAAAGACTATCTGTTCACCTCCGAATCTGTCTCTGAAGGCCATCCCGACAAGGTCGCGGACCAGATCTCCGATGCTATTCTCGACGCCTGCCTGGAGCAGGACAAGGAAAGCCGCGTGGCGATCGAAACGCTCTGCACCACCGACTTCATCGTGCTCGCGGGCGAAATCAGAACCAGCGCAAACGTCGACTGGGAAAAGATCGCACGTGGCGTCGTGCGCGACATCGGCTACACCGATCCCGAGATCGGATTCGCCGCCGACACAGCGGAAGTCCTGCTGAAGATACACAAACAGTCCGCCGACATCGCGCAGGGCGTGGACGCCGGTGAAAACAAGGCTCAGGGCGCGGGCGACCAGGGCATGATGTTCGGATTCGCCTGCACCGAGACCAACGCGCTGATGCCCGCCCCGATCTACTACGCGCACCGCATCGTCGCCGAACTCGCCCGTCTGCGCAAGACCGAGCCGCAGAAATACGCGTTCCTCCGTCCCGACGCGAAGAGCCAGGTCTCGTTCCGTTATGTCGACGGCAGGCCCGTCGCCATCGAAACGATCGTCGTCTCCACGCAGCACACGAAGGATGCCACGCGCGCCCAGCTCGAAGCACTCGTGAAGAAGGTCGCGGCGGACGTGATCCCCGCTGAATTCCTGACGGAAAAGACCGTCTATTTCGTGAACCCGACCGGCAACTTCGTGATCGGCGGCCCCGCGGGCGACACCGGCCTGACCGGACGAAAGATCATCGTCGACACCTACGGCGGACGCGGCCTGCACGGCGGCGGCGCCTTCTCCGGCAAGGACCCCTCGAAAGTGGACCGTTCCGCGGCCTACATGTGCCGCTACATCGCAAAGAACATCGTGAAGGCCGGACTCGCCGACCAGTGCCAGATCCAGGTGGCCTACGCCATCGGCGTGACCGAACCGGTCTCCATCTTCGTCGACACCTTCGGCACCGGCAAACTGAGCGACGCCGCGTTGGAAAAGGCCGTCCGTGAAGTCTTCGACATGACCCCGGCGGGCATCACCGCCACGCTCGGACTGAAGGAACGCAAGGGCTGGACTTACCGCCAGACCGCCGCCTACGGGCACTTCGGACGCGAAGGGTTTCCGTGGGAAGCCACAGACCAAGTCGACGCGCTTCTCGCAGCCGCGAAAAAATACGCGGATTGACCTCATACGGGGCCTTCCGGAATGAACAACAGCCAGTCCGCCGCGGTCCTCGGCGCGGGAACCGCGATCGTAGATCTGCTGGTCCGCGTCGATGACGAATTTCTGGCGCGGGAACTGCCCGACGGACGCGGCAACACCACCTGGGTCGAAGCCGCGCGCCTGGACGAACTGATCCGACATCTGCATGAATGCGGATTCAAACTCGAAAAAGCGCCGGGCGGTTCTACCGGAAATCTCCTCTGCGGCCTCTCCGAGCTCGGCTGCGAGACACGATTCCTCGGCTGGCTCGGCCTCGATGACGACGGCGTATACTACCGCGACACATTCGCGGAATCCGGCGGAAACATTCATTCGTTCAAATATCATCCGTCGAAACATACCGGGCGCTGTCTGAGCCTGGTCTCGCCCGACGCCGACCGTTCCATGGTGACCGATCTCGGCGCGTCCGCTGAAATGCGCGCGGACGAGATTCATTCTTCCGACCTCGAAGGCGTTTCCCTCCTGCACACGGAAGGCTATCTCTGCGGTCTGAACGACCGGGCATTCCTGCCCAGCCTCATCGAACAGGCGAAAAACGCCGGGATCCCCGTGAGCTTCGACCTGGCGTCCTACGGAATCGTGCGGAAATACCGCGACGATATCCGCGATTACCTGAGTAAATACGTCGACATCGTGTTCGCGAACGAACTGGAAGCGGCGGAATTCGCCGGGACAAACGATCCGGAATCCATGCTCGACGCCCTCGCGAAACTCTGCCCCGTCGCCGCAGTCAAGCTCGGCGCGCTTGGCTCACTCGTCCGCATGGACAGCCGCACGGTCAGGGTCGCGCCGGAATCCGCGAATCCGGTCGACGCGACAGGTGCGGGCGACCTCTGGCAGGCAGGATTCCTGTTCGGATGGCTGCATCATACCGCGCCGGAAATCTGCGGACGCATCGGTTCCATCCTCGGTGCGGCCGCCGTGTCGCATTTCGGCGCACGTCTGCCGGAAGACCGCTGGCGCGAACTGCGCGAACGCATCCGCACCATGATCTAAAATCATTCTTCATAACATATCTCAACACAAACGAAAAGGACTCCTCACAATGGCAACGAAAACATCCCGGAAGACCAAAGGTGAATACCTGATCCGCGACATCGGACTGGCCGACTTCGGACGCAAGGAAATCGAGATCGCCGAGTACGAAATGCCCGGCCTCATGGCGATCCGCGAAAAATACAGCAAATCCAAACCGCTCGCCGGGATCCGCATCATGGGCTGCCTGCATATGACAATCCAGACCGCGGTCCTCATCGAAACCCTCGCCGAGCTCGGCGCCGACCTCCGCTGGTGCTCCTGCAACATCTTCTCCACGCAGGACCACGCCGCGGCCGCCATCGCCAAACGCGGCATCCCGGTCTTCGCATACAAAGGCGAAAGCATCCCGGAATACTGGCAGTTCGTCATGAAGGCGATGATCTGGCCGGACGGCAAGGGCCCGGACCAGATCGTGGACGACGGCGGCGACGCAACCGGCCTGATCCACATGGGCGTGAAGGGCGAGCTTGATCCGGCCTTCCTGAAGACAGCGCCGAAATCCGCCGACGAAAAGGCCGTTTTCGCGATTCTGAAGGACGTCCGCAAGCAGGACCGCAAGTTCTGGCAGAAGATCGCCGCGAACATGAAGGGCGTCTCCGAAGAGACTACCACCGGCATCCACCGCCTCGTCCAGCTCGCGAAGACCGGTGAACTACTCTTCCCCGCCATCAACGTGAACGACTCCGTCACGAAATCCAAGTTCGACAACGTCTACGGCTGCCGCCACTCCCTGCCCGACGGGATCAAGCGTGCGCTCGACGTGCTGCTCTCCGGGAAACAGGTCGTGGTCTGCGGCTACGGCGACGTCGGCAAGGGCTGCGCCGAGGCAATGAAGAATGAACGAGCGCGCGTCGTCGTGACCGAAGTCGACCCGATCTGTGCGCTTCAGGCGTGCATGGCCGGATTCCAGGTCTCCCGCATCGAAGACGCCCTGAAGACCGCCGACGTGTATGTGACCTGCACCGGCAACTGCCATATCATCACCGCCAAGCACATGGCCGCGATGAAGGATCAGGCCATCGTCTGCAACATCGGGCACTTCGACGACGAGATCGACGTGGCCGGTCTGAAAGCGGTCAAGGGCATCAAGGTCACCGAGATCAAGGGCTGCGAATGCCCCGTCCACAAGTACACGTTCCCCGACGGACACAGCATCTACCTGCTCGCCGAGGGCCGTCTGGTCAACCTCGGCTGCGCCACGGGCCACCCGAACTTCGTCATGAGCTGCTCCTTCTCGAACCAAGTTCTCGCACAGATCGAGATCGCCGGGAAGAAGCTCGAAAAGAAAGTCTACCTGATCCCGAAGAAGCTCGACGAGGAAGTAGCGCGTCTCCACCTCGCCAAGTGCGGAGCGAAGCTCTCCAAACTCACGCAGGAACAGGCCGACTACATCGGCGTGAAAGTCTCCGGCCCCTTCAAGCCGGACGATTACCGCTACTGAGCGACTAGCTCAGGCAAAAAAAACAGTCCGCCACCCACGTCTTACTTAACGGGAACGGCGGATCAAGTTGTGCCGGACATGATGCGCGGGACTCTTTTTTGAATCCCGCGCGTTTTTAATTTCCACTCTTCTCCTCCGTCTTCTTCACATCGGGGAGGAGGAGGCCGAAAGCGGCCATGGTCTCGGCCTGATGGATCACGGTACCTTCATCCATTTCAATGGCAAAAATCGTGTCGATGAAGCAGTAAAGGGGCGGAGTTTTATCACGTTTCGGAAAAAGCGTGTCGGTGTAGTTGTATTCTTTGCCCGTATTGTCCGGCCCCTGCGCCTGCATCCCGCGAACAGAGAATCCGGTGGGATTGAACCGGCTGTTGTGAAGCGGGGCATGGATACTGTTCGAGCCGAGGCCCACGATCCAGCTGAGGTTCAACGGATTGCATCCGAGCGTATTGTCCGCGGTCTTGATCATGGCTTCACGGTATGCTTTGACCTTGATCTTGTTGTCCGTAAATGCCCATGCATGCCAGACGACCGGAAGAAAATGCTCGTAAGCCCCGGTACCCCAGTTGATCGGCGCATTGGGATGCCGCACGAACTTGTAGGGCGCCTTGTCCGAAGCGTTGACGTACATATCCGCTTCCTCGCAGATGATCCGAATCACATCGGATTGAAGGGTCGGATCAGCCTTTGACGGCAGAACAGCAGCATAAGCATAGGCGGCCAGCGAGAGATCGTAATTGCTATCCGTCATCTTCGCTTTCGGGTTCTTCCTCCACGGAGTATTGTCCAGAAACGCCTGATGATAGGCGTCCTCACCCGTGGTATGGAAAAGCTGGGCGGCAGCATAGGCAAGCGGAGCAGTATAATATGTGGCGAATGTTTTCGCGTCATTGGTCGGCGGCTTGTGGTTCACCCCCCAGTCGTAGGCACGACGGGCACGCTTCAGATAATCGGCGGCCATTTCCTTTTTTCCGACGGACTTGAGCAAACGGGAAGCGTGCGCCATAGCACCGGCAAACAGCAGGGAACCGCGGCTGTCCTTGGCAAAGGCGAAATCACCCTTCGGGTCAAGTTCGACCGTCTGGAAGAAATTCGGGTCTCCGTCCGATTCCGTGCCGTTGTAAACGCCGCCGTCCTCGTCCTGAAGTCCGATCCAGAGCTTCAATGCCCAGAGCGCCTCATCGAGGATGTCCGGGATGCCGTTGTCCTTTTCCGGGATATTGAGCTGGCCATCGTAGAATTTCCTCGGTGCGACCTCGTAAGCGTCCATCAGTATCTGTGCAACGTCGATATGCGAACGCGGGTTGTAATCGCCTGCGTCATGGTGTCCGCCGGATGCTGTGATCAGCTTCGGCACCACGGCCTCAACCCGTTCGGAGAGTTTCGCGATCTCCTCATCGGAAAGGACACGGTTGTATATGCGGAATTCATCGAAATAGCACCCTTCCGCGCCGACATTCGTAATGGCGCCGAACGTGAGCTCATTCCCCGGAGAAAACGTATCGGGAGCGGAAGCCGACTTGAGGAGCATACCGTCGCGGTATACACGGCATGTCCACTGCCCGGATTCGGAATCCGGTCCGATTGAGACGGAACAGCTGTGCCAGCGGTCGTCACCGAACCGGCCGCCCGAATATATCCTGGAGCCATTGAACACATAATACGGTACACCCCAGGAACAGTAGAAACGGAAAGAGTCGGATCGCCCCAAGCGAAGAGCAAGCACATCTCCGTCGAAACGGTTTCCCTTCGGCGCATCGGTACGCCGCAGCCAGAAATGGAACGTGATTCCTTTCGTCTTGTCATAGTCGATCTTTCCCGTCCAGCCGTTGTCACGCCCGGATTTCGTCTCGAACACGCGGTTGGATTCGCCGTCCCAGATCATATTCGGCAGGTTTTTGAAAGATTGAACCGTCCCTTTCGCCGGGGAAAGCGCCATACCGCCGGCAACGGCATTCGCGGCGGATCCGTCAAACGGGAAATGCGCGATGAGTCCGGGACCGGCATAGATCACGGGACGAGCCGTCGCATCTGGCGAAGAATTTTTCACGAAAACAGCTTTCTTCGCGTCAGCGAACTCGCCTCCGTCGATCCGCCGTTGTGTGGTCAGTTGAATCCCGTGGTCATGACAGGCGATCCGGCGCCACTCCGAATACGGCGGCTCCAGTGCGATCCCGCACCGCTGGACGAAAACGCCGTATGCGGCAGTCTGAAATGCCTCGTCGTAGACATCGGACGCGATGGAAAACTCGAAACTGCGGCCGGTTCCTGGAACCGCGATGTAATAGCGGCCGGGGGTCTTGAAGGACGTGAAGTCAATCTCATAGACGTTCTCGCCGGAATACTGCGCCCGGCCCTCCGAACGGTTTCCCGGATTGGATAAAACGCTCTGTCCGGAAAAGACGACCTCATCCGTACGGGCATCGCGGATTTCGAACGACGGCGGGGCATCGTATTTGAGCGCGGATTTCGAGAACTCGTGCGCCGCGGTGGACGCGGTACCCGAATTGACGGATTCCGCCTTGTCCGCTTTTGCCGGATCGGCTTTGTCCGCGGAAGCATTTTTGTCCTTGTCATCCTTTTCACCTCTGAACGCTCCGAAAAAGATCTCATCGGCGGAAATATCGCGGTATTTCTCCGTTTCCGCGGAAGTCGCCAGGATCGCGGCTTCGTCCGGGAAGGAACCGAGCCAGCGCCCGATCTTCGCCGTCTTGACCGCGGATGTGATGTAGCCGACCTGATTGACCTTGATCGCACTGGAAAAAGACTGTTTGTCCGAAAAAACGATCTCAGCCGTATTTGCGCCGGAGACAATGGAGGGATCGACCTCGACGCGGAGTCGGTCGCCCTCCTTCAGCACCCGGTCCATCTGCAGGAAGACATCGTGCTGCATAAGCACGGAATACGGCCAGCCTGTCGGCCGGTACAGGTCGATCTGACTGTGGCGCCCCATGGCCATGATCGTGACGGATTCGCCGTTGACCGTGACATGATAATGCTTGAGCAGATACCCTTCCTGACAGAAAAAGGTCGGACCGAACTCCAGACGGATGATGCCATTGCCCACGCTGTCAAGTCCGCGGAGACCCATCGCAGTCAAGGTCCTGAGGTCGGTCGCATGCTCGACATCTGGCGCTTTCGCAATGTCCGCCGCATCAAATTTGAATTCGTAAGCGGCACGTCCGGCGGACACCACGTCGGAACCGCTTCCGCGTGTGACGACCGCATAAGTCTTGCCTTGCCGCATCGGCGCATGCAACTTCAGATCGACCGTTTCCCGTTTGAAATCCGTGATATTCGCAGCGTTGGTTTCGGCCTTGAACCCCTCCGGCACGGAAAGCTCCGTCACGCTGTGATTTTTCGGGAAAGACACATCGGAAGGACGGACAAACTTCTCATAAGCGTATTCCGGATCGTCCTCACTGACGATGCGGTATGCGCCAAGCTCCAGGAACGGACCGGTATTGGATGCCATGCCGATCTCGACCCGGATGGTGTCGGCGGCGACGGGAAACGCCTTCCGAACCCCCATCACCGTCATCACAAACGGTTTCTTGTCCGGCGCGGCGATCAATGTCTTGTCGGCGTCCATGGCATAAACAGGCGGAATTCCGGCAAGGAACAGACACACAAGGGAAAAGGCGGGAAGAGCGGGATGAAGTCTTCCGGTCATAACACGTCTCCTGAAAAGGTTTTTTTGACGTTTCCGAGCCGGGCATGACAGCAGGAAACGGAAACGTTTCGCAAGTTTTGTTTTACGACAATATTATATACCGCAAATCCCGCTTTGTCAAATCGAAAAAAGAACGGATTCCAATCTTTTGCGATCGGCCGTTCCCGAAACGATGTCACGCCGCCGCTTTACGTTCGTTGCGTCGCTTGTAGTACAGACACAGCGCGGTGTCCGTCCCGACCATCAGCATGTCGAAGATGTACAGGAAAAACACCCCGTCCGCGCCGTCGCGCATAAACCGGGCAGTGCATCCGGCGACGTATCCGATGATGACCAGCGCGGCAAACAGATAACTTTTGCCCGCGGGATTCTTCGCGCGGACGGTCTTGATGATGGCAAAGGGCCAGCTGGCGCCGAAGCAGACCAGCATCGCGGCTTCGAAAAAATGAGGCATTTTGATATCCTTTTTTAGTTTTTGCAGAAAAAAACTCCGGCTTCATCCCGGACTGGGACTGGCCGGAGAAAAACAAAGTCCGGACGAGAAGTTTTATTTTTTGTGCTTGCCTTCCTTCGGATCGCGGGCCGTGGCGTTGTCGCTGGCGGCCTTCTCTTCCTTGGCCTTTTCGCCTGGCCGGAACGTCGGAATCTTCTTGATCGTATTGATGACCTGTTCCGCGGAAATGAGGCGCGTGCACTCGAAATGGCGGTCGGTCCCCTTGTGGCGCGGGCACCACAGGAAATCGTAGTGGTCGAAGTTCTCGCGCATGTCGTTCCAGCAGGAATGGCAGGTGTGGTAGTTGATGATGCGGTAAGGCGTCGCGAACTCGTTGGTCGGGTGCGTGAAGCCGGAGATCATCACGACCGGCACCTTGCAGGTCCACGCGAGCCAGGAGAGGCCGCTGGAGAGACCGACGAAGAAATCCGCGTCCTTGATGAGGTTGATGCGCTCTTGAAGCGGGATATCGCCGGTGAAATCCTCCGTGCCGTACGGGATGTAGTTCCAGTTGAGACCGATGCCGTGCACTTTTTCCTTGTCGATGCAGAGCACGCGGTAGCCGTTGTCCTTCAGAAACTGCACGAGCGTGATCCAGCCGAACGGGTTGTTCCAGTATTTGGCCTGGGAACTGGACTGCGCCGCGATGCAGACGTACTTTTCCTTGATCTTGCGTGGAGCGGAGAGGTCCACGCGCGGCGGGATGTCGGAGGTGTCCTCAAGACCGAGGATGTAGCCCGCGGTACGGTGCAGGCCGATGTAACGGAAGTCGATCGGCTGGTTGTCCACGTCGCCGCGGAAGAACAGGCCCATGTAGTAGGAGGCGTACGGACGGTAGGTCTTGGTCTCCTCGGTCGTGATGAACTTGATGTTCGGATACTGCTTTTTGAAGATGTCCGCGATCCACGGAGTCATCACGCAGACGAGCTTGCATTTATGCTTCAGCTGGAAACGTTCGACATAGCTGAACCAGCCGATGCTGTCGCCGATCGTGCCGACGGGAAGCTGGATCATGACTTCCTTGTCCGTGGCATCGAAGTCGTGCGTGAAGATCGGCGTGTCGTTGCCCTTGTCGTGGATGATCAGGCGGAACCGGATGAAGAACTTCTTCACGCTGGTGATGAACGCGCCCGGCACGGTGTCCGCGCTGTACAGGATGATGCCCGTGTCGATGTCCGTGAATGTCACATGATAGTTCTTGCCGTTTTGGGGAAAGAGGATGCGGATGCCGTGGTTGAAGTCGAACTTGATGCCTTCGACCGCGTCCAGCACCGGAATCTGCGGAATCTCGCCGTAAATCGACGGCTGTTTCTTCGGATCGGGCTTCTGTCCGGGGGCCAGGTCGGGCGCACCGGTGGCCTGCGAGATCGGCTGCGGGTCGGGACCTTTCTGTGTGATGTTCGGGGCGTTCTGGGGCGCGGCAGCGGGCGCGACGGAAATATCCTTGGCGAAATCCTGGGTCTGAGGCGTAACAAGAATGGAATTGGAATCCACGGTTTTTCTCCTTTAGTTTGTCAAAACGTATTTGTCGATTCATAAAAACAATAACACCATGACGGGAAAAAGTCAAGGCACACTCTGATATTTTTTCATTAATTTCATTTATAATAATCAACATTGTTTCCCCACAGGCTTGATTTTTTCAAAAGTTGTGCTAATTTATAATTCGTACATCGAATTAAAAATAAAACCAAACCTTTTGGAGAAAACTATAAATGGGTAAAAAACTTGTTCTGCTGGCCCTCATCGCAGGTTTCGCGGCCATCGCCGTTTTTGCATGGCAGCGCTACCAGGAATCTGTGAAGGAGGAAGAAAGAAAAGCGCAGAAACGCCCCGAGGAAGCCGTCGTCGTGAACGTGGTCAAGGCCGAACACATCACTATGCTGGACGAACGCGTCTACTCCGGCACGACTCAGGCATGGAGTTCTTTCGACATCGATCCGGAAGTCTCCGCCAAGCTCGTCTCCCTGAAATTCGACATCGGCGACATCATCCAGAAAGGCGACCTCATCGCCCGGCTTGACGATTCCAACTACGAACAGGCGGTCCGTCAGGCCGAGGCTGAACTCGAAGTCGCGAAGGCCAAAGACGTCGAAGTGAAGGCCCTGCTCAAGCTCCGCAACTCCCAGTATGAACGCCTGAAACTCCTCCACGACCGCAACGCCACCAGCGATTCCGAGTTCGAAAATGCCGAAAGCGCCATGAGAGTCCAGGAAGCCGCGCTCATCCAGAGCGAGGCCAACATCCAGAATTGCGAAGCACGCCTCGCAGCCGCGAGGGTCAAACTCGACGACACACAGATTCTCGCCGACTGGAACTCCGGTTCCGACATCCGCCACGTCGGCGACCGCTACGTCGACGAAGGTTCGCTCGTCTCCCCCGGAAAGCCCATTCTGAAGATCATTGAGATCGACCGCATCAAGGCCAGAATCCCGATCATCGAACGCGATTTCCGTTTCCTTCAGGTCGGCCAGCAGGCCGAAGTCACCACCGACGCCTACCCCGGAGTCAAGTTCGAAGGCACCGTGGAAATGATCTCCAACGAGCTCGCCGAAAGTACCCGCACCGTCGTCGCCATCCTCTCCATCCCGAACAGGGATTTTCGTCTCCGCCCCGGCATGTTCGTGCGCGTGCGCATCGTCCTCTCTGAACATAGAAACACGCAAACCATCCCCCCGAACGCCATCCTTTCCCGCAATGACCAGCGCGGCGTCTTCATCATCGATCCAGCCGACCAGACCGCGAAGTTCGTGCCGGTCGAGACCGGTCTTGAGGATCGCACTCGCGTGGAGATCCTTTCTCCCAAATTCAAGCCCAACGACCTGATCGTGACCGTCGGCAACCACATGCTCGAAAACGGCAAGAAGGTCGAAGTCTCCCAGCTCAGCCGTCTGCACATGGCCGAAAGCATCGCCGCCGAAGCCGCGAAGAAGGAAGCACAGAAGCCCGCGGACGCCGCGCAGGAGAAACAGCCGGAACAGCAGCCCGCCGCTGATGCCTCAACACAGCCGCAGGCAGTTCCCGCCGAATCCGGAGACAAAGCGCAATGAAATTAGCCGACTTTTCCGTATCGCGTCCGATTTTCATCTCGATGTTCGCCTGCATCACCCTGGTGCTGGGCGGCATCTCCCTGAAGTACCTCCCCGTGGACCTGTTCCCGGAGATAGACTTCCCCGCCTGCTCCATCACCACGGTCTACGACGACGCCTCCCCGCAGGAAGTCGAGGAACTCATCACGCGCCCGATCGAACGCCAGATCAGCGCCGTCACCGGCATTGAGGAGATCACCTCCATCAGCTCCGAGGAAACCAGCTCCGTCATCGTGCGTTTCACATGGGGCACCAACCTCGACAATGCCATCTCCGACATCCGCGACCGCATCGACCGCGCGCTGAAGATGCTCCCGGACGACGTCGACCGCCCGATGCTCATCCGCTTCAACTCCGCCTCCATGCCGATCATGCGCTTGGGCGTGAGCACGGATATGGACCTGACGAAGGCAAAGAAATACCTCGAAGACAGCGTCGTCTACCGTTTCGAGCGCGTCGAGGGCGTCGCCAGCGCCAACGTCAGCGGCGGCCATGACCGCGAAATCCACGTCCTGCTCGACGTCGACAAGGCGAAGCTCCTCCGCATCCCGCTCACGGACATACTCAACAAACTCCGCAGCGCCAACGTCACCACCCCCGCCGGCAACCAGAAGTCCGGCACGCTCGACGTCCGCCTCCGCACCATCGGCACGTTCAACAACCTTGACGAGATCCGAAACCTCTTCCTCACGGTCGGCCCAGACGGCTCCGCGATCTGCATCCGCGACGTCGCGGAAGTGGTCGACACCCACGAGGAAGCCACGCGCTTCGTCCGCATCAACGGCAAGCCCGGCATCTACATCGAAGTCTACAAGCAGTCCGGTTCCAACACCGTCGGCGTCGCGCGCGAAGTCCGCAAGGAACTCGAAAAGATCAACGCCGAGCTCGCCGGCAGCTTCAACATCGTCCCCGTCACCGACGAATCCGAGTACATTCAGCGCTCCATCAACAACGTGTCGAGCACAGCCGTTTCCGGCGGCCTCCTCGCCATCCTCATCCTCTTCATCTTCCTCTGCAACGTCCGCAGTACGCTCATCATCGCGATCAGCATCCCGCTCTCCATCGTCGCAACTTTCGCCCTCATCTATTTCTGTGGATTCACGCTGAACATCATGACCCTCGGCGGTCTCGCGCTCGGCGTCGGCATGCTCGTGGACAACTCCATCGTGGTGCTCGAAAACACCGTGCGACTGCACGACGGCGGCATGCCGCGCACCGAAGCGGCCAGGCAGGGCGCCAGCGAAGTCACCAGCGCCCTCATCTCCAGTACGCTCACCACCGTCGCCGTCTTCCTGCCCATGGTCTTCATGAAGGGCATGGCCGGCGTCATGTTCAAACAACTCGCCTACGTGATCGCGTTCGCCTTGCTCTGCTCGCTCATCTCCGCGCTCACCATCGTGCCCATGCTCTGCGGCCAGATGCTCACGGAAAGCGAATCGAAGAAGACCGGGTTCATCGCGTGGTTCGCCCGTATCTCCAAACGCGGCTTCGACGCCCTCGCCGACTACTACGCGGACGCCCTCGACTCCGTCCTTCGCCATAAACTCATCACGATCATCTTCAGCGTCGGCCTCCTGTCCTTCTGCTTCGTGATCGCGCCTCTCATCGGCACCGAGCTCATGCCGAAGACCGACGAAGGCCAGCTCCGCATCAACATGGAGGACGCCGTCGGCACCGGCCCCGAATTCGTGAACGACACCGTCATCGCCACCGAACAGATCATCCGCTCGGAACTCTCCGGCATCCTCAAGCACTGGACCTCCTCCGCGGGCGCGTCCACTTGGAACTCCACAGGCGGACACAAGGCGAACTACAACCTGAAGCTCGTCCCGAGGACCGAGCGCATTGAGGGCATCGAATCCATCGCAGCGAGACTCGGCAAAGCGCTCAACAAGCTCCCAGGCACGATCTTCCGCGTGCGTGCCGCGCAGTCCTTCATGGGCGGACGCGGCGCGGGCGGCGACGCCATCCAGATCGACATCCGCGGATACGACTTCGAGACCGCCGAAGACCTCGCCCGCCGCGTGCAGGCACTCTGCCTCACCGTCGAGGGCGTGACCGACGCCAAGCTCTCCCGCGACATCGGCATGCCGGAAAACCGCGTGATCATCGACCGCGAAAAAGCCGGTAAGATGAAGGTCGACGTGAACACCATCGCGAACTGCCTCCGCCTCGGCCTCGCCGGGACCCAGGCCAACTACTTCCGCGAAAACGGCTACGAGTACAAGATCCTCGTGAAGGTCAAGGACGCCAAGTACATGACCACCGATTCCCTGCTCGACCTCACCGTCCGCAACGGCGACGGCGAGAACGTCGCCCTCCGCAACTTCCTCACCACCGAGAAAGTCCTCGGCCCGGTCACCATCGAACGCAAGAACCAGCAGCGCAACCTGACCGTCTCCGCCAACCTCTACGACCGCGACCTCGGGTCCGCCGTCGAGGAGATGCAGGAAAAGATCAAGTCGCTCTATCCGCTGCCCGCCGACTTCACCATCTCGTTCTCCGGCGACTACGAGGACCAGCAGGATACTTTCCGCGAGCTCGGCATGGCGTTCGCGCTCGCGCTCGTCCTGGTCTACATGGTCATGGCCTGCCAGTTCGAGTCCCTGATCGACCCGCTCATCGTCATGCTCTCCGTGCCCCTCGCGGCGATCGGCGTCATTCTGATGCTTTTCCTCACCTATACCACCTTCAACATCCAGTCCTTCATCGGATGCGTCATGCTCGCCGGCATCGTCGTGAACAACGCCATCCTGCTCGTCGACACGGCCAACCTCCTGCGCCGCCGCGATAAGCTCCCGCTGGCAATCGCCGTCCGCGAGACCGGACGCCGCCGTCTGCGCCCCATCCTGATGACCACGCTCACCACCGTGCTCGGCCTCGTGCCGCTCGCGCTGGGTCTCGGCGAAGGCGGCGAATCCCAGGCCCCGCTCGCCCGTGCCGTGATCGGCGGACTCACCAGCTCCACGCTCATCACCCTCTTCTTCATCCCCGCGTTCTACGCCGGATGGGAAGGCTGGCGCGAACGCGCCCGCGAGAAAAAGGCGCTCAAAAAGCAGCAGAAGGCCGCCGCGTCCGGTTCCGCGCCGCAGGGCGCGCAGCCCGCATAACAGGAGTTTTCGTTTATGCGTCAGGCATGTTTTTTCGACCGCGACGGCGTCATCATCGAGGAGGCCGACTACATCCACGATCCCGCCCTCGTCCGGCTGTGCCCGTTCGCCGCGGAGGCCGTCCGCGCCATGCACGACGCCGGACGCCTCATAATCGTCGTCTCCAACCAGTCCGGCATCGCGCGCGGCTATTTCACCGAGGCGGAACTGAAGGCGGTCGACGCCCGCATGAACGAACTGCTCGAGGCGGAGGGTGCGCACATCGACGCGACGTATTACTGCTACCACCACAAGAAGGGCGTGATCCCGGAGTACGCGATCGACTGCGACTGCCGCAAGCCGAAACCGGGCCTGTTCCTGCGCGCCGCGAAGGATCTCGACATTGACCTCGCGAATTCGTTCATGATCGGCGACAAGGAATCCGACCTGGAGGCCGGGCTCAACGCCGGATGCAAGGGCGTCGCGCTGGTCCGCACCGGACACGGCGTGCATCAGAACATCGAGAAGATCCCGCAGGCGGTCGACGTCGGGGACGTGCTGACCGCGGCAAAGGAGCTTCTTTCACTCTATCCTAGTCCCGCGAAATAACCTGTCCGCCTCATTTCCCTTTGTTTCAGGAGAAAACCGGTAGAGTTTTTCTCCGGGAATACTTGTATTTTCGCCTGAAAAGATGTATAGTAAAGGTTGTGTTTAATTTGGAGGAACGCCTCATGAAACTTGAAGACCGCAAATACATCCTGAACGCACTCGTCAAAAACGCGAAAACGACCGCCGCGGACCTCGCCGAACAGCTCGGCGCGTCCGAACAGGAAGTCGCCGCCGAGATCGCCGACCTCGAAAACCGGAACGTCATCCGCGGCTACCATGCGCTCGTCAATGAGGACAACCTCCACGATAAGCCCGTCAAGGCGATCATCGAGGTGCGCGTGCGCCCCGAACGCGAGGGCGGATTCGACCGCATCGCACGCCGCCTCAGCAATTTCCCGCAGGTCACCGCCCTGTACCTGATGTCCGGCGGCTACGACCTGATGCTCGAGGTGCGCGGCGCGGACCTCAACGAAGTCGCGTCGTTCGTCTCCAGCAAGCTCGCCACCATCGACGGCGTGCTCTCCACCGCGACCCATTTCCTGCTGAAAAAATACAAAGAATCCGGGATCATGCTCCTGGAGGAGGAATGCGATGAGCGACTCAAGATCGTGCCGTGATTTCGTAGCGCCGCATATCGCCGTCCTGCCGAAGAGCGGCATCCGCTACTTCTTCGACCTCGTGAACACCATGTCCGACGTGATCTCCCTGGGCATCGGCGAGCCAGATTTCGTGTCTCCGTGGTCGGTCTGCGAGGGTACCGTGTATTCGCTCGAACGCGGCCGCACCCACTACACGTCCAACCTCGGGCTCCTCTCTCTCCGCAAGGCCATCTGCGACTACGTCGCCGAGGAGTTCGGCGTGCGTTACGTCCCGGAGAACGAATGTCTCGTGACCGTCGGCGTCAGCGAAGCCTTCGACCTCGCCATCCGCGCCATCACCTCCCCCGGCGACGAGATCATCTACCACGAACCGTGCTACGTCTCCTACGGCACGGAGATCCGCATGTCCCACGGCGTGCCCGTCCCCGTCCGCACCTACGAGAAAAACCTCTTCGCGCTCGACCCGGCCGACCTCGAAAAAGCCGTCACGCCGCGCACCCGCGCCATCATCCTGAACTTCCCGTGCAACCCGACCGGCGCGGTCCTCACGGACGACCAGATGCGCGACATCGCGAAGATCGCCGTCAAGTACGACCTCGCCGTGATCGCCGACCACATCTATTCCGAGCTGCACTACGACGACCGCCCCATGCACACGGTCGCCGCCCTCCCCGGCATGCGCGAACGCACCATCTTCCTGCACGGATTCTCCAAGGCGTTCGCCATGACAGGATTCCGCATCGGCTACGCCTGCGGCCCGAACAGCATCGTCGACGCCATGATGAAGATCCACCAGTACGCCATGCTCTGCGCCCCCACGACCGCCCAGTACGGCGCCGAGGAGGCCCTGAAGAGCGCCCGCCCGGACATGCACCGCATGGTCGCCGAGTACAAGGGCCGCCGTAACGTGATCGTCTCCCGCTTCAACGAAATGGGGCTTTCCTGCTTCAATCCGCAGGGCGCCTTCTACGTCTTCCCGAACATCACCTCCACCGGGCTCAGCTCGCAGGATTTCGCCGTCAAGCTGCTCCAGTCGAAGCGCGTCGCGGTCGTCCCCGGCAACGCCTTCGGCGCGTGCGGCGAGGGCTATGTGCGCTGTTCCTACGCGACCTCGCTGGAGGACATCCGCACCGCCATGGACCGCATCGCGGAATTCCTCGACGACCTCAAGGCCGGAAAAGCCTGATCTGTTCAAACAAACAGCATTTCCCCCGTTCAATTCTTCGGATTTGAACGGGCTTTTCTTTTTTTCGGAGGAATCAAAATATCAGATCAGTGCGCGGCCGGCGCGTTTTCCGCTGTCGGCCGGTTCGCCGTTCACGTACACGCGGATGATTCCCTCGGCGGGGGTGTGCGGATGCGCGAAATCCGCCTTGCAGTCGAGTTTCGCCTGATCGAACACGGTCAGATCGGCGAAATAGCCCGGCTTGATCAATCCGCGGTTCTTCAGACGGAACAGCGAGGAAGGAAACGAGGTCACGCGGCGGACGGCTTCCGGCAGGCCGACCAGCTCCGCCGTCAGCTTCAGGAAGAGAGGGAACGACCCGAACGAACGAGGATGGCCGCGCCCGAACGATTCGTCCTGCGGACGCGCGTTCTCGTCCGTGCCGCAGCACACCCACGATTCCGCCAGAATCCGCCGCAGATTGTCCGGCGACATCCCGCTGAACGCAGCCATCGCCCGCGCACCGTCGTCCCGCAGGACCGTGACCGCGAACGACGCGGCGGAGGGCATTCCGGCACGAGTTGCGCAGTCTTCGAGCGTGAGGCCGCAGTACGGCTGGAATTCCGGTTTGGACACAGCAGTCAGGATCGCGCGTTTCACGCGACGGGAATCCGCAAGTTCGGCAATCAGAAGCTCGCATTCGGCAGGATCGCCGCTCAGTTTCTCCTGAATCTCGCGGTCGCGCATGGAGTCGTAACGCGGCGGAAGGATCACGCTCAAACTCGTCTGGGAATACGTATACGGATAACGGTCGGCGGTGATGCGCAAGCCGCGCTCACGCGCTTTTTCCAACAGCTCCAGCGCCGCGTCCAGCTTGCACCAGTTCGCCTCGCCCGCCGTCTTGAAGTGGCTCACATGGAGCCGTCTGCTGCCCGCCGAAGCGAACGCGACGGCCTCCTCCAGCGATTCGATCAGGCGCGCGCCCTCGCTCCGGAGGTGCGTCGTGTAGATCGCATCCGTGGCCTTCAGTACAACCGCTAAATGCAACAAATCGGACGGCGGCACGGTGCGGCCCGGCGCGTACAGGAGCCCGCTGGAAAGCCCGGGGCAGCCCGCCGCCAGCATCTTATCGAGCGAGGCACACTGATCTTCGATCTTCGGATATGCCGCGCACAGGGCGTTGTGTCCGCAGAGCACGGCAAAGTTCACCGCCGGGCGCACATTCTCCACCGCCTCACAATAGTCCCGCCAGGAGGTCCACGACGGTTTCACGCCGACTGCTGCGCAATCCGAGGCGATCTGTTCGGCATTGTGAGGCGTAACGGGAAACAGCGAATGTCCGCAGTTCCCGAGTATCTCCGTGGTGATCCCCTGCGTACGCTTGCTGAAGGCGTCGGGCGCGGCGAGCAGCGTGGCGTCGGAGTGCGAATGCGCATCGATGAATCCGGGCGAGACCACGCATCCCTGCGCGTCGAAGACTTCGGCGTCCTTCGCGCCTGAAATCTCCCCGCCTGAAACGACCTCGGCGATCCGGTCGCCTTCGATGCGGATGGAGCCGGGGTAAACGTCGCCCCCGGTCCCGTCGCAGATCAGCGCATTCCGGATGATCCGCACGGCGTTCACCTGGCGATCACACCGTCTTTCAGCACGATCGCGCGGTCGGCGATGTCGGCGACGCCCCGGTCGTGCGTGACCATCACGATGGTCGTACCGTGGCCTTCCACGAGCTTGCGGAAGAGGTTGAGGATGCCCTTCCCCGTCTTGGAGTCGAGGTTGCCGGTCGGCTCGTCCGCCAGCAGGAGGCGCGGCTCGTTCATCATGGCGCGGGCGATGGCGGCGCGCTGCTGTTCGCCGCCGGACATCTCGTTGGCGCGGTGCCCGATGCGGTCCTTCAGGCCGACGCGTTCCAGCAGGTCGAGGGCGCGCGCCTTGCATTCGCGCGGCGGCTTGCCGTCGAGCAGCGAGGGCAGCATCACATTTTCGAGGATGTTCAACTCGGGGAGG
Source organism: uncultured bacterium (assembly GCA_902774245.1). GTDB lineage: Bacteria > Verrucomicrobiota > Lentisphaeria > Victivallales > UBA1829 > UBA1732. Next base: position 51,108 of record CACYHQ010000001.1, read on the forward strand.
ATGTGGTAGGACTGAAACACGAATCCGATGTTTTTGCGACGGAACGCGACGAGTTTCGAGGCGGAAAGCTCCGCCGGGTTCACGCCGTCGATCACGACGGAGCCTTCATCCGGGCGCGAGATCGTGCCGATGATGTCCAGCAGGGTCGTCTTGCCGCTCCCGGACGCCCCGAGCAGCACGGTCCATTCTCCGCGCCCGGCGTTGAACGACACGCCGCGCAGAACCTTGATCACGGAGGACCCGATCTTGAACTGTTTGGAAACAGACTGTACGGACAGGAAATCTTTGGTATCACTCATAGCGCAGGGCCTTTGCCGGATCGAGGTTGGCGGCGCGAATCGCGGGCACCAGCGCGCCGCAGGTGCAGAGCAGGATCGAGATCACGGAGATCAGCGCCACGTCGCCCCACACGATGTGCGCGGGCAGTTCGCTGAAGAGGTACAGCTCCTTCGGGAAGATCTCCTGGCCCGTGACCACGCGCATGGCATGCAGGATGTCCATGCGGAACACCACGACCAGCCAGCCGAGGAACACCCCGCCGGCGGTCCCGATGATCCCCACAAAGAACCCCTGCATGATGAAGACGCGCATGATCGAGAACGAACCCGCGCCCATGCTTTTCAGCAGGCCGACTTCCTTCGTCTTCTGGATCACGGTCGTGATGAGCGTATTCGCGATACTGAACGCCGCCACGAGCACGATGAAGACAAGCAGGAAGAACATCATGTTCTTCTCCACCGCCAGCACGCTCAGCAGCTGGCCGTTCAGCTGTTTCCAGGAGTACACCATCACGTCCGGGTGGCTCTTCGACAGCCGGTCGCGCAGCGGCGTCAGGAAACTGTCGATGTGGAACGGATCGTCCACCCAAACGTAAACGTGCGTGGCGCAGCCCCAGTCCAGCCCGAACAGCTGGTCGGCGTCGTCGAGCGAGAGGAACATGATGTCGCGGTCGTAGTCGTACTTGTCGAAACTGAAGATGAACGACACGGTGTACTCGCCCGGCAGATAGTATTCGGATTTGTCGGAGATCCTGTACTTGCCGGACTCGTCGCGCTCGATGAGCTTGGCGAGGCGCGACGGCGAGTGCAGCAGGACCTTGCTGCCGACCGAAAGCCCGAACTCGCTCGCGATGACCTGACTGACCGCGATCTCGCCGCGTCCGAGGGAATATTCGCCCTGCTTGACAACGCTTTTCAGGTCGAGTCCGGCGGTGTCCATGTCGGGATCGAACGCCGCGAGCACCTTCGGATTGAACGCCTCCCTCACCTGGAGCAGCACGGGCGAGACCAGCACGGGAAGCGCGCGGCCTCCGTTCTTCTTCACGATGTTGACCACGTCCTCCGCCTCCTCGGAGAAGAACACCCCGGCGTTGCCGCGCGGGTTGGTGGAATAATGCCGCGTGGGCTTGCGGATCTGGGCGTGCGACCCGGTCTCCAGCAGTTTGATCTTCGTCTGGTCGGTGAATCCGGTCATGACGGCCAGCACCACGATCAGCACCGCCACGCCCAGGATCACCCCGATCACGGAAATCAGCGTGATCACGCTGACCGCACTGCGTTTCGGCTTGAAGTACCGCCACGCCAGAAAACATTCCGTCCGAACACTCATTCCGTATGATTTCCAAATTGTTTCGCGGGACGGACGCGCCGCCCCGGAGAGTTGCCAGATAAATAGTATAAACGGATAAATATACCTCGTTTTCGCGCTTTTTTCAAGCCGGACTGTTGCCTTTTTCACCTTCCGGCGTTATATTATTTCCATTATGCAGAACTTCATGCCGCACAAACCTGAACTCCTCGCGCCCGCCGGAAACGCCGCCTGTGCCCTCGCCGCCTACGACGCGGGGGCCGACGCCGTGTACGCCGGACTCAAGCGCTTCAATGCCCGCGAACGCACCGGCAACTTCATGCCGGACGAGATGAGCCGGGTGATCCGCTATGCGCACAAAAACGGCCGGAAGTTCTATGTGACGCTGAACACGCTCATCAAGGAAAGCGAGGTACCGGAAGCCGCGGAAATGCTCGCCGAACTCGACCGCATGCACCCGGACGCCGTGATCGTGCAGGATCTCGGCATCGTCGTCATGCTCCGCGACTATTTCCCCCGCCTGACCATCCACGCCTCCACGCAGACCGGCATCCACAACACCGCCGGGCTGGAGCTTGCGCACGAGCTCGGCGTGAAACGCGTAATTCTGGAACGCCAGACGTCTCTCTCCGAACTCGAAGCGATCGCCGCATCGAAACCGCCCGTCGAGCTGGAGGTTTTCATCCACGGCGCGCTCTGCTGCTGCATCTCCGGCTCCTGCCTGCTCTCCAGCTGGCTCGGCGGCTGGAGCGGCAACCGCGGCAAGTGCAAACAGCCCTGCCGCCGCCGCTACCACACGGACAAGGGCAACGGCTTCTACCTCTCCGTGCAGGACCTCTGCACGATGGAGCTCCTGCCGCGCATCGCCGCGACCGGCGTCGCGTCCGTGAAGATCGAAGGCCGCCTGCGCCGTTCCGACTACGTGGAACACGCCGTGTCCGCCTACCGGATGCTGCTCGATGCGACGAGCGAGGAGGAGTTTAAATCTCTGCTGCCCGCCGCCCGCGACCGCATGTCGCACACGTTCGGGCGCAAATGGTCGGAGGGCTTCTACACGGCGGCCTCGGCAAAGACGCTCGTCAAACACGATTCGCTCGGCGCGTCCGGCCAGCTCTGCGGCACGGTCGTCTCCGCGAAGGACGGACTCGCCGTCATCGACGTGACCAAGCGCATCCACCTCGGCGACGTGCTCCGCATCCAGCCGCGTTCCGGCGACGAAGGACCCGCCGTCTCGGTGACCTCGCTCATGGTCAACGGCGTCCGCGTAAACCGCGCGCTCCAGGGCGAACGCTGCACGATCCGCATGGCGGCGGACACGACCGCCGCGCCCGGTTCGATCGTCTACAAGACAGGCGAATCCACCTCGGATTACTCGCGCCGCGTGGCGTCGCTCCCCGCTCCGCGTCCCGAGCTCCCGCTCAAATTGCACCTTGATGCCTCCGGGGTGACCGCCGAACTCTGCGGCCGCACGTTCCAAAAGCCGCTCGAACTCGCGCCCGCCACGGCGCACCCCGTCACGCCCGAATCCCTCGCGGCGGCGTTCGAGGGTGAAGGCTCCCCGGATTTCGTTTTTTCGCCCGTTCAAGCCGAGGTCGCCGGAGGTTTCTTCCTGCCCGCGAGCGTCCTGAAATCCGTCCGGCGCGAACTTACGGCATTTGCGGAGGATATCCCCGCGCAGGAACGCCCCGATCCCGCCGCCGATTCGCTGAGAAAGCTTCTTGCTGATTACAAACAAATCCACTCCGTGCCGGAGCGCAAGCCCGGCACTGCCGCAGTGGAGGCGTTCGCATCCCCGGCCGAACTCGAATCCGTAACCGAAAGAGTAATCCTGCCGCGCGGAGTCCGTCCTCCGTCCCCCGGCATGACCGTCGTCCGCGAACTTGCCGACGATCCGTCCCCGCACGAAGAGCTTCTCCTGCCGTTCTACATCCCGCAGAAATCCCTGCCGGACGTCGCCGCCGCGCTCGAACGTTTCGTTAAAAAAGGCGGAAAGGTCGTCCGCGTGACCTCGCTCCAGCATTTCACGCTTCTGAAAAATTACCCCGGGCTCACGGTCCGCACCGGATTCCCCCTGCCCTGCTGCAATTCCTTCGCCGCGCGCGAACTTGGCCGTCTCGGCGCATCCTCGGTGCAGGCGTGGGTCGAACTCGAACGCGCCGAACTTGAAGCGTTCGCCCGTAAATCGCCCGTGCCAGCCGAACAGTTCATTTTCGGTCGTCCGGTCCTGCTCTCCACGCGCGCCACGATCCAGGTCAAAGGCGACATGCAGGACGCCCGCGGCAACGTCTTCCGCGTCTCGCACCACGGTGTGCTCACGCAGATCACGGCGGACAAGGTCATGGGGCTGCCGCGCGTCCGCGGTTTCGCCGCGTACCTGACCGACCTCCGGGACGCCCGCGCCGACGAACCCGGCGAAGCACTCTTCAATTTCGGCTACGAGCTGAAATAATGTCTTTTTTCTCAAAAAATCATAGAGCGCTATTGATTTACCGAGAGTTTGTGATATATTGCTGTTTGACTTCTTTTTTTGCAACCTTCCGGAAAGGCTTTCATCCATGACCAGATTCCTCGCTTCCGTTCTTCTTCTTTTCGTTTGCTGCGCCATGCTCCCCTCGTGCAAGCTCTCCGACGAGGAGATTGAAGTAATGCTCGGACTGAACGATCCCGGCGAACCCGCCGACCTCACGGTGGAACAGCTCATCAAGCACATGGAGGCCGCGACCGACCCCGAGGGTAACTTCAAGAACGCCAAGTCCTACATCCTCCGTCAGGTCATCGTGGAGGAAACCCAGAAGGACGCCGACGACAACCCGTTCACCGACCGCACCCGGACATCCGTCGACCAGTACGAGACCGAGATCAAGTTCCGCAAGCCCGACTTCGAGCGTCAGACCTCCTACCGCAACGGCGAACCGTTCGCCGGGCTGCTGTACAGGGGCGGCCGCGCGTGGACGATCGACCCGAAGAAGAGCAAGGCCACCGAGATCACCGGCCATCAGCTCCGCCTGTTCCACGTCTTCAACTCGTTCTCCCATCCGAACAACAATCTTGAGGACGTCTTCAGCACCATCGACATCTCCACCGTCTACATCAACGGCGCACGCCATTACCGCGTCGTCTGCCGCGCCGACGACATCGAGATCGCGCCGTACGTGATGTACGTCAACGCCAACACGTTCGTCACCACGAGGATGGAGACCATCCTGTACACCGACGGCGGCGAGGAATTCCTCTACGTCGCCCGGCCCGACCGTTTCGAGAAACGCAGCGGCGTCCTGATGCCGACCATCACCAAGACGACGATCGGCGAAGACCGCCACGAGGTCATTCTGCTCCGCGAATTCGAACTGAACGTCACGTTCAGCGACGATGTATTCCAGGTGCCGGAGGAAAAGATCAAGATCGGCAGCCGCAAGAAAGAGGAATGATATTCGCGGTCAAAAATACCCCCTCAAAAAAACAGTCGCCGGAATCGTTGCGCAGACGGTTCCGGCGGTTCTTTTTTTAAGCTTGATCCAGCAAGGAAGCATCTGCTCACTTCCGCCAGAAGGACGGGAGGAAGAGCACGAGGATCGTGAAGAGTTCAAGGCGGCCGATGAGCATTTCGAACGCGGACAGAAGTTTCGCGGCCGGATTGAGCCAGTCAAAATCGCACGCGGGACCGACCTGTCCCGCGCCGGGTCCAACGTTGCTGAGGCTGGTGATGGAGATCGACACCGCGGATTCCCAGGTGCATTCCGGGCAGACGGCGGGGATCAGCAGCGCGAAGACCAGGATGACGCCGATGTAGGCGGTGAAGAACGCGATGGTCTTCTGGATGGCGGGCGCTTTCATCCGGACGTTGTTCAGGTACACACCCGTAACGAGCTGCGGAAAGATGTTGTGTTTGACCTCGGTCAGGCTCTGCCGCCACACCAGCAGCGCGCGGACGCATTTGAGGCCGCCGGAGGTCGAACCGCCGCATCCGCCGATCACGGAGATCCCGAGGAGCAGCGCGACCGCGATATGAGGCCAGGTGCAATAGTCCCCGATCGCGAACCCGGTGGACGTCATGATGGAGACCGACTGGAACGTCGAATCGCGGAACGCCCGTCCGACGACTCTCATGGATTCGACGAAGCTCTGTTCCGCATCGACATGGTACGCCTGCCCCTGCAACAGCAGTGCGACCGCGATGATGCAGCTGACCCCCAGCAGGATCGAGGTGTACACGCGGAATTCCTCGTCGCGAAAAAAAGACAGCGTCTTGCCGGAGAGGAGCCGGACGTGCAGATAGAAATTGACGCCGGAGATGAACATGAAGAATGTGACGATCAGCGTGATCGGGGTACTGTGGAACGCCGCGATGCTGTCCTGACGCGTGCAGAATCCGCCGGTCGAGATCGTCGTGAAGGAGTTGCAGACCGCCTCGTACAGGTCCATTCCGGCGAACCGGAGCAGCAGGACTTCGATGGCGGTAAGCCCGACGTAGATCAGCCACAGGATCTTCGCGGAGGACGTGATGCGCGGCGCGATCTGTGTGTCGGAGGACTTCAATCCGGGCGTCTCGGCGTTGTACAGCATCTGACCTCCGCGGTTGAACATCGGCAGGACCGCCAGCGCGAGCACCACGATCCCCATGCCGCCCAGCCACGATTCCAGCGTGCGCCAGAAGACCACGCCGCGCGACAGGCTCTCCACGCCGTCCGTCAGCACGGTCCCGTTCGTCAGGTGGTATCCGCGGTGGATCAGCGCCGCGCCGGTCGTCGTGAACCCGGAAACGGACTCGAAAAAGGCGTCGTACCACGGCATCCCGGCCACGAAAAGGAACGGCAGGCCGCCGAGGATCGAGGCGGCGAGCCACCCGAACGCCGCGACCGCGTAGCCTTCGCGCAGTCCCGCCTTGCGATGCTGTTCCGTGCGTGGACGGAACACGATGCATCCGGCGGCTCCGGCGACGAGCGTGACGGCGGCGCAAATCAGGAGCGCGCGGACGTCGTACGTCGAGTCGTGGCAGAAGAAACCGACGACGCCGGACACGGTTTCCATGAGGCCGACCGCGGCGGAGATCACGCAGATGAAGAAAAGGATGAGCCTGTAGTTCATGGCGAGGCGTTATTTCGCGGGGAATATTTTGTCGATCACGCGCATGGTGTCCCGCGTGACGACCGCGACCACGGTGTCGCCTTCGAGCAGGACGGTGTCCCCGGCGGGCGCGAAGATCTCGCTGCCGCGGAAAACGAGCGCGAGGACAAGGCTGGCAGGGAGCTTAGCGGCGGAAAGGGATTTTCCGCACAACGGAGAACTCTTATTGATGTGGAACTCGGCGATGGCGGCCCGGAGGCTCTGCAGCTGGACGTCAACGCGTTTGTTGCCGCCCTCCAGGAGACGCAGCACGGAGTTCGCGGCGACCAGCGTGGCGCTGAACGCGCAGTCGATCGGGTCCATTTCGCGGGCGATGCGGATGTATTCGGGGCGGTGCGTCAGGCTGATGACTTTTTTCGCGCCGAGACGTTTGGCGATAATGCACGACAGGATGTTCTCCTCGTCGTCCTGCCCCACGCTGACGAACACGTCGGACGAGGCGATCCCGGCGTCTTCCAGCAGGGATTCGTCGGTCGGGTCGCCGTGCAGGACCATGATCCCAGGCGGGATCTCGTCCTGGATGCGCTCGCCGGTCTTTTCGTCGCGCACGATCATGCGGACGCCGAAACCGAGCTCATGCGCCTTGCGCGCCACGATCACGCTGGCGTCGTCGTCACCGGACACGATGATCCGAGACGGCTTCCCGGCGTTCTCCGGCGTCGCCCAGTCCACGAATGCGTCGATGTCGTCCTTGCGGCCCGCCACGTACACGCGGTCGCCGGGGATCAGCAGGGTGTCGCCGTGCGGGATCAGCAGTTCACGGTCGCGGACGAGCGCGGCGAACCGTATCTTGCGGAGAAGTTCCGGACCGGGGATATCGCGGATGCGCACCCCCTGCAGGACGCTGGAGCGCGTGATCTCGAGCACGAGCATGGCGGCGTCCTGACGGGTGAAGTTGATGGATTCGAGCGTGATCGGGTTGGCGAGGACCGCCAGGATCTTCTGTGCGGATTCCTCGGGCGAGGAGAACGTGCGCCAGAGGCCGTAGGTCGCCGGGCTGATGCCGTCGTCCTCGGAGAAACAGTCTTCGCTGTACAGACGGCAGACGGTATGCTTCACGCCGAGCTTGTTCGCGATCTGGCACGCCAGGATGTTCGCGGCCTCGTCGCCGCTCACAGCCACCACGGCGTCGGCGTTTTCCGCTCCGGCCTGCTTCATGACACGGACGCTGGAACAGCTTCCCGTCACGGTCATGGCATCGAATTTATCGGAGATCCGGGCAAGTTTGTCCGCGTCGCTGTCCACGACCACGACGTCGTGGTCCTCCTCGCTGAGCGCGGACGCCAGAAGACGTCCAAGTTCGCCCGCTCCGATCACGATGATGTTCATAAAAGGTCTCCCCCGGTCCCGGCTTCACAGTGGATTCAGAAAACGCGAAAAGCTGTTTCCCGGCCGGACAAACGTTTTTCAGGTGAAGTCAAATTCGGTTTCGAAGAGTTCCGCAAGTTTTTTGCACAGCTCTTCCTCTTTTTCCCCCGTCACGGCGATCGTGACCATCTCGCCCTTCTGGAGTCCCATGGTGAGCAGGTCGAGGATGCTAGTGAGCTTGGACGCGCCACGGGGGCCGGTGATCAGGATCTCGTGCGTGGCCGAATACGGTTCGGCGGTGAACATGATGACGCTGGACGGACGGCAGTGGATGCCGGCCTTGTTGCGGATTTCAACGGTTTGCTGATACATGCGTAAACTTTCGGAGGGAGGTTAGAACCACACGGCGCTGTTGATGGCCTTCTGCGTCCAGACGGACAGGATGCCATGTTCGTGGAAATAATCGTGGCCCCAGCCCTGCAGGACGCCTTCATCGTCGAAGAGGAACGGTGTGCACTCGTCCTGCGTGACCAAGCCGTCGTACCATTTGGGGCTGGTGTAATAAAACCAGATGTTGTCCGTACTGTAGAGTTCCTTGCTGAGCGGCTCGCCGGCGATCCCGGTGACCTGTTCCTGCGTCATGCCGACGCGGATGTCCGCCAGCTTCGCGCGCTGTTCCTTCGCCTGGAAATACCCGCAGGAAGTGCACAGCGCGGCCAATGCGGCGCAGGCCATGGTCAGGATCGTGTGTCGGATCATTTCCGGTTCCTTTCGAGGTCGGTGGGAAGACAGTTCGGACTGAAGCAAAAAGACATTTCTATATAATTTACTGCAAAAATACGTTTTGTCAAGCGCGTTCCGCCAAAATCCCGGCGGTATCCGGCCCGAAAAGTCTCAGCATCGCGTCAGGCGGCGCGCTTTCGCATTCGACCGCCTCGCCCGTGCCGGGAACGGTGAACCGCAGCCGCCATGCGTGGAGCGCCTGCGTCGGAAGGACCAGCGCCGTGCGGTCGGCATCCGTCATGGCGTCCTCCGTAAACCTCAGAAAGATTGTGTCGTCCGATCCGTAGAGCTTGTCGCCGACGAGCGGGAATCCGCAGGAGCACAGCGTGGCGCGGATCTGGTGCAGACGGCCCGTGTGGGGACGGCATTCGACGAGACTGTAATCGCCGCCGGTCTTCAGACAGGCAAACTCCGTGGCGCACGGTTCGGCATCCTCCGAGCCGGGATCGGTCTCCGTGAAACGCCGTTTCTTCCGCACCGGGGACGCGGGATCGGACGACAGCCAGCCGTTTTTCACGACCGTGCCGGCGGGGAACGCGCCGAAGACGGCGGCGAGATACGTTTTCTCCACCTGGCGCGAGGCGAACAGCCCGCTCAGAACGCCCGCCGTTTCCGCGTCTTTCGCCAGCACGACCAGCCCGGACGTCTCCCGGTCCAGACGGTTCACGACGAAGAGCTCGCCGTACCGCTCCTTCATCAGCATCAGCAGCGTGTTTTGAAAATAACAGCCGGACGGATGGACCGGCAGGCAGCCCGATTTCGACACGACAAGAAATCCGGGACGGTCCAACACGACCGAATACACCGGATCGACTTCGGGTTCCGCGATCCCCTGCACGTCGAACGTGATCACGTCGCCCGCGTGGAGCCGCCGCGACGCCCGCACCCGGATGCCGTTGACCGAGATCCGCCCCTCGCGGATGATCGACTGCCATCCGGTCCGGGACTGGTAGGTGAAACGCCCCGAAAGGAAATGGTCCAGGCGGACGCCTTCGAGTTCCGGTCCGGCTGTCGTGCTGATGGTGCGTTTCTGCATGATCTCAATAAAAAAAGGGTGTTTTTTCGGGTTCGGATTAGATTTTTTTCATTCTTATGCTATAATATAGCACCGCATGTATTTTTTCAAAGCGCAAGAGACCGTAAAATGTTTGAAAATCTTTCCGACAAATTTCAGGAAGTCTTCCGCAAGCTCCGCGGACAGACGACCATTTCCGAATCCAATATCGCCGAATCCATGCAGGACGTCCGCGACGCCCTGATCGACGCCGACGTCAATATCGAGATCGCCGACGAGTTCGTTTCCGAAGTCCGGCAGGCGTGCCTCGGCGAAGCCGTCGTGAAGAGCGTCACCCCCGGCCAGCAGGCCGTCAAGATCGTCCACGACAAACTCGTCGAGCTCATGGGATCCGCCGAGGCGGAACTCAACACGGGAGCGCATCCGAACATCATCCTCATGGTCGGTCTGCACGGCTCCGGCAAGACGACCACTAGCGCCAAGCTCGCGCTGCACCTGAAGAACAAGGGCAAAAAGGTCCTGCTCGCGGCATGCGACGTGTACCGTCCCGCGGCCATCGACCAGCTGAAGGTGCTCGGCGGCGAGATCGGCGTCCCGGTCTACGCGGAGGAAGGCGTCGGGGACGTCCCCGGCATCGCGCTCCGCGCGCTTGAACAGGCGCGTTCCGAAAACGCCGACTTCCTGATTATCGACACCGCGGGCCGTCTCCAGATCGACACCGCCATGGTGCAGGAGCTCGTGATGGTGTCCAGCGTCACGCAGGCGGGCGAAATCCTGCTCGTTGCGGACGCCGCCCTCGGTCAGCAGGCCGTCTCCGTGGCGCGACATTTCAACGACGCGCTCCACATCACCGGCATCGTGCTCACCAAGCTCGACGGCGATGCGCGCGGCGGTGCGGCGCTCTCCATCCGCAAGGTCACCGGATGCCCCGTCAAGTTCACGGGTTCCGGCGAAAAACTGGAGGACCTCGACGTCTTCCACCCCGACCGCATGGCGTCCCGAATCCTCGGCATGGGCGACGTGGTGTCGCTCGTCGAACGCGCCGTGGAGAAGATCGACCAGGAGGAAGCGGCGAAGTTCGAGGAGAAGATCCGCAAGAACACGTTCGACTTCGACGATTTCCTGGGCCAGCTGCGCCAGATGACGCGCCTCGGCGGCCTCGAAGCCATCCTGAAATTCCTCCCCGGCGGCGACAAGCTCTCCGGCATCGCCGAGCTCGCGCCCTCGAAATTTGCCGGCATGGAGGCGATCATCCTCTCCATGACCAAGTTCGAACGCGCCAACGCCGAACAGATCGACATGCCGCGGCGCCGCCGCATCGCGAAGGGCTCCGGGCGCTCCGTCGAGGAAGTCTCCCAGCTCATCAAGCAGTTCCTCCTCATGAAGAAAGTCATGAAGAACAACAGCCTGCTCGACCGGATGGCCGGCGGCATGCGCGGCGGTTTCGGAGGTATGGGCGGAATGGGCGGCTTCGGAGGCATGGGCGGCTTCGGCGGCGGCATGGGCGGTTTCCGCATGCGCGGCAGCAATTACACCCCGCCGAAAAAGAAACGCCGCAAGAAATAAGCCGAATCACGGGAGCAAACGATTATGAGTCAGGAAAAACCGCTGATCTGGATCATGGCCGGAGAATCGTCCGGCGACCTCTACGGCGCTCGCATCGCGCAGGAAGTGATGAAACAATGCCCCGCCGCCACCGTTCGCGGCATGGGCGGACAGCGCATGCGCGAGGCGGGCGTGGACCTCTTCATCGACTCCTCCGAACTCGGCGTGGTCGGTTTCATCGAGGTCTTCGCGCACATCGGCACGTTCATCCGCATCTTCTTCCAGTGCATCGCCCTCGCGAAGAAGGAACGCCCCGACGCCGTGATGGTCATCGACAATCCCGGATTCAACATCCGCCTCGCAAAACGCCTTTGGAAGCTCGGCATCCCGGTCGTCTGGTTCGTCAGTCCGCAGGTCTGGGCATGGCGCAAATCCAACATCCCGCGCATCGCCAGATACTGCCGCAAGCTCATCGTGATCTTCCCGTTCGAAACGGAAGTCTGGGCGGGCTCCGGACTTGAGACGCATTTCGACGGGCATCCGCTGATCGAGATCGTCCGCGAACGCACCGACCCGACGCTGAAACGCGACCCGAACCACGTGCTGATCCTGCCCGGCAGCCGCGGACACGAAACGTCGTCGCTGCTGGAGCCGTTCCTGAAGACCGTGCTGATCCTTCACGAACGCCATCCCGAACTCTACTTCACGATCTCGCTCCCGCGCGAGCAGATTTACCGCGACGTCCTCGCGGGGCTCGACCAGTTCACGCGGCATCATCCCGAAATGCAGGACGTCCGCATCGACGTCAAGACGGGCGTCACTCCGCTCGCCATTCAGGAGTGCTCCGCCGGGCTCGCCGCATCCGGCACGGTCACGGTCGAATGCGCCATCGCGGGGCTGCCGCTCGTCGTCGCCTACAAGCTGAACTACATCACATTCTTCTTCGCGCGTCTCGTCGTGCGCAAGCTTTTCCGCAACGCCTTCACCATGGTGAACATCATCCTGAACCGGAAATCCTTCGAGGAATTCCTCCAGTATCAGGTCAGGCCGCGCGACATGGCCGACGCGCTGGAACGCATCCTGCCCGGCGGTTCCCGCAGAGCCGAGGTGGAAAAGGACATGGAGGAACTCCGTCAGATGCTCGCGCCCGGTTCGACGAACGCCACGGCCAACGCCGCGCGCCATCTGCTTTCCACGGCAAAGCTGTTACCGAAGTAAGCCAAGGGGGAATCATTTCCCGTTCAATTCTGCCCGCCGAAAGCCTCAATGCGTCCGGCGGGATTTTCATTCTGTCCGGCTTCCGCGCCTGTGTTGCGTCCGGCATTCTCATTCCGGACGCCGCGCTGTCCGCCGCCCGCCGTCCGGTCACGGCTGAACGCCGGACGGTTATTGTTCGGCGCGAACGGCCTCATCACGCCTCCGGCAGGCGGCATGAAGATGTTTCCGGCGCGGCCCTGCCTGGGCCCGTTCTGAGCGGTCGCCGGAGCACGCGTGCGTCCCCTCGACTGCAAAGCCGGATTCGGATTCTGTCTGCCCGGTTGACGGCCCGGCTGAACTGGCTGACGTCCGCCGGGCACGGGCTGACGTCCTGCCAAACTCGGGCGGACCACCACCGGAAGATTTGATTCAAGTCTGGCAAGTCCGATCTGAAACTCCGTCAGTCTGTCCCCGTGGTAGTCGTTCAGTTCGTCCCGGATCTTCGAAGCGAGCTCCTGAACGTTCCCCGGCTGGATCCGCGCGGGCGCGCTCATCTGTTCCAGCTGGTCCAGCTGCATCTCAAGCAGGGCTTCCTTCACCTCGTCCGGGGCGTCCGGGCTGCGGTATAGGAGTTCGAGCATTCCCTGAAGACGCGCCATTTCGCTGCGCACGGCGGCCTGGTCTCCGCTCCGGCGCAGCCGGGCGATATAGGCGGTGTAAAGCTCCACGGCGGCCGAGGCGACTTCCGGCGTATTCGGGTACCACGCCAGCAGATGGTCGGCCAGCGCCAGAGCCTGTTCGAGCGACTGTCTGTCCTGCTGCGCGAACCGCGTCTGCGACCCCAGTCTCCGGCTCATCAGGTCGACGAGCGCCAGCGAGAATTCCATGCGGTCCGGGTACTGTTTCGCCAGTTTTCCGAGGATTTCCGTCGGGTTCGGATCAATGCCGGGAATCGGATCGGACGACGCCAGGCCGGGCTGCGTTTCCAGCAGAAGGACGTACTGATAAAGATAGTCCGGGTTCTCCGGTTCGGCCTGCAGGAGCGAACGCAGCAGAGCGGACGCCGCGTCGTATTCGCCGAGCGACTGGTACGCCCGGACCGCCTCGCAGGACTGCGGATAATCCCCGATGACCTGACGCGACAGCTGTTCCGCCTGGACGGTCTTCCCTTGCTGACGGAGCGCGGCGGCGAGCAGGTTCAGCGTGGCGGCGTCGGTCCGGAGCTCGGCGGCGCGCCGGAACGCGTTTTCCGCGAGCGGATAGTTGCCGGACCGCATGGCCGCCGTCCCGATCATCAGGTTGATGTCCGCGATCTCCGACTGCGGCAGATTGCGCTGTTCGGCGATGTCCTGGTAATACGGCATCAGGCGGGAAAGCAGTTCGCTCCCGCTCGAAGTCGGCGTACGGTGTTCGATGTGCGCGAAAATATCGGACAGGGCAGCGTTTGCCGCGGCGGCGTTCTTCTCGGCCAGTTTCAGCGCGGAATTGGTGCGGACATAGCCGACCGTCACGGAAACGGCGAACGCCATGATCGCAGTCAGCGCCAGCAGGCTCAGCGCCGCCACGGCGGGCTTGCGTTTCGCCCAGAGCCGGAATCGCCGGAACGCCGACGTGTTTGCCGCCGAAACGGGTTCGTGATGGAGGAAATGCTCCAGGTCCGCCGCGACTTCCGCCATGCCCGGATACCGCGCCGACGGATCGAAACTGACGCAGCGGTTCACGATCGCCGCGAGGTCGGGCTCGGAACACTGCAGCGGCGGAAGCGGACCGGCGCAGATGCGGTCGATCAGCTTCTGCGGGTTCTGTTCCGACAGGATCGGAGCCTGCGTGATGAGTTCGTACAGCGTCACGCCGAACGAATACTGGTCTCCGGCGAAAGACTTGATACCGTGCTTGAGGCGTTCCGGCGCCATGTAGCGCAGCGTCCCGCTCCGCATTCCGGTTTTGCCCGGTTTCCCGACCATGTCCTTCAGCACGAACGCCAACCCGAAGTCGCCGATGTGGATCTCGCCCTGCGTGTCCAGCAGCATGTTCGCGGGCTTCACGTCGCAGTGCAGGACGCCGCAACGGTGGGCGTAGGCGAGCGCCCGGGCCGCCTGAAGCCCCAGACGCGCGATCTCGCGCGGGGCGTTCGTTTCGTAATGGTTCAGCCCGGTGCCGTTGATCAGCTCCATGGCGTAATAACAGCGGTCGGCGCTGACGCCCGCGTTGTAGATCTTCACGATGTTCGGGTGGTGGAGCATCGCGATCACGCGCGCCTCGTTCTCGAACTGCTCGCGCTGCGCCGGATCGGACGTCAGCGACGGCGACAGTACCTTCACGGCGACTTTCCGGTCCAGCGAGATTTGTGTGGCCTCGAAGACTTCGCCCATGCCGCCCGCGCCGATCTTCCGGATCAGACGGTAGTCCGACCCGCTCAGATCGGGGAATTCCCCGCCCGAAACGGCATGCGCGTGGTCCCGGCGCGTGTCGGCGGCGCAGTTCTCCATCTTCACCATCAGCGGCAGGAGCTCCGCGAGACGCTCCGCGTACTCGGGGTGGAGATGCGTGAAAACGTCGATATCCGGAGCCGTCCCGCTTCGGAACATCTCCAGATATGCTTCGATCAGGTCTTCGAATGTCGCATCGTCGTTCACGGTCGGAACTCGGTAAATTCGATCAGCTGTTTCTTCAGGTGTTCCAGCGCACGGACATAACGGATGCTCGCCGCTTTCTGTGTCAGGTGCAGCGCCTCCGCGCACTCCGTGTTGCTCATCCCGTCGAAATGCCGCAGCTCCAGGATCTCGCGGTCGTGTTCCGGCAGGGACTCCATCGTCTTCCGCAGAAGCTCGTAGCGGTCCTGGCGCGCGAGCTGGGTGAGCGGCCCCGTTACGGTGTCGGCGAAGAGATTCCAGTCCATCCTCGGCGTAGAAACGTCCTCGTCCGCGGCGACCTCGCATTCGCGGTAGGCGTCGCGCTTCATGCTCTGCAGGTGTTTCCGTTCCAGATCCGTGATCGTCTGGAACAAGATCCGCCTCAATTTGCAGTACACGGGAACCTCCGGGCAGTTCCGCAGGAAATCAAGTCTGCGGCATGCCGCCGCCAGCGTCTCCTGCACCACGTCCTCCGGCGAAATCCGCCGTGCCAGTACGGGGTTCAGGTTGCGCCGGGCGAGTGCCAGCAGCCGGTCGCGGTGTTCCGCGAAAACCGGATCGAGGGGATTCAATTCATCTGCATCCTGCGGAGGCATAACGGTTTTTCCTATGTTCGGGGAAGGTGTTGCAACGTCGTTCGTATTACTATAACGATGTTTGCAGGAAAGTCAAACGAAAAAACTCCCGGACCTTTGCTGGAACCGGGAGTTTTCTGTATTCAGGGCCCGAAACAACCCTTTCACTTTTTACCTTCTGCCGACCTGCGGGCCGCGAACCTGTGCCTGAGGACCGCGTGCCGCCGGACCTGCCTGAGGGCCACGGGGCTGTTGAGCTTGAGGTCTAGCCTGAGGACCACGCGCCGCCGGACCTGCCTGAGGACCGCGTGCCGCCGGACCTGCCTGAGGACCGCGTGCCGCCGGACCTGCCTGAGGACCGCGTGCCGCCGGACCTGCCTGTGGGCCACGGGGCTGTTGAGCCTGAGGACCTGCCTGCGGACCGCGAGCCTGAGGTCCGCCCTGAGGCCCGAAACCAAATCCGAAGCCTCTCTGCGGCATCATGCCGAAACCGAAGCCGCCCTGACGGCCCCCGCGCTGTCCGCCGCGCCCCGCCTGCTGACGTCCGCCCTGAGAAGCCGCGCCAAAGCCGAAGCCCTGACGGCCCCCGCGCTGTCCGCCGCGCCCCGCCTGCTGACGTCCGCCCTGAGAAGCCGCGCCAAAGCCGAAGCCCTGACGCCCCCCGCGCTGTCCGCCGCGTCCCGCCTGCTGACGCCCGCCCTGAGGTGCAATTCCGACCCCCTGCGGTCCGCGCTGTGCGCCTCCGCCGAAGCCGAACCCCTGCGGTCCGCGCTGGAACATTCCGGCCTGTCCTCTGCCGAAGTTTGCCTGAGCATTCACGATTCCGGTTGTTCCGATCCCGGCGAAAAGGATCCCGGCAACTGCGAGTGTAAGAATCTTGTTCATAGTAGCCTCCTTGATTATGTTGTCTGCGGTTCTTGTTCCTAATTTCATCGGGTTTACGTCCCGCATTTTCAAGAACGCGTCTTTCCCGCCGATTCAACGCCCCGCATCAAAAAAAATCAGTTTTTGATGTACCGGCAGGAAAGACACAACATTAAGAACGCAACTTTTCCGGCGATTCTACACGGTTTCCCCATTTTTCCCGTTTTTTTCTTGCCCTCTCCTCAATTCCGGCACCCCCTCAGACCGAAAGCATCCGGAAACGGGTCTCCACCCAGCCGTCGATGCGATTCAACGTAGTCTCGTCGGTCTCCGGCCACGGTGCATCCGCTTCGACCGCGCACCGGAATAACGGCGCGATCAGGTCCGGGTACGGCACGATGTCGGAAAGCATGCCGTGTTCGCGCAGGACGGCTAGACGCGCAAGCATGAGCGGGATTTTGGGCGAAAGAGTGCGTTCCATGCGCGTCAGCATCACGGAAAACGCCTGCCAGGTCAGCGGCATTTCGAGCATGGGCTGCGCGCGGCGGAGCGTCTCGACCGCGAACGAACACGCGGCGAGGTAGCAGTCCATAGACTGCGCGATGCCGTCGTGCGATGCGGTCAGGTCCAGGGAAACGAGTGTCGGCATGGATTCCGCCCGGCGCGAGGGCCGGAATTCCAGAAGATACTCGCGGAAAACGTCCGCGGTCGGGAACTGTTTTTTTCCGATGGCGCGCGCGCCTTTCAGCACGAAATCAAGCCGTCCATGGTCCGCGCTGATCCCGGCGACCACGAGACTGGTGTCGCGGAACGGCGTTTTCCGGAGGATCATGTACCGGGTTTTGAAGCTGCCCGCGGTCATTCTTCTGTTTTCATGGCCTTTTCAAGAAACTCTATGGACTCGCGTCTGCGTGCGTAGGCGATAGGACGGTTTCCGGCGTGGTCGATCTCGTTGGCATTGGCGCCGTGCGCCACCAGATACTCCATGATCGGCAGATTGTCGGTCTCGGCGGCCCAGAAGAGCGGCTTTTTGCCGTCCTTGATGACGCCATTGCGCGCGAGCAGGTCGTGGAAACCTTCGATATTGGCACGGTCCAGTACCCGGTAGATGCGGTTGATGCTCGAGTTCAGCGGCAGTTTGCGTTCGACCAGCGCCTGCACGATCTTCATGTCGTTGGCATAGATCGCGTGCCGCATGGCGGCGAGCCCGATGGCCGTAGCCTCGTTATAGCGGTTGAAGACGGTGTATTCGATCTCGACCACCCCCGCGTTGAGGGTCTGATTTCCTTCGAATTTCTCAATGCCTTCGAGCAGATACAGCGCGGTGTCGGTGTTGCCGTGGTCGATGGCGAGGAAGAGCGGTGTCTCGCCCTTGTCGCTGAACGTGAGATCCGGCACGCTGTGCGCGTGCAGGAGCTTCACGATCTCGGTGGAGGACTGTTTCGCCATCGCTGCGAACATCACGGTGTTGCGGTTCTGGTCGTCGTGTGCGTTCAGATCCGCGCCCGCATCGACGAGGATCTTCACATTCTGGAGCATCCCGAGGCGGGCGGCCTCCATGACGGGCGTCTTGCCGGTGCGGCCCTTCGCATTGATGTCCGCGCCCGCGAGGATGAGCGTACGCAGAATCGAGGAATCGGGTTCGCCCGCGGCATAGTGGATCGCGCGGATGCCGTTCACGTCCTTCGCGTCAGGGTCGGCATTGGACGCCAGAAGCGCGGAAACGCGCGGCGCATCGGCGAGTGCGATGGCGGTCATGAGCGGGGTGCGCCCTGTATCGGGGTCAATGAAGTTCGGATCGGTGTACGAAAGCACATTGTAGAGCGGAGCGAGGTCCGTTTCCGGGCTGACGACCTCCGCCATGAGCTCGCGCTGATGCTCGTTGAGCTCCTTCGGTTTCGAGGAGAACCATGCGCAGGAAGTCGCGGCAAGGAGCGTCAAGGTGGCGGCGAACACCGTGACGGCTCTGCCCGCGGCGAATGACTTTTTCGAGTTCGCGCGGAGCTGTCCGCAGGCCGCCGTGGCGGAGGAACCCTTTTCGACGCGGACGGTCACGGGAACGTGGAGAGTCTTCAGGGCGTTTTCGAAGCGCTTGACCGCCTCACGCGAGGGACGCTCGAACGCGCCGCGCGCCTTATTGTACGGGATGAGGTTGACTTTCGCGCCCGCGTCGGCGGCGAGACGCGCGAACTTGCGGCCCATTTCGGGCGAATCGTTGATGCCCGCGAGGAGGACATACTCGATGGTGAGCAGACGGCCCGTGGCCTCGCGATGTTCCTGGCAGGCGGCGAGGATCTCGCGGATGTCGCGGCGGAATTTCGTCGGGATGAGCATCGCGCGCGTCTTGTCGTCCGGGGCGTGGAGCGAAAGCGCCAGGTTCCACTGCTTGCGCAGTTCGGTCAGCGCCCGGATGCCGGGCGTCCAGCCGCTGGTGGAGATGGTCACGCGGCGCTGGGCCAGCGCGACGCCGTCCGGGTTCGTGATCACGTTCAGCGCGGCGACGAGGTTGTCGAAGTTCAGAAGCGGCTCGCCGATGCCCATCATGACCACGTTGTCCGGGGCCTGTCCGAGCTTGCGGCAGAGCAGGAAATACTGTTCGATGATCTCGCCCGCGGCGAGGTTGCGCGTGAGGCCGGATTCGCCGCTGGAACAGAACACGCAGGAGACGGGGCAGCCGACCTGCGAGCTCAGGCAGAACGTCATTCGGCCGTCCTCGGCGGGGATGCGGGCGCATTCCACGGTTTCGCCGTCGTGAAGCCGGAGCAGATACTTCGCGGAGCCGTCGTCGGCGGGGTATTCAGCCTCGATCGCGACGGACGGGCACAGGAACGCCGCCGAAAGCGCCTCCTTCGCGGCCGCGGAAAGATTCGTCATGAGCGCCGGATCGATGATCCATTTCTTTACGATCCAGTCGTAGACCTGGTCGGCGCGGTATCCGGGCTGTCCGGCGGCTTTCAGTGCCGCTGCGATCTCCTGTTTCGAGGCGGACGCCAGATACGGTCTCGTCTCATTCGTAGTCATAGTCGTAGTAGTCGTCGTCATCGGAAAGCTCCTTCTTGAGAGAAACGCCCTTGTAGATGTACAGATGTTTGCCCCGGTACTCGCAGTCATAGAGACGCGTCCAGGTCCGTGCGATGTGCGAGGGCACGTCCGCCGTCAGCACGTAGGCGGGGTCGACGCTCGCGGGTATCTTGTCGTGGGCCAGCGTACGGATCGGGATCCCGATGTAGCAGCCCTCGGAATACAGCCCCATGATGGCCGGGTCCTTGTAAAGCGTCGCGGGAACGGAGGCGGGAACGGAATCCGGCGCGGCGTCTTTCCCGTTCAGCGCGGTCAGGATGCCGTCCGCCAGGACCCGCTTGTTCTCCTTCATGCTCCGGACCGGATTGATCACAGCCCAGAAAAGCAGCATGAACGACGCGAACACGAAAAGATAAGTCATCCAGACGGGACGGCGCAGACGGATCAGGACCAGCGCCGCAACCGCCGCGACGAACGACAACACGATCTCGGCGGTCATCAGCACGGTAACGGCGGGCTTTACTTCGGGAAGTTCAATCCCGACCGCGAACTTCGAAAACACATCCTGCGGCAAGACCAGGTAGGCCACGGCCGCCGCGCCCGCCGCGAGCGCCAGCACGGAAAGCAGCATGAAGATGCCGAAGAACTTCCCGGCATAGCGCCGCACCAGGATCCAGTAGTTGCAGGCCGCCAGCACGGACGCGATGGGCAGAAGATAGAAGAAATCGCGCGGTTTGGTCTGCGGGTTGAACCAGATCAGGAGGCCAAGCACTACGAGCAGGATGCGGTGGTATTTGATGAGCAGTGGGTTGCGTTCGATGGCGATCAGCGCCGGGCAGAACGGAGCCCACAGCATCAGAGACCACGGGAAGAACCGGAAGAACGCATCGAACGGGCGGACCGCGATGTCCTTAAAATACGTCAGGATGCGGAAAGACGCGGCCTCGCGCGGGGCTTCCGGGTTCGCCGCCAGGAAATTCTGGATCGGCGTCAGCCACGCGAAGAAGAACACCGCGCCGAGCAGGATCGCGATGAGGAGGCCCGGCTTGTTGAGTTTCGACCACACCCGGAACGGTCTCTGCTGGAACGCCAGCGGCACGAGGAAATACACCACCGCCGTGAGGCCGTTGGAATAGAACGCCAGCCCCCCGAACAATCCGACCGACAGCCACGCGGCGTTCCAGTTCGACCGGATGAACCCGAGGTAGAACCACAGCATCCACCCGCCGTACACGATCAGCGCGGACAGCAGTTGAGGGTAGCCCTCCGGCGCTTTCGATCCGGCCAGGATCGTAGTCAGCACGATGACGGCCGCAGCCGCGCCCGCCTGGCGGTCCGTCGAGCGTCCGCAGATCAGCCCCGTCAACAGAGCCAGCAGCGCCAGTGGCAGCAGCGACATGAACCGCAGAGAGAATTCGAGCGGCAGGCCGCAGTTCAGCAGCAGGCGCACCAGAGCCGGGTACAGCGGGAACACCGAGTCCGGCAGCGTGCCGTGCACGGTCACCAGAGTATTCGCCCCGGTGAACTCCAGAGCCGCCGCCGCGTACTCGCCCTCCGTGGAGTACAGCTCGTTCATCCCGATCTGCGTGAGCGGGAAGGAAACGAGGAACGCCGCGGCGATCAGCAGCACGATCCAGCGGACCGAGGGCTGTTTTTCTTCGAAAATGGCCATAAAAAAGGGTGAAAACCTCTTAATACATGTTGAAAAAGAAAAAAGATGTAGTAAATTTACACCGTAAACCCAATTAAGACAAATCAAAATCGGATTATTTCCGCAAAAACATACGGGCATCCCGGTGATCCGGCCGGAGACGCCCCACAGGAGGTCGCGCCATGAAAGCCATTTCCGGTACCCACATGCGTTCCGTTGAAGCCGCCGCAATCCAGCAGGGACAGGTCGATTCCTGGGCCATGATGACCATCGCGGGCAATGCGCTCGCCCGGGAAGCCGAGGCGTTCCGCGACTGCGGCGCGTTCTATACGGTCCTCGCGGGCAAAGGCAACAACGCGGGCGACGGCTTCGTCGCCGCGAAAGAGCTGTTCGAGCGCGGATACCGCGTCAGGATCTTCCACACCTGCCCTGCCTCTGAGTTCAAAGGCGACGCCCTCCGCGCCTGGTCGCAGCTCCCCGACGGCATCGAACGCGCCACGGAGCTTCACGCCGCCGACCTGCGCGGCTCCGTCGTGATCGACGCGCTCCTCGGCACAGGGTTCAGCGGTACGCTGAAGGAACCCTGGCTCCACTGGATCAACCTCGTGAACTACCTGAACCTCCCGGTCGTCGCCGCCGATCTGCCGTCCGGGCTCGACGCCGACGACGGCGAGGCGCCGGGCGGCGCGGCCGTGCGCGCGGACGTTACCGTCACGTTCGGCTACCCGAAGACCGGGATGCTGACCGGACGCGGCCCCGAACTCTGCGGACGCATCCGCGTCGTGGACATCGGGCTGCCGGATGAACTGCCCGACGCTGCGGTCATGCGGATCGTGCCGTGCACCGGACTTCAGGACGTCCGCCGCAGTCTGAGCCTGCACCCGGTCGAGTTCGACACCTACAAACAGAAACGCGGCCATGCGGTCGTGATCGGCGGCAGCCGCGATTACCCGTCCGCGCCGTTCCTGACCGCCGAGGCCGCGCTCCGGGCGGGCGCCGGACTCGTGACCGTGTACGTCCCCGCCTCCATGGAGATCGTCTGCGCCCCGCCGAAGGCGCTCATCGTGAAACGTCTCCCCGACGACGGCAACGGCGTCTTTTCGGCGAAGTCCGCCGAGGCGCTGGAGCTGCCGCCGAACGTCTCCGCGGTCGCCGCCGGCATGGGCATGAACACCGCCGAGGAGACCGTGCCGTTCCTGCGGAAACTGATGGCGGCTGCGCAGTGTCCGCTGCTGCTGGACGCCGACGCGCTGAACCTGATCGCGAGGCATCCCGACCTGCTGCACGAACTCGGCACCGCCACGGTCATCACGCCGCACGAGGGCGAGATGAAGCGTCTTGAGGCGGCGATCGGGCTGAACTCCGGCCGCAGTCGCGTCGAACGCGCCGAGGCCCTTGCGAAGTTCACCGCGCTCCACGTGGTCCTGAAGGGCGTCCGCACCGTCGTGATGTCCCCGAACGGCATCTACGCGCTCAATCTGAGCGGATCGCCCGTGCTCGCGACCGCCGGCAGCGGCGACCTCCTCTCCGGCATCATCGCCGCGCTCGCGCCCGCCTCGGATTTCCTCTTCACCGCGGCGAGAAACGGCGTCTTCCTGCACGGACTGCTCGGCGAGCTGGACGCCCCGTTCGCCGGACGCGGCCTCATCGCCGACGACCTGCTGCTCCGCATTCCGCAGGCGTTCGACTACATCCGCAAAGGAGGCATCTGACATGGCGTTCCAGATCGAAGACAAGCTCGTCATCGCGGTCGCGTCCAGCGCGCTCTTCCGCCTCGATGTCGCCGACGAGATCTACCGCAGCAAGGGCCTCTCCGCCTACCGACAGTACCAGCGCGAACACGAGGACACCGTCCTCGAACCCGGCATCGCGTTCCCGTTCATCCGGCGATTCCTCAAGTTCAACGACCTCTTCCCCGAAACCAAGCCGGTCGAGGTCGTCCTCCTCAGCCACAACGACCCGGACACCGGAAACCGCGTGCTCCGCTGCATCGACCATTACGGACTCGACATCACGCGCTCGGCGTTCCTGACCGACGGCCATCCCGTCGACTACATCGACGCCTACAACGTCTCGCTCTTCCTCTCCGGCAACGAATCCGACGTGCGCGACGCCATCCGCCGCGGGTTCGCCGCAGGCTATGTGCTGGACAGCAAGCTCAACGACGACGTGAACGACGACGAGCTCCGCGTGGCATTCGACTTCGACGGCGTGCTCGCCGACGACAGCGCCGAACAGGTCTTCCAGAGCGGCGGCATCGACAAGTTCTGGAAATCCGAGTCCACGCAGTCGCAAATCCCGCTCGGCCCCGGCCCCCTCGCCGACCTCTTCGCCAAGCTCAGCCGCCTGCACACCATGGAGGAGGACCGCCGCAGCGCCGATCCGAACTACCACAGATTTCTCCGCACCGCCATCGTCACCGCGCGCAACGGCCCGGCACAATGGCGTCTCGCCACCACGCTCCGGAACTGGAACATCACCGTCGACCAGACCTTCACGCTCGGCGGCATGAACAAAAGCCGCATCCTGAAGCAGCTCCGTCCTCACATCTACTTCGACGACCAGTGGTCCCCCCACCTCGAAGCCGCCAAGGAATTCACTCCTTCCGTGCATATCCCGTTCGGCTGCCGCGCCGACTGCAGGGACTAACCGGGAATCCAGTATAAATCCGTATTTTTATATCAAATCAAACCTCGAAAAAGCCATGACGGGTTCGGGGCCCGCCATGGCTGAATCAGATAACTTGTGAGAAAGCCGGATGCTTACGGATTGAAGCGCACCCAGTCGATCTCGATGTGGTTGCCGCTGCGCATGCTCACATAGAGCGTGTGGACGCCGTTCGGGCTCGCCTGGAGCGGGCAGACGACCTCGGTCCATTCGGGCTTGCCGGGAACGGTGACGGATGCGAGAAGCTGTCCTTCGGCACCGTCCGCGCGGAGGTCGATGACGCCGCCTGCGAGGGAGTGGCACTTCAGCGTGACGGATTTCAGCGGCTTGTCGCCGAAATCGACGCGGTCGTAGGTCAGGTAGATCGGCTGACGGTATTCGGTGGTGTTCCAGAAGATCGCCTTCCAGCCATCGAATGTACGGTCGGGGTTCACGAAGTCGATCTTCACGTTCTCCGGCCCGACGCTGGAGTAGCGGTCGATCTGGATCTCGCGGGTGGCTGGGGTGACGCCGACGCCGCGGAGGGTGGGCTTCACGAGGTTGATGGTGCCGTCCTCATTGAACGTGAGCTCGTCGATGCAGACGGAGCGGTTCTTGTCGAAGTAGGGCGAATAGTCGTTGTGATGGTAGAAAAGGTACCATTTGCCCTGGAATTCGACCACGGAGTGGTGGTTGGTCCAGCAGACGGTCTCGGACTGCTCCATGATCTTGCCTTTGTACTCGAACGGGCCCATCGGGCTCTTGCCCATGCAGTACGCCAGCGTCTCGCGTTCCTTCTCCGCCCAGGGGAACGTGAAGTAGTAGATGCCGTTGCGCTTGAACATGAACGGGCCTTCCTTCATGCCGCTCTGGGGCGTGTTGTGCTGGATGCTGGTGGACGCGCCGTCGAATTCCTTCATGTTGTCCTTCAGCTTGGCGATCTGCATGCCCATGCCGGACCAGATCAGGTACGGGGTGCCGTCGTCGTCGATGAAGATGCACGGGTCGATGCCGTTCGCGCCCTGGATGGGCTGTTCCTCCACGCGGAACGGGCCGTAGGGCTGGTCGGCGGTGGCGAGGCCGATGCGGTTGTTCGCCGGGAAGTAGAAGTAGTATTTGCCGTCCTTCACGTTGCAGTCGGGCGCCCACATGCTGTAGGAACGCGTGTTCACCCACGGCACGTAGGTCTGGTCCACGATCACGCCGTGGTCCACCCAGTCGACCAGGTTGTCGGAGGAGTACACGTGGTAGTCCGCCATGCAGAACCAGTCCTTGCGGTTGTAGTCGTACGGCGCGGGGATGTCGTGCGAGGGGTACAGGTAGACGCGTCCGTTGAAGACGTGTGCGGACGGGTCGGCCGTGAAGTTGTCCCGGATGATCGGGTTCTGGGCGAGCAGCGGCGCGGAGAGAAACATCAGCGCGCCTGCGAGGAAGCCGTAGTGTTGCGGTTTCATATACTTTTTTCCTGTTGGTTAGGGGTTGGAAATGCGGGATTCGGAAAACCGTCGGGCGAGATGGACGCGGCGGCGGTTTTTGTTCAATACTATACTACAATGCAAGGGAAAATACAATCACCCGATACGCGAATAAATGATTGAATCCATGTGTTTTTTGTGAAAGACCGGAAATGCGCCGGAAAACACGTCCGGCTCCGAATATCGGAAGCAGGATGTTGCGCCGCTTGACATTTCTCATTATCCATGCTATATTTCCGAATGATATTTACCGTATGCGTCCGAACTGTTCCACCGCGGAGGAATGCGCCATGCCGTCCGAAAGATTTCCGACCTTTGCAAAAATGTGGGGCTTTGTTGCGTCCATGTTTCCCGCGATCAGGCGGAGAATCAAACGCATGCGGCCTCGGAACAAGTTCATTCTGGGGACTGTCGTGCTGGTGCTGTTTGCGACGGCGGCGCTGTATGCGTTGAGCTGGCTCCCGTGCGGGGACCCGTCGGGGATCTATAATGTCAGAGAATCATTCGGCTGCATGTGTGCGGACTCGAAGGCGATCCTCGTCGTGACGCCGAATCATCACTGGTATTCCATCGGATACCACTCCACCCCGGAGAACCATGAGGATGAACTGCTTTATGGAACGTGGGAACGGAATCCGGATACGGGGCTGGTCGAATTCACGTATGAAGACAAACAGTTCGGCACGATCGTTTTTGCGGCGAAAAGTTTCCGGGGGCGCCTGATATTGTACATGGATAATGACGTTGAAAAAATCCGGTATAGTCCGGCATTCTATTCGCCCAGGCAGTGGTTCAGTTCCCTGTGAAACCCGGATGGTCCAACCGTTTTTTTGGGGATGGAATCTTGACACAGGCCGATTGAAAAAACTATTTCCCGGAAGCCGATTGCGAAACGGATGCTTTTGCTTCGGCAAGCTCTTTCCTGCGTTTTCTTACAAGGTATTTTGCGGAAACAGCCTTGGGACGGCCGTGCTTATCGGCAACAATAGCCTTATAGCCCAGTTTTGCCTTGCGTTCCATTTCTTCATCTACCGCTTCCTGCATGGCTTCAACAGCCTTTCTCATCTCATCGCTCATCGTTCAAACCTCCCAAGATTGCGTCAGATAATATAACACGCAAAACAGTTTTTTCAATCCGGCAAGCGAATGATTTACTCCAACATACATTTCCATGTGGATCATTCCTTGGAAAAAAATGAACTCCTGCCAAACCGCGGGAAAACGGCGGCTTCCCCAGGTGTTCCGCTTGACTTTACGGCATTTTGCAGTATATTATAGTTTACCCGTTTTTATCTCAATCACTTTGGACAACGAAAGATGGAAAACAAACTTCAGCAAATCGGCAGTCGCATTCGCGACATCCGTCAGATCATGGAAATCTCCGAAGAGGAAATGGCCAAGGTCACGGGCGTCACCGTAGAAGAATACCGGAAGCATGAAGACGGTCTCGTTGAAAGTCCGTTCGCCTTCCTTTACCTCTGCGCGGAGCAACATCACGCGCAAGGGCGGCGGCATGCCGATCAAGCGCCGCGAGGAGCTCGACTACCGTCACCTCGCGCCCCTGCTGAAAAAACGCAACACCGAGCCTCTGTTCGTCCGTGCCCAGCCGCAGGACGAAGGACTGCCGATCCACCTCACGACGCACCCCGGTCACGAGTTCGACTACGTGCTGTCCGGACGACTTCGCATCCAGCTCGGCGAAAAGATCGACGTGCTGAATCCCGGCGACAGCGTGCTGCTCGACTCCAGCCTGCCGCACGGCATGGTGGCCGCGGACGGCAAGCCCTGCGAATTTCTCGCGATCGTCATGTACGGCGAAGGTACCGAGGCTCCGGCTCCCGCGCCCGCCCCGGTCGCGCACGTCGCCGAGGAAAACGGCTCCGAAGGCCGCCTGCTGTATCAGGACTACCTCGACGCGGAGTTCGACGAGAACGGCATCCTGAACAAGGTCAAGTTCCACTATCCCGACACCTTCAACTTCGCATACGACGTGCTGGACCGCCTGGCAGAAAAGACGCCCGACAAGGTCGCGCTCTCCTGGCTCAGCCGCAACCACGAACACCGCGAATTCACGTTCAGGCAGATCGCCGACATGTCCTGCCAGGCCGCGAACTACCTCGTTTCGCTCGGCATCAAAAAAGGCGACCGCGTGATGATGGTGCTGCGCCGCAACTGGCAGTTCTGGGTCCTCATGAACGCCCTGCACCGGATCGGCGCGGTGGCGGTGCTCGCCCCGAACCAGCTCCTCGTGCACGATTTCCAGTACCGGTTCGACAAGGCCGGCATCCGCGCGATCATCTGTACCTCGGACGGCGAGGTCCTCGAGCAGGCCGATGCCGCGGCGAACCTCTGCAAGTCCGTCGAATTCCGCATCGCCACCAACGGTACGCGCCTCGGCTGGCTCGACTTCGACGCCTCGCTCGAACGCTACAGCACGGTCTTCAAACGCCCCGCCGGCCTGAAGGCGACCGACCTGATGCTGATGTTCTTCAGCTCCGGCACGACCGGCTATCCGAAGATCGTCACGCACTTTTTCTCCTACCCGCTCGGGCACATCATCACCGCCCGCTGGTGGCACTGCGTGGACCCGAACGGCCTGCACCTGACCATTTCCGACACCGGCTGGGCGAAGGCCATGTGGGGCAAGCTCTACGGCCAGTGGCTCTGCGAGGCTCCGCTCTTCGTCTACGACTTCGACCGCTTCAGCGCCGCCGACATCATGCCGCTCTTCAAGCAGTTCGGCATCACCACGTTCTGCGCGCCGCCGACCATGTACCGCTTCTTCATCCGCGAAGACCTCTCCCACTACGATTTCTCCACGCTCAAACACACCACCATGGCGGGCGAGGCGCTGAATCCCGAGGTCTTCAACCAGTTCCTGCGGCAGACCGGCCACAAGATGATGGAGGGCTTCGGACAGACCGAAAGCACCATGATCATCGGCAACATCAACGGCATGGAACCTCATCCCGGCTCCATGGGCAAGCCCTCTCCCATGTACCCGGTCGAACTCTTCGACCACGACTGCAAGCCGGTCAAGCAGGGCGAGGTCGGCGAGATCGTGATCAAGGCGGAACCGGGCGAGATCCCCGGACTCTTCGTCGGTTACTACGGCGACGAGGAGGCCACGCACAACGCCTGGCACGACGGCTATTATCACACCGGCGACACCGCCTGGGTCGACGAGGCCGGCTATTACTGGTACGTCGGACGCACCGACGACCTCATCAAGTCCTCCGGCTACCGCATCGGCCCGTTCGAGGTCGAAAACGCCATCATGGAGCTGCCCTATGTACTCGAATGCGCCGTGGTCGGCGTGCCCGATCCCACCCGCGGACAGGTCGTGAAGGCGTACATCGTCCTGACGAAGGACAAACAGCCGAGCGAAGAGCTGAAGAAGGAGATCCAGGACTACGTGAAGAAGAACACCGCGCCGTACAAGTACCCGCGCAAGATCGACTTCCTCACCGAACTCCCGAAGACCGTCAGCGGCAAGATCCGCCGTTCCGCGCTCCGTCAGCTCGGCGACCAACCCGCGCAGAAGTAAGTCTGAGCTTCTGCAAGCTCGAACATGCACATCCCAAAATTACAAAAGCCTGCCCCGCTCAAAAAACGGGACAGGCTTTTTCGTTATCGGCAGCTGTTTCCATTCCGTCTTTTCATGCTCTCACGCAGCAGAGTTGCTGCCTCAGCACGGCTTGGCGTGTGCGCGAGCGTAGCCGCGCACTGCTACAACACAGCTTGCTGTGTCCCCGTATTGGAAACGGTACGGGGACTTTCTTTCACGTTAAGAAACTCCGGGAGGCTGGCCGGATTCCGCGATTATCCGTTTTTTTTCCGGATTTTTCGGTTTTACTCTTGTTTTTCTCCGGTTTTTCGGGTATAATATTGTGTGTGTTTTTACCGAAGGAACAAAACCCGATGACTGAACCGGAAGCATTGCCGAGAGGCACCGAAACACTGCTGATCGTGGACGATCAGGAAACCGTCTGGGATTTCCTGATCGAGGCGTTGCAGAACCTCGGATACTCCGTCCTCCTCGCCGAGAACGGAGAGGACGCCGTCGCCATCTACCGCGACAACCCGAGTCAGATCGACCTGGTCCTGCTCGACATGGTCATGCCGCGTCTCGGCGGACACGGCACGTTCTACCAGATCCGCGCCATCGACCCGGATGCGAAGATCCTACTGTCCAGCGGATTCGTGCAGGAGGGCGCCGTGCAGGACCTCCTCGACAACGGTGCCGCCGGGTTCATCGCGAAACCCCACCGTCTGCCGAAGCTCACACGTGCCATCCGCGATGTTCTGGACGGGAAGCCGGTCGCCGGTCAGATTTAGCGCGGCAAGTGGTGTTCTCCGTGTCCGAGCGCAGCCGGCCACACTGCAAGCGGTGCTGATACTGTGCGTGGCTCTGCTCGCGCACGAAAAACCTCCATAATTTTCCCGGAATCGACTGGAAAAAACGGAAAAATGGGCTACTTTAAAATGGGATTGGAAAAGGAGAATTCACGCCGATGAAATACACGAGATCGCTTCACATAGTCTGTTTCGCCGCCGTCTGCGCGGCTTTCCTGCTGACCGCCTGCGGACCCGAACCGACCGCCGACGAATGGATGCGCCGTTCCCTGGCCTCCGCGAAAGATGCGAAATGGGGCCGCGCGCTCGACCAGGCCGAAAACGCCGTGGAAAAAGCGCCCGGCGACACGCTCGCGAACGTACTGTACGCCATCGCGCTTGAGAACAACGACCGTCCCGAGGAGGCGCTGAACGCGGCAAGCCGCGCGGGCGCCGATACCTCCAGCTTCATCGCGCAGTACACGCTCGGACGTCTCTATGTCCGCCAGCAGAAGTACGACAGCAGCATCAAGCCGCTGACACGCGCGCTGGAACTGCGTCCCGACGACGCGAACACGCTCATCCTGCTCGCGCGCGCCAAACTGCGCCTGAACACCGAGGACGCGCTGAACCTCACCAGACGTCTCCTCGACCTCCCGCAGTTCAAGCAGTCCCCGGTCGTCTACAACGAGCTCGGCGTCATCCTGGTCCTGAAGGGCGAGGCCCGCCGCGCCGCCGCGCTGTTCAGCACCGCGCTTTCCCTCGACGCGGACAATCCGCACCTGCACCTGAACAACGCCATCCTCCAGGACTACTACCTCGGCGACCTCATGAAGGCGCGCCAGTATTACAACTCCTTCCTGCGGCTTTCCGCCAACCGCCGTGAACTCCTCGACGAATACAAGGAAGTTCAGACGCGCCTGGAAATCATCCGCTGACATCCGGCCATGCCCCGCTATATCCCGGACGACGTACTGGACCAGATTCGGCTGCGCGCCGACATCGTGGACGTCGTGCAATCGTACGTCCCCACGCTGAAAAAAGCAGGCCCGTCCGCATGGAAGGCGTGCTGCCCGTTCCACCACGAGAAGACCCCGTCGTTCACGGTCAACACGGACCGCCAGTATTTCAAGTGTTTCGGCTGCGGCAAGGGAGGCGACGTCTTCAAGTTCGTCATGGAGCTGGAGAACCTCGATTTCACCTCGGCCGCCGAACAGCTCGCAAAAAAATACGGCATCATCATCCCGGAGACGCCCGCGCGGCGCGGATTCGGCGGAAGCAGGCACGAAAACCTCGACGGCCAGCCCGAATACGGCACGCGCGAACGCCTCTGCACTCTGCACGAAAAGCTCGCGAAATTCTACCGCGAATATCTGCTCGGACACCCCGACGGACCCGTTGCGACGTATTTCCGCACGCGCGGCATCCCGGACGACGTCGCGGACAAGTTCTGCATCGGGGCTTCGCCGGACAGCTGGGACGCCGCCATCCAGTTCGCACATAAGGAGGGGTTCGTCGATCAGGAATTGCGCGACTCCGGCATCGTCTCCAGTAAGGACGAGAACCAGTCGCACATCTATGACCGTTTCCGCAACCGCCTGATGTTTCCGATCTGGAACGAATCCGGGCGAATCGTCGGGTTTAGCGCGCGGTCCGTGGAGGCCGATCCGCAGGGCTGGAAATACGTGAACACCCCCGATTCCCCGATCTTCCACAAGGGGCGGCTGCTCTATGCGCTGAATTTCGCGCGCACGTCCATCCCGAAGGCCGGAGCCGTCGTCCTCTGCGAGGGCCAGCTCGACGCCATCGCAATGCACCGCGCGGGCGTGACGCACGCTGTCGCGCCGCAGGGCACCGCTTTCACCGCCGACCAGGCGACCATCCTGAAACGCCACACCTCGACCGCCATCCTCGCCACCGACAACGACAACGCCGGGCGCGAAGCGGTCTTCAAGGACGCCGCAATCCTCCTGCCGCTCGGATTCAACGTGAAAGTCGTGCGGTACCCCGGCGCGAAGGACGCCGACGAAACGCTCTCCAAATTCGGGGCCGACGCCCTCGCCGGAGCCGTCCGCGACGCCGCCGATTTCTTCGAGTTCGCGCTCGAACACGCCCTGTCGAACGTCGACCCGTCCACGCCCGCCGGTCGCGCCGCCGCCGCGAACGACGTGATCTACTGGATGATCCAGCTCGAAAACGAGGTTACGCGCGAGTTCTATTTCGACTGGCTCGCGAAGAAGCTCAACGTCCCGCTGTCCTCCGTCGAAAAAGTCGCGGAGCGCCGCCTCTTCGACGGCGCGCGCCATCCGGCGAACACGGTACGGCGGCAGGCCAACGCGGCCCCTCCCCCGAAGCCACGCAACACCTCGCTCGAAAACGCCGTGTACGAACTGCTCGTCCTGATGCTGGATTCGGAGGAATACACGCAGAAGGCGGTCGACGACCTGCCCGAAAACTCGCTCGGCGATTCCGTCCCGGGCAGAGCCGCCGAGGCACTGCTCCAGAGCGCCATGAACGGCGAATGGAAGGACGCGCCCTCCTCCATCCTGACCTCGCTCGAAATGGAGGGCGCGGACGTTTCCAAGCTCGTCGAGGCGCTCGACCTGGCCGCCGGACACGCCGCCGAACGCGCCGCCATCGAAGCCGCGCGCGAGGAAGGAAAAGACGCACCCCCGGCCTCCTGCCCGGCCGCCGATCCCGAACTCAGCAAAAAGTTCTTCCGCAACACCTACAATTCGAGTGTGCGCCTGATCCTGACCGATTATTACCAGCGGAAACGCGCCGATCTGCTCGCTCAGATCAAAGCGCTCGCGCCGGACGCCCCGGAACGCGCCGCGCTGTTCAAGGAGATCAACGACATCTCCGCCGCGCTCCTCAAACTCCCGGCGCGCTTCAAAGTCGTCATTTAAGCGGAATCGACCTCGATTTCAGGGGCTTTCTTTTTCGATTCCGGCGTCTTTTTTCTTCATTTTTTATGCCGGATGCGGTTGACTTTTTTTGTTTCAGGACTACATTATTCAAAAACGAAACAACAAACCACAGAAAGGTAGAACTATATGCTGAAAAACCTCTCCGTCTCCCTCCTCGCCGCATCGACGGCCGCCGCGCTCCTCGCGGCTTGTTCCTCCGCCGAAGCCGCCCCCGACAAGCAGCCCGAAGGTGTGATCCGCATCGACACCGCGCACCCCGGCGCGAAGATCAGCCCTCTGCTCTACGGCATCTTCTTCGAGGAGATCAACCGCGCCGGCGAAGGCGGCATCTACGCCGAAATGATCCAGAACCGCTCGTTCGAGGACAACACGTCCTTCCCGGTTGCCTGGTTCTCCGACAAAGCCGACATCTCCCTCGACCGCACCTCCGCGATCCATGCAAACAACCCGACCGCGCTGAAAGTCGTCGCGCAGGCTGGCGGACGCGTGATGAACCGCGGATTCGTCGGCGGACCGCAGGGCGGCAGACCGCACGGCGCGGACCGCCGCTGGCAGGATAACGCCGCCGGACAGCCCGCCCAGCTCTTCATTGAGGCGAGCGCCGAATACGACCTCACGCTGTACGCGCGTTCCGAGAAGGGCGGCGAACGTCTCGACATCTCCCTCGTCGGCGGCGAGGGCAAGATTCTCGCGCACAACAGTATCACCCCGTCGAAGGAATGGCGCAAGTACACGCTCCTCCTGACAGCCCAGCGCACCGACACGAACGCCCAGCTCGTGATCTCCAGCGCCAAGGCCGCCACCTACTGGCTCGACATGGTCTCCCTCTTCCCCCGCCGCACTTGGAATAACCGTAAAAACGGCCTCCGTCCCGACCTCATGAAGATGGTCGCCGCTATGAAGCCCGCGTTCGTGCGCTTCCCCGGCGGCTGCTTCGTGGAAGGACGCGGCATCGAAAACCGCGCGATCTGGAAGAACTCCGTCGGCCCGGTCGAACAGCGCGTCGGCCAGTGGTGCATCTGGCAGTACGAGGCAAGCAACGGCCTCGGCTACCATGAATACCTTCAGATGTGTGAAGACCTCGGCGCTGAACCGCTCTTCGTCATCAACTGCGGCATGGGCCACGAAACGCGCAACGGCCGCGACACCATGTACAACGTCCCGATGAACGAGATGCAGCCTTTCGTGCAGGACGCCCTCGACGCCATCGAGTACGCCAACGGGCCCGTCACATCCAAGTGGGGCGCCGAACGCGCCAAAAACGGACATCCCGCGCCGTTCAACATGAAGTACATCGAGATCGGAAACGAGAACGGCGGCGCGGCCTACGCCGAACGCTACGCCCTCATGGCGAAAGCCATCCTCGAGAAATACCCGAAGATGCGCCTCGTGGCGAACGAAGCCACCAACGGATTCAAGAACGACATCCTCGATCCGCACATGTACTCCGATTCCGCCGCGTTCCGCCGCGACGCCACACGTTTCGACAACCAGGACCGCAAGGGTCCCGAGATCTACTTCGGCGAATACGCCGTGACCAGCGGATCCGGCAAGGGCAACCTCAACGCCGCGCTCGGCGAGGCCGCCTTCATGACCGGACTCGAACGCAACGGCGACATCGTGATCATGAGCTCCTACGCGCCGCTCTTCCGCCGCGCCGGATGGGAGACCTGGAACCCGGACGCCATCGTCTTCGACCAGAGCCGCGTCTTCGGCACGCCGTCCTACTGGACGCAGGTCATGTTCGCGAACAACCGCGCCGACCAGAATCTCGACCTGACGCTCACCGTCGCGGAAGAACACCAGAACACCTTCAAAGGCTTCGTCGGCCTCGGCTCCTGGGAAACGAAGGTCGCCTACAAGGACCTGAAGATCACGCAGGGCGACAAGGTCCTCGCCGCGCCCGAATTCAAGACCGGACTCGACGGCGTCATGCCCATTCGCGGCCAGTGGCTCGCCCAGAACGGCGAACTCACGCAGTCCACGCTTGACACCGACACCCTCGCCATCATCGGCGAACCCGAATGGGAAGAGTACACGATCTCCGTCAAGGCGAAGAAGATCGAAGGCAACGAAGGTTTCCTCATCGGTTTTGCCATGCCAAACGCCGAGACCAAGAGCTGGCTCAACCTCGGCGGCTGGGGCAACACCGATCACGGCATTGAGCATCCCGACACCCCGACGCGCCGTACCCGCGGCGTCATCGAGACAGGAAAATGGTACGACATCCGCATCGACGTGAACAAGTCCAGCGTGGTGTGCAGCATCGACGGCAAGGTCGTCTTCGACCAGAAGATCCAGCAGAATTCCGCGTTCGCCGCCGTCGCCGGACTCGACCAGAAGACCGGCGAGACCATCCTGAAGTTCGTCAACTCCGACCGCGATCCGATCACGCTCACCATCGACACCGGCGCGACGAAGTCCGCCACGGTCAAGGGCACGGCGGTCACGCTCGCGGGCGACGATCAGGCGTTGGAAAACACGTTCGAGGAACCGTTCCGCGTCGTCCCGAAGAAGAAGGAAATCCGCGCGAAATCCGACGATTTCCGCTACACCTTCCCCGCGAACTCCGTCACCATCCTCCGCTGGAAGTGAGGGGAGGACAAGTCCTCCACTGCGGTAGTGCCGTGCTACGCGACGGCACGTGTTCTCGCGGAGCAGAACACTGCTTCAGCACCGTTTGCGGCGTGCCCGGCTCAGACCGGGCACTTTTTTTGATTGATGCGTTGTGCCGATAGAGGACAAACGCCCGGTTCTACCGGTTCTTCGCGAGGCGGCGGGCCGACCGGGCCGGGAGCGCAAATACGGCATACGGTTTCCGGCCGGACAAAAAAGGCGGGGCGCCCGTCCACCCCCTGGACCGACGCCCCACACAATCAAGTTTTTTTCAGAAGGAATCTGTCTGTTCAATCCTCAACGAAGAGGTCTTCGTCGTCGAACGGACGGATGTTGCTCGCACCGGAATCGTACTGGGTGTTCGCACCGGAGCCCGGACGAGCCGTCGCGGCCGGAGTCGTACCGGCTGCACCGGCAGCGCCGCGGCGCTGTCTCATGCCCTGTCCGCCGCCGAAACCGCCCTGACGGGTCGCGCCGCCCATTCCGGCACCGAAGCCGCCTTGACGGGTCGCGCCCATGCCGCCCTGACCGAAACCGCCTTGCGGAGCCGCACCAGCACCGAATCCGGCGCCGAAGCCGCCCTGCGGAGTCGCGCCTGCGCCGAATCCGGCAGCAGGACCACCGGCGGCGGGACCGCCCGCCGCACCGCCTTCACGGTTCAAACGGCCGCCTTCGCGTCTCACGCGGGGCTGTCCGTCGGGAGTCGTGGCGTTCGGGCCGCCGAAGCCACCCTGCGGAGCCGCGCCCATTCCGGCACCGAACCCTCCGCCAAATCCGCCCATGCCTGCGCCGGGGCCACCAGCGGCACCGCCGCCGAAACCACCGCCGAAGGCGCCCTGCGGACCAGCTCCAAATCCGACACCTGCACCGGGACCACCAGCGGCACCGCCGCCGAAGCCGCCGCCAAAACCGCCTTGCGGACCAGCTCCAAATCCGGCACCGGGACCACCGGCAGCAGGACCGCCGGCCACGCCGCCTTCACGACGGGGCTGACGTGCGCCGCCTTCACGTCTCACACGGGGCTGTCCATCGGGTGTCGTGGCGTTCGGACCACCGAAGCCGCCGATGCCGCCGCCGGGGCCCATCATGCCGGGACCGCCCTGCGGACCGGCACCAAAACCACCGCCAAAGCCGCCTTCAGGAGCAGGTCCAAAGCCGCCGCCGAAACCGCCCTGCGGACCGGCACCGAAACCGCCGCCGAAACCTCCATCAGGAGCAGGACCGAAGCCGCCGCCGAAGCCGCCCTGCGGACCGGCACCAAAGCCGCCGCCGAAGCCGCCCTGCGGCCCACCGAAGCCACCCATGCCAGCACCAGCACCGGGGCCCATGCCACCGCCGAAACCGCCCTGCGGAGCCGAGCCCATGCCCATGCCGCCGCCGAAGCCGCCCTGCGGACCGCCGAAGCCGCCCATACCGGCACCGGGGCCCATGCCCATGCCGCCGCCGAAGCCGCCCATGCCTGCGCCGGGGCCCATACCCATACCGGCGCCGGGGCCCATACCCATTCCGCCGCCGAAACCGCCCATACCGGGGCCCATCATGCCGGGACCGCCGAAGCCGGGGCCGGGAGTCGGAGTCGCGGCCGTCGTTGTTTCAGCCGGCACAGCCGTTTCGTTCGTGTCAGTTACCTGTTCGGCTTTTGCGCTGGAACAGGCGGTGAGAGTCGCCATACCGGCAACCGTGGCGAGGATGATGATCGCGTTGAGGTTTTTCATAGTCGTTCTCCTTATGGTTAAAGTTTGTGTTGTCAATTGTTTTAAGGTTGTGTCAACCGTTTGTCGTTTCCCGACCGCATGACCTCATACGATCTCCGGGGATTTCCGCGGTATTCCAACGCCCTGCCCGCTTCGTAACTCTTTCCCGCAGCGTTTCTTGGCGTTTCCCGCGGCGCTTACATCTCAATTAACGCATCCCGTTTGCGTTTTATTGCCGGACAATCTCTTTTTTTCCGCAAAAATCGTGACAGCTTTCCGAAATATTTTCATTTTACTTTGCGCGCCAACGAATTACAAAGTGACAGCATTTTACCGTATATTCGGAATCCACGATTATTTTTTCACGTTTTCCGGCTCCGCACCACGCGCCGCCGTGTTTTATTTCACAAAAAGTCCCGCTTTCCATTTGTATTTTCTCCCTCGCGTGCTACTTTATTACCATACACCAAACAACAAACCGCCGCGCGCACAACGCGGCTTCAACGCAACGGGCGCATCCGCCCGAAGAAAGGCAGACATCATGGAAGAGGCAATCAGAGAAAAACTTGAAGAACTCCGGGGAATGCTCCAGGCCGACGGCGGCGATCTCGAAGTCGTCTCCATCACCGGCAAAACCGTCCTCCTCCGTCTCCGCGGCGCTTGCGGCGCCTGCCCCCACGCGCAGATGACGCTCAAGGACGGCATCGAACGCATCCTCCGGGAATCCGTCGATCCCGAGATCGTGGTCGAACGCGCCTGATTTCCGCGTCCGTCACGCTCGTTTCTCATTCAAACGATCACTTCACACGCCGTGCAATCCCTGTACGGCGCTGAGGTTATTTATCCTCAAATGGCAGGCTTATTGAACACAGGTCATAACTCACCATGACAAATCTCATCATCCGTCCCGAAGAGCCCGCCGACCATCCCGCCATGGAGAATCTGATCCGCGACGCATTCTGGGACGTCTACCGCCCCGGCGCGAGCGAACACCTCCTGATCCACAAACTCCGTCAGGACCCGTCGTATCTGCCGGAATTCAGCTTCATCGCCGAGCTCGACGAACAGCCCGTCGGCGGCATCTGGTACGCCATGTGCGCCATTGAGAAGCCGGACGGCTCGCGCATCCCGATCCCGACGCTCGGCCCGGTCGGCGTCGCGCCCGCGTTTCAGAAACGCGGCATCGGCTCCGCCCTGATCCGCCGTACGCTCCCGCTCGTGAAAGCCGCCGGACACCCCGGCATCGTGATCTTCGGCGATCCCGCCTACTACGGACGGTTCGGGTTCACGCCCGGTCAGGACGCGGGCATCGCGGCATGCGACGGCAATTTCTACGACGTGCTCCAGCTGCTCCGGTTCGACCCGGACGCCGACCTCGCCGGACGCTATCAGGAGAGCGATCCGTACCAGATCGACCCGGCCGAGGTGGAACAGTTCGAGATCTGGTTCACGCCGCGCGAGAAACACGTCCTCCCGACGCAGCTCCACTGAACGCAAACGAGGAGGAACGGCAATGATCGGCGCTGACAGACACGAACCGGAACACGACGCGGCGAAGGACGACATCCCGCCGCGCGACCCCCTCCTCACCCGTCTGAGGCCGGTCCTTCTGTTTTTTCTGCTGGTGCTGACGCCGGTGGCGATCCGGCTGTTCATGTCGTACCTGCACGTTTACAGGATCATCCCGCTGGGGACCACCGTGATCGAAATCAGCGCGACCCCGCGCGCATCAAGCCTCGGCGAATTCCTTTGCGGCCTGCCCTGGATCAAGGACAAACCGGAAATACAGTCGTATCTGCAGTATTGGTACTACATCATCCCGGAAAACGCAACAGACATTGCCAGCGACACCTTTTCCAAACGCCTCGGCCTCAGGCCCCGGGAGATCGTGATCCCGGGCAATGTGAAATCAATCCACTTGACTGCCTTTCAGGATTGCACCTCGCTGAGAAAACTCGAGATTCAGGAGGGAGTGGAATTCATCAATCAGTATGCCTTTTCCGGCTGCAGCGGACTGGAAAAGCTCGTATTGCCCGCATCCGCGGCAAAAAGCATCGGGACAGCGTGGCATTCGTTCAGTCATTGCACCGGTCTCAGAAAAGCCGTGCTCCCGGAGGGGGTGCAGCGGATCCCCGACAGCATGTTTATGAACTGCGCCAGCCTGACCGAGATCAATATCCCGGACAGTGTGACCATGATCGAAAGATACGCGTTCCTGGGCTGCCGCAACCTGAAGCAAGTCACCCTCGGCCCCAACGTCAAATCCATCGGCAACGGCGCGTTTTCGGGGACCGGCTGTCAGCTCGTGTTTCCCGACGGTCTCCCTGACGGGTACCGCTATCAGGACGGCATCCTCTACAACGGCTCGACGCTCGTTTCCTGCGTGGCGCCGCCGGACGGCCTCTGCGTCATCCCGCCGGACGTGAAGGAGATCGAAGAGTTCGCGTTTGCCATGTGCACCGGATTGACGGAGATTCGGGTGCCGGAAGGGGTAGAGGCCATTCACAGGGGGGCGTTCTCGGGCTGTACCGCCCTGAAACACATCGAGTTGCCGAAATCTCTGAGGGGCATCGGCCCTCAGGCATTCGCCGGCTGCAACGCGCTCCCGGAGCTCAAGCTCCCATTGAACGTCGGAGTAAGGAGCGACGTTTTTTCCGAGCAGACCGCCTGGCCGAACTGAATGCACCTCTGCACTTGAACCCCGCCTCCGCCTCCCGCGTCACACGGCCCTACGATATCGAACTTGTGCAAAAGAGTTCACCGAGGCGCAAAGTGTCCCCTGCAACGCGTGGTCGCGAACGCATCCTTCCCGAAAAAGAGAATGTCCTCCCCGTCCACATACGACAGAGGAGGACAGTTTGTTTTTTCCCTCGTGCCGGAGCGTCAGCCCGGCACTGCTTCAGTGGAGATTCCGCCGCCTTATTTCTTGAGCTTGGCGGAGAGGAGCGCCTTGATCTCGTCGTTCGCGGCGGCGTCCACGATCTTCTGCGTGACCTTCACGTTCATGGCGAGCAGGCGCTTGACCATATCGACGTTTCCGGCGCGCGCGGCAAGCAGGACCGGGGTCTCACCCGCCTTGTTCGGCAGGTCTTCCTTGATGCTGTAATAGAGGAGCTTGCGAACGGTCTCGTCATCGGCGGTCGCGGCGCAGAGATGCAGCACGCTGTTGCCGTCCTTGTCGACGCCGTTCACGTTCGGCATCTTGTCGGCGAGGAACTTCACGATCTCGGGGTATTTCGCACCGGCGATGAGGACGGTGGTGCCGTCCTTCGCGGTGGCGGCGAAGTTGGCCTTCTTGCTCACGAGGAACTTCACAAGCGCGACGTTTCCGCTGAAAGCGGCGCAATGGAGCGGGGTCATGCCGTCCTTGTCGGCGAGGTTGAGTTCCGCCTTCTTCTCAAGCAGGAAATTCACGGTGGAAGCCTTGCCTCGTTCGGCGGCGTAGAAGATCGGTGTGCGGCCGTTCTCGGCGATGGCGTTGACGTCCGCGCCGGCCTGGACGAGGTCCTTCACCATGTCGAGGTTGCCGCGGGCGGCGGCCTGATGCAGCGGCGTGAGACCGGCCTTCGTGGCGACGTTCGGGTCCGCGCCGTACGTCACGAGGCTCTTCACCATTTCATACGTGCCCATGCGGGCGGCGTCGTACAGCGGGGTCGCACCGGACTTTTCGATCTGGGTGCGCGGGGTGCAGGCGCGGACCTTCAGCAGATAGGTGATGATCGATTCCTGTTTCTTCAGGACGGCGCAATGGAGCAGCGACATGCCGGCATTGTCGACGGCGTTCGGGTCGACCTTGCTCTTTCCGGCGCTGTCGAGGTTGCTCAGGATGGTGAAATTGCCGTTTTCGACGCAGTAGAACGCGGGCGTGCGGCCCTTCTCGTCCTTGCCGTTCACGTCGGCGCCGCTTTCGATCATCTTGAACGCGTTTTCCCAGTCCTTTTCCTTCAAATAGCCGAACATCTCCTTGTTGAGCTTGGCGACACGTTTCGCCTCCTCGCGGGCGGCGGCGTTCTGTTCGTACTCAAGTTTGAGCTGGGCGATCTTCGCCTCGCGGTTCTTCACCGCCGCTTCGCGCATCTGGACGCGCTTCTCGCGTTCCTCTTCGTCGATGCCTTCCTCGTCCGGGTCGGGCGTCTCCTCAAGCGGGACCATGGCCTCGAAGTCGGGCGGCGTGTCGTCGTCTCCCTCAAGCGCCTTTTCCCCGGCTTCGCCGCCCTCGAGCGCTTCCTTTGCGGCGGCGGTCGCGGCCTGCACGGCTTCGAGGATGGAATCTTCGGAGATATTGAAGGTGACCACGGCATCGTTGCCCTTGGTTTCGACCTTCAGGCCCTCGAAGAGCTTGGCGGCTTCGTTCGCGTTCTCCTCTTCGCCTTCCGCCGGAGTCAGCATTTTCTTCAGCGTTTCGACCTGTTCCACGAACTCGCCGCGCGCCTTGGCGTCGTTGAACCGGGCGGTCAGGAAGAGGTCGATGGAGTTGTCCGCGCCGGAAGCGATGCGGAAGATGAAGCTCTTCAGTTCCTCCGACTCGCCCAGGAGCCCCTTGAACTGTTCGATCTGGTCGCTCAACCCATCGGTGCCGGTCCTGGCCTCACCGGCAAGAAATTTCATAAACCCCTCTCGATCAAGCGCGATCGCGAAAATGGAGTCTTCGGCCTTCATGGAACGCACCAGCGCGGACGGAGCCTCGACTTCGGGGTAGAGTGCCGGTTTCGCATCCATGTCTTCCGTGAGGACGGCCTGGACATGGTCGTCGGAAACGACCATCAACATGAAGTGGACACTATTTTCCGCGTCCTTGATCTCGTAGACTTCCGCACCCTCGAATTCGACCTTCTGGGCGGTGTAAGCCGTGTTTTCCGTCACAATCTTCTTGAACTCGCCGGATTGGCCGTTCACGTTGGCGATCAGCCCGGCACGATGGTCCGCGGAAACAAAGACGACAAACTGGGCGTTCTTGTCGCCCAACTTGATTCCCACGGATTCGAGCATTTCATCCGGATCGATGTCGAAGGATTTCAGGATGGAACCGAACGCCGGCGATCCGAACAGGGCCTCGAAATTCACATACAGCGCGCCTGCGGCGTCCGACGGCACATAGTTCGCGACGGGTTCCACGCCGAACGAGGTTATTGTGGCAAAAGCGAGAGCCAGGGAAACGGCTGCCGACTTCAAAGCAAATTTCATATTCATAGTATCGGTCTTTCTTTGGCTGATAGTTAAACGTTTTCTGGGGCGAACACGCACGGGACACGCGGCGCAAATTGCGCGTGTCCTTTATTTGTATTATACAGCGGAAAATGCAAAAATGCAAGCCAAAAAGCCGAAAAAATCGTATATTTTTCCGAAAATATCGTAGTTCCGAATTGTTTTCAGTCTTTTCTGGCGGGATTGTTTCTCCCTTGATGGTTTTTTTTGACACATGACGAAAAGAAAACCTTGCGTTTACACGCAAGTTCACAGGCAAGTTTGAGTTGATGAAAGAACCAGTCGCTCATGTGCACGCGCAAGTTTCAGTTAAAAGTACCATGTTTTAACTGAAACTTGGGAAAAAACTCCTTTCCTGGTGATTTCTCCGCAAGCATGAGATTTCAGCTATCCACTCCGCGTTTCTTCATTTTCCATGTTTTCGTTCGCTTTCGATTTGACTTTTTCCGCAAACAGGCTATCTTTAATTCAATATGCATTTTTCATGGAAAAAGAACAACGACGCGAAACAAGGAGTCCCGCAATGGAGCAGTCCGCTTTTGTCATGAAGCTGAAACCCGGCGTGATCGAGGAATATAAACGCCGTCACGACGAGATCTGGCCCGAAGTCCTGAAGGCGCACACGCTCGCCGGAATCCGCGACTACTCCATCTTCTACGACCCGGAGACGCTGATGCTCTTCGCCGTGCGGCGTCTGACCGACGACGAGACCACGGAGACGCTGAAAGAGGAAGCCTGCATCCGCAAGTGGTGGGACTACAACGCCGACCTCATGGAGTGTAAGCCGGACAACGAGCCGTGTTCGCGCCCGCTCCGCCTCGTTTTCCACATGGACTGACCCTTCACGCAATCAACCGGAGTACCGATCATGAATAGACGTCATATCGCCGCCGCGGCCGCGCTTCTTCTCGCCGCCATTTCCGTTCAATCCCTCGCCGCCGAAGTCCGCGAGTGGGAGGACCAGAGCATCAACTACGTGAACACCGAGCCCATGCGCCCGGACTGCATCGTCCCGGAGGGGAAGGACGCCATGCTCCTGAACGGCGACTGGAAATTCCATTTCTCCCTTACGCCGGAGACGCGCCCGGTCGATTTCTTCAAGAAAGATTTCGACGTTTCGAAGTGGGATACGATCAAGGTGCCGTCCACGTGGGAGCTCCAGGGGTACGGCACGCCGCTGTACTCCGGCTGGGAATACCCGTTCAAGGTCGATCCGCCGTTCGTGACGAAGGAACCGCCGCGCGAAAAGACGTCGTATATCGAACGCAATCCG
Organism: uncultured bacterium; assembly: GCA_902774245.1. Classification (GTDB taxonomy): domain Bacteria; phylum Verrucomicrobiota; class Lentisphaeria; order Victivallales; family UBA1829; genus UBA1732. The sequence continues at coordinate 94,585 of CACYHQ010000001.1, forward strand.
GTCGGCTCGTACGTGCGCGAGTTCGACCTGCCGGAAAACTGGCTCCACGAAAGCCAGGTCTTCGTGCGCCTGAACGGCGTGGCGTCGGCGTTCTACCTGTGGATCAACGGCGAGAAGGTCGGCTACGCGGAGGATTCGTTCAGTCCGGACGAGTTCAACATCACGAAGCACCTGACTCCCGGAAGGAACACGATCGCGGTCGAGGTGTACCATTTCTGCGACGGCTCCTACCTGGAGGACCAGGATTTCTTCCGCTTCTCCGGCATCTTCCGCGACGTGGTGCTGTTCCGCACGCCGGATGTCGCCATCCGCGACATCTTCCTCCGTCCGCTGCTCGACAAATCCGATTATAAGACGGGCGTGCTCGACGGAGAGATCACGCTCAAAAACTATGGTAACATCGACGACGACCGCCGTCTGTACGGGCTCCTGTACGCGCCGGACGGCGAACTTGTCTACAGCTTCTCCCTGCCCTTCCGCCTCGATCCCGGCGAGGAGAAGGTCGTTACGCTGAACGGCATCCGGTTCCCGGACGTGAAGGCGTGGACCGCCGAAACGCCGAACCTGTACCGGCTCGACCTCGGGGTCGAAAGCGACGTCCACCGTCACAAGCAGGATCTGAGCATGAACATCGGATTCCGCACCGTCGAGATCGGCCCGCGGAACCGGCTGCTGGTGAACGGACGCGAAGTCATCCTGAAGGGCGTGAACCGCCACGAGACGCACCCCGACCTCGGCCGCGCCCTTACGCACGAGGTCATGGAGCAGGACGTCAAGCTCATGAAGGCGAACAACGTCAACACCGTCCGCACCTCGCACTACCCGAACGATCCCTACTGGTACGAGCTCTGCGCGAAGTACGGTCTGTACGTGGTCGCCGAGGCGAACATCGAGTGCCACGCGCACCAGGTCCTCACCGAGGATCCGAAGTGGACGCAGGCGTACGTGGAGCGCAACCTGAACAACGTGCTCCGCCTCAAGAACAACCCGGCGATCATCTTCTGGAGCCTCGGCAATGAAAACGGATGGGGCGAGTGCGCCAACCTCGTCGCCGCCTCGAAGGAAGTACAGAAGATCGACGAGACCCGCCTCATCCACGCCTGCGAGCTCGGCTACCGCCCCGGCCTCACCGACATGGGCAGCACCATGTACCCGTCGGTCGATTCCGTCGAGAAGATCGGCAAGGACCAGGAGCACGCGAACTGGAACTGGGCCGCCCCCGAAAAGACCCGCGCAAAAACCGGACCGTTCTTCGTCTGCGAGTTCGCGCACAGCATGGGCAACGCCCTCGGCAACTTCAAGGAATACATCGACCTCTTCGAGCAGTATCCGAACCTCATCGGCGGCTGCATCTGGGACTGGGTCGACCAGGATATGCGCGCGGAACGCCAGGAGGACGGCAAGTACAAGGCCGCCCCCTTCACCGGATCCGCGCTCGCGTTCGGCGGCATGTTCGGCGACAACCCCGGCGACGGCAATTTCTGCGACAACGGCGTGATCTTCGCCGACCGCACGAAGAGCGCGAAGCTCCGCGAGGTGAAACGCGTCTACCAGTACGTCAAGTTCAATCCGAACACGCCCGCGCCGAAGGACGCCAACTACTTCACCGTCGAGCTCACCAACAAGTATTTCCACAAGGATCTCGCGAAGCACACGCTCGTGGTCCTCTACGCCGGCGGTCTCCGCGACGACGGCAAACGCATCTGGAGCGCGCATCCGATCCCGACGCTCGCCCCAGGCGAATCCGTCATCATGAACTGCGCCTACCCGCCGCAGGTCGCCGGAAAGGACGAAGCACCCGCCATGCTCCTGCTCGTGTTCGACACCCCGATCAAGTTCGGCACGTCGCGCCTGATCACGCAGTTCAATTTCCTGCGGGCCCCCGACGTGATCGACCTGCTGGACGCGGGCAGGCTTGACGAGTTCGTGGAAGCCGCCGTCGCGACGTATTCCGTGGACGGCGCCGCGTATGAACCCGTCATGCCCGTGAAGAAAGCCAAACAGACCGCATCCGCGCCGGCCGTGACCGAGGACGGCGCAAACGGCATTACCGTGAAAGGCGACGGCTTCGAGGCGGAATTCTGGGACGCCAACCTCGTTTCGCTCGTCTACGACGGAAAAGAAGTCCTGAAATCCGCACCGCAACCCGAAGGCTACCGCGCCCCGGTCGACAACGACAAGTGGATTTGGGAAAAGAAGGACGGCCGCGTCGTCAAATCCGCGAAAATCGAATGTGACGCCTCCCATGACAAGCTCGAATGGGAAGCCGTCGAAGATAAGATCGTCGTCCGCACGGAAAAGGAATACACCATGGACGGCGGCATACAGGCCATCGTCCACACGACCTGGGACATCGCCCGCGACGGTGCGATCACCGTCTCCGCGACCGTGAACTGCGGAAACTCCGCCGACTACACGCTCTACCGCAACGGATTCGCCTGGATCCTTGACGGCGCCTACACCCGCGTCTCCTACCTCGGATTCGGCCCGCACGAGAACTACCGCGACCGTCGCCACGCCGCCTGGTTCGACCGGTTCAACACGACCGTGGAGGACATGATCGAGCCTTATGTGAAGTCCCAGAGCTACGGCAACCGCATCGGCACGCGGAACGTGATCCTGTTCGGCGAGGATGAAGACCTCCCCGCCCTCTCCTTCACCGTCCTTGCGAACATCCCAGGTTCCGGCGACGCCCGCGTGCTCTCCGGCGCGGAGTTCTCCGTTTCCCCGTGGTCCGATCAGGAAATCAACGAATCCTACACGCGCGACCGTCTGCCCGTGTCAGGCGCGAAGACCGTGCTGCATCTGGATTCTCTGGTGTCCGGCCTCGGCGGCGCAAGCTGCGGCCCGGAACCCCTCCCGCAGTACAAGGTCGGTAATCCGGTCTTCCGCCTTCAGTACATGCTCGCGCCGTACAAAGGCAAGCTGAACCGGAAATAATCTCCGCCTCAAAAAAGCATTTCGCCGGGAGCGTCTCACTCAGGATGCTCCCGGCTTTTTTGTGCCGGTACGAAGCCCGGTACTGCCTCAGTGGAAGCGTCCGCCTCCCCGTCGGGACCGTCCGTTTTGCGGGTGTTTTCCCTCGTTTTTATTGCCGCGCGCGGGTCCGGCATCGCGGTCGCGGCGGAGCATGTCGCGCTGGCCGCGGCGTTCGGCGAGGCCCTTGTTGACTTGGATCGGCTGTCCGTCCGGCGTCGTCTCGGCGCAGTACATGGCGCAACCCATGGTCATGGCAAGCGGGATGAAGTCCTGCACCTGCTTCGGACTCCAGTGGTATTTCGCGAGGTAGGAATCGACCACGCGCATGTGGCGCTCGGTGCAGCCGGGGAAGTTCGAGATGAAGTACGGGATCATGAACTGCTTTTTTCCGGTCGCGGCGTTCACGCGGTCGAAAATATCCTTGAACTTGTCGAACACGCCAGCCTGCCCCTTCCGCATGAGGCGCAGCACCTCGCCGTCGAGGTGTTCCGGCGCGACGCTGAGCTGGCCGCCCACGTGGTCGCGGATGATCTTTTCGGTCAGGCGCGGCTGGATCAGCGCCAGGTCGAGGCGGATGCCGGAGTTGATGAAGACGTGTTTCACGCCGGGGATGCGCTTGATGCGGTCGAGCAGGTCCATGAGCGGCTTCTCGTCGGCGTGGTAGTTCGGGCAGATCGAGGGGAAGAGGCACGAAATGCGGCGGCATTTTCTGCATTTCTCCGGGTCAAACGGCCCGTGACCGTAGATATTGCCCGCCGCGCCGCCGATGTCGCTGATCGTGCCGTGGAAATACGGCTGTTTCGCGAGTTTTTCGATGCCGCGCACGATGCTTTCCGGCGACCTCGAAACGAGGTGGTGGTTCTGATGCGAAACGAGGCCGCAGAACGCGCATCCGCCGGGGCAGCCGCGCACCACGGGCACGGAGTCGCGGATCACGTCCCACGCCGGGATGCGTTCCTTGTAGCTCCAGTGCGGCAGGCCGGTGAACGGCAGTTCGCAGACGTGGTCGAACTCGGCAGTGGACATCGGGGGGCGCGGCGGCTCGACGAGCAGGATGCGGCCGCGCGTCCATTGAATCAAACGGCGTCCGTTCCAAGGGTTCATCTCCGCCTCGACGGTCTTCGTCTGGCGCATGATGGCGTCCTTCTCCGAGGCGACCTCCTCGCAGGACGGCAGCACGACGCACGAATCGTCGACGGTGAACGCCTCGCTCTCGCGGCCGCCGAGGTAACGGCATGTGCCGCGGATGCCGTCGAGCGGCTGATTCTTTTTGATGCGGTCGAATATCTCGAGCATGGTGAGCTCGCCCATGCCGTAGCACAGCAGATCGGCCTTCGCGTCCACCAGCACGGACGGACGCATCTTGTCCTGCCAGTAGTCGTAATGCGCCACGCGCCGCAGGCTCGCCTCGACGCCGCCCAGGATCACGGGCACCCCCGGGAACGCCTGCCGCACGAGCTGGCTGTAGACCACGGACGCGTGCGGCGGACACAACCCCGTCTTCCCGCCCGGCGAATACATGTCCTCGTGGCGCAGGCGGCGCCCCGCCGTATAGAGCTTCACCATGGAGTCCATGTTGCCGCTCGCCACGCCGCAGCCGAGCAGGGGCCGCCCGAACGTCTTCACGCTGTCGGGATTCTTCCAGTCCGGCTGGGCGACGATCCCCACGCGGTATCCGGCGTCCAGCAGCACGCGCGCGATGAGCGGCGGCCCGAACGTCGGATGGTCCACGTACGCGTCGCCGGTCACGATCAGGATGTCGATCGCGTCCCAGCCGCGCGCCTCCATTTCCGCACGGGTCATCGGGACGAATGCTGTGAGTTCTTCGCGGGTCATGGTCTCCAAAGGGGGATGCGGACGGTCCGGGTTCAGGTTCGTGTTCAAAAAAAGGCGGATGATCGTTTCATAACAAATATACAGCAAAAACGTCAAAATACAATCCCGCCGGACGGAAAGCGCCGCGTCTTCGTGTCCGCGCGCCCATCATGTTTATGAAAAATACGCCGCTGATGCCGCCTTTTTTCCGTTCCGGGGTTGCCTTTTTCCCGAATACGGTGTATTTTATTTGTTTGTAATGAATTTTTCCACCTGAAAGGTATCCGCTATGCTGACTCTTCTGATCTCCCTGATCACTTCCCTGCTCGTCGGCGCCGTGTCCTACCGCGGCCTGCCGACTTCCGCCGTCGTCGTCATGATGATCGCGGTCTTCATCATCGTCCACCTCATTATCTCGCTGCTCCTGCGCGTTCAATCGAAGAAGATCAACGGGAAACTCCAGGCGCTGATGCTGGAGATCCAGCAGAAAATCCAGGGAATGCAGAATCGCATGATGCACCGTCCCACCGGCAGTCCAAAACAAATGATGCAAATTCTGGAGCGCGAACAGCAGGCCGGGCTCGACCGCATGATCGAGGCGCTCGACCTGTACAAGCCGTTGTTCAAGTGGAGCTTCCTCATGAAGCGCCAGGTCAACACCATGAAGATGGCGTTCCTGTTCCAGCAGAAGAAGTTCGACGAGGTCGACGCACTGCTCCCGAAGTGCATGTTCCTCGACCCGCAGAGCGTGACGATCAAGCTCGTCCGCATGTACAAGAACAACGATCCGAAGCTCGACAAGTTCTTCAAGACCCGCGTGCGCCGGTTCAAGGGCGACAACGCCGTCATCCCGTACGCCGCTTACTCCTGGATGCTCGTGAAGCAGGACCGCGTCGAGGACGCCATCGCCGCGCTCACCGACGCCCGCAAGCAGACCTCGAACGAAGTGCTGGAGAAGAACCGCGAAGCTCTGCTGAACGGCAAGATGAAGCAGTTCTCCAACGCCCCGCTCGCCGAAGCCTGGTACGCCCTCATGCTGGAGGAGCCGAAGATGCCCCGCATCCAGCAGAACGTCCGCTACCGCTGACCGTCCGGCGCGCCCGGATTCAACAAGCTCGAACTCGCACAGTATTCCGACCGCTGGAGGCCCACATGGAAGAAATCGAATGGAAAGACTCGCTCCTCCGGATCCTCGAAAAGGATTCCCGGTACGACGCCCATGCGTACATCTTCATGAACAACGCCGTCTCCTACACCGTGAACAAGCTCTCGAAGCAGGGACGTCCGCTCGGCACGCGCCACGTGAGCGGGGCCCAGCTCATCCAGGGCATGCTCGAATACGCGGTCAGCACCTACATGTTTCTTGCGCCGGACATGCTCCGCTACTGGAACCTCCTCAGCGGACGCGACGCCGGCAACATCGTTTACAACCTCATCGAGGAAGGCGTGCTCTCCGCCGGCCCGAACGACCGCATCGAGGATTTCGACTGCGTGCCCGACCTGATCTACGTCACGCAGGAGATCGTGCGCCGCAGCTTCGGGAACCGCCCCGAGCCCGCGTCCGATCCCGGCCCGCTTCCGGTCATCGACGTCTGACCCGCGCGGCCGCCCTCCCCGGAAACGGGAGACCTTTCCATGCCTGATACCGCCCTGCCCCTGCTCGACCTCGTCCGCGAACACCGCCTCGCCAACGGCATCCGCGTGTTCCTCTGCCCCATGCCCGGCGTCCGCACGGTCAGCTGCAACGTCTGCGTGAACACCGGCAGCGCGTTCGAGGGGGCCGACCTCGGAAGCGGCCTGTCGCACTTCCTCGAACACATGATGTTCAACGGCACAAAGAGCTATCCCGGCGGCTCGGAGATCGCCGACCGCGTGAACGCCTGCGGCGGCAACCTGAACGCGTTCACCAGCCAGGACCAGACGTTCTACTACATCAACCTCCCCGCTGCGAACGCCGTCGAGGGCGTCCGCATGCTCGCGTCCATGATGCACGAACCTCTCTTCCCCGAGGACGAATTCGCCCGCGAGAAGGACGTGATCCTGAACGAAAGCCGCATGCGCCTGGACAATCCGCGACTCGCCGTCTACGAGAACATGCTCGGCGAACTCTTCCGCGGCAGTCCGTACCGCGTGCCGATCATCGGCTACGACCACATGCTCGAATCCGTCACGCGCGAGCAGATGGCGGCGTACCACCGCAGACGCTACACGCCCGAACGCATGACGTTCTTCGTCGCCGGGCGGTTCGACGCGGACGCCGTGCTCGCGGAACTCCGCGCGAAGCTTGAAGACTGGCAGACGGATTCCTTCGACGACACGGTTCCCGCGCGCCCGTTCCAGCGCTCCGGCCGCCACACGGCCGAGCTGACCTGGAAGGATTCACTGGCATATCTGGCGTTCGGCTGGCAGCTGCACGACCTCACGCCGAAGGAAAACGCCGCGCTCCGCGTGCTGGCGTTCCTGCTCGACGACGATTCCGGGCGCGTCTACCGCGCCATGCACATCGAAAACGAACTCATTTCGAGCTCGTGGGCGGATTACCTGATGTTCCAGGACGGCCAGGGCTTCTTCTTCACGGCGTTCGAGGGCGATCCCGCAAAACTCGACGCCATGCAGGCGGGATTCCTCGACGTGCTCAATGATTTCAGGAAACACCCCGTCACGAAACGCGAGATCGCTCGCGCACGCGCCGCCGTCGAATGCGAGATCCTCAGCCGCTTCGAAACGCCATCCGGGTTCGCCGGACTCCTCTCCGGCGCGGTCCGCATCAACGGCAGCTGCGACCTCCAGTCCATGCTCCGCGATCTCGACGCGGTCACTCCCGACGACGTGATGATGATCCTCCGCACCATGCTTTCGCCCGGCGACGTTTCCTGCGTCCGCATGGCCCCCGAAAACGACAACGCGAAGAAAGCCGCCCGGAAGAAAGCCGTGCCCGCCCTGCCCCGTCCGGTCGTTGAAACTGCAAGATCCGGCCAGACCGTCCTGCTCCTGGAGGACCATTCGCGGACAATGGCGGAGATCACGCTCGTGCTGCCCTGCGCGGCGGCGTTCGAATCCGCCCCGGAAAGCCTGTTCTCGCGCCTCGTCGCCGAAACGCTGTTCTGCGGCGCGGGCGCTTACGACGAGGTGCAGCTCAACGAATATCTCGCCGACTACGCCATCGAGGCCGACTGCACGGCGGGCAACAACTCCATGTTCCTCTCGCTTCAGTTCCCGCTCAAAAGCTTCCGCCGTGCGGTCAGGATCGCCGCGCTCCTCGCGGGCGATCCGAGGTTCCCCGCCGACGCGGTCGAACGCGAGAAACTGAACCTGATCCGCGAAAGCGAAAGCGCCTTGCTCCAGCCCGACACGGTCGCTTTCGCGCGCCTGAAGGAACACCTCTTCGGCGCGAACCATCCCTACGGACGCAGCCCGGAAGCCTCGCTCGCCGCGCTCAAAAAGGCATCCGCAAAAAAACTGAAGGATTTCTACCTCAAACGCGTACTTTCCGCGCCGGACGCCTGTCTGGCATTTTCCGGCGCGATCCCGCTGAAACAGGCCCGCGAAGCCGCGCGGGAGATATTCTCTGCCGGACGCTGGACCGCGCCCTCGCCGAAACGCCCCGCGCCGCCCCCGATGAACAAACCCGCCGACCTCACGTTCGCGCTGGAACAGCGCAAGCAGGCGGTCGTGACCTGCGGGTTCCGTTCGTGCGGCGTGGAGACCGCCGATCCCGCGTGGGACCTGGTGCTGAACGCCGAAAACGGCATGTCCGCGAAGTTGTTCAAGAAGGTGCGCGGCGAAAAGGGCCTCGCATACTGGACCGGATTCGTCCGTATGTACGGATTCGGCGCCGGAGTGTCGGCGTTCGCCGCCTCGACCGCCGACGAAAACGCGATCGAGGTGCGCGGCCTGCTCCTCGACGAATTCCGCCGCCTCGCATCGTCCGGGATTGACAGGGACGAGTTCGACTGTGCGCTCGCCGCCCAGAAATACGCGTTCGACGCCGCGCCCTCCGGGACGCTCGCGAAACAGTCCGCGCTCGAACAGTTCCTGATCGGGGACGCGCTTCAGCCGTGGACGCGCCGCGAACAGCTCGACAAGCTCACGCGGGCGGAGGTAAACCGCCGCCTGAAACGCGACCTGAAGGGCGTGAAACCGTCCACGCTGATCGCGTATGCGAACGGCGTTCCGGCAGGCAGAAAAGCCGCAAAAAAGAAGTAAAACGGACGCTTTTTTCCCTTCCGTGCCCCCTTTGCGCCAAAAAACGCAAAAAAAGTCAAAAAAAAGGCCCGACTTCATTTGAAATATCGGCTTTTTGCCTTACAATATATGGTGATGTTCTTTTTCCGGGACATCGTCCGCATGTACGTATTCTAAAATTCAAATAACTTTTTCCGGAGGTTCCACCCGTCATGAATGCCAAGTTCCGCATCGTCATCCCCGCGTCCGCCGCGGTCGCCGCAATTCTCCTTACCGCCTGCGCAGACAAACCCGTCCGCGTCCCCGGCGGCACGTTCGTCGAAGAGCCCTACACGGGTGAAACCGCCACGAAAACCCACACCGTCATCTCCAACGGAGAAGAGATCACCGATACCGAGGTCATCTTCATCGATGATGAAGTCCCGGTCGGCCCGGTCGAAGAGAAACAGCAGTCAGGCCAGCAGGGCGGCACGGCTCAGGGCGGTTCTTCCGCGCAGGGCGGCGACGCCTCCGCACAGCAGGGCACGACTACGCTCCAGCCCGTCGATCAGGATCAGACGGCGAAGAGCAACGCCCCCGAAGGCTCCGTGGAATACAAGGTCGTGAAGGGCGACACGCTGTGGGGCATCGGCATGGTCTACGGCGTTTCCGTGGCCCGCCTCGCCGAGATCAACGGCATTGATGAAAAGGCCCCGCTGAAGGTCGGCCAGGTCCTCATGATCCCGCCGGACGCCAAGAACGCCGTCGCCAAGCCCGTCGAGAAGAAGCAGGAGAAGAAGCAGGAAACGAAATCTGAAGCGACGAAGCCCGCTTCCACGTCAACCACGAAGTCCGCCACCACCACGAAGGCACAGCCCGTCGCGAAAGACGGCGAAACCCTCTATGTCGTGAAGAGCGGCGATAACCTCAGCATGATCGCGTACCGTCACCACGTGAAGCTCGCCGACCTCATCGCGGCGAACAAGGTCGATCCGAAGGCCACGCTCCGCGTCGGCCAGACGCTCGTCATCCCGGCCGCCGGCGCCAAGGCCGCTTCCACCACGAAGACCGCCACGACCACCACGAAGACGGATTCCGGCACGAAGACCGCGACCACCACGAAGACCGATTCCGGCACGAAGACCGCCGCCACCACGTCCGCCACGACGAAGACCGATTCCGGCACGAAGACCGCGACCACCACGCCCGCCACACCCGCCACGACGACGAAGGGCGGCGAAGGCACGGGCGGGGTCGTCGAACCCATCGGTGGCTCCATGAGCGGCTCCGCGTCCGCCTCAACCTCGACGCCCGCGGCGACCACCACCACGAAGCCAACGGCAAGCTCCGCTTCCTCCGGTCTCGCGTCCGTCTCCGCGCTTGACGACGCCGACGTCATCTCCGTACAGATCGACTCCGAGTCCACGCTCGAAGAAGTCGCGAACATCCACGACCGCAACCTCGAAGACCTGATCCGCCTGAACCCCGAGTTCAAGTCCGGTCAGAAAATCCCCGCCGGAACGGCCGTCAAAATGCCGCTTTTCTGAGCGAAGACCTCACGAATCCGCGATCCGCAAAATCTTTTGCGGGTCGCTTTTTTTAAGACCGTTCAGAACGTCTCATGGCTGATTTCCGAGCACAAACGCCCGTCCCCGCCCGCTGGCGAATCGTCTTCGCCGTGGTTTTGGTGCTGGCGTTCATGTTCGGCGGACTGCTGTTCGTACGAAGGGACGCCGTGCCGCCGCGTGACAGCACGGACAATGCCCTGGACGCCCGGATCCGCCTGCAAACCGCGGCCGTCGCATTCTCCTCCGGCAAGCTCGCCCCGCGCGTGCTGATCCTGACCGACTGGACTGAATCCTACTGGAAAAAGGACGATGCTTTTCCGGAGTTCCAAAAATTCCGGGACAGTCTCGTCGTGGCCGGTCCGGCTTCGATCCCGGAATACAGCCTCGTCAGGGATTTTCTTCCTCAGTTCCAGCGCTTTTTCTACAAAGACGAAGACTCCCTGGATACAGTCTTAAGACAATACAGGGATATCATCAAAGCTCCGTACGACGTGATCCTGCTCGACTGCGCGTTTCCGGACAACATCTTTTCCCGGAAATCCCTGCTCTGGTCCTCCTCGTTCTTCGATCGGCTGAAGAAAAAGCATATGACGCAGGGGGGCGTTCTTGCGGTCGTCCTGCCGCCTGACAAACCCGAGGTCTCCGCCTGCATCCTCGCGTTCCTGCGCCGTTCGTTCGGCAACGCGGGCGCGTTCTGCTTCGGGGACCGCGTGATCCTCGCATCCGGCCTGAACGCCGAACCGGTCTTCGAGCTGGACAAACTAAGCACCACGGCGGAGCTCGCCGGATACTACGACGGCGAGGGCATCCCCAACAACGCCATCGGGCTGGTGCTGGCGGACGATTATTCCGACTCGATCCCCGCCGGACTGCTGGAAGCCTCCCATAACATCGCGATCCCTCAAAAAGTGTTCACGCCGTTCCTCGCCGTCTTCGCCCGCGCGAAGTACGGGGCACAAGTAAAACGGTTCCTGCCGGACGGCTTCCCTGTTCAGACGGTCTGCGCCTGGCTCCTGGGGATCCTCCTCGCCGTCTATCCGTTCCTGCGCTACTTCATCTCGTGGAAGCCCGTCCACAAGCAGGCATTCCGCGCGTTCGAGGACATGTTCTACCTTACGGGCGTGCTTGCGCTGTTTATGATGTTCTGCCAGGAATACATACAGGACTCCGGACTGATATGGGTTCTGCTTTTCCCCGTTGCGATCTTCGTTTTCTATAAGCCTATGTGCGAGAGTGCGGCAGGAATGCCGCAATCAATGCCTGTTGCCGCGAAATGGGGGATACTCAGGACCCTGACGGAGGATCCCGTCGGACGTTTCTTCCTGTATCTGGCGGTGGCCGCGTTTCTCGGATGCGGGTTCTTTCAGGAAGTCAAGCCGAATGCCGGACCTTTCGGAGCATTGTTCTTCGCCGCCTTCCCGCTGCGTGCCCGCATGAAGGAACCGGTCCAGCCCGGTCCGGCGATCCCGCTTGCATACGTGCTCGGCGTGGCGGCTTCGCTGGAGCTGTTCGCCGTGAGCCTGTGCTTCCCGCTCGGTCCGGTCGTGTTCGCGGCGGTCGTCTGCGCGTACCGCCTCATCCTGCTGGACTGCTGAATGTCCTTTACTTGCGCCCGGCGGCGCACAGCCAGCGGCGTTCCGGCTCAAGCTCGACCGTCACGTCCGCGAATCCCGCCTCAAGCATCAGTCCGCGCAGCTCGCCCCGCGTCGGACAGACCATCTTCAGATGCTCCACGATCGCGCGCTGACGAGCGTTCATCATGCCGCCGACCATCTCCAGCGCGGTCATAAACCATCCGCCCGGCGCGAGCACGCGCCGAATCTCGCGCAGTCCGGCGACCTGGTCCGGCCAGAAATACAGGCTTTCGACCGAGAACGCCGTGTCGAACGCGCCGTCCCCGAACGGAAGATCGGGTACGCCGCACCGCAAAAAACGCATCCGCCCGGATTTCACGAGGTCTTCGTTCAGCGCCGTCGCCGTCTCAATCGCGAGCGGGGAGATGTCGCATCCGGTCAGCGCGGCTTCGGGGTATTGCTCCGCCAGTTCGCGCAGAGCCGCGCCCGCGCCGCATCCCACGTCCAGCACGGACCGTCCGACAGGGATGTGCGCGAATCCCCACGCCCGGAGCGGGCCGTGTTCACGGTTCATGCGGAGGATCATGTCGCGGCCCGCGTCGCCCGCGGGGCATCCGGCGGTTTCGATCTTGGAGAAATCGGGTTCGGTCATCGTTGCGGTCCCATGTCGGTTGAATTTGTTTTTCGGGGAAATAAGATAGAGCGGACCTGCGCGGAATTCAAGAGCGGAAGCGGAAAAAACGTGTTTTTGGCGTGTTTTTTCGGAATCGCATTTGAAAAAACCGTGAAATGTGCTATCTTTTATGGATATATTTTTGTACACGAACCAAATCCAACAATCATGGAGAACCACAATGGGAAGACAGTATAACAAGCACGAGAAACAGGCCCGCCGCAAACAGTACCTCAAGCGCGTCAAACTCCGCGTCAAAGAGGCGATCAAGGCCGCCAAGAAGAAATAATCCGAGTTCAATTTCCAACCGGATGACCTGATATGGCGCAGATTCACCAGACCGCCATCATCGGAAACGACGTCGAGCTTGCCGACTCCGTTTTCGTCGGCCCGTACTGCATCATCGAAGACCACGTGAAGATCGGCGAGAATACCCGCCTGATCGCGCAGTGCCACATCTACTCGAACACCACGATCGGCGCAGGCAACACCATTTTCCCGTTCGCCTCGCTCGGCGGCGCGCCCAACGACATCAGCTACGACCCGTCCCAGGGCGATTCCTTCACCCGGATCGGCGACGACAACATCATCCGCGAGGGCGTGTCCATTCACCGCGGCGCGCATCCCGGCACGGAGACGGTCGTCGGAAGCCACGGCTTCTTCATGGGCAACGCCCACATGGCGCACAACACCGTGATCGGAGACCACGTCATCATGGCGCTCGGCGCGCTTGCCGCGGGCTACGTCCAGATCGGCGACCGCGCGTTCATCTCCGGCAACGTCTGCATCCACCAGTTCGTCCGCGTGGGACGCTTCGCCATGATCTCCGGCGGTTCCGCCATCTCCATGGACCTGCCGCCCTTCATGATCGGCGACGGCCGCAACGGCGGCGTCCGCAGCTTCAACAAGGTCGCTCTGGAGCGCGCCGGATACTCCAAGGAGGACATCCGCACGATCCACAAGATGTACGATATCGCGTTCCGCCGCGGCCTCAACATGAAGAACGCGCTGGAAGAGATCGAAACCACCCTGCCGCAAATCCCGGAAGTCAAGGAATTCGTCGAATTCGTGCGTTCCGCCAAACGCGGCGTCCTGAGCGGGGGCAGCACCCGCCGCGCATAATCGAACATCCGGCGGACTTTCCCCGCCGCCGACGCGAAAGAAACGGCACGTATCGCCAAAGTGTGTGATGCGTGCCGCGACTGTTTTTATGACTGGGAAGGAATCGGGAAAACGTCACTCCCCGTCGGGCGACGCTTCCTTCCGTTCCGATCCAGCCTGTTCCGGCTTGTCCCAGCCGTGTTCCTTCACGACGCTCCGCGCGTATCCGTCGCCGTTCTCCGCGAGCTGGCGGAGCGCGTCCTTCGCCGCCTCGCTGTCCTGTTCGGCGGCGAGTTCGACAAGTTTGAAATGCTCCTCAAACAAACGACGGCGAGGCAAACAAACATTCTGCGGATGATTCGTGGCGGCATGGGGCTATTCCTTTCGGGTGGTGCTGAAGGTTGGAAGGATTCGTCAAGTTATAGAAAAGATACACCTTCTTTGTCGATATTGCAAGCGCGGACGGAAAGGACCTCAGCGGACTTTCAGGATCCCGTTCAGGTCTGTCAGCCACTTCAGCCGGTCTTTCTCTTTGGAAGGACCGATGGGCCGGAGCGACTGCCCCGCGACGATCGTTTCGACCTCCTCCGGCGTTTTAGAACGGATCGTTCCGTCCGAATACAGAATCAGCATATAACGGTCTTTATCCTTATAATGGGAATGGATGCAGGAACACAGGACGAGCGGAAACGCCTCGATTTTCCGTTCCGGCGTCTCGCCTGAGTCAAGTTTGGCTTCGTATATAAAATACTCCGCAAGTTCGGCGACGGAGACCGGAAACACCTGATACGCCTGTCCGTCTTTCGGGCAGGCAAAACAGTCTTCCGCGGAGCTTGAACCGATTTTCAGCCCAAGCGCGGCGAGGTCCTGTTCCCGGATCAGATCGAAAACCGTCATGCCGGGCGGGATTTCCTTTTTTTCCTCCCCCGTCCGGACGTACCGTTCCGAGCCCGCATGGAGAATCATCCCAATACATTTGAGATTTTCAATGCATCGGCTGTATGCGCCCGTCGTATTCATCCATCGGGATTGATCGCAATTCACCATGACAATGGACAGGAAAAACAGGAGCAGAATGCCCCCGGCAATCATCGAAAACGTCTTCCATGACATGGTTCAGCCCTTTCTGACAGTTATTCCTAAAAGCTGGAAGGATTCGTCAAGTTATAAGAACTATACACCATGCCGGGAATAAATGCAAGCGAAAAGAAGTACAAAAATAGGGCTTATAGGACCTGTAGGACCTATATTCGAGAGATTCGAGGAAGCTCAGAACTGGAATTCGTCCTGGACGGTGTCGGGCGGGTTCAGGATGGAGCGGACAGGCTCGAAGGTCTTGCGGTGGAGCGGACACGGGCCGTATTTGCGGATGAGGTCTGTGTGGAGTCTGGTGCAGTAGCCCTTGTGGACTTCGAACTGATACTGCGGATACTGTTTCGCCGCCTCCATCATGAAGAGGTCGCGGGAGGTCTTGGCGAGGATGCTGGCCGCGGCGATGCTGGCGGACTTCGCGTCGCCCTTCACGATGTTTTCCGAGGGGACGGGCAGTCCCTGCACGGGATTGCCGTCGACGAGCACGAAATCAGCGGGACACGGCAGGCCCAGGACGGCGCGGCGCATGGCGAGCCAGGTGGCGCGAAGGATATCCGTGCGGTCGATCTCGTCCTGGTCGACCATGGCGACGGACGTGAGCGCGGAGGGCTCGGCGAGGATCGCCTCGCGCAGCTCCATGCGCTGTTTGTGCGTGAGCTGCTTGGAGTCGTTGACTCCGGCGGGGATACGGCTCCTGTCCGTAAAAATGACCGCCGCGGCGCAGACCGGTCCGGCGCAGCAGCCGCGTCCGGCCTCGTCGACCCCGGCGATAAAAGAAAACTCCCCGTCCCACTTGAGTTCGTGGACGAGGAGTTCGGAATTACCGGGAAGATAATCCATGCGGAAAGCAGGATTATTTCGCGGCTTCGGCGGACGCCGCGGGTCCGAAGTACTTTTTCTCTTTGACGCGGGCGGCTTTGCCGATCTTGTCGCGCAGGTAGTAGAGTTTCGCGCGGCGGACATGGCCGTGACGTTCCACGGTGATCGCGTCGATGCGCGGGCTGTGGATCGGGAACACGCGTTCCACGCCGTAGCCGTTCTGGAAACGGCGGACGGTGAACGTTTCGCGGATGCCGGAATTCTTGCGTGCGATGACGACGCCGGTGAAATTCTGGATGCGTTCGGTGGTGCCTTCAATGATCTTGGTGGAAACCTTGACGGTGTCCCCGATATTGAAGTCGGGCACAGAAGCCTTGCACTGCGCCTTTTCGATCTTGTCAATGATGCTCATGGTTGTTACCTCCATATGTTAATTTTTGTCGTTGATCAGGTCCGGACGGACAAGCAGCGTCGTGTTCGTGGATTCGGCGCGGCGCCATTGTCCGATTCTGGCATGATCCCCGGACAGGAGCACGTCCGGGACCCTCATGCCTTGAAATTCGACGGGCTGGGTGTACTGCGGATACTCGAGGAGGCCGTTCTCGAACGACTCCTGCACGGCGGACTCGTCGTCGCCGAGCACGCCCGGCAGAAGCCGGACGATCGCGTCGACCATGACCATAGCCGCCAGGTTGCCGTTCGTGAGGATGTAGTCCCCGATGGACAGCTCCATGTCGACCAGCAGGTCGCGGACGCGCTGATCGACGCCTTCGTAGTGTCCGCAGATGAAGATCAAGTGCTGTTCGCCGGAAAGCGCGTGGGCCGTCTTCTGCGTGAAGCGGCCGCCCGCGGGTCCGGTCAGGATGACCTTCGTCCCGTCCTGTTTCAAAGAACTCACCGCTTCGAAAAGCGGTTCAACTTTCATCAGCATCCCGGGGCCGCCGCCGAACGGTTTGTCGTCGACGGTCTTTCTCCGGTCGTGCGTAAAATCGCGAAGGTCGATCGCACGGATCTCGACCTTGTTTTCCCGCATCGCCCGGCCGGTGATGCTGCTCGCCAGCGGGCCGAAGAATATCTCGGGAAACAGTGTGATGATGTCGATTCGCAGTGCCACGTCAGGCTCCTGCCGCCTCGACCTCATCGTCCAGGACCTCGACGCTCACGCGGCCTTTCGTGCGTCCGGCGGCGCCGGAGACGAGAGCGCGAAGCGCCATGATCGTTTTGCCGCTTTTGCCGATGATCTTGCCCCGGTCGCCCGGGCGGCACGTGATCTGGATCACGTTTCCGTTCTCGGCGGAAGCCGTGCGGACCTTCACTTCGTCGGGGTAGTCCACGAGCTTCTTCGAGATGTACAGCACGAAATCTTCGAGGTTCTGCTGCGAAGACGGATCAGCGGTTGTTCTGGCTGCTGGCGCGGAGGTCTTGGCTTCCGCCTCTTCCTTCCCGCCGAACAGTTTGCCGAAAATATCAAAAATAGACACGGCAGTTCTCCCGTGTTGCACGGGCGAAGCGCAGACTTACGCCTGCTTCTCCTCGCCCTTCTTGAACGTCTTTTTCTTCGTGTAGGGATCGGGCTGGCCGTACTGCTTGGACTTGCCGGCTTTCGCGCGGTCGTAGATATCCTTCACGGTCTCGCTCATGATCGCGCCGTTGCCGACCCAGTATTCGAGGCGGGCAACGTCGAGTTTTTCATCGCTGCGGCGGGGATCGTAGTAGCCGAGTTCTTCCAGCATGCGGCCGTCGCGCTGCGCACGGATGTCGCACACGACAATACGGAAGCTGATCCAGTTCTTTCCGCCAGTTCGTTTCAGTCTGATCTTTACCATAACGGTTTTCCTTTGTCTTTACCAGTGGGTTCGACTGCGTCGTTCGACGCTCACGCTTTGTTCGCTTACCGCACTGCGCGTGACTCAATGCGATATAAAAGTCAATTAATATACAGCCTCTTCCCGCTTTTTTCAAATCATTTTCGCGATTTCTTTCAGCCTTTTTCGCGTTTTTTGCGCCTTGCGGACCGGTCTGGTCCGTCAGAACCAGGCGGACAGGAGCGCGCCCGCGGCGGCCGCGCCGAGCAGGAGCGCCGTGGTCGGCACCTTCGTTTTCAGCATCAGCACGATCGTCGCGCCGCAGATCACGACGCCCGCCGGGGAAACGCGGAACCCTTCGGGCAGGACGGGGCGTTCGAGCTTGAAGAGCGCGCCGAACGCCTCCCACGGGATCGTCCGCGTGAAGACCGACATCCCGAGGAAGATGGTCACGGCGAACATGATGAGCGCCACGGCCGCGAGACGCGTCCCCTTCAGCATGCCTTTCACGAGGAACGTGTCCTTCCAGCGGTTGATGCCCGCCGCCGCGGAGCATCCGATCAGGATCGTCGGCACGATCAGCCCCAGCGACGCCGCCAGCGCCCCGAAGAATCCCTCGTTCACGTACCCGACGTACGTCGCGGTGTTCAGGCCGACCGGGCCCGGCGTGACCTGCGCCACGGAGCACAGGTTGCCGAATTCGCTCATCGTGAGCACCTGTTCCTTGTCGACGTACTCCGCCGTGAGCAGCGGGATCAGCATATAGCCGCCGCCGAAACACAGCACGGAAAACTTGCAGAACTGGAAGAAGAGGATAATGCAGTGGTTCATCTTTTGCCGTCCTCCTCATTTTTGACAGATTCGGCGGACAGTTCGGAGGAAACCTTTGGAGATTCTCCATTCGCCTGTTCCGCCCGCGCCAGACGGCGCGTCTGCCACCACACGTAGCCCCAGCCGAACGGCACGGCGGCGAGGATCAGTAGCGCGGGACTCACCTTCATGATCGCGAGCACGAAGAAGATCAGCACCACGGCGATTTCCAGCGGGTTCTTCACAGTCCGGCGGAACATCCGGCATCCGGTGACGAGGATCATGCCCGTCACGGCGGCACGGATCCCGGCGAAGATGCCGAGCAGATAACGGTTTTTCGGGTCGAGGTGCGGAAAGAGCGAGGCGATGATGAGGATGACGGTGAAGGGCGGCGTGACGGCTCCCAGCGCGGCGGCGAGCGCGCCCGGCACTCCGGCGATCTTCATGCCGATGTACACGGCGGAATTGATCGCGATGATGCCGGGAACCGTCTGCGTGAGCGCGGTCATATCCAGCAGCTCCTCGCGTGTCAGAAGCTTGTGTTTGACGACGAATATCTCCTCGATGACGGGGAGCATGGCGAGGCCGCCGCCGACCACGAGCGCGGTGATGCGGAAAAATGAGCAGTAGAGCAACAGAAGGCGTCTGCCCCTTGACAGAGTCCGAATCTCCATGCCCTGCCCCCTCCCCTCCTCAGAGCGTCACCCCGAACAGACGTTCCGCGTTCTTGTAGAATATCTGCTCGAACTGGGCTTCCGTCAGGTCCAGCGTACGCGCCTCGGCGATGCCGTCGCGATGGGACAGCGCGGGGTAGTCCGTCGCCCAGAGGACGCGGTCGACGCCGTGCGCGAGGATGATCCGTTTCACCTCGTGCGGAGGCAGGCGGAAGAACGTGCTGGAGGTATCGAACCAGACGTCGCGTCCGACGAGATATTTCCAGGCCTCGTCCCATTCGCAGTAGCCGCCCATGTGCGCCGCGATAATGTTTTTGAGATGCGGAAAGTGGTCCAGCACGTTCGCGAGGCGTTTCGGCGAGGAATAGTCGCTGGTGGCGTCTCCGACGTGGAACAGGATGGGCATGTCCGGCGGGATCAGCTCGTACAGACGCATCATGCGCGGTTCGTCGATGTAGAGTTTCTGAAAATCCGGATGGAATTTCAGGCCGGTCAGCCCGATCTCCTTCATGCGCGCGAGCTCGCCCTTGCAGTCCGCGTAGTCGGGATGGAGCGACCCGAGGCAGATGACCTTCGGACCGAGCAGGGACGCCAGATAATTATTGATGTTCCGCACCTGGTCGGGACGCGTCGCGGAAGAAAGAAAAACGGCCTTGTCGATATGGGCGTCCTCGAGGGATTCGTGCAGGTCGGCGACCGTGCCGGTCCTGCGCCAGGGTTCGTGATAGTACGATTCGAGAGACGCGACGACTTTCGGCGCGACGCTGTCGGGGAACACATGGCAATGGACGTCAAAATATTTCACGGCATCCTCCAGGGCAAAACATCCGGACACAAAAATGGCATCCCCAACGGGATTCGAACCCGTGTTACCAGGATGAAAACCTGGTGTCCTAGGCCTCTAGACGATAGGGACGCACCTCGGAAAAAAAGTATGTATTTAAAATAGCATGCCGAACGGATTTTTCAAGCGGGAAACGCATTTTTTTCCGATTTTTCCCGGTTTTCACGCCGTCGTATGCGTTTCCGCCTCGCGCTGATGTTTTGCCTGAACGCGCGCCCGGAGCATCGCCTGGCGTTTCCTGCGGCGTTTTTCGAGCTGGATGCGATAGCCGACGACCATTTTCTTCACCGCGACGTAGGTGATCGGCGTGAAGACGAAAGCCATGATCGCGCCGCCGACGAAGAACGCGATCGTCAGGTCGCCCGCAAGGCTCTTTGCGGCATCGACGAACTCGGAAAAATCCGACGCTGTCACGATATCCTTGAGCTTGAGTTTGATGTCCCCGTAAGAAAGATCAAGTCCGATCAGCTTCGCCCCGGCGTAGCACTGCACGGGGTAGATGAAGAACACGGTGATCTGGTTCGTGATGAACGTGCCGAGGACGGCTCCGATCTTGCTGCCTTTCAGCAGGAACGCCGCGGGGATGGAGCAGATAAGCTGGCCGCCGATGGGGATAAGGCATCCGAAGAACATGCCGATGCTCCACCCGCGGGCGATATACTCGGGCGAAGCCTTCTCGCGGACGATCTTCAGATAGAACTTCCGCCATTTCTTCCTGAACCACTGACCGGCGCTCATACCGAAACCTTCCCCATATTTCAGATATTGATATAGAACTTCTGCATTTCGGGGGCGCGCTGGGCGATGTTGACGAGGTGGTCGCCGATCCGCTCAAGCTCCCAGAGCATTTCGATGAAGATCACGCTGGCGTCGACGGCGCATTCGCCCTTGTTGCGGCGTTCCACGTGGACCTGTTCATACTGCTTGGCCAGCTCATTGATCTCGCGTTCGTTGGCCTCGGCGTCGCTGGCGACGTGCGCGGCCTCCTGCTGCTGTTCGCGGGCCTGTTCGGCCATCATCGCCTTGAAGTTCTTCTCGTACTTGTGCGCAAGCTTGTTCAGCTTGCGTTCGCCCTCCAGCGCGGACCGGATGCCGACCTCGTTTTCATCCTTCTTGTGCGAGAGCGCGAGCTTGACGTTCTCCGCCTGCGAGGAAAGGAGATCCCACAGGGAATTGAGGTTGTCCTGCGCGACGTCAGAGAGCTTGGTATCGACCTTGGAAAGACGTTTCGTGAGGCGCATGATGTTGGCCGTGTGGTCGGCGATGCGCTCGGCGTCGTTGGTGCAGTGCATGAGCAGCGGGATCAGGTTGGACTGCGGATTGGACAGGTGCTGCCGCGTGATCTGCACGAGATAGTTCGTGATGTCGGACTGCATCTTGTCGACCTGCTGTTCGTCGGCTTCAAGCTGTTCGAATTCCTTTTCGTCGACGTGCGCGGCGCGGAAATGATGGTTGACCGCGCGGTCGATCATGCTCCAGGAGAGCTCGACCATCTTGCGGATCTCGATGATGGACTGTTCGATGGCCATGGCGGGCGTGCGGAGCAGCAGGGGTTCCAGCGTGCGCGTGCTGACCGGCTTGGTCTTGTCGCCGGGGATGAGCGTTTCGCAGAGGTGCGCGAACGGCTTCAGCACGGGCATGATGGCCAGGACCGTGAGGACGTTGAAAATCGTGTGCGCCATGGCGATGTGGCGTTCCAGATTCTGCGGGACCGCGGCGAACGCGTCGCCCGGCGTGATAGCGTTCACGATGTACAGGAAGAACGGCGTCCGTTCCGCGCCGACCGGGATGTACAGCAGCACGACCATCAGGACCGCGCCGAAGAAGTTGAAGAGGAAGTGCGCGAGCGCGGCCTGTTTCGCCACGCGGTTGGCCGTGATCGAAGCGAGACAGGCGTTGATCGTGGTGCCGATGTTCGTGCCGATCAGGAGCGGGACGGCGGTGTAGAAATTGACGAGTCCGGCGGCGGACAGCGCGAGGATGATGCCGATGACCGCCGCGCTGGCGCTGACCAGGAAGACCGCGACCATGCCGATCCCGATCGCGCCGAGGATCGGCAGCAGCGGCATGAACCCGTCGGGTGTCTTCGGCGCGCAGTCGATCAGGGAGAAGAGGTGCAGGAACGACGGGAACGTGCCGAGGATGCTCATCTGCGTGCTCATCATGCTCATGCCGAAGAAAAGCATGCCGAACCCAAAGATGGCGTTGCCCCAACCCTGCAGGTTGCGTTTCTTGGTGAATGTCATCAGGACGAAGCCGAGCGCCACGGCGGGCAGCGCCAGGCCGCTCAGATTGAACGAGATCAACTGCGCGGTCATGGTCGTGCCGATGTTCGCTCCGAAGATGATGCCGATCGCCTGCACCAGGTTCAGCAGACCGGCGTTGATGAAGCCGAGCACCATGATGGTCGTGGCCGCGCTGGACTGGATGACCGCGGTGACGAACGCGCCGGCGATCACGCCCAGGATCGAGTTTTTCGAGAAGAACTGGAGCACCTGCTGCATCTTTTCGCCAGCGATGTTCTGGAGGCCGCGGCTCAGACGCAGCATGCCGAAGATCAGGAACGCGATGCCGCCGACCATGCTCATGCATACAGAGAACATGTCGATGCCGAGCATGCGGGCGTCAAGCGCGCGGATGTAGATGCCGTGCGCCGGGTCGGCGACTTCGATCGAGAAATGGTATTCGCCGGTCTCGCCGCCGAGACGGACGAATGTCTGCGCCAGGCCGTTTTTGTCAGTCCTGACTTCCGGCGTGAGGACTTTCGGCTGGGATTTGCTGCGCGGCGCGGATTTGACGCTGAAATACACCGGGGCATTCTCGACGGGATTGCCGTCCGCATCGACGACCTTGATCACGAGCGGTTCGCCCATGACCTCGTTCGTCATGCCCTGCCGTTCGGCGTTTTCGATCTTCGCGCCGACGGTCATGCGGACGAGGACGGATTTGTCCGGATCGTTCAGCGGCGTGATCTTGACGTAGTTGTCGCCGACTTTATGGCCGGCCTTGATTTTCGCGCGAACCACGCCGACGACGTCGGTCTCTTCCGATATCTGCGTGATTTCCAGATCGGAGTCTTCGGCGGCCTCGAATTTCACCGGTTCCCCGGCCAGCAGGCGCTGCTTGCCCGAACCGGAGGAATCGTCGTCCGTCACGCCGCGCACTTCCACGCGGATATCACGCTCAAATTCCGCTCCGGGAATGGTGCTTTGATCGGTGCCGTAGATAACGTCGAGACGGCCGATCTTGTGAGAACCTTCGGATGAGCCGTCGCACGCGGAGAAAACCGCGATCAGGAGAAACGACAGCAGAAGAGAAACGATACCGGATGCAAATCTCATATAGGACCTTCAGCTGGATTGGATTTTACAATAATATATCACTCTTTATGGCAAAAATCAAGTAACGCCTTGAAAATGGAAGAAAGAAGTATTATATTATTCCGATTACGATTCTTCCATCCGGCGCAGAACACTTTCCGTCCGGGACGGGAAGCGTTCTCCCGTCCGCCGGCCATGGACGCTGCACGATGCAAACGACTTTTTTGAACATCGTGTCGCAAACCATATTGAATCGAAGGAAATGTCCGTGTTATGGAAACACTGAAACATTTGATAGCCAACTCCATCTATCCTCTGGCGGCATTCGCTGTCTCCCTGATCCTGACCCGCGTCTGTATCACGGTCCTGCCGCACCTCGGATACATGGACATACCGAGAGGCAGGCATATCCACAGGAAACCTGTTCCACGCGCAGGCGGCATCGGCATTG
Organism: uncultured bacterium; assembly: GCA_902774245.1. Classification (GTDB taxonomy): domain Bacteria; phylum Verrucomicrobiota; class Lentisphaeria; order Victivallales; family UBA1829; genus UBA1732. Next base: position 118,274 of record CACYHQ010000001.1, read on the forward strand.
TCCTGGCGTTCTGGTTCTCCATCATGCTTTACGCGGCGAAACTCTGCGGCGGAGACTTCTCGAAACTCGCAGATCAGAATGTCGGTCAGTTTCTGATCGCTCTGGGCGGCGCGTTCGTCATCCTCTTTTTCACGGGACTGTACGACGACCGGTTCGACATGCCGAACGCGATCAAGCTTCTGCTCCACATCGCAGCAGGCGCCACATTGTATTTTTTGGGCGGCGGCATCCGCACGATTTTCGACTATACACTCCCGTGGTATTTCGCACTGGCCGTAACAATATGCTGGACGGTCGGCATCGTGAACGCGTTCAACCTGATCGACGGACTGGACGGACTCGCAGCCGGCCTGGCGTCCATTTCCTCCATCTGCATCGCTGCGTGGATTCTGATCAGCGGAGAAAACCTGCCCATGGTGATCCTCCTCTTCACGTTCTGCGGGGCCTGCCTCGGATTCCTGATCTTCAACTTTTCTCCCGCGCGCATCTTCATGGGCGACACGGGCAGCATGTTCCTCGGCCTCTTCTTCGCCATGACAAGCATGGACCAGTGTTCGCGCCCTGCCGTCACGGTCGCCGCCCTGCTGGTGCCGCTGGTCGCCATCGGCGTGCCGATCTTCGACGTGATCCTCGCCATTTGGCGGCGAAGCGCAAGGCGGTTCGGTGTCCATATGCTGAAGGAAAATATCGACAACGTCGAAGTCGTAACCGAGCTGGAACACGGCATCGATTCGACCGGGCGGATCGAGCTCAAGTCCGCGATCAGGAATGAAAACGGCGTTATGGACCCGGACCAGGACCATCTGCACCACAGGCTTCTGCGTGAATCCCACAACAGGACCAGCCATGCCGTTCTGCTGATGTACGCGATCTCCGTCGTATTCTCGCTTGGAGCCATCGCTCTGACGTTCATCGGGCGCAGCATGCCCGCGCTCGCGTTCCTGCTTGTCATCATCGGCGTGTTCTTCTCGCTCCGCCTCGCGAACATCGAACTTCTGGCATCCATGAGTGTGGTGGCGCAGGGCGTCCGTTTCCCGCGCAAATCCTTTATCCTTACCGCCGCGCATCCGCTGATCGACTTTCTCATGGTGGCGGCATCGTTCTTCCTGATCTATTCGCTCCTGCAGAGGCCGGTCCGGGCCGCATACAATTTCTATCTCTTCCTCATCATGGTCGTGCCGTATTTCCTGGTCCTGATCCTCTCCGGCATTTACCGTACATATTGGCTCCGTGCCGGCATCGAACGCTATTTCCGCCTGATGAAGCTCCTCTTCCTTGCCGCTTGCATTTCCTTCATACTTTTGAACATTTCGGCAATGAACGGCTGGGTTCTTGCCGGGCTCTCAAAACGCATGGTGGTGATCATTTTCCTGCTTCAGACGGCTTTCTCGTTCGCATCCATCATCACGGAGCGCTTCCTGCTCCACTTCTTCGAATCCTTCGCCATCCGGTCCTACTACCTGAAAAACTCCCCGGAGGCCAACCACCACAACACCGTCATCTACGGCGGCGGTCTGGGCTGCCGCATGTACATCAGCAACCTGTACAGCAGCCACCACCTTTCCTGCCCGTTTCACATCCTCGGCATCGTGGACGAGGATCCGTCGCTCCAGAAACTGAACGTCTACGGGTTCCGCGTGCTCGGCACCAGCGACGATCTGGAGGCGCTGTACAAGAAGACCCCTTTCGACACCATTGTGCTCACCACTGTCAATATTTCTAATGAATTCATTGACAATATCCGTACGTTCGCCCGAAAGCACAATGTCCGGGTGACGATGTTCCTGTCTCAGGAATATCCCGCCGATCCGGACTTTTTTAAAGTGCTGCAGAGCAAGGCAATCAATCCCATCGAAGAGGAAGGACCGGAGGATCAGGACGATCCCGGACTCGGATTATGACATTTCACGAAATCGGAGAAAATCTGGAGCAGTATTTCATTGAGATCATCCAGGAGAAACGACGCGGCTCATTCGACCGTGTCACCTACGGTTTTCTGTTCATGGCCTCGCGGTTCTACCGCCGCGCCGTCCAGTTCCGCCTTTGGCTCTACGAAAACCGCGTGATACGCAACCACTCCATCGGCTGCCTGGTGGTCAGCATCGGCAACCTCACGTGCGGCGGCACGGGCAAGACCCCGGTCGTCGAGATCTTCGCAAAGACGCTGAGCAGAAAAGGCCGCCGCGTCGCCGTCCTGAGCCGCGGCTACCGCAGCCGCGACAACCGCTCGTTCCTGGAAAAACTCCGCGGCAAATTCTCCTCGCGCCGCATGGTCATCCCGCCGCGTGTCGTTTCCAACGGCAAAGACCTGCTCCTGAACTCGCTTTCCGCGGGCGACGAGCCGTACATGCTCGCGACAAACCTGAAGGACGTGGTCGTGCTGGTCGACAAGGACCGCGTGAAATCCGGCCTCTACGCCATCGAGGAATACCACACCGACACGCTCATCCTCGACGACGGGTTCCAGTACCTCGGGTTGCGTCCGCACCTGAATATCCTGCTCGTCGATTCCACCTGCCCGTTCGGAAACCACCACGTCCTGCCTCGCGGGCTTCTCCGCGAACCGATCAAGAACATCCGCCGCGCCGACTACATCTTCCTCACGAAATCCGACGCCTCGCCGCGTCTGCGCCACCTGAAGGACTTCATGCGCCGCCACAACCGCCGCGCCGAGATCATCGAATGCTGCCACCGCCCGAAATACCTGGAGGACGTGTTCGACCGCGGAATCCGGTTCCCTCTCACCATGCTCAACGGGCTGAAGATCGCATCGATCTCCGCCATCGCGAATCCCGCCAGCTTCAACGCCTTCCTGACCCAGCATGGCGGCAAGATCGTGCTCGAACGCCATTTCGCCGACCATCACCGATACAGCCAGCAGGAGATGATCGACTTCGTGAACAGCGCCAAGGCCGCCGGAGCCGAGTACATCCTGACCACGGAAAAGGACGCCGTCCGCATGCCGCGCCTCGACCGACGCGACCTCCCGTTCCTCTTCCTCCGCATTGAGATCGACATCCTCAGCGGCCAGGAAAACTTCGACCAGTGCATCACGCGCATCTGCTTCCTGTGAGCGGGACGCAGCCGCAACAGAAAACTCCGGAAAAGCAAAAAACTGTTTTTCCGGCGCTTTCTTATACTTTCTATAAAGAAATTGCTTGATTTTTTAGGAAAAACCTGTATATTAAATGGTTATTCTCCACTATCGACATAAAAAACACGCTAGAAAAAACGCAAAACAACTGCTAGAAAGGATTTCGCATGAAGAAATCTTCCGCGAAAAAGTACGTCTACCTGTTCGGAAAAGGCATGAGCGACGGCGACGCTTCCATGAATGAACTGCTCGGCGGCAAAGGCGCCAATCTCGCCGAAATGGCAAAACTCGGTCTTCCCGTTCCCGCCGGATTCACCATTACCACCGAATGCTGCGTCGATTATTTCGCGAACGGACAGAAGAATCCCGCCGGCCTCGACGCCCAGGTCAAGACTGCTCTCGCACAGGTCGAAAAAGTCATGAAGATGAAGTACGGCGACAAGGACAATCCTCTGCTCGTCTCCTGCCGTTCCGGCGCACGCAAGTCCATGCCCGGCATGATGGAGACCGTCCTGAACGTCGGTCTCGCCACCAGCACGATCCCCGGCCTCGTGAAGCGCACGGGCGGCAATGAACGCTTCGTCTACGACGCCTACCGCCGCCTCATCATGATGTACTCCGACGTCGTCATGGAAAAGGCCGAAGGCATCGAACCCGCCGAAGGCTGCGCCATCCGCAAGCAGCTCGACGCCATGCTCGACGACCTGAAGAAGGCGAAAGGCTACAATAGCGACACCGACCTCTCCGTCGCCGACCTGAAGAAACTCTGCAAGGATTTCAAAGACCGCATCAAGAAAGTCCTCAAGCGCGAATTCCCCGACGATCCCATGCTTCAGCTCCAGGGCGCGATCGGCGCAGTCTTCAAGAGTTGGAACGGCAAGAAGGCCGTCTCCTACCGCCGCATCGAGGGCATTCCGGACGACTGGGGCACCGCCGTCAACGTCCAGAGCATGGTCTTCGGCAACATGGGCGAAACCTCCGCCACCGGCGTTGCGTTCACCCGTGACCCCGCCACCGGCGACAACAAGTTCTACGGAGAATGGCTCATCAACGCCCAGGGCGAAGACGTCGTCGCCGGCACCCGCACCCCGTTCCCGCTGAACGACGAGACCAAGAACGAACAGAACAAGCACCTGACCTCCATGCAGGAAATGCTCCCGAAGACCTACAAGGAACTCGTCGGCATCCGCAACAAACTTGAGCACCACTACCACGACATGCTCGACATCGAGTTCACCATCCAGGACAAGCAGCTCTTCATGCTCCAGTGCCGCGTCGGCAAACGCACCGGCACCGCCGCCCTGAATATGGCAATGGACATGCTCAAGGAAAAGCTTATCGACGAGAAGACCGCCGTCATGCGCGTCGCCCCGTCCCAGCTCGACGAACTCCTTCACCCGATCCTCGACCAGAAGGCCGAAAAGGCCGCCAAGGTCATCGTGAAGGGCCTCCCCGCCGGTCCCGGCGGCGCGGTCGGCCGCATCGTCTTCAACTCCGAGGACGCAATGGCGTGCCACAGGAAGAAAGTCGCCTGCATCATGGTCCGTGAAGAGACCAATCCGGAAGACGTCGACGGCATGCGCGCCGCCACCGGCATCCTGACCGCCCGCGGCGGCATGACCAGCCACGCGGCCCTCGTCTGCCGCGGCTGGGGCAAGTGCTGCATCGTCGGCGCCGCCGACATCCAGGTCGACGAAGTCAAGAAGACCCTCAAGATCGGCAAGCAGACGTTCAAGGAAGGCGACATGCTCAGTCTGAACGGCACCCGCGGCTATGTGTACGCCGGCGCGCTGAAGACCGTCGATTCCAGCGAGAATGAACAGCTCAAGAAGTTCATGAAGCTCGTCGACAAGTTCAAAAAGCTCGGCGTCCGCGCCAATGCCGACACCGCCGAAGACGCCGCCAAGGCCCGTGCATTCGGAGCCGAGGGCATCGGCCTCTTCCGTACCGAACACATGTTCTACGGCGGCAACGAGAAACCGCTCTTCGCCCTCCGCAAGATGATCCTCAGCAGCACCGCCGAGGAACGCGTCAAAGCGCTCAACGAGCTCTTCCCCTACGTCAAGAAGGACATCCTCGCCACCTTGAAGGCCATGGAAGGCCTCCCGGTGACCGTCCGCTTCCTTGATCCGCCTCTGCACGAGTTCGTGCCGCACACGAAGGAACAGCAACTTGACCTCGCCAAGTCCATCGGCATCTCCCTCGCCGAGTTCCAGAAGCGCGCCGACGCCCTGAAGGAAAGCAACCCGATGATGGGTCACCGCGGCGTCCGCCTCGGCGTCACCTATCCCGAAATCACCGCCATGCAGGCGCGCGCCATCTTCGAGGCCGCCTCCGAGATCATGCTCAAGGACAAGAAGCCCTGCCACATTGAGATGATGATCCCCGTGACCTGCGATCCGGACGAACTCAAGGACCAGAAGAAGGTCATCGCAAAGGTCGCCGAGGAAGTCGCGAAGAAGAACAAGATCAAAAAGTTCGACTACATGGTCGGCACTATGATCGAGATCCCGCGCGCCGCCATCCTCGCCGGCAAGATGGCTGAGGAAGCCGAATTCTTCTCCTTCGGCACCAACGACCTCACCCAGATGACGTTCGGATTCTCCCGCGACGACATCGGCAGCTTCATCAACGAATACCTCGACAAGGACATCCTCGCCGCCGATCCCTTCCAGACCATCGATCAGGAAGGCGTCGGCTGGATGATCCGTCACGCAGTCGAGGCCGGACGCGCCACGCGCAAGAACCTGAAGGCCGGCATCTGCGGCGAACAGGGCGGCGAACCGAAGTCCGTGGAATTCTGCCACGAAGTCGGTCTCTCCTACGTCTCCTGCAGCGCCTACCGCGTGCCCATCGCACGTCTGGCCGCCGCGCAGGCCGCCATCAAGTCCGAGCAGGCCGCAAAGAAGGCGAAACGGAAATAATCCGTTTTCCGGCTGACACACCGGGGTGTCCGTTCATCGGGCACCCCGATTTCATCTCAGCACCTCCCCTGAATATCAAATCATAAACAATCTCATTTCATGCAGTTCTCCGGCCATCCTGTTTCCTTCTTCTATCCCTGGCGTTTCGTCTCCCGCGAACTCTATCGGTCCGTCATGGTCGATTTCCGCGACCACAGCGCGGACCGCCTCGTGATCGTGCAGGAATGGATGGAGCGCATCCTCAATGACCACGTGTTTTATCTGGATCTGCTGGAGATGGTCCGCGACGCGGGCATGAAGCTGTTCGAGGTGCACGCGCCGAACGGACCGCACTGGGATCTTTCGTGCGTGTTCGAGGGGCGGCGCGGCCCGATGATCGAAGGGCATAAGCGCGCGTTGTGCTACGCCGCGGAGACCGGATGCCGCACGTACACGATCCACATCGGCGCTGGCCAGTACAACCGGTTCCGCATGCCGATCCCGAAACTCCGCGAGGCCGCGCTCCGCATCCTCGACGAGCTCGTCCCGCACGCGGAAAAACTCGGCGTCGTGATCGCAGTGGAGAACAGTTTCGAGCCGCCGAACACGCCCGACGAAGTGCTGTTCCTGCTGGAGCATTTCAACTCGCCCGCGCTCGGGTGCTGCTACGACGCCGGACACGCGAACGTCATGGCGCCCGCCCCCGGCAAACGTCAGGAGCTGTACTGCGCCGTCATGAAGGAGATCTGGGACGGCAACGTGGTCGAGTACCCGGACGCGCTTGGCAAGCTCGCGCCGCACGTCGTGACCGCGCATCTGCACGACAACGACGGCTACCGCGACGCCCACGCCCTGCCCGGCTCAGGCTCGGTCGACTGGTCCGTCATCCTCGCCAAACTCGCCGCCTGCCCGCGCCTCATCTCCGTTCAGTCGGAGGTGCATTGCGACCGCGGGGAAAACGAGGTCACGCCCGGCCGCATCTGCCGGAAATTCGCGGAACTTTTCGCCTGAAACAAAACAGGCGCATCCGCGCGCGCTCAAAATACCGTACAAATCATAACGGAAACATGTCCGCAGAGGCCATTCTTTTTCCGTTTTCAGTCCGTTATTCTCCATTTTCCGGCGAATTTTTCGCGTTTTTTCACGAAAACGGCTTGACTTTTCCGCAAATCGGGGAAACAGTATTGAAGAAAAATCTTTCCCCGTTCAACAGAAAGGATTCTGCGCATGAAAAAAACGTACGTGCTCGATACGAACGTCATCCTCCACAGCGCGCAGGCGCTGAACTCGTTTGAGGACAACGAAGTCGTCATCCCCATGACCGTGATCGAAGAGCTGGACAAGTTCAAACGCAATCAGGATGAACTCGGCCGCAACACCCGTCAGGCGATCCGCCAGATCGACGCGCTCCGTCAGAAAGGCTCGCTCGCGAAAGGCGTTCCGCTCAACAACTCCCCGGATCCCGACAAATGCGGCAGCCTCCGCGTCATCGTCAGCGAAGGACGCCTCTCGGACAGCTCGGACATGAAGGTGCCGGACAACCGCATCCTGAACGTGGCGAAGATGCTCATGGAACAGAAAAAACAGCCCGTGATCTTCATCACCAAGGACCTGAACCTGCGCCTGAAGGCCGACGCGCTCGGCATCCCCGTGGAGGACTTCGAATGCGAGCAGGTCAACAGCGACGAACTCTACCCCGGCGTGCTCACGCTCCCCGCCGACGCCGACCTCATGACGCAGTTCCATCGCGACGGGTTCATCGAGATCCCGAAGGCCCTCACGGTCTACCCGAACGAATTCGTGATCTTCGCGGACAAGGCGAACGAACACCATACGACCGTCGGCTGGTGCCGCCACGGCCGCATCGAGGTCCTCCCGGACGGCGCGGGCGAACACGTCGGCGGCATCACCCCGCGCAGCCTCGAACAGCGCATGGCGCTGATCCTGCTCACCGATCCCGAGATCCAGGTCGTCTCCCTGGTCGGCCAGGCCGGCAGCGGCAAGACCCTTCTCGCCCTCGCGGCCGCCGTCGAGCAGGCCATCAACAACAATCTTTACGAACGCATCCTTGTAAGCCGTCCGATCGTGCCGATGGGCAAGGACATCGGCTACATGCCCGGCGGCAAGGACGAAAAGCTCTCCGTCTGGATGCAGCCCATCTACGACAACCTCGAATTCCTCCTGCAGAACGGCGGCAAGAAGGACCAGCAGACCGTCCGCCGCCGCCTCGACGACATGCGCCGCAACCACCAGCTCGAGCTCGAAGCCCTCACCTACATCCGCGGCCGCAGCATCCCGCGCCAGTTCATCATTGTGGACGAGGCGCAGAACCTGACACCGCACGAGGTCAAGACCATCGTCAGCCGTGCAGGCATGGGCTCGAAGATGATCCTCACCGGCGACCCCGCCCAGATCGACAATCCCTATCTGGACGCTTCCAGCAACGGCCTCTCCTACCTCGTCGAGCATCTCAAGGGCATCGACCTGCACGGACACATCACGCTGAGGAAGAGCGAACGCAGTCCGCTCGCCGCTGCCGCCGCCGAACACCTTTAATCCCCACATATACCGTTACAGAACGTTAATTACAGCTCCGTCGGTTCGCCGACGGGGCTTTTTTGCACAAAAAGTATATCTTTTTTTCCGGAAAACGATTTGCTTTCTCAAAAAAGCGTGTATATTAGAGTGTATAACCAGTCTTTACCACTTACAGCAACACAGAAAGGCATGTTATGACCACCATGATGAAGACTCTTTGCGCAAGCGCGATTTTCGCCACGGCCGCCGCGGCGTCCGCGGATTTCCACGACTGGGCCAAGTCCCCGCCGATGGGCTGGAACAGCTGGGACTGCTTCGGCACGACCATCACCGACGAGATCGCCCGGGCCCAGGCCGACGCGCAGGAAAAATACCTGAAGGACGCCGGCTGGGAATACTTCGTGGTCGATATTCAGTGGTACGAAGGCGGTTCCCAGGGACACGGCTACAGACGCGACGCCGTCCTCACCATGGATGAATTCGGCCGCCTGCTCCCCGCCCCCAACAAGTTCCCGTCCTCCGTCGACGGCAAGGGCTTCAAGCCGCTCGCCGACTACGTCCACGCCAAGGGCCTCAAGTTCGGCATCCACCTCATGCGCGGCATCCCGAAACAGGCCGTCCGCCAGAACACCCCCGTCAAGGGCACGAACTACCGCGCCCAGGACATCGCGAACACACGCAGCACCTGCGCGTGGAACCCCGACATGTACGGCGTCGACATGAACAAGCCCGGCGCGCAGGAATACTACGACTCCGTCTTCGAGCTGTACGCCTCCTGGGGCATCGACTTCATCAAGGTCGACGACATCTCCCGTCCCTACGACCGCGTCCAGCAGCTCGAGATCGAGGCCATGCGCAAGGCCATCGACAAGACCGGCCGCCCGATCGTCTTCAGCCTCTCCCCCGGCGACACCCCTGTCGCGAAAGGCGCGCACGTAAACCGCTTCGCCAACATGTGGCGCGTCTCCGACGACTTCTGGGACCGCTGGGATCCCCTCTACGGCATGTTCGGCCGCCTCGACAAGTGGACTCCATACCGCATCGAGGGCGCATATCCCGACGCCGACATGCTCCCGTTCGGCATCATCGAGTTCCGCCGTCCCACCCGCTTCACGCATGACGAACAGGTCACGGTCATGTCCCTCTGGTGCATCGCACGCTCCCCGCTCATGCTCGGCGCGGACATGACCAAGTTCGACAACGACGAATGGACCGTGAAGCTCCTCACGAACAAGGAAGTCCTCGCCGTCAACCAGCACAGCACGAACAACCGCCAGATCTCGAACAAGGGCGACCTCATCGTCTGGGCCGCCGACATCCCCGGCAGCAAGGACAAGTACGTCGCGCTCTTCAACGCCTCCACGCCCGGCAGCCGAGAAGTCGACTTCCTGAAGGCGAAATACCGCAGCATCCGCATCGGCGGCGACGGCGAACGCGAAGCCCAGGTCAAGGCCGACATCAGCGGCTCCAAGGCCTTCGCCCTCGCGGTCACAGACGGCGGCGACACCAACAATTGGGACCACGCCGCCTGGTTGGAACCCGTCATCTCCGGTCCCGCAGGCACGAAGAAGCTCACCGAGCTGAAGTGGAAGAGCGCCCAGCAGGGCTGGGGTTCCACCCGCGTCGGCCTGACCTCCGACGGACGCCGCATCGACGGCATCGGCACGCACGCCGTCTCCGTGATCATCTATGACCGCCCCGAAGGCTACAACACCGTCACCGCGCGCGGCGTCCTCGCCGACGACGCGGAGAACCGGGGCGGCACGGTCGAATTCCTCGTCCTCACCGACGAAGCGTTCGGCGCGGAAGCGAAGGAAGAGGGCGAAGTCACCGTGAACTTCTCCGACATCGGCATCGGCAGGCGCGCCCGCGTCCGCGACCTCTGGGAGCAGAAGGACCTCGGAACCTTCGACGATTCCTTCTCCAAGGTGCTGAAGTGCCACGCCTCGGGCCTCTACAGGATCACCCCTGTGGAGTGAACACATTCAGTCTGACATAAATCATTACGTTTCAGGCTGCCGGATCTCAGCTCCGGCAGTCTTTTTTTTGCCTCGCGGGCACAACGCGCGCGGGAAATCTTCATAAAAAAAAGCAAAGTCCGCTTGCGTTTTTCCGTTCGCCATGTATATTGAAAAGATGATAAAAACGCAAGAACATCTCTATTTTTTTGATCGGATGGAGAGATGTTCGCAAACGGTTAACCAGGGAAAACGACTATGGAAATGGACGCGAAAGCCGTGATCGGAAAAGCGCGGCAGGTGTTCGACATCGAAATCGAAGGACTCGCCGCGGTGCGCGACCAGCTCGGCGACGGGTTCGTCAAGCTCGTTTCCGCCTGCATGGACACGCTGGACCGCAACGGCAAGATCGTGGTGACAGGCGTCGGCAAGAGCGGACACGTGGGACGGAAGATCGCCGCCACGCTGTCCAGCACCGGTTCGCCGTCCATCTTCATGCACCCTGTGGAGGCCATGCACGGTGACCTGGGCGTGCTCCAGGACGGCGACATCATGCTCGCGCTGAGCTACAGCGGCGAGACGAACGAGCTCACACGCATCATCGTGCCCGCCAAACGCCTCGGCGTCCCCGTGGCGTGCATCACCGGCATGCCGGATTCCTCGCTCGCCCAGCTCTCCGACATCGTGGTCACCTCCCACGTCGAACGCGAAGCCTGCCCGTTCAATCTCGCCCCGACCACCACGTCCACCACCCAGCTCGCCGTCGGCGACGCCCTCGCGATGGTGTTGCTGGAAGCGCGCAATTTCACGAAGGAAGACTACGGCATGCGGCATCCCGGCGGCGCCATCGGACGCGCCGTGACGCTCCGCATCGGCGACCTGATGCGCACCGGCGAACACGTCGCGATCGTTTCCCCGGACGACGACGTGAAGTCCGCGCTCCTGCGCATGACTTCGGCACGCTGCGGCTGCGCGATCGTGGCGGACACGGACGGCACGCTGCTCGGCATCTTCACAGACGGCGATTTCCGACGCCGCATCGACAGCGACCTCTCCATCCTCACGCGGAAGGTCCGCGAGGTCATGACTCCGCAGCCGGAATGCGTCAGGCAGGACGCCCTCGCCATCGAGGCCCTGCGCATCCTCGAACGCCGCCACATCGACGACATCATCGTGGTCGACGACGCCCGCAAGGTGGTCGGCCTGATCGACATTCAGGATCTCCCGCGCTTCAAGATCATGTAAGGAGGCGACGCCTCCACTGCAGTAGTACCGGGCTTACGCTCCGGCACGGAACAAAAACAGATACAGACTGTCTAATGATACAGTTTTACAGAAAGGAAATACTACTATGAATCAAAACGAAAGAAATGGATACCAGAAGACCAGCTACGGCGACTACCGCACCATCGAACGCGACAATGACCTGCCGATGGATCAGGAGGCCGGCGCGCGCGTCTTCGTCAACCGCGTCTACAACTGGATGTTCTGCGGCCTCATGATCACCACGCTCGTCGCCTGGGGCATCACGCAACTCGGCGAAACGGCGTTCAAAAAGGCCATGGCGCTCGCCCTGCCTCTGATGATCGTCGAACTCGTACTCGTCATCGTCCTCTCGGCGGCCATCCGCAAAATGTCGGCCCCGGTCGCGGGCGCGCTCTTCATCGCATACTCCGCCATGAACGGCCTCACGCTCAGCCCGATCTTCCTCGTCTACACGCAGACGAGCATCTTCCTGGCGTTCGGGTCCTGTGCGCTTATGTTCGCCGCCACAAGCACGTTCGGCTACATGACCGGGATGAAGCTCGACACGGTCGGCTCCTACTGTTTCATGGGGCTGATCGGCATCATCATAGCCTCGCTCGTGAACTTCTTCCTGCACAGCCAGATGCTCGACTACATCATAAGCTACGCAGGCGTCGCGGTCTTCGTCGGGCTCACCGCCTGGGACACGCAGAAGGTACGCATGATCGGCGAGGCGAACGGAGAAGAGGCGCAGTCGGACGCCATGCGCAAGGTGGCAATCGTCTTCGCGCTGAGCCTCTACCTCGACTTCATCAACCTCTTCCTCTATCTGCTCCGGATCTTCGGACGCAGACGCTGACGGCTGAAAACGAAAGTCGAATCAGGCTCCCCCGTGCCCGACCTCTGCCGTTCCTTCCCGCCGAGCGAATCGCCCGACGCGCGCGTCCTGATCCTCGGCTCCATGCCCGGCGGCGAATCGCTCCGCCGGCAGCAATACTATGCGTTCCCGCACAACGTCTTCTGGCGCATCACGGGGACGCTTTTCGTTTTTCCGTATGATGCACCATACGAGGAACGATTGAAGAAACTCCGCGAGGCGGGCGTGGCGTTGTGGGACGTATTGTGCGAGTGCGAGCGCGAGGGGAGTCTCGACACGGCGATCCGGTCGCCGGAACCGAACGACATCCCCGGCTTGCTGGCGCGCTGCCCGAAGATCGAACTGATCTGCTGCAACGGCTCTGCGTCGTTCAACTGCCTGCGGAAATTCTTCCCGCGTCTTCCTGTCCCGGCGGTGCGTCTGCCCTCGACCAGTCCCGCCGCGGCCCGTTACACCTACGAACAGAAGCTCGCGGCGTGGCGCGACGTACTGGGGAAATACAGTAAAGGAGGACAAGTCCTCCACTGAAGTTGCGCTTGGCTTCGCTCAAGCGCGGGAGATATCAGCTCAATTATCCCTGCACGACGATCGCGGGACCGTCCGGCGCGGGACACGCCTCCGAACAGAGGCCGCAGCCAACGCAGGCGTCCGCATTCACGTTCGGGAGTCCGTCGACCATGGTGATCGCGGAAACGGGGCATTCCTCGGCGCAGAGGCCGCAGCCCACGCAGAGTTCAGGAACCGGCACGGCAATCGGCTTGGACGAAGCGGCGGCAGACTGTTCCCCGTCTGCTTTCTGTTCTCCTTCGGCAGCGTTCTGTTCGGCATCGGCGTTCTGTTCGGCGGGTGCAAGAGTCTCTGCGCAATCCAGTTGAATGGGTGGCAATACGCGGATCTGTTCGGAGACGCCAGACACCTTAATGGCAGGAGCATCCGGCAGCGGGCAGACATCCTCGCACACGCCGCAGCCGATGCAGTAGTCCGGGCTCACGGACGCCAGGTTTTTTCCGTCCTGACGGACCACCGTGATCGCGTGCGCGGGGCATTTCGAGGCGCAGATACCGCACCCCACACACGTTTTCGCATCCACGGACGCCAGCCCGACGCGCGTAGTCTGCTTGACCTCAAGCGTGAGCGGCAGGAGCGCGCCCGCCGGACACACGTTCGAGCAGTGATTGCACGTGTAGACGCACGCTCCGCGCGAATAATCCATCACGGGCTGCATGAATCCTTTCAGGCCGTACTGCCCGATGGACGGCGCGAGCACGCGCCCCTCGCATTCGCGGATGCAGATGCCGCAGCCCACGCATTTTTCGTGGAACCGTTTGCTGTTGCCCGCTCCGGGCGGCATGGCGGGGGCGTGGCACGACTGAGGCGGCAACGCTTTTTCGAGCTTGCGGGCGATCACGGCGATGCCCGCTCCGGCAACGACTCCGCCCGCCGCGCCGAGGAAATGCCGCCGGGACAAACTGAACTTCGGCACGTCTTTCGGGCGGAATTCCAGCTTCACGCCTCCGCGTTTGCACGCCGGAATGCAGTTGAAGCACATCACGCAGTTTTCGGTGAGCACGCTCTTCTTTTTGGAATCAATCGCGCCGCCCTTGCACTCTGCCTCGCACAGTCCGCAGCACACGCACATATCCTGCGACAGTGTGATCCGGTACAACGGTTTTTGTCCGATCAGGGACAGCACCGCGCCGACCGGGCACAGCGTATTGCAGTATATCCTGCCGCGCCACGCCGCCAGCGCCACCACGACGAGGAACATGCCGAGCGAGAAGCAGAACGCGGCGGCGGGCGGGTTCACGGACTCGTACCAGCCCGGAGCGCCGGGGCCATTGGACACCTTGAAATGCGCCAGAAAAGCATTCTCCGCCACACCCTGCGCCGCACGTGCCAAAAGCTCCAGGATCAAGTTGAAAACCTTCAGGAACACGTTCGAGGTGATAGTGAAGAAGTTGGACGACGGCAGCAGGGCGATCAGCGGCAGCATCACGCCCGCCGCGCCCAGAATCAGCACGAACAGGAACACGCCGTATTTCACCGGGCGCGTGTCGAGGAAACGGTAGCGGCGGTGCGCTTTCCCCTTCAGCCGCTGCGCCAGGAACGCGATGCCGTCCTGAAGGATGCCGAGCGGGCACAGGACCGAGCAGTAGATGCGACCGAAAAGGAGCGTGACGGCCGCGATCAGGACGACGGCGGCGAGCGTATCGACAAAGAAAACGGACGTCAGGCTCAAAAGCCCCGGCCCGAACTGCGTCACGAGGACGGCGTTCAGCTGGAAGATGCCGATCCCCACGCCGAAAAACAGAACGAACATGACGGCAGCGACGGCGATACGGATGGATTTCAGGTGTTTCTGCTTCATGGGCGTACCTCGTTGTTTTCTTCGGTGTGTTCTTTGCGTTTGTAATGCGAGAAAATCAGGATGCTGAGCTCGTAAAAGAGCCAGGCGGGAAGCGCGAGCGCGATCTGGCTCACCACGTCGGGCGGGGTCAGGAATCCCGCCAGGACCAGGATGCCGATGATCACGGCGGGACGGCGTTTGCGCATGGAGTCCACGCTGATGACGCCGAGCGTGAGGAGCGTGAAAAGGATCACGGGGAACTGGAAGAGCAACGCGCCCGCGATGACCAGGATCAGCAGCATTGAGATAAAGCTTTCCAGCCCGATCACGGCGTCCATGTTCGGCCCGGAGAACGACTGCGAGAACGCGATCACGCACGGCATCAGGAAGAAGTACGCCGCCGCCGCGCCCGCGCAGGCGAGCAGGAACGACGACGCCAGGAGCGGCCGGATGAACTTCTTCTCGCTGTCGAGCAGAGCTGGCGCGACAAACTGCCAGACATAGTACAGCGTGAGCGGCAGGGAGATCATCGCCGCCAGGGTCAGCGTGAGCTTGATCATGGCGAAGAACGGTTCCAGCAGCGTGAAATAGTGGATGGTGAAGCCGCCGGGCACTGCGTGTTTCAGCAGATAGTCGAGGAGCGGCGTGGCGATGAACCAGCTCGGGATGCACAGTATGACATACGTCACGACGATCTTCAGGAGCATCATGCGCAGCGCGTCGATGTGCTCCATGACGCCGCTTTGGACTTCGGGTCCTTCGGGTTCGGCCATCGTTCCGGCTTCCTTCCCGCATGAATAGGGACGCGGCGGGGCGCGTCAGGACTGCGCGGAACCGGAGTCTTTGCCGTCCTTTTCAGAGGCGGCGACCGCCGGGGCGGACTTGTCGGATTCGACAGCATCCTTCACGTCCTCGGCGGGCTGATTCACCTCTTTGAGGAAATCTTCCTTGGCCTTCTTGTATTCCTGGGAGGCGCGGCCGAGGGAACGTGCAAGTTCCGGGATCTTCTTGGCGCCGAAAAGCAGAACCAGTACGACGATGATCAGCGCGATTTCCATGGGTCCCAAATGCATAAGATGCCTCCAAAAAAACAAAGTAGAAGTTGAACGGATTTGCGTACGGAAGCGGCGGAAACCGGGCTGAACCGGAGTCGCGCGCGTCCGCGTTTCTCTTAATTTACATCCCGCCGCCTAATTTTCAAGTGTTTTCGAAAAAAAGAGCGCACTTTTTTCGGTACGGACGGAGTTTCAGCCGATACGTCAGTCGGCGGGCGTCGCGCCGGCTGGCACTTTCGGCAGCTTGTTGAGCATCGTCCCGTCGTCCCTGAACCTGCTCATGATCCGCAGATATCCGGTCGGCGCACGCGTGCCATCGCGGTAGGCGATGAAGAATCCGGGCGGCGGATCGGCGTTCGGCCACTGGATAAACGGGGCGCGGATACGGTCGAGCACGGCGAGCCAGCCGACAGGGTCGAACATGCGGCGTTCGGCATCGTTGCGCGCGGAAATCTCAATCGGTCCAAACGAGTAATGACTGAGCTCGGAATTGATCTGCCGGGCGCCCGCCTGCCGTTCGGAGAGCGTCACGCCGAACGTCTCCGCGCGGTTTCCGGCGTCACGATGGATCACGCCGAGGAACACCAGCCATCCGCAGAGGCACAGCGCGAAGTACACGCCGAGCACGACCTTCGCGGTGCGCGCGGGGCGTCCCGTCAGAAACCACGACACACCCATCGTTTCCAGGTACGCGGCGAACGGCGCGGCGTAGAGATAATGGAACGGGTGGTACGGCTTTTTGAACGCGAGGAACGCGAGCGAGGCGAACAGGACCAGCACGAAGGAAACGATCCCGGCACGGTCGCGCCGGACGAACACGAGCACGGTCCCGGTCAGGAGCAGCGCCCCCATGAACACGACCGACACCACGGCCATGAACGCAAGAAACGCGCCCGCGTCACGGTCGATGCCGCCAATCTCCGGATGGAACACGTCGGCGAATCCGCCGAACGTGGTCTGAAGCACGGCGAACGGGCCGCGCAGCGGGATCTGTCCCGCGGGCGTCCGGAGCCAGAGAAGCGCCCAGACCAGGAGCGAAAGGAGCAGGAATTCGACGCGTTTCCGGCGGGATCCGCCGTCTTTTTCCGCGAGGCGGACCAGCGCAAACAGCGCGAACGCACCCGCGGGCAGCAGCAGGGAATCCCCGCGCAGGGATTTGTGCGCAAGCAGAAGATACGGCGACGCCGCAGCGAACAGGAACAGGAGCGGCGCGGAGAGTTTGGCGCGCTTCGCGACCTCGTTCAACAGCAGGAAACACGCGGTCAGGGACAGCGCGGTCTTCAGGAACGCGAGCAGGATGATATCTTTCGTGAGGAGATAGAGCATCTGGAAGAACAGCGTCGAAAGTCCCCATTTGGCGAACGGATTTGCGAACGTGTGCGATTCGACCGCGTCAAGCGCCGCCTCCTGTACCTGAAGTTCGCCCCAGTACGTGAACGGGATGTCGCCGGGCAGCAGCAACGCGGCAGCCGCCGCGGCGCACGACAGAACACCCCACGGGCCAATTTGCCGTTTCAGGAGTCCGGGTTTCCAGTCATGTCGAGAGAAATGTTTTCCGAACAAAGAATTAAACAGCCACGCCCACGCCAGAAGTCCGAGGAGGAAGAGCACCGCCCGAGACATTCCGTAGGACAGCCCGGCGAGGCTTCCAATCGAAAAGCGCGCGGCGTCGCGCAGAGCGGCGGCGTCCGGGCGCACAGCCTGAAGTCCCATCTGCGATGACAGTACCACCGGCGGGATAGTGTCGAAGAGATGCCGGTACGAGGTGATATAGATCGGAGACGGGTCGTTTTCCGGCGGCGTCACGCTGAGCGACGCCACAGCGAACATGTTCAGCAGGGAGACCGCCGCAAGCAACCCGAACAGGCCTCGCTGCCAGCCCTGTTTCAGCGGCGCCATCACCGCCAGGATCCCGATCAGCGGGAACACGGGGACGATATAGCGCGCCGTGAAGCTTGCGCCCGAGTGCCAGCCGTTGAACGACGCGTTCATCAGCAGAAGCACCGCGAACGACAATGCGGACAGCAGCGCCACGCCGCGTTTGAGGCGGCCCTGTTTCCAGAGGAAGATGAATCCCGGGATGGCAAAGAAGAAAAACGGCGACGAGATCAGCACGCCGCGCCGCGCCCCGAAGAGAAGCTCCAGGATCAGCCAGGCGTTCGGCAGCGCCAGCAGGCCGCCCGCGGCGTCGCCCTCGGTGCGGTAGACCGGATTGATGTACTGCGCGGCGAACGAGAACGGCCCGCCGAAGCACATCGCGTTGTACAAGCAGTAGAGCACGGCGAATGGGATCCCGCCCGCGATGAACTGCCAGACGCGGGCTTTGTCACGCCATGCGATGCCGGCCAGCGCCAGCGGCAGGAGCAGTCCCGCGGAATAATCGAGCAGGACCGCCGCGCCGAACCACGCCCCGCTCGTGAAAAGAGAGAACTTCCCGCCGCGCAGATACGACCACAGGCTGAACACCAAACACGCCGCCACGGTGGAGTGCGCCATCAGGGTGGTGGAGAACGGAAACACGGCAGTACCGAGCACGATCAGCAGCGCGCCGGAATACGCCCGCGCATCGCTCGCGCCGAGTTTCAGCAGGATTCCGACAAGCGCCAGCACGGAGAACGCCGTCGGCAGCACGCCCATCATGAAGTTCAGATACCAGGCGTCGAATATTTCCGCGTGCGGAGCGATCCCGTCGCCCTCCGGGCAGAAATGGCGCTGGAGCGGATAGATCGGCGCAAGCAGCGCCACGCCGAACCAGGTGGTGCCGGGGGATTTGTTCGAGTAGTAATGCCCGCCGTATTCCGACCAGTCGGAAGTGTTCAGCACCTTCCCCTCGGAGTACAGGTAGCGGTCGATGCGGAACGTGTGCGCGTCTTCGCCGGTATTCTCGAAGAAAGCGAAGATCGCGTCGTAGCGCGCGATTTGGTTCACATTTCCGACCTGGAAAAACCACGCGCAGAAGACGAGCGCTGTAAAGAAAACGACAAGGGAGAGACGACGCCGCGAGGAAGACGGCATAAAAGATGTTTCTCCGGGCACGGGAACGCCGTCCCGCTCCGGTTTCGTCCGTTCGGCCTCTGCGCTGTCCCGGTTCATCATGCGGAGATCAGGACGCGGGCACGCGGAAACTTCCGCCGGTCCATTCGCGTTCCGTGGAGTTGCCGAGTTCGACGCAGCCGAGGGCGGCGAAGGCGTCGCGGACCGTGGGGTATTCCGTGGTGAGGATGCCCGCGAGGATCAGGATCCCGCCGGGCCTGACCAGAGAAACGAGGTGCTCGCGGCCTTCGATGAGCGCGGAGGAGAGGATGTTCGCCGCCACGATGTCGTAGGTCCTGCCGGGCTTGTAGTCGAGCAGGGAGGAGACGCTCAGCGCGAGCTCGGAATCCGGCACGCCGTTGATCTGCGCGTTCTCGCGGGCGATGGGGATCACGTCCGGGTCGATGTCGAACGCGTCGATCGGGGCGCAGCCGAGCGCGTGCGCCGCGATGGCGAGGATGCCGGAACCGCAACCCGCGTCGAGGAAGGACGGCGTCCGCCCGGCGGGGAATTCCGCCGCGAACCGGTCGATGGCCGCGATGCAGGATTTCGTGGTGGCGTGCTGGCCGGTGCCGAAGCTCATGCCGGGGTCGAGCACGATCACATGCTGGCCGGGTTCCGGCGTGTACTGTTCCCACGAGGGACGCACCACGATGCGCGGGGATATGACCATGGTCTTGAAGTGGATCTTCCAGGATTCCGCCCAGTCTTCCTTCTTGATCTCGGCCGTGCGCGGATCCTCCAGCACCACGCCGAACTCGCGCCACATGGGGATAAGCTCGGACTTCAGGCGTTCGCAGAACGCGGCTGCCGAGGCTTCGTCGACGCAGTACACGGTGTGGCGGACGTGTTTGGTCTCCTCGTCGCGCCAGGAGCTGAAATCGAGTTCGAGCGCGTTGAAAAGTTCGGCGGCGCCCTCCGGGTTGTCCGAGGTGTCTTCGACCGTAACGCAGTAAATGACGGGTGCGGGATTCATAGAGGCGTCCTCACTTGGATATGACGAAAATGCTGTTGGATGCGAAAAGGTTGGGCCAGAGAACGGCGAGACGGCGCAGATAGTCGCCTTCGTTCGTCAGCGGTATCTCGCGGCAGATTTTGATCTTGAGCGTCTTGCACAGGTCCTTGAAATCGGATGCCGTGCCGGGGCGGATGGTCGGCGTGTTGTACCACGGCAGCGGCAGGTTGCGGTTCACCGGCATGTGGCCGAAGAGCATCTGGATGCGGGCGTTGATGTGGCCGAAATTCATGTAGGACACGATGCCGCGGTTGCCGATGCGGAGCATCTCGTTCAGGATGATGTCCGGGCGCTGCACGGACTGGATCGTGCGGCTCAGGATCACGTAGTCGTAGGAGCCGTCGCGGAAATCGGTCAGTGCTGCGTCGAGGCTGGCGTGAATCACCGGGATGCCGCGCGCGGCGCATTCGAGGATCTTCTGCTGGTCGTTCTCCACGCCCATGACTTTGGCGTGCTTGAGCGTCTTCAGGGCGTACAGAAGCCGCCCGGAGCCGCAGCCGAGGTCCAGGATATGCGCGCCCTCCGGGATCATGTCGCGGATGGCGGCGAGGTCGGAACGCTGGAGCTGAATTTCGTTGTTGTTGAATTTCACGTTCATTCCGGCGGCTCCCACGGCAGATTGGTCAGGTAACTGGAGATCAGCGAGCCGAGCGCCTCGGTCTCCAGCAGGAAGGCGTCGTGCCCGTACGACGACTGGATGTTGCAGTAGGTCACGTCGTTGCCGTTGTCGAGCAGCGCGCGGACGAGCTCCTTGGACTGGTAGGCGGGGAAGAGCCAGTCGCTGGAGAAGGATACGATGAGGAACGGCGTTTCGACCGGCTTCAGCGCTCCGGCGAGGTTGCCGTCGGCGCAGTCGGAGAGGTCGAAATAATCGATGGCACGCGTGATGTACAGGTAGGAATTGGCGTCGAAGCGCTCCACAAACTTCGAGCCCTGGTGCGCCAGGTAGCTCTCGATGCGGAAGTCCTTCGAGAACGCGAAATCGTAGTCGGATTGAGGCGATTCCTGCAGCGCGCGCCCGAACTTGTGGTTCATGGATTCGTCGCTCAGGTAGGTGATGTGCGCAAGCATGCGCGCCGTCGCCAGTCCGCGCTGCGGCTGCTCCTCGTAGTTGCCGTCGAGCCAGTGCTGGTCGTTCATGATCGCCTCGCGGCTGACCCAGTTGAACGAGATGCCCTGAGAGGACACGCGCGCCGTGGTGGCGATGGCGATCGTGCCGTTCACTGCCTCCGGGTAGGAGACGCCCCACTGGAGCGCCAGCATGCCGCCCATGGAGCCGCCCGCCACGCAGAACCATTTTTTGATCCCGAGGTGATTCATCAGGCGTTCCTGCGCGCGCACCATGTCCGCGACCGTGAGGATCGGGAAATCCATGTTGTAGCGGCGTCCGGTGTCCGGGTCGATGCTGCGGGGACCGGTCGAACCGGAACACCCGCCGATGATATTGGAGCAGACGATGAAGAGCTTGTTGGTGTCGAACGGCTTGCCGGGACCGACCATGTCGTCCCACCAGCCGGGCTTCTTGTCCTCGGGGGAATGATAGCCCGCCAGGTGCGCGTCGCCGGAAAGGGCGTGTTCAACCAGGACGGCGTTGTCCGCCTCGGGGGAGAGTTTGCCGTAGGTCTCGTAACGGATCACGACGCCTTTCAGGCTGCGTCCGCAGTCGAGGGGGAGTTCTTCCTCGAAAAAATAGTCGGAGGGCTGTACGATCCCGACTGAACTGCTGCACGGTTGATCCTGTGCCATGATGAACTCCCTTCCCTCCGCCGGAGCGGAGAAAACGAACTGACAAACTATGTTAAGATAAAACGGAGCCGGGGTCAATCGGGGACGCCGGCTCCGGGAACAGCGATGCTGTGATTATAACGAACGGCCGCTGAGCGCTCTCAGGGCGCCGAGATACTTCTCGCGGGTCTTTTCGACCACATCCTGCGGCAGGGCGGGCGCGGGAGGCGTCTTGTCCCAGTCGAGGGACTCGAGGTAGTCGCGGACGAACTGCTTGTCGAGGCTGGGCGGATTGCTGCCGAGCACATAGTCGGCTTTCGGCCAGAAACGGCTGGAATCCGGCGTCAGCACCTCGTCGATCAGGATGATCTCGCCGTCGTCGAGTTCGCCGAACTCGAACTTGGTGTCCGCGAGGATGATCCCGCAACGTTCCGCGTGCTGGGCGGCGTCCTTGTAGATGCGGAGAGAGAAATCGGAGAGGCACTCCGCCTTCTCTTCGCCGATCAGCTCGCAGGCTTCCTCGAACGTCACGTTTTCATCGTGGCCCTCCTCGGCTTTCGTCGAGGGAGTGAAGAGCGCCTTGTCGAGCTTTTCGGACAGACGGTAGTCATCGCGCACTTCATAGCCGCCGACGGTGCCGTAGCGCTTGTATTCCTTCCAGGCGCTGCCCGTCAGGTAGCCGCGCACGATGCATTCCATCGGGATGGGCTTGACCTTGCGCACGATCATCGAACGCCCTTCGAGGTCCTTGTCGTACTTCCGGAGCATTTTCGGGAAGTCGCTGACCTCGGAGCAGAGCAGATGATTCTGCGCCCAGGAAATATAATCGAACCAGAACAGCGACATCGCGGTCAGGACGCGGCCCTTGTCCGGGATGCCGTTCGGCATCACGCAGTCAAACGCGCTGATGCGGTCGGTCGCAACGAATAAAAGGGAATCCCCTAAGTCGTAAACGTCTCTCACTTTACCCCGATGGGGTCGCGGGAGTTCGGGAATATCGGTTTCGAGCAGAGCTCCGTTCGAATCATATTTCATAAGGGCTGGGTCACTTTCACGCGATCGACAGGATCTTCACCTGGGTGAGTTCCTGACGGTGGCCTTTGCGTTTGCGGCAGCCTTTGCGGCGTTTCATCTTGAATGCGATCAGCTTCGGACCGCGGAACTGTTCCACGATCTCGGCTTCGACTTTGGCACCGTCGAGCAGCGGGGTGCCGACCGTGAGGTCCGCGCCCTCGCCCTTTGCCAGAACTTCGTCAAACGTGATCTTCGCGCCGACTTCGCCTTCAATGCGTTCGACGGCAACGACGTCCTGTTCCTGGACTTTCAGCTGTTTGCCGCCGGTTTTGATTACTGCGTACATGTCTTTTCTCCGGGTTGCGGTTGTATGTGTATGCGTTTTTTGACTAAAAATAAACGATTTAATATAGCCCCATTTTCCAAATCTTCAAATCATTTTCCTCTTTTTTTTCGAAAAATGACCGTTTCGCGCCGTTTTTCCCGTCGCGCGGAGGCAACAGGAGACCGCGGCAACAAAGCTTGGAGGATTGCGCCGGACGTCCTTTCTTACCGGATCAGAGGCAGGAAGCCGCGAACTCCACGGCGTTCTCGAAGATCACGCGGCCTTCACCCCACTCGGGGAGCCTGCCTTCGAGCTTCTGTTTCTGCCAGTCGGGGGCGTTGAACGGGGACAGGAACGCCTCGGGGTGCGGCATGAGGCCGAAGATGCGGCCGCTCTCGTCGCAGATGCCCGCGATGTCGTTCAGCGAGCCGTTCGGGTTCTCCGGGAATCCCTTCGCCTTCGAGCCGTCGGCAGCGCAGTAGCGGACCGCGGCGAGGTGGCCGGATTCGATGCGCGCGAGCACGTCGGGATCGGCGACGAACTTGCCTTCGCCGTGGCGGATGGGCATGCGGATCACGTCGATGCCGCGCGTGAAGACACACGGGGACTCCGGGTCGGCCTTCAGCGTGATCCAGTCGTCGCGGAAGACGCCGCTGTCGTTCTCGGTCAGCGCTGCCTGCTGCGTGAGGTACTTGCCGTCGAGCGCGGGCGCGAGCCCCAGGCGTGTGAGCGTCTGGAATCCGTTGCAGATGCCGATCACGAGCTTGCCGTCGGACACGAACTTGCGGAGGTCGTCGGTCAGCTTGAATTTCAGCTTGTTCGCGAAGACCGTGCCGGACCCGAGGTGGTCGCCGAACGAGAATCCGCCGATCAGGGCGAGGATATGGAATTCGCCGAGCGTGCGTTTCCCGGCCAGAAGATCGTTCAGATGGACCTGTTCCGCAGTCGCGCCGCAGGAGGCGAAAGCCGCCGCCGTCTCTTTTTCGCAGTTCAACCCTGCGCCGGTGATGATCAGTACCTTGACTTGTTCGCGTTTACGCATGTCTGCCGCCTTTCAATCGTGGGGATGAAAAAATAGTACCTTATAATTTACATTCTTTCCCCGGAAAAGCAAGTCCGCGGACAAAGGTTTCCCGAAATTCAAGCTGTACCGGATACCCATCACCTGTTTGATACGGCATATACGACATATACGACCTATGTTCCAATGCTTCCCCCCGTCAGCAAATTTGCGGAAAATGAGGGATGTTTCTTGAAAACGGGACCGCCCGGGGGTATAGTAACAAACTACTTTTTCACAAACAATCCGTCCAGACAGGAGCCAGTTTCACCATGATCTCACGCAGACGCCTCGCTTTCCCGCTTTTCGGACTCTTCTTCGCCGCACAGGCGTTCGCGCAGGGCGGAGCAGCCGCGCCTCAGAATGATGCAGCCGCGTCAGCGCCGCATTATTGGACTTGCGGCTTAGAGCCGGCAACCAACGCCGATGCTCAGGTCGAGGCTCCGGCATCCGTGCCGCGGTGGGGCATGTTCGAGGTAAAGATCACCGGCTTTCCCGGCAACCCGGAAAGAATCGACGGTTCCATCATGCGCGGCTGTGTGGTCGACAGCATCGCCGAGGGCTTCCGCGACGGCGACCAATGGCGCATACGGTTCATGCCGAGGATGACGGGAAAAAACACGTTCTCAATCGCCCCGGTCGGGGAAGAAGAGGGTCAATGGATACTCCGGGGCAGTTTCGAGGTGACAGAACCAGAACCCGGCATGCACGGCCCGGTGCATCAGGCAAAAACGTTCCATTTTGCGCACGAGGACGGCACGCCGTTCTATCCGGTCGGCACAACGTGCTATGCATGGCTGAACCAGCCGGAGCCCATCCGTAAGCAAACGATTGAAACGCTGTCCAAGGGCTATTTCAACAAGATCCGGTTCTGCATCTTCCCGAAACACTACGTCTTCAACGAGAAGGAACCCGACCTGTACCCGTTCCTGCTGAAGGAAGGCAGCGAAAAGGAATACGACTGGGACTACACGCGGCCGAATCCGGCGTATTTCGCGCGTATCGACGAGGCGGTCGAGACGCTCGGCAAGCTCGGGATCGAATGCGACCTGATCCTGTTCCACCCCTACGACAAATGGGGATTCAGCAGGATGCCCGCCGAGGCGAACGACTTCTACCTGACCTACATGGCCGCCCGCTACAGCGCGTATGCGAACGTCTGGTGGAGCTTCGCCAACGAATACGACATCATGAAAGAGAAAACGACTGACGACTGGGAGCATTACGCCGCGCTCATTCAGAAAAAGGACTGGTACCACCACCTGCGGAGCATCCACAACTGCGTGCCGTTCTACGACTACACGAAACCGTGGATCACGCATTGCAGCATCCAGCGGCAGGATTTCTACGTCTGCGCCGAGCTCACCGACCAGTACCGCAGCAAATACAACAAACCTGTTGTGCTCGACGAAATCCAGTACGAGGGCGACATCCCGTACATGTGGGGCAACATCGCCGGGCCTGAGCTCGTGCGTCGTTTCTGGGAAGCAGCTGTCCGCGGCGGCTACGCCACGCACGGCGAAACGTACGTCGGGCACGACGGCGTCCTGTGGTGGAGTCACGGCGGAAAGCTCTGGGGCGACAGCGCGCCGCGCCTCAAGTTCCTGAAGCAGATCCTGTACCAGACGCCCGGTCTCGGACTCCGCCGCACCACGCAGGAATGGGACGACCTCGCCGCCTGCGCCGAGAGCAATCCCAATTACATGCTCTTCTATTTCGGGCGCAACCGGCCGAAATACCGCGACTTCAACAAGCTCGACCCGGACGCGTCCTACCATGTGGAGGTGATCGACACGTGGAACATGACCATTGACGACCGCGGGATCATGAAGGGGCGGTTCCACCTCGACCTCCCCGGCAAGGAATTCACCGCGATCCGCGTGGTGAAGGTGAAGAGCAAATGAGGCGCAATCCGGCTTAAACACGATTCATGGCAACATAACCTATATGGAGACCAATATGAACTTCTACGACAAACTCCGCGCCGCCTGGCGCACAAACAATTCGCTGGTGTGCGTCGGGCTCGACCCGGACCCCGCCAAACTCCCCGCCTGCGTCAAGGGCCTCGAAAAGCCCGTGTTCACGTTCAACAAGGCGATCATCGATGCCACGAAGGATCTGGTCTGCGCATACAAGCCGCAGGCCGCGTGCTACGCCGCGCAGGACGCCGACGACCAGCTCGCCGAAACCATCCGCTACATCCATGAGGTCGCGCCGACCGTGCCGGTCATCCTGGACGCCAAGCGCGCGGACATCGGCAACACCACGCGCATGTACGTCTCCGAGGCGTTCGAGCGCTATCAGGCGGACGCCGTGACCGTGAACCCGTACATGGGCATGGACGCGATCAAGCCGTTCCTGGACTGCGCAGACAAGGGCGTCGTGGTCCTCTGCCGCACCTCGAACGGCGGCGCGAAGGAAATCCAGGAGCTCGTGCTCCAGAACGGCGAACTGCTCTACCAGTATCTCGCGGAACGCATCTCCACCGTATGGAACTACAACCACAACGTCCTGCTCGTGACCGGGGCGACCTGTCCCGCCGAACTCGGCGAGATCCGCAAGCGCGTCGGCGACTCCGTGGCGCTGCTCGTGCCGGGCATCGGCGCGCAGGGCGGCGACCTGGAGGGCGTGCTCCGCAACGGCCTGACCGCGGACAAGACCGGACTCGTCATCAACTCCTCGCGCGGCATCATCTTCGCCTCGAACGGCGAGGATTTCGCCGAGGCTGCCCGCCGCGAAGCGCTGAAGCTCCGCGACACCATCAACGCTTTCCGCGCCTGAACAAAATCCAAAATCAAGTACGATTCAGCCCCCGCAGCCGAATGAGGTTACGGGGGCTTTTGGTCTGTTCGGCTTTTCGCGAACGATTACTTCCCGATGCAGAAACGGGAGAAAATCTCGTCCAGGATATCCGGCGTGGCGGTCTCGCCCGTGATGCAGCCGATCAGCTCGGCGGCGGTGCGGAGCGAACTCCCCGCCAGCTCCCACGATTCCGCCTGCACGCATTCGCAAGCGGCGTCGAGGTGATTCGCGGCCTGTTCGAGCAGCGCGGCGTGACGCTCGGAGACGACGGCGTCGCCGGACTGCGCGGATGACGGCAGGCCGTCCCATGCGGTTTCTTCCAGACGGCAGAAAAGCTTATCAAGGCCGTCGCCGGTCCGGGCGGAGATATGCTCGAAAACCGGCTGTTTCTCAGCAGAATTGTCCTTTTTTATTTTTCCCTCAAGATACTCTCTGTCAAGTTCGTCCGCGGACACTGCCGCGCCGTCCATTTTGTTCCAGCATGGGATGAACTTGCCGCGAACGGCAGATTTCGCACGGTTCATAGTTTCAAATTGAGCGGGGAAAGATTCCCCCGGAGCGGAGGCGTCCAGCAGCCACAACACGATATCGGCAGTACCAAGAGACTGCTGCGAGCGCTCCATGCCCATCGCTTCAACCGGATCGGCCTCTCCCGCCTCGCGCAGTCCGGCGGTATCGGTCACACGGAACGAAATCCCGCCGACGGAGACGGATTCCTCCAGCGTGTCGCGCGTGGTGCCGGGGATGGGCGTGACGATCGCGCGGTCGTAGCCGAGCATCCGGTTGAGCAGACTGGATTTTCCGGCGTTCGGCGGTCCCGCGATGACCAGAGAAACGCCGTCGCGGATGAGCGCCCCGGTGCGGGCCGTGAGTGCGAGATTTGCCGACTGTTCACGCAAAGCATGTATCTTTTCGCACAGGACTTCCGGCGGCATCCAGTCGAGATCCTCCTCCGAAAAATCGAGGCGGGATTCACATTCAGAGAGCAGATGGACGACTTCCGCGCGGATTTCGCGCACCAGCGAACCGACCGCGCCGTTGAGCTGACGTTCGGCGAGAAGTCCGGCGCGTTCGTTGCCCGCGTTGATCAAGTCCAGAACGCCTTCGGCCTGCGTCAGGTCGAGTTTGCCGTTGAGGAACGCCCGCCGCGTGAATTCGCCGTTCTGCGCGAGCCGGGCGCCCGCCTGAAGCACCCGCCGCAACGCTCGCCGCGCGGCGAAACTGCCGCCATGACAATGGATCTCCGCCACGTCCTCGCCCGTAAAGCTGTGCGGACCGGGCATGAAGACCGCAAGCGAAGGCTCCCCCTCCCCTGCCCCCGCATCCGACACAATATGACCGTACAGCATCACGCGCGGATGGTCCGGTCCGGGCATGCGTCTGCCGCGCCAGACCGTGCGGACCACATCGAGCGCGCGCGGCCCGGAGATACGGATGATGCCGACCGCGCCGCCGGTGCCGGTGCAGATTGCCGCGATCGTGTCGTTCTCATGCTCAAACAAGGCGGAATTCTCCAAAAAATTGAAAAAAAGAGGTGTGCGGGACTTGATTTTCCCGCATTTCGG
Source organism: uncultured bacterium (assembly GCA_902774245.1). GTDB lineage: Bacteria > Verrucomicrobiota > Lentisphaeria > Victivallales > UBA1829 > UBA1732. The sequence continues at coordinate 146,830 of CACYHQ010000001.1, forward strand.
TAGTAGTGTTATATTTATATTATACACCGCGAAAATGCATTTTTCAACCCCATGAGGAGGTTTCTTACTTATGGACATCGTCAAAAAGACCTTGAAAGACGTTCCTTCCGGAACCAAGTCCGCCTACACCAAGGCGCTGCAGGTCATGAACCAGAACAATCTGCAGTATGCGATCACGCTTTTCAAGGAAATCGTGCAGTTCGACCCCGGATTCCTCGATGCACGCGAAAAACTCCGCAAGTGCGAACGCGACTACTACGAGAAGATGAGTCCCGTCGCGAAAGCGCTGTCCATCGCCAAGGCGCTCGGCCCCATCACGAAGGGCAACATGCTGAAGGCCAAGAAGCCGAAAGAGGCCATGGATCAGGCGGAAGACGCCCTCGCGTACAACCTGTTCAACCCCGCCGCGCTCACCCTTCTCGCGGAATCCGCCAAGAAGCTCAACGCCATGTTCATCGCCGTCGAAGCGTACGAGATCCTCGTCGAAAAGGACGACAAGAACGAAGCCAACATCGTCAAGCTCGGCGAATACTACAAGGCCGACGGACAGGGCATCAAGTACCTCACCATCTGCCAGAAGCTCGCCGACAAGTATCCCGGCGACCTCGAAAAGCTCGCGCTCCTGCGTGAAGCCGCCGCACTCGCCTCCATGGAAAAGGGCAAGTGGGGCCAGGGCGGAGAGTCCGACTTCAAGAAGAACCTCAACAAGAGCAATACGGACCAGGGCGACCGCATCATCCGCGCCGAGGACGATATCCGCGAGATGATCGAAAAATACTCCAAGGAAATCGCCGAAGGCAACGAATCCATCGACACCCGCCGCCGCCTCGCCGAACTCTACCTCCGCGCCGGGGAATACGAAAAGGCGATCGAGGCGTACAACTGGATCGTCAACAAGATGGGTACGCTCGACCCGGCCATCGACAAGGCCATCGAAAAGGCCAACACCGCCATCTCCAAGCGCAAAGTCGAACAGATGAAGGCCGAAGGCCGTCCGCAGGAAGAGATCGACGCCGAGATCAAGGCGAACTACGACTACCGCATGGAACGCTTCCATGACCGCATCCAAAAGTACCCGAACGACCTGCAGATCCGCTTCGAATACGCCGAACTCCTCTGGGAAGGCGGCGCGGTCGACGACGCTCTGGAACAGTTCCAGATCGCCCAGCGCAACCCGCAGCACCGCCTGATCGCCATCGTCTATCTCGGTCGCTGCTTCGCCGCCAAGAACCAGTTCGACATGGCCATCGAACAGTTCAACCGCGCCCTCGAGGACATGCCCACCATGAACGCCGACAAGATGTTCACCCTGTATCACCTGGGCTGCACCTTCGACCTTATGGGCAAGAAGAAAGAAGCTCTCGACTGCTTCAAGCAGATCTACGCCGTCGATATCAAGTACCTCGACGTCGCCGAGCGCATCAACAAGTTCTACGAGGAAAACAAGTAACCGCCATTTCGCGTTGCTTGATCGGCGTTCCCCGCCGCCGTGTCTCCCGGGCTGTTTCTATACAGCCTGACCTCGGAGATGCGGCATTTCGGGGAACGCCTTTTTGTTGCCTAAAACTGTCGAATCTGCTCCGTTTTACACCGAAGTCCGGCCCCTTTCAGGCACACGGCAGGCAGTGCCGGACACGAGAAAACAACACCATAGTTTGTACAGGACAAACCATAAAACAAAGCATCACATTCAGGCATCTCAGCATCGGAAGGTGAAGACGGCTTAAAGGTTTCAGCACACCAGCACAAAAAGCCCCCGGAACTCGAGTGAGTCCGGGGGCGATCTTTTGCAGATGCGATGGAGACGCGGTTATTTCGTCTTCACCATTTTCTTGAAGGCTTCGCTGAACAGCAGGTAGTTGCTGTTGCCCGCGACCGTGCCTTCGTTTTCACCCCAGAAGAACGGCCAGTCGTCGACGTTCTCGAAGTGGTCGGGTCTGCGGAACAGCAGGCCGGGCGCCACGTTGCCGGGGATGAACGAGAGATCGGCGCGGTTGTTGCCGTAGAACATCGCTTTCGGACGCGCGGCGCCGACTGCGGCCACAAGCGAGTAGTTGTGGTACGGATGGCAGCCGAACAGGAACGCCGCGGCCTTGTAGGCGTAGCTCTTGTCGATGATCTCCGGGAAGTAGAGGTTGGCAAGGCTTGCCGTGAGGCCCATTTCTGTGACGGAGCCGCTGCCGGCCCAGTTGCCTTCGGGGATGGGCACGCCGTACGGGTTCAGGTCTTCGTAGCTGTCCAGATATTCCTTGTAGTCCTCAACGTAGGGAACAAGTTTCTTCTTGAAGTCGTCGCTCAGGTAGGGAAGAGCTTCGAGCGCGGGACGGATGCTGTTCGCGCCGCGGCCCAGGGACTGCAGCAATTCCTGTTCGAGCTGCGTCCTGTAGGATTCCTCGCCAGTCGTGCGGTACATCTGGAGGTTGAAGTTGTTGCCGACGCTGAAGCCGGGGCCGCCGATGCCCATGCCGCCGCTCGTCGCGCTGTTGCTGCTGCCGGGCACGAGCGCCGTCAGTTTGTACTTCCGCACGAGACGGTTGAAGTCGCGCACTGCGGAAGCGGAGTCGGTCTTGTCGACTTCGAGGAGCTTCGCGATGGCGTCGGCCTCGATCTCCAGGAACTCAAGCAGATCGGACTTCTGCTGTTCGGCCGTATAGGCGAGATTGACTCCGGCCTCTTTCGCGAGCGCATGGATCTTCGCGGTCGCATCGTTGATATCCTGCTGGATCTTTGCGTAGGCCGCTTTGTCCTTCGCTTCGATCTGCTTCAGAGCCTGTTCGCGCGGGGTCTCGGTCTTCAGACGGTCGATGGTCTGCTGGAGCTGGCCGCTGCGGGCCGCGCCGGCCATCGCGCCGCCAGCCATACCGCCGCGTCCGCCGCCGAAGCCGCCGCCCATGCCCATACCGGCGCCTCTGCCGCCTGCGGCACGCTGACCGCCGGCACCGAAACCGCCCATGCCGCCGGCAGGACGCTGACCGCCAGCGCCAAAGCCTGCACCAGCACCGGGACCGCCTGCCGCACCGCCGCCGAAGCCAGCACCGGGACCGCCTGCGGCACCGCCGCCGAAACCGCCCATGCCGCCGCCGAAACCGCCCATGCCGCCGCCGAAACCGCCCATGCCGCCGCCGAAGCCGCCCATACCGGCACCGCCGCGACCGGCGCCACCGGCATTAGTGCCATCACCCGCGAGGCGTTTTGCCTGCACCATGCAGCGTTCGGCCAGTTCATCGTTGTAGCCTTTCAGCACGCGGGCGGCCGCTGCGAACAAGGTAGCCGCATTGCGGTCGGTTCCGCCACGCCCGCCCCCTCTGGTGAACGCCCACATGTCGTCGGGATTGCCGCTGCGCTTGCCGTCTTCGGAGATCTCGAACCGTTTCAGGCTGGGATCATACTGGAGGCCGTCTGTGATGGTGGCGGCGTCGCCGAGGTGGTGATAATTATCCAGAACAGAGTTGGAAAGCGTCATCGCGAAGTGTCCGAGCTGTTCGGCCTGGGCAAGGAAGTTCAGGACGCTGTGTTCGATGTACTGCAGGATGTCGGGCTTGCCGTCCGGACGGTGCAGGTCGACATAGCGCTGTTCCTCGCTCACGAACGTCTCGTCGCGGTCGTTGTGGAAGAGTTCCCACGCCATGATCAGGCTGTTGAGCACGTTCGTATTCGCGCCGACCTCGATGTCGAAGTCGCCCGCGTCGAAGAATCCGCCCACGTTCAGGCCGGGGATGAGCTCGTAGGGCTTGTACGGGGTGCCGTCGGGCTTCACCGCGGTCTCATTTCCCTGGAAATGTCCGTCGAAGTGGTCGCTCGGCGGAGCCTGCATGTAGCCTTCCTTGAAGGGCTCGCCGTGCCAGATGCGGTACGCTTCGTTGACCGTCATGTGGTTCATGTGAATGGGGAGCCACACGTCGCTGGTGGCGTCGGTGATCGCGTTGTAGACGGAATCGTTGATGATGAAGTTTCCGGCCTTGTGGTCGCCGTACTTGATGTAGTAGATGCCGGGTTCCTTCACGGAGCTGAAGTCGAACCGCACGTAGTTGTACTTGTAGAAGTCGCCCCATTCTTTGGCCTTGCCTTTGTAGGCCAGCGTCTCGGTGCCGTCCTCGTTGATCTTCCAGAGCTCGGCGGTCTCGAGCGGCTTGTCGTTCCTGTCAAGCTCGATCACGGCCACTTTCGGCTGATCGGGCACGTATCCCATCTGGGAGAAACCGATGTTCGGTTCGCGGATCCAGCCGGGAACGGCGTTCGGTTCGACGGTCCACGTCATCACCTTGCCGGTCTTTCCGGCGGGCAGCAGCGTGCGCAGGGTGTACCAGCCGTTCTGGGCGACGATACGGCCGTCGAACAGCTCCATCGTGGAGTCCGACGTGATCTTGATCATGCGTTCGGGGGCGTCGGGCGCGATCACGAACGTTTTGCCGGATTCGAGCGGCAGCGGATCGACGAACTTGCCGGTGTCGCGGTCGTCGTAGGTGCGGAACCCCTTGTACTGACGGGGCTTCTCCTCGTTCGGCAGGACCTCGGTCTTGCTGACGGCATAACGCGGGAACCGGTTGATGCGGCCGTCCACGATGTAGGTCTTGCCCCAGTACTGGGACGGGATGAACTCCAGGTTGAAGCCGGCCTTGCCGACAACGGACTCGGGCAGAGGCTCGTCCAGATAGAGCGCGATCTCCACGGCGTTTCCCTTCGGCGTGACCACGACGCGCGAGGCGAAGTTGTAGTCGTTGTAGCGCATCTGGACTTCAATGGACTTGTCCGCCTGGTTCACTCTGCGCGTCGACTGCGGCACCAGGTCCCACTGCTCGGGGGTCTTGGAGAGTCTGACCGCGCCGCCCTGGACGGTGCGCACGCCGTGGTGGATGATCTCGATGCCGGCGTTCTTCTCGTCGTTGAATCCGCCGGTGAACGCGTTGCTGAACACCATGACGTTGACGCCCTGCCGTTCAAAATAACCCTTGTCGTTCAGGACAAGGCCCTGGTTCTGCTGTTGCGTCTGGCTCTGACCGGACTGCTGTCCTGAAGCCGGAACCTGTGCCTGAGCATAAACGGCGATCGCAGTCAGCGCGATCGCGAGGAGGGGGGAACAAGAGCGAATATTCATGCTGATGGTCCTTATGAGGCGGAAACCGCCATGTTTTGAGGTTATTATTGGTAATGGATGTACTTGTTTTTTTCGATTAACATATACATATACTCCGTTTTGTCTCAAAAATCAAGCGGAAACGGAAAGGATTTACCAGTTTTTTGAGCAAGAAAGGCGGAAACGGGAAGCGATGCGCACAAAAAGACGGCTTCTGTCCGGCGTGACTGGACCGGTCCGGACAAACAATCAGCACGTCACCAGCATCAATTTACAATCATTTGTTTTCGTTTTTCTCCGGTTCCGGGCTTGATTTCGCGCGCATGCGGGTGTATATTCAAGCGACAAAACAGCAGGCACTTTGTTTTTGAGGCGAAATGAACATGGTGAAAAAGAAACCGTTCCCCGTGAAACGCGCCGTCGCGGCGCTGATGTTTGCGATTATTCTGGCGCTGGGCTGGCGCTACCCCCTCCTCGCATACTGCATGTTTCTCAACGTGGCGGTGGGTATCTACGGCGCGCTGCGACACGGCGGACGGCACGGATGCGGCACGTTCTGCCCGCGCGGCGCGTTCTACTCGTTCCTGCCCGACACAGGGCGGAAGCTCCCCGCCGGACTCCTGGCGCGCAGGACATCCATCATCGTCATGGTCGTGATGCTCCTCGGACTGGCGTTCTGGCTCCGTCCGAATTCGATCCGCGCCTGGGGAATGCTATTCTACATCATGATCGCGATCACGACGACGGTCGGCCTCATCGGCTGGCTGGTCTTCAACCGGTACTTCTGGTGTTCGATCTGCCCGATGGGAAAGATCTACAAGACGATCCGCCCGTGCCGGAGCGGCATCCGCGTCGCCGACTCGTGCGTGAAGTGCGGACTCTGCGCGAAAGCCTGCCCGTTCGGGTTCTTCCCGCCCGAAGCCGCAAAGGACGGCCTCTTCCGCGACCCAGACTGCATGCACTGCCGCCGCTGCATCGAACGGTGTCCCAAGCACGCGCTCGCCATGGAGAGTCCAGTCCGGGAAGCCGGAAAAACGAGCACGGATGAACCGAAAGCGAACTGACCATGGCGGAACCCGGGCAGGACAAAAAACGCAGGATCAAGTTCAAATGCAAGCTCACGCGCTACGGCCTCTTCATCGACATCGGCCGAAACGCTTCCGATTTCCATATTTGCCGGACAATCCTCGCAAGAATGAACCAAGTGCGCAAGCCCGGAGAAACGAAACGCCTGACGCCGCGAGAGTATCGGCGCCGGGAAATGAAGCCGAAAGCAACGGACATCATCTGTTGTCTCACCGGATTTTTGGCGATCGTTCTGCTCGCCGCATTCATGATTCTGCCGAGGTGGATCCCGCGCGAAAATCCCGAAGGCGTTTACAATGCGCGGATCTGGCTTGCGGACTGCCTTTGCGGCGATGGGAGGGCATTCCTTGTCGTCACAAATCATTGCACATGCCAGACAGTCTGGACTCATCCCGGTGATGGCTTCATAAATACGGAGGGGACTTGGAAAAACGGATCGGATGACCATTCGTTTTCTTTTGAGTTCGAGGATGATACAGGAAAGTCCCTTTCCTATCAGGCGAAATGTTATTGGGGCGGGTTGGAATGGACGGTCGAAACCGATAAAACCAAACGTTCTTTCTGGTTTCCGAGGCTGATATCCGGGGTATATTGCGATTATTACAACAAGTCTTTCTGGCTGATCGGAGTTATGATCGCCGGCATCATTATGATCGTAACAGGCATCATAGACGCATTATTAAACATCCAAAAGACGGACAAGTTGTTGAAACAGCACATAAAGAACAGGCATAATCTATGAAAAAAGATAATCCCGACATTTATGCTCTTGCATTTTGTCCTTTTCGGTGTAAATTAGCATGATCGGATATTAAGTTTCTAAATCTTTAAATAAGGGCCAGTCGTCGGAATAAAATGAAAAACCAGTTGATACGGATCGCGTCCGTCCTGCGTCTCCGCGCCCGGTTCAGAGCGCTCAGGAAATCGTTGTATTGGGTATCGTTTGTGGGTTTGGCGCTCGGTGTGCCATGGTGCGCCGGAGCACTTTTCCATGCCTTCGACATGCCGGTCTTCTTTGCATGGTTCGGGTTCATCGCGTTGCTTGCATCGCTGGCTGTTGCCCTGTTTTTCCGCTGGGCGCTGCTGGCGACGGCGCTGATCGAGTTTCTGATCACCGCGGTGTTCTGCCTCATCACTCCGGAAGAACGGTTCCGCCATACCCTTTGGCAGACTCCCTGGCGACATACGCTGGAGGTGAACAGACTTGACGATGGAAGATACGAGCTTCTCAATGTGCGCGATTTCGTTTATCGCTCCGAAACCGATTTCGACGTCCAGTACCGTACCATGACCGTCGACCCGGAGAAAATCTCCTCCATCGACGCTGTTTTTTCGCATTGGGACAATCAGGAGGGCATCGCCCATTCCATGCTCGGGATGAACTTCGCGGACGGCGAAACGGTCGTGATCTCGCTGGAAACCCGTCTGCCGGAGGGCGCGGACCAGAACGGCATCGACGGACTTTACCGGCGCTACGGGCTTGCCATGCTCGCCGGAACGCCGGACGATTTCTACGGGCTGCGTGTCGACCACCGCGGAGAAACGCTCTACGTCTACCGGCTGAATATGGATCGACAGGATCTGCACGACACGGTCCTTTCGATCTTCGAACGGGCGGCGGTGCTCCAGCGGAACCCGCAGTTCTACAACACCCTCTCCCGCAACTGCACGACCGGACTTCTGCCGATGCTGCCGGGCGCGGTGGACCTGACGAGCGGAGACATCCGCGTGCTCCTGAACGGTTTGGCGGTCCAGCTGCTCTTTGAGAAAGACATGGTCGTCCGTCGCGAAGGAGAAAGTTTCGGCTCGATCCGGGCACGTTCGCTCGTGCCTGGGCTTTGCTGCGGCAAGAACGCGCCATCCGCGCATTACGGCGGAGAATCGGAGGCGCGCTGGCTGCGCGAACACTGATCACTCGCCGCATTCCCCCCTGCCCTTCCCACCGCGGTATCCAGGAACGAAAACAAACTTAACTTTGAGGAGATACGTACATGAAAAAGAGTTTCGGACACGGTGACCGTCCCGTTCGTTTCCGCATGAAACAATTCGCATTGCCGGCAATCACGGCGGCATGGCTGCTGCTGACTTCATGTTCTTTTATGCAAAGCCGCGAGGTGACGATCTCGCCCGCGTCGGCGTCGGAGATGGAGCAATACTACCAGGACGAATCCTTCTCCCGCGAGGGGCTGTCCTTCGAATCCGAAAACTTCCTGCGCGGCAACATGGAGCAGATCGACTACGAAAAGGACCCCGTGGCGGCCCTGCACAAGCTCAACGAGTATTATGCGATCTCCGACGATCCGAAATTCCTGCGGATCGCGGCCGACCTCTGCCGCTGGGCCGCGCTGGATTCGGGCGACATGGAATTCGCCATCCGCGGCCATCTTTCCGCGCTCTACTACACGAAAGCGGCGTTTGCCTCCTGGCCGACGGACGACGATGCTCCGGTCAACGATTTCGCCTCCTTCCGCATGATGCAGATCTACAACGACGCCTGCCGCGGCATCTTCAGCTATCTGAAGGCGCACAAGCTGCTTGCGAACAACGCCTTCAGCCTGCTTGACCTGGAGGACCGGCGCTATTTCTTCGAGAAGCCGTTCTATCACCTGTCCGTCCCCGACGACACGATCGAGGACTTCTCCCTCTGCTCCGATTACTCCGTCAAGGCGCTGATGCAGAAGAACCGCCAGCCCGGCGTCGGCATCCCGCTGGTCGGGTATCTCGCGCCGCAGGAGACGCACAAGATTCTGAAAAGTCCGAGGGGCCTGACGATCCCGGTGACGCTGATCGTGGAACTCAAGGAAAACGACTCGAACGAGATGGAAGTGAGGCTGGACTATCTGGACACTTCCCTGGAGGAAACAGCCCCCTCGGAGCTCGCCTTCCTGGCGGAAGACGATGTCCCGCTTGCGCTTGACTTCTCCACCCCGCTCGCATGCTTCCTGGACAGCCTGCCCGACCGCAACCTGATCTCCGTCATGCTGGAATCCGACCGGCAGGAGGACAACTCCGGGCTGTTCCTGATCGAACCGTACCATCCGGGCAAGATCCCGGTGCTCTTCATCCACGGGCTGATGTCCAGCCCCGACACATGGGTGCAGATGATCAATTCACTGAAAAACGACCCGGTCATACGGAAACGCTACCAGTTCTGGTTCTACTCCTTCTCCAGCGGCATGCCGATCCTGGCGACCGCCGGCAATCTGCGCCGGATCCTGCTGGCCGCACGGGAAGAACTCGGGACCACCCAGGAAGCGCGCGAGAATTTCGATAAGATGGTCCTGATCGGGCACAGCATGGGCGGCCTGGTCTCCCGCACGCTGCTGCAGGACGATCCGCACTACATGGTCGAAACGGTAACGCAGCGGACATGGGACGAGATCACGGCGTCTCTCTCGGAAGAAGAAATGGACGCGGTCGAGACGTTCGCCGTCCTCCCGCCGCTGCCGTTCGTCAACCGTGTCGTTTTCATGGCCGTGCCGCATAGAGGTTCCGAAATGGCGAAGTGGTCGCTCGCGCGCTTCGGCTCGCGGCTCGTCAGCCTCCCGAAAACTCTGCAGGAAAAACTCCCGCTCTTCGCCCGTGTATTCGAAAAAATCAACAAAGAAAAGTATGAGGAGCTTGAACGATTACACCGCGAAAGAGGAGATAAAGACGACCAGCCTTCCGTCTCCGGACTCTATGACCTCGACCCCGATTCCATCTTCATCCAGGCTCTCGCGGACTCCCCCATGAAAAAAGGGCTCGTCTATCATTCGATCATCGGTGACCAGGAACGCGCCGATCATCCGGGCGGGACAGACGGCGTGGTGCCGTACTCCAGCAGCCACCTCGACAACGCCGCGAGCGAAGTGATCGTCCATTCCGGGCACAGCATCCACCGCAGTCCCGCCGCCATGCGGGAACTCCTCCGCATCCTGCGCCTGCACCTGCGGGAACTGGAGGGGAAATGACCGGATTCCGGCCATTCTCTTTGCGGAAACTACAAGACCGTACTGAAGAAAGACAGGAAACAGAAGATGAAAATGTTTGAATCAGGATCAGGCTTCGCGGCAGCATCTTTCCTTTCCGCCGCGCTTTTGCTCCTGCCGCTTCTTGTGTCCTCGTGTTCCGATGAACCGTTGCCGGACAGCCCAGGCAAACCCGACCGAGACCGCCCGGAATCATCCGTCTCCCAGCCTGTTCAGTCCGCCGCGCACGCCGGGGAAATTGAGCAGCCCCTGCCCCGGACGCAGACACCCGCCGAGGATGCTGCATCGAACGGGGCAACGGTGGTCTTCCCCGCCAATGCGGCCGGAGAACGGATCAACCGGTATTACGGCAAGGAAAGCGTTTACAGCGACGGGAAATCCACGCCGGATAGCGTGGCGCTTCTGCACATCCCCGACACCGACATCGTGGATTACGTCGTCCCCGAGGGATACACCGCGATCTCCTCCGAGGTGTTCAAAAACTGCAAAAAACTGGAATCCATCACGATCCCCGACTCTGTCAAAACGATCGAGGGGGGGGCGTTCAACGAACACAAAACGCTGAAACGGGTCTCGCTTCCGGCCGACATTTCCATCGGGGGCAGAGCGTTCTACCATTGCGAGTCGCTGGAAAGCGTCACGGTCAGGAAAGACTCCGAAGGCAAATCCGCCCCGGAAAACGCCGAAATCGGGGATGAGGCGTTCGCGGAATGCCGCAAACTGACGCACATGGAAGTCCCCGACGGCGTGAAGACAATCGGTGTGAGGGCGTTTGACTTGTGCCAGACCATGAAAACGATCGAAATCCCGGACAGCGTGGAGAAGATCGAATGGTGCGCATTCAACCATTGCAATGCGCTGGAGGAGGTTACGCTGTCCGCCAATCATCCGGTCTCCATCGGGCACAATGCGTTCCGCTACTGTTACGCCCTCAGGCATTTCAGGTTTCCGCCCGGCGTGACACAGATCGAGGAATCGGTTTTTGCCGCCTCGGGATTGCAGAGCGTCGAACTTTGCGATGGGATGAAAGCAATCGGAGAAGATGCGTTCAGTGGGTGCAGGAAACTGCGTGAGATCAATCTCCCGGACACTCTGGAAACGATCGGATATGGCGCGTTCCGCGACTGCAATTCTCTGAATATCCCGTCCATGCCTGCAAACATGAAAAAAATAGGAAACGAAGCGTTCCTGAAAACAGATGAGCTGCCATTGGAGTCTTTGGTAAAGATTGTTTTAGAATCGGACACAGGCGGATCGCCGCTGTCCCCGAACCCGAACCGGCCCGAAACCGTCCTTCCTGATCGGATCGAAACATTCGCCCCGGCGTTTGACCTTTCCCAAAGAAAACTCGCTTTTTCCCCCGGAAATACACGCTACCATTTTACGGAGGAAGGCGTCCTGATCGACAACGAAACGAAGACGCTGCTCCGGGCGCCCCTGCTGCTTGATGGGCATTATACGATCCCGGACGGCATCCGGGCGATCGGCCCCTGGGCGTTCCGCGGATGCCGCATAAGGAGCGTCACGATTCCGGCGAGCGTGACAAGCATCGGAGCGGGAGCTTTTTCCAAAACCTGCCTTGAAGAGGTCTCGATTCCGGCGAGCGTGACGGAGTTCAGAGAAGAAGAGCTGGTCTCCGGCCTGACGATACCCCGCCAGTATGTGCTTGACAACCAAAATATCCCTCTTCTGGATTTTGAGCAGGGAGTATTCGCATACTGTCCGGCTCTGAAACGCGTGACTCTGCCGGAAACGATGAAGACGATCCCGACCGCCATGTTCAGTAATTGCGGATCGCTGGAGGAGATCACCCTTCCCGACGGGCTCGCCGGGATCGGGCGATGCGCGTTCATGAGCAGCGGCCTGAAGGAGATCGTGATCCCCGAAAGCACAAAAACCATCGCGAAGAACGCGTTTTACGGCGCCCCGTGCGCGCAGAAAGTCCAGAATCAGTACAAACATCTTATGGAGTGACCCGTGCCGTCCAGCAGAGAATACCTGACATTTGTCCTGGATCAGCTTTCCGGGCTGAAGGATGTCTCCCACCGCGCGATGATGGGCGAATATCTCCTGTATGTCCGCGGACGGGTGGTCGTCGGCGGTATCTACGACGACCGCCTGCTCGTCAAGCCGACGCCCGCCGCGCTGGCGCTCCTGCCGGACGCGCCCCGCGAACTGCCCTACCCCGGCGCGAAGGAAATGCTCCTGGTCGAGGACGTGGACAACGGCGATTTCCTCCGCGAACTGTTTCGCGCCATGGGGAACGAACCGGAAACGAAGAAAACAGGAAAGTGAACACAAATGAGCACGATTGAAACCGAACGGCTTGTCCTGCGTCCGTTCCGCGAAAGCGACGCGTCGGACGTCCTGGAATACCGGAGCGGTCCGCTGCCGCACTGTTTCGCCAGCCTGAAGCTCGATTCGCCCGAAGAGGCGCGGGCGGAAATGCTGAAACGCGGCGCCGATACCGAATACTGTTTCGCCATCGTGCTGAAGGAATCCGGCAAGGTGATCGGGGAGATCGACGCCGAGCCGTCGACTTATGAGCCGCCCGGACTGCGCTCGAAGAAAACGGCACCGCTGCCGCCACCGGACACCTACAGTCCGTGCTGGATGCTGAACGCCGCATACCAGGGCAGTGGCTACGCATACGAGGCGGCGTACGCGTTCTTCGATTATCTTTTCACGCGGAAGGGCGTGCGCCGCATTTTCGCCTATGTGGACGACTATAACGCGCGCAGTCAGCATCTCTGCGAAAAGCTCGGGATGCGCAATGAAGGACTGTTCACGGAGTACGTTTCTTTCGTCAGGGACGCAGAAGGGAATCCCGTCTACGAAAACACATTCCAGTACGCTATCCTGAAAAAAGAATGGATGAACCGCCTCAACAGCAAAACACGAACCTGATCCGCCCTGCCGCACCGGCGGAGAACCAATATCAAACCAACATAAAACACCGCAGCCCATGCAAGAAGGAGGACTGACACCATGAACACAACCGGAACAGAATACCATGTCAGCAAAACAGGTTCCGACCGCAACCCCGGAACGGCCGCGCAGCCGTTCGCCACGATCCAGCGCGCGGCGGACCTGGCGATGCCGGGCGACACCGTGATCGTGCACGCGGGCGAGTACCGCGAATGGGTCGACCCGAAGAATGGCGGCACCTGCGACCGCATGCGCATCACGTACAAAGCCGCCGAAAACGAGCATGTCGTGATCAAGGGCTCGGAGCGGATCACCGGATGGGTGCGCGAGGGAGACGGCACGGTGTGGAAGGCCGTGGTCCCCAATACGCTGTTCGGCGATTTCAACCCGTTCGACACGTGGCTTTACGGAGACTGGATGGTGTCGCCCATGTACCCGACCATTCATTTGGGCGAAGTCTACCTGAACGGCAAATCCTTCTTCGAGGCGACCTCGCCGGAGGAAGTCAGAAAAGCCGAAAAGCGGACGACCGGGCACAATTATCCGTGGAAGACCTACCGCGAACCGATTGCGAATCCCGACGACACGGTCTATCAGTGGTACGCCGAGGTCGACGCGGACAACACCGTCATCTGGGCGAATTTCCAGGGGGCGGACCCCAACAGGGAACTGGTCGAGATCAACGTCCGCAAATGCGTCTTCTACCCGAGGCAGAGCGGGAAGGACTACATCACGGTCTCCGGGTTCGAGCTGGCTCACGCCGCGACGCCGTTCGCGCCGCCGACCGGCGACCAGCCCGGCCTGATCGGACCGCACTGGAGCAAGGGCTGGATCATTGAGAAGAACCACATCCACGACGCGAAATGCTCCGCCGTGAGCCTGGGAAAAGACGAGAAAACGGGCGACAACTATTTCACGAAAACCAGACGGAAACCGGGCTACACCTGCCAGTTCGAATCGGTTGTGAAGGCACTGCTCCTCGGCTGGAACCGCGAAAACGTCGGCTCGCACATCGTGCGGAACAACGTGATCCACGACTGCGGCCAGAACGGCGTCGTGGGGCACATGGGCTGCATCTTCAGCGAGATCGCCGGCAACGAGATCTACCGGATCGCCACCAAACACGAGTTCTTCGGCTGGGAGATCGGCGGGATCAAGCTGCACGCGCCGATCGACGTCCGGATCACCGGAAACTACATCCACGACTGCACGCTCGGCACCTGGCTCGACTGGCAGACGCAGGGCACCCGGATCAGCGGAAACCTCTATTGCAACAACGAGCGCGACCTCATGGTCGAGGTGTCGCACGGGCCATATCTGGTCGACAACAACATCTTCGCGTCCGCATACAGCTTCGAAAACATGTCGCAGGGCGGCGCGTATGTCCACAATCTGGTTCTCGGCAATACCCTGCACAGAAATGTCCTGAACCGTTCCACTCCCTACCATTTCGCCCACAGCACCGCGCTCATGGGCACCTCGTTCATCTACGGCGGCGACGACCGTTTCTACCAGAACGTCTTCGTCGGAGGGGCCGACAAACACGACCAGACGGACTGCGTTTTCACCGGCACGGAGGCCTTCAATGGACACCCGGATTCCTATGAAAAATATATCGAGGGGATCAAGGCGGCGTTTCCGCAGAAGGGCATCCCCGGCGACGAAAACCTCTACATCCAGGTGGCGCAGCCGGTCTATATCGCGCGCAACGTCTACGGCAACGGCGCGGAGCACTACGACGGGGAACAGGATTTCTCGGTCAAGGAAGGTGGCTGGAACATCCGCATCGAGGCGAACGAGCCGGATTCCGCCCCGAACTTGCCCGCCGCGGAGCTCATCAAAAAGAGACACGGTTTCGTGTATCTCGAACTGGATGCCGACGACGTGATCCTCAAGCAGAAGACGGCGCTCATGACAACGGCGGATCTGGGCGAGACAAGGGTGTCGGAGGCGTTCTTCGAAAATCCGGACGGCTCGGACATCGCCATCGACCACGATTACCTCGGCCAGCGCCGCACGGACGGACACAACCCCGCCGGACCGTTCGCCGGACTGAAACCGGGCAAAAACCGCCTTTGCGTATGGTGACCGTCTGTTGAAAGGGATCAAGACATGAACGAAAACGATACCGCCGTCGAACCAACCGATTTCTGGTATATCGACTCGAAATATCACATTCACTGCGAGGAATACATCGAGTACCACAAGGACGCGATGGACTGGGACCTGGTCTCCCGGTACCAGACGCTCAGCGAACCGTTCATCGAGAAGTTCGCCGACCGGGTGAACTGGAAGAACATCTTCCAATACCAGGATCTGAGCGACGCATTCCGGGAGAAATGGAAACACAAACTGGCGGAATGATGATCCGTCTTTGACATTAGCTTCATAAAAGATAAAGCCCTCCGGGCCATTGACGGCTTCGGAGGGCTTTTTCGTCTTCAGATCAAAGACAGAGGAACGATCAGTCAGCGTCCTCGTAGAAGGCTCTCAGGAGGGTGCGGAGGGAACGCGCCATGACGATGCGGTCCTGTTCCGGGATAGTCGCCATGGCCTTCGCCACGCGGTCGTGCAGGAACTTGGAGAGGACTTCGAGGCGCTTCTTCGCGGACTCGGAGATTGAGAGGTAGACGACGCGGCGGTCGTCCTTCGACGCCGTGCGGCAGACCATGTCGCTCTTCACGAGGCTGTCGACCATCTGGGAGACGCCGCCGGAGGTCACGCCGAGCTCGTCCGCCAGGTCACGGATGCTCACGAGGCCGCCCTGCGCCTGCGCGAGGTAGGTCAGCACGCGGATGCGCGAGAACGTGATCTTCTGCCCGGGCGCGATGTCCGGGCATTCCTGAAGGAGCAGGTTCAGCATCTTGGCGTTGTTGCGCAGAATAAGGCGCCACACGTCGCTCGCGATGTCGCCGGAATCCGGCACGGGAAACAGAAGATTCGATTCAGGTTTCTTGTTCATAATAGGGTCTCCTTAATCTCTCGGGCGGTCGAGGTGTAAAATGCGTTTGCCGGTCTCGCGGACGCGCTGGAAGAACGCGTACAGCGCCGGGGTGAACATGATGCCGATCAGCGTGGCCATGATCATGCCGGAGAACGTGGTGATGCCGATGGCACGGCGGCTGCCGGAACCGGCGCCCGTCGCCACGACCAGCGGGAAGACGCCGAAGACAAAGCTCCAGGCGGTCATCAGCACGGCGCGGTAACGGAGGCTGGCGCCGCCGAGGGCGGCATCCACGATACTCTTGCCGTGTTCGCGCTCCTGCTTGGCGAATTCGACCATGAGGATGGCGTTCTTGGCGGAAAGACCGATCAGCATGACCATGCCGAGCTGGGCATAGATGCTGAGGTCGAGTTTCGCGATTTTCAGGCCGATCAGAGCGCCGCAGACGGCGAACGACACGGTCAGCATCACGGGGATCGGGATCGTCCAGCTTTCGTACTGGGCGACGAGGAAGAGGTAGGCGAACATCAGGGCGAGCGCCATGAGGTAGACGATCTGGCCTTCGTTCTGGCGTTCCTGATAGCTCAGCGCGGTCCATTCCAGGTGGTACTGGTCAGGCAGCTTCACATTCTCCATCGCGTCCATGATGAGGCGCGAGCTCGATCCGGGCAGACCGTTCACGGTCAGCTCGGCGCTGGTCATCTTGTTGAAACGGGAGATCTGGCGCGGGCCGACGGTGTATTTCAGTTCGCCGAAGGAGGTCAGCGGGACCATTTCGCCGACGTCGTTGACCACCTGGATCTCGCGGATGTCGTCGAGCGTGGAGCGGTAGTCGGCGGAGGCCTGCATCCTTACCTTGAAGTTGCGGCTGACCATGGTGAAATCGTTGATGTAGAGCGAAGCGAGCTTGCTCTGGAGGGTATTGTAGATGCTGAGCGGGGAGACGCCGAGGGTATGCGCCTTGTCGAAGTCGATGTCGAGATACAGCTGCGGCGTGTCAGCGTTGTACGGCGTCATGGCAACCGCGATCATGTCGCGATGACCCATCAGCTCGCGGGTGTAACCTTTCATCACGTCAGACAGCTCAATCGGGTCGACATCACCGATGCCGCACACCTGCGCACTCACGCCGTTGACCATGCCCAGGCCCATGATGGCGGGCGGGGAGAACACCGTGATGCGGGCGTCCGGGATGGATGCGAGACGTCCTTGGATCTGGGCCTGGAGCGCGCCGAGCTGAAGATCCGGCGTCTTGCGCTTGTCCCAGTGGTCCAGCGCCACGATCGCGATGCCGACGCTTTCGCCGGAACCGGACATCATGCTGAAGCCGGACACATCCAGGATCGAACGGATGCCTTTCACGTCGGCGAGCTTCTCGCGGATGTCGCGGAGGACGGCGTCGGTACGTTCGACGGACGCGCCGCTCGGGAGTTCCACGTTGCAGAAGAGCACGCCTTTGTCCTCCTCCGGCAGGAACGAGCTGAGCGAGTGCGTGAACATCCAGTAGACGGCGAACAGCACGCCGGCGAAGAGGACGATCGCCACGGGCCAGCAGCGCACGAGGAAGCCGGTAAAGAAGAGATATATCTTGCGCGTAAAGTCCAGCACGGCGTTGAACGGGCGGAACAGCAGCGGCACGTGTCCGTCGGGCTTGCGCAGCAGCAGGGCGCAGAGGGCCGGGCTGAGCGTCATGGCAATGGTCGTGGAGAGGCATAGCGAGATGCACATGGTAACGGCGAACTGGACATAGATCACGCCGACCATGCCGCCGTAGAACGCCAGCGGCACGTAGCAGGACACGGTCACGAGCGTGGTGGAGATGATGGCGCCGGTGATCTGCCGCATGGTCTTTTCGGCGGCGGCCCGCGGACCGATGCCTTCGCGTTCCATCAGGCCCTGGCAGTTTTCGACCACCACGATGGCGTCGTCGCAGAGCGAACCGACGACCAGGATCAGGCCGAACATCGTCAGGACGTTGATGCTGTAGCCGAGGGCATAGAGGAACGTCATGGTGCCGATCAGGGCGACGGGGATCGCGATGGACGGGATCAGGGTGGCGCGCCAGTCCTGAAGGAAGATCCAGGTGATGAGTACGACCAGCGCCAGGGCAAGCACGATGGTCGTCACGATCTCCTTCATGGAGACTTCGATGAACTCGGTCGGGTCGTAGGCGCTCGTCACGCTCACGCCCTTCGGGAAAAGCTTCTTCCAATGTTCCAGTTCGGCGTTCACGCGGCCGACCGTGCCCATGGCGTTCGCGTCCGGCGTACGGTTCACGAGCAGCGCCACGCAGGGATGGCCGTTGAACACGCTGCGTCCGGCGTAGGAGCTGGAGCCGACTTCGACCTTCGCGACGTCGCTGAGGCGCACGATACTGCCGTCCGAATCATGGCGCAGGACGATGTTCCCGAATTCCTCGGCGGTCACGAGACGGCCCTTCACGTTCAGCTTGTACGACATGTAGCTGTTGCTCTTCTCCGTGCCGATGCTGCCCGCGGCGGCCTGGATGTTCTGCGACTGCACCGCGTTTGCGATGTCCGTGGTGGAAATGCCGAGACCGGCCATGCGGAGCGGATCCAGCCAGATGCGCATGGAGTATTCCTCCAGCGACATCACCTCGGCGGAGGACACGCCGTCCAGACGCGTGATGGCGTCCTTCACGTTCACGTTGATGTAGTTGTTCAGCTCCATCATGTTCAGCGTGGATTCGTCCGTGGTGAAGGCGTACACGGCAAGAATGTCGTTGCCGCGCTTCTCGACGGTGATGCCGAGCTTCGTCACGTCGGTCGGCAGCTGCGGTTCGGCGCGCTTGATGGCGTTCTGCAGGTTGACCATGGCGATGTCGGTGTCGGTGCCGCTCTTGAACGTCACGGTACAGGAGTAAGAACCGGCGTTGCTGCACGTCGAGGAGAAATACAGCAGGTCGTCCACGCCGTTGATCTGGTCTTCGATCGGCATGGCGACGGTCTGCGCGATCACCTCGCCGCTGGCGCCGGGATACATCGCGCTCACGTACAGCGACGGCGGCGCGATCTCGGGGTATTCCGCCACCGGCAGTTTGAAGAGGCTGATCACGCCCGCCAGGACCATGATCAGGCTGATGACGATCGCGAAACGCGGCCGGTCAATAAAAATCTTGGAAAACATCTTATGCCGCCCCCGTGATCACTTTTTCTCTTCGGGCGCGGGGACGATCTCGTCGCCGGGCATCACTTTGTGCGTACCCTGGGACACGACCTTTTCGCCGGCTTTCAGGCCGGACTTGATCAGCTGATGCGTCTTCGTCATGTCGCCCAGCTCGACCAGGCGGCGTTCGACCTTGTTTCCTTCGCCGACCACATACACAAAAGACGTCTGCGCGTCGTGCAGGACGGCGGACGGCGGGACCGCGGGCATCTTCGTCGCGCCCTTCTTCGAAAGCGTCACGGTGACCGTGCTGCCGGGGATCAGCTTCATGTCGGCATTCGGGAACGACGCGTACACCTGGATGGCGTCCGTCTTCACGTTCGCCTCGTTGTTCAGGAACTCAATCTTGCCGCCGGAGGTATATTCAAGACCGTTGGCCAACTTCAGGGAGACTTCGCCGTTTTCCTTCAGCGCGGTCAGGCTGCCGTAGCCGGACAGGAAATCGCCCATGCTCATTGCGAAGCGCACGCGGATGGGCTGCATCTGAATGATCGAGAGCATCGTGCCGGAGGAAGGCGTGATGTAGTTACCCTCGGTGAAATTCGTTACGCCGACCAGACCGTCGATGGCGGCGGTGATCGTAGTGTGGTCCAGATTGTACTTCGCCGTGACCAGCCCTGCTTCGGCGGCGGCGAGCTCGGCACGCATGGCATCCAGCGCGGACTTCGTATTCTCCATGGTGTCCTTGCTGGTGGCGTTCACTTCGTAGAGCATCTGGTTGCGGTCGTAGGTGCTCTGCGCGTACTCAAGCCGCGCCTTGCATTCCGCGATCGTGGCCTCGGCCTGCTTCACGGCGGCCTCGTACTGCGTCTTCTCGATCGTGTACAGCATCTGGCCCTTCTTCACATAGTCGCCGTCGTTGAAGCCGAGCTTCAGGATCTCGCCGGACACGCGCGAAACAACGTTCACTTCCGCCTGCGTGACCACCTGCCCCGTGTAACGGCGGCTCTGGACATTGGCGACTTCTTCGACCGGCACGACGCCGACGACCTGTTTCACGGCCATGCCGGGCATCTGGGCGAACATGGGGATGGAGAGGGCGGCGAACGCGGCCGCGGTCAAGCTCAAAACGGACTTTCTTTTCATATCAGGGGAACCTCCGGTTCAGTTTTTTCTTTAAGATAACATCCTATTAATATATCACACTCTAATCAATTTTTCAAGTCGAATTTATTACAGATTACAAATTCAAGGCAAAAAAAGGCAAAAAAAGCCGACGGGGCTGTTTTGAATAACGGGTATGCCGCCGTGATTACGGCGCAAGAAGTTCCGTCAGCGGATCAAGCTCAAACCCGGCGATGTAGCGCCCGACGTCGGTGCCGGACAGCGCCGCCCGGATGGCGTCGGCGCGATGCGGACAGCCGTTCAGCAGGGCCGCGAGGTCATCGCACGGAGCCGTCCCGAAGAAATCGCCCCGGAACGCCGCGCGACGGATGATGCCGGCATGCACGTCCAGATGCACGGTCACGGTCCCGCCCGGGAACCGCCGTGTGCGCTCGAACATGAAGTCCGGGGATTCGCCGAAGTTCCATTCCCAGGAACGATAGCGCTCATCGGCGATCCGTTCCGCCTCGCGCATCCAGTTTTCGAGGATCGGAAGCGGTTCCTTCAAGCCGAACTGACGGAGCAGTTCGCGTTCCATTGACTGCCGGAAGGTGTCGCGGTCCGGGCCAGGCAGGAATTCGCTCAGATTTGCCACGCGCGCCCGGACGGACGCCACGCCCTTCGCCTCAATCTTCGCCTGAGGCGGCGTCAGGACCGCCGCCATCGCCTCGAAATCGACGTCGAACAGGAGCGTACCGTGGAACAAGATACGTCCGTTGTGAACGCATTTCGCGCTGCCGGAGACCTTGCGCCCGTTCACGAGGATGTCGTTGCGTCCGGAGAACTCCGCATTCACGCCCAGCGCCCGCAGCGCAGTCAGCACGGGTTCGGCGAACGGCGCGAAGTCGATATAACGCTTGTTCGCGTCCGTCTCGAACGCGAAAATGCTGTAATTGAGGTTGCCGAGGTCGTGATAGACCGCGCCGCCGCCCGTCATGCGCCGCACGACGGCGATGCCGTGTTCGCGGGCGTACGCGGAATCGAACTCGCGGCAGGCGTTCTGGTTGCGCCCGATGATCACGGCGGGGCGGTTCCGCCACAGCATCGCGAACGGCGCGTCAGCCTGCGCGGTCATGACCTCCTCAAGGGCCAAATTGTACGCCGGATCGGTCCGTTCGTTCCAGTAATAATCCATGACGCGCTCCATTTGCGGCATTCTCAGACGTCCTGCTCAGGATCGTCCGGCGAGCCGTCCTGCACGGCATCATCCGCAGGGGGCAGGTCCCCGACAAGTTCCCGCATGAGCTCGTCCGGGAGTTCGATCTCCACACCGGTTTCCGCGGCAGCCGGCGCGTCCATAGATTCGGGATCTTCCCGGTCGAGTTCCGTCAGGATCTCGTCGACGGGCATGGTGTACTTTTTGCCGTTGTTGCACGCCTTGCAGCAGGGCACGATGTTGCCTTTCGTGCTGTGGCCGCCCCGGGAAAGCGGCACAATGTGGTCCATAGTCAGCTCGGACGGGGGAAACTTCCCGCCGCAGTAGTGGCAGACGCCTTTCTGAATCTGCGCCCGCCACCAGTTGGTGCGCCGGAGTTCGCGCGCCTTCGCGCGTTCCTTCGCGATCTGCGCGGGATCGACCCGCATGTCGAACCAGTCCTCCATCGCCCGGAATCCGCCTCAGGAACGGGAATATTTTTCCGCCAGCGCGGACCCGGCCAGGCACAGGATGAGGATCACGGGTATGACGACCAGGCCGCAGGACGCGGCGGCCGCCGCCTGCACGAGGAAGGCCGCGCGGAACGACACATGGACGGACATCTGGACGCGGGCGGGCGAGGCTCCGGTCCGGGAGACCTGGAACACCCACAGCGCGATCAGGAGATACACCGCGCACAGCAGGATCGCCAGCAGGCCGAACACCACCGGCAGGAGCGTGGTCGAATCCCGCAGGAGCCTGATCACGAAGATCAGCGGCACGATGGCGCAGCAGCACGCGCCGGCCAGCATGGTGCGTCCGCCGGGACGTACGATCTTCGACATCGTCTCGGCGCGCGTGATCTCGTTGATGCCGCAGTAGTAGAAGAAAAGCCCGACGCCGTACAGCACCAGCAGCAGGATGCGGCGGATGGAAATGTCGGGCACGATCAGGATGCCCAGCCCGAACGTCAGGTCGCGCATGACCGCCATCATCATGGACATGCGTTTCGGGCGGTATTTGACGTAGAAATTGTACGTGTAGATACTGATGAGCGCCACGAGCGTGACGAACGTGAAACGCCACCCGAGGCACAACGCCGGAATGACCGCCGCCAGAAAGCACAGCTGCGCCGAATAAGACGCCGCACGCGGACTGATCACGCCGCGCGGCAGAGGCCGGTCGGGATGCTGCGTCGAGTCAATCTGGATGTCCGCGAGATCGTTCGTAATGATGCCGAAGAGCGACATGGCGAGCGAGATAAAGCAGACGGCGGCGATGGGGAAATAGCCCCTGCCCTGCTGCAGCATGCCGCCCGCGATCAGGAATCCGACCAACGGGTCGCCGGGGACGGTGAAAAGATGGGGCAGACGGACGAGCTGGAACCAGCCGCGGAGCGTTTCGTGTTTATTGGAGTTTTTCATCTTCGGGGGGTATCCTGAAAAAACGTTTTGCGTTGGATGTCGTCAGGGTCACGGTCTTTTCCATGCTCCAGCCGCGCAGGGCGGCCAGAGAATGGGCGGTCCACGGGAGGAATCCGGGGTGGTTCTCCTGTCCGCGGAACGGAACGGGCGCGAGATAAGGGGAATCGGTTTCGAGGAGAAGGCGGTCTTCGGGGTAACGGAGGGCGAGAGCGCGGATGTTGTCCGCCTTCTTGAACGTCACCATGCCGCCGCATCCGAAGAACGCGCCGAGCGCGTCGAAACGTTCGAGGTCGGCGATGCTTCCGGCAAACGAATGGAGGACGAACTGCCCGCCTTCACGCGCGAAATCCGAAAGCAGACGATAGGCGTCGTCGTAGGCAAGCGTGCTGCCGTCGACGTCGCGCGTGTGGACGATCGCGGGCCGGTCCAGACGGAGCGCGAGGGACAGAAACGAGCGGAAGACTTCGAG
This sequence comes from uncultured bacterium, assembly GCA_902774245.1. Classification (GTDB taxonomy): domain Bacteria; phylum Verrucomicrobiota; class Lentisphaeria; order Victivallales; family UBA1829; genus UBA1732. Next base: position 170,151 of record CACYHQ010000001.1, read on the forward strand.
CTGTTTTTCTCTCGTGTCGCGTTCGTAGTAGTAGTCCAGCCCGATCTCGCCGACCGCGGCGAACCGGGGAGCGCCGGCGAACGCTTCGAATTTCTCCGCCTCGCACGGATGCTTCACGATGTCAAGCGGATGCAATCCGGCCGCGAAAAAGACGCGGTCGAAATGCGAGGCGAACTCCGCGGCGCGGCGGCTGGACTCGAAATCCGAGCCGCACAGCAGGATCCACGGCACCCCGGCCTCCTCCGCGCGCCGGTAGAACGCCGCTTCATCGGGGCATCCGTCGTCGCCGAGGTGGGCATGGGTGTCAAAGAGTTCGAAGTCCTGTGACATCCACTCCGGCATCATTTGTTTTTATTGCGGTTCTTCGCCTCGCTGCGTTCGAGTTTTTCCTCTTCCTCGAGGAATTCGTCGAATTCGTCGAACTCTTCGTCGTAGTCTCTGGAACGCTCGCCGAACGCGGAGTAATCGTCGTCGTCATCGTCGTAATCGTCGTACCCGTCGTTCTCCTCGTCGTCGGTGTCGCTGAGGATGTTCGACTGCGTCAGGACGGCGCCGCATTCCGGGCAGCACCCGTCCTCGGCTTCCATCTGCTTTTCGTTGATCTCGGTATCGCAGTAGGGGCAGATCATGACCATGGTTACAGTCTCCTTCAATGGGGTTCTATGAAAGCGGTTCGGAAAAACGCCCGTAATTTATACGCGGGAACCCGTTTTGTCAAACCGGTTTTGTCGTTTTTTTCGTTTTTTCAGCGTTTCGCCACGAAATCCGCCCAGTACGGGGAGATCGCGCGGATCTTTTCGATGATGCCGGGCAGGACTTCCACGACCGTGTCGACGTCCTCCTGCGTGTTGTAGCGGGAGAAACTGAAACGGATCGCGCCGTGCGCCGCGGTGTAAGGCACGCCCATGGCGCGCATCACGTGCGACGGCTCCAGACTTCCGGTCGTGCACGCGCTGCCGCTGGAGGCGCAGATGCCGTGGATATCCATGTGCATCAGGATGGATTCGCCCTCGATGTACTCGAACGACAGGTTTGTGGTGTTCGGCAGGCGGTGTTCCACGTCGCCGTTCACGCGGACGCTCGGGATGGCCGCGATCAGGCGGTTGTGCAGGTCATCGCGAAGCTTGCGGACGTAGTTGTTTTCGGTCTCGAAGTTCGCCATGGCGAGCTCGGCGGCCACGCCCATGCCCACGATGTACGGCACGTTCTCCGTCCCGGCGCGGCGTCCGCGTTCCTGATGGCCGCCGACGACGAACGGACGGAACCGCACGCCGCGGCGCACGTACAGGGCGCCGATGCCCTTCGGGGCATGGAACTTATGGCCGGACACGCTGAGCATGTCGATGTTCATGTCGCGAAGCTTGAACGGGATCTTTCCGGCGACCTGAACGGCATCGGTATGGAAGAGCGCCCCGGCGCGGTGCGCCAGTTCGGCGAGTGCTTCCACCGGATACAGGTTGCCGGTCTCGTTGTTCGCCCACATCACGGAGACGACCGCGGTCTCTTCGTCGATCATCTCGCGGGCGCGGTCCATGTCGAGGCGGCCGAGGCTGTCAACGGGGATCTTCACCACGGTGTAGCCGCGGCGTTCGAGGTCCTTGCCGAGGTTGAGGATGGCGGGGTGCTCGACCGTGGAGATCACGATCTTGCGGCGGCGTTTCGGGCAGACGTCCAGCGCGCTCAGGATGGCGGCGTTGTCGCCTTCCGTGCCGCAGGACGTGAAGATGATCTCGCTCGGATCGGCGCCGAGGAATCCGGCGACTTTCGCGCGGCCTTCCTCGACCACTTTCGCCAGGCGGCCGCCGAACTTGTGGATGCTGGACGCGTTGCCATAGTATTCGGAGAAATACGGCAGCATGGCGGCGACGGCCTCCGGCGCGGTGCGCGTGGTGGCGTTGTTGTCCAGATAAATGACGCGTTCTTCGCCTTTCATGTCACGCCTCCTCGACCGTGAGCCGGTCGGACAGGAATTCGTGGAGCTTGCCCTGCACGAGTTTCCGCAGGGTCAGCTTGGAGTTCGGGCAGGTCGCGCAGACGCCGCGGAGCGTGACCTTCACGACGTCGCCGTCGAGGTCGATCAGCTCGATGCTGCCGCCGTCGCGCTCGAGCGCGGGCTTGATCTCCTTGTCGATCACTTCCTGCACCTTCAGCGCCTTCTTGACGGGCGACAGGGCGTCGAAGTCGACGGTCTGCGGCTTCTCCGTCTCGGCGGGCGCGTGGGGCGTGTGGTTCATCTCGTCGAGGATCTGCTGGATCTGGTCGAGGCAGGTCCCGCACGCGCCGCCGGCCTTGGTGTACTCGGTCACCTGGGCGACGGTGGTGAGGTGGTTCAGGCGGACGACCTTGCGAATCTTCGCATCGGTCACGCCGAAGCACTTGCAGACGATGCGGCCTTCGTGGTCGTCGGGATCGTCGTTCTTCACTTCGGGGAGCGTGAGGCCGTGCTTCTTCGCATATTCGCCGAGGGCGGCCTGAAGCGCCTCCATGCCCATCACGGAGCAGTGCATCTTTTCCTCGGGAAGCTCGCCGAGACGATCCACGATGTCGCGGTTCGTCACGCGCGCGGCCTCCTCGACGGTCATGCCGATCACGATCTCGGTCAGGATGGACGAGCTGGCGATGGCACTGGCGCAGCCGAAGGTCTTGAACTTGGCGTCCAGGATCTTGTGCGTCTTTTCGTCGATCTTGAGGAATATTCTGAGGGCGTCGCCGCAGGTCATGTTGCCGACCTCGGCCTCCGCGTCGGCGTCGGCGATCTCGCCCACGTTCCGCGGGTTCAGGAAATAATCCATGACTTTGTTGTTATAATCCCACATCGTTACTCTCCTTATGTTAAGCGGTCCGGTTTGAATTACTGTTTTGACACCGGTTCCCGCCGTTTGTTCCATGCGGTTCGTTTTCCGGCGCGTCAGCGGAGGCCGACGGCCTTGCGTACCTCGTCCATCGTGGCATGGGCAAGTTCGGCTGCGCGTTCTGCTCCGCGCTTCAGGACGGCGTCGACGTAGCCCGGATCGGCGAGCAGTTCCTCACGGCGTTTCCGCATCGGCGCGAAGAAGTCCATGTACGCGTCGAACAGCGCGAGCTTGGCGTGACCGTAGCCGTAGTTCCCGGCGCGGTAGCGTTCCGCCATCTCCGCCTGCTGTTCGGGCGTGGCGAAAAGCTTGTACAGCGCGAAGATCGTGCAGGTGTCCGGGTCCTTCGGCTCCTCCAGCCCCTTGGAATCGGTCTGGATGCTCATGATCTTCTTCTTGATCGCCTTCGGTTCGCCGAAAATTTCAATGGTGTTGTTGTAGCTCTTGGACATCTTCTGTCCGTCCGTGCCGGGCACCACCGCCACTTCGCCGCTGATGTACGGTTCCGGGATCGTCAGGACGTCGCCGTACTGCTGGTTGAACCGGATCGCGATGTCACGCGTCATTTCGAGGTGCTGTTTCTGGTCCTTGCCGACCGGGACGAGGTTCGCGTGGTAGAGCAGGATGTCTGCGGCCATGAGCACGGGATACGAGAAGAGGCCGTTGTTGGGGGCGAATCCCTTCGCTATCTTGTCCTTGTAGCTGTGGGCGCGTTCGAGCAGGCCGACGCCGGTCTGGCAGTTCAGGATCCACATCAGCTCGCACACCACGTTCACGTCCGACTGACGGAAGAAGATGACCTTCTCCGGGTCGAGCCCGCAGGCGAGGAAATCGACCGCCACGCCGCGGACGCGTTCGCGCAGCTCCTCGGGCTTCGGCTGGACGGTCAGCGAATGCAGGTCGGCGATGAAGACGACCGCGTCGTCGCATTCTTCCTGAAGGCGCACGGTCGAACGGATCGCTCCGAAATAGTTTCCGATATGGAGGATCCCGGAGGGCTGGATCCCGGTCAAAACTCGTTTCATGTTCGTTGTCTTTCTTTCTGTGCCATCCGGCACGATATGGTCATAAGCCGCCGCCGGAAGATTCGGTTTCCGGCGAGGATTGGGGTTCGGCGTTTAAGGTGTCCTCGGATGGAGCGGAGACGGCCTCCGTGCGGGCGGGGGCTGCCATATACGTACATTCCGGGAGTCTCTTCAACCTAGTGCGGACGCGCCGCAATTCGGACTCCTTCACGAAAAGGAGCACGATCAGGACCGCCGCGAGTACGATGAGGCCGATCAGGATTCGTTTCTGGATGCGCACGGTGCGCGTCAGCCGGTTGTTCGTCCGGAGCAGCTTCGCGCTGTACGGGATCGAGACGGACGACGTGGTGGCGTCGTCTATTGGCTGTTCTCCAGTCATGGATGCGTCCATTTCACGCTTGAGCTTCTCCATCTCGGAACGCATCTTGTTCATCGCCTCGGTTTTCCTGTCGATCTCGGCGGCACGGGCATCAAGGAAAGCTTTTTGCGCGGCCATTTCCTTCTCCATGCCGACCTTTTGCGCGTCCAACTGGTTTTTCTGCTTCAGGTACGAGGCGCGTTCCGCGTCGGTCTTCTCAAGCCCGGTGCGCAGGAATTCTTTTTCGGCGATGATCTCGTCGAGCTTCCTGTTCAGATATTTTTCGCGGTTGTCGAGTTCGGCGGCGCGGGCGTCGAGCGAAGCCGTACGGCTGGCGATCTCCGCCTGGATCCGGGCGTATTCGTCGTCCTCGTCGTACACGTCGAGCGGGGACAGCACGTCATCGTCGTCGGGAGCTTCCACGTTCAGTGTCGAACCGGTGGCCGTGCGGGTGCGGTCCGGCTCATCGTGCAGGGGTTCGGGCGTGGCGATCCTGCTGGCGTCGGTGGCGGCAAGCACGGAGGCGAAATCGCCGAATCCGACGTTCACGGTCTTCGCGATCTTCAGGTGAGTACCGGTCGCCGTGTCGGTGGGGGACGGTTGCCCGTCGCCGGGCAAAGCGGGAGGTCCTTTCCGCATGACCCAGCCGCAGTTCGGGCAAAGGTATTCCCCCCCCCCTTCCGGCAGGGAGTCCACGAGAAATCCGCATTGTTCGCATTTCATGGCAGATACCTCCGCAAACGGGGCCGGACGTCAGGCCTTCCGGACTTCGACTCCGCAGGGTTTACCGTTCAGGTCGCCGTCGAGCGTTTCGCTGCCGGCGGGGATGAATTCAAGGTTCGTGGCGAGCGTTTCCGCGCAGACGTGTTCGCGCCCGGTTTCAAGCGCATCGAGCAGGTCCTGACCGGCGGTCACGCGCACGACGATGCGGTCGGAGACCTGCAGGTCCATCTCCTTGCGGAGATTCTGGATGCGGCTCACGAGCTCGCGGGCGTAGCCCTCGGCGAGGAGTTCGTCGTTCAGCTCAGTGTCGAGCGCGATCGTGAGGGACGCGTCCGCCGCCACGCAGAATCCGGGGCGTTCGGCGCGGTTGACCACGATGTCGGCGGGACCGAGCAGACAGGTCGTGCCGTCCTCGATCTTCATTTCGTACGGCGTGCCCGCCATGATGGAGGAGATCACGTGCGAGGAGAGCTTGGCGATCTCGGCGGCGAACGCCTTCATCTTCGGGCCAAGGCGGGAACCGAGGCTCTTGAAGTTCGCCTTCGCGGAGAGATGCACCAGAGACTCCTCGTCGCCGAAGATTTCGACCTTCTTCACGTTCAGTTCGTCCGCGATCACGCTTTCGCTCAGGGCAAGCAGTTCGCGCACCTCGGGGTCGATGGAGACCAGCACGGCGCGCGCCAGAGGCTGGCGCACCTTCAGCGAACGCTGCGTACGGAGGAATCGTCCGAGCGAAACGGCTTTCTGCGCGAGGGCGTTCTGGCGTTCCAGCTTCTCGTCGCGGCGGAAGAGTTCCGGCTCGGGGAAGTCGCAGAGGTGGACGGATTCCGGCATATCTTCGGTACGGAGCGAACGGTAGATTTCCTCTGTGATGAACGGGATGAACGGCGCGGCGGCCTTCGCGAAGGTCACCAGCACGTAGTAAAGCGTGGCGTACGCCTCGGCCTTGTCGCGGTCGTCCTGGCTCTTCCAGAAACGGCGGCGGCTGAGGCGGATGTACCAGTTCGTGAGGTCCTCCACGAACGCCTCGAAGCGGTTCGCGGCGGGCTGGAGCTGGTACTGGTCCATGTTCACGCGGATCTCCTGCACCATGTCGGCGAGGCTGGAGAGGATCCAGCGGTCGAGCGGGTTCGAGGGATTCTCCGGCGCGGCGAGCGGACCGGGCGCGGGCTTCCATTTGTCGACGTTCGCGTAGGTCATGAAGAACGAGAAGGAATTCCAGATCGGCAGGATCACGCTGCGCATGGCCTCCTTCACGGCGGCCTCGGAGAACTTCAGGTCCTCGGCACGGACGACCTGCGAACCGAGCAGGACCAGACGGAGCGCATCGGCGCCGTAGGTGTTCACGATCTGCATCGGGTCGGGGTAGTTGCGGAGGCGCTTGGACATCTTCTGTCCGTCCTCGGCGAGGACCATGCCGTTCACGACCACATGCATCGCGGGCGGCTTATCGAACAGCGCGCTGGCGAGGACGGTGAGCGTGTAGAACCAGCCGCGGGTCTGGTCCTGGCCCTCGGCGATGAAGTCGGCGGGGAAGCCTTCCTCGAAATGCTCCTTGTCCTCGAAGGGATAGTGTTTCTGGGCGTAGGGCATGGAGCCGCTCTCGAACCAGCAGTCGAGCACTTCCGGCACGCGGCGGAGCACGGTGCCCTTCTCGGTCGTGATCGTCATCTCGTCCACGAAGTGCTTGTGGATGTCGGTGACTTTCTTTCCGGTGAGCTTTTCGAGTTCGGCGACGGAGCCGACGCAGACGGTCTCGCCCGTCTCGATGTTGCGCCAGATCGGCAGCGGGCAGCCCCAGTAACGGTTGCGGCTGATCGCCCAGTCGCGGGCATTTTCGAGCCACTTGCCGAAACGGCCTTCCTTGATGTGGGCGGGGACCCAGGTCATCTGGGAGTTCGCGCGGAGCATTTTTTCCTTGATCGGGTCGATCTTCACGAACCAGGTGGAGACGGCCTTGTAAATGAGCGGGGAATCGTCGCGCCAGCAGTGGGGATAGCTGTGCTTGATGGTACCGCGATGGACGAGCTTGCCTTCGGATTTGAGGCGCGCGATGATCTCGGCGTCGACGTCCTTCACGTAGCGTCCGGCGTAGTCCGGGACCTCGTTCGTGAACTTGCATTCAGCGTCGAGCGGGCAGACGCCGGGCACACCGTTGGCCGCGCCCGCGACGGCGTCGTCTTCGCCGAAGCCAGGGGCGATGTGCACGATGCCCGTGCCGTCCTCGGTGCTCACGTAGTCGGCGTTGATGATGCGGAACGCGCCCTCGGCTTCCTTGTCCGCGAAATAGTCGAAGAGCGGGATGTAGTGGCGGCCGGCCATTTCCGTGCCTTTGAAGCGCGCGAGAATCTCCGGCATGGCGTCCGCCTTGTAGTAGGCGTGCAGACGGGATTCGGCGAGGACAAACGTGTCGTCGCCGTCCTTCACCTTCACATAGTCGATGTCCGGCCCCATGGCGAGCGCCATGTTCGACGGCAGGGTCCACGGGGTGGTCGTCCACGCCAGCACGCTCGTCTCCGGCTCATCCTTCAGGCGGAACCGGATGGTGACAGCAGGGTCGGTCACTTCCTTGTAGCCCTGGTTGGCTTCGAAGTTGGAGAGCGGGGTGGAGCAGCGGGCGCAGTACGGGAGGATCTTGTAGCCTTCGTAGATCAGGCCCTTGTCCCACAGCTGGCGGAACACCCACCAGATGGACTCCATGTACTTCATGTCCATCGTGCGGTAGCCGTTGCGGAAGTCGACCCAGCGCCCCATGCGCTTCACGATGGTCTCCCATTCGCTGGTGTAGCGCAGCACGATGCCGCGGCAGGCTTCGTTGAACTTGCCGATGCCGTAGTCCTCGATCTCCTTCTTGCCGGAGAGCTTCAGTTGCTTCTCCATCTCGTACTCGACCGGGAGGCCGTGGCAGTCCCAGCCGAACGTGCGTTCGCAGTATTTGCCGCGCATGGTCTGATAGCGCGGGATCACGTCCTTGATCGTGCCGGCGAGGATATGGCCGTAGTGCGGCAGGCCGGTGGCGAACGGAGGTCCGTCGTAAAACAGGAATTCAGGATTGCCCTTCCGGTTCTGCAGCGACTTCCGGAAGGTGTCGTTCTGTTCCCAGAATGCAAGATTGGCTTCTTCGATGGAGGGGAACTCGGTGCTCCCCGAAACTGCTTTGAACATGATTCAAAACCTCGTGTATGGGAAAGTGAATGATTGGATCAGGGGGAAATGAGGGATCAGAGGCGTTCGATGCGGGCCATCTTCGCGTACGGCATGCGGAGCACGCGCGGGGTCTCGCCCTCGCTGGATTCCAGCTCGAACACGGCCAGCGTGTCCTGCACCTCGAGGATCTTCGCGATCATGAGCTCGGTACCGTCGGCGAGCGCCAGACGGAACTGCGCCTTGATGCTGGATGCGTCGGAGGAGCCTTTGAGCTTCGCGAAATTGTCCTTGTTCGGCGTGGAGTCGATGCGGCGGCGTTCGGCCTCGATCTGGTCGCGTTCCGCCGCGATGCGTTTTGCCTCGCGTTTCGCCGCGGCAATGGCCTGCGCGCAGATGATGAGCTTGCGGACGAGGAGGATCAGCGGATAGACGACCGGCAGGACCAGGCCGATCCAGAAATGCTTCTTGCCATTCATCCCGGTCGAGTTGGCGAATTCGTAGGAGGCGAAACCGGACAGCAGCCAAACGAGGATGATGATGGCACATTTAATCCCCCAGCCGCTCTGGGCATTCGCGATGTCGATGAAACTGCCCGAACCGGAGGCAAACTGCGAAAACAGCTCTTTGACGAATTCAAGAATTCCGCTCATATTTTGTTCCCTTGGATTTAAGAATAGTGAAACCGGTATATTTTAATGCAAGATATTAATATAGCACCGTTCTGCAATTCTTCAATATTAAAAGGCGCGGAAACCGTTTTTTTTCACTGCCGTTCGTGACCTTTTCCGGAAAAACCGCGCCTTGTGTCTCGCCCAAACCCGGCCGCAGATGTTCGCACCCCGTGCTCGCGCCGATTCCGCCCCGACTCTTTTTTCCCACGACCTCGCGCCTCGCGGTCATAGCGATTCTGCCCAGCTCATTTTCCCCGCGTCCTCGCGGCCCGCGGTCAAGCAATCCGTCGAGCGCAGCGAGTTTTCCGAGGAGCGAAGCGACCCCCAGCGAAGCGGGGACGCAAAGCGTCCTTCTCTTCGCCCAGCTCAAGGGGGGAACAGCAGCCTACCGGTCAGTAGGACTCCGGGACGAGCGCGACGCGGAAACCGAGGATGAAGTCCCGGCAGTAGTCGGGATCGTCGCAACTCCGGTACGCGGGTCGGCAGAACCTGGCATCGAGGGTCCAGCAGCCGCCCCGTAACGCGCGATCCGAGCCACTTCGGTCGTTGCCACGCGTGAACTCCGCCGTCAACTTGCTGCTGTCGTCGTTCCAGTCGTCCAAACACCATTCATACACGTTCCCGCTCATGTCGTACAACCCAAGCTCGTTCGCTTTCTTCCGACCAACAGGATGCGTCTTGCAATGGTTGCTGTCCAGTTTGTCATAGTCCCATGACGAATCGTCCAGACGGAAGTCCCCGGAATTCTCGTAGTACCACGCCACATCATCGGCTTTGTCGCTTCCGCTGTATTTGCAGCCGCGACTTTTGTTTCCGCCCCGGGCAGCATACTCCCACTGCGTTTCCGTCGGCAGCGTGAACTTCCATCCCCTCGGGGCTTTTCCCGAGTCGTTCAGCTTCTCGCAGAACTCCATCGCGTCGTTCCACGACACCTTTTCCACAGGCAGATCGTCCCCCTTGAAATACGACGGATCTGTTCCCATCACCGCCTTCCACTGCGCCTGCGTCACCTCCGTCCGCCCGATGTAGAAATCCCGCGTCAGCGTCACCCGGTGCGACACCTCGTCGGAGCCGTTCTCCCCGTCCCGCGCGCTCATCTCGAACGATCCCGCTTCGACCTTCACCATCTCCATGCTCACCCCGTCGGGCAGACTGATCGTCCTGTCCCCGCCGGAGAACCCGACGCCTTTCGCTTCCGTTTTCTTCGTGTCTTTCTCGTCCGCGCCGTCTATTACGCCACAAGCCGTGAACACGAACGCGGTCAGGAGGATCGCGAGAGAAAACAAGAACAACTTGCGGAACATGTGGACGGACGTCATGGGGATCATTCCTTTTCAACGGTTTTGAGAGACACGGGATTGCTGTTGTTTCCCATCGGTCTGATATTGAAGTTTTTCTGCACTTTATTTAACATATTCCCGGGAAAGACAAATGCAAACAAATCTCTCAAAAAAACGGGAAAAAAAGCCGATGGGTCCGCAGCCATCTCTCCTGCCCTGCCAGGGGAAACTCAAAAGGCCCGTCCGAACCGGAAAAGTTCGGACGGGCCGGATGTCGCGTAAAACGCGGGTTCCTGTTCAGGAACGGAGGCTTACTTCATGAGCTTGCCGACGTTCTGATAGAATTCCATGCGCTTGGCGGCGTCGCTTTCGGCCTGGGCGAAGAGCTCCTCGGCGTGGGCCGGGTTGGTCTTCAGCAGGGCTTTGTAGCGGCCTTCGCTGCGGATGAATTCCTGGAACTTGCCGTCGGACGGCTTCTTGACATCCCACGTGAACGGAACTTCGTTCGCGGGGTTGTAGCGGTACAGCGGGAAGTAACCGCAATCCACGGCGCGCTTCTGCTCGGTCTGCGTCTTGCTCATGTCGATGTTGTGAGCGATGCAGGGAGCGTAGGCGAAGATAATGGACGGGCCGTTCCACGCCTCGGCCTCCTGGAAGGCCTTGAGGGTCTGGGCGCGGTCCGCGCCGAGGGCGACGGAGGCGACGTACACGTAGCCGTAGCTCATGCACATGAAGCCCATGTTCTTCTTGTAGGTCTTCTTGCCGCCGGCGGCGAACTTGGCGACCGCCGCGGTCGGGGTGGACTTGGAGGACTGTCCGCCGGTGTTGGAGTAGACTTCGGTGTCGAGGACGAGGATGTTCACGTTCTTGCCCATGGCGACGACGTGGTCGATGCCGCCGTAACCGATGTCGTTGGCCCAGCCGTCACCGCCGATGATCCAGACGGACTTGTCGCAGAAGTAGTCGGAGAGCTCGAGGATCTTGGAGAGCGTGGGCTTGCCGGAATCGCAGTTGCAGCCGGCAAGGGCTTTTTCGACGGCGGCCTTCGCGGCCTTCTGGGCGGCGATGGCTTCGTCAGTCTTGGAGTTGTCCCAGAAGCTCATTGCCTTGTTCAGGGCATCCTTCAGGTCGGCCGGAGCAGACTCGCAGGCGAGGACCTTTTCGACTTCCTGCTTCAGGAGGACGCGGTTGGAATCCACGGCCATGCGCATGCCGAAACCGAATTCGGCGTTGTCTTCGAACAGGGAGTTCGCCCATGCCGGACCGCGGCCGTCTTTGGTCTTGGTGTACGGGATGGTCGGGAAGGTGCCGGAGTAGATGGAGGAGCAGCCGGTGGCGTTCGCGACGATGGCGTTTTCGCCGAAGAGCTGGCTGACGAGCTTGACGTACGGGGTCTCGCCGCAGCCCGCGCAGGCGCCGGAGAACTCAAAGAGCGGCTTGCGGAGCATGGCGCCCTTGACGGTGGCGACGGTGTTCTTGCCCATGATGTTGTCTTCGGCGGCTTCAAAGAAGGCTTCGTTGGCGTTTTCGCCGGCGGCGCGTTCTTCTTCGAGGGTGGACCAGACGAGAGCCTGCTTGCCTTCCTTGGCCGTCATCGGGCACTGGTCGAGGCAGACGCCGCAAGCCATGCAGTCTTCGATGAAGACCTGGACTTTGAACTTGAGGCCGTCGACGGCCGGGACCGGAGCCTTGGTGGTGAAGGAGGCCGGAGCGGAAGCGAGAGCTTCGTCACGGAAGAGCTTCGTGCGGATGGCGGCGTGCGGGCAGGCGTTCGCGCAGATGCCGCACTGGATGCAGTTCGCGGCGACCCAGCGCGGGACCTTCGGAGCGAAACCGCGCTTTTCGAGGCAGGCGGTGCCGGTCGGGAGCGTGCCGTCGATGGACATGGCGGAAACGGGGATGGAATCGCCGTTGTTGCGCATGCTGGGCTCGATGATCTTCTTGGTGAATTCGTCCGCATCGTCCGGGATGAGTTTGAGGTGTTCGGCGTGCGGGACGCCGTCGAGGGAGGCCGGAACCTTGATCTCGTGGCATGCGTCGGCGGCAAGATCAACGAGGGAGTTGTTCATGTCGATGACGTTCTGGCCCTTCTTGGCGAAGGTCTTGGCGTTGAGGAGCTTCATTTCGGCGGCGGCCTTGTCGAACGGGACGATGCCGGAGACCTTGAAGTAGGCGACCATCATGACCGTGTTCGCGCCCTTGCCGCGGAGACCGGGCATGTTCTTGATGATGGCTTCGGCGTTCACGTTGTAGAACTTGATCTCGTTCTTGATGATGTATTCCTGCATGTCGCGGGTCAGGTGCGAGAAGACTTCGTCGTCGGCATAGTGGCTGTTCAGCAGGAAGGTGCCGCCCTTCTTGAGGCCCTTCAGCAGGTCGTAGCGGCCGATGTAGGCGGCCGTGGAGCAGGACACGAGGTCCGGGCTGGTGATCAGGTAGGTGGACTTGATCGGGCTGTCGGAGAAGCGGAGGTGGGAGCAGGTCAGGCCGAAGGACTTCTTGGAGTCGTAGGCGAAGTAGGCCTGGGCGTCCTTGTCCGTGAGGTGGCCGATGACCTTGATGGTGGTCTTGTTCGCGCCGACGGTGCCGTCGCCGCCGAGGCCGTAGAACATGCAGGCGGTGGTGCCTTCCGGCTCGGTCGTGATGTGCTCGTCGATCGGGAGGGAGGTGTTCGTCACGTCGTCATCGATGCCGACGGTGAAGCCGTGGAAGCCGCCCTTTTCGAGGTGCTTGAAGACGGCGAGGATCATGGAGGGCGTGAAGTCCTTGGAGGAAAGGCCGTAGCGGCCGCCGATCACGGTGATGGCCGGGTTGTTGACGGCGATCTTGACGTCCATGTAGAGCGGTTCGCCGATGGCGCCCGGCTCTTTGGTGCGGTCGAGGACGGCGATGCGCTTGACGCTCTTCGGGAGAGCGGCGAGGAAGGCTTCCGTGAAGAAGGGACGATAGAGACGGACCTTGACGAGGCCGTACTTGGTGCCGCGCTTGGCGTTGAGGTAGTTGATTGTCTCTTCGATGGCTTCGCAGCTGGAGCCCATGGAGACGATCACGTCGGTGGCGTCGGCGGCGCCGACGTAGTCGAACAGGTGATAGGAACGGCCGGTGACCTTCGCGACGGCGTCCATCTTTTCCTGGACGATGGCCGGGCAGGCTTCATAGAACTTGTTGACCGTTTCGCGGCCCTGGAAGTAAACGTCGCCGTTCTGGGCGCCGACTTTGCAGACGGGCTTCTCGGGACGGAGGGCGCGGGCGCGGAACTCTTCGATGTACTGGGGCTCGACGAGCTTGGCGATATCCTCATAGGGGATCTCTTCGAACTTGTGCACTTCGTGGGAGGTGCGGAACCCGTCGAAGAACTGGAGGAACGGAACTTTCGCCTTGTAGGTGGAGAGGTGGGCGACGAGTGCGAGGTCCATTTCTTCCTGGACGCTGGCGGCCGCGAGCATGGCGAAACCGGTGTTGCGGCAGGCCATCACGTCGGAGTGGTCGCCGAAAATCGCGAGGGACTGGCAGGCGAGCGAACGGGCCGTGACATGGAAGACGGTCGGGAGGAGTTCACCGGCGATCTTGTACATGTTCGGGATCATCAGGAGGAGGCCCTGGGAAGCCGTGTAGGTGGTCGTGAGGGACCCGGCGGCAAGACAGCCGTGAACGGCGCCGGCGGCGCCCGCTTCGGACTGCATCTCGACGACCGAGACCTGCTTGCCCCAGATGTTTCTCTTGTCTTCGGCGGCCCACTGGTCGACCCATTCGCCCATGGTGGACGAAGGAGTGATCGGGTAGATCGCGGCGGTTTCGCTCAACGCATAAGCAACGTACGCGGCCACGTAGTTGCCGTCCTGAGTGTTGATTTTGCCCGGCATTTGAGTTTTTTCCTTTGCTGGTTGGGTTAAGTGTAGCTTGGAAGCTATGTATGTTTTGGGAGAATAGTATTCTTTTAATATACTACAGGAAGCACCGGTTGTCAAGCTTTTATTTGCAAAAAACGCGCTCGCGCGCGAAAACGCATGCGCGTGAGCGAGATTAGTCTTGAGAGAACAGGTTTGGCGAAAAAGAGAAACCGTGCCCGTTATCCCGGTTCCTCCGGACGAATCCGGAGGAAATGGAGACAGCGCACGGTCTTGTTATGGGACGAATTCGTCCGGATTATTTCTTCTTTGCCTTCGCCGCGGGTTTCTTCGCGGGGGCCGAAGCCGGTTTCGCTTCCGCTTTCTTCACAGGGGCAGGAGCCGGTTTCGCCGCAGGCTTCGCTTCCGCCTTCTTCGCGGAAGCCGGAGCGGGTTTCGCAGCAGGCTTCGATTCCGCCTTCTTCGCGGGAGCCGGAGCGGGTTTCGCAGCAGGCTTCGATTCCGCCTTCTTCGCGGAAACCGGAGCGGGTTTCGCGGCGGTTTTCGCTTCCGCCTTCTTCGCGGAAACCGGAGCGGGGTTCGCGGCGGTTTTCGCTTCCGCCTTCTTCGCAGGAGCCGGGGCAGGTTTCTTCGCCGGAGCAGACTTCTTTTCGGCTTTCTTCTCAGAGGCGGGAGCGGCACTTTGCTTGGCGGATTCGGCCGGTTTCAGAGAAAGCGTTCCGGTTTTGACGAGGTGTTTCAGGAGCGTATTGCCGGAATGAAACAGAGCCAGAAAACCTTCCCTTGTCATGGGAACCGTTATACGGAGGAAAACCTCCTGTTCATGATGCCCGTCTTCACCGGGGACAAGATGGTAAAAATCAAGAAAAGCCAGACCACGGGTCACATAAATGTCGGAAAGGCCGTCGATGAAAATCTCTTTCATGTTCGTTTTCTGCTCCAAATTCACTGTTGAAGTTTTAGTCCCGGAACACCGGAGAAACGTCGTCCGAGACAAGTGAGTCCGATTCGGAGCCTTCGCGCCGGATCAGGCTATATCACTTATTTCAAACATCTTGCGATCGCATTTCAGCCGGAACTCTGTATCCGGGTCCCGAATTCAACGATACTATAGCCCGCTTCCATGCAAAAATCAACAGGCAAATAGGACTTTTTTTGAGTTTTTTTTCGAAAAAACCGAAACAATCCGCGGGAACAAGGCGGAAATCGAGGTTAAGGAACGCTGTCGCGGATGTGTTTTCCAGCAGGGAAGGGTGGAAGGGTAATCCTGATCAATCGCGGGAGAACCATTCCGTGAACATCTCCGCCACGACCGGAGCCGTGGTGCCGCCGCCGGAATCGCCGTGTTCGATCACAGCTACGAAGCTCAGGAGCTCGCCCGTGCGCGGATGCTTCACGAAACCGTTGAACCAGGTGTTCTTCGTGGCGTTCCTGCCGGTCCCGACGTTGGCCGTTCCGGTCTTCGCATAAAGCTCGGCGGATTTGATGTTGCCGCGCCGCCCGGAGCCGCCGGAATCGTGCACGACCAGGTACATACCCTCGCGGATCACGTCCAGGGACTTCGCCGAGGCGGCGAGTTTGCCGGTTTTGAGCGGAACGGCGTCGAACACGCTCAGGCGCGTGCCGGAAATACGGTCATGGTCGTAGATATGGTCGATCAGATACGGCTTGTACAGGGTCCCGCCATTGGCGATTGCGGCGTAGAACACGGCGGCCTGAAGCGGCGTGACTTCGACCTTGCCCTGCCCGATGCTGACGTACGCGGTCTCGTTTTCGTTCCAGTTCGGACCGTCCTTCGGCAGATACCCGGCGCGTTCGGCGATCTCGATCCCGGTCTTGCTGCCAATGCCGGCGGACGCGAACATGCGGCTGAGTGCGTTGATGCCGACATCGATGCCCAAGTCCACAAAATATACGTTGCACGACTTCATGATTGCGCGGCGCATGTCGAGTTCATGGTGAATGCCGGTGCAGTGGATGCCGCCTCCGTATCCGTGCGGCGTGAGTCCCTCACAGTCGTAGGTCTTCGTCGCCGGGATGCCGTTTTCAAGCGCGGCGAGCGCGGTCAGCGGCTTGATGGTCGAGCCGGGCATGTAGGACCCCTGCACGGCACGGTTCAGGAACGGATTTCCGGGATCTTCGGCCAGTTCCCGGTAGCGCGCCCGGGAAATGGACGGGACGAAGTCGGCGGGCGAGAAAGTCGGCGAGGAGGCCATCACGCGGACCGCACCGGATTCGGCGCTCAGGACAACGACGGCCCCGAGATGCCCGCGCAGGGCGCGTTCGGCGGCGATCTGGCCGTCAATGTCAAGCGTCAGACGCAGATCGTAGCCGTTTTCGGGCGGCGTAGGCTCCTCCAGCTGTTCATGCACGAATCCGTTGCTGTTCACCATCACGAACTGGCTGCCGGCCTTGCCCGACAGTTTTTCGTTGTACTGGTACTCCAGCCCGGAACGCCCCTCCAGGCTCGGCAGATAATAGAAATATTCGCGGCGATCGTCGGCATCAGCGGGGTCCTCGTTGCCCACATAGCCGATCAGCTGGGCGGCGAGACTGCCGAACGGATATTCGCGCATCGGTTCGGCGGTCACTTCCAGACCGCGGATCGGCGGGAAAAGCTCGTCCAGGCGGCCGCGTTCCGCATCGGACAGGTCCTTGAACGCGGTGAGCGGGAGGCCGGGCTGGTAGTTCAGGTGGCGGCGGACGTTTTCAAGCGTCAGCGGATTGTAGCGTCCGAGCACGGCCGCGACCTGGTCGGCCTTATCCATGATGTATTGCGCCCGGTCGCGCGAACGCTCCGTCGTCATTTCGCCGGGATGAAACAACACATTGAACGACGGACGGTTCCGCACGATCGCGGTACCGTCGCGCCCGAAAATCTCGCCGCGCATGGCGGGGATGCGGATGCGGCGCGCGCTCTGCTTGCGATCCTTGTATTCATACTCGGACGAACCGACCACCTGCATGTTCCACAGGCGGATCACCAGCACGGAGAACAGCAGAAACGCGGCCAGCGCCAGTACGCCGACACGGATCACGAAGGCGTCGATCACGAAATCCGGATTCTTTTTTTCCGGCATCACGCGCCTCCGTTTTCTTTGGCCGCAGCTCCGATCTCCAGACGTCCGGCGGAACGCGCAACGAGGGCAAATACCAGCGGAAAGAGGAACGCGCCGAACAGGCAGGCCATCAGCAGCGAGGCAAACCCCTCCGGCGTCGTGAGCGAGATCCAGATATGCGGAAGAGCCATGACGGACGGGATCATCACCCCGGCCAGGAATTCAAGTACGTCGGAGTCGGGATGTTTCCCGTGCAGGAAGAACGCGGGAAGCGTCAGGAGCGGGAGCAGGATCCCGTCCCACGGCATGGCGTACCCAAGCACGAAGTCCGTCGCAATCCCGAACACCAGCGCGAAACAGAGCGCCATCCGGGCCGAGATCAGGCATGAGGCCGCGGCGAAAAAGAATCCGAGCAGCGGGACCGTCAGACCGGCGGACCGAAGAAGGACTTCCGCGACCAGGAGCAGGATGGACCAGAACGTGAAGTAAAGAAATGCGAACATCGTCCCCTCCCCGCCGTCATCTCCCGGTCAGGACGACGACGAACCGGATCGTGTCCAGCGAGACAGCCGGACGCATCCACGCCTCGGCGTACAGTCCGCCGTCATGCACCACGGCCGCGCGGCTGCCCCCGACCGGAGCGTCGGTCAGATACCCGATGCAGATCCCGCGCGGGGTACGTTCGGAGAACCCGCTCGTGAGGACCATTTCGCCGATGCCGTACTTATTCTTCAGCGGCAGACGCGAGATCAGCGCGGTCATGGAGGACGAGCCGTTGCCCGTCAACGTGCCGTTCGCGCCGGATTCCGCCAGCGTCACGCTCAGGCGGCAGGCGGGATTCACGACGGTCGCCACGACCGATGTCCGGGCGGACGCTTCGATCACACGTCCGGCCAGCACGCAGCTCGGCGTGCCGCCGCGCGGCGCAAACTCGAACGTCAGGACCAGGTCGCCGGTCTCAATGCCATCGTTCAGCCCCTTGGAGATCACGAACTGTTCGCTCCATGTGGAGGGATCGCGGAGAATGACTTCGGCGTAGACCTCGTTGTAGCCGGACCAGCGCGGCATGCGGAGTTCCTGACGGAGGCGTTCATTGTCGGACTCCATCTCGCGGAGCCGCTGCACCTGCGCCGCCAGCATGGCGTTCTGGCGCTGGAGCTGTTCCACAGCCGCCGCGAGCTTCTGCCTGGACTGCATCGCCAGCGACTGGCGCGCCGCGGAGAGCTCGACGTGTTTCACGGCCTGAAAGAACGGATAGTAGAAATCCAGGGAGAACCGCGCCAGCGTCCGGCGGAACGTGAAGAATCCGGTCAGCACGAGCGCGGCCAGGACCACGGGGATCGCCGCGAAAAGGACGACCCTCGATACCTTGACTTTCTTTTTCGGCCTGACGGGCCTGGACGACGCCATTGCGTGTGACTCCTGACTTCTTGCGCTCCCGGAAGAACGGACAATAAAACTCTTTGTCCGGGGCAAAAACGGTCTTCCCCGGAGACGAAAACTCCGGCCGGACTTTTTTTCGCCCGGCCGGCACACCGCAAGCGGTGCTGTAGTAGTAGTGCACGGCTTGCGTCGCGCACCGGATATTCCATTTGTTACGCGGGACGGACCGCGTGCGGCTTACGCCTTGAGATAGGCACGGACCTTGTCGGCGACGGCTTCCGGCGTGAAGCCGAATTCCTGCGCCAGTTTCTTGTACGGAGCGGACGCGCCGAAGTGATCGAGACCGATCGCGAGGCCGTCGAGGCCGACCAGGGCATACCACATCGGGGTCGTGCCGGCTTCGATGGAGATGCGCTTGCGGCAGGCGTTCGGCAGGATGCTTTCGCGGAAGGCGGCGTCCTGACGGAGGAAGGTCTCGAGGGACGGGACGGACACGATGCGGACCTTATGGCCTTCGCCGCGGAGGATCGCGGCGGCGTCGAGCGCCAGATTGACTTCACTGCCGGAGGCGAGGATGACGGCCTCGAAGCCCGCGTCCTCGGAGAGGATGTAGGCGCCGCGGGTCACGTCGATCTTCTTGGCCAGCTCGGCGTCGAAGGGACGGAGGTCCTGACGGGTCATCATCATGGCAACGGGCCCCTGCTTCTTCAGGGCGGCGGCCCAGCAGTGCGCGACTTCATGCGCTTCGGCGGGACGGAACACGGTCATGTCGGGGATGCTGCGGAGCATGGCGAGCTGTTCGATCGGCTCGTGGGTGGGGCCGTCTTCGCCGACGTAGAAGGAGTCGTGCGTGAAGATGTAGAGTTCGTGGAGCTTCTGGATCGCGGCGAGGCGGATCGCAGGCTTCATGTAGTCGGAGAACACCGCGAACGTGGAGGTGTACGGGATGGCCGTGCCGAACAGAGCCATGCCGTTGCCCGCCATGCCCATTTCGAGCTCGCGGATGCCGAAGTGCAGGTTGCGGCCCGCGCGGTCTTCCGCGCTGAAGTCGCCCGCGCCCTTGACCGCGGTCTTGGTGGACGGAGCCAGGTCGGCGGCGCCGCCGACGAGGGCCGGAACGAGCGCAGAAGCCTTCTGAAGGATGGTGCCGCTGGAGGCGCGGGAAGCAACCGGCTTGTCGACCGGAGCGACGGCGAGGAGTTCGTCGAGGATGTTTTCGGGAACGGTGCGGTTGATGAGGCTGTCGATCAGCGCCTTGTCGGCGGACTTCACGAACGCCGCGAACTTTTCGTTCCAGGCGGCGGCTTCGGCAGCGAGTTCCTTCACGCGGCCCGCGAGCATGTCCTTGACGGCCTGCGGAACGGTGAAAGGCTCTTCGGTCCAGCCGAGGTTGGCCTTCGTGGCGGCGAGTTCCTCGTCTCCGAGGGGTTCGCCGTGGCAGCCGTGCGTGCCGGCCTTGTTCGGAGCGCCGTAACCGATCTTGGTCTTGCCGATGATGAGGGTCGGGCGGCCGTCGGTCTTGACGGCTTCGGCCAGGACGGCGTCGACCTTCGCGACGTCATTGGCGTCGTCGCAGCGGAGGACGCGCCAGTCGTAGGCGGCGTAACGGGCGGCGACGTCTTCGGTGAACGCGAGGCCGGTGTTGCCTTCGATGGTGATGTTGTTGTCGTCGTAGAACACGACGAGGTTGTCGAGCTTGAGGTGGCCGGCGAGGCTGGCGGCTTCGGAGGTGTTGCCCTCCATCATGCAGCCGTCGCCGCTGATCACGAAGATGCGGCTCTGCCGGATGTCCGTCTTGTCAAGGCCGATTCTGGCCGCAAACTGCTTGGCGGCGATTGCCATGCCGACCGCGGAACCGAAACCGCTGCCCAGCGGACCGGTCGTGATGTCGACGCCCTTGGTGTGGCCGAATTCCGGATGGCCCGGAGTCAGGCTGCCCCACTGGCGGAAGTTCTTCAGTTCGTCCATGGAGAGACCGTAGTTGAAGAGGTGCAGGAGCGAATAGATCAGCATGGAGCCGTGACCGGCGGACAGCACGAAGCGGTCGCGTCCGATCCAGGTCGGGTCGGCCGGATTGTGGCGGAGGTACTTCGCCCAGAGGACCATCGCGAAATCGGCGTTGCCCATAGGCATGCCGGGATGCCCGGACTTGGCCTTCTGAATCGCTTCGGCGGATAAAATACGGATTGTGTCGGCGGCTTTGCGCAGAGTGGTTGCGTCCATCTCATTTCCTTTCGTTGTTGAGAGAATTATTTGATTAAAAGAAAAAAGGTCATCCGCAAAAGATACCACAATTTTTGAAAAAAGCAATTGCATTTCCGAAAAAAGAGGTTATTTTATTCGCTGTTTTTTCGTTTTTCACACAACCGGCGGTGTTTTTCCAAAGAACAGACGGCTTCTCCGATCCGGACGCGCAGATGGTTTCCGCCGGGCCTTCTTCCATCCGATGCGCGGCCCGGAGCGTCGCCGTCAGGAACATCCCCCCTGCCCCATGCAAAACATCATCAGCGCCGTTTCCGGGTTCGCCCGCAGATACACATTCGCCACAATCTTCTTCTCGCTTCTCGCGTTCTTCCTCCTCGGGTCCGTCGGGCTCGAATGCGTGAAGATCGACGTCCGCTTCCAGTTTATGACCGGAGACATGACTGACAACCCGATCGGGCCGTTCCCGACCGTCTTCGGGAATCCGTATTACGATTACCCGTCGACGATGTTCATCCTGTCGTGGCTGGCGACGTTCTGCGGTCACATGGTGGCGCGCTGGACGGTAACGCTGCCGTCGATGATATTCGGCGCGTATTCGATCGCGATGACGTGGCGGATCGGGGAAAAGGCGGAAAAGGGGCTCGGCCTGTGGGCGCTCATGCTCTCGCTGGTCTCGTTCGAGTATCTCAACGCCATCCTCGGATTCGGAATCGACCTCCCCGTCTGCGCCGCGGGCGTCACGATGATCGCCCTGCTCCAGGAAGACCGCCTGAATATCGTCTTCTCCACGCTCGTGTTCTCGGCGCTGCTCGTCTTCTGCTTCGCGATCCGCGGCCCGATGGGGCCCGTCCTGCTCGGCGCGGGAACGGCCGGATGGCTCGCGATGTCCGGCCGCTGGAAAACGTTCTTCGCGTTCGGCGCGGCAGGCGCGGCCGTCCTGGCCGGATGCGTGGGATTCGCGTGGTGGCTGCTGCACCACGTCGGCGGCAACGTGATGTGGGACCAGTTCTACGAATGGCAGTTCGGCAACCGGATGGACGGCGGCAATGCGCTGTTCTATCTGCTTGGCAGCATCCCGACCTACGCCCCGCTCAGCATCCCGTTCCTGTACACGCTCATCGCAGGCAAACGCGCCCTGCTGAAAGCCCCGGTCGGCCCCTGGCTCGGATTCCTGTTCGCCGTCGAGATCCTGCTCTCGATCCCCGGCTGCCAGCACACGCGCTACATGACGCTCGCCGTGCCGTTCATGGCGCTCTCCGGCGCATGGGGCATCCTTCATGCCCGCCTCGATCTGAAACTCTCCGAGGTCTGGCGAAACCGTATTGTCCGGCTCGCCCGACTCGTGATCGTCCTGATCCCCTATGCGACCATGCTCGGGACAGTGATCTGCCTGATCGCGTCGTTCTTCTTCGTTGCCGCGAGCTGGATCCCGTACACCCAATATATCCTCGGATTCCTGCTCATCTCGACCGCCGTGTATTGTTTCCGCGGACATGATTCCTGGACGGCGCGGTTTGCTCTGGCCTCGTGCTGCCTGGGGATCCACTTTGTGTTCGCCGTTCTCCCGGCGATCTCCGCCCAGGAGGATTCCCGCCCGTTCGTCGAGGCGGTCGAAAAAGCCTCCGGCGAGGACCGCGTTTTCTTCTTCAACCTGAACGCCGACCATGTCGGCATCAAGTATCTGGCCGAGGTGAACAACGCCCGCCGCAAACAGGTCTTTTTCATCTGCGACGAGGACCAGACCACCGAGGAGCATTACGCCTACCGCACGGTCGAAGAGGGATTCAGGATGCTCGGGAGCGAGATCGTCATCCTCAGGGAAAAATACCTCGAAAAACTCACGCAGCTTGCCGGAGCCATGAACAAAAAAGTCGTCCCGCAGTTCGAAGGCAAGCTCGGCCACCGCAGGTATCTCGCGGTCCGGCTCGTTCCGGAAGAAACTCCGGCGAAACCCTGAAACACCGCTTTTTTCCGGTTTTTTGTTTGATTTGCAGTTGATTTTTCCGTTTTTCATGGTATGATACTGCATGATATTTGTTTTGACTTCCATCTGAAAGGGTACCCGGCATGTTCTGTAAAAACTGCGGCAGACAAATCCCGGACAATGCGGCGTTCTGCTCCGCCTGCGGCACGAAACGGTCCGGCGGCGACACGTTCGGCGACGAGCGGTCCGGGCGTGACATCAAGAATCTCCCGAGCTACGCGAAGGAAAAGGAACTGAACCGTTCGGGCGACGCGATCGACTCCGACCGTGTCAAGTTCAGCCTGTCCGATTCCGGGCAGAAGAAATTCAGTCTCTCCGACAACAGCCAGAAGAAGTTCAGCCTGTCCGGTTCCGGCCAGAAGAAGTTCAGCCTGTCCGACAGGGACAAGGATTCCGGTGACGGCATCGTCCGCATCACCACGAGCCGCGAGCCCGCCCCGCCGCCGCGCGAGCCGACCGGATTCGTGAATCCGCTCAAAGACTCCGGCAAGACGGTCTTCCGCGACGAACCGGCGGCACATACCGCGGACGTTAAACCGGAACAGCCCGCCGCGCCTGAACAGGAAGTGCATATTGAGCCTGAACAGCCCGCCGGACATGCAAACGCCGCCCAGTCCGCGGTGAACGATTTCTACGGCGGCTCCGCCTCCGCCGGAGGAAATACGGGCGCGAATTCAGGCACAGGGGAACAGCCGACCGGATTCGTGAACCCGCTCAAGGAGTCCGGTCAGAATATCCAGTGGGGCAGCGACGGCGACCGCAACGAAACGAAGAACGCCGAGTTCGCCGGCGATCCCGGCGAGATTGAGTCACACCTGGGATTCGCGGTCTTCACGTTGCTCTGCTGCTGCCAGCCGACCAGCATCCTGGCGATCCTTTTCGCTGTGCTGGTCTCCCAGGAGGTCAAGAAAGGCAATTACGAGCAGGCGCAGAAGTATTCGAACCTCGCAAAGATTTTCTGCTGGATTTCCATTGTGCTGTCGATCTTCTGCGGCGGCTTTTCCTCCATCGCGAACATGGACGAATGGCGCAGCGCTTTGAACGGCACGACCATTCCTTGAGTACATTTCTCCTCACGAATATATAACCAAGGAAAACGCCACGATGTTCTGCATGCACTGCGGCCAACAACTGCCGCCCGACGCGGTCTTCTGCCCGAACTGCGGACAGAAGGCGGAAACGGCTTCGGACACGTCGGCCGGAACATCGGAAAAACCGCCGAAGATCGACTGTGGATTCACGCTCGCCGTCATCGCGGTCGTGGTCGGCAACGTGATCGGCATCGTGGCGCTGATCTACGCCGTGCTCGCCTCGAACATGCTTCAAAGCGGCGATTACGAGGGCGCACGGCGGGCGGCGCGCACCGGAAAAATCTGGAGCTGGACCGCCATCATCCTTTTTGCGGCGGTACTGTGTCTGGGCATGCTCGTCCTGCCGAGCCTGTGGAACTTGATCGCGCCCGGTCTGACGGTGATTGAAACGGAACTCTCCCCGCCATGAGAAAGAAACGCTTCATGAAGCAGGAACTGGTCACGCTCGGAGTGCTCCTGGCTTTGGGCATGGCGGCGTGCGTCGTCCTGCTGGTGGCTCCGCCGGGCAGTCCGCATGCGAAATGGCTGCCGAAATGCATGTTTTATCATGTAACCGGGCTGTACTGCCCCGGATGCGGCGCGACGCGCGCGCTGTCGGCGATGCTGCACGGCGACCTCAAGTCGAGCATGCACAACAATCTGCTGCTGTTCCCTCTGCTCGCCCT
Organism: uncultured bacterium; assembly: GCA_902774245.1. GTDB lineage: Bacteria > Verrucomicrobiota > Lentisphaeria > Victivallales > UBA1829 > UBA1732. The sequence goes on from CACYHQ010000001.1 coordinate 194,442, forward strand.
GATCGCGGTCCTGATCGTGAAGCCGGAAATCTCCCTCAAACGCCCCGTTGCGATCACGATCGTCGCGATCGTTCTGCTGTTCACGATCCTGCGGAACCTCCCGTTCGCGCCGTTCACGTACCTGGCGCCGATCCCGTTGCCGTAGTCCCAAAACAAGCTCAGAAATATCGGACGCCGACGACCGACGCAAGCCCGATCAGCACGAGCGCGGCGGTCAGCAGGAAAAGCCAGAGTCTGCGGAGCATCAGGGCGCGTTTGGCGGAGTTGACGAACCGCAGCTCCTTTTTCCGTCCGTTCTCCGTGACTTCCGGAGTTTTCCGACGGACGCCTCCGCCTCCGCTTTTCCGGCCCGCCTGTTTTACCATCGGATCGTCCCGTTGAACGCCGCGATGACCGCGGCCCCGATCAGGAGCGCCGCCACGATGACCGACACGATGAACGGGAAAAACACGCCCCAGCCGATGCGGCAGAGCTGCCCGAACGTGATCGAGCCCAGATCGATCCCGTCGAACGATGACGGTTTCTGTTTCTGCGCCTGGATCGGGATGCTCTGCGTCGTCGCGGTGGACTCCGCGATCTTGCGGCAGGCGTCCAGCCGGAGTTCGTCGAGGCGGCGGGACTCCACGGCGATCTGGGATTGCGTCGCGGCGCCGTCGACGTCGAGCGGGGATTCCTTGTTCAGTTCGGCGGCGATGGACGCGAGGCGTTCCCGGCGCGGTCTGAGCTCCTGAAGTCTGCGTTCTGACTCCGCGATCTCGAAGTCGATTCCGGCCAGCGATTCCGCGACCCGCACGGCGAGGTCGCGCCGCGACAGACGGAAATCGTTCACGCGCCGCTGCATGGCCTCGGAGAGCTGTTTGGAAACGACCGGCTGAGGGGGAGGCGGAGGTGGCACGGGGGGGACATTGCTGTTCTGCGCCGGAGCATCGGGCTCGTTCGTCTCCGCGGTGGCATTGTTCGCGGCGACGGAAATATTGTACTTGTGCAGGTCGTTCAGGATCGAGATATTCTTTTCCATGGTACGTGCTCCGGCAAGATAAAAACAGGACAACTGCGTGTTCGTGAATCGGTCCGGCAAAACGCCGTTCCGGCATTCAAATATAGCCCGGAATACGGAAAAAACCACTGAAAAATGGAAAAAAGGCGAAAAAAAAGCGTTCCGCGCTTGCGTTTTTTCAAAAATATAGTATAGTTCAAAGATACATTTTGACTTTTCACCCTACCATGGAGTTTCACAATATGAAAATCGGCGATCTCAGCGGCATCATCGAACGCGCCAGACTCGCAGGGCGCATCGCCATCATTTCCCTCATCCTGTCCTTCATCCTTGCGGTCGTCGTGATCGTGGCGGGCCCGGCGACGAAATGGGCCGGCATGGAGACGTTCACGCTCGCGCTTTATCCCGTCACGCTGGCGTTCCTCTTCTCGATCTGCGCCATCGTCCACTCCGCGTTCCTGCGGAAGATGGCCGAGGAGGAACAGGAAAAACTCATCCTCGAACAGCGCAAGTCGAACGTGAATTCCATCCTCGATGTCAGCGAGGACGTCCGGTTCACTGCCAAGCGTACGCTCGAAAACTTCAACAAGTATATCCCGTCCGCCGTCTCGCTCCTCGTTTTCCTGATCTCCGTTCCGGCGTTCTGGTATTTCTGGAAGCACTCCACGCTCGGCGCGGCCGATCCCGCCACGCTCGTGCTCACACCGAAGAATCCGATCAACCTGGCGTTCCTCGGTGCGATCTCGGCGCTCTTCGCGTACTTCACAGGCGTATTTCTGGTCGGACAGTCCCGCATCCGCGAGTTCCGCTATCTGCGCCCGGTCGGCAGCTGGCTGATCTGCTTCGCCATCGTGCTGTTCGTGAGCGCGGTCTCTGCGCTCTTCATCAACTACGGCAAGACCGGCTGGGCCGCGCCGCTCACCAAAATTTTCTTCTGGATCCTCGCGGTCTTCGCCGCCGAGCACCTCGTGAGCTTCATCATCGAGTTCTACCGCCCCCGTACGCTGGAGGAGGTCCGCCCGGTGTACGAAAGCCGTCTGCTCGCGATCTTCACCGAGCCGGGCGGCGTGGTGCGCAACATCTCGGATTCGCTGGACTACCAGTTCGGATTCCAGATCTCGCGGACCGGCATCTACCTGATACTGCGGAAGGCGATCGTCCCGGCGCTGATGGTCTGGGCCGCCGTGCTGTGGCTTTTCACCTGCATCGCCGAGGTCAATCCCGGCGAGATCGGCATCCGCGAGGTCTTCGGCGCGGTGAACCGCGAATCGCAGCCGCTCGACGCCGGAATCCACTTCAAATTGCCTTGGCCGTGCGAGAAGATCCTCCGCGTCCCCGTCAAGAACGTGCAGGAGGCCACCCTCGGGTCCGTCCTGAACGCCGGACGCAGCGCAAAGGTCATTCTCTGGACCGGCGACAACTACCAGCATGAAAACAAGTTCCTCGTGGCGGTGAAGCAGCAGGGCAAGACCGGCGCGCAGCTCGCGTCCATCCTCGAAGTCTCGCTCCCCGTCTTCTACACCGCCGATCCCGAACGCCCGTTCGACTACGCGTTCAATTTCGACAACGTGAAGGAAACGCTCCTCGCGGTCGGCCAGGCGGAGGCAACGCGCTACTTCGCCAGCACCGACTTCATCACCGACATCTCCTCCGGACGCGAACAGGTCGCCGTGAACCTGTACGACCGCATCCAGAAGGCGTGCGACCGCATCGGGCTCGGCATCAAGCTCGTCGGCATCAACATGCACGACGCGCATCCGCCCATCGGCAGCGACGAGCCGGGCGGCGCGGTCGACGTCGCCGGAGCGTTCCAGGACGTCGTTTGCGCCCAGGAGGACGCCGTGAAGATGATCTCCAGGGCCAACGAGTACAGCATCACCACAGTCGAATCCGCCAAGGTCGAGTCCACGCGCATCCTCGGATCCGCCGAAGCATACAAGTACGACACCGCCAGCGTCGCACTCGCGGACGCCTCCCGGTTCGAAAGCCAGCTCGAATCCTACCGCCACCTCCCCGGCATGTTCAAGCTCCGCACCTACCTGGACTTCCTCGAAAACGACTGCAGCGACATCCGCAAGTACATCATATCGAACGAGATCGATGTCCGCAACCTGGTCCTGAACCTCGAAGAGAAGCCTTCCCTCGACCTGCTCAACACCGACATCAATCTCCTGACCAATCCGAAATAAACCCAAACTCAAACAACCTCAGAGGGGACGCCCGTTTGCCGGGCACGTCCTCCCGCCCGTATTTTATTCCCGTGTTCAATCATCTTTCCAACCTCATCAGAAATCTGAAATCCGCCCTCTCCGGCGCACCGAAACAGCCGGAAGCCCCGGCAGCCACACCCGTCCGCAAGCATGACAAGAAACGCCGCCGTCAGCGGCATCCCGAAGACGCCGCGTATATCCGGCGCGCCGACAGCCGTCCGGCTCCCGCTCACAACGAAAAAACCGATTCCGAATCCCAGGCAAAACAGCAGTCCCGCAAGCAGAAGCAGCCGAAGCAGGCGAAACAGCCTCAGGACCGGCAGAAACAACCTAAACAGCCGAATCAGCAACCTGCGCAGAAGCCGAAACAGCCCCGGCAGATTCCGCCGATGCCCGCCATCGTGCCGCCGCCGGAGGAACCCGGCAAGATGCGTTTCTGCGACCTCGAACTCTCGCAGGAAGTCCTCGCCGCCGTCCAGGTTCTCGGATTCCTCTACTGCACCGAGATACAGAAAATCTGCCTGCCCTACGCGCTCGCCGGACGCGACCTCGCCGCGAAGGCACAGACCGGGACCGGCAAGACCGCCGCGTTCCTCTCCACGCTCATCACGCGGTTCCGCCGCCACCCGCTCGAGGGCGAACGCAAGCATGGCGCGCCGCGTGCCCTGGTCCTCGCCCCGACCCGCGAACTCGCGATCCAGATCCACGACGACGCCGAGGCGCTCGCCCGGTTCACCGACCTGAACTGCGTCGTCATCTTCGGCGGCATGGACCACGAAAAACAGCGCCGCGAACTCGACGCGCCCATCGACATCCTCGTCGGCACCCCGGGCCGCATCATCGACTATTCGCAGAGCGGCGACCTGGACCTTTCCAAAGCCGAAGTTCTCGTCATCGACGAGGCGGACCGCATGCTCGACATGGGGTTCATCCCGGACGTCCGCCGCATCGTTTACCATCTGCCGCGGCCCGGCGTCCGCCAGACCATGCTCTTCAGCGCCACGCTCGAGCCCGCCGTCCTGCGCCTGGTCGACTCCTGGATGAAGGACCCGGAATTCGTGGAGTCCGAGCCGCAGCACATCGTGACCGACCTCATCGACCAGCGGTTCTACGCCGTGCTGGACGAACAGAAGATGGCCGTGCTTCTGCATGTGATCCACGAGGAGAAGCCCGAGCGCATGATCATCTTCGGCAACCGCAAGGACAAAAACATCTCCATCGCCGCCCGTCTCTTCGAGTACGGCGAGGACGCCGAACTCCTGTCCGGCGACGTGGCGCAGGAAAAGCGCCTGAAGATCCTCGACCGGTTCCGCGAGGGAAAAACACGCATCCTCGTCGCCACCGACGTCGCCGCGCGCGGCATCCACGTGGACGGCATCAGCCACGTCGTGAACTACGACCTGCCCGAACAGGCCGACGACTACGTGCACCGCATCGGCCGCACCGGACGCGCAGGCGAACACGGCACCAGCATCAGTTTCGCCGACGAGTTCGGCTCGTTCGTGCTGCCCCAGCTGGAACAGTACACCAAGTGCGAGATCAGGACCGTCCAGCCTCCGCAGGAATGGCTGGAGCTCCCCGAAAAGACACGCGAACTCCCGCCCGAGGAACGCAAGCGCATGAACCGCCGCCACGGCGGATCCGGCGGCGGGCGTCCCCATCGCGGCGGCGGAAGAGGCAGAAGAAGATGAGTACCGCCGCAAAGGATGCGCCTCAAATTACGGTCATCCTCGACCGGCTCCGCAGTGCGCACAACACCGGCAACATCTTCCGTCTGGCCGAGGCGCTCGGCGCAAAAGAGGTGATCTGCTGCGGCTACACCCCCTGCCCGCCTCACCCCAAGCTCGCGAAGACCGCCATGGGCGCGGACACAATGGTCCTGAGCCGTTCGTTCCCGACCGCGCTCGACGCCGTCCGCGCGCTCCGCGAGGAGACGCCCGGCATCGAGATACTCGCGGTCGAACCGCTCCCGGACTCCGTCGACGCGTGGCGCTATCCGTACCGTTTTCCGGTCGCGCTGATCTTCGGCAACGAAGCGCTCGGGATCTCGCCCGAGGCGCTGGAAGCCGCCGACGCTACGGTCGGCCTGCCGATGTTCGGCGAGAAGGCATCGATCAACGTGGGCAACTGCGCGGCGGTCGTCCTGTACGCCGCTGCCGCGAAATTTCTCGCGGATTCGCATAAGGAGATGACACCATGAACGTTCAACCCGGCAAAGACTGGAAGTTCTTCCTCTTCGGCCAGCACACCGAGGCCCTGCGCGACAACCTGAAACGCCGCGGCGTACACCTCACGGACGACCCGGACGGGGCCGACCTCATCATTCCCTGCGGCGGCGACGGCACGCTCTTCACCGCCGAGCTCCGCTGGCCCGGCCGCCTGAAATACCCGGTGCGCGACTCCGCCACCGCTCCGCTCTGCCCGAAACACGGCCTCGACACCCAGCTCGACGCGTTCTTCGCGGGCAACCTGAAGACGACGCGCCTGCCGAAGCTCGTCGGCCGCGCGAACGGGCGCGAGCTCTTCGCCATCAACGACATCTTCCTGCACAACCGGATGCCCGTGACCGCGCTCCGCTACAGCGTCTCCATCGACGGCGCCATGTACGCCCGCGAGGTCGTCGGCGACGCCGTCGGCGCCGCTACCATCCACGGCTCGACCGCGTACTACCGCAGCATCACCCACAGCATCTTCCGCACCGGCATCGGGCTGGCGTTCAGCAACAGCACCGAGCTCGTCAACCACCTGGTCCTGCCCGAAAACTCGCTCATCCGCATCGACATTCTCCGCGGACCCGCCGTCATGGTCGCCGATAATTCCGAGGAGACCGTGCTCGTCGAAGTCGGCGGATTCGCCGAACTCTCCATGTCCGACCGATTCACCGACATCCTCGGACTCGACCTCTTCATGTGCTCCGAATGCCGCCGTCTGCGCCACACGCTCCGCGATTCCACGCGCTTCATCGGCGGCGGCGAGGGAGGCCGCTGACATGCGGATCCTCGTCACCGCGGGGCCCACGCGCGAGGCCGTCGACGCCGTCCGCTTCCTCTCCAACAAGTCGACCGGCAAAATGGGCTACGCCATCGCGAAGGCCGCCGTCGAGGCCGGGCACGACGTGATCCTGGTCTCCGGCCCGGTCGCGCTCACGCCGCCCGACGGTCTGCTGGAGTTCGTCCCGGTCGTCTCCGCCGCCGACATGGCGGAAGCGGTCAAATCCCGCGCCGCCGACTGCGGCATGGTCGTGATGTGCGCGGCCGTGGCGGATTACACCCCGGCGCATCCGGTCGACCGCAAACTGAAGAAGGCCGACGGCAATCTCTTCCTCGAACTGAAGCGGACCGAGGACATTCTGAAGACGCTCGGGCAACAGAAAAAGCCCGGTCAAATATTGGTCGGATTCGCCGCAGAGACCGACGACCTGGAGCAGTACGCGCGCGCCAAGCTCGCCGCGAAGAACCTCGACTGGATCGCCGCGAACGACGTGTCCCGTCCGGACCGCGGATTCGCCGCCGGGACCAACGCCGTCACGCTCTTCGCCGCCGACGGACGCCGGATCGACCTCCCGCTGCAGAGCAAGGATGCCATCGCGAAAGAGATGCTGGCGGTCCTGCTGCCCTCCCCCCGCTGAAAGCCCGCACGATGGCGACCCCGTTTCTGAGCTTGCGGACGAAACTGCGCGCCTGGCGCGAGGACCGTCTCGACCGGAAGATCGGCGGCATCTCCCTCGCCGAAGTGCGCGAATCGCGTTTTCAGGACCTCGGCGCGTATCCGACCATGAGCGCGGAGTACGGCGCGATCGAAATGATGTTCCGGGACTTTCCGCTGGACGAAAACGACGTCTTCGTGGACGTCGGCTGCGGATTCGGACGCGTTATCAGCTGGCTCCTGCTCAAAAAGTCGCCGTGCAAAAAGTATTACGGCGTCGAGCTTGACCCGGACGTCGCCGCGGTCACAGCGAAACGCTTCGAGGACTATCCGCAGGTGTCCATTTTGAACGGGAACATCCTCGACGTGCTGCCGCACGACGGCACGGTCTTCTGGCTCTACAACCCGTTCGACGTCTGCGTGCTGGACGCGTTCCTCTCCAGGCTCGAATCCGGCCGGGAAACGAAAGCCTACGTGATGTATTACTGCGACTACCGGGCGTTCGCGCTGGAGGGCCGCCGCAACTGGAACCGTCTGCTGAAAGACGCCTGGCGTTGTCCCCCGGAAAAACCCCTGCCCTGGTCGATCTGGCTCTACCAGCCCGACTGGAACCGCCCCAGGACAAGTCCTGGACACACGAAGTGTGCCGAGTAGTGCGCGGCTACGCTCGCGCACACACATAGTGTGGTTGGGTGGTGCCGTGCTTCGCGACGGCACGGGGACAAGCCGTTGATCCCACTTAATTCCAGTCTACCAAAATATATTTAGCCAAAAACATGATTAACGGAATCATGAACACGAGAATGCACAGAATAACCAAAATGATCCGAAGCGCTATCGAATATTCATCCAGGAGCGTTATGATTACCGTGATCGGGATGCTCAGCAGAAGTAAGCCAACAAGAACTCCTATATTCATAAATCACCTGTCCTGATCGTCATTGCGTTTGTTTCAACCAGGATAATATATCATATAAAAGAAGGATTTCAAGAGGACAGAAAAAATGCTCTCAAAAAAATAAATCAATGTGTTTTAGATCAGATCAGCTTATCGTCTTCCTCCATGGGCGGGAACGTCCAGCAGGGTTTGGATGCAGCGTTCGAGTTCGTCCATGGTGTCGGCGGGATCAAAGGTCGCGTCCGGCCCGAAACACCTCGCGACCTTGCCGTCACGGCCGACGACGTATTTCGTGAAATACCATTTGACCGGACCGAGCGCCGAATAGATCGCAGGCCAGTCCGAACGGGATTTCGGTTTCGCCATCTGCGGGAACGTCACGCCGTACTCGGACGTGCGGAAAGCATGAATCTCTTCATCGGTGCGCGAATCATCCTGATTCGACAGGAACGGGCTATCCGTACTGTATGGATTCCCCGGATTCGCCCTCAAATCCGGAAAATCAAGGATCTCGAAGCCGCGGTCGTGGTATTTCCGGTAGATATCTTCGAGGCGGGCGTACTGCGGGGTGAAAAGATCGTCCGTGGCAGTGTTCACCACGAGTACGACCTTCCCCCGGAGATCGGCGGTCCGGATGACCTGTCCGTCCCACGTGGTGAGCTCGAAATCATAAAAGGACGGGTCCTTTTCTTTCCTCTGGTCCACAACATCCCAGTTGCCGAGATCGCCCGCCTGATTCCGCGCCGACAATCTGCCGCCGTCTTTCCCGTCGCCTTCCTTTCCGTCGGAACCGAGCGAGTAAATGTCGAATTCACCGTGTTTGCCTGGGAAGACGTAATGAAATTCGTTGCCCCACGGGTCACGCGGAAGTGCCGGTTTGAGGTAGGGGCCATCCCATTTTTCGGCGTGGTCGATATTCTCCAGCAGCCCCAGGAGTGAGGACGGGCATGTCCCGACATCCTTCTCATATAACCGGACCGCCTCATCAAGAATCGTAATCAAATGATAGGTGTCGGCAAAATTGAGGTTGCGTTTGTAGCTGGTGCGGAAATTGTAAAACAGGAAAAAAACGCTTGCAAGGCAGAAAAAGAGCCAAGCCACAACGACAATGATTATCACGCGGTTGCCGCCGCGCTTCTTCTTTGCGGGACTTGTATCCTTGTCGGGATTATTGTTCATAATAAGAGGTTTTTCAGATATTGACGATTCTCAGGAACAAATAAACATATCACAAAAACGGCACAAAATCAAGAAAAGGATGAAACATTTCACCCAAAAAGGATGCAAACGTCAGAACAGGGTGGGCTGTTCGGGCTCGTCGTCCTCGTTTTCCAAGGAGGTTTTGCGCGTCTTTTTCGTGTGGAACTTCGCGTGGCGTTCGCGGAGGATGGGGCGCGTGTAGGAGGGCATCCCAGCGTCGGCGATGGCGTTTTCCTCGAGGTTTTCGAGGATTTCGCGGGCGCGGACGATCACGTCGTTGGGGAGTCCGGCGAGCTTGGCGACATGGATGCCGTAGCTCTTGTCGGCGGCTCCGGGGACGATCTGGCGCAGGAAGATGATCTGGTCGCCGTATTCGCGGACGGCAACGTTGTAGTTCTTCACGCCTTTGCGCGTGAGGGCGAGCTCGGTCATCTCGTGGTAATGCGTGGCGAACTGGGTACGCGCGCGGGCGGACGGGTGGTCGAGGAGGTATTCGGCGACGGAGAGCGCGATGGAGAGTCCGTCGAACGTGCTGGTGCCGCGTCCGATCTCGTCGAGGATCACGAGGCTCTTGCTGGTGGCGTGGTTCAGGATGTTCGCGGTCTCGATCATTTCGACCATGAACGTGCTCTGGCCGCGCGCGAGGTCGTCCATGGCGCCGACGCGGGTGAACACGCGGTCCACGAGCCCGACGTGCGCCTCGTCCGCGGGGATGAACGAGCCCATCTGCGCCATGATGACGAGCAGCGCGGTCTGGCGGATGTAGGTGGATTTGCCGGCCATGTTCGGGCCGGTGATGATCATCATGCGGTTGTCGCCGCCGTCGAGGAGCGTGTCGTTCGGCACGAAGCGTTCGCTTTCCATCTTCGCGTCGAGCACGGGGTGGCGTCCGGCGACGATATGCAGGACGTCGTCGTCCGCGACATGCGGGCGGCAGTAACGGTATTTGGAGGCGCATTCGCCGAGGGCGGTCAGGACGTCGAGGCGGGCAACGGAGAACGCCGCCTTCTGAATCTCGCCTGTGAAGGTGCGCGCGTAGGTGCGGAGTTCGTCGAAGAGCTGTTTTTCGAGGGAGACGGCCTTGTCGGACGCGCCGAGTATCTTGCTTTCCATTTCCTTGAGCTCGGGCGTGATGAATCGTTCGCAGTTGACGAGCGTCTGTTTGCGGACGTAGTCGTCGGGAACGCGCGCGAGGTTGCTCTTCGAGACCTCAATGTAGTAGCCGAAGACGCCGTTGAAATGCACCTTCAGCGTCTTGATGCCGGTGCGCTCCTGTTCCTTCGCCTGAAGCGCGGCGATCCAGGACTTGCCGTCGGTGATGGCGGATCGGAAGACGTCGAGGTCGTGGTTGAAGCCCTCGCGGATGAAGCCGCCCTCGGCCATGTCCGCCGGGGGATCGTCGGCGATGGCGGCGAAGATGCGCGAGGTGAGCTCGGGGAAATCGCCGAGACCGTCGCGGATGCGTTCGACGAGCGGCAGGTCGTAGGCGTTCAGGATCATCTTGAGGCCGGGCAGGACGGAGAGGCTGTGGCCGAGCGCGAGCAGGTCGCGCGGGGTGAGCGCGCCCGCGTTGAGCTTGGCGGTGAGGCGTTCCATGTCGCGGATGGAGAGGAGCGTTTCGCGGATCTCCTGCCGGGTCAGGACCTCGTCCTTCATGAGCCCGACGACGTCCTGGCGCTCCACGATCGCGTCGACGTCGCGGAGCGGCTTCAGGAGCCAGCTGCGCATGAGGCGGGACCCCATGGCGGTGGACGTGTGGTCGAGGACCTGCAGGAGCGTGCCCTCGCGGCCGCCGCCGTGCAGCGCGTCGACGAGCTCCAGGTTGCGCTGGCAGACGGGGTCGAGCCCGAGGTATTTTTCGCTGTAGTTGCGGCGGATGGAGACGATGTGTCCGGTGCTGCGGCGGAGGTTTTCGGCGGCGTAGTGCAGCACGGCACCGGCGGCGCGGACGCCGCACGCGCAGTCCTTCAGTCCGAAGCCGTCGAGCACGGCCACGGAGAACTGGCGTTTCAGGAGCTCGGAGGTGTGTTCAAAGGAGAAGATCCAGTCGTCGAGCGGGGTCCACAGGATCGGCCGGATGAGCGCGGGGCGTCCGCCGGTCTGCTCCCACTGGTCGTGGAGCGAACGCGGCAGGAGGCATTCGCGGGGCTGGAGGCGCTGGAGCTCGCTTTCGAAGGCTTCGCGGGTGTCGAGGCGTTCAGTCTGGAATTCGGCGGTACTGATGTCAAGCCAGGCGAGCCCGTAGACGTCCTTGTCCTCCGCCACGACCGCGCAGAGGAAGTTGTTGTCGCCGGGCTTCAGGAACGACGCGTCGAGGATGGTGCCGGGCGTGATGATGCGGGTGATGGCGCGCTGGACCAGGCCCTTCGCGAGCGCCGGGTCCTCCATCTGCTCCGCCACCGCCACTTTCAGCCCGGCGTCGAGCAGTTTCGGGATGTAGGCGTCAACAGCGCGGTACGGCACGCCGCACATGGGGTTGTTCGCGCGGTGAGTCAGGACCAGGTCGAGGATCGGGGCGGCGCGCAGGGCGTCCTCGAAGAACATCTCGTAAAAATCGCCGGCACGGAAGAGCAGGATGGAGTCGGCGGGGGATTCCGCCTTCGCCTGAAGGTACTGCTTCATCATCGGCGTGATGTTCTTCTCGCCGAAGTCCTCGGGGGAACGCTGTTTCGGGGGTCTGCTCATGGTCGACGTGTGCCTGTGCCGCCTCAGAAGGGAACGTTGTCCAAGTCGCCGTCATCCGTTTCCGGAGCGCGGGACGGCGCATTATTGTTCCGGGCGGGCGGGATGAAGGTGTCGCCGCCGTCGGCTTCGGGCTGGAACGGCGCCCAGGTCTGGCCTTCGGGACCGTCCTTCGTGAGAATCTCGATCTTGCGCTTGAGCGTTTCGAGCTTCTGCTGGCAGTAGACGGAAAGGCGTTTCGCCTCCTCGAACGACGCGATCACATCCTCAAGGCGCGTGTTGCCGTTCTCCATGGACCGGACGAGCGATTCGAGCTTGGCCATGGCATCTTCGAACGACATTTCCCGGTCGGGCGCGGAATCCTTTTCTGTCTGCGGCATCGTGGTGATCTCCCTGTAAAAAACGATCGGAACAAAAAGCGTATCAGGAATTATACATCCGAAAACGGAATAGTCAAATTGAAAGCGCCGGAAAGACGGATTTTTTCCGAAAAAAGGAAAAAAGATGGAAAAAGCGGCTTGATAAAAAACATCGGAATGCTATATTATGGGGATAAACTATTTCCATCACTACCACTACAAGAAAGGCACCCCCTACCATGATGATCAAATGCCAGAAGTGCGGCTTCGAGAACCAGATGGGCAGCATTTTCTGCCGCGAGTGCGGCGAGAAGCTGAATATGGATGCGATCGATCCGAACAAGCTTCAGAAGGATGTCAACAAAGAGAAAAACATCAAGCTCGCCAAGAAACGCATCAAGGAAGCGATCTCCACCGGATGCGGCCTGCTCGTCGTCGCGGCGTTCCTCGGCGTGGTGTTCTATAACGGCGGCCTCCGCCAGTATGAAGAACCGGCCGTGACCGAAGCGGTCGCCAACCAGAAATTCAACGCCGCCGTCACCGGGACTGCGGCCGCCAAGGTGAAATACACCTATCCGGAACTCACCCGTATGTTCAACACCAGAGTCGTGGCTCCGCTCTCCGAGCAGGATTCCTTCGCCAAGGTCACGAACGCCGAGATCACGTACGACGCGGAAAAGAACCAGCCGGTGATCTACCTCTGGATCAAACTCAAGGACAAAGTGCCCGTGATCTACACCATCCACGGCAACCTCATCTTCAACGCCTCCGACGATCCGACCTCAGGTGTCGCGCCTCTGTCGCTCGACGTGAAGCGCCTCGACATCGGCCGTCTCCCGGTCTTCGTGAGCACGAACTCCTTCCTCGGCGGATTCTCCACCCTGATCGAGAACGGAGAAGTCGGAAACTTCTTCTCCCGCGCCAAGAGTGTGGAATTCGACGGCGACGGCATGACCGTCGAATTCGGCAAGGGCAGCGGTTCCGCCTCATACGCGCCGCAGGCCTCCGCCGCCGCAGGCGTAGCCGCCCTCAAGGGCGGTTCCACCGCCGCACTCTCCGAAAAGGATCAGGAAGCCGCCGAACGCAAGAAACAGCTCGCGGAGGAAAAGAAGCAGAAAGCCGCTGAAGCCGCCGAGAAGAAGAAAATGGAAGAGGAAGAACGCAAGCGCAAGGCCGAAGAGTACCGTCAGCAGCAGAAAGAGAAGGAAGAAGAGCGAAAGCGCAAGCTCGAAGAGGAAAAAGAACGCAAGAAACAGGAAAAGGAAGAGCGCGAACGCCAGATCCGCGAGGAGAACGAGAGAAGAAGACAGGAGCGCGAGGACCGTCGCCGCGACCGTCAGAACAACAACTACAACTCCCGCAGCAGCAGAAGCTCCCGCAACCGCTACTGATTTCTTGAAGGCCGTCGGCTCGCCATGTCTGACCCAGGTGCACAGGACCGGGAAAGATTCCGGGAAATCTTTCCGTTTGAGGCGAATTTCCTCGAAGTCGACGGCCAGAATCTGTGTTATTTCGATGAAGGGACCGGCCCAGCGCTGGTCCTGATTCATTCTTGCCCGATGTCGGCGTTCGCGTTCCGCAGCGTGATCCGCGAATTCCGCACGAGCATGCGCGTGATCGCCTACGACCAGCTCGGATTCGGGCGTTCCGACAAGCCGCTGAACTTCGATTACCGCATCGAGAACCACATCGAGCATCTGGAACGCCTGCTCAACCACCTCGGGATCACCGACCGCATCACGCTCGTGATGCACGGACGAGGCGCGGCCATCGGCATGGGCTACGCGGCCCGCCACCCGGAAAGCGTCGATTCCTTCATCATCATGAACGCTATGTCGTTCTCCGATTTCTCGCTGCCGCTGCGCCTCCGCATCTGCAAGCTCCCGATCCTCGGAAACATCCTCGTCAACAAGTTCAATTTCTTTCTCCGTCCGCCGTACCGCTACCCGAAACTCGTCCGCGACGCCTATCTAATGCCGTTCCCCCTGAAGGAGGACCGCTGTGCCCTCATGGAGTTCATCAAGTCTCTGCCGTGCGCACCGGAGGACAAGTCGGCACAGTCGCTGATCGAGATCGAGACGGAGATCTGGCAGCTCCGGGAGAAACGCGCGCTGATCCTGTGGGGCGGGAAGGACTGGCTCTACACGAAGCGCGCCCTGCGGAAATGGACGGAGTATTTCCCGTCCGCGAAAGTCGTCATCCTGCCCCTCGCCGGGCGCTTCCTCATGGAGGACGATCCGGCGGAGTTCATCACTAATGTCAGGGAATTTTTTGAAGAAGGAAAGAAAAAGCCATGACCCGGGAATCCATCCAGCTGGAAATGAATTTCGACGGAACCAACGAGAACCGGTTCAAACAGAGGTTCGACCTCGGCGAGTTCCAGCTCATCGCCGAACTCCCCGTCCCGTCCGCCGATACGCCGCTGGCCGACGCCGTGCGCCGCGCCTCCGATTTTGAATACCTGATCCACTCGCAGGAAGGACCGAAGGCATCCATCGCGTTCGTGAACGAAGCGCCCGCGGGCTACGCGCTCGACATGGTGCAGTTCGCGACGGAACTGTGCAAATACTCCCGCGACCGCCACATCCTGTATCTGCGCGGCCGCGACAACACGCTCAAGGACATTCTGGAATCGGTCCGGCACGCGCACTCCGAGGGATTCAAGAATTTCTGCACAGTGACAGGCTCGGCGGTGCCCGGCGAGAGCGAAGCGGAAACGCGCAAGCACGTGTTTCTGGAAAGCATCAACATCCTCGGCGCGCTGCGCGACGCCGGACTGCCCTCGATCTCCGTCGGGGCGACGGTCAATCCGTACCAATACACGCCCGAATCCGCCCTGGCGCAGTCGTTCAAGATGTTCCGCAAGCTCGCGAACGGAGCGGATTATCTGGTCGCCCAGTACGGCTGGGACATGATGAAGCTCCAGGAAATGATCTGGAACCTCTTCCGCCGCGAGATCAATATCCCGACCGTGGCGAGGTTGATGTTCCTGACGCCCGACAACGCCGAACAGCTTTGCGCGGGCGGGTTTCACGGGGTGAACATCTCGCCCGACTTCGAAAAGCTCCTGAAGATCGAACGCGCCCACTCGTTCGCGCAGTTCGAGGCCGCCCAGCTCCGCCGCATCCAGATTCACGCAGCCGGGGCGCGTCTGCTCGGGTTCAGCGCCGTCCAGATCGCGGGTGTCACGAACGTGTCCCTCCTCGAAACGATCCTTCAGAAAGTCCGCGAGGCGTTCCAGGAATTCCAGACGTTCGAGGACTGGCGCACCGCCTACCGGGAGTATTACGACCGCCTCGACATGGCCCCCTACCCGAACGAGTTCTACCTCTTCGACAAACTGCTGGAGACCGATCTCCCGGCCGAACAGCTCTCGTTCGAATCGGGGATCCGGCCGCCGACCGGCTCCGAAAAATTCCATCGTAAGCTCGCCGGCGCGCTCTTCGCGAACGCGGACAAACTACCCGCACGGGAACGCCGCCTGACCAAGAAGCTCCTCGTTTCCTGCCGCGGATGCGATCTGTGCAGACTGCCGCGGACCGACTACGTCTGCCCGGAGACCTGCCCGAAAGGACTCGCGAACGGGTCCTGCGGCTGCAACAGGGCGAACAACGGCTGCGAGCTCATGGATGCGGAATGCGTCTACGCGAAGCGCGTCAGGCTCGCGAACAGCCGCATCGACTATTCCTCGCTGGAGGACGGTGCGGTCCCGCCTATTGAGGAACGTCCCTGAGTTTCCCCAGGACAAGTCCTGGACTGCGGCAGTGCGCGGCTACGCTCGCGTACGCATCAAACTGGTCATTTGCCAAGTAGCGAGGGCAGCCAGTCGGAAAGCCACGGAATGTACGTGATCAGCGCCACCGAGACGACCATCGCGATCCAGAAGGGGATCATGGCCGGGGTGACTTTCGCGATCGACGTCTTGCCGATGCCGCAGCCGATGAAGAGGCAGGTGCCGACCGGCGGCGTGCAGAGTCCGATGCAGAGGTTCGCGATCATCATGATGCCGAACTGGATGTCCGTCATGCCGAATTCGCGCACGATCGGGAGGAAGATCGGGGTGAAGATCAGGACGGCGGGCGTCATGTCCATGAACGCGCCGACGACCAGAAGCAGGATGTTGATGAAGATCAGGATGACGACCGGGCTGGAGGAAAGCGACATCATCCACGCGCTCACGGTGCCGGGGATGTTCGCCACGGTCATGATCCAGCTCATGGAGGAGCTGACGCCGATCAGGAACATCACGACGGCGGTCGTGATGCCGGTTTCCCTCAGGATGCCGGGCAAGTCTTTGAACTTGACTTCGCGGTACAGGAACACGCTCAGGATGAACGCATAGGCGACGGCGACGGCGGCGGCCTCCGTGGCGGTGAAGATACCTTTCAGGATACCGCCGATGATGATGACCATCAGGAAGAGGCTCAGGAACGCCTGCCGGAACGTGGTCCACAGGACGGAGAACGGCACGCGTTTCTCGAACTTCGCGCCGGAGCGCGCCGCGTGGATGATGCACGCGGCGATGATGCACAGGCCCATCACGATGCCCGGCACGACGCCGGCGAGGAACATCGCCGCGATCGACACGGAGCCGCATGCCACGGCATAGACGATCATGATGTTGGACGGCGGGATGATGAGGCCGGTCGTGGCGGAGGTCGTGGTCAGCGCCGTCGAGAAGTCGCGGTCATAGCCTTTCTCCACCATTTCCGGGATCATGAAGCCGCCCACGCTGGCGACCGCCGCGCCAGCCGAGCCGGAGATCGACCCGAAGAGCATGCACGTGATCGTGTTCGCGTACGCCAGGCCGCCGGGCAGATGGCCGACCAGCGCCGAAGCAAAGTTAATCAGACGGCGCGCCATGCCGCCGCGTCCCATCAGGATGCCCGACAGCACGAAGAACGGGATGGCGAGCAGCGGGAACGAGTTGATGCCGAACATCATGCGTTCCGGCACAATGATCTCGGGACGGAAC
Organism: uncultured bacterium; assembly: GCA_902774245.1. Classification (GTDB taxonomy): domain Bacteria; phylum Verrucomicrobiota; class Lentisphaeria; order Victivallales; family UBA1829; genus UBA1732. The sequence goes on from CACYHQ010000001.1 coordinate 211,408, forward strand.
GAACCGCCCGCGACCGCCACGCCGAGCATGGTGGCGGCGCCGATCGCCACGGCAACCGGGACGTTCAGGAAGAGCAGCGAGAAGAAGATCAGCGCGAGAACAAAGCCTACACACTCCATCGTCAGGCCTCCTTCTCTTTTTTTCCGAGGACATCCTCGGCGTAGTTGCAAATCTCAAAATACAGGATGAACAAGCCGGAAACGGGAATCGGCAGGTACATCACGGCATCCGGAATCTGAAGCGCGGGCATCACGTTGCGCGTGACGAACATCGCCTTGTGCAGCAGGAAGCAGCCGCCGTAAAGGAACGCCACGACGGTGAACATGATCGTCACGAGGTGGGCGATCGTCGCCGCGGTCTTGCGCGGAGTGTCGGTCATCATGTTCACGATGAGGTCGATGCCGAGGTGTGACCGGCTGTTAAACGCCAGGGCAATGCCGAAGAAGGAGGACCAGACGAGCAGGAGGCAGGCGAGTTCCTCGGTCCAGGACACCTGCTTGCCCATGACGTAGCGGGACACGACGCCGAGGAGCACGTCAAGCACCAGGAGCGCCATGCTGGTTTCCAGCAGGAAACTCAGGATCTTGACCATGACGGTATGGACTTTTTGCATCACTTGACCTCCCGGATGCGCTTCGCGAGGTCCTGCAGTTCGGCCGGGAACGCATCGTAGATCGGTTTGGAAAGCTCGATGAAAGGCGCGCGGTCGACTTTGATGAACTCGACGCCCGCCTCACGCGCAATTTGCTCGTTGAGGACCTCGGACTCGCGCCATGCCTGCCGCTGGAACACGTTCGCGTCGGCGGCGGCCTGTTCGATCCAGCCTTTCTGCTCGGCGGTGAGCTCATCCCATATCTTTTTGCTCATCACGAGCACGTCGGGCACGCGCTGGTGCTCCGTGAAGGTGAAGTATTTACATACCTCGAAATGGCGTCCGGTCACGAAGCTCGGGATGTTGTTTTCGGCGGCGTCCACGGTGCCCTGCGAAAGAGCGGTGTAGAGTTCGCCCCAGGAAATCGGGGTCGGGGAAGCCCCCAGCGCCTCCATCGACTGCATGGCGATGGAGCTCTTCTGCGTGCGTATCTTCAGGCCCTTCATGTCCTCGGCGGAACGCACGGGCTTCTTTGTGGTGTACAGGCTGCGGGCGCCCGCGTCGAAGTAGCAGATGCCCATCAGTCCGTCGATCTTCCGCAGGAGCGATTTGCCGATCTCGCCGTTCATCACCGCCCAGAAATGCTCGGAGTCGCGGAACAGGAACGGCGCGCCGACGACCTGGAATTCCGGCACGGAGCCGTCAAGCACGGCGGCGGAGCATTTCGCGAACTCAATCTGCGCGTTCTGCGCCTGCTTGAAGCATTCGTCCTCGGAGCCGATCTGCCCGCCGGGATATATCTGAAGATCCATCGTGCCGGCGGAGAGCTCGCGCAGGCGTTCCGACATGTGCATCATGGCAAGGTGTACCGGGTGGTCGGCGGAGAGGCCGTGCCCGAGACGGAGCACGCGGATGTTGCCGGACGTCCTGGCGGAACGGGCCGTGAACGCGCAAATGGCGGTGGCGATGAAGCACGTCGTCAGGATGTTGAGGATCCACCAGGAGATGGGATTGGAAAACGTCTTGCGGGTCTTTTGAAGTTCAGACATGGCGGAAAATCTTGTCCTTTCGTTATATGAAGGTGAATAATTGACAGATATTGATTGTTATATTTTAGCATAAAAACTGAAAAAATCAAGAAGAAACGTACGCGCAAAAGTAAATAAATAAAAGAAAAGCCGCTCCCCCGATGAAGAGAGAGCGGCGAAATCAAACGCTGATTGACGGATCAATCGAAGGCGTGGTGGGCGGAACCGAGCACGTTGATGACTTTGTGCTTGTAGAGTTCCTTGAGCATATCGCGGGCGGGGCCGAGATACTTGCGGGGGTCGAATTCCGCGGGCTTTTCCATCAGGACCTTGCGGACGCCGGCAGTCATGGCGAGACGGCCGTCGGAGTCGATGTTGATCTTGCAGACTGCGGACTTGGAAGCTTCGCGGAGCTGGTCTTCGCCGATGCCGATGGCGTCCTTCAGCTGGCCGCCATACTGGTTGATCATCTGGACGTATTCCTGCGGAACGGAGGAGGAACCGTGGAGGACGATCGGGAAACCGGGGATGCGTTCTTCGATCTGTTTGAGGATGTCGAGGCGGATGCGGGGATCCGTACCCGGTTTGAACTTATAGGCGCCGTGGCTGGTGCCGATGGAGATGGCGAGGGAGTCGACACCGGTGCCGTTCAGGAAAGCCTGGACTTCTTCCGGACGCGTGTAGGTGTGCTGTTCGGCCTTGACTTCGTCTTCGACGCCGGCGAGGACGCCGAGTTCGCCTTCGACCGTCACGTCGAACTTGTGCGCGTATTCGACGACCTTCTTGGTCAGGGCGACGTTGTCGTCGAAGGACTTGGAGGAGCCGTCGATCATGACGGAGGAGAAACCGAACTCGATGCAGCTCTGGCAGAGTTCGAAGGAATCGCCGTGGTCGAGGTGGAGGGCGATCGGGATCACCTTGCCGCCACCGATTTCACGGGCGTATTCGACCGCGCCCTGCGCGAGGTAGCGGAGAAGCGTCTGGTTGGCGTAGTTGCGGGCGCCCTTGGAGACCTGAAGGATCACGGGGGATTCTTCTTCGGAGCAGGCGGCGATGATCGCCTGGAGCTGTTCCATGTTGTTGAAGTTGAATGCGGGGATCGCATAGTGGCCGGCCATCGCCTTTTTGAACATGTCGCGGGTGTTGACCAGTCCGAGATCTTTGTAGTTGACCATACGGTTGTCCTTTCCTATGATTAGGGTTGAAAGAAATGCATCATATCAATATAGCACTGCACGGGAGAAAAAGCAATCTTTTTTTCGGGAAAAAAACGTTTTGCGCCCGATTCTTTTTCTTAAAATGCATTCTCACGTTTCCAGATAGGGGGTTGCGGATGGGGACGCAACGATGCCGTATGACTGAAGCCCCCTGTGATATCGGCATAAGGACGGAAAAACCTACAAGTTTCAGTTAAATGGTATTCGATTTAACTGAAACTTGCGTGTGTGCGCGGGAACAATCCTGTCTTCTCTTCCTGAGGGGGAAGAATACGAAAAAACGGAAAAGCCAGCTGTCTGGGGCGAAGAAGGACATGATCAGCTTCATCCCGGTTGTTCTTTGAAGAAGAAAGGAGAGAGTCGGCTAACCTACAAGTTTCAGTTAAATGGTATTCGATTTAACTGAAACTTGCGCGTGTGCGCGGGAAAACGTCTTTTTCAGATGCCCTGTTCTATCAGGAAACAAGCGGTTCAGTCGTCCAGCGGCAGGCCCATCGCCTTCCGGGCTGTTCGGAAATGCATCTTCGCGAACTTCCGCAGGAGCGGTTCGCCGCCGGAGAGGAAAAGCTGTTTCGCGGTCTTGTCGACCTGCGTTCCCGCCCCCTTCGGAAGCGGGCATCCGGCCTCTTCTTCGAGCGTTGATAACCTCCGCACGAACTCGGCACGCGCCAGGATGGATGCCGCGGCAACGGCGACGTCGCGTTCGCCCTTCGGGAACTGTTCCAGCCGGACGGCACGTCCGTTTTTGAGGAGGGCATTTTCCACGAGGCGCTTGTCGCCGAACTGGTCGGAGATCACGTGGCGGCATTCGGGCGCGAACTTGAGCATGTTTTCGAGGGCACGGGCATGCCCCCAGGCGAGAAAGCGGTTGAGGTTGCCGATATTCTCATAGGTACGGTTGTACGCCTCCGGGCCGATGACCACGACGCCGAACTTACCGTGAACCGTAGTCTTGACCTTCTCGGCGAGCGCGGCGATCTTCGTGTCGTCCTTGATGGCTTTGGAATCCCGGACGCCCGCTTTCGCCAGCGCGTCGGCCGTCTCGCGGTCCGCCACAAACACGCACGCCACGACCAGCGGCCCGAAGAAATCCCCCTTGCCGCTCTCGTCGATGCCGGCATGCGGGTCCTTGAACTCCAGGAGCGGCGGCGGTTCCGATTCGTCCGGCGTCAGCCCGATCAGCGGCTCCAGCACGAATTCGACGAAATCCTGCGTGCCGACGCCCTGCACCACGAGCTTGCCGGACCGGTATGCAGCCACCTGCGTTTTCTCACGGGCGGCTTTGAAGAGCATATACGGCCCTCCGGAAAAATCCCACGCGGAAATCGTTTCAAGATTGGCCCGAAGGGCATTCATCTGGTCGGGCGTCAGGGTCGCGACGAAACAAGTTTTACCATTCACGGCAATATCCTATCTTAGACAGAAAAAGGCAGACAAAGGCGGAAACTGGCATTTTTTTCAAAAAAAACGCCAAAACTTTTCTATTATAGCTTGAAAACTCGCAAGAATCAAGTTAAAGTATGAATGTTTCCCGTGTTTTTTCGGAAAATTGCCGGGAAACGCCATCCTCACGATTCATGAACCGCATATAAGGAATAACGACGATGAAGAACACAACATGGGTTTTTGGAAGCATGCTCGCCGCAGGCTGCATGCTGCTGTCCGTCCCCGTGGCCGCCCAGGGCAACTTCCCGCAGGGCATGCCCGGCGGAATGGGACGCGCCCCCGGGTTCCCGCAGCAGGCAGGCGCGCCAGGAGCATTCATTCCGGCCGCCGGGGCAAAGCCCGCAGCGGCAATGAATGCCGCGACGAAGAACACGAATACCGCGAGGAATGAAAAGGCCGCGCTCGAAGCCGCAAAATATCAGCTCTCGAACCACCGCACCGACCTCATCAAGACCACGATCGACGGTTATGCCGCCTCCGAGGACCTCTCCGATCCGGCCATCGTCCGCTCCATCAACGAGGATATCGAGAAGCACATGACGCTCGTTCCGTCCGTGCCCCTCGAAACAGCCGACGATCATGCCCTGAACGAAGAGGCCAAGAGACGGGTCAATCTGGAATTCGGCGTCGACGAAAAGAAGGCTCGCGAACTTCTGAACGCCGATGCGGCAAAGGAAATCCCGCTCTACAAGGTCGGCGACAAAGTCGTCGTGAACTACAACATGGGCCCGAAACACTTCTCCGTCAGCGGCAAGCTCTACCGTGTCGGGGACAAAGCCATCACGGTCGAGGACAAGATCATCAACCTCGTCGACCTCAATGACGAGACCCGCGCGAAGTTCGATCCGCAGAGAAACAAATACATGCGCACCCAGTTCGTCGAAAAACGCCTCCAGATGCTTGCCCGCGAGAAGAACGACAAGCTCAACTACTTCTACGATATGCTCAAAGGCGAGATCTTCAAGCGCAACGAGACCGCCGGCTACATCTACGATCCGCAGACGGGCGAATGGGCCACCGCGCAGATGATCTCGAAGAACTACATCGACCGTATCGTGAAGGAAAAAGCGAAACAGCAGAAGCCGAGAACGACCGCCCAGACCAGACCCGACGACGATTTTGACGATTTCGAGGAAAACGGTCAGGGCGGCGCGCCCGTCACGAATCCCGCCGATACCGAAACGAAGCCCGATTCCGCGCAGACCGCCACGGTCATCCCGGTCAACGATGCGATCAAGATCGCCGACAATGCGGATTCCCTGGCGAAATACGAAGCCGTCATCGCCAAGGCGGAGAACCAGCAGAAGGATGCCAACGAGAACTACGCCGGCATCGACGCCGACTGCGGCTACAAGAAAGCCTGCTGGGGATTTAACATCGCCGACACCCGCTATGCGCTCTGGCATGAACCCGAATTCCCGCACATCGAGCCCGCTCTCGGACGCGACGTGATCAACTTCCCGCCCGAAGGACTGGACGTCGGCATCGCGGGCGAGCCCAGCACCATCGACCTCGTGTACGTCTCCAACAGCCTCTCCAAGGTCGTCTACATCATGAAGGACTGCTCCAGACAGGATTTCATCCGCTTCAAGGATTCCCTCACCGAGCAGTACGGCCCCGCCGCGGAAGAACGCGGTGCGAACGCCGCCGCGTTTGCCAACATTTTCACGGGAAAGACCCAGCCGCAGCAAATCGCCGACGAGGATGAGATCGAAGCCGCGCAGGCCGCCGTGAAGGACGCCGAAAAGGCGTTCAACAAGGCCGTAGCCGAACTGAAAAACGCGAACGATGACAACCGCGACGAGCTCCAGGAAGCCCGCGACCAGGCCGCTTCCGTGCTGAAGGAAGCCAACGCGAAAGCCGAAGCGTTCGAGAACGCCGTCACCGCCGACAATCTCCCGTACGTCTTCTCCCGCATCAAGCTCGCGAAGGACGGCGACGGAAAGACCGTGCTCCCCTATACGTTCAACTGGAAGGGTCAGAACGTCAACGGCACGCTTATCTTCTACTACGACAAGGCGAAGGACAGAGTCACCAGCATCGTTTTCGCCAAGGAATACAAGAAGTAATTTCCACACATTCGAACGATCCCGATCCGGACGGTCCGCAAAGGTCCGCCCGGATTTTTTTATGCCCGGGTTCCCCGTAAAAACGGGAAGAAATATGTCATTCATAACCATTTGATTTTAAGCTGTATTACACAAAACTCCCGTCCATTTTTCCCTGTTCGCCCCCTTTTTTGAGAGACCAGCTCAAAAAAAAGGAGGGACATTGCCCAAGATACAGAAGAAAACGAAACCGCCTTCCCAGTTCGGACGTCTCCCGTTCCGGCTCCGTTACCGGATCGCATGCCTGCTCCTGGAAGGCGCGACCAGTCAGGCCGTGCTCGCCAATCCCGAGGTCGCGGGAACGCTGAACGCGCTCGGACTGAGCTTGACGGCGGCCGCCGTTACGCGGTTTAAGACTACGCGCGAATTCAAGACCATCGCCGAAGAACGGGAGAAGGTGCATCTGGCATACGAGGAAGTCCGCCTGTCCGCCGCGCTGCTCCGCGACTGCGAGGCGACGAGCGCCATAGCGGAGGAACTCAAGATCGACCTGCTGAAGCTCGTCCGCGAATGCACCGACGCCACGACTGACGATCCGAAGACGATAGAACGACTCGTACGTTCCGCCGTGACGCTGTCGAAATCCGTTTCGGACGGCCAGAATAACGTCCTGCGGAAACGCGTCGCCGCGCTGTCCGAAGAGAACGTCCGCCTGCGCGAGGCGCTCGAGCGCGCCCGGATGCAGTACAACGAACTGCTCGACCGCCGCCGGGACGAATGGTCCCGCGTGGACGGAGCCGAGGTTGCCGACCGTCTGTCCTCGATCCTCGGCATCAAACCGTAACCATGTTTCATCAACCCCAACCCATAAGGAAACAGAACATGAAACTGAATCATTCCGACCGGACCGCCGCACGGAACGGCGGCATGCCCGCCCCGGGCCGCTGGATCGCGCCCGAACCGAACGACCGCGCCCGCTGGCTCCAGACCTCCGAGTACACTCCCGTGAACGTCTCGCGCATTCTGGAGGCCGCGAACGAAGGCGACATCGCGGAACTCGCCGTCGCCGCCCGCGAAATACAGGAACGCAACTGGGAAGTCATCCTGGCGATGCAGGTGCGGAAAAGTGCGCTGACCGGCCTCGACTGGGGCGTGGAACCCGGCGACGACCGCCCTGCTTCGAAGGACGCCGCGAAGGCGTTCGAAGCCGCGCTGAAGGAATCCGGCGGCGAATCCGGGCTCATGTCGTTCCACGAGCTCACCGGTCACCTGATGGACGCCGTGATCGCGCCTCTGTCCGCCGCCGAGATCGTCTGGAGCGCGGGCGGCTCGCTGGCGGGATTCCGTCCCGTAGGCGCCTGGCACTTCACGTTCCGCAGCTCGGAGACGCCCCTGCTCGTGACGGACGACAACCGCGCGGGCGTTCCCCTGCCCCCGTCGAAGTTCATCGTCCACACGCACGGCGGAGCGGGCGATCCCGCGCGCGCCGGACTCATCCGCACGCTGATCTGGCTGCACGTGTTCCAGAATTATCCGGTGAAGGACCTCGTGTCGTTCGTCGAGCGCTACGGCATGCCGTTCGTGGTGGCGAAGGTCGACCGCAGCGCGTGGGAGAACGAACGCGGCGTGATGCGGAACCTGATCCGAAGTTTCGGGCCGAACGGCGGCGGCGTGTTCACGAAATCGACCGAACTGGAACTCCTGCAGGCGTCGAACTCCGGCGGCGACGTCTATTTCAAGCTCCTGGAGTACACCTCGAAGGCGATCACGAAAGTCATCCTCGGCCAGCTCGCAAGCTCGTCCGAATCCGGCGGGCTTTCCGGCGGCGACGCCCAGTCGCGCGTCCGAAGCGACCTGCTGGAAGCCGATGCGCGCGCAATCGAATCGACCGTACGCGCCCAGCTCGCGGTCCCGTGGACCAGGTTCAATTTCGGCAACACGGCGGCAGTCCCGATTCTGAGATTCCGCAACTCCGCTCAGGAGGACCGTGCCGTCTTCGCCGGAATCGTCGAAACGCTTCACCGCGCGGGCCTCGACGCCGATCCCGAGGAGATCTCCGCCCGGTTCGGGATCTCGCTGAAGCGCACGGAAACCGCCCCGGAGGTGCGTCAATGACCGCCGCAACGCTCACCGTCGCGAACGCGCTGAAAAGCCTCGTTTCCGCCACGTTTCCCGCCGTCGGATTCGTGACCGCATCCACGCCGGAAACCGCGGTCCAGGCGAAATCCCTGCCCGGCGGACTCCGGCCGCCCTGCGTACTCATCCTCGCGGGCGACGGCGTCTACACGGACAGCACGCTTACGCGCCGTCAGCAGTTCCACCTGATCCTGATCGACGTGCTCGCGAGGACCAATGACGCCCGTACCGCCGCCTCGCTCGGACGATTCGACACCCTGCAGGAACTCTTCCCGCCGAAGGGCCTTTCGTCCGGCGATGTCGTGTTCATCCCGGAATCGTTCCGTCTGCTGGACTGCCCGGACGCCCGCGCCGCGGCGTGTCTGACTGTCGCCGCGCTGTCTCCGTCCTGAGCCTGGTTTACATCAAAAACCGTAACGCACAGTTGTTTACCTTCAAACAGCCGTGCGTTTTTTTGTACCCTAAAAGCAGGCTTATTGCGAATTCAGAATACCTTCCACGACGCGGATCTGTTCCTGTTCGGCCTGAAGCGCGGCTTCGATCGCGGCGGAGTCCTTCGTCCGCGCATGGCGTTCCAGCATGACGCGCGACGATCCCCTGCTCAGGAGTTCACGGGCGGCGGTCCTGAGGGGATCAAGCCGTTCGTCGTCGGGCGGCAGTTCGGCGATACGGTCGGCGAGTTCGGGATAACGCTTCATGAAGACGCCAAGATTCCACGGTTCGGCCGAATCGGGATTCTCGATCCTGATGTCCCGTATCGTGTCCGCCGCCTCGTCAAGACCGGTGATCACGCTCAGATACACGATCTTCTGCGCGGATCGGATCTCCACGCTCCCGAGCAGCAGACATTCCTGACGGCGGATCAGCCGGAAATAGCGCGGACGCAGGCTCGACGCGACCACGACGACGCCCGGTTTTCCGATATATTTCTTCGCCGCATCCCGGACCGCTTCCGGGATCGTTTCGAGCGTATCCGGCGTCACAAGAACGCACGGCGCATCCAGGGTACAATCCGCGATTTCCATGACCTCCGACATGACGGCAGGTTCAGGGTTCTCCTGCGCGGCGGAACGGCAGGACACGGCCCCGAAACAGAGCAGCACGCAGAAGAAGGAAAGAACGATAATCGGTTTCATGTAAGATCGAGGTTGTTTTGTGCAGGAAAACGACGCAAAAAAACGTGAATGACTTGCAAATAATATGCTTCTCCAGACACCGGTTTTCAAGCGGAGGAGATGGATTCCGGGATTTTTTTTAAGTTTTTTATATTTTTTTTCTAAAAAAAGTCGATTTTCGGGTTGTACTGCGGCAAAAATGGATTAGGTTATCATATCCGCTTTTTTCCGACCTCTTCACGCGTGGTATTTAGATAGCACATGAAAATCCGTCAGCCCATCAAGCCGCAGACCGACGCGCAGCCCATCGACCAGCCGAAAAAACCGGCGTTGCCCGAGCTCGCCGTCTTTATTCTTTTCGCGTTCATGATCACGCTTTTCGGCCTCATCATGCTGTATTCCACCTCGTTCGTCACGCAGGGCAGCTCGTACTTCACGAAACAGCTGGTCTGGATGATCATCGGCCTCGTCGCGGGCGCGGGCACTGTCATGATCGGCAGCAAACGCCTCTCCGACTGGAGTCCGGTCATGATCCTCGTGCTGGACGTGCTTCTGGTATGGGCGCTCTTCTGCAAGCCGATCAACGGCGCACGGCGCTGGATCCAGCTCGCGGGCTTCACGCTTCAGCCGTCCGAACTCGGCAAAGTCGTCATCACGCTCTTCATGGCGAAGTTTCTCGCTTCGCGCACGCGCGCCCTGGAAAGCGAACCCTTCTGGAAAGTCATGGTCCCGAGCGGGATCTGGGTCGGTCCGACCATCCTGCTCGTGCTCGCGGGCGAAGACCTGGGCACGACCGTCCTGCTCGGCTCGCTGTACCTGCTGATGCTGTTCGTGGCGGGGATGCGCCTGCGGTACATCCTGCCGTTCGCGCTGGTCCTGCCGCCGACCGCGGTCCTGGTCATCCAGAAATTCGACGCGATGCGCTGGAGCCGCCTCACGGTGTTCATGGACGCCGAAGCGTACAGGATGACCTCCGGCTACCAGCTGTGGAATTCCCTGCTCGCGCTCGGTTCGGGCGGCTGGACCGGAGTCGGCTTCACGGAAAGCCGCCTGAAACTGATGTACCTTCCGGAAAACCACACCGACTTCATCCTGTCCATCGTGGGCGAGGAGCTCGGTTTCATCACGCTGCTAACCGTGATCGTGGCGTACCTGATCCTCGTGTTCGTCGGACTGCGCATCAGCGTGAAGGCGCGCACACGTCAGGGCATGCTCATCGCGTTCGGCATGAGCATCTTCATCGGCATGCAGGCGCTGATCAACATCGGCGTCATCACGGCGGCCTTCCCGACCAAAGGCATGCCCGCCCCCATGATCAGCTACGGCGGCAGCAATCTGCTCGCCTGCCTCATCGCCTCGGCGTGCGTCGCCAGCGTGGCGATCGACTCCGCCATCCCGGACTACCAGGAGAAGCTCCTGGCCTGGACCGTAAAACGACTCCATTTCAGCCGTCCTCCCGGGACCGGGGACGCACAGCAATCATCTTGAAGGGACAAACCATGCAGGAACTGAACCGACTTATCATCAGTTGCGGCGGCACGGGCGGTCATTTCAACCCCGGCCTGAGCACGGCATGCGCATTTCGCGACGCGGGCGGCAAGCCCCTGCTCATCCTCGGCGGCAAGCACTTCGAGGAACAGTCGAAGACCGCCGAAAAGAACGGCATCGAATTCCGGCGCGTTTCCTGCGCCCCGCTTTCGAAAAGCCTGTCCGGTGCGCTTCAATTCCTCTCGCAGCAGATGAAGGGCATCCGCGAGGCGAAAGCCATCTTCCTCGAGTTCAAGCCGGACGCAGTCCTCTCCATGGGCGCGTTTCCCTCCATCCCAGCCTCCGTCGCCGCCTGGCGCACCGGCATCCCGCTCTTCCTGCACGACGGCAACGCGCGCATCGGCAAATCCAACCGCGTCTTCAGCCGCATCGCGTCCGGCATCGCGCTCTCCTTCCCCGCCGTGAACGCAAATACGCTGCACTGCCCCTCCGCCGTGACGGGGCTTCCGCTCCGCAAGGCCCTGCTGGAGGACGTCCCCGCGTCCAAGGAAGAGGCGATCGCCCGCATCAATGCCACGCGCGGCACCTCGTTCTTGCCCGACCGTCCGACTGTCCTCGTGTTCGGCGGTTCGCTGGGCGCGGCGGCCATCAACGAGAATTTCACGATCCCGATCGACCATCCGGGCGCGAAATCGCTTCAGGTCATCCATCTCTCCGGCCCCGGAAAGTACGACGCGATCCATGACAAATATTCCGCGTGCGGCGTCAACGCGCTCACGCTCGAATCCGCCTCGGACATGCAGAACCTCTACATGGCGTCGGACCTCGTGGTGTGCCGCGCAGGCGGCAGCACCGTCTCCGAACTCGCCATCTTCGGCCGCTACGCCGTGCTGATCCCGTATCCGTACGCCGCGGAGGGCCATCAGGACGACAACGCGCGGCTGTTGGCGCAGACCGGAGCCGCCCGGATCGTTTCGAACGCCGAATGCTCCCCGTCGCTGTTTCGAAGTATTCTTGCCGAGTTTCTGGACGATCCCGGCAAGGTCCGCGAGGAGGGCAAAGGCGCGCTCGCCATGGCGCAGCCGAAGGCCGCAGTCAACGTCATCGAATTCATCGAAAACTCCCTGAAAACCGCCCGTTCCAAAGCATAAAACCATACCGCCGGTCCGCCATGAAAATACGTTGTCCGCAGTGCCAGAGAATCAGCGAGATCCCCCATGTCGATCATGGCAGGATCGCCGTCTGCGCCTGCAAGGCTACATTCCGGATCGACGATTCCACCGTCGTGGAGGAGCTTTCCCTCCCCGACCTCCCGCCGCCGGAATCCATCGGACGCTACACGATCGTGCGCTACCTCGGACGAGGTGCGCTGAACTGCGTTTACGAGGGCATCCATCCCGACCTCGGCATCCCCGTCGCGATCAAGACGCTCCTCCCCGAATACGCCTCGGACAAGCCGACCCGCGAAATGTTCCTGCATGCGATCAAAGCCTACGCGAAGGCGGTCCACCCGAACATCGTCAAAGTCTACGAGACAGGCCGGGACACGAACGGCGTCCCGTATCTGGTCATGGAGTTTCTTCCCGGCGGCACACTCGCGGACCGACTCCTGAAAGACGGTTTTTTCTCTGCAAAGGAGGCGGCGAAGATCGGCACGGATATCTGTCGTGCGCTCGTCGTGACCGCCGGACTCGGCATCGTCCACCGCGACATCAAGCCGGACAATATCATGCTCTCCGCCGACGGACAATACAAACTTACGGACCTCGGACTTGCCAAACTCGACGCATCGGCCGCCGCCGGGAACAGCGCGCTCGTCCTGGACGAGATCAATCCGGCCGGATCGGCCCGGAAAACGAGTTTCGGTACGCTCGAATACATGTCACCGGAACAGTACATCGACTCCGAATCCTGCGACATCCGGTCGGACATCTATTCGCTCGGCGTGACCCTGTACCAGCTCGCGACCGGACGCCTGCCCTTCGAAACGCAGACACGTTCCGAACTCCGCCACATGCACATCTCCGTCGAGCCGCTCGTCCCCAGCACCTACATGCACGGCATTCCCATTGATTTCGACTACATCGTCATGCACTGCATCCAGAAACGACCGGACGACCGCTACAACACCCCGGAAGAACTGCTCGCAGACCTCGAAGCTTTCCTTGCGGACGCACCGCTTCCCTCGACCACGTGCGGCGCGGTTCCGTTTGTCCGTACTCCCGCGCTCACCGGACGCCCGGCGGAGGAAAAACGTTCCCTGCTGCTGCCCGCCATCGCCGCTGTGCTTGTCCTGCTGATCCTCATAAGCGCCGGACTGATCATTCTGAAGGAACGTTCCCGGACGGGACAACATACGATGCAACCACAACAGATCGCCGACTCGGCCATTGGCTCTTTGCCTGAAATCGAATCCTCCCGAACGGAACCGTCCGTTCTGCAAAACCGTCCATCCACGAAATCGCTCGGTGCGGAAATCACGATCGCCGGAGAAAGCATCGACTTGAAAACATCCGGGCTGTTCGAGGAAACGAAGAAAGCGGCGGCACAGGCTATGACGGACGGCTTCGGCTTCAAAAAAGCCATCGAGGACCTGGACACCTTCAGCTCGTCCGAGGAATATCAGCAGGAAGCGCTCACCCTTATATCCGAACTGAAAAAGGCATCCGACGCGGCCGTCGCGAAGCTCATGGAATCCTTGAACGAAAAGGCCGCAAAACTCATGGAAGACGGGAATATCGACGGTGCGATCAACGTCTACAGCACCGACATCGGACCGCTCGCGCCGGAATCACAGATCGAGCGCGAACGGAAGATCCGCGAGCTTGAACGGAAACGTCAGAATGCCGCACCCCGCGCCCCCGAAGGATCCGGCGAATCCACGGTCGGAGAGGAACCTATCCCATGATCCCCCCCTCAACATCTTCGCATAGACTTCCGCGCATCCTCGTCTGCGGCCCGAATCCCTCCTGGCAGAAGACGCTCACATTCGACGAATTTCGTCCGCGCGAGGTCAACCGCGCACTGGAACGTGACTGCCGCGCCTCCGGCAAGGGCGTGAACTTCGCCCGTGCCGTCCGCACCTGGGGGACCGCGGTCCCGCTCGTGTACCAGTTCTCAGGCGGCGCGAACGGACAGTATCTCGAATCATGGCTCCGCCGGGAAAGCATTGAATTCGCCAGCCGGGAGATCGCGGACGAAACGCGCTGCTGCACGACGGTCCTTTGCAGAAAGCACGCCTGCATGACCGAGCTGATCGAGCCGTCGCCGTCCGTCACGGCGGAGGATGTTGATTCCCTGACAAAACGGATCCTTTCCGATTTCCCGGACGCCGATGCGCTGGCGCTCTGCGGCACGCTTCCGGGCGGACCGCTGGAGGAGTTCTACGCCACGCTCGCAAAAGAGGCTGTCCGAGCTGAAAAACCGGTTCTGATTGACTCCGTGGAGCATTTCGACGAAACGCTCGCCGCGGGTGTCCAATTCCTGAAGATCAACAGCGGCGAACTCCTGACCGTAACCGGGGCTTCCGATCCCGAATCCGCCGCGCTCGGCCTGCTGAACCGGTTCCCGCTCCTGTGCGCCGCCATTACCGACGGCCCCGACAAAGCGTTTATCGCGTGGCAGGGCAAGATCTATCGTATCTCCATCCCGCCGCTCTCCGGCGTCCGCAATCCCCTCGGCGCGGGCGACGTCTGTTCCGGCGTGATGCTCTCCGAACTGCTCGCCGGCGCGTCCCCCGTCGAAGCGTTCACTGCCGGACTCGCCGCCGCATGCGCGAGCTGCCTCACGCAGTATGCCGCGGAATTCGACCGGACGGAAGCGCTCCGCATCAAAAACGAAATGCGGATCGAGGCCGCGCCCCGTACCACCTGAACAACCAAGAATCAACCATATCAAACAATACAATCTGAAAGGAACCTATCCATGAGCTCCAATTCTTCCGGCGGATTCCTCCGCAGTTGCCTGATCGTGTTCGGCATCTTCTTTGTCATCTGCATCATCGGCTTCATCGGTCTCGTCGTGTGCGTCGGCACCGTCGCCGGTGCAATCGGCAACAGTGCGGCGCTCAACTCGAGCACGGCCGAATACACCACCGAATTCATCAGCGGCAACAAGGGCGCTGACAAACGGATCGCCGTCATCGACGTGAAGGGCACGATCGCGAGCGAAGGCGAGGCCTTCGGCGAAGTCATCGCGAACTCCAAACAGATCGTCAAGCTCATCCGCGCCGCGAAGGACGACGAGAGCGTGAAGGCGATCATCGTCGACCTCGACACCCCCGGCGGCGAAGTCACCGCTTCCGACGAGATCTACCACGAGCTCAAGCTCTGCGGCAAGCCCGTTGTCGCCATGATGAACACGATGGCGGCCAGCGGCGGCTACTACGTCGCGTGCGGCGCGAACAAGATCGTCGCGAACAAGTTCACCATGACCGGCAGCATCGGCGTCATCATCTCCACCGTGGACGTCTCCGGCCTGCTCGACTGGGCCAAGGTCAAGCCCGAGTTCTACACTTCCGGCAAGATGAAGACCATGCTCAATCCCGCCAAGCCCACCACCGAAGAGGAAGCCAAGGTCGTCCAGGCGCTCGTCATGGACGCCTACAAGGAATTCGCAGGGATCGTCTCCGAAGCCAGAAACATCCCGCTTGAGAAGATCACCCAGGGCGAACTCGGCGACGGACGCGTCTTCGACGGCGAACAGGCGCTCGCGAACGGTCTCGTGGACCAGATCGGCTACTTCTCGACCGCCGAGGACGCCGCGCTCGAACTCGCCGGACTCACCCGTGACAACTGCGCCATCGAACGCTTCAAAAACACCTCCTCCCTCGCCGACCTCCTCGGCATGTTCGGCGTGAAGTCGCAGCCCGTCACGTTCAACTCGCTCCTCTCCGGCACGAACGTCGTCCTCCCGAAGGCCGGCTGCCCCTACTACCTCGCAACCGGCCTCTGATCGACCTCATCCCTTCTCGCGAGCCATGAGAGATTTCGAACGGGAAGTCAGCAACGCCGCCGGGCCGCTTCCGCCGATTAAGACGGAGGAGTTCTCCTGGTCCCTCGCCAGGCACTACCTCTTCCGGTTCTGCCGCCGGGCGTATTTCATCCGGTACTACCTCGCGCAGGGCGGGTGGGACGTCTATTCCCACACGCTAGCCCGCGAGGCGTATTTCAGCAAGTACCTGATGCCGTTCGACACCTGGCTCTCGCGCACGCTCCGCGACTCCATCCGCGAGGCGTTCGCCAAGATGAGCGCCGGTTCCCCCGGCCACAAGCGCCGCGGCTTCGGGTTCTACCTGCTGCGTCAGATCGGCAAGGCCACGGCGGACCTGCAGCTCAGCCTGAAGAACCGCGAATACCTCTACGACGCGAAACGCCCCGCGATTCTGGAGTATCACCTCGGGATCGGCGATTTCGCCGACGTCGACAAGCTCACCGCCATGGCCGTCTCCATCCTCGGCGACGCCTACGCCATGCTCTCCCGCTCCGACATCATCGCCGACCTCGCGAACATCAGCTTTGTCGACCTCCGCACCGACGACGTCTTCATCAGCATCGACTACAAGGGATTCCCCGTCTGGCTCGTCCCCGGCCTCATCTACTTCCACGAGGGCGCGGCGTCCGCCATCGACGCCGAGGTCCGCCTCACCGGCGGCGAGAACACCACCGACTTTTTCGCGCGCATCGGACGCCTGAACTCGCTCTTCGCCCTCTACTGCGCCAGACGCTACCCCGGATTCCCCGTCAACATCACCACGTTCACCTTCTCGAAGGAACTCTCCAGCGTGGTCTACAACCTCTTCGAGCCCGACATTGAGTCCCTGATCGACAAAAGCAGCGCGGAGATGCTCGCGCTCGTCGACAAGGACGGCCTCGCCCACCCCGAGGACTTCCCGCCCTGCGAAAACCGCGACGCCTGCCGCACCTGCCGTTACCAGTCCGCATGCCGCCTCCTCGAAAGCGCCATGCAGGGCAAACAGGTCTGAGTTTGAGGTGAAACCATGATCCAGGACTCCGGCGAAATATTCCGTGTAGTCTCCGACTACGAACCCGCGGGCGACCAGGCCGACGCCATCCGCCAGCTGAAGGAAAACCTCGACCGCGGCATCCGCCACCAGACGCTCCTCGGCGTCACGGGCAGCGGCAAGACCTTTACGCTCGCGAAACTCCTCGAATCCGAGCTGAACCGCCCCGCGCTCGTCCTCTCCCACAACAAGACGCTTGCCGCCCAGCTCTACAGCGAGTTCAAGGCGTTCTTCCCGACCAACGCCGTCGAATACTTCATCAGCTACTACGACTACTATCTGCCCGAATCCTACATCCCGCAGACCGACACCTACATCGCGAAGGACGCCAGCATCAACGACAACATCGAGCGTCTTCGCCTCAGCGCCACCGCCTCCCTGCTCGAACGCCGCGACACGCTCGTCGTCGCCAGCGTCTCCTGCATCTACGGCCTGACCTCGCCCGAGGACTACGACTCCATGAGCCTGCGCCTCGCCGCCGGGGACGAGCTCGACCGCGACCTCTTCCTGCACATGCTCGTCGCCATCCAGTACGAACGTAACGACATGGCGCCCGAACGCGGCCAGTTCCGCGTGCGCGGCGACTGCGTGGACGTCTTCCTGTCGCAGAAAGAGGAGTTCCTGCGCGTGGAGTTCTGGGGCGACACCATCGAATCCATCTCCCGGCGCGACCTCGTGACCGGCCACGTCATCGCCCAGTGCCGCAAGGCGCTCGTCTTCCCTGCCCGGCATTTCGTGCTGCCGCAGGAGAAGATCGACGCCGCCATGAACGGCATTCTGGAGGAGATGCGGACCTGCGTCCACAACTTCGAGGAACAGGGCAAGCTCGTCGAGGCACAGCGACTTTTCCAGCGCGTGAACTACGACGTCGAGATGATGAAGGAGATCGGCTACTGCCCCGGCATCGAGAACTACTCGCGCCACCTCTCCGGCCGCGCGCCCGGCTCCCGCCCGTTCTGCCTCGTCGACTTCATGCCGAAGGACTACCTGCTCTTCATCGACGAATCCCACGTGACGCTCCCCCAGCTTCAGGCGATGTACAAGGCCGACCGCAGCCGCAAGCAGACGCTCGTCGACTACGGGTTCCGCCTGCCCTCCGCGCTCGACAACCGCCCGCTCACCTTCGACGAATTCCTCGGGCTCACCGGCGACACCGTCTACGTCTCCGCCACGCCCGGCGACTACGAGATGAAGATGTGCGGCGACGCCGTGGTCGAGCTGGTCGTGCGCCCGACCGGGTTGCTCGACCCGCCGGTCGAGGTCCGCCCGCTCGGTTCGCAGATCGACGACGTGATCGCGGAAATTCGCGCCACAGCGGCGGCCGGGGCTCGTTCGCTCGTCGTCACGCTCACGAAGAAAAGCTCCGAACGCCTCGCCGACTACCTGTCCGACGTCGGGATCCGCGTGAAATATCTGCACTCCGAGATCGACGCCATCGAACGCGTGAAGATTCTGAACGAACTCCGGCGCGGCGACTTCGACTGCATCGTCGGAATCAACCTCATCCGCGAGGGCATCGACCTCCCGGAAATCCGCCTCGTCGCCATCCTCGACGCCGACAAGGAAGGCTTCCTGAGGTCCCGCCGGTCCCTCATCCAGGTCGCCGGACGCGCCGCCCGAAACGCCGACGGCAAGGTCATCCTGTACGCCGACAACATGACCGACAGCATGAAGGCGCTCATCGAGACCACCGAGGCGCGCCGCGCCAAGCAGAACGCGTACAACGCCGAACACGGCATCGTGCCGCACACCATCATCAAGCCGCCGCGCGAGACCATCGCCGAGATCATCGGCGCGACCCAGCCCGAAAAAACGTCCGCGCCCGCGGCCGCCGCCTCGAACTCCGGACGCGCCTACACCTTCCACGAACCCGGCGCGCCCTACAACACCGGCATGAAGACCCGCCCCGCGAAGGGCAGGAAGGGACGCGGCATGAAGGGGCAGTCGATCTCCCTCAGCGAGACCGAGGAGATCCTGAAGCAGACCGGAGCCGCCAGCATCGACGAACTCGTGCTCGAACTCGAATCCCAGATGCTCGAAGCCGCGGAGGCGCTCGAATTCGAACGCGCCGCCCAGCTCCGCGACCGCATCCGCTCCCTCTCGAAAGACCTCAACGCCCCGCCCTTCTGAACCGACCATCCGCATATCAACCGAACTCATATAACCGAAACAGAAAGCACTTCCATGAATCCGCGCCACCTGAAAGCATCGTTCCTCTCCGCATTCGCAATTCTCGCGGCACTGCTTGCTTCTTCCTGCGCATCCAGCGAACGCATGAACCGCATCGGCTGGGATTCCGATTCCTACTCCGCGCCGAAGGCCGGCCGCATTTCCGGCGGCAGGTTCGACGAAGCCGTCGTCAATCTCCGCGCTCCCGTCGGGCTGAAGGACCGCCAGGTCAACGTCTGGCCGTTCTGCACCGTGAACAGCCGTTACGTCAGCGTGCTGTGGCCGTTCATCGACTGGGACGATTTCGGCATGGCGATCCGCCCGTTCTTCAACCAGGAGGGCAACGAATACTCCATCCTTTTCCCCCTCTGCGCATGGAATCCCGTCAACGGCGACGGCTGGGCGCTGAACACCTACTGGGACGAGGATTGCTACGGTTCGTTCCCGCTGTTCCATGTCGGGAAGGAGGAGGATTCCTTTTGGTACGTCGGGCCGGTCTACAGTGGCGGGAAAGGGCTCGGCTTCTTTCCCCTCTGCTATATCAGCCGCTATGAGAACGTCAATGACGGCCATGTCGGCCCTGTCTGGTGGGGGCTCAGGACCGACGATCCTGACGATAACCAGTTCGGTTTCTGGCCGATTTACTGGCATCTGAGAGGCGGGAAGTTCGATACGCTTCTCCCCCTCTATTATTACGCCCAGGGCGACTGTTTCCTCTCGCCGCTCTTCTGGATGTTCAAGACGCCGGACGGGAACGGGAACAAAATATGGGGCAAGGGGCAGTACCTGATCCTCGGCTACTGGGATGAAAACGGCATCGAACACGGCTTCGTCCCGTTCTACCGGGTCGACAGGGAGGACGAGGACCTCAACCACGTCCTGCTCTGGTGGTGGAAGAACAACACCGAAACCTGCGGCCTTTTCCCGTTCACCTGGTTCGACAAGGACGGCGGACTCATCCTCCCCTTCGCAAAATGGAAGAACCGTTCCGCCACGGGCATGAACGGCGAGGAGGAGACCTGGACGGAGGGCAACGTCCTGCTGCTCGGCTACTGGGGCCGCCACGCATGGGGTCTCTTCCCGTTCTTCCGCGGCTCGTCGTCCGAAAGCGACATGAAGTACGTCGGCCCGCTCTGGTGGGCGTACGACGAGGACGAGCGCGAATACGGTTTCTTCCCGTTCTTCCGCGTCGAACGCAGCCAGGGCGAGGCGAACAGGAGCTACCTTTTCCCCGTGTACAGCTGGGAGAAGGACCGCTACGGCTCCGAATTCACGTCCATCCCGTACTTCCGTGAGGATTACGATTACCCCGAATACCGCGCGACCACGTCCGTCCACGGCCGCCGGTACCTCATCTACGCCGACCACGAGAAGAAGGGCAACCGCTTCAAGGCGGCGCACGACCGCGACGACTACATCCCGCGCTGGGGGTATTCGCCCTCCTACCTGGACGACGTGAAGGCGCTCATGAAGGAGGACGAACTCACGAGCGAGGAAGCGCGGACCCGAGTGAATGACGAGATCGCCTCGAAGTGGGAAGTCCGCACGACCGCCCTGCATCCGTTCTTCGAGTGGACCAAGTCGAACGAGGGCGAACGCGACCTGCGGCTGCTCTTCTACCTCTTCGGATTCGACCGCGACAGGGATTCCAGCTCGAACTGGCTGCTCTGGCACATCCTGTTCACCTCCGGTTCCGACCGGAGCCGCGACAGCCTCGGATTCGAACGGACCTCCAGCTACACCAACATCCTCGGCGTCTTCCCGTACTGGTTCCGCGACACCGAGGTCCCGATTCTCTATGAACAGGACTGGGCGCCGCATATCTACATCGAAGACTCCATCGAACTGCTCCTGAGGCGCGCCCTCATGGAGGACGGCTCCGAGGAGAGCGAACAGTGGAGCAAGGACGTCTATACGGATTACGTCGGGAAGAAGTACATCGCGAACCGGATCGAGGTCCCGCAGCCACCGATCGCCGACGGTCCGTTCTCGCCCGTGCCGGGCAAGGAACCGAAATCCGTGACCGTCATCAGGACGGGCGGGCTCAAACAGATCGTCGCGGGCATCCCGAACGAGGAAGTGTTCCGTCTCTGCGGCATGGACCGCGCGCTCTCCGGCGAAATGACCGCGCAGGAAGCGGAGGACACGGCGAAGCGCCTCATGGACGTCGAGCTGAAAATGCACGCGTCCGGCGGCACGGAGATCCAGACCCGCTACGGCTTCTTCCCTCTCTTCGGCGTCGACCGCAAAGTGCGCGAGAAGGACGGCGAAACGACGCCCGTCTCCACGGAGGTCATCACCCCGCTCACCTACACCAGCGTCGAGGAGGACGAATCCGTCACGCGGATCCTGCTCGGCATCCTCGGCTACAGCTCCAGCGAAGAATACTTCCGCCTCGCCAACGGCCACGCGTACACGGAGGACGTCCTCTCCACGCTCGGGATCATCCGCACCGAAAGCACATCCCGTCCGCGCACGAAAGGTGACGTCGAGCTGCTCAACAGTTTCGCGGACCTCCTCCGCAATCCGCCCGCGGACGGCGAGAAAGACCTCACGAAATTCTGGAATCTCCGGGTCACCGCCAAATGCAACAACATGCTGACGAGGTATGCGCGGTTCCGGGACATCGTTTCCGCCGTCACCGCCTATCGCGACGGCGCGCGCACGGCCGCCGACACGCAGGCGATGATCGACAGCATCGTCCGCTGGGAAAACGAGTATTTCTGGGAAGGCGACGAACGCTCCACGTCCAGCGGGTTCTATCCGTTCTTCTTCTGGAGCAAGGACTGCCTCGACCGCGACGGCGATCTTTCCCGTATCGCCCGGTCGTGGTTCATCCTCCCGCTCCTCTCCGGCGGCAGTTCCGATCCCGAAGGCTCCTCCCTCGGCATCCTCGCCCCCCTGCTCTACTACGGCGCGACCCAGCAGCACGACGAGGCGATCCCCGAACCCTTCCGCATCCTTTCCGCGCACATCAATCCGCTTCAGGCGTCGCACCGTGGATTCCCGGTCCGCGGCAGTACCGACCACTACGCGCTCTTCCTGGTCAATTCCACCGACGAGACGTTCCTCCAGTGGAAACCCGGCACGCCGGACGCGGTCGCCGCCCTCTACTACGACCTGTTCCAGCTCTACAACGTCCGCAACGTTTCGGGCATCTCCGCCGCCGAGCTCGAACAGATGACCGTCGCCGATGTACTGGCGCTCCCCGAGGACAGGAACGATCCCGAGCTGACGCGGTACAAACACACGCTGATGAACGTGCTCAAACTCATGCCGGAAGCCGGCATGAAGCCGTTCGATGATGGCGCGCGGCTGCTCGAAACAGTCGGGGCAAAGCTCCGCGAGATCGCCGCAGAACACATCTGGACACGCACGATCTCCGGCTTCAACACCGGCGGCGGCATCCTGTCCTCCTCCTTCACCTGCGAGGAGACCGGCGACTACCAGACCAAGGTCCTCTTCGGCCTCGGCGCGAACAGCCAGAAGCTCGGCGAGAAGGAACACCGGAGCATCCTCGGCTACCTCTACAACATGGACACCGACGGCATCAACACCCGCAAGTTCATCTTCCCGTTCATCACCACCAAGGACGCCCCCGGTTTCCACGAGTGGTCCTTCCTCGGCGGCCTCTTCGAACGCTCCGTCGAAGACGGCAAGACCGGCGGCCGCATCTTCTTCTTCCCCTACGGCAACCGCCCCGGGAAGGATTGAAGCCGCCTTTCATCCGCGCGCGTTTCCCGCGTCCGCACCGGGTTTTTTCGGAAAATCCGGCGGGCGCGGGTTGAAAAAAACGGTGTGCGCGCTATATTGATAGTAAGAGCGCGGTTTCCCGCCGACACGGGACGCTGCGCACGAAAAGAGATGGCTCAATGAAAGGATGAAAGAATCAAAATGATCAGCCCTGCAATCCATGTTCCGGTCGCGCCGGTGCCCCCGGTCGTCGACGACGAACAGCATTTTCTGATATGCCCCGTCTGCGGCGAAATGCTCGCCCAGCCGGACGTCGAGTCGTTCTCCCGCTGCCCCTACTGCGACTACAA
Organism: uncultured bacterium; assembly: GCA_902774245.1. Classification (GTDB taxonomy): domain Bacteria; phylum Verrucomicrobiota; class Lentisphaeria; order Victivallales; family UBA1829; genus UBA1732. The sequence goes on from CACYHQ010000001.1 coordinate 234,712, forward strand.
GTTCGCGAAGGATCAGGCGATGGAGGATTTTCTGCTCGCCCCCACGGTCAAGGCGTGGATCCAGAGCCAGGACATGCTCCCATTGCTGTTCCGCATGGACGACATGATCGAACCGTAATCCGCAAAGCAGACCCGACCGCATGCGCCCCGATGTCAGACTGATCGCCGTCGACCTGGACGGCACGCTTCTCAACGACCGCAAGGAGATACCCCCCGATTTCGTCCCCATGGTGGAGGCGCTGTATCCGCGCGGCGTGCGGTTCGTTCTCGCCAGCGGACGCCAGTATTTCAACCTCGCCGCCATGTTCGAACGCATCGCGGACAAGCTCTTCTTCTTCTCCGAGAACGGCGGGCTCGTGTTCGACGGCGCGGAAAACATCTTCTGCCGCCCGCTGCCGGACGACATTCTGCCGACGCTCTATCATACCGGCTCGGCCATCCCCGCGACCACGGTCCTGTGCGGCGTGAAGTCGGCGTACATCAGCAACGCGTGCGATCCCGTCGGACGCGAAAACACCGCGATCTACTACAGGAAACGCACGTTCACTGACGATCCGCTCGCCGCCGTCAGGGCCGCGGGCGACTCCGTGGTGAAGGTGGCGGTGTTCGATCCCGTGAGCGCCGCCGAACGCTGCGAGCCGCATTTCGCGCCGTTCCGCGACCGCCTGAAAGTCACGCTGGCGGGCCAGAGCTGGATCGACATCATGCGCGCCGACGTGAACAAGGGCATCGCGATCGAATTCCTCCAGAAACGCCTCGGGCTCGCGCCCGATCAGTGCATGGCGTTCGGCGACTACCCGAACGACCTCGAAATGATCCGGCAGGTCGGCTGGAGCTACGGAATGGCGAACGGGCATCCCGACCTGCTCGCCGCCGCACGGTTCCGCGCGCCGTCCAACGAGGACGACGGCGTGATGCGCGTGCTCCGCGAGACCTTCCCCGACGCCCTCCGCTGACCCCTGCTTCCTCCTCGAAAACGCCCCATGAAAAAGATTCCTTTCCCGACCCTGTTCCTGTTCTTCTTCGCCGCCGTGGTTTACGCCATCGGAGCCGCCACGCGCGCCGGAGTGCCGGGCATGGTGTACGACCAGATCCGCGAGTCGCTCGGGTTCACCGCCGCGCAGACGTCCGCCATTTCCAGCTGGGGCGTCGCCGGGTGCATGGCGTTCCTGGGCATCTCCGGCATCCTGACCGACCGCTTCGGCTGGCGGCCCGTGATCCTCGCCGGGATCGCGCTGCAGGTCTTCGGCGAATGGCTCCTGTACACGTTCACCGCGCCCGCCTGGGTGTACGCCGGGGCGTTCCTGAACGGCGGCGGCCGCACCATCGGCTACCTCACGCTCCTGAAATTCCTCGACTCCGAGTTCGACCGCAAATACTTCTCCGCCCTCATCGGCGTCTTCTACGTCTTCAGCTACGGCGGCACGCTCCTCGGGTCCTCCCCGTTCGCCTCCCTCGCCGCGGATCATCCCTGGCAGCTGGTCCTGCGCTGGTGCAACCACCTCACGACCGCCTGCGGCGTCGCCGTCGCGGTCTGCCTGCTCTGTTCCGCCCGGACCGCCCGACGCGCCCCCGGCGCACCGGCAAAACAACGCGAGCCGTTCCCCTGGGGACAACTGCTCGTCCAGCTCAAAAAACCGCAGTGCGTCGGCGTATTCTTCTGCGCCGCGTCCGGGATCGTGCTGTACTGGTCGTGCCTGAGCGGAATCGGTAAAAAATACCTCTCCGACCTCTGCGGCGCCGAAGCCGGGGCGCTCGGCACCATGAACACCGTCGTCATGGTCGAAATGATCTTCGCGGGGACCGTGAGCCTGTTCCTCGGCAACCGCAGAAAGCTGTTCCAGGCCGCCGGGTGCATCCTGCTCGCCGTCGGATCCGCCGTGCTGTTCGCCGGGACATTCCTGCCCGAACGCTCCGCCCTCGCCGCCGCCTGGACCGGATTCCTCCTGCTCGGCACGGGCTACGGCTTCACCGGCATCCAGATCACCGCCTGCCGCGAATTCGTCCCGCCCGTCTTCGCCGCCAGCGCCATCGCGTTCGTCAATTTCTGCGCGAACGTCTTCCTCATCGCGATCGCCCAGCTCGCGGGCCGGCTCTTCGACCGGTTCGCCGTGGACGGCACCCTTCAGGCGGCTCCGGCGGGATTCCGGATCCTGCTGGGCGTCTATCTGCTGATCGCGGTCCCGGCGGCGATCGCCGCGTGCTTTCTGCGCGATTCCAAAGGCAGGAACATCAGCGCGGAAATTTGAACACACAATCTTTTCCCTTCCGCGTTCCTGACTGAGAGTTTTTTCATTTTTCTTTTGCTGTTTGCTTGACATTTCAGATACAGTGCATTATATTGTATTCAAAACATATAACATCTGGAGGAAGACATGAGTACATCCAATCTTTGTGTTCGGGTCGATTCCGAATTGAAAAATGCGGTCGAAAGCTGTCTGGCGGATATGGGACTGAACTTGTCCACCGCCATCACGATTTACCTCAAACGGATTGCCAGGGATCATGAGATTCCCTTCAAGATCACGGCTGCTCCGCGCGTCAATCAGGAAACACTGGATGCCATCGAGGAAGGACATCGTATCGCCAATGATCCCAATACGCCCGTTTATCATGACATAAAAAGCCTGTTCGAGGCTCTTGATTCATGAAATACGGAATTACATATACTGCTCAGTTCAAGCGGGACTACAAGCGGATTAAGAAACGCAAATTCAATATCGCCGAGCTCCAGGCTGTGGTCACGATGCTTGCCGAGGGCAAAACACTTCCGGAAACATACCGGGATCATGCGCTGATCGGTTATCGCCGCAATGCAAGAGAGTGTCATATCAGGCCGGACTGGCTGCTGATTTACTCCATCTCGAACGAGACGATTGTTCTTGAATTGCTACGTACCGGTTCGCACAGCGATTTGTTCTGATTTCTTTCTCTTTTGAGGCCAAACTGATGCAAACGAAGTCCAAAAGCAAAAAGAATGCACTGCTGATCGTCGCATGCGTGGGGCTTGCATGGTTGGGGGCCTTTGTTTACTTTACCTACAAATTGGGTCGAGGTATTCAATTCGACGCCGCTTCGACCGGCATGCGCTGTCAGGTCCGCGCCGACATCCTTGACGCGATCGAAAGCAAGTTTACGATTCGGGAATGCACGGTCGGATTTCACCCGGACGATTCGGTCGAACTCAAGATCGAGCTCAATCCGGATGCCCAGGCGCAGGCATTCGACATCGCCCGCGAGGTATACGAACTGAAGCAGAAGTCGCCCATTCTGGGCCAAAAGCCCCTTGAGCTGAAAATGTGGGTCCATGATCCGGCGGTGGACGGACGGCGCATCGTATCTCGGGACCCGGATTCACGATACGGCGTCAACATCCACGCCTACATGCCGGGCGCACCGGGACACAAGAAGAAACGCGATCTTGAAGAATATCAGGAGCTGGACAGGAAATGGCGGGAGATCATCTGGCAGAAAGAACTGGAAGAACGCCGCGCCGCGGCGAAGAACAAGGAAAACCGTACTGAAGGCGATTCCGATCCCGCTCCCTCGCAGACGCCGCAATAATACCGGACCGCCATCCATAATGCTATGTTTTACCTCCAAAATGTGTAACGGAATTCTTTCATGAGCAAACAAATGGACAGGATCGAAAAACTGGAACGTGATTGTTTTACGTTGCGTGAGGCGTTAAAGGCGCTGATCCTGAACGACCGCCGCTGCATGCACGAGGTCGGGGCGAAGTGCGTGACCGGAGAATTCGGGGATGGCGAACAGGACGATGTTGAGTTGGGCATCTGGTTTTACAAAAAAGGCGCGATGCTGGGGGATATCGACTGTCAGTGGGATTATGCCATGATGCTGTACAGCGGAGAACACATGCCGCGGGACAAACGCAAAGCGCTTTCCTGGTTCAAAAAGGCAATGGAGAATCCCTCGGCGGCAAGCGAATATGAACTGGACAGAAAAAAAGACGCCCGCGAGATGTATGAGATCGTCAAACAGGAACTTGCCGGGGAAAAGAAAGGCCAAAGGAAGAAAAAACAACCTCGGAACCTGAAACCGAAAAAAGCTTCATGAGTTCAAACAGGACGAATTAAGCCGGTTATCAGCTTAGTTCGACTTGATTTTTATCCTTTTTTGTGCTATGTTATAGTTTATAGTTTGAATACACCCAAACCTCACACAAGGAAACAATTACCATGAAATTCAAAATCGGCGACCTCATCGCGGTCATCTACTTCGTAGCCTACGTCTGCCTCGTTTTCTTCTTCCCGCTCGCGTACGGCACGGAGGTGAAGATCGACCTCAACGCCTTGACCGGATCCGCGAAGCACGGCCTCTACTGGAACGGCTTCACGACCGAGGGCATCAAGAATTTCGGCGAAGTCGTCGGCCACTATCCCTATATCTCCGGCTTCCTGAAGGTCGGCCTGCTCGCCACGTTCGGCGAAATGATCAAGGTGCGCGGCAAGACCGGAAGCTGGAAGACCCCGGGCCTCCTCCTCAAGTTCCTCGTCTGGGGCTTGTACGGCATGCTCTTCACCATCGCGTTCGCGATCTTCGGCAAAGGCATCCACGCCCTCATGGGCACCCCGGTCTGGCCGCTCACGTTCGACAACGACAACGTCCAGCGCATCTGGCAGGGCTTCTCAACGTCCCTCTGGATCAACCTCATCTTCTGCTTCCCGATGATGCTCAGCCATGAATACTGGAACACCTGCATCAACAAGAAGCATTTCCTCGGCGGCGGCGAATTCCTCGAAGGCATCGACAAGCACATCTGGGGCTCCTACATGCTGAAGACCGTCGTCATCTTCTGGATCCCGGCGCACACGATCACGTTCTCGCTCCCGGCCAACTACCAGGTCCTCATGAGCGCGTTCCTCAGCCTCGCCCTCGGATTCATCCTCACCATCAAGCCCAAAAAGAAAGCCGAGTGACCGCGCCATACCCGATCCGGCTTTCCACCACATAACCAACCACAAACAGAAAGGCATATCACCATGAAAAAACTGCTCTTCACGCTCACCCTCGCCGCGGCCGCGTTCTGCGCCCTGACCTTCACCGCCTGCGAAAAGAAGGAAACCGCCGGCGAAAAGCTCGACAAGGCGATCGACAAGACCGAATCCGGCGTCAACAAGTTCACCAAGAAGGCCGAAGACGCCGCTGTCGAAACCAACAAGGCGGTCGGCGACGCCATCAACGACACGTTCAACAAGTAAGAGGCTCCGGCCTCCCTTCCGAATCATTCGATTCGTCTCCCCGGTTCCCGCCAAGATGCGGAGCCGGGGATTTTTTTATCTTTTGCATCGGGCTTTCGTCCTGCACAAGACCGGAGAACGCATGAAAGCAGCAGCGTCCCATAGGTTTGCAAAAAAAGTCCCCCAAAACGGAAAAACGAAATGAAGCGCCAATACCGTTTTCCACTTGTATTTCGCGGGAAAGGAGTATATTTTTATAGCATTTCATTTTTACCGCGATCGCGCAACAAGAAACAGAGAACATGGAACAATGATCGATGTGAACATGGCTGACACCGGACTGAAATCCCGCATACTTTATCTCCTGTTCGTTTTTCTCGCCGCCGCACTGACCGCCTGTGTTCCGTTCGTTTCAAACGACGGGGATGCGCCTGTGCTGCCGCCTGTCGAACAGAATCCCTTCTACACGCTTTTCGAGCAAAGCGAGCTGGATACGGTTTCGTTTGAAGGGACGATCCGCGCCGTCTCGCTCATCCCCGATCCGGAAAAGAACGATTATCCGAACTGCCTCTATACCGTTTTCGTAGAGCTGGACTCGGTGCAGTCCTCGTCCGTTCCGGACAGCCGAATGGAGTACGAAGTGCTTGTCAATGTCCCGGTGATGAAGGATCTGACGATCCTGAAGTCGAACATCTTCCTGCCGGGCGACAGGATCGCCTGCATTTGCGCGGAATACGATGCGATGCCGCAGGAAATCCGGGAGATCCAGCTTTCCGACGACATCCAGTCGTTCGAACACCAGCAGTATTATGCGCTGAGCATTGCGAAAGTACGGGAGTTTCAGCCCGGCGGGAACAGGGATTTTGCGAAACGCAAGATCACGATTCTGCCGATCCAACCCCTCCCGAAGGACGAAAACGCCGCGATGCTGAGGCAAACACGTATTCGGAAGGAGCTGTCCCGCATTGAGGAGGAACTGAAACAGCACGGCGGCTCGTTTGCCGCATGGAGAGAGGAATACAGAACGATTGCCGCCAGGTATCAAAAGCTTTGCGACGAAAACTACAAAGGCTGGACCGGCGATTCGTATTTCACCGCGGGCGGGGAGGAAACGGCCTACGAAACACGGGACTACATCGAAGGGATCCTCCCGTACAAAAAGTATCTGGAGGAAAACAATATCGACCTCATCCTGGTCCGTGTCCCGTCCAAATGGGATTTCGCCGCGCGCGTTCTGGCGGCGGATGATTTTCAGGAGAATCCCGACTGGGTCGAGCATTACTACGAATGCCTGAAAAACGATATCGAGATCGTCGATCCGATGCCGGAGATGTGGAAACACAGATTCGATTTCCCTCTGTTTTATTTCTATACCGTCGAGACGGAAATGCACCCGTTCGAAGGACAGGCTTTCATCACGGCACAAGTCCTTTCCGATGTCCTGAAACGTTATTCCTACCCGAAATCGGAACTGCCCGTCGGGCTGGAAGACTATGTGTTTGTGACAACACGGGCCCGGTCACTCTGGCCCGAGGGCAATCCGAAGTTCGATCCCGAGAAGAACATCCATTTCAACCGGGTCATCCGTGACGGCGAGACCATCGGTGATCTGGAGGTCAACACAGGATCCCCGTTCGTGTTCCTGAGCAATTCCTTCTTCTGGTATCCCTATCGTCACCAGGGAGCGTCGGTGCCGGGCTATACGGCATATTTCCTTCAGCATATTCCCGACTGGTTCTATCAGGACGGCATCGGCAACCAGATGATACGCAATCTGATCGGTTCGCAGGAAGCCCTGCAGAAAAGACGGGCGGTCATCATGATCAAAGCGCCGTTCATGAACGCAGGTGGTTTCCCGCCTCTGCCGCGTTATCTTTCCGGGGATGTGAGCCACATCTCTCTGGAAAAGACGCTGGATCTCCTGTCTCCCGAGGTCAGGAACCTTGACGACGGGTCCTTCCTGTTCACGAAAGACGGGGACGGCCTGACGCACTTTACCCAGAACAAGGATAAAAAAGACGCGGCCGGACAGTTCGAGATCGAGTTGACGGTCCCGCCATGCGAAAACAAAACGACCTGCATGCTGAGGATGAATTTCGGGGAGATATCCTATCTCACGCTGAACGTGCTCGACGGAACGGACGGAGCCGTGATCGACTCCGCACAGGTGACGTTCGGGAAGGATCATCGCGCCGATCTCTTTTTCCCCGTGCCGGATTCCGGCCGAAATGTCAGGATCCAGGTCATCCCGTTGAACTATCCTGAAAAGGATTTCTCCGTCAAAAACATCGAACTCTGGTATTACTGAGTTCGGCCGGACACGCAAAAAACAGGACCTGTTCTTTTTTTCGGAAAAGGCCCGGAGAATGGGGAAGGCCCGTCACTCCTCTTCGTTTTTCGCCTTGCGGGTCATGAGCTCGCGGACGACTTCGCGCGCATCGCGGCCGTCATGGAGCGCGGCATAGATGCCATGGATCAGCGGCGTGTCGACGTTCCAGCGTTCGGAGAGCGCGTAGGCGGCCTCGCAGGTCTTCACGCCCTCGGCGACGACCATGTTCATGGACTTGATGATCTCGTCGAGCTTGCGGCCCTTGCCGAGCTCCTCGCCGACGAACCGGTTGCGGCTGTGCTTGCTGGTGCAGGTCACGATCAGGTCGCCGACGCCGCTCAGCCCGCTGAACGTCTCTTTCTTACCGCCGAGGACCTTGCCCAGACGGGACATCTCGGCGATGGCGCGCGTCATCATCGCGGCCTTCGAGTTGTCGCCCATGCCGCAGCCGTCCACGATGCCGGCGGCGATGGCGTAGATGTTCTTCAGCGCGCCGCCCAGCTCCACGCCGACCACGTCGTACGACGTGTACACGCGGAAGAATTCGTTCATGAAGATGCGCTGCACGTATCCCGCGATGTCGCGGTCCTCGCACGCGGTCACGACCAGCGTCGGGATCCGGCGCGCGACTTCCTCGGCGTGGCTCGGTCCGGAGAGCACTACGTAGTGCGTCGGGCCGAGTTCCTGGCGGCAGAGTTCGCTCATGGTCAGCAGAGAGTTCACCTCGATGCCCTTCACGATGTCCACGATGATCTGCGTGTCGGGGTTCAGGTACGGCTTGAATTTCTGGAGCACGCCGCGGAGATACTGCGACGGCGTCGCGAGCACGACCAGCCGCGCGTCCTTCACGGCGGATTCCATGTCGGAGGTAAATTCCAGGTCCGCCGGGATCGGCACGCCCGGCAGGAATTTCTTGTTCTCATGCTCGCGGTTCACGGCGTCGATGTTGTCCTGAAACGCGCCCCACACTTTCACCTTGTGGCCGTTGGCGTGGAGCGTGAGCGCGAGCGCGGTGCCCCAGGCGCCGTCGCCCAGCACCGCCGCGCTGATGGCGGCCCCGTCCTGAAGCGCGGCGATCGACAGAGGCGCGGCCTTCTTCTTGCGTTCGAACTTGTTCTCCGTGCCCTCGCGCAGACGTTTGATGTTGGAAGCGTGCTTCGTCACGGACAGCGCGGCGAGCAGGAAGAACAGGATGATCTCCGGCGGATTCGCGTTCGACAGCCCCGCGATCTTGTAGACCACGCAGAACACCGCGATCGACACGGCCGCCGCGATGCTCGCCAGCGACACGTAGCGCGAGGCGAAGAACACGATCACCCACACCGCCCCGGCGGACAGCAGCGACAGCGGATTCAGCGCCAGGATCGCGCCCGCCGCCGTCGAAACGCCCTTCCCGCCCTTGAAGTTCAGGTACACCGGCCAGATATGTCCGCAGACCGCCGCGAACGCCGCCACGCAGGCGAGCAGTCCGCCCGGATCCGGCAGGCAGGATTCCATCTTCAGCCATTCCGGCAGATGCTCCACCACGAACTGCGAGGATTCGCGGTCGGAGAGCATGGATGCGGCGATCACGGGGACCGCGCCCTTCAGGAAGTCGAGGAAGAAGCACAGTCGGCCCCAGCCTTTGCCGAGCACGCGCGTCACGTTCGTCGCGCCGATGTTGCCGCTGCCGTGCCTGCGGATGTCAATGCCCCGGATCAGTTTGCCGAGGAGGAATCCGAACGGGATGGCCCCGACGAGGTAGGAGCCGAGCGCGATCACGGTGATGGAGACACCGATGCCGACTGGAGTATTGGGAATCGTCATAAGAATCTTTGCTTTTTTCCGCGGTATGTGTTATATTAAAGTGTATCATTCAATTTAACTTCATTTCCATCCTTTTTCAAGCGAGGAGACCCTTTTTCCATGGAAAAAAATGTTCAGGCGCGTCTGATCGCCGCCACCACCGCCGAATCCGCCGACCTCGTCTACGGGTCCGGGTTCTTCGCTCCCGACGAGTTCATCTACGCCGAGATCGGCGCGAAACGCTATGTCTTCGTCTCCGTGCTGGAGATCGCGCGCGCCCGCCGTGAAGTCCGCCCCGGCATCGAGGTGGTCGATTTCGCCGACGTCCTGAAACAGGCTCCGCAGGACTGCAAGCGCTGCCTCGTCGCCGCCATCAGCAAAGTCTACGGCGTGACCCGCTGGCAGGTGCCCGAACGATTCCCGCTCATCTTCGCCGAAAAACTCCGCGCCGCCGGAGTCGAGGTCGTCATGGCGGACGGTCCCTTCTTCCCCGAACGCGCTGTGAAGCGCCCGGACGAGATCGAAAAGCTCCGCGCCGCCGAGGCCGCCACGCAGGAAGCCCAGCTCCAGGTGCGCGACTTCATCGCCGAATCCACGGTCAACTCCCAGGGATTCCTCGAATGGCACGGCAAGGTCCTGACCTGCGAATTCATCCGCGCCGAGGTCGAGGCCGAGTTCAAGCGCAAATCCTATTCAGCCGTCGGCACCATCATCTCCTGCGGACCCGATTCCGCCCTGCCCCACTGCATCGGCAGCGGCCCCGTCAAGGCGGGCGCGCCCGTCGTCTCCGACATCTTCCCGCGCAGCGACGTGAACGGCTACTGGGGCGACATGACCCGCACGTTCGTGAAGGGCAAGGCGAGCAAGCGCCTCTTCGAGATGTACAAGGCGGTCCGCTACGTGAACGAGGCGGTCGAGGCACAGCTGAAGCCCGGCGTCCCGTGCAGCCTCATGCAGGATTTCTGCATCAAGTCGCTCGCCGAGGCCGGATTCAAGACCGGCGTCGACGACGAGGGCTATCCCTGCGGCTACTTCCACGGGCTCGGACACAGCGTCGGACTCGAGATCCACGAACAGCCCCGCTTCTCCGCGCGCAATTTCGAGCTGCTCCAGCCCGGCAACGTCATCACGGTCGAACCCGGTCTGTACTACCACGACATCGGCGGCGTCCGCATCGAGGACCTCGTGCTCATCACCGAGACCGGCATCGAAAACTTCTGCACCATGCCGAAGGACATCGAAGTGCCGTAGCACTGCGGCGAAACAGCTTGCCAAGCACATGCCATTGAAATGTTGCCTTCTTTGATAGACAAGTTTTCAATGGTGCATCTAATTTTCCCCTTTTCTTGCTGTTTTGAGGTGGAGAGAGCAGAAAGTTAAGAGTTTTTTTGCAGAGACGCTTTTTCCGCTTGCTTTTTTATGAATCCGTGGTATGGTATAAGGACAGATACGGCATCCGCCTGCCCTCCCCGACACCATAATGGAGAAATGACATGAAAGATCGGTTCCCGAGCTTGCTGATAAGCTGTTTCGCGCTAGCGTTATTTGGCTTTTTCGCTTTCGTCTTTTCCCATGGCGACACCCGGAATGCGGAAAAGACGCCTTGGGACAACTGGAACGAAAAGGTCTTTCTTCCCGCGTCTGATTTCCGCGAACAACTGGCGAAAGATCACGGGTTTTCCGTTACCATACCGCCGTCTTTTACCAATGACGGCATCATCGGGATGTATATCGGCATCAAAAAACCGGAACAGGCCGCGGCGATCCTGCGCGATCTCCATGAACGGAAACGTCTGTCGCCGGAGTTAAAGGATGAGACGTTCGGCGTGAAGATCGCCGTCAACCATCCGCATGACGTCTACTTGAGCGAGGAGAAGAGCATACCGCCGATCCTGGTCATCCGCACGATGCTGCCCGCGCCGGGAAGGACCGAATTTCAGGGAATCTATCAGGGGTGGACAGATAACGTGGTGATCGAAAACGGCATCGGCAGCGTCAGCTGGACCTTTGCGCCGGACGAGTTTTATCATCCCGCCGACGAGTCCGACGAGGCGGAGGCGTTCATTCGCACTCTCGCGGAGGCTCCGTCCCCCACCGAACAGGAGATCGCGGACTGGAGGAAGCAGCAGAAAGCGGAAAACGACGTTTACGAGGAGATGACATCCAACATGAGCGGCCACTACGAGAAGTTTTACGCGCGCCATTATGTTTCCGAAATCGCGCCGGAACTGGTCTTTGCGACCTTCCTCGACTTCATTTTCACGATCATCCTTTTTGCGTTCTATTTCCAGTACAAAGAAATGCGCGGACGTCTGCTACCGTTATGGCTCCTCACCTTGCTGCACACGATCTTGTTTCCCCTGTCCGATTGTATCCCGTTCGACAAGGTCGAGTCTTTGGGCGGCATCGTAGAACGTGCTTTCGATATCGCACTCGCCGTTTATTTCCTTGCGCCGCCCGTCCTGTTCCTGTTTGTCCTGATCTATGCGATCACGCTGGGGGAATCGAAACGCATGAACTGGCGCATCGGGCTTGCCGCCTGCCTTTTCGCGGTCAATTTCTTCATTCAGGGGATTCTCCTGTTTCTCGTATGGGCTCATGGACAGGGCGGATAAATCCGTCAGCATACCCAAACGAAGAAAACAACTGGAAACAACAAACGGGACCGGAGGACGGAAATGGAAAACATACAGGAAGCTTTTCTGGGGAGCTTATTCTGGGACTGCATCACGATCGGGATCCTTTTCTTCATCGACAGACAGCAGCACAAAGAGGTTCACCGGTATCTGCCGCCGTTTTTGATCCTGTGCATCCTGCATGCGGCGCTGATGATCCTGATGAGCTGTTTCCCGTATTTTCCCAGCAAGGAGATAACGGACACCGTATTCGGCATTCTGATTTATGTCGCGATATACGCCCCTTTCGCTTTTCTGCTGTTTTTCTGGGTCTACACATTTATGCTGATAAAAAACAATCACATGAATCTGTTTTTGTGTATCATCGTCTTCGTTTTCGACATAAACGCTTTCATCCTATGCGTTTACGCGATCTTTATTCACGACTTTGCGTTTTTGGGTAAGGGTCCCTGACCGTTTAAGGTCAGCTTACGCCTGGTAGTAGCAGGCAACGGTGACGTTGTCGTAGCCGCCGCGTTTCAGGGCGATGGCGATCAGCTCGCGCACGGCTTCCTGCGCGGAATGAATGCGGTTCATGACCTCGCGGATCTCCGGGTCGGAGGCGTGGCACATCAGGCCGTCGGAACACACGATGAACTTGTCGCCGTGCTTGCGGTCGAAGATATGGACCTCCGGGTCCAGGCGGCGCTGCTGTCCGATCGACTTGTAGATCACGTGCGACATCGGGTGGATCTTTGCATCTGCCTCCGTCATAGTGCCCTCGCGGACCCATTTCTGCACGAGCGAATGATCCGCGGTGAGGAGTTCGATCCCGCCGTCGCGGAACCGGTACACGCGGCTGTCGCCGGCATGCGCGACCACGATCTGGTCCTGAAGCAGCGCGGCGGCGGCGACGGTCGTGCCCATGGGCGCGGAGAGCGTGCCCTGGTCGGCGTTGATGCCGTACACGGTCCGGTTGATGTCCTCCAGCGCGTCCCGGAAGAACTCGGCGGTCGCGTCCGCGCGCGGCATCAGCCTCGCGGTGAAGCGTTTCCAGTGCGCCAGCAGGCTTTTCGCCGTGAACTGGCTGGCGAGGTCGCCGCCGCTGTTCCCGCCCACGCCGTCCGCCACGAAGAGCAGCGCGCAGCCGTTTCCGGGGTCGGCATACGTGCCGAAACTGTCCTCGTTGTGTTCGCGCTGGAATCCCGGATGGGAGTCGCCTGCGACGCTCGACGCGGAGGCAGGGAAAAGCTCGATGACCTGCGTCCTGGATGGCGAATCCAGGATCGTTCCGTCCTGTTTGGGGGTTGACATGTCGGTTCTGCGGTTGGAGGTTGGTTGAAAAATATCGTTTCTAATGTATCACGTTTTCAGGGAAAAGCAAGTCGTTTTCGGTCGAAATCACGCCTTCGGGACACGTTTTCCGCGGTCGAAGACGAAGAAGACCGAACAGGACAGCGCCACGAGCAGCGTCACCATCGTGACCAGGATCGGGATCACGCCGCTCTCCGTGTCGGTGAACCCCATCGCGGTCATCATCTCGGCACAGGCGATGTCGCGCGTGCCGGTGCCGCCGAAGGAGCCCGGGATCGCCGCTATCGTCTGGCTCACGTTCGAGATCATGAGGCACGGCAGGAAATCGCGGTGCGGCGCCCCCTCGAACCCGTTCGCGATCACCCACACGGGCAGGCTGAGCACGGGGAAGAAAACCAGCGTGGTGGCGGCGATCCAGCCGAGCAGGAGTTTCCAGCGGCGGCGGTACAGCGCCACGGCGTCCGCGGCGCGCCGGAACGTGTCTTTCGTGATGCGGTCGGCGATATCGAGGAAGAACTTGAAGAATTTCACCTTGTACAGCAGGTCGCTGAAGAAGACGAAGATGACCACGCACAGCAGCGCGCCGCAAATGGCGCACATCACCATCAGGCCGTGCCGCTGGCCGTCCGGGAACCGCGCGATCGTGTCATGGCAGATCAGGCACGTCCCGAGCAAAGCGATCAGCAGCGCGCCGAGTCCGCACAGACGGTCCACGAAGATGGAGAACACCACATTGAATTTGCCGCCCGGGGGCGTCCGCGTGGCGAGGATGCCCGCTTTCACCACGTCGCCGCCGACCGAACCGCCCGGCAGGAACTGCGAGAAGAACATCCCCTGCATCTGGAGGCTGAACGCCTCGCGGAAAGAGCATTTCACGCCCGCGGCGCGCAGGAGCGTGAACCAGCGGACGCCGGTCAGGGAGAGCTGGGTGCAGATGGCGAAGAACGCGGCGACGATGCACCACGGCTTCACGAGCTTGAAATCCGCCCACTTGATGTCGCGCGTGCAGACGATGTACGTAAGGATGCCTGCGGAAACGCCGAATTTGATGATGAATTTCAGCGTCTTTTTCCAGGCGGGTTCCGGCTTCTTTTCCTCCGCGCCGGGCATGACGGTTTCGGCGGCGTTTTCCGACGCGACCGTGTTTTCGTTCCGAGTATCCTGAGGCAATGATTCGTTCATGACAGTTTTCCTGTTCCCGGCAGGAGCCGGCGCAGTCCCTCGTACACGGCGATCGCGGTCGAGTTGGCCAGATTCAGGCTCCGGTTGAAATTCCCCGGCATGGGGATGGTATAAAATTGAGGCGCATACGTGTCGTGCAAATACAGCGGCAGCCCCTTGCTCTCGCTGCCGAACACCAGGAACGAGCCGCGTTCGAACGGGCAATCCCAGTAGCACTGTTTCGCCTTGGTCGAGAAGAAATACACCGGCGCTCCGGCGGCGGTCTTCAGCACGGATTCGAAATCCTCGTGGATGATACAGTCCACATGCCGCCAGTAGTCCATCCCGGCGCGTTTCAGGTGCGCGTCGTCGAACGAAAACGAGATGGGTTTCACCAGGTGCAGGCGGCATTCCGTACAGCAGGCGATACGTCCGATGTTCCCGGTGTTCTGGGGAATCTCGGGCGCGTGCAGGACGATATGAAACAGAGGATCGGAGGGCATAGGGGGAAATCTTATCCAGAAAGTTAGTTGTTCAAACGCTGCCGCGCCTCCACGTCGCCGTTCCGCGCGGCCTCGCGGTACAGCGCCAGCGCCTTTTCCAGATCGACGTCGCATCCGGTGCCGTTCTCATAGCACACGGCGAGCTGGCGCTGGGCTGCGGCGCTGCCTTTGGACGCGGCACGGTTGAACCAGAAGAACGCGGCCTTGTCGTCCTTCGCGATCGGACCGTCCTTTTGCAGGAAGAGCATGCCGAGTTCGTACTGGCAGGCCGGGTGTTCGAGCTGGGCGCCGCGTGAGAAGAGTTCGGCGGCGAGTTCGGGAATTTTTTCCGTGCCGATGCCGTGGAGATTCCACGTGCCGAGACGGTACAGCGCTTCGGGGCAGTCCTCGGCGGCGGACTTCTTGATCCAGACGAGCGCTTCGTCCGTGCCTTTTCCCTCGACCTCGCCCGCGGCGATCATGTCGCCGTATTTGAGCATGGCGGACGGCAGTCCGGCCTTCGCGGCGCGTTCGTAGCACGAGACGGCCTTCTTCGGGTCGGCCTTCACGTTGATGCCGAACTCGTAGCAGTAGCCCATCCGGGACAGCGCCTCCAGGTTGCCTTTCGAAACAGCCTTTTCCAGCGCCTCGATCATCTTCCTGCCGTCGGGCACGGTGCCAAGGCCGGAGAAATAACAGTCGGCGAGCACACGCCATGCGCGCGGGGGAGCGTCCGGGTCCTTCACGACCTTCGACACCAGCTCGAACGCCTTTTCCGCGTCCTTCGCGGACACGTCGGATGGCCGGGCGATCAGGATGGCGGCCAGCTCGACCTGGGCGGGCACATACCCCCGGTCGGCAAGCGACTGGATCATTTTGCGTCCCTTTTCCGGGTCGCGGGCGGGGATGTCGGAGTCCTTGAACTTGCTGTGTTCCTCGACGCTGCGGAATTCCACGCCGTTCAGGAGGACCATGGCGTACTGATATTCGGCGGGCTCGCACTTCTTCTCGGCGGCCTTGCGGTAGCACTCGGCGGCGGCGACGGGATCGCGGTCCACGCCATGCCCGTTTTCCAGGCAGTACCCGTAGTTGTACATCGCCTCGGGGATCTCGTCGGACGCCTTGCGGAACCAGTGCGCCGCGAGCACGGGATTCGCCTTGCGCGTCTCCGTGCCGTAGAAATACTCGTTGCCGAGCGCGAACTCGGATTTCGGATCGCCGAGCAGGGCTTTTTCGCGGAGCTCGTCCTCGGCGGCGGACATGCGGGGACAAAAAACGGCGGCGCACCCGATCAGGAGCAAACAGACTGTGTTGCGTCCAACCATGATGCACCGCCCGATGCGGTCACTTACCGCAGCATTTTTTGAACTTCTTGCCGGATCCGCAGGGACACGGATCGTTCGGGCCGACCTTCTCGTCATCGCGCTGGAACGGCACGCCGGGTTCGGGGGAACGCGGCGTCACGGATTCCGGTTCGGAATCGGCGGCCTGCGGCGCGGGCGCGGCGTCGGCCTGAGCCGGAGCCTCGGCGGAAGCCGTCGTGGAGCCGAGCTGATCGACGGTCTGGTGGCTGAGGATATACTGACGCGCGGCCGGCACGAACCGCTCGAACGCCGCCAGGCTGGTGGCGGAACGGAAGATCTTGCCGATGATCTGCTGGTCGATGTCGTTCATGAGCTGTTCGAACAGACGGAACGCCTCGCGTTTGTACTCGACCAGCGGGTCCTTCTGCGCATAGGCGCGGAGGCCGATGCTGCCGCGGAGCTCGTCCATGCTGCGCAGGTGGTCCTGCCAGCGGTTGTCGATGGCGTCGAGCACGATCTGGCGTTCGAGCCACTTCAGTGCGACCGGGTCCTCGAGGGAGACCTTCAAATCGTACATATCGTGCACCTTCTTCAGGATGCGATCGACCATCTGTTCGGCGGCGTTCTCGGCGGTCAGGTCCACGTCCAGGTCCTGTTCGAAGAACCCGAACGGGAACGAGTAGTTCAGCCAGGCCAGGAGCAGGTCGCGGTTGTAGGTGATCTTGGAGTCGCCCGTGGCAGCCGCGAACGCCTCGTCCACATGGCGGCCGACCTCGATCTCGATGATGTCGAAGATCGCCTGGCGGCTGTCCTCGTTGAACAGCGTGTCGTGGCGGAATCCGTAGATGACCTCGCGCTGCTTGTTCATCACGTCGTCATATTCGAGCGTGCGCTTGCGGATGGAGAAATGGTGCTGCTCCACGCGGCGCTGGGCGGTCTCGATGGAACGGCTCAGGAGCGGATGCTGAAGTTCCTCGCCCTCCTCCATGCCGAACTTCTCCATGATCGTCACGATGCGGTCGGAACCGAACAGGCGCATCAGGTTGTCTTCCAGCGACACATAGAAATGCGACATGCCGGGGTCGCCCTGGCGTCCGCAGCGTCCGCGCAGCTGGCGGTCGATGCGGCGGGAGTCGTGGCGCGAACTGCCGAGGACCAGCAGGCCGCCCAGCTCTTCCACGCCGGGTTCGAGCTTGATGTCGGTGCCGCGTCCGGCCATGTTGGTGGCGACCGTCACGGCGCCGCGGCGTCCGGCGAGCGCCACGATCTCGGATTCGCGGGCGTGGTTCTTCGCGTTCAGAACGTTGTGCGGGATGTTCTTCATGAGGAGCATGCGGCTGACCAGCTCGGAGTCCTCGACGGAGATGGTGCCGAGCAGGACGGGCTGTCCGCGCTTGTGCGCCGCCTCGGTCTCCGCCACGATCGCGCGGAATTTCTCGCGCTTGGTCTTGAACACCGTGTCGTTCACGTCCTTGCGGATGCACGGGCGGTTCGTGGGGATCACGACCACGTCGAGCTTGTAGATCTGATGGAACTCGTTGGCCTCGGTCTCGGCCGTACCGGTCATGCCGGCGAGCTTCTTGTACATGCGGAAATAGTTCTGGATGGTGATCGTGGCGAGCGTCTGCGTCTCGCTCTCGATCTTCACGTTTTCCTTCGCCTCGAGCGCCTGGTGCAGGCCGTCGCTGAAACGGCGGCCCGGCAGGATGCGTCCGGTGTGCTCGTCCACGATCAGGACCTTGCCCTCCATGACGACGTAGTCCACGTCCTTCTCGAAGAGGCAGTAGGCGCGCAGGAGCTGGGAGATGTTCTGGAGGCGTTCGCTCTTCTCGGCGAAAGCTTCCTGGAACGCCCGGTGGCGCTGAAGCTTGGTATTGTAGTCCGTCTTCGGATCGTTGTCGATGTCGTGCAGGGAGTTGAGCAGGTCCGGCAGCACGAACGCGTCGGGATCGTTCGGGGAGATCGTGTTGCGGCCGCGTTCCGTGAGGTCGGCCTCGTGCTGTTTCTCGTCCATGGAGAAGTACAGGTCCTCCTGCACTTCCTGGAGCATGCCGCGGTTCTGGTCGCTGCGGACGAACGACTCGTAGCGTTCCAGCTTCTTGAGGATGTCGGCGTCCTCGAGGATGCGGGCAAGCATCTTGTGGCGGGGCATGCCGAACTTGACCTGAAGGAGCTTGCGGATCGCGTCGTCGAACTCCTCGTCCGTCGCCTTTCCCTCGTCGCGGCGGTCGATCACGTCCTTCGCCTCCTTGAGCAGGCGGTCGCACAGCGATTCCTGCTTGCGGTACAGCGCGGCCACGAACGGCTGGAGCTTGTCGAACTGGTGCGTGGAGACGTTCACGGGACCGGAGATGATAAGCGGCGTGCGCGCCTCGTCGATGAGGATGGAGTCGACTTCGTCGACGATCACATAGTAGTAATCGCGCTGGACGAGCTGTTCCTTGCTGGTCGCCATGCCCATGTCGCGGAGGTAGTCGAACCCGAACTCGCTGTTCGTGCCGTAGGTGATGTCGCAGGCGTACTGCTCCTTGCGCTGGCCGGAGTGCATGGAGTTCTGGATGCAGCCGACCGTGAGGCCGAGGAATTCGAACACGCGGCCGACCCACTGGGAGTCGCGGCGCGCCAGGTAGTCGTTCACGGTGACGAGCTGGCAGTTGTGGCCGGAAAGCGCGTTCAGGTAGAGCGGCATGGTGGCGACGAGCGTCTTGCCTTCGCCGGTCGCCATTTCCGCGATCTTGCCCTGATGGAGCACGATGCCGCCGATGATCTGCACGTCGAACGGGATCATGTCCCACACGAGTTCGTGGCCGCAGACTTCGTAGGTGCGCCCGACCATGCGGCGGCAGGCGTTCTTCACGACGGCGAACGCCTCGCACATCATGGAGTCGAGCGATTCGCCTTTGGCGTAGCGGTCCTTGAACTCCTGCGTTTTGGCTTTCAGCTGCTCGTCGGTGAGCGACTGGTACGATTCCTCCAGGGCGTTGATTCTCGCCACCAGGGGACGCAGCCGTTTCACGTCGCGTTCCGATTTGCTGCCGAATATCTTCTTAACGATCGTTGCAAACATGGATAATCTTGGTCTTTCTGTGGTTCATCCGGCCGGCCGCCGCCTCGAAACGGGAAAAAGATTCCCTCTCCTTCGGAACAGCGGAGCGGAACGGATCGATTCGGATTCAGGATTTGCTGCCGGGGACGTCGATGGGCTGTCCGGCGCGGCACATGGGGCATTCCTCCGCCGTGTAGGTCGGCAGGGAGAGCTTCAGCAGACTGAAGAACGGGATGCCGCCGAACGACACTTTCCCGCCGCTGCGGTCCGTGATGACCGCGACCGCGACCGGATCGGCGCCGTGCGCGCGGACCAGGTCGATCGTCTGCTGGACACGGCCGCCCTCGGTCACGACGTCCTCCGCCACGATGACCTTCTCGCCAGGCTTCAGCTGGAAGCCGCGCTTCAGGACAAGCTGGTCGTTGTCCTTGTCGGCGAAGATGGATTCGATGTGGAGGGCGCGGGCGATTTCCTGCCCGACGAAGAGGCCGCCGACCGCCGGCGAAATGACGGTTTCGGCTTCGATCCCGGCAGCTTTGATGCGGGCGGCGAGCTCCTTGCAGAGTTCCTCCCCGACCCACGGCTTCTTGAAGACGAGCGCGGCCTGGAAGAAACGGTTGCTGTGCTTCTTGCTGCGAAGCTGGAAATGTCCGGTCAGCAGTGCGCCGGCGGACTCGAATGCGGCGATGATTTCCTGGTCTGTCATGATGCGATGTACCCTTTTTCGGTGATTAACGGAAGGTGTCGGGGGAAGACGGCTGGATCCAGAGGTGGAAGTCGATGGACTTGCCGCCGACGTGGAGCGTGAGCATGGTGTTCAGGCGGGTGAGCAGCAGGGCGTAGGGGACCTTCACGCTGCCGCCGGGGACGTCGACGGAGACGCAGCAGTCGCCGAGGATGGGTTCGGCCTCGCGGACGACCTCGATCAGCTTCTGGAGCTTGCCGAACTTCGTGCGGAGTTCATGATCGAACACATAGGGCTTGTGGCACTTGGGGCACAGCACCTGGATATTGCTTTCGGAGCAGTCCTGCAGGCTGAACTGCACGACGCCGTCGCAGCCTTCTTCGGCGCAAATAAAATCGACCTTTGCCTGGCCGTTCTTACTGGTTTTGTCTTCCGGCATTTTGGATTCCTTGCGGTTGATTCGTGTGGGGGATTGAAAATGTTATCTTATAATATAGCACCTCTTTCCCGTTTATGAAAGCTATTTTTTAGAAAAAGGCGCAAAAAACACCTGCAAAATGAAACAGCGCAGAAAAAACGAGATTCCCCGTGCCGGAGCGCAGCCCGGCACTACTCGACACACTTTGTGTGTGCCGGAGCGCAGCCCGGCACTACTCGACACACTTTGTGTGTGCCGGAGCGTAGCCCGGCACTACTTCAGTGAAGGCGCAGCCTTCCGCATGACACGGATCTTGGTGATCTGCGGAGAAGCTTTCCTGTTCGCGCCGGAGAACACGAGTTTCGCCGTGCCGTCGGCGGCAATCGCGTCGGCGGGGATCGGGATCGTCTTCCCGACGCTCTGTCCGCGCTCGGTGTTCACGTCTCCGGAGAAGATCTCCTTCCCGCCGCACACGATCTTCAGTGCGGAGTTGCGACCGGACATCTCCACGGTCAGCTCCAGCGGCTCGCCGGACGGCAGGTTCGACACGGTGTATTCGAACGAGGTCCCGGCGGGCGCGAAGCGGAGCCGGCGGCCGTCCATTCCGGCGCGTGCCACGGTGTTTCCGGTCACGACCTTGTGGTCGATCTCGGACTGCTGGTAGCCGGGCGTGATCTCGTCGACGAGGCGGCGGCTGTTGCCCATTTCGAGGCGGACGCGGCTGATGACGTCGGATCCCTCGGCGTCCCACTGCGCCTTGCTGAACCGGTTGAAATACACAGCGTAGTGTTCATCCATGATGTCCATGAGCGGACGGAATTCGAGGTCCTTCGGGAAGATCAGGCCGTTGGATTTGAAGTGCGCGAACCCGTCGGCGGGTGTCAGCTTCGACAGCAGTTCCTGCACGCTCTCCGCCACCATCACGGGCGGCGTCTCGTAGCTCTGGCCGTCATTGCGCCACGCGCGTGCTCCGGGATTCGCCGGATCGGGCGGCACGATGCCCGCGAGCACGAAGGGCCCGTACATGAGGCACAGCGGATCGCCGGGCTTGTCGGTCATCGGCACGGCGCGCAGGTTGAAATCAAACCCGATGCTCACGGTGTCCTCGTTCTTCCACTTGCGGTTGATCGCGATGTAGCCGTCCTTGCCCGCCTCGGCGGAAACGGGTTCTCCGTTCACCTTCAGGGTCATATTCGGGCTCCAGTACGGCTTGCGTATCTTCAGCGCGAACTGGGAGTCGTAGGTATCGGAACCGAAGAACGTCACCGTCACGTCCTTCGAGTAAGGGAATCCGCCGGAAATCGAAAACCTTTTAAAAGGCGTTACGTCGATTTGGTACGTCCATCCATCCGGCGGAGGATAGTGCCCGGTCACAGTCATCCATTGGATGGCGTCGAGCATGATGTCCGCGTCCCAGAACTGGTTCAGGTACAGTTCGCCCTGCCTCCCGGCGACGATCAGCTCGCCGTAGCGTCCGGGGTTCTCCATGCCGGTTCCGACGCAGCACGTCCAGACGTGTTCGCTGGTGGAAAAGTTCTTCACGGCGACGGACGCGAGCGGCTGGAAGTAGCAGTACGCGCCCTCTCGGTCGGGACGGATCACGGACGCCACATGGTTCAGCGTGGCGCGTTCGGCGAAATCCATGACGGAGGCTTTCGGCTCCCACTCGAAGACGAGGCGGGCGAGCTTCAGCATGTTGTAGCAGTTGCAGGATTCCGTGGTGTGGGCAGACAGGTGCTTCGCGTCGTCGCCGACCGGGAAGAAATACTCGCCGTCGCCGTGTCCGCCGGTCGCGTAGCTGCGGTGGTTCGCCACGCGGTCGAAGAAGAACTCGGCGATGTCACGGTATTTCCTGTCGCCCGTGAGCTCGTAGATGCGGCCCATGCCGGTCATTTCCGGGATCATGGTGTTGCCGTGCCGCCCGGTCAGGATGTCCTGCTTGCGGCTCAACGGATCCATCAGAGCCTCGTGGTAGAAATGTTTCTGGGCGCATTCGAGGAACTTTTTGTCACCCGACATGGCCGTGAGGTCGGCGAGCACCTCGTCCATGCCGCCGAACTCGCAGGAGAGCATTTTCTGGGTGTTTTCCGGGGTGAGCGGAGAGACCACGGAGACCACGAAGTTGCCGAGCTTGAACAGCGCGATGCGCGCCTTCTGTCTTACCGAGTATGCTTCATGAGCACGCAAAAGGCTGATGTCGCGAAGTCCCGCCATGAGTTTGTGCAGGGAATAGAACGGCGACCAAATGCCGTTCAGCTTGAACGGCTGCGCATCGACTTTGTTCTCGCGGAGCTGCGTGAAGGTCTTCTTCGGGACGGGGAACGCGTATCCGTCCGGGTCCGCCTCCTGCATCTTCGCGATCTCGTCCACGACGTATTCCATCCGCTTCAGCGCCTGCGGGTCCTTCGTGAGCTCGTACACATAAGCCAGCGCGGAGAGGTAATGCCCCATGGCGTGCCCGGAGAGTTCGCCGTCTTCCCAGCCGTCGTAGCGGTCCGCCTTCTTCGGCAGCCCCGCCTGGATGCGGAACGGCTCCAGCAGGCGGTCCGGCTTGATCGTGTACGCAATGTAATGGTTGTTGAGCTTCTGGCGTTCGGCGAGCGGGCCGCCCGTGAGCGTGATATATCCGGCCGGGAGGCACGCGACGGTTTTCTTTTCCTCTCCGAAACGGTCTTTCGATCCCGGATACGGGAATGAAGAGCCCGCGATCTCGGCGGCTTCACAGACGATCCCGGCACAGCAGAGCGCGGCGGACAAGATGAGACTGGATTTATTCATGCGGCATCCTCGAAGTTACAAAATGATTATGTATGAATGAAAACACGCGATACTATAGCGCATGAAACACCCGAATGCAAGACCCCCGCGGCGGTTTTCCCGTTTTTTCTTTTCCGGTCCGCACGGCCGGCGGCGCGTCAAAGAAAAAAGAATCTTTTTTGGGGAGGCGGCTCTGGAACATATTTGCATTTTCCGTTGTCTAATGCTATAATATTAAGATTCATTCTTTTTTTGAAATCAACCACGATGGAGGATATTCCATGAAACATTTCGAACTGATACTCGCCGCCGCGCTCTGCGGATCGGTCTGCGCCGGTTTTACCCTGAACGCCGCCGACACCAAGGCCGCCAAGGAAGAGAAGAAAGCCGAAAAGAAGGCGGAATCCGCCTGGCTGACCGACCTCGCCGCCGCGAAGAAGCAGGCCGCCGAAGAAAAGAAGCCGATCCTGATGTTCTTCACCGGGTCCGACTGGTGCGGCTGGTGCATCAAGCTCCACGAGGACGTCCTCGACAAGAAGGAATTCCAGGATTTCGCGAAGGAAAACGTGATCCTGCTTGAGCTCGACTTCCCGAACTCCAAGCCGCAGTCCGACGCGCTGAAGAAGCAGAACAAGGAGCTCGGCGAAAAGTTCGACGTCGACGGCTATCCGACCATGGTCCTGGTCGCCTCCGACGGCGAGAAGGAGATCACCCGGTCGGTCGGCTATGACAAGGAACTCGTGAGCAAACTTCAGAAAGCAGTGAAAAAGGCCTCCGCCAGCGCAAAAAAAAAATCAGGGGAAGATCCCGAAACTGAACAAGCCGGCGCGGCAGGTAAAAAGCCCGCTTGGCTGACCGACTTCGCCGCGGCGAAGAAGCAGGCCGCCGCCGACAAGAAGCCGATCCTGATGTTCTTCACCGGGTCCGACTGGTGCATCTGGTGCCAGCGGCTCCATGAGGGCGTGCTCGACAAGCCCGAGTTCGCTGACTTCTCCAAAAAACTCGTGCTGGTCGAACTCGACTTCCCGCAGGAGAAGGAACTCCCCGCCGAACTCAAGAAGCAGAACGCCGAGCTCGCCGAGAAGTTCAAAGTCGACGGCTATCCCTGCACGGTCGTGCTCGCCTCCGACGGCGAGACCGTGCTCGGAAAGCTCTCCGGCTACTCCGCCGAATACATCGACAAGATCCAGGACATCCTCGACGGCAAAGGCAAGCCCGTCACGATGGAGGAGCTCAAGAAGCAGTTCGACTATCTCCCCGACATGCTCGTGGATTACGAGGACCTGAAGCTGACGAAGGCCGAACTCCTTCAGGAGATCTTCGAGCAGGAGCCGACCGCCAGCGACTGCGCTCGCATCACGAAGGAATCCATCGGCGAGATGATCCAGGCGAACCTCGACAACGCGATCCTGCTCTACCTCGCGCAGAAGGCCGGATTCGTCCCGTCCGCGCAGCTCGTGAAGGAGTCCGTGATGAAGGAGCTCGACGAAATGCCCGCCGACCAGAGGAAGACGCTGGAAGACGCGCTGAAGGCGCAGGGTGCGTCGCTGGAAGACCAGATCGCGAAGGTCGCCGAGATCGAAGCCATCCAGAAGCAGACCGCCATGCAACTCTTCGTGAACAAGCACGCGGAAGACGCCGCGAAGAAGGAGATCGACGAGGATGCGCTGAAGGACCACTACGAGGCCAACCGATCGCAGTACCCCGGCACGTACGACGCCGAAAAGGCGAAGATCATGGACGACCTCGTGAAGGCGAAAGCCCCGTCCAAGGCCAACGAACTCGACAAGGAGATCGCGAACATCCGCAAGACCGTCAAATACTGGAAACCGGAAGACTGACCGCCGCAACCGCCGCCGCACCGGAATCGAAACTTTCCCGAAAAAAGTCATGTTTCCGGTTTGAAAACGCGGGAATCGGTGCTAATGGTATATATCCGTTTTTGCGGAAGGACCCGCGGACGCCCCGTCCGGCGGCCTCCGGAAGCAGAACCCCGGCATAACATACAATCATACAATACGAAACAATAACACAGAACCAGGAGTGAACATGAACGTCATGAAATTCACCGGAAAAGCCGTCGCGCTCTGCTTCGCGGCAGGCATCGCGGCCGCCGCGCTCAGCGCCTGCGGCGACAAGAAGACCGAAGAACAACCGGCGCAGCCCGGCGCCGAAGTCCAGGATCAGGCCCAGACGCAGGGCTTGCAGATGCAGGATCTGGACATGAAGCCCGCCACGGCGGCCGAGATCACCGAAGTCCTCGCTTTCCTCCCCGATCCCGTCGCCACGGTCTACGGCGAACCCATCGCCAGAAAAGAGATCATCGACGAGCTCGTCTCGCAGGAAGTCCCCCTCGAAATCTACAAGCAGATCGGCGAGGGCAGTCTCCGCCAGGCCATGTCCAAGCAGATCGAAGACATGGTGAAGGACAAGATCATGCTGAAACAGGCCGAGAAGGCCGGATTCAAGCCCTCCGCCGAATTCGTCGCCAAGGAGATGAAGGAGGAATTCGCCGAGCTGCCGAAGGAAGAGCAGGAAGAGATCGAAGCCGCCCTGAAGGAACGCGGCCTCACGATCGAAACGCACATGAAGGAAACCTCCGAGAATCCCGAAATTCAGAAGAAGGCCGCCCTCTCCAAGTTCGTCCACACCGAATTCCTCGACAAGGCGAAGAAAAACGTCTCCGACGAAGACGTGAAGAAGCTCTACGATGAAAACATCGAAGGCTTCAAGAAGCCCGAAGGCGTGACCGTCGCGCACATCCTCATCCAGCTCGACGAGGAAAAGGAAGCCGCCGACGCCGAAGCCGCCGACAAGGAAGCCAAGGCCAAGATCGACGCCATCTACGACGAACTCCTCAAGGATCCCGCCAGCTTTGACAAGCTCGCGCAGGAAAAGAGCGACTGCCCCTCCGGCAAGCGCGACAACGGCAAGCTCCCGGCCTTCGACAAGGACGGCACCCTGCTTGACGGCGGCGGAGCCATGGACCAGACGTTCGCCTCCGCGGCGTTCGGCATCGAAAAGGCCGGACAGATCACGAAGCCCGTCAAGACCCAGTTCGGCTACCACATCATCAAGCTGATCGAAAAGACTCCGGAAGAAGTCACCCCGATCGAAAAGGTCAAGGACAAACTCACTGAGTACCTCGCCGCCGAAAAGGCGCAGGCCGACCTCAACAAGATGCTTGACGACGAGATCGCGAAGAACGCGAAGATCAACGATTTCGCGCCCGCGAAGGAAGCTCCGGCCGAAACGAAGTAAGTTTCAGTTCGGACTAAAAAGAGTTCATCGGGACATCCGGTTCATCCGGGTGTCCCGTTTTTCGTGCCGCGTGGCTTATGCTGGCGGACGACGCGGACAGCCTGTTCGAAGGCTTCGACCTCTTCAGAAAGCGGGACACGTCCGGAATAACGGATGCGTTCGTAGAGCGCGACGCACTCGTTCAGGGCGGGATCGTCGAGTTTCGCCGCCCACGCGCCGTAGGTCTGCCACGGTTCGCGCTGGACGCCCGTCTTCCGCCAGACGGCGAGCTGGAGCGAACGCATCATGCGCGCCAGACGGCGCATCTGCCGCGCCAGCGCATAACGCTTGCGGCGGCGGTTCCGCACGTACAGCACGACCGCAACAACGAGCGAAAGCGGCACGATCAGGCCGAATGCGGAACGGACCGGATGCTCCGTGAACTGGTAGAGAGTCCAGCCGTATGCGACGTCCCACGCATGAATGATCGACTTGGCGAAATAGCCGCGCCGGAACCAGTAGACCATGTTTTCGTATTGGAATGAGATGAAATCGCGGAGATCGCGCCCCCATGAATCTGCCTCGAAATCCGCCAGGATGTCGTCGATCTCCGTGCCGGGCGGCGTCGCCTCCACAAGCACCCATTTCTGCTCGTCGTCCAGCCACGCCTCCACCCACGCGTGCAGGTCGAAGTTCGTGGCGTAGTAGTAGCCCGCCTGATTGTAACGGGTGCAGACCACGCCCGCGACGTACCGGGTCGGCACGCCGTACAGACGAAGGAGCAGCGCCGCCGAGGTCGCAAAAAGCTCGCAGTGGCCGGTCCGGCGGTAGAACAGGAACCGCATCAGCGGACTGTAGTATTCGCCGCGCGAGGGGACGTAGTCGTCCCGTTTCAAAGAGTATGTGAAATTGTTTGAGAAGAACCGCACAACGGCTTCGATCTTGGCTTTTGGCGTCAGATCGCCCGGATTCTCTCCTCCGAATATCTCGTCCGTGAGCACGGCGAACTGATCCGTCAGCAGGGGCGGAAGCCGAAGGTATTCCCGCCTCACATCCTGGTCCGGCGCCATGTCTTCCGCCAGCGGCTCCTGATACGCGGCGGCAGGATCCGGCCTGTTGACCGTCGCGATCACGCCTGTGGACGGGACCCAGTTTTCGGCGATCAGGCCGCCGTCGCGCGTGATGGCGGCGGATTTGGCGTCGAGCGTGACCGAGGTCGCGTTCGCGGGCAGCGGCGTCACGGTGTTGCGGAAGTCGGATTCGAAGCGGAATTCGAGGCGTTCGGAGTCGGTATCGCCTGTCTCCTGAAGCAGGAACGTCAGCACCGTGAGGTTGCGGTCCTCGTCGCGCGTGATTTCCACGACGTCGATCGGGTCCTTCTCGTCCGCCACCCAGACGCCGCCGTAGCTCCCGTTGAACCCGCGGTAGACGTTGCCGCGCAGATACCCCGGCGCGGACGACGCCAGCGCGCGCATGACGACCCGGACGGGCGTATCCGCTTCGAACTGCGGCATCCGGATCGCGACCTCGCCGGGAAACGCGTTGCCGCGGCCGGGCGGAGGCGGCTGGAACAACTGCTGAAGCTGGGAGCGCCAGTCGCGGAACGTGCCCTCATGTGAAAGGAAATACTGCCGCGCGCCGAAAAAGAACGGCACGATCAGCAGCACTGCGAGAAGACGGGACAACTTGACCGACAAAAGCGAATTCACCGAATCGTACCGGGTATCGGCGGTCAGGAGGAACAGCATGCCGACGCACTGGATGAGGGAACAGACCGTATAGGTCACGGGATAGTTCCGCAGGAGCTGAGTGGTCCCGACGAAATTGATGTTTTCGAGCTTGGCGGTGTTGTAGACGTCGCCGCACGCCAGAGTCGACAGCAGCACGATCAGCAGACACAACGCCGACACCTCGCGCGTCCGCATGAACCAGCAGGCGATCGCCGAAGCGTACAGCAGGAACGGCAGGAACTGGTGCGAACGCATCAGGTAGTCGGAGAACGTCAGGCGGTTGTCCGGAATCTTCACGAACAGGCCGGGCACGACCGCCAGGATGCCCGCCGCAAGCAGCGAGTAGATGACCGGGCGGTCACGCAGACGGAAACTGCGGTCCTGGAAGATCGGGAAGACGACCATCAGCGCCGTGAGGATCAGGATGTGCGGCAGGTCGTATTTCAGCGACAGCAGGAACGCCGGCGGCAGGATCAGCATGCAGCGGACGAGGAGGCCGAGCTGGCGGCGCTGCGGCGGTTCGTATTCAAACATGGATTTCGCGGTCTTCATAACGGCAGATCGCCTCCAGTCAGGACAGAGTCCGGCGTGATCACGCGGAGGTCGTCCGGCAGTTCCGCGTCCGGCACGCGCGGCGCGACCAGCACGGGCACGATCCGCGAACCGCGTCCGGTCAGACTGCCGAGAAACGCCTTGGCAGCGGCATCCCAGCGCGTCAGGATCACGAACACCGTGCCGGACTCCAGCGCGTCCTCCGCGATCGACACCGACTGTTTTCCGGCAAACGCATCGCGCGCCGATGTCGCCGCAGTGGCAAGTTCGTCCAGCAGGGGATCGCAGCCGCGGTCGGGTTCGCCGTTCGAAGGAAACCGGGAGATACGGCCGCCGACGGCAAGCAGGTCGACGTGGTACGACGTCATGGTCAGGGTCTCCGCGATCGACGCCGCCAGCGAAACCGCCGCCTCGAATGTCCGGTTCGTGCGGACTTTCAGCAGGGATTCCGACAGGCTGAACAGCGCCCGGAGCGTTCCGGCGGCCAGGCGGACACGCGGGACATACGCGTCCAGGAGGATCGCCGCGTGCGAGACGTGCTCCTGCTGGTATTCCTTGATGATCGGGACGCGGAAACGCGCCGTCGCCCGCCAGTGGATCTTGCGCGGGGAATCACCGGGACGGTACATGCGGCAGCCGTAGAAATCCATGCTTTCGCCCGGTCGCGGCACCGAGCGCGCGCTCAGACGAGGCAAAACGCCGCCGTCACGCGGAAAAAGATTCCTCAATTCGCGGCTGGCAGGATGCACGATCAGGGCTTCCTTGCGCCCGAACAGGACGGAGTGCTTGATAAGGTTGAACGGAAAACTTGATTCCGCGATCCCCTGAGGGATGCTGAACACGCCGCGTTTGAAGGGCTTCAGCGGCAAAGCGAACGTCGTGTCCGCCCGCCCCGGCACGGCACAGTATTTGAAACCCTGCACGCGGCGGAGTTCCGGCATTTCAATATTCGGGTCGATCAGGATATCGGCCGCGGGCAGACGCCGGAGGTTGCGGATGCGGTAGTTCACATCGAACGCAATGCCGCATTTGACGCGTGGCGGGAAATCGCGTTCGATCCGGAGCCGGGGACGGAAGACCAGTCCGACTGCCAGGTCGATCGCCAGTATCATCGCGATGAACAGGAACATCGGGATCGCCGGGCTGTTCAGCGCGAACATGGAGAAGAACGCGAACATCGGGATCACGATGAACAGCAGCCGCATCGGACGGCTGAAGAGGCGTTCGTACCACGCCATCGCCCAGAAAAGCAGCTTGAGCGACGGAGACCGGTAATACTTGAAGACGAAACCGAGCCCGTGCGACTCGCGCAGCCACTGGGGGCCGTCCAGAAATCTCCGCCAGAGATTTCCGATAAAGCGCAGCGGATTCTGGCTCATGTCACGGGATTCCTTCTCCGTACGGGGTGAAATTCAGGTTCAGACGGGGACGCGCGTCTTCTTCACGAGGGCGGCGACCAGGTCCAAGGCGGAAACACCCGCGTGGCGGCTCTTCTGGTTAAGGATCAGGCGGTGCGTCAGGACCGGACCGGCCAGCGAGGAAACGTCGTCCGGCGTCACGAACGTCCGTCCGTTCAAAAGCGCGCGCGCCTGGGCGCAACGGGCGAGGTCGAGCAGAGCGCGCGGACTTGCGCCGAGCGAGAAACCGTTCTCCGGGTCGCGCGTGGCGGCGACGAGTTCGCGGGCGTATTCCTGCACGGACTGCTCCATCGTCACGGAACGCACGTCCTTCTGGATCTCCATCAGCTCCGCGCAGGTGATCACCGGCTCCAAACGGTCCAGCGGGTCGTCCTGCCAGCGGTCGTTCAGCATGGCGAGTTCCTCGGCGGAATCGGGGTAGCCGAGCGAGAACTTCATGGCAAAGCGGTCCAGCTGGGCTTCCGGCAGCGGGAATGTGCCGAAATACTCGACCGGGTTCTCCGTTGCGATCACGAGGAACGGCTTCGGCAGGTCGTAGCGGACGCCCTCGATCGACACCTGGTGTTCATTCATAGCCTCCAGCAGCGCCGACTGCGTGCGCGGCGACGCGCGGTTGATCTCGTCGCCGAGGAGGATGTTCGCGAAAACCGGACCGGGATAAAACTTGAACTCGCCGGACTGCTGATTGAACACCGAGGACCCGAGGATGTCGGACGGCATCATGTCGGACGTGAACTGGATGCGCTTGAAATCGGCCTTGACCGTCAGGGCGAGCGCCTTCGCGAGCGTGGTCTTTCCCACCCCCGGCACGTCGTCCAGCAGCACATGGCCGTTCGCCAGGACCGCGTTCAGCAGCAAATCGATCACATCGTCTTTTCCGCGGATGACCTGTTTCAAACGGGTCCGTATCTGTCCGATCGTCTCCAGCCGGGACGTCTGTTCTGCCATATCTGCACCTCCGTATCACTGCGCGAAAGAACCGGAGGCGCGAATCGCCCCGGCGACATAAAAACAGCATTTATAATACCCCGTTCCGCGATTTTTTCAACCCCGAAAACGCGTTTTGCCGTTTTTTCCGCTTCTTTTTTAGAAAGAAAGGTTGCATTTTCGCGTTTGGAGTCTATCTTATTAGTTACGACTGATACAATCCAGGGGTATATTCATGAAAATCTTCCGCAAACTTCTCGCCCCCGTGGCGCTTCTCTGCTCGGTCATCTTCTGTTGCGGCTACCACAGCTGCGACCACGAAGAGGTGAACCTGTACATGGATCCCGACAACTGGGAGGAGATGCAGCTCCCGCCGAAGAACGTGGTTTCCATCCACGAAGTCATCCGTCCGAAAAAAGGCGACAGCATCGAACGCACCGTGGCATCGTACTTCGGCGGCGACGTCACCATCAACTCCATCCAGTTGCTCGACTCGTCCGAGATCAAGTACATCCAGCCCATTCCGATCCCCGGCGACCAGGGATTCTACAATCTCCGTTTCGACCTGACCGACCGCGGCCACAAGCTGTGGATCAACCTCAGCGTCCAGCACAAGGGACAGCAGCTGGCGTTCGTCATCGACGGGACCGTGTACCGCGGATTCGTCCCGCGCCAGATCGCGGACGACGCGCTGTCGGTCATCGTGGACGGCCCGTTCGACCAGGCCACCGCGATGGCGCTTCAGAACAACTCGAAATACAACTACTTCAAAATGAGGAAATAAACCCGCCATGGGATTCATGAGACATATCCGCCGGGCGATCCCCGTTGTCATGCTCGTCTTCACCGCGGTCTTCTGCTGCGGCGCAGGAGCAAAGAGCTGCAGCGCCGAGGACATCGATCACATGTTCGATCCGGAAAACCTTGACATGTCCGACCGTCCGCTGGAAGGCATCATCGAGATCCAGGAGATCATCACGCTGCGCCGCGGTTCCGACAAGGAAGTCATGGCGCCCACGTTGTTCGGCGACGACATCTGCCTGAACAAGGCCATCCTGCTGGATTCCGCCGACGTCAAGTCGATCAAGGCCATCCCGCTCGAAAAACAGCCCCCCTATTACAGTATTGAGCTGAAACTGACCGACCGCGGCAGACGCCACTGGATCGGGCTCAGCCTCCCGAACAAAGCCACGCACGTCGCCTTCATCATCGACGGCATCGTCTACCGCACGTTCGTCCCGCGTCTGCTTTACGACGACGTGACCGACTACATCATCGTGGACGGCCCGTTCGACCCTGCCACCGCGAAGAAACTTGAATCCAACTCCGCCCGGAACTTCTTCCGGCTCAAATAACGGCCTATGACGACTCCGAAGCACATCACACGATCCGGCCTCCGCGCATCTGCCCGCCTCGCGGCGCTCGCCCTCGCAGCGGCATCGTTCTGTCTGCTTGCCTCGTGCGGCGGCAGCGCCTCCAGCATCCTGGACCCGCTCAACGTCGACAACAAGGAAGACGTCTACAAGCCGGTCGTCGGGGAGCCCGGCGAATTCGGTGTGGTCTCCATCCATGAGATCATCCGCCACAAGCGCGGCGTCGACAAGGAGATCGAAGTCGAAAGCATGTTCGGCGACGAGGTCATCATCGACAAGACCCCCCTGCTCGACTCCTCCGACATCATCTCCATCGAGGCCATCGCGATCAACGACCTGCCCGGATTCTACAAGCTCCGCCTCCACCTGACCCAGGACGGCGGCAAAATCTGGCGCAAGCTCAGCCTCGGGAACCTCAACAGCACTGCCTCGTCCACCTCGGCCCCGTCGCTCGCGTTCCTCATCGACAGCGTCTGCTACCGTACGTTCAAGCCCCGGTTCCTCTACTCCGACGTGGACTCCGTGGTCATCGACGGCCCCTTCGACGAACCCGCCGCGCTGAACCTCGAGGCGAACGCCATCCGCAACTTCATGCACTTCTCCCAACAATAACGGCCACACGGCAGAAAGGACGCCAGCCATGAGAAGATTACTGTCCAGCATCAAATCCGCCGCATTCCTCCTCGCCCTTGCGGTATTCGCGCCGTCCCTCTTCGCGGTCTCCGAGACCTACATCCCCTCGAACGCGAAGTTCGCCCTCTTCGTCAATGCAAACAAGGCGGTCAATTCGCCCGCGCTCCAGACGCTCCTCTTCAAGGACGGCGTCGACCTCGAAAACAACCTCAACGAGGTGGCAATGGTCAAGGAGGACCTCACTGGAGACGTCGCCTTCTTCCTCACCGAGATCGATCCCGGCGACTTCCAGCATTCCCTCATGGACGTCGTCCTCTACGCTCCCGGACGCGTCAACGAAATCTACAAGCGCCTCGCCGGCCGCGAAGACATCAAAACCGAAGCGTCCACCGTTTCCGGCGTGCGCATCCTGAAGATCCACACCATCAACGGCGAGACCGATTCGCTCGCCATCTTCGAGTTCATCTCCGATGACATCATGCAGTGCCGCCTGGCGATCAACCTCCCGGACACCCAGCCCTTCGTCTGGACAGTGAACCCAGAACCGTCCATGCTGGTCACCGGCATGAAGACCAAGGGCGCGCTCGTCTCCGCCATGGTCGACGCCGCCTACGTCCAGGGCAAAGTGAAGGCCGAGGAGGAAGCCCATCCGCGCACCGCCGAGGAGAAGAAGACGAAGATCAAGGCCGGGGACGGCTCCATCGAGATCGACGAGGAGGACCCCAGCATCGAGGACATCCGCAACAACGTCAAGGCGATTTTCGCGCGCATCACGGAAGGCTCGCGCGGCTCCATCGACGCCGCCATCACGCTCCGCTGCACCACTTCCGCGATCCGCGACGAGGTCTTCCACACCGTCGACGGTTTCGTGACCCTCTACACCATGCTCACCAGCGCGTCTTTCGAGATCGGCAAGGACGGCAAGCTCATCCAGAAGGGCGGAAAATCCAATCCGCTCTCCACGCTCAAGCACGAACCGAAAGGCAACGACGCCGTCTTCACGCTGAACCTCTCCGAGGAATTCCTCGACGAAGTCGCGAAATCCGCCGCGAAGAACAACAAAAAAAACAGCTCGAAGAAGAAAGACAAATAACTCGGCCTTTCGGCCGCAAAAGAACGGGAAACAGTATATTTCATAGTTTTTCTTTCCGTTTTTTTCGTTTTTGTCGTTTTTTTGATTTGAAACCTGTAAAAAACATGCTATCGTATTGTAACGGAGAAGAAAAATGAGACGGCGCGCGCGCAAAGGCGAATCCGGACAGGTGCTCGCGGAGTATACCGTGATGCTCTTCATGGTCGTGCTCGTCGCCCTCACGCTTTTCCTTCTCATGCGGGTCTTTCTGGAGTACGGCTGGCGCATTCTGACGCTGATCGCCTGGGAACCCTGACCGGTCGAAAAAACAAAAACCTGAACCAAGGAGTCCTGATATGAAATTCAACAGAAAGCACTACGGAATGAAACGCCGTTCCTCCGGCGGACAGGCCATCCTGGAGTACATCATCATCCTCGCGCTCGTTGCGGTGGCGGCCCTGACCGTGCTCGGTCTCTTCGGCGACAAGATCAGACAGCTGATCGCCGGAACGACCTCCGCGATCAGCAACGATTCCGCGGCAGCAGATGCCGCCGGCGAAAACGGCGATTCCCTGCAGCAGATGAGAAACATGGACAAGAACGGTCCGTCCGAAATCAATTTCTGACCGGACTGTTTCCGCCTGATGAACGGACACGGGGAGCGTCGCCTGTACGCCGCCCGTGTCTGAATCGTTTATGGAAAGGGCGTACCTGTGCATTTCCTGCCCCGACATTTCCTGAGCCGCGAAGATAAGGAAGTCCGCGGCCTTGAGACCGGCTCCGAAGCGGCGAAGCCCGCGGCGGAGCATGCGGGGCATTGCATCCGGGCAGGCGGATACGCGCGCAGAAAGGGCGAGCACGGATCGGCGATCCTTGAATCGTTTCTTTCCATGCTTCTGCTCGGTCTGATCCTGTTCGGCATCCTTCAGTTGTTCCAGCTCGTGCTCGCCGACATGGTCACCGATTACGCCGCATTCCGGGGCGCGCGCTCCGCCGCCGTCGGATTCAAGGACGAACTGGCCGTCCGCGAGGCCCTGATCAAGTCCGCACCGGCGTCCGGCCCCATGGTAGAACCCCGTTCCCGCCGGCTCTCCGTGGAAACGGAACAGTCATATCTGCGCGGCTACATGGAGGGCAACCGCAATGTGGAATATGCAAACTGGATCGGCGAAGACAGCGTCCACACAAACTATCACTGCCCGTTTTACGGGGAACCGCTGATCGGCGGATGTTCGATTTGCAGCCGCGGCAAACGGCATTATGTGAACGCATCGGTGAACGGATTAGACCAGACCATGCATTTCAAGTTCGAATTCGTCAACTACCCGCTGGACATCCCGCTCCACGACTGGCTCACCGGACGCAAATCCATCGACATTTCAGCGGAATCCGAACTCACGAACCATTCCTCGGCATTTCTGGAGTGACGGCGCATGAAACGGAACCGGACAACAATGATGCGGCGCGGACACGGCGAACACGGCCAGGTGCTCATCCTGGCGATCATCGCGCTCATCCTCGTCATCATCGCCATCCTGCTGCTGTTCGACGTCCAGACCGTGATCCGGGGCAAGGTCAAGGCGCAGAACGGCGTGGACGCCGCCGCATTGACCGGGGCGGAGTGGCAGAAGCACTCCCTGAACCTGATCGGCGAACTGAACCTGGTGCGCGCGACCGGCACGCTGATCTCCGAACCGTTCTTCGCGAGGGGCATCCTGGACAATCCGAACTCGAACGCGGCGGAGTTTTTCTCCGACCTCCCGCAACCTCTCACGCAGGAGGAGTACACGCTGTTCCCGGAAAAGGCCGAATTCTACAACTCCGACGGCTCTTTGAACGTGGAGAAGCTCCTGCAGGAAGTCCTGCGCGTGGAGAAGGAAAAACGGTTTCTCGACGCGCTCGACGACCTTGTGTCCCAGCTTCAGACACGAATCTCGTTCGCCGGCCCCCTGATCGGGTTCGGAGCGGCGCAGCAGGCCGCGAAGAACAACGGCATCACCTACGATCCCCGCTCCAGCGATTTCTACATCAAGTACCTGAACCTCGTAGGAAACGACGGCGTCTACGAACGCCTCACCCCCGTCTTCGTCAACGACTATGCCTGGCGCATGCCGTACACCTCCATGCTCGAATCCATCCTCGACTATTCCGCGCACCACAACGATTTCACCGGGGAAACCGAAAACCGCGCGTACGGCATCGCCGCCGGGACCAAATTCAAATTCGTCGGCATGCCAAACCTCACGACCAATCCCCCGGGCGATCTTGCGAATTACCTCGGCGACAAGAATATCTATGACATGATACACGCCCGCGACTGGTGCGGACTCGACAGGCTTCTCCGCCTGGATTTCAACGGAAACTGGTGGGGTGATTTCGAATGCGAGTACGAGGACGATTTCCCCGAACAGTCCGAGATCCTCCCTCTGCATATCGACTTCTCCGAGTCGGCGGAAACCTACAACACAGCCAAAGAAGCCGGGGCGCTTGACCGTTACGCGAAAGGCGGAAAAAAACTCTTCGACGACATGTTCAACCGCGAAATCCCCTATGAATACGAGGTGAGCGACGACGTCGAAACGAATGTGGAACACGACGGAAACAAACACACGTACTACACGCTCACCGAAATCACGATCACCATCAACGCCTCACGGTTCGAAGAGACATACAACGACAGGGACGCCGACCGCCGTTACGACCTCCTGCCGCACCTGGCATGGGCGACCTACGACGAAGAATGGAGCTCGTACGGCGACAAACAGGAATGGGAGGAATATCTGCGTGGGCGCTTCAAACAGGGCATGGACTACAAGTCCGGCGCGCTCGCCTATTTCGAGGTTCAGCAGGATACCGTGACCGTCACAGGCTCCATGGGACGTTCCAGGCGCGGACAACGTGCGCCCGACGTCGGACAGGTCTTCGCCGGAACGGCCGCCGGAGCGGACGCCAGGGCCGTTTCCGGCACACTTAACAGAATGAGCAACACCCGTTCCATCAACAGAATCGAAACGGACGCCGAAGCAAAACCGATCGGAAGGATCAAGACGGAAGACGGCCGGTATCTCCGCCCGTTCGAAGCGGGACGCATGGTCCTGCCCGTCTTCACGGAAACCGCGCTCATCCCGATCGCTCTGGAGCCGGTCGACGGCATGTCCATGGCGGATATCGACTGGCTGTACTACCTCACGGAATTCGTCCCGCTCCTCTCCGGCAGTCCGAGCATCGAGGATGCCTGGGAACGCGCCAGACACCAGTATCCGGGGCACCTCGGCTATTACGCGTACTACGTTTCAGCTCTCTACCAGCTCAGCGATCCGAACTTCCGTCAGGCCGGACTCGACTGGCTGGACGCCACCGCGGTCTGGGGGAAAGACGAAAACGGCAACAACTATCCGCTCTACACCAATCGCGAGTATAACTGCACCGGACGCAGCGGCGGAAGCGGAAGCGGCGGAGGCTGGCACGGCACAAATCCGTCGAAGGGCGGACCGTCCAGCCTGCACTGAGCGGACACTTTTTCAAAACAAACAGGATATCATACGCAAAGGAGTATCGCATCATGCCTGAATTCCCGTTCAAATCCGTTACCGTCGGCCTCCTGGAGGTCAACTGCTGCCTCGTCCGGCTGCCGGATTCGCGCACGCTGTACGTCATCGATCCGGGCGGCGACTGGAAGCTAATCGAAGCCGAAGCGAAATCGTTTGACTACGACGAGGCGGTCATCCTCTTCACGCACGCCCACGTCGACCACATTTCCGCCGCGGGATCCATCGCGGACGCCCTGAACGTCAGGCGCGTTTACCTCAATCCCGCCGACAAGCCCATCTACTACAGCCCAGGCAACACCGTCGGGAACTACATCCCCGCCGCGGAAGACCTCCCCGACACGACCTGGCCGCCCGAAGACCCGCGCATGCTGGTCCTCCCCTGCCCCGGACATTCCCCCGGCGGCGTGTCTTACTACTTTCCCGAGATCGACACCGTCTTTTCCGGCGACACGCTTTTCTTCAGCTCCATCGGCAGGACCGACCTGCCCGGCGGCAGCGAAAAACAGCTCCTGGATTCGGTTCACAAACAGCTGTTCAATCTCCCCGACGACACGCGCGTCGTCCCGGGCCACGGCCCGTTCACGTCCATCGGGTACGAGAAGAAAAACAATCCCTACGTCTGAGGCGGATTTACCTCAAAACCGGCTTATTCCGGCTGCGCGTGTTTTTCCCGCCAGGCCGCCGCGCGTCGCACCATGTTGTCCCGCAGGAACTCGGCGAAGAAGAAAATGTCGTTGGAGTGGAAGATACCCTCGCCCATCTGCGCGCTCGCGTCGTACTGGCTGTCCCCCGGCAGCCCCACGATCACCGCGCCGCGCTCCGGATCGGCATGCATACCGTCCAGCAGCGAAGCTTTGAACGTGCCCGCGGGCTCTTTCTCGGACACATAATAATACCCCGTCGCCTGCGATCCCGAAAGCTCCGCGGGCGTATCGTCCGTTTTCCAGTTCACCGGATTGATCACGGCCCCGCCGGGCACGGTGAACATGTTCTCCCCGGCGTCCTGCGCGATGGTGTTCCAGGTCAGGATCACGCCCGTATCGTCCGCGGTTTTGCCCCGGCCGATCCTGCGTCCGGCGAAATCCCGGTCGATCTCGGACGCCGTCTTCTTCGGAAGTCCGGCCAGATATGCGGCGGCGAAACCGGATTCCGGCGTGATCTCCGGCGTGGCGCGAAGGAGTTCGTACAGATCGACCGCGCCCTGGCTGTGCCCGATCAGGATATACGGCATGCCGGGCTGATGGAAAAACTTCATGAAATACCGAAAAGCCGTCTTCGTGTCCTCGATGCCGTACTGAAGGAGCGTGTCGCTCAGGTCGGACGCGAAATCCGTCTCCAGCGCCGTCGAATAGTCCGCCTGCCGCACGAACGGCGTATACAGTTTCAGCGGATGCACGGGATCGGTCAGGAGCCCGAACGTGAGGTCGATATAGTCCGAGGCTTTCGTGCGGATGCGGTCGAACCTGTGGTCCATGACCGGACGCAGCTTGTTCTGAAAGAGCGCCGGATAGATGTAAAACACCTCGAATTCAGGCAGAATGGAGTCCCCTGCGCCCATTCGCACCCAGCTGGCGGGATTCGCGTAGTCCGGCGCGGGCGGGATGACCAGCGGCGCGCTGATCCCGGCCGTCGTCTTCGGCTGTTCCGCGGCATCCGTTTCCGAGGTTGATTCCGCCTCAGTGGAAACATCAGGCGTTTCCGGCTCGTCCTGCTCGAAAACGGAGCAGGATACGAAAAACGCAGTGCAGAGCAGGACGGCAAACAGAATCCGCACGAAGCGGGAAAGAATGGAGGCGGCGTTCATCGCATGGATTCTCCTGAAAACGCGAAGAGAAAGTTGAACGGAAAGGTCGTGTTCCGTAGAAACGGAGTGTATAATTTACTCCGGTGGAACAAAAAAAACAAGGCGGAATGACTTTTTTTCGTTTTTTTTCGGTTTTCGGTTTTCATTTTCGGATTCCCTTGCTATATTTTAATGGCACATGTTATTTTCAACGTTTTTTCCTGAAAGGAAACCAGTATTATGAAGGCCGTCCGTTTCATCCCCGCCGCCGCGCTTGCCGCCTGCATTGTCCTCACCGCGTGCTCCGACTATGTCGGCAAGGAAGCCACGCATCCGCTGTATGCGAAATACGAGACCTCGAAATCCGCGAAATCCTACCGCGAAGCCGCCGAGAGCCTGGAGGAATTCCTCTCGATCTGCCCGAAGTCCCCGAAGGCGCATTACGACGTGGCGAAGCTGTACAAGGAAAACCTCGAAAACTATCCCGCCGCCATCTACCACCTGCTGAAGTATCTTGAGCTCAGCGGCGAGACGCTTTCCAAGCAGGACCAGGAAGCCATCCGCGGCTACATCCGCGACTGTGAACGCCTGATGTTCGATTCCTACCGCAACCGCAACGATATCAAGCTCGCCGACGAAGTCCAGCCGTCCGCCGATCCGGCCAAGCTCGCCGCGAAGAACGCCGAGAACGCCGCGCTCCGCGAGAAAATCCAGAAATACATCGAAAACGAGAAGGTCATCCTGGCGCAGAACCAGGAACTCCGCAACCGCCTCGCGGGCGCCAGACAGGCCGAGCGCCCGAAGGATGCTCCTGTTTCGTCTAGTTCCGCAACTTCCTCCGCTTCAACCGCAACTGCCACGCGCGGCGTCCCGTCCTCCACGACCGGCACGCCGGGCACCACGGTCGCCGGCGAGAACGGCGTCCGTTACTACTACGTGGCGAAGGGTGACGGACTTCAGGCGATCGCGCAGAAGATGTACGGCAAGGCGTCCATGTGGAAGATCATCCAGGACGCCAACAAGGAAACGCTCGGCGAACGCGGCATCCTGAAGATCGGACAGCGCCTCGTCATCCCGCCCGCCCAGCAGTAATCACTGTTCAAACCGAGGAGACACCGCCTCATGAAACGTTTCCATCTCTGGTGCGCGGCCGCGCTGCTCCCGCTCCTCGCGGCATGCAGCTTCAGCGTCATTCCTCAGGCCGAATATACGGAAACCAGGACGTTTGACCTCGTTTCTCCCGGCCCGATCGGCGAACTGCCGTTCACGATCGATGTCGACGCCTTCTCCAGCGAATGCGCCAGCCGCTACAAAATGGTGTTCCGCGAGGAAGGCAACCGGATCGTCGTCGACGAATTCAACCGCTGGTCGATGCCTCCCGGAGCCATGCTTACCAAGTATCTCACAGCCCGGTTCGCAGCGCCGTCCGGCCATTACGGGCTCGACGGGAGACCGGCGTTCGAGCTCGACGGCTCGGTGGTGAACTGTGAAC
The DNA here is from genome assembly GCA_902774245.1 of uncultured bacterium. GTDB lineage: Bacteria > Verrucomicrobiota > Lentisphaeria > Victivallales > UBA1829 > UBA1732. The sequence continues at coordinate 275,580 of CACYHQ010000001.1, forward strand.
TGAACAGGACCAAGAAGCAGGTCGACCTGCTGGTGCATTTCTTCATCATCGAGCACGGCAACGATGACTTCAAGATCACCGGGACGGAGAATTACAGCATCCCGGTCGACGGGACCACGGCCGAGGCGTTCGCGGACGGCATGAACAAGGTCGCGGCGAAGTTCGCCGACCACGTCGTGTACGTTCTGAAAGAGGAACACGCAAAACGCATCGCCGAGGCGAAAGCCGCTCCCGAAAAGAAGTGATCCTTTCCGTCGTTTCCCCGCCCCGTTTCCTGTTCGCCACGCTTCGCACGGCATGACCATGATCGACCCGGATGTCATCATCACGCATTTCTACCCGGAGGACACCCCGCTCCGGCGTCTGCTCCTGCGCCACAGCACGCAGGTCCGCGACAAAGCCCTCGCGATCCTCGCAAATCCATCGCGTCCGCCGCTGGAACTCGACGCCGGGCTCGTCTCCGCGGGAGCCATGCTCCACGACATCGGCATTCTCCAATGCCATGCGCCGTCCATCCTCTGCGTCGGCACGCGTCCCTACATCGCCCACGGCATGATCGGCGCGGAAATGCTCCGCGACTACGGCCGGACGCACGGGATCGATCTGGAGCCCTTCGCGCGCATCTGCGAACGCCACACCGGAACCGGCATCACGGCGAAAGAGGTCCGCGAACAGGGTCTGCCGATCCCCGAACGCGACTGGCTGCCCGAAACGCCCGAGGAAAAGCTCGTCTGTCTGGCGGACAAGTTCTTCTCGAAATCCGGCGAGATGAAGGAAAAATCGGCCGAAGTCGTCCGGCGTTCGATGGAGAAATTCGGCGCGGACACGGTGGAGCGTTTCGACGCCCTTCTCCGGCTTTTCGGCCTCGTCTGACGCCCGTTCGGACACCTCGCGCGCCGCTTTTTCCATTTTTCTCCAAAAAAACCTGCGTTTTTTTGACAAAACCATTCGATTTTTTTAAAAAGTGTGGTAATGTTTTATGACAACTCCGCCAGCATACAGCAGAAGGGAACGAAATGGCTTCTTCAGGACAAACCATCATAACCGGCATTGAGTTCGGCACGGACAAGATCTGCGCCGTTCACGGCGTGCCGGACGAGAACGGGAACATCGAGGTGCTTTCCTTCGCCTCGCTCCCCAGCAGGAACTCCGTCGTCAAGGGCACGATCGTCGACCAGAACGCCGCCCTGAACATCCTCAAATCCGTGCTCGACGAATCGGAAAAGGGGCTCGGCAAGTTCAGCCGCTCCGAACAGCAGGTCTATTTCCTGGTCAACGGCATGCACGTCAGCTCCCGCTTCGGCGAGGGCACCGTGCTGAACTACAACGAAGACAAGAAGATCACCGCCGCGCACGTGCAGAAGGCGATCGAAAGCGCGAAGAACCTGGCGGTCTCGACCGACCTCGTGAACATCCAGGTCTACGACTCATCCTTCCTGCTCGACGGCACGAAACGCTCGTTCAATCCCATCGGCAGCCTCGCCGAAAAGCTCACCGCCGTCATCCACATCGTCTTCGCCGACAAAAAGCGCATCGACATGGCGCAGACCATCCTCCGCGAGCTCGGTTTCGAGTCCGGCTACCCGGTCTTCGTCCCGCTCGCCGACGCGTACGGCGTGCCGACGCAGGACGAACGCAGCCAGGGCACGCTGATCTTCGACTACGGCGCGGGCGTCTGTTCCTACGTGCTGCTTTACAGGGAGGGCGTCCTCCTCAGCGGGTCCATTCCGGTCGGCGTGAACAACGTCGCGAACGACCTCTCCGTGGCGCTGGAACTGCCGTACGAGTTCTGCCAGAAATTCCTGCGCGAATCGAAGCTGGAGACGCTGCGCGGCGAGGGCAAGAACTACGTCGAATACAAGACCTCCGTCGGCGGCTCCGAGAAGATTCGCCGCATCCCGCTCGACTCCTTCGAAAAAGTCATCGACCTGCGCCAGCGCGAGACCTTCAACCTCCTCAAAAACGAGCTCGAACGCACCGGCACCTTCACCTACCTCCGCAACGGCGTCGTCATGACCGGCGGCGGCTCCATGATCGAATCCGCGCCCGCCACCATGGCGAACGTCATGAACGTCCCCGTCCGCTGCGGCGAGACCATGAACGTGACCGGCGCGCTGTCGGCGTTCCGCAGCCCCATGCCGTGCTACTCCGCCATCCTCGGCCTCATCAAGCACGCCGCCGCCCTCGAGGAGGATTCCCCCTCGTCCGGCAGCGGTCTCGGCCGCACCATGGTCCACGCCACCGACCAGTTCCTGCAGGGACTGAAAAACCTGGGAAAGGCACTCAAGATATGACCGAACAGAACGCAACCACGCCCGCCGGCCTCTCCCGGGCTCCCATCGGCAACGGAAAAGCGCTCGTCGTCGGACTCGGCGGCTGCGGCATCCGCATCCTCGAATTCCTCCGTGCCAATCCCCGCGCGAAATGGCTCGTCACGCTCGCGGTCGACACCGACGGCGGCGTCCTCGCCGGGACCCGCGCCGACGCCGTCATCAACGCCTCCGCAGACTGGAACTCGAAATCCTGCGCCGGATGCGGCGGCGACATCATCCGCGGCGAACGCGCCATCTCCCACGAACGCGCCAACCTGAAGCAGCATGTCCGCGGATTCTCCCTCATGATCGTGACCGGCGGACTCGGCGGCGGCACTGCCACGGGCGGCGTCCGCACGCTCGCCAGCGTCGCACGCGAGGAGGGCATCCCGACCGTCTTCCTGCTCACCACGCCGTTCTCGTTCGAGGCTCACTCCCGCCGCAAGAACGCCGAAGACTGCCTCCGCGAGATCCTCCCCGTCGCCGACGTCGTCCTCACCATGCCGAACGACCTGCTCTTCAGCAAGCTCCCGCCCGACACGCCCGCCGAAAACGCCTTCGCGACCTCCGCGTACGAAATGGCGTCCACCGTCGTCGGGATCGCCTCGGTCCTGCGCTGCCGCGACCTCATCGGCACCGACTTCGCCACCTTCATGCGCGCCCTCCACAAACGCCGCGCATCCTGCGGCATCGGCGTCGGCGTCGCGGAGAATTCCGACGGCCTCGACCGCTGCGCCCTCGCCCTCACGCGCATGCTCGATTCGCCGTTCCTCGGCGGAAACGACGCCATGAAACGCGCCGACGCCGCGATCGTCACGCTGACCGGCGGACCCGACCTGGAGCTGGGCGAACTGAAACGCACCCTCGAGCTTGCCGCGGGCGTCCTGCCGAAGAACGTCGAACTCCTCTCCGGCGCGAACGTCTGCGACGAGGCCGTCGGCTCCGTCCAGATGACCGCCGTCATCTTCCAGTACGCGCCCGAATCCAAGCCCGAGCCTCTGCCCCGGCGCACTCCCGCGCCCGCTCCGGCCGCCGCGCCCGCCGCCTCCGACGAGCTCCCGCTGCCCTTCTCCGCCGCGTCGAACAACGTCGAGGAGGTCGAGCTCGGCCTCCAGAGCTACGACAAGGGCGTCTTCGAGAAACTCCCCGCCGTACGGTTCCGCGAGGAGGACCTCGACATCCCGACCTACCAGCGCCGCAACATCCGCATCGACAAGGGGAGCTGACCCGCCATGTACGATCCCGACAAATTCGACCGGAAACAGAACGGCTCCGAGGGAAAACGAACCGGATTCCGTCTCTATGCTGATGGCGTGAGCAGGGAAGAGGGCAACCGGTACCTTCTCGGTTATCTCAAACTGCTGTTCTCGATCTTCGGCGCAATCCTGGTTTCCGGGGCTGTGCTCCGTTTCTTCATTCTCGGCCCGGTCTCCTGCTCCAGACTGAATTCGAAGGAGATCGTCCCGCCCGTGATCGACGGCGAGCTCGCCATGAAGTACGCGCAGGAAAACTACGACCTCGGGCCGAAGGTATTCCGCACCGAGGGCGCGAAAAAGTCCGCGGAATGGATCGTGGAACAGGCGCAGAAGATCCCCGGTTTCGACAAGGCGGGCCGTGTCCGCATCATCCCCCCCACGCGCGGAGAGTACAACGTCGAGATCACGTTCCCCGGCAAGGAGCCTAAATTCGTCCTCATCGGTGCGCACCACGACACCAAACGCCTCTTCAGCGTGCCGGATTTCGCCGGAGCCAACGACGGCGCGTCCGGGGTCGGCGCCCTGCTCGCAATCGCCGACGCTCTCACAAAATACGCGCAGAAAGACCCCCTTCCCTGCACCGTCCGCCTCGTCTTCTTCGACGGCGAGGAGGCGCTTTACCAGTACACGGAGACCGACGGCCTCATCGGCAGCCGCGCTTACGTCGATATGCTCAAAAAAGACTACTCCAGCCTCCGCTGCCGTGCCATGATCCTGCTGGACATGATCGGCGACAGGGACCTGCACATCGACCTGGCGGGCAACTCCACGCCCGCGCTCGCCGAGATCGTGATGGCCGAAGCCAAAGCCGCCGGATACGCCGACAAATTCTCACGCGGCACGACCGCCATCCTCGACGACCATTACCCGTTCATCCAGGCAAACCTGAACGCCGTCGACCTGATCGACTTCGACTACGGCCCGGAAAACCGCTACTGGCACACCGGAGCCGACACCATGGACAAGATATCGGCGGAAAGCATCAAGACCGCCGCGGACGTCGCGCTCCGCGTCGTCTGGCGCCTCGCCGAAACCGGATTCGCTGACCTGTGAGAAAAATAGGCATAGACTATTTCCATTGTCGGGAACGATTCCTGGCCCTGCCCGGCGTCCGCGAGGCCCGGAAGGGCCCGTACCGGTTCGCCGTCGCCCCCGGCCCCGCGCAGGACTACCTCGCGGAGCATTTCGCCGAAGCCGACCGCATGATCCGCGACGGGTCCCACGCGAAGGAATCGTGGTCGTCCAGCGCATCCGTCCTGACGCTCCCCGACGGCAAAAAGATCTTCGTCAAACGAAACCGCGTCCACGGCTTCGAATACACCTTCAAATACTTCTTCATCCCCGCCCGCGCCTTCCGCGCCGCAATCAACGCCGAACGCGTCCGCGAGGCCGGGATCGCGACCCCGCGCGTGCTCGCCGCCGGGGAAAAACGTTTCGCGCACTTCCTGCTCGCCGGATACCTCGTCACCGAGGCCCTGACGGACGCCCGCGATCTCATGTCCTACGTGGTCGGACCGCCCGACGCGCCCGCCGGGATGCCCGCGATCATCCGCGAGGCCGCCCGCGTCGCCGCCGCGCTGCATACTCACGGATTCTACCACGGCGACCTGAAACTCGTCAACCTCTACCGCGCCGGCGACGACGCCCCCTGCGGCGTCTGGGACCTCGATTCCGCCCAGATCTTCCCCGGCGAAGTCCCGCACGACCTGATCGTCCGCGAGCTCGGCCGCATCGCCTCGTCCGTCCTGATCTTCGCCGAACAGAACCCCGCGTTCCCCGACGAATTCTTCGACCTGGAACGCGTCACGCGCGACCTGCTCGACGCCTACGCCGCCTGGACGAATTCGCCCGCGCCCGCGCCGTCCGAGGTCATGGACATCGCCCGCGTCCGCTGGCTGAACAAACGAAAACTCCGGTTCGACTATGGAGGACTTCAAGCATGAGCAAACATATCTTCACGCCCAACGGCAATACGCCGCTCTTCGTCAACGCCGCCGACGGCGCTCTCAGATTCATGTTCCCCGCGCCCGAGCGGTTCACCATCTCAAACGACGACATCCTCCGCATCGACGATTTCTTCGAGCCCTACATCATGCCGGACGGCTTGCCCGGCTTCTGGTCCGGGCTCCGTCCCGGGACCGACACCACACCCGCGCTCTACCTCAAAAAACGCGTCTACCCGACCGGCCTCGGATTCCGCACGCTCTTCTCCCGCGCGAATCCCTTCCGCCGCGCCGAATGGGCCGCCCTCGCCGCCGACGCCGGCGTCTCCACGCCCGCCGTCCTCGCCATCGGCATCCGCAGGAAAGGCCTCCTCATCAAGGCAGTCTATCTCGTCATGGAGGCAGTCTCCGACGCCGACGAGGTCACCGACATCTTCTGCCGCCCGAACGCCCGCGCACGCGTCGCGCTCTTCATTGAGGACAGTTCCCGCCTCATCGCCGCGCTCCACTCCGCCGAACTCTTCCACGGCGATTTCCGCCTCGCCCATTTCTACTACCGCGGCGCAGTCCTCTCCCTCTGGAATCCCGGCTGGCTTCAGTCCTGGTCCGGCCACCTCTCCGAACGCAGCATCCTGCGCGACCTGGGGTCCCTCGGCGCCGCGATCTGCATCGAGGCCGCGAAACACCGTCCCGCGCTCGACGACTTCATCTCCTGCGACGCCACCGCCGAACTCCTCCTCGCCGCCTACGCCGAGGTCGCGCCCGGCTGGATCCCCCCGCTCGGACACCTCGTCCGCGTCATCGAGAAATACTGCGCGAAAAATTCCCGCTAAGCCAGGCGCACAAGATAAGGATTATAGGGCGGACAGGGCGTATTTCTCCCAGTCCGCCTCATTTGTTGTCTTATCGGCCTTATTTGCCCTATTGTGCGCGAGCGGTAGCCGCGCACTGCCGCAGTCCAGGGCTTGCCCTTGTGCGCAAGCGAAGCTGAGCGCACTACTGCCGTCAAGGGCTTGCCCTTGTGCGCAAGCGAAGCTGAGCGCACTACTGCCGTCAAGGCAAGCGAAGCTGAGCGCACTACTGCCGTCAAGGGCTTGCCCTTGTGCGCAAGCGAAGCTGAGCGCACTACTGCCGTCAAGGGCTTGCCTTTGTGCGCGAGCGGTAGCCGCGCACCGCCGCAGTCCGGGGCTTGCCCTGGCGGCACTCCCCACGTAAAGGGCTTGCCTTTTTCGGGAAAAAGATGTATATTATATATCCTGTTTTGAATTCGATTTCACTCTAAAGGCAAGCCGCGCATGCTGTTCTTCTATAATCTTTTCTTCCCGCTGGTGTTTCTGTTCTACCTGCCCGGCCTGATCGTGAAATACATCCGGCGGTCCGGGTACAAGGCGACGTACCGCGAACGGTTCGGCATTTTCGGGGCGGCGCGGCGCCGCGAGCTGAAAGAATGGCGCGGCGCGGTGTGGCTTCACGCCGTGAGCGTGGGCGAGACGAACCTCACGCTGCCGCTGCTGAAGGCGTGGGCGGAGGCGGAACCGGACCGCAAGTTCATCCTGAGCACGACGACGACCACGGCGCAGGAGATCGCGCGGAACAAGACCGATCCGGCGCGCGTAAAGGTCATTTTCTGCCCCATCGACTGGTGTTTCTTCGTGTGGTCCGCCATGCGCCTGATCCGCCCCTCGAAACTCGTGATCTTCGAGACCGAACTCTGGCCGCAGCTGATCTCGTCGGCGAAACGTTCCGGCGCGAAGCTCATGCTCGCGAATACGCGCATCTCCGACCATTCGTTCCGCGGATACCGCCGGTTCCGGTTCGTGATCGCGCCGATGCTCCGCAAGTTCGACCGCATCTGCGCGCAGACCGAACTCGACCGCGAACGTCTGCTCGCGATCGCGCCCGGCATCGAAGAACGCGTCTCCGTGTGCGGCAACATCAAGTTCGACCAGGCCCCGCCCGCGGGCGACGGCGCGGACTTCCCCGCGCTCTTCGGCGAACAGGGCATCACGGTCCTGCTGGCGGCCTCCACGCACAGCCCGGAGGAACCGCTCATCCTCGACGCGTTCCTGGCTCTGCGGAAGGAATTCCCCGCCCTGCGGCTCGTGCTCGTGCCGCGCCACGCCGAACGCGGCAACGACATCGAAAAGATGATCCGCGACCGCAATCTGAGCTACCACCGCCGGAGCAACGACACCGGCGACAAACAGGGATTTGCCGTGCTGCTGGCGGACACGACCGGCGAACTCGCGCGCCTCATCAAGGGCGCGGACCTCGTCATCATGGGCAAGACGCTCGCCGGGAACGACGAGGGACAGAACATCATCGAGCCCGCCGTCATGGGAAAGCCCGTGGTCTGCGGCCGCCAGCTGAAGAATTTCCGTCAGGCGCTCGACGCCCTCGTGAAGGGCGACGCCGTGCTGCGCGTGATGAAGGACAACGAGCTTGTCGGCGCGCTTCGCAGTCTGCTCGCCGATCCCGCAAAACGCCGCGAACTCGGCGAACGCGCCCGCGCCGTCATGCTGAAGAGCCGTGGCGCGCTGGAAAAGATCCTCGCCGAAATAATTAAGTAACCCTGTTCCGCATCGGGTAACGGGTTTTTCAAAAGTCTTTTGCGGTCCGCGTCTCGCGGCAGTATAATTTATCGAACTCGTGCAAACGAGTTCACCAAGGCAAGCGGATGCGAGCCCCCCCCGGACGCGAACGCGTCCTTCTCCACAGCAGGACATAGACGGTATCAGAACCCTCCGAAGCCGCCCATACCTCCGCCACCGAAACCGCCTCCTCCGAAGCCACCGGCACCACCACCGAAACCTCCGGCACCACCACCGAAACCTCCGGCACCGCCACCGAAACCGCCTGCTCCTCCGCCGAAGTCCATGCCGCCGCCGAAGCCGCCCATGCCGCCGCCGAAACCTCCTGCTCCGCCGCCGAAGTCCATGCCACCGAAGCCGCCCATGCCGCCGCCGAAACCGCCCATGCCGCCGCCGAAGTCCATGCCACCGCCAAAGCCGCCCATGCCTCCGCCAAAGCCGCCCATGCCGAATCCACCCATTCCGAATCCGCCCATGCCGAATCCGGCCATCGCGTTGTTTCCGGCCGTATTCCCCATGGAGAGCTCGATCGTTTCCTGGTTGCGCGTGAGCGTGGCGGTCGAACGCGTCACGGCCGCGAGCGTGTAGCCGTTCGGGAGCGTTTCGCCGATGCGGAAATACTGTTTGTTGGAATTGGACGCGTTCGCCGTGGCCGTGATACCGTCCGCGGACAGTCCGTCGCGGCCCATGGCGCGCTGCTGATTCTGGTTTTGCAGGAGCTCAATCTGTTCATTGGAACGCGCCAGGCGCTGACGGAGCAGATCGGTCTGCTGTGCCGTCACGCCGGGGCTCTGCTGCAGCGCCTGAAGCAGGGAGGCCAGTTCCGCACGGTTCTCGAGCGCCTGCTGCATCTGCTGTTCCTGCGCCGCCGCAAGCTCTTCGGCGTTGGGCGTGTTGTTGTTCCGGTTGTTATTGTTGTTGCGTCCGGGCTGCTGCCACATGTTGTTCATCATCTGCATGCCGCGCTGGAGGATGATCGCTCCGGCGACTCTGCCGATAGTGAACGTGCCGACGAGCGTCATGTCGCCGCGGTTGACCGGCATGGCCGCCATTCTGTTGTTGTTCGCGGTCGCCTTCGGGGCGCGTTCGGGGTCGAAGATGTTCAGCGCCACGGTCGTCGCGATCTGATTGTCCGTCGACATGGGAACAGGCGCGGGATTGAACCCGAATCCGAATTGCGGAAACGTCTGCTGCACCGTGACCGGCCGGACCTGCGGCGTCGATGCGCGGCGTTCTTTCTTTACCGATGTCGCCACTTCGGCTTCCGCCGTTGGCTCGCTCAGCCATTCGTATCCGTAAAACGCGGCAAAAGCCGCCAGGATCAGATTGGCACAGATCAGGATCGTTCTCATTTCCCGTTCTCCTTCATAGTTTGGGGCGTTGAGGGGCGTGACTCCGTTTCCCGGGGGTGTGGCGGAGGAACGGCCTCTGCCGGGAAGGAGGAGATTTCGCCGGGATTATTGCGGATATAATACCGTTTCTAAATCAAATAACGTTCCGGCGCGGCGTTTTATTGTGCCGGAAAGAAAGTTTTTTATTTTTAAAATACTGTCGCTCTTAAATTTATCTCTATTTTCACATCTTTCCGTCTCACCAAAACATTCGGAACAAAAAACTGCTCAATTTCCCCATACATTCCCCGCCTCACAACATCTGCAATTGTCCGCCATTTCCTCCTGCACACCGCGAACAGCATGCGTTTTATAAAGCAACATCGAACGCTCTGAGCTTTTTTCCTCAATCTCTCTGTTCGAACTTGACAAAGCCCTCATGCGCGTGTATATTATAACTTGCATTTTTAACAGACACATTGCAGTCATTCGGGGTTTGGTGAAAGTCCAGACCGGCGGTGATAGTCCGCGAACCGGCGCAGGCCGGCCGACGTGGTGGAATTCCACGACCGACGGTGAACGGACCGCACGCAGGCGCACTCGGCGCGGCGGGCGGCGAGGCAGTCCGGAAGAGAGAATCATTGCAGCGTCGCAGATGTTCTTTAGGCGAAGATCCCGATACCGCAGAACAAATTACGAGGTCAATCGAGAATGGACAGCAGGTTCGACACCGTGGAAAGCGTCCTGGAGGACGTGCGCGCAGGTCGGCTCGTGATCGTCACGGACGACGAGAAACGGGAAAACGAAGGCGATCTGGTGTGCGCGGCGGAAAAGATCACGCCGGAACATGTGAACTTCATGATCACTCATGCGCGCGGACTCGTGTGCGCCCCGATCACCGAGGCGCGGGCAAAGGAACTCGGCATCTACCGCGCGCCTTCCACCGACCACTTCAAGACGGCGTTCACCGAGAGCGTCGACGTCCTGACCGGCACCACCGGCATCAGCGCGGCCGACCGCGCAGCCACCATCAAGGCGCTGCTCGATCCGACGGCGAAACGCGAAGACTTCGGCATCCCCGGGCACGTGTTCCCCATCGCGGCGCGTCCCGGCGGCGTGCTCCAGCGCACCGGACACACCGAGGCGTCCGTCGATCTCGCTCGCCTTGCCGGACTTCAGCCCGCGGCGGTCATCTGCGAAATCACGAAGGACGACGGCACGATGGCGCGTCTGGACGACCTCGCGGCGTTCAAGGAGAAATTCGGGCTCAAGCTCTGCTCCATCGCGTCCCTTATCGAATACCGCCGCAGGAAGGAAAAGCTCGTGGAGGAGGAACTCTGCGTGAAGCTCCCGACCGCGTACGGCGATTTCATGCTCCACATGTTCCGCTCCAAGCTCGACGACGCATGCCATCTGGCGCTGACCCTCGGCGACGTCGCATCCGCGAAATCCGTGCTCGTCCGCATGCACAGCGAATGCCTTACGGGCGACGTCTTCGGATCCATGCGCTGCGACTGCGGCGACCAGCTCCACACGGCCATGCGCATGATCGCGAAGGAAGGCGCGGGCGTGCTCGTCTATCTGCGTCAGGAAGGGCGCGGCATCGGCCTCGCGAACAAGCTCCGCGCGTACAAGCTCCAGGAGGAAGGGTGCGACACCGTCGAGGCGAACCTCCGCCTCGGATTCCCGCCCGACCTCCGCGAATACGGCATCGGCGCGCAGATCCTGCTCGACCTCGGCGTGAAACATCTCCGCCTGCTCACGAACAACCCGATGAAGGTGGTCGGCATCGACGGCTACGGGCTCGTCATCGACGAACGCGTCCCCATCGTGATCAAGCCGGGCGAGTTCAACAAGCATTACCTGGACACGAAACGCGAGAAAATGGGGCATCTCATCTGACCCCGCCGCCAAAAAAAACGAACTGAATTCACAACGAAAAATCAACATACATCAGGAGAAACCATCATGGCCAAAGACGAACTCACCGTACTCGAAGGCAACCTCAGCGCAGCCGGACTCAAGATCGCCGTCGTGTGCGCACGTTTCAATGAATTCTTCGTCTCCAAACTTTTCAGCGGCGCGGTCGACGCGATCGTCCGTCACGGCGGCAGCCGCGCGAACATCACCCAGGCATGGGTGCCCGGTTCCTTCGAACTCCCGTTCGCAGTCTCCAAGCTCGCGAAAAGCGGCAAGTACGACGCCGTGATTGCGCTCGGCGTGGTCATCCAGGGCGCGACCGCCCACGCCTCCACGATCTACAGCCAGGTCTCGAAATCCCTCGCCCAGATCGGCATGGAAAGCGGCGTCCCGGTCATCTACGGCGTCGTCACGGTCGAAAACATCGAACAGGCCATCGAACGCTCCGGCACCAAGGCGGGCAACCGCGGCGCGGACGCGGCCGTCGCCGCGATCGAAATGGCGAACCTGAACAAGAAACTCTGAGCCGCCCCTGCCCTTTTCTCCAGAATCCAGCCCATTTATCCCTGAATTGCTATGAACACAGAATCTGATTTTGAACACGAAGCCGGAGACGCCGCCCCGGAAAAACACGCCGCGAACGGCAAAAAATCGCATCAGCCGCATTTCCAGCCGCACCAGCACTTCAAACGCCTTGGCCGCGAACTCGCGATGCAGTATCTTTTCGAGTGCGATATCCGGGACAGCGTGACCGAGCCGAACACGATGGAGGATTTCTGGGCGCAGGCCGAGGAATCCGGCGAGTTCACCGATGCACGCGTCTTCCGCCGCGCCAGAGCCTACGCCGAAAACCTGATCGCCAACGCGCAGGCCAACGACGACGTAATCACCGGCTACCTCGGCAAGTTCTCCGAGAAATGGGACGTGGACCGCATGTCCGCCGTGGACCGCAACATCATGAAGGTGGCCGTGGCGGAGATGCTGTACTGCCCCGAGATCCCCCACGTGGTGAGCATCGACGAGGCGATCGAGATCGCAAAGGATTTCAGCGACGAGAAGTCCGGCGTCTTCATCAACGGCATCCTGAACGGCATCAAGAACGAGATCGAAAAGAATCCCGCCGGCGGCAAAGCGGAGTAACGGAACATGTTTTCCATCTTCTCCAAATTCAAAAACGGCCTCCAGAAGACCGCGGTCGCCGTCAACCGGAAGATCGCCGGGCTCTTCACCGGGAATAAAGAGTGGACCGAAGAGGATTTCGCCGAACTCGAAAAGACCCTGATCGGCACCGACCTCGGCATGTCCGCCTCGCGCACCATCGTGCAGAACATCCGCGAACGCTACAAGCTCGGCGAGCTCAAATCGTCCGACGACATCTCCCGCGTGGCCGCCGCCGAACTCAAGAAGATCCTCTCCAAGGGCGCGCGCGCCATGCGGAAGAACCCGGACGGCGTGACCGTGCTCCTCTTCGTCGGCGTGAACGGAAGCGGCAAGACCACCACCATCGGCAAGCTCGCAGCCGCGCTCACGCAGGACGGCAGCCGCGTCATGCTCGGCGCGTGCGACACCTTCCGCGCGGCGGCCGTCGAACAGCTCACGCTGTGGGCCGAACGCACTGGCAGCCAGATCGTCGCGGCGAAACAGGGCGCGGACCCCGCGTCCGTGGCGTTCGACGCCGTGAAGTCCGCCGTCGCGAAGGGCGTGGACTACCTGCTCATCGACACCGCCGGACGCCAGCAGAACCGCAAGAACCTGATGGACGAACTGGCGAAAGTCACGCGCATCATCAACAAGGTCCTGCCCGGCGCGCCGCACGAGACCATCCTCACCATCGACGCCAGCCACGGCAGCAATTCCATCGCCCAGGCGCGCGAGTTCGCCTCCGTCTCCGGCGCGTCCGCCATGGTCCTCACCAAAATGGACGGCACCGGAAAAGGCGGAGCCGCCTGCGCCGCGCAGCGCGAATTCGGCCTGCCCATCCTCTTCGTCGGCCTCGGCGAACAGCCGGACGACCTGCAGGTCTTCGACCCGGAGACCTACGCAAACGCGATCTTCCCGCCGGACGCCGGCGCCGCGGCGGAATCCGAACCGTAACATCCAAGCCGGAATCACACGGAGTTCTTCCACTATGCACTTATCCGTCAGACACTCGCAGATCAACGGCGAAACCGCCGTCCCGGGATCAAAATCCCATACCATCCGCGCTCTCGCCATCGCCTCCCTCGCGAAAGGCTCCTCCATCATCAAGGCCCCGCTCGTCTCCGACGACACGCTCTCCTGTCTCTCCGCCGCCTGCGCCCTCGGCGCGTGGGTGCGCCGTGGCGACGATTCCATATGGCAGGTCATCGGGACCGGCGGCCGCATGATCGAACCGGCGCGCCCGCTCGACATGGGCAATTCCGGCACCGGGCTGCGCATCTTCAGCGCGCTCGCCTCGCTCTCCTCTTCGCCGATCTCGTTCGACGGCGACGAGTCGCTTCAGAAACGCCCGATGGAGCCGCTTCTGGCGGCCCTGAACGACCTCGGCGCGAAGACCGAATCCGACGGCGGGCACTGTCCGCTCACGGTCACGGGGCCCATCCGCGGCGGCGAAACGTCCGTCGACGGCACGTCCTCGCAGTATCTCTCCGCGCTTCTGCTCGCCGCCCCGCTCGCCGAGGGCGACACCATCCTGAACGTCCCGTTCCTGAACGAGGTCCCGTACGTCGAGATGACGCTCGCCTGGCTGAAACGCCAGAACATCAACCTGAAATACAACAAAAACTACACGCGTTTCCACGTGATCGGCGGCCAGCAGTTCAAGCCGTTCAACGAGACCATCCCCGGCGACTTCTCCACCGCGGCGTTCCCGCTCGCGGCGGCGATCGTGACCGGCGGCGGCATCCTGATCCGCAACCTCGATTTCAACGATCCGCAGGGCGACAAGGCGTTCGTCGATCTCGCCCGCCGTATGGGCGCGAACATCGAGACCGGCCCTGGTTTCGCCCGCGTGAAGCCCGGCCCGGTGAAGCTTCACTCCGCCGAACTCGACCTGAACGCCACGCCCGACCTCTTGCCGGTCCTCGCCGTCGTGGCCGCGTGCGCAGACGGCATCACCGTGCTGAAAAATGTCGCGCAGGCGCGCCTGAAGGAGACCGACCGCATCGCGGTCATGTCGCACGAGCTCAGGAAGATGGGCATTCAGGTAGAAGAATTCGAGGACGGCATGGCGGTCACCGGCGGCAAGCTGAAGCCCGCCCACGTCGACAGTTTCCGCGACCACCGCGTGGCGATGTCGCTCGCCATCGCCGGCATGACCTGCGGCGCGGACGAGGAGGAGCCGACCCTGATCGACTCCGCGGAGTCCATCGCCGTCACGTACCCGTCCTTCGTCGACGACTTCTCCAAGCTCGGCGCGGACTTCTACGTCGTCTAGTCCGACGGCAGCATCCGCATCATTCGCAAGCGTGGTTTCCGATACCGGGACCGCGCTTTTTTCATGCTCCGAAAACTTTTTTTCGTTTATTTTTGATGATTTCTTAAAACACCGCTAAGATTTCGGGTCCCCCAGCCGTCTAATAGCATAGAAATAGCTTTTTGAAACGTTTCACCTATCCAAACAAGGAGCAAGCCATGAAAAAGACATCGTTGTTTGACGGTCCCGCGTTCGTTTCCCGCAAACTCAGAGGACTCGCCGCAGCCGCGTGCGCCGCAACGGCCCTCTTGTCCGCCCTGCCTCTGACAACGCGCGCAGACGATGCAGTTTTGGATCAGAAAGCCGTTGCCTCGAACATGAACCGCAAAGGATTCGACCTTTTCAATCTGGTCAGCGGGAAGGACACGAAGGAAAACTCGTTCATCTCACCGTACAGCATCAACAGCGCGTTCGGGCTGGTCTACTGCGGCGCGAGCGGGAAGACCGCGCAGGAGATCCGCGACACGCTGGGGCTCCCCGCCGATCCGGCGGAATGCGGCGAGTTCTTCCACGCGGTTTCGCAGGAGTACGCGGCAAATAAAGTGGTTGAGGTCCTGGTATCGAACTCAGTCTGGTACGAACAGAAATATGATGATCTGATCCTTCCGTCGTTCATCAAGATGATCGAACAGTATTACGACGGAACGTTCTACAAGGAGGATTTCGAGAAGCCGGCCCCCCTCGTTTCGAAGGTCAACGCTTATGTCGAGGATCACACGAAAAACATGATCAAGGACTTGCTGTCGCCCTCCGATATTTCGGACAAATCCTTCATGATCCTGCTGAACACGCTGTTTTTCGAGGCGAAATGGAAGACTCCGTTCAAGAAGGACGACACCAAGCCCATGATCTTCCGCAATTTCGACGGCAAGGAAAAGCGCGTCAAGATGATGTACCGCCGGGGCCGCGACATCGGGTATTACTCCAACGAGGAGGACAATGTCCACGCGGTGGTCCTGCCGTACGAGGATCCGCGGTTCGATCTCGTTGCCCTGATGCCGATCCAGCCCGGCGCGGACCGCGGGGAAGCCGCGATGAACAACATCATTTCGAAGATCGGGGAAAAGCTCGACGACTGGCTCGAAAACCGCTCGCCATACGAAACGCGCCTCTGGCTTCCGATCGTCGACCTGACCTGCAAATACAGCCTCAAGGACGCCCTCGGGGAACTCGGCATGGAGACGCCGTTTGACGATAAGAAGGCGGATTTCTTCGGGATAGCGCAGCGTTCCGAACGGCTGAAATACATCTGGATTGAAAAGGTGATCCACAAGACCGCGCTGAAGATGGACGAGGAAAAGACGCAGGCGGCGGCCGCCACCGCGATCATCATGGGCGGCATGGGCGGCGGCATCAATCCCCAGCCGCCCCCGGTCAACATCTTCCGCGCCGACCGTCCGTACCTCGTGCTGATCCGCGACAACCAGACCGGGCTGATCCTCTTCGCGGGCCGCATCAACGATCCCGGCGTGGAAGCCACGGAGGCGGACGGACCGGTCACGCCGTCGTTCGAAGGAATGCCGTTCCCGGGCTTCGGCATGCCGCCGTTCCAGCAGCGTTCCAACGGCGGGTTCGGCCCGCCCGTGGAAGGTCCCGCCCGGACCACCGTGCCCGGCGCCAAGCCCGCCGATCAGACCATTCCGCGGCAGGTGACCACCACCGCGAAACCGGCATCCGCGACACAGCGAGGCGAATCCGCAGCAGCAAAAGTCGATGGGCAGATCTCCGTGATCCTGGAGGGCTGGATCGACGGCGAGGACGCGTTTGTCTTCCGGGACGGCAAGGTCGTTCTCCAGCACAAGTCCTTCAAGGCGCCGTACGACGTCACGGTCAACGGGGAGCCGTGGACCGACCTGTCCAGGCCGTTCGAGCTGGGCTTCACGCCGGATCCCGCCGCGACGAAGTTCGCCTGCGAGGGACGCGGACAGAAAAGCATGACCCGTACGGACGACGGCGTCACGGTCACGATCTACGATCAGCAGGGAGCGGCCGCCTGTTACCGGATCATCCTGTTCCAGCCGTCCGGGGTGAAGGAGCCCCTGGAGCTGCCGGAGGGATCCGTCGATAAGACCGTGAAAGAGGTGCCCGCCAGAACAAAGCCCGCAACGGCGACACAGACGGCGAAGCCCCGGACAGAGGCGCAGACGACCGAAACAGAATCTGAAACGAAACCCGAAACCAAACCCGAAACAGACTCCGAAGCACAACAAGCGGCGCAGCCCGCCGAGTCGGGCGTCATGGTCCTGGAAGGCACGTTCGAAGGGCGCGGCGTGTTCCTGTTCACGAACAACATGATCGCGTATTCCCACAAGGACGGCGAGTATCCGACCGGCGTGAAGGTCAACGGGAAACCGTGGGGCGACCTGACGCAGCCGCTTATGCTGGACAGCGCCGCGGTCCCCGCCCGGATCATACGGAAGCAGGCGCGCGGCACGGTCACGCTGCTGCCCGCCGATGATTTCGCCCGGCTTGAGCTCGACGACCATCAGGACGGTTCCGCGTCCTACCGGATCGAGTTCGGCACGAAGTAAAAATACGTTCGATCCTCACGTACAAAAACGCACCCCGTTTCCGCACTGCTCGCGGGACGGGGTGCTTCCTTTGTCAGAACAAATGCTGAATCGGCTCAGTTCTTGAGGCTGTGGATCGGAGCCGGGATACGGCCGCCGCGCGCGATGAATTTCGCCGGGGAAAGCGTGTTCACGGGCATGACGGGCGCTTCGCCGAGCAGGCCGCCGAAATTGACGGTGTCGCCGACTTTGCAGCCGATCGCGGGGATCACGCGGACAGCGGTTGTCTTCGTGTTCACCACGCCGATCGCGATCTCGTCGGCGATGATGCCGGAAATGACCTCGGCGGACGTGTCGCCGGGGATCGCGATCATGTCGAGCCCGACGGAGCACACGGCGGTCATGGCTTCGAGCTTTTCGAGGCGGAGCGCGCCGGACCGCGCGGCGGCGATCATGCCGGCGTCCTCGGACACGGGGATGAACGCGCCGGAGAGGCCGCCGACCTGCGAGGAGGCCATCACGCCGCCCTTTTTCACGGCGTCGTTGAGGAGCGCGAGCGCGGCGGTCGTGCCGCATGCGCCGCACTGTTCCAGCCCCATGGACTCCAGGATGTACGCGACCGAGTCGCCGATGGCGGGCGTGGGCGCGAGCGAGAGGTCCACGATGCCGAACGGCACG
>CACYHQ010000002.1 GCA_902774245.1 uncultured bacterium
GCCGCACCCCCGGCACCGCCACGGCCTGCGCCGCCGCGATTGCCACGGGCACCGCCGCGGCCCGCGCCGCCGGCACCCTGACCTTGCGCAAATGCAACACTGCCCGTAAGGGCCAGCGCCAGGATAGCAACTGTCATCTTGTTCATAGTTCCGTTCCTTTCAAAGTGTATTTGTTTTGTTAGTTGTAGTGCGAGACATCGCTACACAATAACGAAACCTTTTTGCGTTTTATTGTGTACGCCGCCAAAAAAAAGCTGTTTTTTGGAGCTTTTTTCGCGATTTTTTGTTCTTTCCGTTTGTTTTTTTCGTGTTTTTTCCGTCAAAAAGGCAAATGCCCGGGGCGGGACTCGAACCCGCATGGTTGCCCGACAGATTTTAAGTCTGTTGCGTCTGCCATTTCGCCACCCGGGCACGATTTTCTATAAATGTAGCACTGCGCATGGAAAAATCAAGAGCTTTTCGTAGTTCCTAATGTTTTTTTTTAGGGAAAGCGGGCTATTTTTTTAGGTTTTAAATCATTTTTCTTCGTTTTTGGCATTTTTCCGGCTCTTTTTGTACATGCTCCATCCGAAACGAGACACGCGGTTTCACTGATAATAAAACAGAAGCATCGGCACAAGACAATTAATCAATATTTCGCGAAAACGCCCCGGTCTTTTTCGGAGAAAGTCATAATTCGTAAAAAAGCATGCAGTCCGGGTTGAAAAATGCGTGCATGAGAGATATGTTATTAGGTGATGTATTTTCGCGCCCGCGCATATTCGCCGCTGTTCAACCCGCCGTATAAACAAGGATCCGACGTTGCATAAGATTCTCGCCATCCTCCTTCTGATCGTTCTCTCCGGCGTGTTTCATCCGGCATTGGACGCTGCGCCGAAAAGACTTACGATCCTTCAGACGACCGACATCCACGGGGCCATCGGAGACGAAAAAAGTCCGGGACTGCTCCAGATCGCCGGGATCGCCGAACGCATCATGCCCGACCTGTGGATCGACTGCGGTGACCTCACGCAGGGGTCGTTTTCGTCTGCGATCGACGACGGCGCGTCCATGATGGAGGGGCTGAACGCGGCGGGATGCGACATCTGGGTACCGGGCAACCACGATTTCGACTACGGCGTGGAGACGCTCGCAAAACGGATCGGAAGTTTCCGGGGGGCGTCGCTTGCGGCCAACATGAAGTCGAACGCATTTCCGATGAAAACCACGGCATGGAAGATGTTCGAGCGGCAGGGCGTGAAGATCGCCGTCGTCGGCATCGTGCCGCCGTATCTCGGGCTTTGGATCGAACCGGGAAAATTGACCGGGCTTGAACTGGAATCGCCGGACGCCGCGCTCGAACGCGTGATGCCGGAGGTCATGGCTTCGAAACCGGACGTGATCGTGCTCGCCATTCACCTGGGCGAGTTCATCGCGGGCCGCCTCAATCCGGACGGCAAACTCCGCAGCATGGCGTCTCTGTCCGCGCAGTTTCCGCAGATCGACCTGATCCTGGCGGGTCATTCGCACCAGACGGAACCGGGTAAACGGCTGTATCCGGGCGCGTGGTTCGTGCAGGCGCCGCCGCTCGGAGCCGGATGCGTACGGATCACGGTCGAGGTCGATCCCGCCGCAAAGGGTGACAAAGTCCTGTCCGTAACCTCAAAGATCATCGAGGGCAAGGAGCAGCCGGAATCGAAGAAATTGCTCCCGATTCTCGATCCGATTCGGAAACAGGCCGTCGAAGCCGGACGCAAACCCGTCGCGAAGCTCGATTTCGAGCTGGAACCGATGAAAAACGGTTTGAAGCCGAACCGACTGGCGGAGCTGATCTGTCTGGCCATGGCGGAGGCGACCGGAGCGGATGCGGCGTTCTCGGGGACGCTCTCGAACTACAAAGTGTCGCCGGGAACGCTGAACGAACGCGAGCTTTTCCTGCTGGCGCCGTATACGGACGCAATCGAAGTGCGGAGCCTGACGCCAGCCCAGATCCGGACGATCCTGCACGAGCTCGAAACGAAGCAGAAAACCGCGGACTGCATGATGTATACGGGATTCACCGCGCCGGACGGCATTGAGGGCACGCTCGTGCTGGGCGAAACGGGAAAACCGATCCCCGAAACGGGCCGCATCAAGGTCGCGGTCAACACCTATGACGCACACGGCGCGGGCGGACGTTATCCGAAACTCAAGCAGATTGTGGAGTCGGTCAAGCCGCCGAAGTCCGTACCGGAAGTTGACATCCGCAACGCCCTGCGCAAATACCTTCAGAAGCATTATCCTGTTCAAAACACCACATCCAGGAGAAAACCATGAAACTCCGAATCCTGATCTTTTTTTTCGTGTCACTGACCGTCGTCCTGAGCGCGTGCCGTTCGACCGAGGAGGTCTACGACCCGTTCTTCGAGCCGACTGAAGCCGACAAGCTTACGAAGGAGGAGACCGACAGCATCATCTGGCATGCCAAGAACTTCATCGCGTCCAACAAAAACCTTCGCCTCGGAAAGGTCCATCGCAAGATGATTCAGGATAACGAGCCGGTGACACGCATCTTCTACAGCGGAAAAAAACACGGCAGGATCGAGCTTGAATGGCCGATCTCGTCCGACACAGTGGTCCTGCTCTCCTCGCGCGGCGACCTGCTGTCCAAACGCCAGCCGTGGGTGCTGGAGATCCTGTCCGGCAAGCAGAAGGGAGGATTGAGCGACGCCGAGCTGGAACAGTGGCGGAATGTCGACACGGCGGAGGAGCTCGAGGACGATGCGGGCGGGGCGTGGGAAACGCTGGGCGTGGAACCGATCCCCGTGATCGAAGATACAACCGAAGACAAGAAGGAGAAATAATACCATGAGCTCAAAATCCAGTGGTTCCGGTCCGCTTTTCGGCCGGAAACAGTTTCTCTTGCTCCTGTGGGCGCTTGTCCTGCTCAGGCTCCTTCTGAATGTCGTCGTGCCGCTCATGGATCCCTCGGAGGCGCGGTACGCCCTGATCTGCAAACTCATGACGGAAACCAACAATTTCCTGGAACCGAAGCTCATCCACGACGGCGTCCTGATGAATTTCGAGGGGAAACCGCCACTGTTCTTCCAAGCCGGAGCGGTCGCCTGCCACATCTTCGGCATCGACCTCTTTGCTGTGCGCCTGCCGTCGACGCTCTTCGCAGCGGGCCTGTTGGCAGTCATGTACGGCGCGATCCGCCGGATCAAGGACAAAAACGTCGCGAAACTGGCCGTATTGCTCACGCTCGCCAGTCCGGTGTTCTTCATGTACGCCGGGATGTGCATGACGGATATGGCGCTGGCGTTCTGCGTGTGCTCGGCCGTGTTCGCCTACATGCTGTTCGACCATGAGACCATTCCCCGCAACAAAAAGTTCGCGAGTATCGGGTTCTTCGCCGCGCTCGCGCTCGGGATGCTTGTAAAGGGGCCGGTCGCGCTGGTCATGGCGGGCGTTCCGGTCTTCCTCTTCGTGCTGCTCGGGAACCGCTGGAGCGACCTCAAGCATCACGCGTGGCTCATCGGGTTCGCCGTATTCTTTCTGATTGCCGCGCCGTGGTATATCCTGATGCAGCGGGAAAACCCGGATTTCCTGTATTATTTCTTCGTGAACGAGAATTTCAAGCGGTTCCTGTTCAAGGATTACGGCGACCAGTACGGCGCGGGACGCGAGTTCTTCCGCGGAATGGCGTTCCTGTGGTTCCTGATCTCGAACCTGCCAGGCGTGCTGCTGATCCTGATTCCGGTTTTCTCGCGGGCGGGTCGCGGCAAACTGGCGGGAGCACTGCGGAAACAGGCCCTCGCGGACGACCTGCCGCTGCTCGGATTCCTCTTCATCACGCTCTTCTGGTGCCTCACGAGCCGCGTACTGATCACCTACGTGCTCCCGACCGTGCCGTTCTTCTCCGTCTGGCTGGCGGACCGCATGACCGCCTGGGGCTACGCGGAAAAAGAGAAATTCCGGATGGCGCTCCGGGCGGGGCTTCCTTTGGTCTGGTGCGTGACCGGCATGGTGTTCGCCTCGCTTTGGATCGTCGGAAACCATTGGGTCAACAAGATGCCGGGCGATTTCTTCGAGGATATCGACGCGACCGTTCCGGACGGGTATTTCTACTTTTACCGGAAAGTGCCGTACTCCGCGTATTTCTACCTTGGCGACCGCGTGATCCGGCACCCCAATGAAGACGCAGAGGCGAGCGAGGCGGCGTCACGTCCGCATTACCTCGTCGGCACGAAACGCGACATCAGGAAACATCCGCTCAAGGGATTCCGGCGTCCGGTCATGGAATCGGGCGTCTGGACGCTCTACGCCCCGTCGGAGTGATCTCGACCTGACTGCACTTCCCCGCCCCGTCTTTCCGCTGTTTTTTCGCGGAAAAGTTTGCATTTGCGGGGGAACTGTAGTATATTTATTTGTTTATGTCTTAACACGATACTTCTTACATAAGGAACCAGTCAACATGTCAGTCAGCGTGCTCGTCGGCGTCCAGTGGGGCGATGAAGGCAAGGGTAAAATCATTGATGTTTTAACGAAAGACGCGGGAATGGTGGTCCGTTTCCAGGGCGGCAACAACGCCGGCCACACGGTTGAGATCAACGGACAGCATTTCGTGCTCCACCTGATCCCGTCCGGCATCCTGCGCTCCGGCGTGCCGTGCGTGATCGCGAACGGCGTGGTGGTCGACCCTGTCGAGCTTGTGAAGGAAATGAACATGCTCAAATCCCGCGACATCGACGTCTCCGGAATCCAGCTCAGTACGCGCTGCCACCTGATCATGCCGTGGCACAAGCTCATCGACGGCTTCAAGGAGGATTCCGCGAAGGGCGACAAGAAGATCGGCACCACCAAGCGCGGCATCGGCCCGACGTACTCCTCCAAGGCCGACCGCACCGGCATCCGCGGCGGCGAAATGCGCGACCTGGCCCGCTTCGAGAAGCATTTCCGCGACAACGCCGAAGCGTACAACCGCGAATACGTCCCGATGGGCGGCGTCCAGCTCGACGTCGAAGCCGCGTGGAAGGAAGTCCTCGCCGCGCGCGAAGTCCTGGTCCCGCACCTCGCCGACACCGTGGTCACGATCAACGAAGCCAACGCAAACGGCGTGCATGTCCTGCTCGAAGGCGCGCAGGGCGCGTTCCTCGACATCGACCATGGCACGTACCCCTACGTGACCAGCAGCAACACCACCAGCGGCGGCGCATGCACCGGCACCGGCCTGCCTCCGCGTGCCATCACCGAGGTCTGGGGCGTCCTGAAAGCCTATTCCACGCGCGTCGGCGAAGGCCCGTTCCCGACCGAGCTTTTCGACGAGCAGGGCGAGTTCCTGCGCTCCCAGGGCGGCGAATTCGGCGCAACCACGGGCCGTCCGCGCCGCTGCGGCTGGCTGGACGCCGTCGCGTGCCGTCACAGCTGCATGGTGAACGGCGTGGATTTCCTCGCCATCACGAAGCTGGACGTGCTCGACAAGCTCAAAGAGATCAAAATCTGCACCGCATATAAGATCGGCGACAAGACCGTCACCACGTTTCCCGAGGACGTCTACGACCTCGCCCGCGTCGAGCCCGTCTACGAGACCATGCCCGGCTGGGAGACCTCCACGACCGGCATCCTCGACTGGAACAGCCTCCCCGTCAACGCGCAGAACTATCTGAAGCGCATCGCCGAGCTCACCGGCTCGAAGATCGGCATCGTGTCCGTCGGTCCCGACCGCAATCAGACCTTCCGCGTCTGATCCGCGCGCCGGCAGGGTGACGATACCGCAGGAGGGGCGTCATGGCGGAAAAGAAGAAGAAACGGCGCCGGCTATCCGGGACCGAGTACAAGCAGCAGAAAAACGAGGAAACGAACGCGCAGATCCTGCGTGCCGCGATCGGTCGTTTCTTCGCGCGGTTCGACCTCATGCAGATCATTCCGCTGGCGCTTCTTCTGACCATTGGCATGTGTTTCGTCCACAGCACCGGCCAGCAGGTCGGAGGACATCACGTCGAACTCTTCAGCCGCCAGTGCGTTTATCTGGCGGTCGGTCTGGCGCTCTGGTTCACCTTCATCATGATGGACTACCGCTGGATCGGACTGTCCTCCGTGCTGTTCTATCCGGCCGTGGTCGCCATACTTGTCCTCGTGCTGTTGTTCGGTCCGGTCCGCAACAACACCCGGCGCTGGATCGACATCGGCCCGGTCAGCCTCCAGCCGTCCGAACTCGGCAAGATGGCCGTGCTGTTCGCCGTCGCGTGGCTGGCTTCGCTGAAACGTATCAACATCAATAAGATATGGTGGCTCGGGCTGGTCGGGATCCTGACCGCACTGCCGTTCTTCCTGATCTATAAAGAGCCCGACCTGGGGACCGCCATCGTCCTGATCCCGCTCACTGCCGCCATCCTGTTTGCCGCCAATTTGCGCTGGATCTACATCGCTGTCATCGCGGTGTTCTGCATCGGAGGGCCTCTTGTCGCATACAACAGCCCGCTCCTGAAAAACTACCAGAAGAAGCGCATCGCCATGTTCATAAATCCCGAAGACGACCGTTACGGCGGCGGCTGGAACGTAATCCAGTCGGAGATCGCGGTCGGTACGGGCGGCATGACAGGCAAAGGCTACCGCCAGGGCACGCATACCATGCTCGGGTACCTGCCGCCGAAAGTCGCCGACTCCGACTTCATCTTCCCTGTCATTGCCGAGGAAACCGGATTTGCCGGCACGTTCTCCCTGATCCTGCTTTACGGATTGCTGCTGTTCTCCATCCTGCGGACGGCGCTGCTGGCGTCCGACCTCTTCGGACGGTATCTGTGCGTCGGCATCGCGGCCATCCTCATGACGCACGTCTTCATCAACATCGGCATGTGCATCCGTCTGGTCCCCGTGACCGGACTGCCGCTGCCGTTCATCAGTTACGGCGGCACTTTCCTTGTGGCAATGCTGTGTTATCTTGGCATCGCACAAAGCGTATACGCGCACCGGAATGACCCGTCAAGGCTTGATTTGAACAACTGACTTGTCTATTATAGTTAATCGTCTTGGAACAAGGGAGTTGCCGTTCTATCCATCGAATTTGACGGTTTGACGGAGAAAAATGACGGATAGACTGTCAATTCTTTGATTTTCAGCGGATTTCCCGTGCCAGAACAGGCCGGAAGCCGACCGCCGTGTCGCTTTCGTTCGGCGGCATGAAAAAACGGTATGCCGAACGCAGTTTCTTCGGGTCCATGCCCCAGTCGCCGCCGCGGATCACACGGCACGCCGTCTCGGTGGTCCATGTCCCCGCGTCAAACGGACGATACCGCGTGAACCCGACGCTGACCGGGTCGCGTTTGACGGGGTCAGGCCCTGCCATTTCCGGGTCGGAATACGCCTTCGGGTCGTACCAGTCATAACACCATTCGGCGGCGTTGCCGGACATATCGTAAAGCCCCCAGGCGTTCGGCTGAAAACTCCCGGCGGGCGCGGCGACACGGTGTCCGTCGTCGTCCGCGGCTCCGGCGACCGGCGGCAGACGCCACTGGAAGCGTTCCGCCGATTTGTAATCCAGCCCGTTCGCATACTTCGCGCCTTCGTTCCCGAATTCCTTCCCCCAGTAGTAATCGGTCGACGTCCCGGCGCGGCAGGCGTATTCCCATTCGGCCTCGGTCGGCAGGCGGTATTCGTATCCGGACGGCAGTCGACCGGCGGCGCGTTCGAGCTCGGTGAGTTTGCGGCAGTACATGACGGCCTGGTCCCAGCGCACGCGGACGGCGGGTTGCGACGGCAGATTGAGGCGGAAATCGCCCCATTTGAGCGAGTTGAAGCCGGGGATCAGCATCTGGATCTGGCGGTTCGTGACCTCGGTTCGGGCGATCCAGAAGGGATGCGTGATCGCGACCTCGCGGACCGGCATTTCGTTGTCCATCGATCCGCCCATCCTGAACTTGCCGGCCGGGATTCCGATCATGTCGAGGTGCGCCGACGGTACGATGAAGGCCTCGCCGGGCTGTTCCGGTGCGGCAGGCAGCGACACCTTTGCCAACCTGGCGATTTCCTCCTCGTTTCGGCGGTTGGCCTGTTCAGCGTTTTTGAGTTCCTCACGCGGCAGAAGCGGCATCAGATCCTCAGTGCGGAGATCGATAAGTTCGACGAGCAAACGCGCACGAACGTACGAAGACGCTGTGGAATTTTCGTCAAGTACTTTTTCCTTGATGGCGATCGCTTTTTTTATTAAGGCGAGATACTTTGCCTTCGCCTTCGATTCCCTGTAGTATGAAATCCCGCTGTATACGAGGAACGCCCCCACGCAGAGCACGAACAGCACCATGAATATCTTGAAGATGCGGAGTTTCGCCTCTTCGTGCTGGAGTTCGGCGCGGAGACGCATGGTGGTTGCGCCGGTGCTTCCGGGCGGGAAGAACGGTTTTGCCTTGCCGGAAGCGGCATGCGTGGATGTATCGTCGGATTTCGGATTCATGTCTTCGGAGCTTTGGTGAGCCGTGAACGTGATGAAGCGGGCGGAATTGCACCGTCCGCAGGGGTAATATAGCACAAAAACCGAAAAAAATCGAATGAAAAAGATGAAAAAACGCCGAATACGCTGTATATTGTATGCCGAACTGTATTTTATAACCGGATCCGGGATCTATGGAAAACTCGTTTGACGTTATCGTGATCGGCGGAGGACATGCCGCCTGTGAAGCCGCGGCGGCCTCCGCGCGGCTCGGCGCGTCGACCCTGATGCTCACCATGAACTTGGACCACATCGCGCAGATGAGCTGCAATCCGTGCATCGGCGGCATCGCAAAAGGACACCTTGTGCGCGAGATCGACGCCCTCGGCGGCCTCATGGGAAAGATCGCCGACGCCGCATCCATCCAGTTCCGCATGCTCAACCGGGCGAAAGGGCCCGCCGTGTGGTCCCCGCGTGCCCAATGCGACAAGACCTGCTACCAGCGCGCGATGAAGCACATGCTCGAGCTGACGCCGAACCTTACGATCCGTCAGGAGGAGGCGGTTGACTTCGTTACGGACGGCGATGCCGTCGCGGGGGTCGTCACGCGCCTCGGAAACACATACAAATGCAAAGCCGTCGTCGTGGCAACGGGGACGTTCCTGCACGGTCTGCTTCACTACGGCCTCACGCATTTCTCCGGGGGACGTTCCGGCGATCCCGCATCGGACCTGCTGCCGGAAGCCATCCGCGGCCACCTCGGATTGAAGATGGGCCGCCTCAAAACCGGCACGCCGCCGCGTGTGCTCGGCAGCTCGGTAGATTTCAGCCGCATGGACGTTCAGCCGTCGGACACCGATCTGGAGGAGCATTTCTCGCACTTCGGCATTGAGGACATTACACCGCAGGTGAGCGAACACGACCTGGACTGCCGCATCACCTGGACCACATCCGCCACGGCCGACCTCGTGCGTGCCAACCTCGACAAAGCCCCGATGTACAACGGCCTGATCGAGGGCATCGGCACGCGCTACTGCCCCTCGTTCGAGGACAAGGTCGTGCGTTTCCCCGACCACGAACGCCACCTCATCTATCTGGAACCCGAGGGCGAGGCGACCGATGAATACTACGTGAACGGGATCTCGACCAGTCTGCCGCCCGAAGTGCAGGAGGGCATGCTGCGTTCCATCCCCGGCCTCGAGCACGTCCGGTTCCTGCGCTACGCCTACGCCATCGAATACGACTACGTCGAACCCGCCCAGATGGACCGCACGTTCGCCGTGCGTGCCTGGAAGGGCCTGTACCATGCCGGACAGATCAACGGAACGAGCGGGTACGAGGAGGCCGCCGCGCAGGGCCTTGCAGCAGGGCTGAACGCAGCGCGGTTCGCCGGCGGTTTGGACGGCGTCGCATTCGGGCGGGACGAGGCGTATCTGGGCGTGATGGCGGACGATCTGGTGACCAAGGAAATCAAAGAGCCGTACCGGATGTTCACCAGCCGCGCGGAATACCGCTTGAGGCTGCGGCAGGACAACGCCGACCTCAGGCTGTGCCGGAAAGCCCACGATCTCGGATTGCTTTCCGATGCCGATTTCGACAAGTTCACGCACTACGAAAACCGTCTGCGCGAACTCGAAGCCGCCGCACACGCGGCCTCCATGCCCGGAGGCGGGACCGCGTGGGAACGTCTCCGCATCGCGCAGGGCGACCTGAATCTGAATGAACTGCCGTTCAGCCCGGAGCTGATCAGCCTGGACCTGAACGACCGCACCGACCGCCGCGTGCTCCGCGAACTCGCGGTGCAGGCGCATTACGAAGGGTATTTGAGGCAGGAGGAGGACTCCATCCGGCATCTGCACGGGCTGGAGGCATGGACGATTCCTGCCGAGCTTGATTACGCAACACTCCCCGGCCTCAAAAATGAGACCCGCCTCAAACTCGCGCGCATCCGGCCCGCCACGCTCGCGCAGGCATCGCGCATCGACGGCATGACCCCGGCGGAGATCGGACTTCTGCAGGTGCTTCTTGCCCGAATGAAACGCGAACAGGAAGCGAACACGGAAAAGGATAAACGGCCATGAGCGAAGAAGTCATTCATCCGGAGGAAAACGAAGTCCGCCGCAAGCCCGGCGCATGGTCGCGCCTCTGGGCGATCCGTTACGCCCGCGTGCCGATCCTGATCTGCGCGCTGTTTTTCATGTTCGCGCTCGGCTCGGAGTGTTACGCCATTTATTGCCACAAAACCGGCGCGACCCCCATTTATCAAGTTCAGAACCCAGAACTCCGCAACCACGCTCCGATGAGGGGACACATTCTCGGGACCGACTACCTCGGCCGCGACGTGCTTCTGCGGGCGGTCTTCGCCACGCGCACTGCCGTGAAAGTCGGCATTGTGGCGTCGCTGATCTCGTCGGTGGTCGGCGTCGCGCTGGGGCTGATCGGCGGGTATTACGGAGGCAGGACGGATGCAGTCGTCCTCTGGATCTACAGCACGTTCGCATCCATCCCGTCGCTGCTGTTCATTCTGGCGTTCGCCCTGCTCGTTTCGAAGGGATTCCTCAGCGCCCCGCTGGAAGCCGCGTTTCAGGCGTTCAGCCGCGCCATGAACACGGAGCCGGGCATGATGGCCGTCTACCTCGGGATTGGCCTCACCGGCTGGGTGCAGCTCTGCCGCGTGGTGCGCGCGGAAACGCTCCGGCTGAAGACGCGCCCCTATGTGACCGCCGCCCGTTCGCTCGGCGTGTCCGACTGCGGGATCATGTTCCGCCATATCCTGCCGAACCTGATGCACCTCGTGATCGTATACTTCACCATGCGGTTCGCGTCCGCGGTGATGACCGAGGTGATCGTGAGCTATCTCGGGCTTGGCGTGAAGTTCGAACCGAGCTGGGGACTGATGATCTCCAACGGCCAGTCGCTTTTCTGGCGCGGCGCGTGGTGGGAGATCGCCGCCGCAACGGGATTCATGTTCGTGCTCGTGCTCGCGCTCAACATGACCGGAGACGCGCTGCGCGACGCCCTGGATCCGCGCCATACCTCCGGCAAATAAATGCTCCGTTTATCAACCTGACAAAATCTTTCCGGATCAATCGTTTTCGAAAAAAGACACCGCCTTTTCCCCGTTTTTTCCATGATTCGAGTCGGAAAACATAAAAAATCACCATGTTTCACGATGTGTGAAAAATGGTGATTTTGAGGTCAAAAATGGTGCACCCGGAGTGGAAAGCCCAAAGGTACGGCACAAGCTCAAAAGGAGGGGATTTTCCTTGTTGCCGTTTCTTTCATAGAGGTTTATAGCAGTAGGTCCCTTTCCTTTGCGAGGAATGAAACATGGGGTAAAACCGGGCTTTTTTGCCGTTCCACGGGGAAGAAAAAGGGGAAAGTCTTCTGAGGTGGAACAATGGTGCCTCCCAGTAGGAACCATGCGAAGAAACGGTGCGTTGTTCGAGTGTCAATGTGCCGTCAGGCAGCGAGCTGGTCAACGCGACTAGCTCTCCTAACCACCCGACATACCTAATATAGCACGAATACCGTGTATGTCAAGGCCGTCTCGTAAGATAATCTTTCCTGACCATGAAACTCAGATCATCCCATTTGTCATCGAATTCAACGAGGATACTGAACAGCATTCCGTTTGAGCTTTCGAGATGCAGGTTATCCGGGACTTCAGGAAGTCGGCTCAGCTTGACAGCATTGTTGTGTTTCTTGTCGTCCGGGATGCTCTTCAGGTAGCGCACCAGCCGTTCGGCCCTGTCGTCCTGAATGCTCACATAATGCGTTGCAGCCGTTCGTTCGGGTACGACTCGCATCCAGTTCGGATAGTTTTCCCGGATTGCTTTTGCGCTCCACGTCCAGCAACCGAGGGTAAGTTCGAAATACGTGTCCTCATCTTTCTGCCAGGTCGAGAGACGACCGGTTTCTCCAAAAGCTTTGGTCGCAAGCAGGGCAAGAGGGAACGGAATCGTGACGCTTCCATGCGTTTCAAGCTTGAGCGGGATATTCGACAGCTCCTTGCCGTTGGTGGCGGTGAAGCCATATCCGCTGATGTTGATTCCGCTGATTGCTTTCTGAATAGCACTCTTCCGGATATCCGTGTTCTGATCAGTGATCGGAGCAAGCAACGACAGCGCGGAAAATGTATCGGCAGGCAATTCCGTGACGCAGATGTCCTGATCCGGGATTTGCTCCTTCGCCGGGAAGTGACCTTTGATAGGCGCGAGCTTCACATCGTCGATGAAGATCTCACCGCAGTCGATCTCCAGCTTCAGCGTTTTGTTCTTGCAGCTGCGGACAGCCTGACGGAACTGTTCGAACTCCACAAGAATTGCCGAAAAATCGTCTTCCAGATCGGCGAACAGTCGGAATTCGATCTGTTCGACCATGTTGCGGGTTCTGAAGTAAAGCATGTTCGCTTTGCCTTCGATCTCGATCCCCTGATACGTCTTGATCAAAGACGTCCGGGAGACCAGTTTTCCCAGAGCCAACAGGGCTCCGGCCAACGAGTTTTTGTTGATTGGGATTTGCATGATTCCTCCATGTGTTTGGGTGATGTAAAAAACAAACCAATTTGTTCAATGAAGGAATATATATCCGTAAAAAGACGAACAGCATTTTTAGAGGGGATTCCTGTCGTTTTTTTAGCAAAAACGGTCAAAAAGAGAAGAAAAAACGGCTTTTTGAGGCAAAAAACCATCATTTTTCCGTATTGGATGCTTCTAAATCAACCTTGAACATGCAAAATTGCGCTGATGTGCCGGTAAAAGCCTTTGCGGAACCGAAGGAACAAAATCCATTTCATTCATCGTACAGAAAAGCCGCATTTTATCAGAATCTATCGTGTCGATTTCAAGCGGCATCTCTGCTATGAACTCAATTTGGAATGGCGAATAGAGTTTCCAGATGCGTTGGGCTGTTTCGGTAATATCGTTCATGTCATTCCGGCAATAACCGCTGACAATCAGAAGCAGGTTGTGACGATCACGTGATGAATCGTAGCTCCAGGCATACATGGGATAATACCCGATTCGCCTCAGAGAAGCCATAAGCGAATTGAGATACGTTGTAAAGCTATTGTTGTTTTCAATATAGGGGAACGCATATAAGGCTGTCCTGGCTTTCCCAAAACGGTTTAGGAACCACTCAATGATACTGTTAATGGATTCGTGCTGTATCGTGCTGGTTATCATAAACCCTCCTTTTTTGGTTATAAATTTATGCATAACATAACCAATCCCGTTCAAGATAAAAAAATATATCACGATTATTGTATGCAAGAAAAGAACCGTTCTCCCCATTCTCTCGATGGACAGACAGGATAGATTCTCGGGTATAATTAGATAGGATAATAGGTAATACTTATATAGCCTAACTAAATCCCCTCTATTCTTTATCTATACTCTTCTATGACTCTTCCATCCAGAGAGAGTGTCTGTTAAGATAAGAACGGAACATTGTCTTACAGACTTTATCAACTATCGACTATGGACTTTATGTCAATACTATATTCTACCAAAAACATATAACACTATGGAGAACAACCATGAAAGAACAACCAGAACCTAATGTGCTACCCATTCCCATGGACGACAGGATCCTTACAAAATGCAACAGAATACTGAACGATTCTTTAGAACGACACAGCAAAGTCTTCGTTATGCGAATGGATATCCATTTTCCCAATGATGAAATGGCTCAAGAGAAGATCAAGACTTTTAATCAAAGACTTCGGGAAAAATGGAAGAATGCAGGTTATGATCCAGCCTACGTTGCTGCTCGTGAAATGGGATCAAAAGAGGGGATTCATTACCACGAGGCTTGGTTCCTGAACGGACAGAAGACCTGGAAGACCTATGAACGCTTTAAGGAAGCGGAAGCTGTTCATCAACGAGTTATTGGCTCGGAGTACGATGCTACTGGACTTATTGATTATTGCGACAAAGGACACAGGAACGGCATCATGGTCAAGAGGGACGATCCCGATCCGACCAACTTTCAGGAGGCTCAACGACAGGTCAGTTATCTGGCAAAGAAAGACCAGAAGGAAAACGTGAGAGGTAAAACTTTTTTCTCATCAAGACCCAAAGGGAGAAATAAGAAAGAGAATGAGTAACTGTTAATTTTGTTGATGATTGATTATTCTTTGGCAATATAACGAATTAATTGTATGGAGTATAGTAGATAACATAATGCTATTCTTTGGCGAGCTTCATGTTCGCCCTTTGAAGATCAACCTATTGCCGCTGGTGCTAACAAGGACTTTTTCGGAAGGAACTGTTAGCATCAGCTGATCTTCTTTTCTTAACAATCAAATTCTTTTTGCATTAGTGCTCAAACATACCTTTCCCGCCTTCCATGGCGAGAAAGATTATTTCCAGTTTTTTTACGATCCGTTTCTGTTCTGGGAGTGGCGGAAGTGGAAACAAAGCTTTGCGACCGTCATTCGTTCCCAGTCTTGGCATCTTGACCCCATAGCAGCACTGAGCAGTATATGTCAAAAACATATTGGACATTAAGACTGTTCTTGCATATTCCGGAAAGATACTATTACCAAAATCCAACGGAATAATCTCTGAAGTGCAGAAGCCATCCATGTCGGCGACAAGAACCTTGTTTAAGTATGTTCTAAGCTTGCTGTAGAGGACGTAACCTGCCTTGAACATATGCTTGGTGCTCACGGATGGACGATCTTTCTTCAAGACTCGCTGTAACAGCTTTCCTGAGTCTTTTTCAATGTCTTCCAATTCAAGAAGCCATGCGCTTTCAGATATTTTATTCGCTTCTACGCTTTGGCATGTCCCATAATCGCAAATGCTTGACAGTCTCACCCATTCCCAGGAATCGGGAATATCGAAGGGTATCTCATCGGTGATGTCGGTAGTCCTGCCGTCTTTCTTTTCGATATAGTGTCCGTCTTCATCACGGGCAATGACAGATTCGTGTTTGTCTCGCTTTAGTTTGCCGGACTTGATGAGAGCGTTCTTTTCGGCCTTGATGCGTTTCAGGAGTTCAGATGCCGGTTCATCGGTCGGATCTTGCGCGACAAGCTTTCCCTGGATTGCCGATTGCAGGATGGACTTCTTCAGCATGTCAGGGAACTCTTCATTCAGCTTCCGTACTTCCGTTTCCGCATGGTCATACTCCGCCAAATGGGGAAGCAGTTCCTCAATCTTGGCGACGATGCGCTTCTGCTCCGCCAAAGGAGGGAGAGGAAGATGCATTTGCTTTAATTTCTCAGCCTTTATTCCGGCAACGGTTGTTCCTGTTTGATTTTCTTCCAATTCTTTTTTAAAATATGGGGATAACATGAAAAACATGAATAAATGATTGATAAACAATGCATTTTCCCCATATTGTTGGAATGTAATAATTCTTTGCCCTGCACTGTATGTATCAACATCTGCAATCGCCACATTTCCCAAAGGAGCTTCTGTCGTAAACAATATATCGCCTTTCTTTGATACACCCCTGCTTTTTCTGTCTTCGTATTCCGATTTGCTTATAAACTCAGCCGGGACATAAGAAATGAAGCCGTTCTTAACATTCTTTGCTGTAATTAAAGGTACACCGCTACTGATCTTTGAGGGCGTCTTTCCTCTATAATCTATAAATCTAAAAATGCTGATAAGATTGACCCACTCCCATGTTTCAGGAATGTCGAAAGGAATCTCGTCTGTGATGTCGGTGGTCTTGCCATCCTTCTTCTCAATGTAATGTCCGTTCTCGTTACGGGTGATGATGGATTCATGTTTATCCCGTTTGATCTTACCGGATTTGATCAGGGCATCTTTCTCCGCCTTAATCTTCTTCAGCAAGATGGAGGCAGGTTCATCCGCGGGATCCTGTGGAACCAGTTTCCCCTGCACCGCCATCTGAAGGATGGAGTTTTTCAGCTGCTGCGCCGTCATAACTGGAAACCTCCCGATTTCCCAGACGCTGTCTGGATTATCCGGCAGAGCGACGTAGAAACGGCAGGCTCACTCATTGTCCTTCTCCTGTTCCAACCCAAGGATGTCGGAAATGCCTGCCAGAATCCGGTCGATGTCCGCATTCAGGGCTGCACGTTTCTCCTGGTACTGAAGAATTAGATCATGTGGAGGCAGTATCTCCTCTTCTTCGTTCGGGTATTTACAGAGGTCCAGATTGTAGTTCTGTGCTGCGATTTCCTCAACGGAATACTTCTTCGCCTTGTCGTACCCATCCACGACGATTTCCTGACGATTGCTCCACCACTCCAGCGCAGGATTGAAATGCTCCAACTTCATCGGGTTGGTCTTGGAGAAGTGCTTGTATCCTTCCGGCATATCAAGCCGATAGAACCAGGTCTCTTTCGTTGAGCCAGTCCGATCAAAGAACAGGATGTTCGTGGTGATGGAGGTGTACGGAGAAAAAACGCTGCCGGGCATTCGGATGACCGTGTGAAGATTGAACTCGGAGAGCAATTTTTTCTTGATGGCGACCTTCGTATTGTCCGTATTGAAAAGGAAACCATCAGGCAGGATCACGGCGCATCGCCCATTCTGCTTGAGACGATACATGATGACGACCATGAACAGATCGGCGGTTTCACCGCTTGCCAGGTCTGTTGGGAACTTCTTTTTTACGGAAGCAAGCTCATGTCCTCCATAGGGAGGATTCATGAGGACCACATTGAAACAGTCTTCGTCCGTATAATCCAGGACCTCCCGTGTAAGGGAGTTGTCGTAGTCAATATGGGGGGTGTCGATGCCATGGAGAAGCATGTTCGTGACGCAGAGCATGTAGGGGAACGGTTTTTTCTCAATGCCGTAAATGGAACTGTCGTACTGCGCCTGATCAAGAGTGGTCTTCACCTTCGGCTTCAAATATTTCAGCCAACTGGTCAGGAAGCCTCCTGTCCCACAGGCGAAGTCCGCCATCTTTTCTCCAATCTGGGGATTGATGATCTGCGCCATGAAATCCGTTACCGCACGAGGCGTGTAGAATTCACCAGCCGAGCCTGCGCTTTGGATTTCACGAAGGATCGACTCGTATATCTCACCGAAGGCATGACGTTCTTCGTAATCCTCCAGGTCAAGTTCATCAATCGTATTGATCACCTGACGCATCAGGACACCGTCCTTCATGTAATTGTTGGCATCCTTGAAGGTCGTCTGCACGATGGATTTCCGAACAGGGGTATTGGCGTCAACGGGAAGCGTCTTCAGTGTCTTGAAGAGGGTGTTGTTCACGAAGTCAAGGAGAGCGTCGCCAGTCAGCACGTTTCCGGTTTTATCGTCATGGGCCCAGTTGCACCAACGGCAATTCTCCGGAAGAATGGAACGGTAGTTGTCATCGACAAGTTCCCAGTCCTTTTCCTTCGAATCGTAAACTTTCAGGAAGAGCATCCATGCGAGTTGTTCGATACGCTGTGCATCGCCGTTGATGCCGGCATCGTTCCACATGATTTGACGGACGCGTTTGACAAAGGAAGAAATATTGCTCATGGGTTATCCTGCGAAGGTATAAAGTTCGTGTTCCAGCTCGTGCACGGCGGCGACATACGCGTTCTTGCCGCCAAAGAACTGAACGATTTTCGATACCGAGCCCATTTTGTTGAACGGTTCGAGCGTGAGGACCTGCATGGGCGTCATGTCGTAGATGCCGTAGTTGGCGTAGTAGTCCAGGAGAGCGTCCAGAACTTTTCGTGCATCAGGTCCATACTTGGAGAGACAGTCACGCTTCCTGACATTCTCCGCACGTTCACGCCGTGTCAGAGGCTTCTGGTCGTAAGCGATGTGGCAGATCAGGTCGAAATCATCGACCTCCGGCATGTTCATCTCCTTCTTCAGGTCCTCCAGACTGATTCCGCATTTTTGCAGAAGCAAATCACGGATGGCTGCCGTCTTCTCTTCTTCCGACCACTTCGAAATGAAGTTGGAAAGAGAGGGGTAATAGCCGAGGACTTTATCCCTGGTGTAGTCGATGATGTCCACCTGCTTGAGCAGCTTGCCTTCAGCATCATAAATGGAAACGGTCTTCTGGATGATCACGACCTTGCATCCGTTGGCATCCACGAAAGGCTTGTACTTGGGATCAGGAGGTTCTGGCGGTGGATCAGGCTTGGGATTGGGTTTGGGGTCAGGAGAAGACCCGTCACCCTTGCCAAAACCATCGACCTGTTCAATGGGACCATCCCAGGCAGGGTCGGCAAAGAGGCGAGATACATTTCTGAAATCCATGACCACGAAGAAGAGCTTTTGATCCTTCTCCCGAATTCGCGTACCTCGACCGATGATCTGTTTGAATCTGGTCATGGAATTGATTCGCTGGTCAAGTACGATCAGCTTCGTCATCTTGCAGTCTGTCCCAGTGGACAGCAGATCGGATGTCGTGGCAATGACAGGATACTTGGCGCTTACAGAGATGAACTCCTTCAGCTTCTTCTTGCCGTAATCATCGCTTCCGGTAATCCGGACAACATAGTCGGAATTGCCCTGCATCATATCCGAATTGCAATTCGTCAAGGCCGAACGCATACGCTCCGCATGATCTTCATTGGCGCAGAAGACAATGGTCTTCGCCATTCTGTCCGTTTCCTTCAGGTAGTCGGTAATTGCCTGGGCTACTTCATCGATGCGGTCCTGAATGATGATGTTGTAGTCGTAATCGGTGTTGTTATAGATTCTGTCCTCAATGGGCTGACCAAGGACATCTTTTTGCCCGAATGTCGGACGCCACCCGTCGCTGATGTTGGTTTTGACGTTGATAACACGGAAAGGAGCAAGGAATCCGTCTTCGATGCCTTCACGAAGGCTGTAGGAATAAAGCGGTTCTCCGAAGTAGTCGATGTTGGAAACGTAGGTGGTCTCTTTTGGTGTCGCCGTCATGCCGATCTGGGTTGCATCCTTGAAATACTCCAGAATCGTGCGCCACTGGCTGTCTTCCGCAGCAGACCCACGATGGCACTCGTCGACGATGACCAGATCGAAAAACTCCGGCTTGAAAAGCTCTTCATAATGCTTGGCTCCACCATCGCCGATCAACT
Source organism: uncultured bacterium (assembly GCA_902774245.1). GTDB lineage: Bacteria > Verrucomicrobiota > Lentisphaeria > Victivallales > UBA1829 > UBA1732. The sequence continues at coordinate 19,389 of CACYHQ010000002.1, forward strand.
GCTGATAGAGCGCGAAGTACACCTCATAACTGGTAATGGTGGTGGGATTGTCCTTGCTGTAATCGACCTTGTGAATCGTTTTCGCCAACGGCGCGAAATCCTGCTCAATGGATTGATCGACCAGATTGTTTCGATCTGCCAGGTACAGAATCTTCCGCTTCATGCCGCTTTTCAGCAGGCGGTAGACGATCTGGAACGCCGTATAGGTTTTTCCCGTTCCTGTGGCCATGACCAGCAGAATGCGCTGCTGATTCTTCGCTATAGCGTCAAGTGTGCGGTTGATGGCGACCTGCTGATAGTATCGTGGTGGATAGGTCCCCTGACTGGAATAATAGGGTTGCGCCATGATCTTTTCTTCGGCTGGCGTCAGACCTTCTCCAGAATTCACCTCGTGGCGATAACGGCTTTTCAACTCCTCTGGGGATGGAAACTGGTCAAGCGGAATCAGCCGTTCTTTCCCGGTCAGAAAGTCGAACTCTTGAAAGGCATCCCCGTTTGAGCTGTAAGCGAAAGGAACGTCCAGCATTTTCGCATAATCTTTCGCCTGTTGGAGGCCATCGGATACAAGGTAGCTGTTGTCCTTCGCTTCAACGACGGCAATCGGATTATACGGCGCCTGGTACAGAACATAGTCGGCAAACTTTGGAGTAGTACGAACTGGCGTGTTTCCTTCGATGTTGATCTTGCCGTCTGTCAGCTTCACCTTCGTTTCCATCGTGATAGAGTCGAGACCCCATTTCTGCTGGATGGCAGGCGTGATGAACTGAAGCTTGATGTCTTCTTCCGTCATCTCTTTCTTGGAAAGCCAGTGTGGGGACATGCTCTACCTCAATTTTGCCGTAAAACACAGAACCGATGTCCTGTATTTGAACGATTGCGACATAAACGTAACGATACTATAGCAGAGGTTCGAACCCTTTTCAAGTAACAGAGGATGTGTTTTCCCGAATATTTTGAACGTGAGGCATACATATCCGGCTCATGCGCTTTCTCCATACACTCTCTCCAAAAACAAAAAAGTGAACTCAAGTCACGTTCAAATGCCCTGCCGGACACATGGCGTGTCCGGCAGGGGGTACTCCTTCCTCAGTTCTTGATCAATCGCTGTTCACGGCTGGAGCAGACAGGATCAGTCTTTCAGCCAGTGATACAGCAGAGCGCCGAAGCCAACAAGGGCTGCGCCGCCTGCAAGGTATCCCAGAACTTCCAGCCCGTCACCGTCGTCATCTTCATCGTCGTCGCCGCAGATGTCATCGCCGTCGTCCTCGTCGTCCAGAGTGATGGGCGGTTCAGTATCCTTCGGAAGCTTTCCGGGAATCAGGATGGTCTTATCCAAAAACGGATCATTCTGTTCCGTCCCGTTCGCCTCGTTCGAGGTTTTTTCCTTCACAAGCTGCCGAAGAAGTGCCAGAATTTCTTCGTTCGACTGGCTGTTCTTTTCAGGGGTATTGGGTGTTGTTGCCATAATAATTTCTCCTTGTAAGAGTTGAGGTTGAGATAGCTTTTGTTGAGGTGAAATGCGTTTTTCACCGTGGACGGAATACGTACGGATTGACGAGAGGACTTGAGCCTACGCGGTGTATCGGGTCCACGGGTGTCAAGATGACCGAGCCATGTTCATAGGCCGAAGCTTGCCGCGTTACGGTCGTTACCGTGCCGTCGCTGTGCGTGGTGACTATCGTTGTAGTCGGGATCACAGCGGAAGATGGAGCGACCATAACCGGAGGCGATGCCACGATAGGCGGAGCCGGAACAATGACCGTTGGCGTAGGAACGGGCTTTGCCGGGACTGTAACGATGACCTGCGTGGAACCATGCAGCAGCGATCCTGCCGCTTCTGTAGTACCGACCACGATGCCTTCAACAACGGCAAGCGGCAAGGCAACAATAGCGCCTGTGGCGTTTGCCAGATCGGTGAAGATACCCGGTCGTTGCACGATGACGGTTTGCGCGCGAACAGGGATGAAGGCAAGAATGCCAAGGAAGAGAGCGAGGAAGATTTTTTTCATGTGATGTCCTTTCTTGAGGTTGATGAGTTCAGCAGCTTTTCCCTTACTGCATTCCAGATATATATTCTCGAAAAATGACGATCACCATACAAACAGTGAACTTAAATGAACTTAGCCGTAGAGAATTCCTCCTCAAAAACAAAAAAACTTCCCGGTTTGAACTGAGAAGTTTTAATGCAAATTATTTATTATTTATATATAAACTATATATAAAACCGATTTATTATCAGGAACTCGTTTCCTTGTCTTTGGATTGTGAGGTGTCTCCTCTCAAAATCCCGTAGATTCGTTGAATCAGATCTTCTGAACTTAGATTCGCAGGACGCACCTCAATCAGCTGTATTGCCTGTTCAACTCGATCTTGCGCAGAGGTGTTGCTTCGATTGCTGATAGCCTCTATCGCTTTCCACTGGCTTTCGTCTCCGACATGCGTGTAGTATTTGTCCGCAATTTCGGATTCGGTGCCGAGAATAGAGAGCAGGGTTGCCTTCGGAACACCCGCTTCCGCGCAGAAGCTCGCGAAGCTGTGCCGGAGTGAATGGAAACCATACACGGTCATCTTTTTCTTCCTTCCCGGCACCTCAACAGCTGGTTCAAGACCTATCCAGCGGATCGGTCGCAACACATCTATGTCGATCACGTTGTTTCCAACGTTTTTCCCCTCAGCATTCTTTCTGTTATACCGAGCTGCGGATTTTGGAAGGACGTACTGGTCACATCTCCATTCCTCCGCTTCAAGCAGAGCATCGTAAAGGTCAGGTGCAATCGGTATCGTCACTTCTTTGCCCGTCTTGAACTGTTTTACCCAAATGCGACGGTTCTTCATGTCGATGTTCTGCCATTGGAGAAGCACACAGTCTTTGAGGCGTTGTCCTGTGAACATACCGATGATGTAAACGATGCGGATTTCTTCCTTGTTCATGAGTTTGTGCTTGGGGTCGGTGTCAGACAGCACAGCTAGCAGCTGTTCTTCCTGCTCCTTCGTGAAAGCCTGCCGATGAACGACTGTTCCGCGCTCTTCACGTTCGTTTCTCATCAGCGTTTTTGAACGGAAAGGATTCTCGCCTTCGTAATAGTCCTTGAGGCATTCGAAGATTTTACGGAGACGCTTGATCTTCCTGTTGTGCGTGTGAACAGAAAGATGCGTTGTTTTGAGGTAGGAGGAAAAATCTTCGCAGAGACGGGGCGTAACCTCACAGATACAGGTCGCTGTCGGTCGATTCGATCTCTTCGGTCCGATTTCTCCTGATGCAAACTGCCGGAACAGATCGAAAGACTTCCGATATCCAATACGTTCTTCGACTGTATGCGGAGTTGCACGGTCAGGATGAACCTGATACTTCTCCCACGCCTCCTCAAACGTGATGTTCTGAGCCTTCTTCGCGAATCCACGAATGGCGTTCATTTGAGCTAAAGCAACCTCAGAGGTTGGCGCAAGCCAAATGGAATCGAGCTCTTCAGCTTTCTGACAGGCTTCGTCTGGATCGGTGGTTCCAAGGGAAAACTCCTTACGATTTCCCTTGGCGATGGTCAGGCGGTAATAATACTGCCCGCCTTTGATCTTCTGCCTCAATTTCCCCTGTAGTGTGCTCATCCTTTTGAACCGACTTCTGTTGTACGTCTGCGTGCAAACCATGACGACCTTCCTTTGCTCATGTCGTCAAAGGCACAATATAGCACTCAAACGGGAAAAATCAAGAGATGACGGGGATGAAATGGGGAAAAATGCTCAGTTTTGAGCTTAAAAATGGTGCACCCGGAGGGATTTGAACCCCCAACCTTCTGATCCGTAGTCAGACGCTCTATCCAGTTGAGCTACGGGAGCATAATTGAGCCGCAAATCAAATTGCGTGATAATACTATACTCCGGTTTTGAGAAAAATCAAGCGGATTCCGTCAAAAAAACCGTTTTTGTGGTGAAAGTTTTCCCACGTGGTCTGAAAAAACACCGTCAAGGGGTATAACCCGGCACAATCCGGACAGATCAACCGTGGACGGACATTTCAGCCAGCTGGATGTCAATCACATCCATCTCTCTCGTCTTCCTCTTCCCAGGCGACCAGGACGCGGGCAAGCAAAAAGAAAAGCACACTGAGGACACAGCACGTAAGGGAAGCTGTCCAAAAGAATTTGGAGGAAATACCGGAGTCGATCAGATTGAGGTAAACCAGGGCCAGCACCGTAGGGACTCCGATGATGGCCAGGATAACGGATATGATATAAAGCGTTACTTTTATATTCATGACAGTTCTTTTTCTGCTTTTTGAAGGGAAGAGGAACATGGAACAGATTCTTTCATCCGGCATAACACTACTATATCACTCATTCGGTCTTTTTCAAGTCCATGATGCAAAAGATTCTGTTTTTTGTTGGCCGACAAAAGGATAAAAGCAGACAATCAGTTCAAAACACATACAAAAAGCAACGGATAAGAAGGAGGTTGTGACTGCGTTCATCTCCCGATCATCCGCCGACAGAAGCCGAAACCACCCCCCCGTCAAAACAAGGATTGAGTGAGGATTAATAAAAAAAGAGATAAAAAAACTCGTTTTCCGGTTGATTTTATACGGTTTTCGTGGTATAGTTCAGCATGAAATATTTTATTAACGAGAATAAGACGGACTTATGACCGGAAAAACTAACAAAGAATTGAGCTCAGTTCTGCCTCTGGATGCACGGACCGCGTGCATCGCCTCGGGCGGAGGACTTGCCGTGTCTTTGCGCAAGTCTCCGGCAAAGGGAGCCGAGATGCGCAACGGATACCGTGCCGGATTCGAGCCGGATGAGCTGGATTTCATCGCACCGACGGTTGAGGTTTCCGTATGGATTCTTGCCTCGCTGTGCCCTGTCCGCCCGTCCAATCCACCCCCTGTTTGAGCAGCAACCCAACATAAGAATTCACCATACATCAAACATCCCACGAAGGAGAAAACCATGAGCAGTCAACTGACGATCGGACTTGATTTCGGTTCCGACAGCGTAAGAGCCGTGCTGGTCGACGTGGAAAACGGCGAGATCCTCGCCTCCTGCGTCCAGAACTACCCCCGCTGGAGCGAAGGCAAATATTGCGACGCTCCGAACAACCAGTTCCGCCAGCACCCGCTGGACTATCTGGAAAGCCTCGAAGTCGTCGTCAAGGGCGTCATGCAGGGCATCGAGAAGGAACGCGTGATCGGCATCGGCGTCGACACCACCGGATCGACCCCGTGCGCCGTGAACAAGGAAGGCATCCCGCTGTCCATGCTGCCGGAATTCGCCGACGACCCGAACGCCATGTTCATCCTCTGGAAGGACCACACCGCCATTTTCGAGGCGGACGAGATCAACGCCTACGCGAAATCCCACGGCGGGACCGACTACACCATGTACGAGGGCGGCATCTACTCCAGCGAATGGTTCTTCGCGAAGATTCTGCACACCCTCCGCATGAGCGAATCCGTCCGCAAGGCGGCATTCAGCTGGGTGGAACACTGCGACTGGATCCCGGCCGAGCTGACCGGCAACATCGACCCGCTGAAGATGGCGCGCAGCCGCTGCGCCGCCGGCCACAAGGCCATGTGGCACGAGAGCTGGGGCGGACTTCCGCCGGAAGAATTCTTCGCCGGACTCGATCCCATGCTCGCCGGACTCCGCGACCGCCTCTTCAAGGACACCGTGACAGGCGACAAGCCCGCGGGCAAGCTCTCGCAGAAGTGGGCGGACCGCCTCGGCCTCACCACGAACGTCGTGGTCGCCGCGGGCGCGTTCGACTGCCATTTCGGCGCGGTCGGCGCCCAGATCCACGCCTACGACCTGGTCAAAGTCTGCGGCACCAGCACCTGCGACATTCTTGTGGCGCCCCAGGTCAATTCCTGCATCCCCGGCATCTGCGGCCAGGTGGACGGTTCCGTGATCCCCGGCATGATCGGCCTCGAAGCCGGCCAGTCCGCGTTCGGCGACGTCTACGCCTGGTTCAAGCGCCTCCTCTCCTACGCCGGCGACATCAAGATCGCCGAGCTTGAGAAGGAAGCCGCCACGATCCCGGTCGGCACCACCGGCGTCCTCGCACTCGACTGGTTCAACGGCCGCCGCACCCCGAACGCCAACCAGAAACTCACCGGCGCGATCTGCGGCCTCAACCTCGGCACGACCGCCCCGATGGTCTACCGCGCCCTCGCCGAAAGCACCGTCTACGGCGCGCGCGCCATCATCGACCACTTCAAGGCGCAGTCCATCCCGATCCGCAACGTCATCATGACCGGCGGCATCAGCCGCAAGTCCCCGTTCATCATGCAGATGTGCGCCGACGTCTTCAACCTCCCGATCAAGATCGCCGCCTGCGACCAGACCTGCGCGCTCGGCAGCGCCATGTTCGGCGCGGTCGCCGCCGGGCACTACGCCCGCGTGGAAGACGCGATGGAGAAGATGGGCGCCGGATTCGACGCGGAATACACGCCGAACAAGGAAGTCGTCCAGCTGTACGAAGAGCTCTACCAGCGCTACCTCCGTTTCGGCCGCTCGATGGAGAAGGAAGGACTCTGATCCATGAAATTCGCATCCCTTCGCAAAGAGTGCTACGAGGCCAATATGGACCTGCCGAAGCTCGGCCTCGTCATCTACACGTTCGGCAATGTCAGCTGCATTGACCGGAAGAAAGGCGTGTTCGCCATCAAGCCGTCCGGCGTTGATTACGACAAGCTCACGCCCGAAGACATCGTGATCGTCGGCCTCGACGGCAAGATCGTCGACGGCAAGCTCCGTCCCTCCAGCGACACCAACACCCACCTCGAACTGTACAAGGCGTTCCCGTCCGTCGGCGGCATCGTCCACACCCACTCCACGTTCGCCGTGGCGTGGGCGCAGGCCGCCCGCGCCGTGCCCCTGTACGGCACCACGCATGCGGACCACCTCGCCGCGGACATCCCCTGCACGGAGTTCATGGCCGACGACCGCATCCGCAACGACTACGAGACCGAGACCGGCCTTCAGATCATCGACTGCTTCAAGAAGCAGAAACTGAACGCCGCCGAGATCCCCATGGCGCTCGTCGCCGGTCACGGTCCCTTCACCTGGGGTGCGACCGCCGCAAAGGCGGTCTACCACGCCCGCGTCCTCGAAGAACTCTGCAAGATGGCGTTCGTCACCGAGTGCGTGAACCCCAAGGTCCCGCGTCTGAAAGATTCTCTGATCCAGAAACATTACAACCGCAAACACGGAAAGGATGCCTATTATGGCCAAAATTGATTTCTCCAAGTACACGATCCGGTTCATCACCGGCAGTCAGCACCTCTACGGTCCGGAAACCCTGAAGCAGGTCGCCGACAACGCGAAAAAAGTCGTCAAGGCGCTGAACGCTTCCAAAGAGATCCCGATCAAGATCGAGTGGGTCCCCACCGTGAAGCTCAACGAGGAAGTCGTCGCCGCCATTCAGGAAGCGAACGCCGACAAGAAGTGCATCGGCGTCATCTGCTGGATGCACACCTTCTCTCCCGCCAAGATGTGGATCAACGGACTCAAGATCCTTAACAAGCCCATGCTCCACCTGAACACCCAGGGCAACCGCGACATTCCGTGGACCACCATCGACATGGACTTCATGAACCTGAACCAGGCCGCCCACGGCGACCGCGAGTTCGGCTTCATCTGCACCCGCCTCGGCCTGAACCGCAAGGTCGTCAACGGCTATTACGCCGACCCGCTCGTCCAGCATGAGATCGGCGTGTGGGCGCGCGTCGCCGCCGCCTGGGCCGACTCCCAGACCATGAAGGTCGCCCGCATCGGCGACAACATGCGTGAAGTCGCCGTGACCGAAGGCAACAAGGTCTCCGCCCAGATCCAGTTCGGCTACTCCTGCAACGGCTATGCCGTGCCGGACGTCCTGAAGTTCATCGACGCCGTCACCGACAAGGAAGCCGAAAAACTCGTCAAGAAGTATTTCGACCTCTACACCGTGCCGAAGAAAGGCGCCGCCGAGAAGAAGTCCTTCCTCGCCGCCGCCAAGCAGGAAATCGGTCTCCGCGCCTTCCTCGAAGACGGCGGATTCACCGCGTTCACTACCACGTTCGAAAACCTCTACGGCCTCGACCAGCTCCCCGGCCTCGCCTGCCAGCGCCTCATGGAAGAGGGCTACGGCTTCGGCGCGGAAGGAGACTGGAAGACCGCCGCGTTCCTCCGCACCGCGAAAGTCATGGCGGCCGGCCTCCCCGGCGGCGTCAGCTTCATGGAAGACTACACCTACCACTTCGAAAAGGGCCGTGAACGCGTCCTCGGCGCGCACATGCTCGAAGTCTGCCCGTCCATCGCGGCCGGCAAGCCATCCCTTGAAGTCCATCCGCTCGGAATCGGCGGCAAGGCCGACCCCGCCCGCCTCGTCTTCACCACGAAGCCCGGCCCGGCGATCAACGCCACCGTCATCGACCTCGGCGACCACTTCCGCCTGATCGTGAACGAGCTCGAGATCGTCAAGCCCGACAAGAAGCTCGCCAAGCTCCCGGTCGCCAGCACGGTCTGGATCCCGAAGCCGAACCTGCACGAAGGCGCACGCCGCTGGATCGAAGCCGGCGGAGCCCACCACAGCGTGAACGCGCCGTCCCTCACCACGGAATACATGGAAGACTTCGCCCGCATGGCGGGTATCGAGATCGTCGAGATCAAGTAAGGTTTCCGCGTTCCGAAAAAGCGCAATCCGGGGACTGCCGCAAAACCTTTGCGGGATGCGGCAGTCCCATTCCCTAAACACGGGAAACCGATCATGAAAAAACAAGTCAGACGCTTCACTTTGGTCGAGCTTTTCATTGTGCTCGTAGGAGTTGTTGTCGCCTTTGGCTTGATGCTTCTCCCCGCCCTCATCCGCGTCAGGGAACATGAAAGAAAAATCAACTGCACCAGCCACCTTTCCCAGATTGGCAAAGCCTTCTTCCAGTATGCTATGAGCTATGACGGCTGGTATCCGACCGTCAGAAGTTACAGAACGGAGACTGTTTCAAGGACAGGTACGAATGGTAAAATTTATGTATATGAGAGGGCTGTTGATGGCGGCAAATGGCTTGGCGCGGACAGCTACAAAGCCTTTACGCTCCTCTTTGACGCCGATCTTCTGAAAGACCCGAAAGTTCTCATCTGTCCCTGCAACAAGAATGTTTCTGCCGCTATACGGGGTCAGTCCCTCTCCGGCCACGTCAGCTATCAGTGGTGCGACGGACTCGTGGAGGAAGAAGCCACCATGTTTCCGGTGGCCGCCGACGGTGCGAACAACCACTCCTCTTCCAGCTACTTTTCCGAGGCGATGGTTCTGTCGGTTATGCAAAAGGCAATGGCTCTATAAAATGGTATGAGGATAAGGCCATCAAGGATTTCTGCAGGTCTCCGAAAGATCTTCCGGATTACAGCTTCTGATCTGTCTCTTCAGGACTGGGTCCAAAACAGAAGGCCCTCCCTCGAAAAAAGCATTGGGGCTGTTGCCGGCCGATGAGGTTTTGCAACAGCTCCTTTGCATAATACCGCTTCCATCTGACCGGGAAACCGTCTTTTTCACGTTTTTTAACGTTAAAAGCGCGCGGAAAGCTGAAAAAAGCCGAAAAATGTTTTCTTCTCTCTTGATTTCTCTACGCACGCATGATATATTAGCCCATCGAAATCCCTAACCTAAATATAAAAACACAAACCCGGAGCACAAGAAATGACGATTGTCTCGTTCATCCTGTTCCTCGCCTTCGCCGGTGCCCTCACCTGGTTCATCGTGCGAAAACAAGACGTTGGCTCGAACACCGGCTTCTTCCTCGCCGGCCGCAGCCTCACGTATCCCCTGATCGCGGCGTCCCTGCTGCTCACCAACCTCTCCACCGAACAGATGGTCGGCCTGAACGGTTCCGCGTTCCGCCAGGGCCTCTGCGTGATGGCGTGGGAAGTGGTCGCCGTGGTCTCCCTCGTCGCCATGGCATGGTTCTTCCTTCCAAAGTTCCTGAAGAGCGGCGTGACCACCGTGCCGGAATACCTGGAACTGCGCTACGGCAAGTCCACGGGCACGATCGCGAACGCGATCTTCCTGTTCTTCTACGTCTTCCTTCTGCTCCCGCTGATCCTGTACACGGGCGCCGTCGCCCTGAAGCAGATCCTCGACTTCCAGACGCTCCTCCCCGGCCTCAGCGACACGGCGATCCTTTGGATCGCGATCTGGCTGATCGGCCTCATGGGCTGCGCCTACTCGCTGTTCGGCGGCCTCCGCACCTGTGCCGTGCTCGACACCATCAACGGCATCGGCCTCCTCATCGGCGGCTTCATGATCGTGTTCTTCGCCCTGAGCAAGGTCTCCGCGATCAACGGCGGCGAACTCTCCCTCATGCAGTCCCTCTCCGAGGTCAAAAACGCCCACGCCGACATGTTCAACACCTTCGGCCGTCCGAAATCCGAAGTCCCGTTCGGCACCCTCTTCACCGGCGTTCTCATCATCAACATGTTCTACTGGTGCACAAACCAGCAGATCATCCAGCGCACGTTCGGCGCGAAGGGCCTCGCCGAAGGCCAGAAGGGCGTCCTGCTCTGCGGTCTCCTGAAGCTCCTCGGTCCGCTGTACCTCGTGCTCCCCGGCATGATCGCGTTCTACTTCGCCTGCAAAGGCCTGCTTGACCTCGACATGAACTCCTCCGCGCTCGCCTACGGCAAGCTCGTGACGTTCGTGCTGCCGAACTGGCTCGCCGGCTTCTTCGGCGCGGTCCTCATCGGCGCGGTCCTCTCCAGCTTCAACGGCGCGCTGAACTCCTCCTGCACGCTGTTCAGCATCGGCTTCTACAAGGGCCTCATCAATCCGCAGGCGGAAGACAAGAAGGTCGTCCGCTCCGGCCGTATCTTCGGCCTTATCATCGCCGTCCTCTGCATGTGCGGCGCTCCGCTCCTCGCGAACACCTCCAGCATCTTCGACTACCTCCAGAAGACCAACGGCATCTACAACATCCCGCTGTTCGCCATCATCGTGGTCGGCATGCTCACCAAGTTCGTGCCGAAGATGGCCGCGAACGTCGCCCTCTTCGTCGGCGTCGTCCTGATCGCCTTCCTCACGTTCGGCGATCCCGCCACCGTGCAGAAAGTCACCGGCGGCATGAACATCTACCACGTCGACACCATCGTCTTCCTGATCCTCGTCGCCATCATGGGCATCTGGTCGTTCGTCGCTCCGCGCAAGGAAGCGTTCGTCCAGCAGGACGCCAAGGCGGTCGACATGACCCCGTGGAAGTTCTCCTGGGTCGCCGGCGGACTCCTCCTCGTCCTCGTCGGCCTCATCTACGCCAGCTTCGCCGACTTCAGCGCGCTGAAGGATAACGACACCGAGCCCGTGCCGTATCACTGGGAGCTCATCGCCACCGACATCGCCAACAAGGAAATGATCGCCCTCGAGATCGACGAAACCGAACAGGGCGTCATCATCACCGAGATCAAGGCGTCCATCGACGAGTTCGACAAGGGCAAGAACAAGCCCGCCGACACCGCCGTCACGCGCAAGATCGTCTACCAGACCATCGGCAAGCATTACGCCAAGGCGAAAGGCTTCACCGACGCTCAGATCGAAGCCTTCAACAAGCTCGTCGAGCGTGAAGCCGCGAAGAGTGCGAAGGAAGCCGACGACATCAAGAAAGCGACCGAACCCGCCGTCAAGAAGTTCTTCAAGGCTGTCATCGAAGGCATCGAGGAAAGCGCGGAAACGGTCAAGAAGGAAGCTTCCGAAGCTGCCGACGCTGTCAAGAAAGACGGCGAAACCGCCTCCGACTCCATCAATAAGAGCCTCGAAGGCTTTTCCGAAGGCGTCGGCGGGGCCGTTCAGGGCGCGGTCGACAACGTCAACAAGGGCGTCAGCGGAGTCGCCTCCGGCATCTCCGACACGCTCAACAACCTCTGATCAGCCCGTCTGACCAGACCCGCCAAGGGTATCCCGGGCGTCCGGACTCGTTTCGGACGCCCGTTTTAGCCTGAATCAAAATAGGCAACATCCAATTCGATTCACTTCGAACAGAACAGAAAGGAGATCCCCCAGTTATGTTCTCCCTCAAACGCACCGTCTTTATTCTGTCTTCCGCCATACTGTCCGCGACCGCGGTTGAACTCGCGGCACAGGATGCCGTACCGTCCGGCGCGCAGGCCGCATCCGGCACACAGGAAACGAAGGAAGAATCCGGAAATCTGATCCGGCGCGGCATCGAATCGCTCAAGAAAGGCGCGGCCGACATCAAGGCAGGCACAAGCGAACTCGTCAAGGCAGGTCTGAACGAGGCGAAGGACAAAGCCGGGGACCTTGCCGACAAGGGCGCCGATGTGTACCGGAAGGGTGCCGAAGAGATTCGGAAAGGCGCCGAAGAGATTCGGAAAGGCGCGGAAGGGCTTGCCGGGAAAGCCCTTGAGGAATACCAGAAGGATGTTGAGGAAATCAAAGTCGCCGCGGACGAACTGAAGGCCGCCGCCGAAGAGATCATCAAAAAGAACGTCGACAACATCGACGCCGGATCCCGGGACCTTGCCCGCAAGGGCGCCGAACAATACCGGAAAGGTGCGGAGGAGATCAAATCCGCCGCCGATGACCTCAAGACCGCGGCGGATGAGATCATCCAGTCTTCCCGGAACGAACTCCGCGCCGGTTCCATGCTTGCGGCAAAAGCGTATGAGAAGATGACCAGGAAAGGCGTCGACAAACTCCAGAAAAGCGCCGAAGGCATCAGGAAAGGCGCGGAAGAACTTGTCGGAAAGGGGCTCGACAAGCTCAAATTCGATTCCGACCGCGAGGCCGCGGAAGCATACCGTCAGGCCGCAGAAGAATATCGTCTGGCGGCTGAAGAATACCGCCGGGCTGCTGAAGAATACAGGAGAAAGCTTCAGGCTGGCGACAAATAGTAACACCGAATTCGTCTATTCTCTCCCCGTTTCCGGGGAGTTTGTTTACCATTTTTACAAATATCTGATTCAGTCCAACAGCAAGAAAGGAGCGATGAATCATGTTCTCCCTCAAACACACCCTCCTCATCCTGTCAGCGATCGCGCTGTCCGCAACGGCGGTCGAGCTCGCAGCACAGGACCAGCAACAACAGGGCCTGCCCCGTCAGCAGCGCCAGGAACAGCGGCGGCAACGCCGTCAGGAAGCCGGAGCTGTCCGCCGGGAGATTGTTGACGGGCTCGAGACCCCCCGTCGGGAACGTCCGCAGCAGCGCGAGGACGTCCGTCAGGGACGGCGCGGCAACCGTCAAGCCCAGATGGCTGCAAACGGTGCCCAGTCCGCCGCTGCGCAATCCGGCGAAGTGAAGCCCATCGGCGAATACAAGCCGGTCGACAACCCGGTCTTCAAGCACAAATACACCGCCGACCCGGCGCCCGTGGTGATCGGCGACACGCTCTGGCTCATCACCAGCCACGACCACACCGCGGAGAATGGCCGTCCGAACCCGAACTACACGATGAAGGACTGGTGCCTCTTCTCCACGAAGGACATGAAGACCTGGACGGAATGGCCCGCCCCGATCCCCGTTTCCGACTTCAAATGGGACACCACGCACACCGCTTACGCAGCGCAGATGATCGCGCGCAACGGCAAGTACTACCTCTATACCAGCACCAACGGCGCGGGCATCGGCGTCGCGGTCGCCGACAAGCCGGAAGGCCCCTACAAGGACGCTATCGGCAAGCAGCTCGTGAAGCCGGAAGACTGTTTCGCCACCCAGCACTCCTGGGCGTGCATCGACCCGACCGTCCTGATCGATGACGACGGCCAGGCGTACCTCATCTGGGGTAACGGGCACTGCTACTATGCCAAACTCAAGGAAAACATGATCGAGCTCGACGGCCCGGTCAAGAGCCTCGACGTCGACTGGAAGCAGTACCGCTTCACCGAAGGCCCCTGGATCCACAAGTACAACGGCAAGTATTACCTCACCTACGCCTCCGGGTTCATGCCCGAACGCATCGCCTACGCCATGGCCGACAGCATCGACGGCCATTTCGAGGCGAAGGGCATCCTCTGCGAAGGCAACAAGAACACAAGCACGAACCACCCCGGCATCGCACAGTTCAACGGCCAGTGGTATTTCTTCTACCACGACGGCACGCTCCCGGGCGGCGGCAGCTACAACCGCTCCGTCTGCATCGACAAGCTCGAGTACAACGCCGACGGCACCATGAAACCCATCGTCATGACCAAGGATGGCATCTTCTCCGGTAATTCCGCGGCTTCCGGGGGCGGCACGATGACCAACCCGGTCGACGTGAAGACCACCGGCAACCCGCTCTTCAAGGACGTCTGGACCGCCGACCCCGCCGCGCTCGTCGTCGGCGACACGCTGTACCTCTACGCCGGGCACGACGACGCCCACGGACGCGAGATGTTCACGATCAAGGCGTGGCGCGCCTACTCCACCAAGGACCTCGTGAACTGGAAATCCTACGGCGACGTGCTCACCTCCACCGACTTCCCGTATGGACAGAAGAACACCTGCTGGGCCGCGCAGGTCGTGAAGAAGGGCGACACCTACTACTGGTACGTCACCATCCGCAACGACAAGTACGGCGGACAGTCCATCAACGTCGCGACCTCCGACAAACCGATCGGCCCCTGGAAGACCTACGAAAAGCCCGTGGTCACCGACAATCTGACCAACGGATTCATGGGCTGGAACGACATCGACCCGACCTGCCTCATCGACGACGACGGCACCGCCTGGCTCTGCTGGGGCAACGGCAACTGCTATCTCGCCAAGCTGAAAGACAACATGCTTGAGCTCGACGGCGAGATCACCGACCTGAAGATGCAGAGCTACGAGGAAGGCCCCTGGCTCTACAAGCGCAACGGCCTCTACTACTGCATCTACGCGTCCCGTCCCTATCTCGACGAGGCCAACCACAAGCAGCCGCAGGGCAGCGAGGTCATCGCCTACGCCACCGCCGAAAAGATCACCGGCCCGTGGACCTACCGCGGACAGGTCACCGGCACCGCGCGCAACAGCTTCACCATCCACCCCGCCGTGGTCGATTTCAAGGGACGTACGTTCCTCTTCTACCACAACGCCGCGCTCTCCATCAACGGCGAAGGCGGCGCGCTCGGCCGCCGCGCGGTCTGCGTGGACGAGATGTTCTTCAACGAAGACGGCACGATCAAGCCCGTCCGCCAGACCAACGAAGGAATTCAGGAACCGGTCAAGTAATCCCGGAGCGTTTTCAGACGCGATTATCCTGCACAACGCACAGCCGCCCCCGCCGGTCAAACGGCCCGGGCGGCTTTTTCACAGTTTTGAGGGAGAGAAAAGGGAAAGAGAAACGAAATACCTGCGTCCGGACACAAAAAAAGCGGACGCATCGGAAACGCGTTCGCCGTCAAACTCAAAAGTGGCTGCCCGTCCAGGACTCGAACCTAGACTAAATGAACCAGAATCACTTGTGCTACCATTACACCAACGGGCAGTGAATGAGATATTAATATAGCCGGATTTGCGGAAAATGCAAATCGAAAACGCGGACGACACCGAAAAAACATGAAAAAAAAGGGAGAAGCGAGCGGTTTTTCGCCCGGCGTTTTTTGCGCGGCGCACACGGGTCCCGTCCGTCCGGAATCTCAGGATAATAACGGAGTAAACACAAACGGCAGTTGATTTTATGCATGTCCGCGTGTATATTATATACTCCATGTTTTTTTGAGAAAGGACATTGCTCATGGAAACGAAACCGAAAAAGACATTCCGCTGCGACATCGCGTTCGACGAATGCAAGGGCTGTTCCCGCTGCGTCGAAGCGTGTCCGCGTTCCCTCCTCAAACTCGGCGACGCCATCAACATGATGGGCTTCCCCGCCGCCGTCTACGCCGGCGAAGGCTGCATCGGCTGCGGCGCATGCTACTACAGCTGCCCGGAACCCGGCGCGATCACGATCGTCGAGATCACGGAAGACTGAAAGGAGCCTCAATATGAATAGAACCAACCGCGTGCTTCTGAAAGGCAACGAGGCTGCCGTGTACGGTGCCCTGCTCGCCGGATGCGAATGCTACTTCGGATACCCGATCACGCCCGCCAGCGAGATCGCCCACGCCTCCGCCCGTCTTTTCCCGGCCATGGGCCGCGTCTTCATCCAGGCGGAATGCGAAATCGCCTCCATCAACATGGTAATGGGCGCGTCCGCCGCCGGCAAACGCGTCATGACCGCGTCCAGCGGCCTCGGCATCAGCCTCAAACAGGAAGGCGTCTCCTACATCGCCACCGCCGAACTGCCCTGCGTCATCGTCGACGTGATGCGCGGCGGCCCCGGCCTCGGCAACATCTCCCCCGAACAGGCGGACTACAACCAGGTCGTGAAGGGCGGCGGCCACGGCGGCTACCGCTGCATCGTGCTCTCACCCGGCTCCGTGCAGGAAATGTGCGACCTGACCATGCATGCGTTCGACCTCGCCGACAAATACCGCACTCCGGTCTACGTCCTCACTGACGGCATGATCGGCCAGATGATGGAAAAACTTGAGCTGCCGGAACCCCGTCCGCGCCGCATGCCGCCCGCCTGGTCGCTTGACCGCAACGTCAGCACCGACAACTGGATCAGCTCCATCTATATGGATCCCGTCGACCTTGAAGAGACGAACCGCCGCCTCAACCGCAAGTACGACGAGATCCGCGCGAAGGAACAGCTCGTCGAGGAGTTCATGATGGACGATGCGGAATATGCGTTCGTCGCGTACGGCATCGCCTCCCGCATGGCGCGTTCCGCCGTGGATGAGCTCCGCAAGCAGGGCGTGAAGATCGGCCTCGTCCGTCCGAAAACCCTCTTCCCGTTCCCCGAAAACGCGCTCCGCAAGGCCGTCAAGAACGGCGTGAAGCAGTTCTTCTCCGTCGAAATGAGCAACGGCCAGATGATCGACGACGTCCGCCTCGCCATCGAGTGCGCGCGTCCCGTCGCCCTCATCAACCGCATGGGCGGCAACGTGCCGACCGTGGAAGAAATCGTGAACCGTACGATGGATGCGATCAAAGGAGGAAAGTGATCATGAGCGAGAAAATCAAACTCGGCCGTCCCGCGGGATTCTTCGACGTCTTCGAACGCCGCCCGGGCGCCATCAAGAAAAATATGCACTACTGCCCCGGCTGCGGCCACGGCGTCCTTCACAAGCTCATCGCGGAAGCTATCGCCGACCTCGGCATCACGCACCGCGTGGTCCTCGCCGCGCCCGTCGGCTGCGCCGTCTTCGCCTACTATTACTTCAAGTGCCGTTCCATCCAGTGCGCCCACGGCCGCGCACCCGCCGTCGCGACCGGCCTCACCCGTTCCAACCCGGACGACGTGATCATCTCCTATCAGGGCGACGGCGACCTGGCCTCCATCGGATTCAACCACATCCTGCAGGCGGCCAACCGCGGCGAGAACATGACCGTGTTCTTCGTGAACAACGCGATCTACGGCATGACCGGCGGCCAGATGGCCCCGACCACGCTGCCCGGACAGAAGACGCAGACCAGCCCGCTCGGACGCGACGTCCTGGAGACCGGCTACCCGATCCGCGTCTGCGAAATGATCTCGCAGTTCGACGCGCCCGTCTACGTGGAACGCTGCGCGCTCACCAGCTTCAAGAACATCATGGCCGCCCGTCGCGCCGTCCGGAAGGCGCTGCAGAACAGCATGGACAAGAAGGGCTTCTCCCTTGTCGAATTTCTCTCAGGTTGCCCGGTCAACCTGAAGATGAACGCGCACGACATGAGCGAGTTCATCGAGACGAAGATGACGAAGTTCTTCCCGCTGGGCGTCTACCTGGACCGCGCCGCGGAACGCGAACCGATCGTCCGCGCCGAAATGAACTACGACGCCGACAAGATCAAGAGCCTGCTCTATCCCGAAGAGATCCAAAGCGAACTCGGCGACTACAAGGTCACCTCGCCCGTGTTCGACCGGGAATGCCGCGTGAAGATCAGCGGATTCGGCGGACAGGGCGTGCTCTCGCTCGGCTACATCCTCGCCATCCTCGGCAAACAGCGCAATTTCAACGTCTCCTGGCTCCCGTCCTACGGCCCGGAAATGCGCGGCGGCACCGCCAACTGCTCCGTCGTCTTCTCCAAGTCGCACATCGGCTCGCCCGAAGCCGCGGAAAACTGCGACATGCTCGTCTGCATGAACCAGCCGTCCGTCGAGAAGTTCCTGCCGATCCTGAAGTCCGGCGGCATCCTCGTCTACGACTCCTCGACCGTCAAGCTCCCCGAAGGCGCGGCGAAGGACCACTACGTGTACGGCCTGCCCGCGTCCGACCTGGCGAACCACCTCGGCGACCTCCGCGCGGCCAACACGGTCATGCTCGGCGCCATCGCGGCCGTCATGGCGGACAACTTCCTGAACGACGCGGACAAGGCGAACCTCGACACCGCCATGATCGAAGCCGTCCGCGAGATGTTCGCCAAGAAGGCAAAAGCCGCCGACATCAACATCGAGGCGTACAGGACCGGCAAGGAGAAAATCGAGTTCAAGTCCGTCCCGACGGCCTGAGCTCAAACCTGAGACATATCACTCCCCTCATCATTCACGATCCCACGAGATGAAAGCGAGGCGTCCATGAACAGAATCTACTACTTTTCATCGACCGGCAACACCCTGGCGGCCGCGCGCGAATTCGCGGCGAAGCTCGGCGACACGGAACTCTGCTCCATCGCCGACCTCGACCGCGCCGAGGAGGTCGATCTCTCCGGCGCGGACACCGTAGGCATCTTCTTCCCCGTGTACTGCTTCGGCCTGCCGGGGATCGTCCAGAAATTCGTCTCCCGGATCGTGAAAGGGAGCGGCAAATACGTCTACTCGCTGTGCACCTGCGGCGGCATGAAAGGCTCCGCGGCGTACATCCTGGAGGCGCTGCTGAAGGAACGCGACATCAAGCTCGCGATCTCGTTCAGCCTGACCATGCCGTCCAACTACATCCCGCGCTCCATTCCGGCCTCCGAAAACCGCATGGAGAAGCTCTTCGCGAAGGCGTCCCGCGACATCGTGTACGCGGTGCGCGCCGTGAAGAACCGCAAGTCCGAGGCGCTTCTGCACGTGTTCCCGTTCGACGTCTTCGGCGACGCCGTGGCGCAGAAGGCGGTCGCGTTCCTCTCGAACTACGACCGCTATTTCTGGGTCACGGACAAGTGCGATTCCTGCGGCCTCTGCGAGAAGATCTGCCCGGACTCCAACATCATCATGATGAACGGCATCCCCACCTGGCACGGACACTGCGAGCACTGCCTCGGCTGTCTCCAGTGGTGCCCGAAGGAGGCCATCCAGTTCCGAAAGGTCACGCTGAAGTACAAACGCTACCACCATCCCGCCGTCAAGGCCGAGGATATGATCCTGAAGATCTGCCGCTGAAGAAAGGAGCCGGGCCATGAACAACGACCTCATCCAACTCATCATGACGCGCACGAGCATCCGCGCGTTCCAGGACAAGCCCGTTTCCGACGAGACTGTCGAAGTGCTCCTGAAGGCCGCGATGGCGGCTCCCTCGGCGAAGAATTCCCGGCCGTGGTCGTTTGTCGTCATCCGCGACCGCGCCCTGCTCGAAAAGCTCGGGGACAGTCTGCCCAACGCGAAGATGACCGCCACCGCGCCCGTCGCCGTCGTAATCTGCGGCGTGCTCGAAAAGGCGCTCCCCGGCGAGGCGCGCGATTACTGGATTCAGGACGCCGCGGCCGCGACCGAAAACTTCCTGCTCGCCGTTCACGCGCTCGGTCTCGGCGCGGTCTGGACCGGCGTGCATCCCATCTCCGAACGCATCCGCATCCTCAAGGACGCCCTGCGTCTCCCGGACGGCATCGAGCCGTTCTGCCTGATCCCGTTCGGTTACCCTGCCGTCCCGGCGGCAGTGAAGGACAAATGGGATCCGTCCATCGTCCATCAGGACACCTGGTGAGCTTGCAAGGGCCTTTCCTTCTGTTTTTTACAATCATTTTTTCTTTCTTCGTTTGTATTTATTTCGAATGAAAGTATATTAAAACAGTCGGCTATTCTGCCGTATCTTTATCAACAAAACAGGAGGTTATCATGTTATTCCGGAAATTGGTCGCCGTCACGTTCGCCGCATTCGCGGTCCTCAGCTCATTTGCCGCCGATGCGCCCGAAAAGATATCCGTCGAGCCGGAGCGCATTCTCGTGGCGTATTATTCCTGGAGCGAATCCGGCAATACGAAATACATTGCGGAACTGATCCGGAAACACACCAACGGCGAACTGCTTGAGATCAAGCCGAAGAACGCCTATCCGAAGGACTACAACGCATGTCTGGCGCAGGCGCAGAAGGAAATCCGCGACGGCGTCCGCCCTGAACTCGCGAACGAACCTGTCGACTTCAAGAAGTACGACGTCATCTTCATCGGCTCCCCGAACTGGTTCGGCACAATCGCGCCGCCCGCGGCGAGCTTCCTCGCCTCCGCCGACCTCGCGGGCAAGACCGTGATCCCGTTCTTCACCTACGGCAGCGGCGGCATGCAGAACTGCGAACGCGACACGAAGAAGCTGGCGGAAAAAGCCAAAGCCGTGCTTCCGGCGAAAGCGTTCCGCGGGGCATCCGTCCGCGAGGCGGACAGGGAGAAGGAGATCACCGACTGGGTCAAATCCATGGTCCTTCCCAAATTTCACGATGTCGTAAAAAAAGCCGGATTCTACGATTATAAGCTCAAATCGTGGGACGGCAAGGAAGTCAAGACCGCCGATTTCAAGGGCAAGGTCGTGCTTGTGGTGAACACAGCCACGCGCTGCGGATTCACGCCGCAGTACGAACGCCTCGAAAAGCTCTACAAGGAATATCACGACAAGGGCTTTGAGCTCATCGACATCCCCTGCAACCAGTTCGGTGCGCAGGCGCCCGGCTCCGACGAGGAGATCAACACGTTCTGCACCTCGCGCTACAGCACCACGTTCCCGCGCATGACGAAGTGCGACGTGAACGGCGACAACCAGATCGGGCTGTACAAGTTCCTGAAGGAGGAAACAAACAAGGCGGACATCCGCTGGAACTTCACGAAGTTCCTCGTGGACCGCAACGGCAAGGTCGTGAAGCGTTTCGAGTCCGGCGACAGCCTGGACGAGCTCGAAAAGCTCATCAAGTCCCAGCTGGAACAGAAATAATCGTTCCTCTGCCTCATTTCCCGTTTTCCGATCCCGTTCAGGCCACGCCTGACGGGATTTTTTTTCATCCACGATCATCCATTCCGGTCTTTGACACATGAAAAAGGATTATAATGAACACATCCCGCCTCAAAAGCAAGAAAAAGATATGCTTATGTAATGCAAAACCTAAAGTATTCAAAACATGAAACGACTTTTTTTCTTCCGTTCCTTGTTTCGTCAGTCATTTCATCAAACCGGATGTTTTTTTCATCATTCCTGTACAACCGCCTATCTTTTAAGCTGATTTCGCAAGATCAGAAATAACCTGTTTATTAAATAATCCATGCTTTGTATTAAATAATGCATTTCTATTTTTTCGATATCGCAGTATATTAATAAGAGAAATGCCACATGGTGTGGCTATGTCGTTCAAAACAACATTAAAACATCCGGCTGCGCCCTGCGGAATGCCCCGTTCCCTCCGGCTCGGCCAGGCTGGAACAACCCGAAGGCGGTCCGTCCTATGAAAAAACAATTCTTAGCAGTCACATCCTGTCGCAAACTCCTCTTTATCGCGGACCGGATCCGTTCCACGTCCGTTGGCGTGTTCGGCCTTGACGGTGATTATTCCTTCGCACAGTTCCCGATCGTGAAATACTTCCTGGAGAATCCGGATTCCGTGCCGCAGATCAAGCGTCTCTCCGAGTACTCCGGCCTCAGCTCCGGCGCGATTTCGCAGGCGGTCGACCTGTACGTCGCGAGCGGCATCCTGGAACGCAAGTCGATCCCGGAAAACCGCCGCAGCACGGGCGTGATGCTTTCCGCGAAGGGCAAAGCCCAGCGCAACGCCACGGTGGCCCTGCTCGCCAAGCGTTTCGCCGCCTTCGAATCCTCGCTGGCCCCTGAAACACTCGCGAAATTCCGCGAAGTGCTCGGCTTCCTCTATCAGTCCAGGACCGGTTCCGAGCACCTCACCGCGAAGCACGTCGCCGACCTCTGCAAGCTCCCCGCCGAGCTGATCCCGATCCCGGCCGGCGAGACCGCGCCCGCCAAGCTGCCCACCTGGCTGCTCCTGATCCATTTCGTGGACGCCCTCCGCTTCCCCGTGATGCATTTCCACTATGCGTCCCGTTCCGGCCGCACCACGCTCGGCAAGCTCCGCATCCTGAACTATCTCTTCGCCATTCACGGTCGCAAGACCCTCCCGATGATCAAGGACTTCGCGGACCGCTTCCATCTGCCGTCCGCCGCCGTCACGCAGACGCTGAACGCTCTGTACGCCGACGGCCTGGTGAACCGCATCCCCGGCCCGAAGGACCGCCGCGTGACGCTGATCAGCCTCACGGACAAGGGCGAGCACCTCTACCGCGTCTGCACGGCCTCCTACGTGCGTTTCATGAAGGAAGTGTTCGACAAACTTCCGCAGGACCAGGTCGAAGCTTTCGTCGCCGCGCTCGAAGCCATGGCGGCCTTCCTCACCAAGGAACGCTTCGTTTCTCCGTACGCCGTCGCGGTCGAATCGCTCTATCCCCCGATCTCCGAGGCTGAAACTGCCGACATCGACGTCGAAGAAGCGGCCGAGATCGAGAAGACCAAGCTCGACTGAACATAACGGCATTCTGATCCGGGGCGGCTCTGCTTTCTCCGTTCCGGCATATCCGCCTTCTTACGCCCGGATTTCTCGCATCCAGCCGGAATCCGGGCTTTTTCCGTCTCTTATTCGCCGGTCTCTGCTTGACTTTTGCCCGAAAACGCTGTATAATACAGAACGATCACCGTCTTTCCAAAACCAATCCAACCAAAGGAACACCATGAAACACCTCAAACTCTTCGCCTGCGCGGCGGCTCTCGCTGTCCTCTGCGGCTGCGCCAGCACCGGCGCGTCCACCCGTACTTCCTTCCCCGACAACGCGTTCAAGGAAATCCCGCAGGAATACATGGGCGTCTGCGAAAAGGGCGGCGTCATCAAGAACTTCACGTACAAGACGCGCGACAACCAGACCGCCGGCAGCCCCGAGTTCGAGAAATCCGGCCTCGTGTATCTGCCCTACGGTTACGACGAGAAAGACACGTCCACCCGCTACAACGTGCTGTACCTGATGCACGGCGGCGGCGACAATCCGGGCTGGTACTTCGGCGGCGAAGGCCAGAACACCCGCCTTAAAAACGTGATCGACCACCTGATAGCGAACGGCGAGATGAAGCCGCTCATCATCTGCGCGCTCTCCTACTACACGCAGTACAGCAACGACGCCACGAAGAACTGCATCGACTTCCACTACGAGCTCGACAAGGACGTGATCCCGGTCTTCGAGAAGCAGTACCACACCTACGCCAAGGACGTCTCGCAGGATGCGCTTGACGCCTCCAGATGGCACCGCGGCTTCGGCGGATTCTCCATGGGCGCCTGCGCCACCTGGTCCGTCTTCGAGCACTGCCTCGGCGAAATGGGCTACTTCATCCCGATGAGCGGCGACTGCTGGGCGGTAGGACGCGGCAAGTCCGCCGAATCCGCTAAGTACCTCGCCGATTCGGTCGTCAAGAACGGCAAGACCGCGAACGATTTCTACATCTACTCCGGCTGCGGCCGCAACGACGTCGCGGAACCGAACATGACCCCGATGATCAACGAGATGAAGAAGTATCCCGAAATCTTCAAGTATTGCGAAAACTTCAAGGACGGCAACCTCTACCAGATGATCTACGAACGCGGCGGACACGACATCAACTCCGTCATGCGCGTGATGTACAACGGCCTCCCGAAAATGTTCGACTGATCTGCAGAATTACGCAGGAAATCTGTCCGCCGGATCCGATTATTCGCCCGGCGGACTTTTTTGGAACACAAAAAGGGAATCCTGATCGTTCCGGGAAGATACGGCGGCGGTCTGCCGATCAATAGACCTTCCCGTTTATAACAGGAAAAAAAGCGAAAAAAGCCTGCCGGAGCAGTTGTATTTGAACCTTCGGACTGTATATTATTAGAGAATCATATAGGGGTATTGTGCCCTTTTTTCTCAAAATAAACTGCCGAATATCGAATACGGAACGCATCATGCCGGAATCCGAACCTGAAAAAAAGATTGTCCCTGCCGGGACGCCGGACTCTTCCGGGGCAGAAAAGCGGAAATCCAAACCGGACAGGAAAACGTCCGATTCCTCCGCCGCGTCCGCTCCCGCGAAGAAACAGCCGATTCCGCGCCGTGCGAAATGGGCAATCGCTCTGCTGATCCTTCTGTGTCTGATTCTGCTTGGCGCGCTGGTCGAGCTGGCATGCCTGCCGCATTTCCTCGAACAGGATATCAACAAAATACTTCAGCCGCTCGCCGAGGGCGGCGGCGTGGAGTTCCGCATCAAGACCATCAGCCTGACTTCGGCGGAGGTCGCCTGCAAGGTCAAAGACACCACCCGTGACGGCAGGCCTCTGAACGTCGGCAGCATCGGGTCTCTCTCCATCCGCTACTCACCGCTCGAGCTGATGCGTAATCGCGCCATCGAATCCATCGAGATCGAAAACTGCAACATCATGGCCGACTATTCGGACGGATCGTTTTCCATCCCCGCTTACGACCTCTTCGCGAAGTCGTTCCAGTCCGGTGAAAAGAAGGAGAAGGAAGATTCCGCCCCCGTGGACGACCTCAACGCCGTGATCCCGGTGAAGGTCGGAAAGATATCCCTCTCCGGCAGCCTGGCCGCCGTAGCGCGCGGCGAGGACGCGATCGACAACGTGCACATCCCGTACGCCGTCACGGTCACGCCCGACGCGGAACAAGGCTGGAACAGGCTCGAATGCTCGCTCATGATCCATTTCTCGACCAACGGTATCCGGTGCAAGGCGGCTTATCTGCACAAGGAAAAGAAAGTCGAGCTGAACCTCGACGATTTCTCCCTCGCCACGTCCGCCATGCCCGGCACGGTCCGCGGCGCCCTGCCGCGCGGCCTGCGCGCCGGACTCTCGTTCCGCTCGAAAGCCGAACTCGACCTGAACACGCTCAAGGTCAGCGATAATTCGTCCGTCGAAGGCGCGTTCACGGTCGCATACCGCACCCCGCAGGGACTTCGCATCAACTCCGAAACGCCGTTCTCCGTGAAGATGCTCCCGGACGAGGTCGTTGAGCTCACGGTCGGCACGCTGAAAGGCGAATACGACGGGATCCCGTTCGAGCTTGACAAGCTCAATGCGACCGTCTCGCTTTCGAAACGCATCGTCGGCGGCGGATTCCAGTTTACCGTCGCCGAGTCCGAACCCGCGCAGTTCCGCTTCAGCGGTATCATGGACGAAGAGAAGAATTTTTTTGAGATCCAACTTGAAAACCACCCGATCCTCAAGACAAAATACAAGGGCATCGACGTCTCCGCCGGCTTCGGCCCCTTCCTGGCCTGCCTGGACGTGCAGCGCGACGGAATGGCCGTCCAATCCCGCTTCAGCATCGCGCCCGCTGTGGAATTCGACGGCGGCGCGTTCACTCCCGGGCTCAAGGGTCTGACCGCGTCCTTCCGGCGGGGAGAGATCACGGGCGAGTTCAATATGAACGGCGGACAGATGATGGGTTCCCTTGAAATCATCGCCGGAGACCTCCGCGCGGAATACAACGGCATGACCGTCTCCCTCAGGCCGGAAAAGATCGATATGGGCTTCCTCAAGGCCGAGGAGCTTCAGGGCGCGACCATCCGCCTCACGGACGGAGAACTTGATTTCGAGAAGGAGGGCATGAAGGTCTCCTTCAAGCCCGAATCCTTCAAGGCCGGCGTCAGGCTGACCGACGGCATCGAAAAGGCATCCGCCGAACTCAAAGGCGGAAAGCTCCTCGCCGAGCTCGATGGCATGACCTGCAAGGCGGACACGCTTTCATTTGACGCCAAATCGGAGGACGGACAAACATACAAGGCCGACGGGAAGATCACCGCGTTCCAGTTCAAACAGGACGCCGCCAACCTCACCTACGACGCGCCGGAACTCGGTTTGAACGCGGCGTTCGATGTCGGCGGGGGCGTCCTCTCCGGCGCGGTCTCCTGTCCCGATTCCAAGCT
Organism: uncultured bacterium; assembly: GCA_902774245.1. Taxonomy (GTDB): domain Bacteria; phylum Verrucomicrobiota; class Lentisphaeria; order Victivallales; family UBA1829; genus UBA1732. The sequence goes on from CACYHQ010000002.1 coordinate 45,479, forward strand.
CGCCATGCCCGAACTCAAGCTTCTCGCGCAGAACCTCCACTGGGATTTCCCGTTCGACTACGCGCTTACCGAAGCGGAAGAGGACGCAGCGGAAAAAACCGCGCCCGCTGAGCCGCGCACGGGCAGGATTTCGCTCGGCGATTTCGAGTTCAACGGCGTTCAGGCGGCCTCGCTTGACGGCACGGTCCAGTGGGATGATGCCGCGAAGACGTTCCGCCTGAAAACGGACGCGCATCTCTTCTCCATCAACGGCGAAATCTACGCGAACGTCGCGCTCGGCGGAGGCGCGGGGGTCGAGGTCGAATGCGGCCTGAGCGTCCCGGAACAGCAGGCCGACCTGTCGAAGGACCTCGCCAAGTTCCTGCCGCAGTTCGAGGAGATCTCCTGCACGGGCAAGCTCTCCGCCGACGCCGTGTACAAAATCCTGCCGAAGACCACCACCGGACACGCGAAGTTCCGCATCGCCGACGCCGACCTTTTCATCCCGGAGCAGAAGCTCGAGGTGCGCGGCATCGGCCTCGGATTCGAGGTGCCGGAGATATCCATCCTCAAATCCGCGCCCGGCCAGACGCTTTCTTTCAAGTCCGTCAAATACGACAAGATCGAGACCGGGGCGGGCCTCGCCACATTCCGCATGGAGGCCCCGGACACCTGGCAGGTCGAAAATGCCCGCCTCGACTGGTGCAACGGCCACATCCGGCTCGGCGGCATCACGTACCGCATCGGCCAGACCACCACCGAGGCCGTACTCTACTGCGACCGCCTGGAGATGCCGATCTTCCTCACGCAGATCGGGCTCGGCGAGATCAGCGGCAGCGGCTCCATCAACGGCACCATCCCGGTCGTGCTCGTGCAGAAGACCGACGCGTTCGGCAAGTCGAAGATCGACAACATCTACTTCGAGGACGCGTTCCTCTTCTCCACGCCCGGCGAGAACGGCGTGATCAAGGGCGACCTCGACGAGGCGCTGATGGAGGCCGGGACCGGCATCGAAATGGAACTCGCGAAAGACGCCCTGAAGGACTTCTCCTACTCCTGGGTTCGCATGCGCCTGCAGTCCGTCGGCCCCGAAAAGGAGAACATGAAGCTCTCGCTTTCGCTCGACGGCAAACCGAACCGCGCGCTGTACTATGCGTTCGACGAGAACACCGCCTCGTTCATGAAGTCCAACACCCCCTGCATCTTCCAGGGCATCCGCCTGGACACGAACGTGAACATGTACGGGAAGGCGATGGAGCTCGCCGATTATTTCCAGAAGATCTTCTCCAAAGCGGAGTGACGATACCCCACGAACCCTTAACCTGTCAGCACAAAACAGCACACATAACAAACCGTCAACTCAACAGAAAGGAATCCGACATGAAAACATTCCTGCCAATCCTCGCCGCCGCGGCCGTCCTGGTCGGCATCGGCGCATCAGCGTGCATCCGGACGCAGAACGAAGTCGACGTCAAGCCGATCGAGATCAAGCCCGTGCACATCACGCTCGACATCAACATCCGCATCGAAAAAGCCCTCGACGACTTCTTCGGCGACCTCGACGCTCTTTGATCCGAACCACATTCTGAGGAGATTTTACCATGAAAAAACTGCTCGCTCTCTCCATCGCCGCCCTTACGCTCGCTTTCGCCGTCCCGCAGGCGCTTTCCGCCGCTGACGACGCCGCCACCATCAAGAAGAACATGGCCGAACGCAAGCCCAAGATCGAAACCCTCAAGAAGGCCGGCACCATCGGCGAAAACAAGACCGGCTACCTCGAAGTCATGAAGGACAAAGACGGCAAGGACGTCAAGATCGAAGACGCCGACAAGAAGATCGTCGACGACGAAAACACCGACCGCAAAGTCGTTTACACCGCCATCGCCAAGAAGGAAGGCTCCACCGTCGACAAGGTCGGCGAACTCCGCGCCAAGCAGATCCGTTCCAAGGCGAACGAAGGCGACTACATCCAGGACGAAGACGGCAAGTGGGTCAAGGCCCCCAAACCCGCCCCCGCGGAAAAGAAGTAATAATCTGTACCACACAGTAATCTAAACCGGCAGATACCCATTGAATCCGGGTATCTTGCCGGATTGTAAGTTAGGAAAAAGTCTTTACTATTAGTTCAAATATTGCGTGACACTTGAAAAAAGCAACCCTCTTTCAAATATACGAGATGGATGATGAGTATATCTAACGATTATTTACAATTCGTTGCTGATAATCATGCTCTTGGGAGTGGCACAGCACAATCATATGTAACCGCCATCAATAAACTGGAGAATGCATTGCACCAGGCGAATATGCTTTCACCAACGCAATCATTGTGGAAAATATACGATACAATTTTTCTTGCAAAGCTTTATGAGTTTGTTAAAAAGGAGCAAAAAAAAGAAGATGGCGGTATTTTTCATAACGAAACAGCGAAAAGCTATTGGCAGAAAGGTTTTTGTTCTGCAGCACTAAAACAATGGTCTCAATTCATTTCTCTAGGTACCAGGGAAGAGGATATGCTCAAAAAGATAGCTGTTGCTTCAAATGGATCGCAACTCAGTCGCGAGCTTATGGACACTCCTCTTTCGCAGAATCCACTTTTGATAAATGATGACCTTAGTATTGCTTCTCTCGAAGGGAAGACCGCTCTACGGGAAGTTGAGGTCCGACAGAACCAATCTGTTTTCCGTAAAATGATTCTTTCCCATTACAACCGTTGTTGCTGTTTGACAGGGCTCCCCATTCCAGAGATTCTTCGCGCAAGCCATATCAGTGAGTGGGCTAAAGATAAAGACAATAGAATGAACCCGGAAAATGGTTTGTGTCTATCCGCAACCTATGATGCAGCTTTTGATAGACATTTGATTTCTTTTGACGAAGATTTTCGATTAATTCTTGCGCCTTCTCTACGCGAGTATTATACAAACAATGCATTCCAAGAATATTTCAAGCGTTTTGAAGGGGCAAAAATAACAATGCCAATACGTTTTCCACCCTCAAAGATTCTACTTGCTAAACATCGGGAAATGATGCAGTGAATTGTTTACCTTTTTTCTCTGTTTAGGAAAGGTTTTTTGGCGGAGTAAATGGCGGTGTAACGGGGTATGAAGAACTATAAGATACTGGATGCGAATGCGATCAAGCTGATCGCGATCATCGCCATGACGATCGACCATATCGCGTGGGCGATCTACCCCGGATACGCACTGAACTGGAAACCGGAGCTGATGCACGTCATCGGGCGCATCACGATGCCGACGATGTGTTTCTTCGTGGCAGAGGGATTCTTCCATACGCGGAACGTCAACAAATACACGGCGCGCATGTTCCTCTTCGCGCTGATCTCGCATTTCGCGTACGTCTCGGAGTGGAACGGGTTCGGCGACTGGCGGCCGTTCGTGCCGCTCTACTACAGCGGGATCTGGGAAGCGATCCGGTTCCGCGACATCTCGTTTCTGAACGCCTTCTGCTGGCACAGCCAGACGAGCGTGATCTGGACGCTGGCGTGGGGTCTGGTGATGCTCCGCGTGGAGTATTCGGAGCGCATCCGGAGCGCGTGGCTGAAGACGCTGCTGATCTGCCTGATCTGCGTGGTGAGTTTCCCCGGCGACTGGAGCTGCACCGCGTCGGTGGTGGTGCTGAGCTTCGGGACGAACCGCGGGCACTGGCTGAAGCAGACGCTGTGGCTGATCTTCTACGTGGGCGTGTTCGGATTCCTGTTCCCGCCGGTCAACGTGACATACGCGTTCGTGGATCTCTCCGTGGTGCTGTCGATCCCGATCCTGGCGCTGTACAACGGCAAACGCGGCCCGAATCCGACGTTCAACGCGTTCATGAAGTGGTTCTTCTACGTCTACTATCCGTTGCACCTGCTGATCCTCGGTCTGCTCAGATCCTTCCATCTGCTCCCGACGATCTATTTCCCTTAGTCCAAATCCCCCTCTGAAAAAAGGTATGAAAAAACTCCGAGCCGGATATCAACCCGACCCGGAGTATTCTTTTGCTCAGACGAGCTGGAATAGAGTTTCGATCACTTCTCGATGAACTTGATCCAGTCGATGTACATCAGGAGGCCGCTGCGCATGTTCACGACGAGGTCGTGGGTGCCGGTCAGCTGCGAGGTGACGGGGGACTTGATCTCCTGCCATTCGCCGCCGCCCTTGCCGGGGATGTCGACCGTGGCGATGACCGGGCCTTCGAGGGAGTCGGCGTGAATCTCGACACGGCCGCCGACATTGGACTGGACGCGGACGAGCACGGAATCAAGCGGCTTTTCGCCGAAATCGACGCGGTCGTATTCGACCCAGATCGGATTGCGGGAGCTGTCGTTGTTGCGGAAGACGGTCTTCCAGCCTTCGAACGGGGATTCGGTGCGGAGGAATTCGATCCAGGCGTGGTTCTGGTCGGCGATCTTGGAGTAGCGGTCAAGCTCGATCTTGCTGGTGGCCTTGGTGACGCCGACGCCGCGCTTGGTGGGGGTCACGAGGTTGATGGAGCCGTCCTCGTTGAACGTGAGCTCGTCGATGCAGACGGAGCGGTTCTTGTCGAAGTTCGGGGAGTAGTCGTTGTGGTGGTAGAAGAGGTACCATTTGCCCTTGAACTCGATCACGGAGTGATGATTGGTCCAGCACTGCGGATTCTGCTCCATGATCTTGCCTTTGTACTTGAAGGGGCCGAACGGATTGTCGCCGGTGCAGTAGCAGAGGCATTCGTGGTTTTCGTCGACCCAGGGGAAGGTGAAGTAGTAGATGCCGTTGCGCTTGAACATGAACGGGCCTTCCTTGAGGCCGCGGTTCGGGGTGTCGTGCTGGATGGTCTTCGCTTCGCCGTCGAATTCCTTCATGTTGTCTTTCAGCTTGGCGATGCGCATGCCCTGGCCGGACCAGATGAGGTAGCACGCGCCGTCGTCGTCGATGAAGATGCACGGATCGATGCCGCCCGCGCCCTGGATGGGCTGTTCTTCGCAGCGGAACGGGCCGTACGGGGTGTCGGCGGTGGCGAGGCCGATGCGGTTGTCGGCGGGGAAGTAGAAGTAGTACTTGCCGTCCTTCACGTTGCAGTCCGGGGCCCACATGCTGTAGGAGTGGCGGTTCACCCACGGGACGTAGTTCTGGTCCACGATCACGCCGTGGTCGACCCAGTCGACGAGGTTGTCGGAGGAATACACGTGGTAGTCGGCCATGCAGAACCAGTCCTTGCGGCTGTAGTCATACGGCGCGGGGATGTCGTGCGAGGGGTAGACGTACACGCGGCCATTGAAGACGTGCGCGGACGGGTCGGCGCAATAGGCGCTGTTGATGATGGGGTTCTGGGCGTAGGCCAGAGCACCGGCGGACAGCGTGAGGGCCGCCGCGAGGACAGTTTTCGTGAAACTCATGGTTGTTCTTTCCTATTTGAGTTGTTGAGGGAAAAACGAGCGTAACGGACGTTTTTTCGCCGTCCGTTGCTGTACTATACCATAGGATGTACGCGAAATCAAGCCGGAAGACAGATTTTTCTTAAATAAAATCGCGGAAAACGATGTTCGGACGGCATGTCGCGCGGAAAGGGTAACGATTCCGGTCCGCGGAGAAAACGCGTTCCGCGGCTTGACATTCCGGCAAAGCGTGATACAGTATCGGAGGGAACGTACACGGCGCGATCCGCCGTTCCATGAACCAACGAAGCCGAAAAGGAGACGCCATGCCATGAAAACTCTGCTCATCGCCGGTCATCCGGACCTTTCGCAATCCGTCGCGAACGCAACGATCCTGAAGGAAGTTTCAGCCGCCCTGCCTGACATCACAGTCCGCAAACTGTGCGAAGTCGCGCCGGACGGCAAATTCGACGTCGCGGCGGAACAGGCCGCCCTCGCCGGAACTGACCTGATCGTCTGGCAGTTTCCGTTCCACTGGTACGCCATGCCGTGGTTCATGAAGAAATGGCTGGACGAGGTGTTCGTACACGGATTTGCGCACGGGACCGGCGCGAAGCTCGGCGGGAAGAAACTGCTGGTGTCGGTCACGACCGGTGCGCCCGAGGCGGCATACACCGGCGGTGCGGGCTCCGTCGGCGATATTCATGATTTCGTCGCGGCGTTCGAATCCATCGCCCGTGTGTGCGGCATGGAGTATATGGGCGCGATGTGGGTGAACGGCATGAGTTACGCCGCCGACGCGGATGGGATCGCCCGGCAGAAAGCCAAGGCGAAAGAATACGCCGCGCGCCTGGCCGCCCGCATCCGGGAGATGCAGGGTTGAGGGGAAATTACCTCAAAATCGCCTGACATGATGGCAAAAAAATGGTCGGGGCAACAGGACTCGAACCTGCGACCTCATGCTCCCAAAGCACGCGCTCTACCAGACTGAGCTATACCCCGACGTTCCGAAAATGAGGAAATAATACTTTACCGCCGAATCCGGAAAAAAGCAAGCAGAAACGGAAAAAAAGATACCCGAAACGCCACATTCCGCTTGCTTTTCCGGCGGAGAGGGTGTATTGTGTCTTGATTATAATCTGAACTCATCCCCCAGCATCCATCCGCCATGAAAAACCTTGACCCGAAGATACCCCCGACCCCGTGTTTCGTCGTCGACCTCGCCGCCCTGCGCCGCAACCTGGAAATCCTGAACAACGTCCGGCGGCGCGCCGGGGTGAAGATCCTGCTCGCGCAGAAGGCGTTCTCCATGTTCGCCGTGTACCCGGTGATCAGCGCGGTGCTGGACGGCACGTGCGCGAGCTCGCCGCACGAGGCGCGTCTCGGGCATGAGGAGTTCGGCAAGGAGACACACGGATTCGCTGCGGCGTACTCGGAATCCGACCTGCGCGAAATGCTCCGGTACTGCACCACGGTCGTGTTCAACTCGTTCAGCCAGTGGCGGCGGTTCCGCGCCCTCACGGCGGAGGCGGCGGACCGCGTGAAGTTCGGGCTGCGCGTGAACCCGGAACACGGCGAGGCGGTGCGCGAGATCTATTCGCCGTGTGCGCCGAAATCGCGTCTCGGGATCAAGCGGGCGGCGTTCGCCGGAGAGTCGCTGGACGGCATCAGCGGGTTGCATTTCCACACGCTGTGCGAACAGGATTCGGACGCGCTGGAACGCACCATGGAGGCGTTCGAGGCGCATTTCGGCGACCTGCTGGGCGGCATGCAGTGGGTGAACTTCGGCGGCGGACACCACATCACGCGTCCGGGCTACGACATCGAACGCCTCGTGCGCATCCTGACCGAGTTCCGCGCGCGGTATCCGCATCTGACCGTGTACCTGGAGCCCGGCGAGGCGGTCGTGCTGAACGCCGGTTCGCTCTTCGGGACCGTGCTCGACATCGTGGAGAACGACGGCGAGATCGCGGTGCTGGACGTGTCGGCGGAGGCGCATATGCCGGACGTGATCGAAATGCCGTACACGCCGCCTGTGGCGGGCGCGGACGAACCGGGCGTGCATCCGCACGAATACCGTCTGGCGGGGCATTCGTGCCTCGCGGGCGACGTGATCGGGGATTATTCGTTTCCCGCGCCGCTGAACGTCGGCGACCGCGTGGAATTCCTGGACATGGCGCTGTACACGATGGTGAAGACGAACACGTTCAACGGCCTCGCGCTGCCCTCGATCGCCACGTTCGACCCGGACACCGGCGAGTTCAAGCTGATCAAGTCGTTCGGCTACGACGACTTCAAAAACCGTCTGTCGTAAGTTCAGTCCGCGCCCGCGGCATTCGTGTTTTCGGCAGGATTCGCGGCATTCGCGGTTTCGGCAGGATCATTCTCTCCGGCCTTTTCGGTTCCGGAAGGTAACGGTACCAGTTCGCCGGAGAGTATGCGGAACTTCCGTCTGAGCTTGTTCAGGCTGTTCACATTGGCGTCTTCGACAAGTTTCGCCGCGATCTCCGCGTTCGTCTCATGGATCTCGTCCAGCGGGATGTTTTCATGCCATTCGGTCAGCATTCTCCGGTATGCGCCCGCTTGGTACGCATAGCCGTTGCCCCAGGCGATCTGCCAGACCCCGGTCAGGAAGACGACCAGCGCTGCGAGGATCATCATAATGCAGTCGGCGGGATGGCGTTTTTCGCGGCGTCCGGGGCCGAACATCATCAGGTTCGCGCCCGCGAAGAGGAAACAACCGCCCAGCAGCCAGACGTAGCGGAACCGGAGATTCTTATCCGGCTCATGGATTTGGTATTCGTCGGTCGCGGCGGCGGCGTCCATGCGGGTGATCGCTTCAGGGAGCGTCTCCGTCTGTTTCAGCGCCTCGACGAAAACCTCGCAGTAGCGCTGCTCCAGCGCCGCGGATCCGGTGGCGTTGCCGCCGATGAACAGTCCGGCGATGCCGACCAGCGTCGTGCAGTAGCACGTCAGGATGGCGAGCAGGGTCACGATGCCCCACCAGCGCGTCCCCCGGTCGCGTACGGCACGGACCAGCAGATAGAAGATGAAGACGGGGAAGATGATAAGGACGGCGAACGTCACGAAAACGGGCAGAATCTTCGACATGTCGGTGACCCAGCCCTGTTATTTCGCCTCGGCGGGTGCGGGACAGACGTCCAGCAGGATCCGTTTCCACTCGGAGGCCGTCTTCGCGTTGCCCATCAGGTCGCGCACCCTGCGGAATCCGTCGCCGTAGATCGGGTCGGTGTTCTGCTCCATGCGCCACGGGACGCGGTCCAGTTTTTCCGTCTTTGCGTACAGCCAGGCGACGAATTCGGCGAACCCTTCGCGAATCTGGGGATCGTCGATGTGCGGCAGATTTTCCTGCATCCAGTCGTGGGCGAGCTCGTGCGCGCCGACGCCACGGAAGAAATCCGGCGGCTGGCCCCTCAGGATCAGGATGCGGAATTCATCCTTGCTGCGGATAGGACGGTTGAAGAACGTGAGCGTGTTACGGTGGAAAATGAAGAGGCCGAGCTCGCGTTCGCCATCGCCGGAGGATTCCTTCTTGAGCTCTTCGCGGGTGCAGAGGTCGAACTGGATCGTGTGCTTCGTGCCCATCTTGAACTTGTCGGCGAGCTTCTGGCGGAGCGCTGTCATGATCTTTTCCGCCTCGGCCTGCGTGAAGATCGCGTCGCGGGCGCATTCGCGGCAGAGACTGCGGCCGTCGCCGAGGTCCTTGGCGAACTTGTCGAGCGGCATCTGGCAGCTCGAACACGCCGGGAGCTCCCGGCAGTAGTCGCAGAGGAAAATATTGTTGCCGAGGATGACCCCCTTCGGCTCGCGGCGGTGGCAGTGGACGCACTCGTGGAACGTGGTCTCCAGGCAGGCTTTCGAGCAGTAGTTCTTGCCGTCGCTGGTGAATCCCTGCTTGAAGCGCCTGCCGCAGACGTCGCAGACCGGGAGCAGCGATTCGGCGTACTGGTTGAAACACTTCTCGCTGCAGAAATTCTTGTCCTCGGACCGCAGGAACGACGCGTTGGACGCGATCTTTTTGCCGCACCAGTCGCAGGTCATGACATTCCGCGCCGCGAACAGACCGCCGCTGAGCAGAACGGAAAGGAACAATGTCAGAAACATGGTGAAAAAACGGTACATCATGGTGCTTCTGAAACTCCGTTGTTAGTACATAACTAACAAGAATATAGCACAGGGAACGAGGAATGTCAAACGCACGATATGTTTTTTTCAGATTTTTAAGAAAAACGGAGCCGGAAACGGCGGTCACTTGCCGGATTTCTTCCCTTTCAGCGGGAATTCCTTCAGCAGGACGTTTTTCCATTCAGAGGCCGTCTTCGCATCGCCCATCATCGCGCTGACTTTGCGGAATCCGCCGCCGTACACATCGTCGGTGCGGCGTTCGGTATAATCCATCATGCGCTTGTTGCCCTCGGCTTTCGAGAACGACCAGGCGACAAACTCGGCGAAGCCTTCGCGGATCTCCGGCTTGTCCATGAGGTGCGGCAATTCTTCGCTCATCCAGTCGTGCGCGAGCTCGTGCGCGCCGACCGAACGGAACACGTCGCGCGGAAGTCCGGTCAGGATGCGAATCGTGTACTGCGGCTTGTTGCGGATCGTCTTCGGATCGAACCAGCCGAGCTCGTTGTGTTCGCCGTCGGCCTCCAGATTGAGGTCTCTCCGGTTGCCGATCTCGTAGATGATCTTATGTTTGGTGGTCATCTTGAATTTCGCAGTGAGCACCTGCCGGACGTCCTTCATGACTTTTTCCGCCTCGGTTTTCACCTTGATGCAGTCCTTTGCGCAGTCCCGGCAGAGACTGTCCCCGCCGTCTGTTTTCACATCGGACGGCAGCTGGCAGTAATCGCAGCGCGGGAGCATTGTGCATTTTGTGCAGAGCGGGACCTCTTTCCCGGCGGCATTTTTCGCCGGAGCATAATACTCCGACAATGCTTTCCCGCAGTGCGCGCATTTTTCCGTGGAAGAAGCTTTTTCCTGCGCGGGAAGAAGCGCCGGAAACAAGCTCAGTGCGGCGGCAACGAAGAGGAAAAGGAAGATGTGTTTCAACATAATAGACCTCTGAATAGGAAAGACATTCTGTGCAAGGAATATAGCATCTTTGACGAGGAAAGTCAAATGATAACCAATGTTTTTTTCAGAGGATTCCTGTCCGCAATAGGATATAGCGGATGCAAAATCCTTTTTTGATTTTATCGTGACAGGGTATTTTAATCGTTTTGTCAATACAGATGCCGAAACCCGCTGTAATCTTTCCAGGAGAAAAGGTTTCTTGGCTTGCAAGACGTTTTTGATTTTATCGTGACAATGTGTCATCCATGTTGTTTCTCGTCATCGGATTTGTCCGTATTTGTCTCCCAAAATGATCAACTTTGCCTTATTTTTCAGAAAAATGATTGTTTCGATTTGCAATAATATTTGACTGGATGTATATTATCGTGTTACTATATCCGTCAACCCGTAAAACGGAGTTCAAAAACATGGCTAATTCCGATCCCGCAATTCTCAGAAAAGCAGTTTCCCGCCTTTACAACGCATTCCGTGAATCGGTCGACAGTATTGGCAACATCTCTTCGATCGACGTCAGTATCCGCCAGCATCAGACCATGGCTCTGGTGTGCCGCCTGACGGAGGAGAAACCGAACGGCGTTACGCTGAAAGAACTTGCTGAATCCATGAAACTCGCGCCGGCGACCGTGTCCGAACTTGTCGAATCCCTCGTGAAAAAGGATTTCCTTCAGCGCGTGCAGAATCCCGAAGACCGCCGGGCGGTTCAGATCACGCTCACTCCGCATGGCCAGACCCTGCTCGACGAAAGCATCAAGCGAGTCGAAGGGCTCTGCGAAAAGCTACTGAACGGGCTTGCTCCTGCCGAACGCTCCGCCATGCTCGGTGCTCTGGCCAAGATCACAAGCAAGCTTTGAGCCCGGATCTCTGTGACGATTCCGCTGTGCGCAAGCTCGCGGAATCTGCAGATGAATCGCATTCCTGAATCCGTCTGGAAACCCTCGGCGGATTCTTTGTTTTTTCTCAAAAAAACGGCTTTTCTGCTTGCATTCGCCGCAGGCGCATGCTATATTATATCTTATCTTATCTGCGGAGAGATGGCCGAGTGGTCGAAGGCGCAGCATTGGAAATGCTGTATAGGGGCAACTCTATCGTGGGTTCAAATCCCACTCTCTCCGCCATTTTTTGTGCCGGGATTTTGGGTTTGTTTTTCTGATTATTTCCTGATCCAAGAAACAATCGGGCCCGTATTGTGCAGGCACGCGGGAAGAATACGGCGACAGCCGCAAGTTCAGGAAAAAGAGTTCGATACGGAAACGGACGGCTGACGGAAACTCAGTCCTCTTCCATCCCGTCCAGAATCTCGCGGAGCACGCGGATAAAGCCCTTGCCGTAGCGGGTGTCCGGCTCCATGTAATTCCCCTCCCCCCATTCGTTCCAGGACTTCAGGAAGATCAGATTGTGTTCGTGGTCCTTGCCGCGGCAGCTGTAAATGACCTTCTCCGCGTGCTTCCGGAACGTCTCCGGGGTGGAGTTGGTGTAGACGGAGCCTCTCCAGCCGCTTCGGGGGGAGTGATCCCAGTTCGGGATCAACGCCGGGTAGTATTTCGGGGAAAGCGCCTCGGGCGCCTCCGGGTCGAAGAAATCGTGCATGACTTTTTCGTAGTCGACATGGAACGGGATATGTCGGAACTTGCAGTAGTGTTTGACCTGGCGCAGAACGGGGTGCTTCTTGACGTCGAACTTGTGCACGATGTTCGCGCCGTCGAGACCGAGCTCCAGAACCTCCTCCGCGGCGGTCTTCTTGCCGCCCTGGCCGATGAAATAGAACGGCGGCAGACCGTTTTTCTCCGCGAGCGCCTGCCACTGCACCATGAACTCGCGCACGCCGGGAAACTCCACGGGGCGGTAGATCATGAAGAGCGTGCGGCCCTCGACGCGGATGTAGCGCGGATCGCGGAACGCTTCAAGCAGGGAGTAGAAATGCTGCTCGTTTCCGGCGGGATCGTCGTAAATCTGTTCGGCGACCAGCTTCGGCTCGCATTCCCGGGTCTTGTCCCAGAATTTGGAGTACCAGGACTGGTTGGCCCAGCAGAGACAGAACGGGAAATCGGGTTTTTTCAGGCGGAGGACCTCGTCAAACGGGATCGTGAGCTCCTGATGGTCCTTCGAAAACCAGTAGTGATAGTAGCAGAAGCCTTCGATCCCGGCCTCGCGCGCAAGTTCGGCCTGCGCCTCGCGCACGGATGCGTCGCGCAGGTCGTAGTAGCCCAGATCGGCCGGCACGCGCGGCTGGTCGTGTCCGCGGAAAAGCGGTTTCGCGTTGCGGACGGTGGTCCACTCGGTGAACCCTTCGCCGTACCATTTGTCGTTGATGGGCGTCGGGTAGAACTGCGGCAGATAAAACGCGATGATACGGGGGCGGCTCATGCTGCTGAGGGGATTCGTTCGGATTGATTGTCAGGCGGGCGAGGCGGTCACTCCGCCGTGCAGCGCGTGAACGAAACGAGTTCGGCAGGGGACCGTTTGATCACCAGCACGAAGATCCAGGCGAAGGAATAGGTCAGGAGCGTCAGCAGGACGGAGACGAACACCTGGAAGCCGTTCAGTTCGACACGGACGTCCCTGGCGTTGTTGAGAATCAGGCCGTTCTTCCGCATGCCGCGCGTCTGGCCGTGGGCGCAGAGGCCCCAGCCGAGCATGACGAATTCCCACGCGAAGAAGAGGAGCGCCGTGCCGACTGCGATGCGTCCGGCTGTGGCGGCCTTGATCCAGACGGCCTTGCCTTTCCTGGCGGAGAGGCAGATGTAATTATAATTATCCTTCGCGGCTTCTTCAGAAAGGAAGAACGAACCGGCATGGTATCCGGCTTCCTTGTCGAGCTGGGCGAACGTGGCCGGATATGCATCCTTGACGAGACGAATATGTGCGCCGCCTGCTTCCGCCGATTTTTCCACCGCTTTCGACGGTGGCGGCAGGGAGGACGCGCCTGCCATGGCAATCATGTAGACCGCTGCGATGGCGGCGATCTCCAGCGGGACCGCCTTGAACAGCGCAAAGACGAAGTCGATGAAGAACGCTTTGAGGCGGGCTGCCGGAGCGGCCGGCTTCGCCACGAATTTCTCCTCTTCGGCAAGCGCGACCTTCTGCTGGTCGGTCAGCTCCTGCGAGGAGAAAATGCTGATGTCGCGCGCCTGCGCGGCATTCATCGCGAGGCGCTTGCGCTGTTCGTCGAGCAGATTGGTGAGGAAATCGAATTTCGCGGCGGTGGACCAGGACGGCATGGGGGATTTCTTCATGGGGCACGTGCCCGTGACCTGATCGGATTCGACGAGAGCGGCGACGTCGGATTCCTCAAGCCTGAGGTGCTCGACGCCTTTCACGTCCTTGACATCATAATTCGCCATAATCGGGACCTGTTTCGTTATCGTTAAATTGAAGTAAAAACCTTTTGAAGATAATAAGATAGCCGTATCAGGACGATTTTTCAAGCATGATTCCGCAAAAAACGGAAAAAAGGCGGCAGTGCCGGAACAGCCGTGCGGCAAAAATGCTAATCCTGTGCCTCCCGAGTATACACACAGGGCAACAAAACCACCAAATCCCGTGCCGCCCGCGCATACGCGCATGTTTCTGTCAAAACAGGTTCCTTTTGACAGAAACTTGACCGAGACTTCAGGATGCTCTACCCTGACTGCTCGCCCAGCTGTGGATTTTTTCTTATATCGGCTTCGATCACACCTGTTCCTCCATCCAAGTCTTTTCATCGGCTCTGCCAGTCTCAATCTTTCCCCCAAAAAACGCCTCCCGCGCATACGCGCAAGTTTCTGTCAAAACAAATTCCTTTTGACAGAAACTTGACCGGGAACTCCAGGATGCAGTTTTCTTCAAAAAACGAATCCGCTATCCCCTGCCTTTGTCCCTCCTTCCTTTTGCTTTTTCCTTTTTCCCAAACAACTTCATTCGTTGTTTCCCAGCTTGACATTCCGCCGCCGCATTTTATATTATATCCGTCAAAAACCCTTTCAACCCCGATCTCACCGACATGTTTTTTTCACGCAGATTCTTTCCGTTCTTCCTGACGTTCTTCTTCGGCGCGTTCAACGACAACCTGTTCCGCAGCGCGCTGATCATCATGATCTCCTATCAGTCCGGCTACTCGTCCGGCACGGCCAACGCTCTCACCTTTACGGCGATGGCGCTCCTCATGCTCCCGTATTTCCCGTTCTCCGCCACCGCGGGCCAGCTCGCCGACAAGTTCCCGCGCCACAAGCTGTTCCGCTTCTGCAAGATCATGGAGTTCGTGCTCATGGTCCCGGTCTTTTTCATTTTCATCCGCGGGAGCGTCTGGCCTCTCCTTATCCTGCTGTTCTTCATGGGTACGCAATCCACGCTCTTCAGCCCGCTCAAATACGCCTACATCCCGCAGATGCTGGAGAAAAGCGAGCTGCTGCGCGGCAACGCCTACGTGAATGCGGGGACCTATGTGGCGGTCATCTTCGGCGCGGTACTCGGCAATTACCTGATCACGATCCCGCACGGCGGACTTGTGACCGGCGCGGTCATCCTGCTCATGGCGGTCCTCGGCCTCTGCGGAGCCTTCCTCATCCCGGAGATGAAGCCGGAGTCCCCCTCGCTGCGTATCGACCCGAACCTGATCCGCGCCTCGTGGGACGTCCTGCGGGCGGTGTTCCGCGACAGCGTTCTGACGCACTGCGTGCTCGGGCTTTCGACGTTCTGGATGACGGCGGCGCTGTACGTGTCGCTGCTGGCGGGATTCTGCAAGGACGTGCTGAACGCCACATCGAACCTCGTCCCGGTCCTCTACCTGCTCTTCTCGGCGGGCGTCGCGATCGGGTCCGTACTGTGCCAGACCGCGGGACGACGCCGACCCGTGATGCCGCTCGTCTCGCCCGCGCTGGTCCTCATGGCGTTCTTCACGCTCGACCTGTTCTTCGCGGCGCGTTCCTGGTCGCATGCTCCGGGCGAGCCCGAAACGCTCTTTTCCGTTGCCGATTTCTTCCGGTTTTCCGCCTCCTGGCGGATCGCCGGCGACCTGGTCCTGCTCGCGGCATGCGGCGGGTTCTACTCCGTCCCGCTGAACGCCCTGCTCCAGCACAAAGCCGACCCGAGGGAGGTCGCGCGCGCCGTCGCCGCAAACAATATCGTGAACTCGTTTGCGATCGCGATCGGCACGGTCGTGACCGCACAGCTCATGGCGCAAGGACTTCTCTCCACGGTCGGCGTGCTCGCGCTCGTCGCCGGAGTCAATTTCCTGACGGCGCTTTATCTGCTCCCGATCCGCAAGGAACGCCTTCCGCGCACATAAAAAATCCCCTCCGGAAAGAGGGGACATGTGTCTTTCAAACAAATGGAAATGGGCGCATCAGGCTTTCGCCGCGGCCTTTTCCGCTTCCAGCTGCGCTTCCGGCGTGAAGGTCACGAGCGGAGCGTTCGCGGAATCCTTTTCCGCCGACGACCAGAGATCGGCCAGAAGCTTTTCGGCCTCGGCGGCGTTCTCGGACCGGTAGCCGCTGTCGCCGATGTTGGAGAGACGTTCCAGGATGGTCGTCGGGATGAAGTCTCCGAGCGGGACTTTGGTCATGAAGGCGTCGTCGCGGCGGCGGTCGAACGTTACTTCAATTACAAGCCCGGCTGTGATCAGGTCGTTCAGCACGGCACGCGCGATGCGGATCGGGATTTCCAGTTTGCCGGAAATGTCCGTGATGGTCACAGCGCCGGCCCGGTTGTTGAACGCGTCGCCGAGAAGCTTCATAATGCGGAGGGCGCAGATGGAGCGGTAGTGCATGCAGAGGGGCTGGTCGCCGGGATAATATTCATAGTAGTTGACGTTCTGGACGGCGAACGCGAACTGCGCGCCGAGGAGGATCACGGTCCAGGTAGCCTGAAGCCAGAGGAGGAAGAACGGCAGCGCGGCGAAGCTTCCGTAAACCTTGTTGTAGCTCGTCAGGATCGTCTGCAGGAACATGTAGATGTACTGGGTGACGATGAGGAGCGTGCCGGTCAGGATCGCGCCGGCGAGGGCGGCTTTCGGCTTGACGCGGGTGTTCGGGATAAAGAGGTAGAGGAAAAAGAACATGACCCAGGAAAGCACGACCGGGAAAACGTAACGGATGGCGTCAAGCAGGTAGCTTTTTCCGGGCAGCCACTCGAAGCCCTCGATGCTGGCCATGCCGAAAGTATTGAGGCCGAGGAGAAGCACCGCGAAGACGGGGCAGAGGAGCAGCAGCGTGATGTAGTCGCTGAGTTTGCGGAGCATGGGCCGCCCCTGTTTGATGCCCCAGATGTCGTTGAACGAGCTTTCAATGTTGGCCAGCAGTTTCAGCGCCGTGAAGAACAGCATGCCCACGCCGATGCCCGTGATGACGCCGCCCGCCGCGACCTTGAGCGTGGTGTCCGCAAAGTTCAGGATCCATTCGGCGACCTCCTCCTGCCCGACGAAGCTCTCGACAAGCTTTTCACGGAGCATTTCCTCGAAGTTGAAGCCGCGCGCGATGCCGAGGAGAAGCGCGACGAGCGGGACGACGGACATGAGGGTGAGGAAGGTCAGCGAGGACGCCCGCAGCCCGCATTTGTTCTTGATGAAGTTCTTGCCAGTCAGCAGAAGGACGCGTTCGATGGCGAGCGGGAAGGCTTTGCTCTTCGGCAGGTCAGCCGTACGGACGTTCCAGACCATCTGTTCGATCTGCTTCAGCGGGGCGGAATCGTTTTTGGCCGGCTGTTCCGCGACGTTCAATGCGGAGTTCGTGGCGGACGGATTGTCCGTACGGACATCGGCGGCCGTCTGTTCGGGTTCTTTTTTTGAGGCTGGTTTCATGTTAAATCTCCGTATGTGAGGGGGATGAAAAAACGTGGTTTAACTTGCGGCGGCGGGTTCCGGTCCGGGCAAAGGAAGCTCGGCTGGGACCGTTTCCTCCATCGGCACGGACGCCGGAGCGGGAGTCTTATCGGAAGAAGCCGGCCAGAGAAGTTTGACCGCGGAAGCAATGACGATGATCTCAATAATGATCTCGAAGAAGCGCTGCGGAGCGCGTTTCACGAAGAGCACGCCCAGAAACGCTCCGATCAGGATGAGCGGAAGCATCGGGAGTACGGCGTACAGGACGGCGGATGAGACGCGTCCCTCGAAACAGAACACCGGGAGCTTGGTCCAGTTCATGATCATGAAGAACCAGGCGCACGTGCCGACGTAGCGGTCCTTCGGCAGTTTCATGCTCAGCAGATACAGCGCCATCACGGGCCCGGCGGCGTTCGCCACCTGCGTGGTGAATCCGGCGGTAAGCCCGACGACGGCGGAAAACGCCCAGTGGCTCGGAACGGGCGCATGCTTGAAAAAGGCAACTCGGATCAGATGAACGGCAGCCAGCAGGAGAATGATCCAGCCAATCATGATGCGCAGATGTTCCGGCTTGTGCAGGAAGCGCAGAGTCACGAACCCGAGCGCAAGCCCGAGCATAGTATAGGGGAGCAGACGGACCACGATCTTCCAGTCGGCGTTGCGGCGGTAGTACGACACCGCGAAGATGTCGCCCGCGCAGATCATGAGCAGCATCACGCCCGTCGCGAAGCCAGGATTCAGGTCGAACGCCACCGCGAGCAGGATCACGGGGAGCATGCCGAGTCCGGGGATGCCGGACTTGTTCACGCCCACGAGCAGCGCCGAAACGGCGAGGATCGCCAGCTGGAACGCCGTCATGTCGGGGAAACAGAACGCCATGAAGTCGGAAAACATTACAGGAGGCCCTCCTGTTCCTCGTTCAGACGGTCGAAGAACGCCCGCATGAACGCCGCCCGGTCGGCGGCAAAGCGCCGCGCGGAACCGGTCAGCAGATGGTCCGGGAGCCCGCGCAGCTTCACGAGGTACTCGCGGTAGGCGGAATCCTGGTTGGAATACGATTCGGAGGCGAGGGCGACCTCTTCGGAATTGTGCAGGCAGGCCCCGATGCGTCCGGCGAAGTGGAACGCGCGCGCCACACCGAACGCGCCAAGCGAATCAAGCTTGTCCGCGTCGTACACGATGCGGGCTTCGAGCGTGGCGGGCTTCAGATTGCCGCGGTAACGGTGCGTCCGCACGATCTCCGACACATGCCGGATGAACGCCTCGTCCTCGCAACCCTCCTCCTCAAGGATGCGGCGGGATTTCTCCGCCCCGAGCGCGGCATGGCAGAGCTTGCCGCCGGAGGCGAGTTCCTCCGGACGCGCGACGTCGTGGAGCAACGCGCCGAAACGCACGGCTTCCGGGTCGCAGCCGGATTCCTCCGCGGCGATCCGCTCGGCATTCTTCAGTACGCGGAGCGTGTGGGCGAAATCGTGGCAGCCGGGCGCACCGCCGAGTTCGCGGCGCACCCGATCATAAACGCGGTCCCAGAGGCGGAGGGATGCCCCGGAAGAGTTCACGGCAGGTCTCGCAGAGTGTTACTTTTTCGCCGGTTCGGCGCCGTCCGCCTTCGCTTCGGTTTCCGGTTCGGCGTCCAGCTGGGCGATGTCGGCCGACGGATGCACGACCTGCAGGGAATGGCGTTCCTTCGGGATCACGGTCAGCCACTTCGGGTTGCCCTGTTCGTCGACGCCGAGATCGACCACGAAATAGCGCTTCTCGTCGTCGGCCTTGTCGTAGCCGATGATCGTGCCGCGCGGGATCATGTTGTGCTTGTCGATGATCGCGTTGCGGATGCGGCAGTGCTCGCCGATGTCGACATCGGACAGCAAGATGCAGTTATGGACTGTGGCGTAGCTGTGGACGAAGACCTTGTTGAACAGGATCGAGTCGGTCACGGTACTGCCGGAGACGATGCAGCCGTCGCAGACGATGGAGTTGATGGCGCGGCCGATGCGCGGGAGTCCGTAGGCGTCGATCTCCTCGTTGTGGATGAACTTGGCGGGGGGCAGGCTGTAGTGGTAGTTGTTGATCGGCCAGAGCGGATTGTAGAGGTCGAGGTGCGGCGTGGTGCTGCGCAGGTCCATGTTCGCCTCGAAATACGCCTTCAGGGTCCCGACGTCGCGCCAGTAGGGCTTCGTGGAGAGGTCCTGGCCGGGGATCACGTTCGTGTAGAAGTTGTAGGCGTAGAGGCGCTTCGTCTTCACGAGGGCGGGGATGATGTCCTTGCCGAAGTCGTGGCTGGTCTTGCCCGCCTTATGGTCGCGGTTCAGCAGCGCCAGCAGGTCGGCGGAGTTGAAGATGTAGTTGCCCATGGAGGCGAGGCACATGTTCTTGTCGTTCGGCAGCGGGGTCGGGTTCTTCGGCTTCTCCTGGAATCCGGTGATGCGCCACTGGTCGTCCACCTCGATGATGCCGAACTGGCTGGCTTCCTCGATCGGGATCGGGATCGCCGCCACGGTCGCGATGGCGTTGTTCGCCTGGTGGAAATCGACCATCTGGCTGACGTCCATGCGGTAGATGTGGTCCGCGCCGAAGACCGCCACGAGGTCCGGGTCGAAGTCCTCGATCAGGTTCATGTTCTGGTAGATCGCGTCCGCCGTGCCCTGGTACCATTCGCGTTCGCGGGTCTGCATCTGGGCGGGCACCGGGATGATGAAGTGGCCGCGCTGCTGGGCGTTCGAGAGGTTCCAGCCGTTGATGATGTGTTCCATCAGGCTCTGCGATTTGAACTGGGTCAGGACGAAGATGCTGTCGATGCCGCTGTTCACGAAGTTGCTCAGCACGAAGTCGATGATGCGGTATTTGCCGCCGAACGGGACGGCGGGTTTCGCGCGCTGGTCGGTCAGGGGAGCCAGACGGGTCCCTTCGCCGCCGGCGAGGATCATGGCCAAAACAGATGTTCTCATGGTTCAAACCTCCTGGTGGTATATTGTTCAACAAGTGGTGTATCGTTCTCTATTTAGAAAATATACCCCCGTCCGGTACAAAGTCAAGGCGGAAAAGCAAAAAAAGCCGGAAAAGCGAAAACAGAGAGACGATCCGGCAAACGGACGCCGGATCAGTCCTTGACTTTGTCGATCTTTTTGACGGAGAAGAGCAGGATCACGAAGACCGCGAACGCGGCGGCGGCCATGATGATCTTATAGACCAGTCCCCAATTTTGAGCATAGCCGAAGGGTGTGCCGGAGGGATCCCAGTGTGGATTATTCTGTTGCGCCGAAAGCGTGGCATCGGACACAACAGACTCCTCCCTGCGCCGCAGGACATCCGTGAAATCCGAAGGCGGCATGGGCTGACCGGAACCGCCGTAGTAGACCCTGTAGCCGGCCTGTCCCGATCCGTCCGCGGTAGCAGATTTCAGTGCGAGAAACCAAACCTGACAGACACGGCCGCTCGTCTGAAGCGCGATATCCTTCAGTTCGTTGTCTTCGCCGTTGTCCAGTTCGAGCGTCCATGTCCTGGAACGACGCTCGGAAATCGAGATCACGCGGTCGGAGACGGACGTGCGGAACGATGCGGATTCGAGCTTGCGGACAGTCCCGGACGCAAGGAGCTTCCCGGATGCGTCGTAGAGGCGGTACGGACGGGAGAAAAAGACATCGGAGCTGTCAATAGTGATGCTGTCGAGCGGCGCAAAGCCGTTGGAGAAGTTCACGACCGTGGTATTGCCCCGTTTCGTTTTGGAGAGGATCTCGACAGGCCATTGGGTATGAACGGTGTTCCGGACCGATTGTTTCCGGAGAACGTACAGGGAGATGCCGTCGATCTTCGGCGATTCGCGAAACTTCTCCTGCTCCACGATGTTGGTGTCTCCTTCCACGACGCGGAAGAGAGGCGAATCCTTGATCTCCGTGTAGTTGTCCATGACGATGACGAAGCTGAATTCCCTCACAGGAGCGGGGAACCGGACGGAATCGTTTCTGAGGTTGACCCGGCTGGAATAATCCAGGAACGCGCCCTCGGCGATCAGGGTTTCGCCGTTTTTGTCGTAGACCTTCACCTTCTTGTCGAAATCCTTCGCGGCAGTCCGGATCTTCAGTCCGACAACACGCGGATCGGAAGAATCCGCGATGGCGCTGTTCATGCTCACAGAGATCCGCACGGACCCGTCCGGGAGCGTTTCGAAGCCGGTAACGGTCGCGGGATAACTGGATTCCACGGTATTGTCCTGGACGATCTGCTTCTGTTCGCTGAGGATGAACGGGCAATTCTCCCCGTCCGGACCGAAGATGCGTATATCGTTCGGGATGGTCTCCGTTTCACGGTAGATATCGGCATCGACGGTAAAAGTGAAAATGTCCCCCTGATGTTCGGGGAGGATGATGTCCTTGTAGAACGGGAACGCGGCGGTTTTCTCCTCGCCGGAAAATCCGGTCGCGGCCGCGAGCAGGAAGCACGCCGCGGCGGTCAGGAGTTTGAGGTGATTACGGACGGTTTTCATCGGAAGCGTCTCCTTTCTGTGCAAAACGGGCGTACAGCCAGGCTCCGGCGACGAGCACGGCGCCGGTAATCATGCAGCCCGCGATCCGGTACAGCGCGGGCGTCCCGACGAGGTCGAAGAAGAATATTTTCAGGACCGTGACGGCAAAGAGGACCAGCGCGGGGATGCGGACGATTTTCTTTTTGCGGAGGATGCCGAACGCGAGGAGCGCGAGCGCGTAAGCGCCCCAGAGCAGCGAGACGGCGATCCGCGCTCCGGCGGGCGAACCGTACAGCCGGACCAGGAACGACGTTTCGTCCGTGCTGTAGACGAACCACAGGATGCACGCGCTCAGGATGAAGAACCGGCTGACGGTCCTGCCGCCGAACCGGTCATCGTCCTCCGCGCCGCCGAACGCCGCGAAGAACGTCCCGGCGAAGATCAGCGACGCCACGGCCAGCAGGTTCGGGAAGAACCGCCAGAGCGAATCGTGCACGGAGTTTCCGCCGGACTGCCACGAGACAATGACATACCACAGAAACACGACGAGCAGGACCGCGCCCGCCGTCATGATGGCCCTCCGGTTCTCCCGGAACAACCTCGGGATCAGCGACAGGATCAGCAGATACAGCGCGGCCGTCACGACCACACCGCCGACCTTCAGATGCGGCAGATACGTGAACTCGCCCGCGATCAGGAGGAAGCTCACCGCGAACGCGCACCAGAACATCGCTTTCGACGAACGGGAGTAAACGGGCCGGGAGCCGTCGTCCGCGGGCCGCCCGGACACGGGCATCAGGTCGGCGCCGTAGCGGTTCAGCAGGAAGAATCCGCCCGCGAGCGCCGCCGTGTAGGAACCGAAGTTCAGCAGGCGCGTCAGGAACGTGACGCTGTGTCGCCAGTAGCCGCGCGACAGGTCGAATCCGAGCAGGCGCACCGCGGCGACCATGTAGACGACGTAGCTCAGGCGCAGGAGGACCACGGAACGCGTCCGGCACGCGATATACAGCATCGCAGCAGCCTGCGCCGACCACGCCACGGCCAGATGGTCCTGGTTCAGCAGCAGCGGGAACGTCAGCGAGATCAGGCCGCAGGCGAACACCAGCAGGGTCAGCAGGAGATTGCGGTCCTCCAGCTTCGTGCGGATCAGCAGCGCGATCTGGAGCAGGTAGACGAGCGCACCGCCGAACGTGATGGCGGCGGCGTACTCGCGGCCGTAGATGCGGATCGTCGGATGGATCGTCAGCGACATGAACACGATGCCGTTCAGCGCGGCGAATCCGAGCTCCAGCAGCGATACCTTCCGTTTCGTGAACAGGTTGAACGCCACGGTCTGCACGCAGAACGCTAGGAAGAACAGCGTTCCGGCGATCAGGGCTATCGCATAGCCGCGGTTCACTCCGTCCGCGAGCTCAAGCCAGTTCGGCGAAGCTGTCAGGGGCACGTTGATTCCGCCGCCCATCGGGAACGGTTTCGAAGCGGCGTAGATGCCCCACGTGAACATGAACGACAGGATGTTCACCGGCTGCCACGAACGCATGCGGGCGATGATGAGCGAACCGACGACCAGGATCAGCATGTAACTGTACAGTCCGGCGAGGTTGCGCGATCCGGTGTCCATCAGGACAGGAGCCAGATAGCCGCCGCAGACCGCAAGCACGGCCAGAATGATCGAGTTAAAGCGAAGGGCGAGCGCGACGCCCGCCGCCGTCACGACGACCAGCCCGGCAAGACCGACCAGCGGAGTCAGCAGATGATACACCGACACGCTTGCGAAGACGCACAGATACAGTCCGGCGAACCCGGCTCCGGCGAGCGCCGTTCCGAAGATGCGGTATTTCGCGCCCTTCAGCAGGCGGCAACCGATGCCGAGCAGCGCCAGCGTGAACAGCCCGGCGATGGAAAGACGGAGTTCCGGCGGCAGCAGATTGCGGTCGTGCGTGTACTTGATGAAGTACGCCAGACCGAGCACAATAAGAAGCACCGCCGAACGGAGCATCCAGGTCGTCGCGACCGCGTATTCCTTCGGCATGTTGCCCTTGCGGTATTCCTCCCCGACGATGATCCACTGCCACAGCTTCGACAGCACTTCGGCGGTGCGTTCCTCGATGGCGGAATGTTGCGAGGGGAATTGCGTATCGTCAACAGGTTTTGATCCCGCCATCCAGGCATTGCCGTTCCCTCTCGGAACATTGAGCAGGGACTTGGTATCGAATAGTTCGGATGTGTCCGCAGCCGCGGCGACCGGTTTGATCTCCGGCTGGACCTGCTTTGTCGGTTCCGGTTTGATTGGCGATGCCGCTTGCGTCGGAGGCTGGACGGGCATGGGTTTGACTTCCGGCTTGACTTCCGGCTTGACAGCGGCGGCTTCCGGCTTGACTTCCGGCTTGATCCCCGCCGGTTTTTGAGGCGGATTCGCCGCAGGCTGATTTGACAGCAGGAATCCGGGGACCGGTTTGGATTCCGCCGTGCCGGGGACCTGTATCTCGACCTCCGGTTTCGACGGAGATACTGGTTGTCCGTCCTTCACCGCCTTTTCCAGTTCCTTGATCCGGAATAAAAGATCCTCAATCCTGGATTTGCACGAGGACAGAAGGACCAGATTGACGATAGGAAGAATCCCGATCATGAAGATCAGGAGGAGAACCCCGAAAAAAATAAGAACAGGCATGAGGTGCTTCCTTTCTTGGATTCCAAGGGATTTTGAGGGTATTTCGATCCTATTATTGACATACTATAGCATACGTAAAAGAAAAAGCAAGTATCAGCGACAAAAGTTCAAATTCTTTTTTTTTGCACAACAAATCGGATGATCATTCCCGAACAGGAGGTTTTGATGGAAGAAAGCTTCAAACCGCGCATGTGCGCATGCATGCGCATACTCGCGCCATACGCACTAGTTTCAGTTTTGAGCAGACGCTCCTCTGGCAGACTTCGCCAAATTCTCTTCCTTGATTCCATTCCAGGGATTCCCAGAATTCCCGCTCTTCAGGAATTCCATCAGAGGCTCCTCGAAATAAGGAAAAAAGAAAATGACCGTACGTTGTGCCTGTATGCGAAAAATGCTCCTCACCCCTCCAGTCAATCGTCGTTCATCAAAGGCCGTTCGACAAGAATTTTCAAAGAAAAAACTCAAAGTCGCTTGACTTTTGACACACCATCTTAACTGAAACTTGGAAAAAAAACTCAAGTTCATAAACAATCTACAACGAATCATCTGAACTGTCGGTAATTCCCCTCTGTTCAAAAGAAATAAATCTTAACAGAATCATATCACAATCTTTTTGAATTAATTCTTTTTGTTTTTAATTTTCAACAAGAATCAAAAAAATGATAGATTCACATAATCCATTCTAGAACAAGCATATTAGAAGGTGTGACACTTTTCACACCACAAAAAATCGACATGGGGTTATCCTTCTAATCCGACTATACGAAAAACGCGGGCTCAGAACAACCCTGAACCCGCGCAGAATACCAGCGTAATGCGCCGTGACGCTTACTCTTTCTTCTTCCAGTCGAGCGCGCCGGTGGGGCATTCCTTGACGCATGCGCCGCAATCGACGCAGTAGTCCGGGAGGCCCTGTCCGAAGGTCGTGTCGACCATGGTGTGGAAGCCGCGCTTCATCATGCCGAGGAGGGACTTGTTGATGACTTCGGAGCAGACTTTCACGCAGGTGCCGCAGCGGATGCATTTCTGCTTGTCGTGGATGATGTACTTGTGGCGGACGTCGACGGCGGAGATGGGCTTGGCGCCCTTGTAGGCGTCGGGATTCACGCCGTAAGCGGTCGAATGCTTCTTCAGCAGGCAGTCGTGCTTGCCGGTGCAGCTGCATTCGATGCAGCGGTCGGCTTCGCCGGAGACCTGTTCCTGCGTGAACGTCGGATAAAGCTCGTGGAACGTGGTCTTGCGTTCCTCCAGCGGGATGTATTCGGGCTGGATGCGCTCGGCGTCGGAGACCTGGCGGATGTAGACGAGGTCTTCCTTGGCGAGGGAACGCCAGTGGCCGCGGGAAACGTTGAATTCGTACGGGGCCTTGTGCGGGACGCCGTTGAGGAAATCGACAACGGAGAGCGCGGCCTTGCGGCCTGCCGCGAGGGCTTCCACGACGGTGGCGGGGCCGGAGACGCAGTCGCCCGCGGCGAAGACTTTCTTCCTGCCGGAGCAGGTGAAATCGTCGGCGGAGATCTCGATGCCGCGTTTGGAGGCGGCGAAGCCTTCGGGCACGACGGTGCGCTGACCGATGGCGGAGATCACGGTGTCGGCCTGGAGCTTGAACTCGGAGCCGGGGATCAGGACCGGGGAACGGCGTCCGGAGGCGTCGGGTTCGCCGAGCTGCATGCGGGCACAGGAGAGCGAGAGAGAGCCGTCGGCGTTCTTCGTGAGCGCGGCGGGCGCGGTGAGGAATTCGAACTTGACGCCTTCCTCCATCGCCTCGTCGACTTCGATCGCCTGCGCGGGCATTTCGTTGCGCGTGCGGCGGTAGACGATGGTCACGTCGCCGCCGAGGCGGAGCGCGGTGCGGGCGCAGTCGATGGCGGTGTTGCCGCCGCCGACCACGATGGTGCGTCCGGGGTTCGGGCAGTCCTTCCAGTTCTTTCCGGCGATGTCGCCGAGCCACTGGATGCCCTTCTGCGCGGCTTCTTCGCCGTCAATGCGCATGGAGCTGGAGGCCCAGGAGCCGACCGCGAGGATCACGGCGTCGAAATCCTGTTCGAGCTGTTCGATCGTGAAGTCCTCGCCCATGGTCTGGCCAGTGCGGATCTCGATCCCGCCCATCTTGCCGAAATGGGCGAGTTCCTTGCGGAGCGTGTCCTTCGGGAGACGGAATTCCGGGATGCCGTAGCGGAGCATGCCGCCCGCTTCGGGCATCTGTTCGAAGAGGAACGAGGAGACGCCCTGGAGGCGGAGGTAGTACGCGGCGGAGAGGCCCGCGGGGCCCGCGCCGACGATGGCGACGCGCTTGCCGTTGAGGGCGGGCAGGTCTTCCATGTAGGTGTCGTAGTACATGTCGGCGGAAAGGCGCTTCACGTCGTTGATGGAGACGGGCTTGCCTCCGATGTTGCGGCGACAGTCGCGTTCGCAGAAACGGGGGCAGACGCGGCCGACGGACATCGGCAGCGGGATGCGCTGCTTGATGATCTCAAGGGCCTTTTTGAAGTCGCCGTTGCGGCCGGCGCGGACGTATTCCTCGACGGTGGCGTGCGCGGGGCAGGCGAGCGTGCAGGGGGCCTCGCAGTCGCCGGTGTGCTCGGAGACAAGCAGGGAGAGAGCGGTGCGGCGCATGTCCTTCACCTCGTCGGAGGAGGCGTCGATCTCCTGTCCTGGCGCGGGGCAGGCGGAGCAGGAGGGGAGGAACTTCCCGGTCTTGCAGTCCTTGACGACGCAGACGAAGCAGCTGGTCGTCTTGGAGATTTTCTGGTTGTAGCAGAGCGTGGGGATCTCCACGCCGATGCGGGCAGCAGCCTGGAGGATGGTCTCGCCCGGCTGTGCGGCGACCTCGCGGCCGTCGATTTTGAAGATGATATCAGACATGGGTTTTACCTCAGGCATTGGCGGATTGTTTGCGGACGCGGGAGACGGCCTTCTTCGGGCAGACTTCGATGCAGGAGTTGCACTTGGTGCACTTGGCGTTGTCGACGGAGAAGTTGTTCGCCGGGTCGATCGCGCCGACCGGGCAGGTCTTCACGCAAAGCTTGCACTTGATGCACTTGGCAGGGTCGATGGCGACGTCGACGAGCGCTGGGCAGGCGAGCGCTTCGCAGACGTGGTCCCGGACATGCGCGAGATATTCATTCTTGAAGTAACGGAGCGTGGAGAGCGCGGGGTTCGGGGCAGTCTGTCCGAGGCCGCAGAGCGCGCCCTTCTTGATCTTCGGCGCGATGTCCTCCAGGAACGCGATGTCGTCCATCGTGCCCTTGCCGGAGGTGATGCGTTCGAGCGCTTCGTACATGCGGGTGGTGCCGACGCGGCAGAACGTGCATTTGCCGCAGGATTCGCGGCGGGTGAAGTTCAGGAAGTAGCGCGCGGTCTCGACCATGCAGCGGTTGTTTCCGATCACGATGAGGCCGCCGGAGCCCATGATGGCGCCGAGCTTGCCGAGGGAGTCGTAGTCTATCTTCACGCCGAATTCGGAGGCCGGGATGCAGCCGCCGGAGGGACCGCCGGTCTGGACGGCCTTCACGGTGCCGGGTTCGGCTCCGCCGATGTCGTACACGATCTCGCCAAGCGTAATGCCCATGGGGACCTCGACGAGGCCCGGGGTCTTCACGTCGCCGGCGAGGGCGAAGATCTTGGTGCCCTTGCTCTTCTCCGTGCCGATGGCGGCGTAGGCGTCCGCGCCGATCTGGAAGATGACCGGGATGTTCGCAAACGTCTCGACGTTGTTGATGGCGGTCGGCAGGGTGTTCCAGCCGCTGTCCGTGGGGAACGGCGGGCGGAAACGCGGAGTGCCGCGCTTGCCTTCGAGCGAGTGGATCATGGCGGTCTCTTCGCCGCAGACGAAGGCGCCGGCGCCTTCCTTGATGGTGATCTCAAGCGGGGCTTCGCGGCCCGGGAGCTTGTTGAGGCCGGCCTTCTTCATCTCCTCAATGGCGATCGTGAGGTGCTTGATGGCCAGGGGATATTCCGCGCGGCAGTAGATGAAGAGGCGGGTCGCGCCGGTGGCGTACGCGCCGATGAGCATGCCTTCGAGGACCTGGTACGGGACGCTTTCCATCATGGAGCGGTCCATGAACGCGCCCGGGTCGCCTTCGTCGGCATTGCAGATCTGGACTTTGTCCGGGACTTTCTTCGCCGCGAGGAAGCTCCACTTCATGCCGGTGGGGAAGCCCGCGCCGCCGCGTCCGCGGAGACCGGACGCCTTGACCGCGTCGACGACCTGTTCCGGGGTCATGGTCAGGACTTTTTCGAGGGCGGAGAACCCGCCGTTCGCCTTGTATTCGTCGAGGGAAACGGGGTTGATGTGCCCGGCGAGACGGGTCACGAGGAGTTTTTCGAGCTTGGAGCGCTTCTCCGGGAAGATGAACCGGCCTTCTTCGCTCTGGGCGAGAATGGCGGCAGCGGCTTCGTCGGTGCCCTTCACGTGTCCGTAGAAGATGCTGGAGCCGTCGGTGAGTTCGAGTTCGACGATCGGCTCGGCGTAGCAGTGGCCCATGCAGCCGGTTTCGCTGACGGGGATGCTGCCGGCCTGCTTGCGGATGGCTTCGAGTACCGCGCCCGCTCCGGCGGCCAGACCGCAGGAGGCGGTCCCGACTTTAATGCGTTTGATGTCTGCCATGGCGGATCAGCCTTTCGCTTTGTACTCGTTGAGGATCTTGGTCAGGCTCTTGCGGTCGAGCTTGCCGTAGACGCGTCCGTTGATGGAGAGGACGGGGGCGAGGGAGCAGCAGCCGAGGCACGCGACGGTCTCGATGGAGAAAAGTCCGTCTTCGGTGGTCTCGCCGTCGCCGATGCCGAGTTCGGCGGAGACCCAGGCGCGGATCTGCGTGGAACCCTTGATATGGCAGGCGGTGCCGTCGCAGACGCTGAGTTTGTACTTGCCGGGTTTGGTGCGTTTGAACTGGGCGTAGAATGTGAGGACGCCTTCGACTTCCGCGGCCGGGATGCCGAAATGCTCGGCGGCCGCCAGGATGCCGTCGTTCGAGACGTATCCTTCGCGGGTCTGGATGAGCTGGAGCCCCTTGATGAGGTTGCCCTTGTCGGGCTCCACTTCTCCGAGGTAGGAAAAAGCACTGTTCATGATTTCCCCTGTGGGTGTTGATTGGGTGGGTAGGTTTGCAGGTTTTCTAATATGCGCAAACTATAATATAGCACGCTTTTCCGAATAAACAAGCCGGAAAGGCATTTTTTAAGGTCTTTATCTTCCCGAAAAACGCGGTTTCATTCCGTCGGATCGACGGACGGCTCGTCCTGTTCGAGGGCAGGATCCCGCCAGAAGGGGTCGTACAGGGAATCGTCGGGCGACAGGTAGCCGACGCGATTCTCCCAGCCGGACGAATCCGCCGGACGAGGCGTGAAAGACTGCCAGGACGAAGCATGACCGTCCACAAAAGCAACGACGCAGGCTTTGGAATGCCGGAAGTCGGCGTAACCGCCCCTGCCCGAGGACGGGTTGTACAGGAACGCGGTCGGCGCGGGACGTCCGTCGGTCCCGGTCAGAAAACACGCGGCGTCGGCGAGGAGGACCAGGCGCGACGGTGTTTTTACGGTCTGAATGCGGCAGGAACGGAAGTTCGGCGGCGATGCGGACGGTCCGCTGAAGGAAAGCTGGTAGTTCATTCCGTATCCGGCGTAACGCGCGGTCCAGGCGGGATTCATGAAGAGTGCGGTTTTCGCGGCGGGACACTCGAAGACGCGCCCTTTGGCCGCGCCCGAATCCGGCACGACGCGGGCGAGGATGCCCGCCCCGCGATGATTCGCGGAGGATTCCCAGCTGTCGAACGAGGCATCCCAGGCGGGACAGAAATACCCGCCGCTCGCATCGACGTAAAGGAGGTGCATCAACGTGACCTCGCGGATATTGCCGAGACACAGCGCCAGACGGGCACGGTCCCGCGACGACGACAGCACGGGCAGAAGCAGTCCGGCGAGGATCGCGATGATCGCGACCACGACCAGAAGTTCGACCAAAGTAAACCGGCGTACGGCAATGCCGGAAAAAAAACGGATATGCTGTTTCATTTTTCCTCTTTGCGTGACGGGCACAAATGCCGGAGACAATCCGGCGCAGAAAAAGCTCGGAAAGGCGGGGATCCGGCTCGCTGAATTCAGCTCACGGTTGCTCGACAGTTCGTGATTCGCACACGATTCACCCGGTCCTTCCCGCGAATGGTGGAAAATACCATACACCCGAAAAGAGGAAATTGCAAGCGGAAAGTCGTATTCACAGCAGAACGGCTCACCGTCAAAGAGAAAAAGACGTCTTTCCCGCGCACACGCACTACTTTCCGCTTACCGCTTACTTGCCAACCCGGACCGCTTGCAATTCCACATTTTTGCGATATAGTATTGACGGGCAATTCCGCCTGTAATACCCTGCCGCAAGGAGCCGGAACCATGAAAAACCATCTTCGTTTTCTTTCCCTTTTCGCCGGATGTTTCACTCTTTTCCTGATCGGGACGACGTTCGCCGTCCGCGCGGACGAAAAGGACGACCTCGAAAAGAAAATGCTCGCCGAGAAGAAGAAGATCGACGCAAGGATTGAGGCGGAGGTCAATACGCTGATCAAGAAGGAAAAAGCCGACCCGAACGACGCGAAATCGCTCTACGAGCTCGGCGTCCGATGCTGGAACGGAAACGACGCCGAGAAGGATCTTACCGCCGTTGAACTGTACCGCCGCGCCGCCGAAATGGGCTATGTCGATGCGCAGTACGCATACGGCATGGCGTACCTGGAACTTCTCAAGGAGATCATGCCCCGTGCCGCGGCGAAGGCGGAAGGCGTCAAATGGCTTCAGAAAGCCGCCGACCAGGGCCATGAGAAAGCGCAGCTGGCGATCGCGAAGTGTTATTTGATGGGCGAAGGCGTGAAGCAGGACTCGGCGGAGGCGTTCAAGATCTATCGGGAGATGGCGGACGCCGGCAGCGCGGGGGCGTTGTACGAACTCCATGTCTGTTATTGGTTCGGCTACGGCGTGAAAAAGGACAAGGCCAAGGCGGCGGAAGTGCTCCGCAAGTCCGCGGAAATGGGCTATGTCGAAGCGCAGAATAGGCTGGGATTTTACTATCAGCGCGGAAACGGCGACATTCCCGTCGATCTGCATGAGGCCGTCAAATGGTATACTCTGGCCGCGGCGCAGGGCGATTCCGGCTCGAAAGCGTATCTCGAACGCCTGAAGGACTTCATCCCCCTGCTGGAACAGGCGGAAAAGGGCGACGCCGAAGCGCAGTACAAGCTGGCCCGGTACTTCATCGAACACAGCGACATCGGAGATCCCTCCGTCAAGTCGCGTGAAGAAGGAATCCGGAAGTGGCTTCTCAAAGCTGCGGAAAACGGTCATGTGACCGCGCAGCTCGACCTGGCGGAGGCGTATGCCCATTTCGAAATCGGCATCTGGTGGTTCGCGCGAAAAAAAGATTTCGCCGAGGCCGCCAAATGGTACCGGAAGGCGGCGGACCAGGGGGACCCCATGGGACAGGGCATGCTCGGCTGGCTCTACGCGACGGGACGCGGCGTGGACAAGGATCTGAAGACCGCCGTCGAATGGTTCCGCAAGGGCGCGGCGCAGGGCAACGCCGAGGCGCAGTTCGGCATGGGGTTCAGTCTGCAGGAAAGCTGGCTGGAGCCTTACAATGAGGAAAAGGACTGGAAGACCGTCGTCGACTGGTACGTCAAGGCGGCCGACAGCGGTCTGAAACACTCTTTGCCCGAACTGGAGAACACAAGAGACTACACCGTCGAATTGCAGTGCAAGATCGCCGAGCTCTATCGGAGCAGATACAACCTCGCCCGTCAGTACAAGGACGAGCCCGCGGACCGGTACCTTGCCGAAGCCGTCAAATGGTACCGGAAAGCAGCCGAGGCGCACGACGAATACGGTTTATACAAGCTCCAGGAACTCGCCGAGAATGACTGCAAGGAGGCGAAGGAAGCCCTCCGTACGCTCGCGAAGAACGGAAACGAAATGGCACTGGAATTCATAGAAGCTGGAGGCTGGGACGAGCCGGAAGAGGAGAAAGACGGAGACTGAATCCGGCAGCAGCTCCGCTTCTTCGTGCTTGAACGGAGCCAAGCACAACCGCAGTGGAGAAGCAATCCGAAAGACTGGAGGAAAACCAACACCGATCATGAAAAGAAAACGGTTCTTTCTTGATGAGTCGTCCTCAAACTTGGATACGTTTCCCGCGCATACGCGCTAGTTTCAGTTAAAACAAACCTCTTTTAACTGAAACTAGGCGATTTCTTCCAAAAACATTTATTTCTGGATAGCACCCCTCTGACACTACAGGGGAATCCGTCAGAGAACCAACATCAGTCAAAAGAGAGAGCCGGATTCGAATAGTCCTTGAGTCACGATTCCCGCGCATACGCGCTAGTTTCAGTTAAAACAAACCCCTTTTAACTGAAACTAGGTTGTATTTCCGAAAATGACTTTTGGGGGATGGACTGAAGCCCCCTTTGATACAGCATGAAAAACAGTCGGAGAACCAATGACAATCATGAGAGAATGGGTTCCGAAGTGTTTTGGGCAACGATTCCCGCGCATACGCGCTAGTTTCAGTTAAATCAAATCTCTTTTAACTGAAACTAGATTTTTTTCTGAAAAAACGGTTTTTTGGGGATGGATTGTATCCCCCCCTGACACCACATAAAAACAGACTGAAAGTCTTTTGCTTTTTTTATGTTTTTTGTACAAATACACTTCGTTTTTTGTCTTTCCGATGGATTTTTCTGTATTTTTTCGTTTTTCTTCAATTTTTTATTATTTTTTTGGTTGAAATCACGGAAAAAGCGTGTATTTTCCTGTATTGGC
Source organism: uncultured bacterium (assembly GCA_902774245.1). Taxonomy (GTDB): domain Bacteria; phylum Verrucomicrobiota; class Lentisphaeria; order Victivallales; family UBA1829; genus UBA1732. The sequence continues at coordinate 78,633 of CACYHQ010000002.1, forward strand.
TATTCTTTCACACGGACAGGACACACAAACCGCCTGCGCCTATTCTATCAGCCCGGCCCGCGGAGAAAAGGAACTGCACACATGAGCGACGACACGAAAATCGAAGTGGAAATCTTCTGCGGCATGACCTGCTACATGCTGGGAAATGCCAGAATCCTGAACATCGGAGCGCATTTGCCTGAAAAATGGCTTCCGCACATCGAGCTGATGGTGTCGCCGTGTCCCGTGGACTGCGGGTGTCTGGACCTCGCGAAGGCCCCGTTCGCCCGCATCAACGGCCAGCTCATCCAGAACGCCACGCTCGAGTCCGTCTGCGCGGCCATCACCGAGATCATGAACCGGGAGGAGGAAGCATGAACATAGAGTATTCCAACAGCCCCGAACGCCAGCGCCGCGAACTCATGATCCGGCTCGCCTGCGAGTTTCAGAAAGGCACGCTCCCGGATACGATCGACAAGCTCCCCTGCTACGTGAAGCCGTCCGGTTCCAAGCCGCTCCACTGCTGCCTGGCGCATGACCGCGAGGTGCTCCGCTGCCGCATCATGGCGCTCCTCGGATTCGATGCGCAGGACGAGGAGGACGACAGCCGGTTCCCGCACGAATATCTTGAACTCATCTCGGCGGATTCCGAGCGCCCGGAACGTCCCCTCACGATCGCACGTTCGGCATGTTCCAGCTGCGCCGACGCGAAGATCGAGGTCGTCCAGAGCCTCTGCCGCAACTGCTTCGCGCAGACCTGCATCCACGTCTGCCCGAACAACGCCATCAACATCATGCGCGGCAAGGCTTTCATCAACCAGGAATCGTGCGCCCAGTGCGGCAAATGCCTCATCGACGTCTGCCTCTACAACGCCATCAAACGCTTCCCGATCCCCTGCGAGGCCGCCTGCCCCGTCGGCGCGATCAAGAAAAATGAACAGGGCTATGCCGAGATCGACTTCAAGAAATGCACATTCTGCGGCAAGTGTTTCCGCGCCTGCCCCTACGGTGCCGTCATGCAGCGGTCCGAGCTCATGCCCGTGCTGAAGCTCCTGACCGAGGGCCGTCAGGCTGTCGCGCTCGTCGCGCCGTCCACGCTCAACCAGTTCCCCGGCGGACGCGAAAAACTGTTCAAGTCTCTTCAGAAGGTCGGTTTCTCGGAGATCATCGAGGTCGCCGAAGCCGCCGAGACCGCGGCGGGCATGGCCGCGGAGGAATTCATACGCAAGATGAAGCTCGGCGGAAAACTCGTCGCCGATTCCAGCTGTCCGGCGTTCGTCGAGCTCGTCCGGCGGCATCTCCCCGCCATGCGGCCCTATCTCTCGTCCGTGCCGAGCGCCATGGCGCTTGCCGGGCAGAAAGCCCGTGAGCTTTATCCCGACGCCGTAAACGTTTTCATCGGGCCCTGCATCGCCAAACGCTTCGAATCGCTGTCCTGCCCCGGCGTGGACCGCGTGATCACGGTCGAGGAACTCGGCGCGATCCTCATCGCGCTCGGCGGAGCCGAACTGGAACCGCAGGACTACATCCCGCAGGACCAGGACGAGATGGAACACGATTTCTCGCGCACCTGCGCCGCCACTGGGGCCATGCTGGCCGCCGCGCTGGAATCCGAACCCGAACTCGAGCTTCAGGAGAAATTCATCGACGGCATCAATGCCCAGACGCTGAAACTGCTCCACCTCTTCCTGTTCGGCAGGTCGCACGCCAACTTCATCGAGGTGCTCGGATGCAGCGGCGGCTGCCAGAACGGTCCCTGCTCCCTCGCGATCCCCAATTGACCATTCTGGAGTTCGTCATGAGATCAGTTTTTTCCCGGTTTCTCCTTTGTTCATTCGTGACCTTCGCGGTCATGCTTTCCGTCCCTGCCGGACTCAGCGCCGCCGATCCCGCGCCGCAGACCGACGATTCCGGCTGGATCCTCCCCGACACGAAGACCGCGGGAACGGGCTGGCATGTCCGGTTGAAGGACGCCCGCGCCGAGGCGGCGAAGCACGGCAAGCCCATCCTCATCCTGTTCACCGGACCGGACTGGAGCTCCGCCAGCAAGAAGTTCGAATCCTCGATCCTCCGCTCCAAAGAGTACACCTCGCTGATTCGTCCGGCGGTGGTCGGACTGTACATCCAGCATTTCGTGAAGACGGACGCGCCGGAGGAACAGGTCTCCACAAACCAGTCCCTGCGGAAATCGCTGAGTGTCCCGGCGATCTATCCGTGCACAGTCATCCTGGCCTCCGACGGCAAGAAGGTCCTCGGCACCATCCCCGGCGTTCCGGACAAGAAAGAATACCTTCAGCAGATTTCCAAACTCGCCGGAATCAAGCTTTCCGAATGATTTCCGCCGCTCGTTTCACGAAGACTTGTTTTCCCCGTGCAAAGAATCTGGATTCCATATATTTGACTTAGATTATTTTTTCTTTTTCCTCTTGACATGCTTTTATTCCATGATATATTACAAAATAGATTTTCTTTTATTATCCGGTCGCGGGCTTCCGCTGGATGACGGCGAATGACCGCCCGGTCAACCTGCAAACTAGGAGCAGACAATGAAACATCAGATTTGCCGCACCGTGCTTGCGGCAGCGGCGGTGACCGCCGGCGTGTTTCTGTCGGCATGCGGTCTCTTCCGTGACACCACGGACAGCGTGTTCGACGATGCCGAAGACGCCATTGCGACCGACCGGACCGCGTCCAACATCGAAACCGCGCAGTTCGAGTATGAATTCGACGGCGGAAGCAGTTCCGCCACAGTCCGTTTCCTTGCGCCGGGTAATGTCCGCATCGACGTACTGGACGGCATTGATTCCGCTGTGTTCTGCCTGAACGGCGACGGTTCATCCGGCTGGATGTTCCTGCGCGGGGAAGTCATCGACATGACGGCGGATGACATCATGGAAATGCATGGCGCCCTGCTTCAGACGATCCCGTTCCAGGTGGACTTTCAGGACATCTTCACCAACGCCGAGCTTCAGGAAACGACCGAGGACGCCTGCGGCGAGGAATGCAATGTGATCAAGGCGGTATTCCGCCGTGCCCCTGAAATCCAGGCAAAGCTTTGGATCGGAAAGAAAACCGACCTCCTCCGCCAGTTCGAGGTCACCAGAGAAGACGGCGTCTACACGATGCAGTATTTCGACTACCGTACCTACGGCGACGTCACGCTTCCATCGGAAATGTTCAGATTCTCTCCGGAAGGAGCCACGAAGCTGTCGCTGATCTCATTTGAAACGAACATTGAGATTCCGGAATACGTGTTCCAGAAGCCCAAAGCATTCAGCATCACGGAAGGAGACAAATGATGAACCATACTGCACGTTTTGCCATTCTGGCGGCAGTCCTGTTTGCCGGTACGGCCGTGTTCGCCGCGGATTCTGACAAAAGCAAGGTGGAAAAGCATACCGTCAAGCTGAAAAGCGGCAAAGTCCTTGAGGATGCGGTCATCCTCGACAAGAAGCCGAACGGGATCACGCTTGGATACAAAGACGGAGCCACATTCGTTCCCTACTCCGACATGCCGACGGAAGCCCAGAAATATTTCAACTATGATCCGATCAAGTCCGCCCGCTATGAAAAGAAGATAGAGGACCAGAAAAAGGCCAACAAAAAAGCGCAGGAAGCCCAGAAGGCCAAGGAAGAAAAACAGAAGGCCGAACAGGACAAGCGCAACAAGGACAGACGCATCAGCCAGCAGCAGCAGAAAGTCCGCAGGCTTGAACTTGAGCTTGAAGAAGCAAAGAAAAAGCTCGAAAATACGGAAAAGACTGTCGGTCAGGACCGCAGCGCGCTCGTCTCCACCCTCAACAACAACTCGCGGGTCAGCGTTGACACCCCGTGGGGCGTCGGCCGCATCAGAACCAGTTCGAACAACAGCGCCGTCAGAAACAAGCTCATGAAGGAAGTGGATACCATGAGCGTGAAACGAGACAACCAGGCGCAGGACGTGATCGATCTGCAGCTGAAGCTCGAGGCCGCGCAGAAGACCCTCAACACGCTTCTTGAGAACAGCAAGTAAGCGTCGCCGAAACGGTCATCCCGTAAAAGACAAGCATGCCCGGTCAACCGGCCGGACATGCTTTTTTCGTGCATTTTTGGATGTGGCGTTCTGCAACGTTCCGGAGTTACAGCGACTCGCGGACGCCCGGGACCTTGCTCATCTTCAGGACGGAGATGGACGGCGTTTCCGGCACGATCAAGGCGTCAAGCTCCGATTCATCAATGTGGACTGTCTGGGAAACGGGTTCCTCCGCAGGCTGGACGGTACTTGTCGCGGCGGCGGGATCGTGAGCCTGGACCGGCTCGGACGTCCTGACATACTTGACGATCACGAGGACGATAAGCCATATCAGGGCGGCGGCGACAATGCCGAGGACGACGAAGATGCCGATCGTGATGTTGCGGATGCGCTTGTTCTCGCCCTCGTTCACCAGCGCACCTTCGTTCACGGATTCCAGAAGCTTGTCCGAAAGCTCCTCGGGATCCTGCGGCGTTTCCTCGCGCAGCTTGTCCAGCAGGACGTCGCTGTCCGCCTTGGGAAGATCGTAGACCTCGATGAGCTTGCGGACGTATGCGGAAACGTAAACGGGCGGCAGCTTCTCAAGAAGTTCGCCGGATTCAAGCTCGATGATGTATTCCAGGCGGATGCGCGTGTGCGCCGCGACCTCCTCCATGGACATCCCGCGCGCACTGCGGATCGCCGAGAGCATCTGTCCCAGCGACTGTGCCGACTGAAGCGCGTGCGGAAGCGGTTTGTGCTGTGCAGCGGAGACCGATGCGGAAGACGGCGGCGGGAACGCAGCGCGTCCGGCGTGCGGAGACACGATGCCGGGCCGCACGGGGGAGGGCTGTTTGCGCGGCGGAGGCGGGGGCGCGACGACCGGAGAATCGTCCGCGGGAACGCTCATTTCCGGAACAGGCTGTTCCGTCGGTTCCGACGCAGGGATATCCTGTACGACCGTATTATCTTCCACAGGGGGTATCTCGCCGTTCACGGCGGGTTCGCCGGGCGTTTCCACGGGCGTTTCCGCCGGGACGGGCTGATCGGAAAAGAGATTCAGTTCCTGTTCGTTCTTTGCTGCGGGATCTTCTGGATCAGTCATGGTTTGATACCTCAGTCATTGGGCGTTTCCAGTCCGTCCGTGATCAGGATGGTACGTTTCTGCCCGCCTGGAAGCGGGGCGCTGATCACGTGGCGCTGTTCGAGTTTATCAATAATGTCGGCGGCCTTGTTGTAGCCGATGCCGAGTCTGCGCTGAAGATAGGACGTGCTGACCTGCTGCTCGTTGATGATGATCTCGAGCGCCCGGACCATGATGGGCGGATCGGTCGGCTCCAGATACTTGTCCGCGGCGGCCTTGATGATGTCGGAATTCGCCATGCCGTCGACCTCGTCGTAGTCGTCCAGTTCGTCGTCGTAGCCTCCGCCGTCGCGGGAACCGCCCTTGGAGGCTTTCCCCTTGCCGCGGCGGCCTTTGCCGTCCTCGTCCTCTTCCTCCTCGTCGCCGCCCGCAAAAATGCCGTCGTCGAACAGCTGCGGACGCTGCGCCGCGACCTCGTCGATGACCTTGGCGATCTCGGAGTCGGAGACGTATGCGCCCTGAATGCGTTCGAGGTTGGCGGCGCCCGGCGGATTGAACAGCATGTCGCCGTTGCCGAGCAGTTTTTCCGCGCCGACGGCGTCCAGGATCACGCGGCTGTCCATGCCGTTGCTGACGCGGAACGCGATCTTGGTCGGGATGTTCGCCTTGATGAGGCCGGTGACGACCTCCTTTCGGGGCGACTGCGTGGCGATGACCAGATGAACGCCCGCGGCGCGGCCTTTCTGCGCGATGCGGCAGATGCTGGTCTCCACGTCGCTCTTCGCGTCTGTCATCATGATGTCGGCGAGCTCGTCGATGATGATGATCAGGATCGGGAGTTTCGGCGGGACAACCTCGCCGTAGTCGTCGATGACCGGCTGCGGATCGGGCGGACGCGAGTTGAACGCCGCCAGGTTCTTCGCCTTGACCTTCGCCAGGACCATGTAGCGGCGCTCCATCTCGTTGACGCCCCAGCGGAGCGCCAGCGGCACCTTCTTCGGGTCGTTCACAACAGGCGTGATCAGGTGCGGGATCGGACGGTACATCTCCAGCTCGACGACCTTCGGGTCGACCATGATGAGCTTCAGCTCGTCCGGCGAGAACCGGAAAAGCAGGCTCATGATGAGGGTGTTCATGCAGACGGACTTGCCGGAACCGGTGGAACCGGCGATCAGCAGGTGCGGCGCTTTGGAAAGATCGGTCAGGTAGACGGAACCGGCGATGTCGCGGCCGAGCAGGATCGGGATGGCGGCGCGGGATTCGCGCCAGGTGGCGGATTCCAGCAGCGGACGCAGATAGACCGTGCTCGACGCCTTGTTCGGGACTTCGATGCCGACCGCGTCCTTGCCGGGGATTGGCGCACGGATGCGGATGCTCTGCGCCTCCATCGCCATGGCGATGTTGTTCTGGATGCTGGTGACCTTCTCCACGCGCACGCCCGGATTCAGCGCGATCTCGAACTGCGTGACGCGAGGCCCGACCGTGATGTTCGACACATACCCGTTCACGCCGAAGCTCTCCAGCGTCTTTTCCAGGCTCAGGCTCGCCTCGCGGATGTACGCCTGGTCCTCCTCGGCGATCGCGTCGCCGTGACGGTCCAGCAGCATCGGGCTGGGCAGATGGTATTCCTCGTAGACCGGAGGCGGCGGGGGCGGTTCGTCGGCGGGGGCGGGCGGCGGCGATGCATGATCGAATTTCACCTTGTTCTCGGCAAACGTCTGCACAGGGATCGGCCGCGGCGCGGGCTTGGGAGCGGGGGCCGGGATGACGGGTTCCTCCTCGACGTCCTCTTCCGGTTCGGGCTCGGTGTATGCGGCGGCGGGTTCTTCTGCCGGTTCGTCGTATATTTCTTCCTGCGGCTGGGGTGCAGGAACAGGCTGAGGCGCGGAAGCAGGGGCCGGAGCGGGCGAGACAGGTCTCGGACGCGGCGTGACGACCAGTTCGTCCGGATCGCGGATGACCGCGCCCTGGGCGGGCTGAACGTTTCTGCGTTTCTGCGGCGGCGCGACGACCTCGTTCGGGTCGCGGATGACCGCCGAAGGCCGCTGCATGGTCAGCGCCGGAGGCCGGACCGGCGCTACAACGATGTCGCCATCATCGTTTTCGTCTTCCGGTTCTTCGGGTCTCGCGGGCGGAGCCGTGCGGAGACCGAGGAATTTTCCGAGCGCGTTTTTGAATCCGGACGGCTTTTCCTCCGCCTCTTCTTCCGGTTCCTCCTCTTCTTCAGGTTCCTCCTCGGCGTACTGGTGAATCTCAGGTTCGGACGCGGGCACATTCCGGACTTCGCCCTCGGGCGTATAGATCTTCCCGGGACATCCGGCGGAAACGGGCTGGACTTCGGGTTCCTCCGTCGGCTCCGTCTCCGGCTGCTTCGGATCGGCGCGGAATGCGACTTTCAGGAGCGGAAACCAATCGCGGATGAACAGGAAAATGACCGCGGGCAGCAGGAACGCCAGCGCGACAAGGATCGTGCCGACATCGCCGATGTAGCGGCGGATCAGTCCGGCTTCGAGCGCCGCGGACGATTGCGGAGCCGCCAGGGACGCCCCGACCACGCCGCCGGACAGCGCCAGCGAGGACTGTTCCATGCGGCCGATGCCAAGGTGGTCCGTCTCCGCGATGAACTGCTGCGGACACATGGCGAACAGCATGGACGCGCCGAGCAGGATCGCGGGCAGCGCCCACCAGAGCGTGCCGCGCCGCGGCAGTCCGGGGATGAACCGCCGGAGCAGCAGCAGGAACACGATCAGGAGGACGGGATACGTGGCGAGTCCGAACGCATAAAACATCACCCGGGCGGTGTGCGCACCGAGGAATCCGATCCAGTTGTGATAAATCGCCGGACCGTCGATCCCGCCTTCCAGTAAATACAGGTCCGTTCTGTCGTGTGATAAAATCGCGCAGGCGAACAGCAGGAACAATGCGGTCCGGAGGTAGTTTCCGAAATTCCACACGCTGCGTTCTTCCATACCCTGATCCAAATCCATTCCGATCCTTCTCCGTCGTTGCGTTAAAGCCTAATAGAATAAAATAGCACAAATCCCGATTTATGAAAGCCGGAAACGTTCATTTTTCCCGTTTTTTTTAAAAAAAACGCGGAAATGTCGTTTCGAGACCCGAGTCATCGGAAAAAACGTCAAAAAAAATGCGCCCGAACGACGTTTTTTCGGAAAAATCGGCTCGTTTTTAGACGGATTTATGCTATATTATACTATTGCATTTTCCCCAACCCAAACAAGGAGCAGCTCGCTATGGGCGGTTTTTTCGGCGTTGTCTCTAACGGTGACTGCGTGGACGACCTTTTCTACGGGGTCGATTACCATTCGCATCTGGGCACGGTCCGCGGCGGCATGGCCGTCACCAATCCCTACGGTTCCATCCTCCGTTCCATCCACGATATTTCCAACGAGATGTTCCGGTCCAAGTTCGGACCCGAGCTTGGGATGTTTTACGGCGCGAAGTGCGGCATCGGCGTCATCAGCGACATGGACGACCAGCCGCTGCTGATCGCGTCCCACCTCGGCATGTACAGCATCGTGACCGTCGGCAAGCTCAACAACATCGAGGAGCTGACGCGACAGGCGATCGAGGAGCACCACATCCACTTCGCCGAGCACAGCAACGGCGAGCACAACCCGACCGAAGTCGTCGCCTCGCTCATCAACACGCAGAAGACCATCGAGGACGGCATCGCCTACGCCATGCACCGCATCAAAGGCTCCTGCTCCATGCTCGTCATGGCGGACGGAAAAATCTACGCCGCCCGCGACCGTTACGGTCGCACACCCGTCTCCCTCGCGAAGAAGGACGGCGCGATGGCCGTCTCCATGGAGACCTCCGCCTATCCGAACCTCGACTACGAGTTCGTGCGCGACCTCGGGCCCGCCGAGATCGTGCTGGTCGACGCCGAATCCGCCACGCAGCTCAAGAAACCCGAGGAGACCATGCAGATCTGCTCGTTCCTGTGGGTCTACTTCGGCTATCCCTCCTCCGACTACGAGGGACGCAACACCGAGACCGTGCGCTACGAGAACGGCGCGCGCATCGCCGCCCATGACGACGTCGAGGTCGATTCCGTCTGCGGCGTGCCCGATTCCGGCGTCGCGCACGCCATCGGCTACTCGAACAAGAAGGGCCGCCCCTACCTGCGCGCCCTCGTCAAATACACGCCCACCTGGCTCCGCAGCTTCATGCCGCAGGTACAGTCCCACCGCAACCTCATCGCGAAGATGAAACTGCTCCCCGTGCAGGATCAGATCGAGGGAAAACGCCTGCTCTTCTGCGACGACTCCATCGTCCGCGGCACGCAGTTCCGCGACGTCACGCGGCGTCTGCTCGAACGCGGCGCGAAGGAAGTGCATCTGCGTTCCGCCTCCCCGCCGCTCGCGTTCCCCTGCCTCTTCCTCAATTTCTCGCGGTCGCGTTCCGTGATGGACCTCGCCGCGCGCCGCATCATCGCCGAGCTCGAAGGCGGCGAGCCCACGCCGGAGATCCTGCGCGAATACATCACCGCCGGGACGCCGCGTTACGAGCGCATGGTCGAGAAGATCCGCCAGAAACTCGGCCTTACGACCCTGAAGTATCAGACCATCGACCAGCTCGTCGAGGCCATCGGACTCCCGAAGTGCAAGATCTGCACGTTCTGTTTCGACGGCTGCGACCCGACCGGCTGCGCCAAGTGGATCGGCTGCGCCTGTCCTTCGCACGGCAACGACGCCGAACAGAAAGACCCGAAAAAAGCATAACCCGGAGAACACACTCCGCCTCAGTTTTACAGTCAACACTCGACATCCGCCCAATTTTAGGAAAGGAGCGCCATTATGAGATCAAAATCCTGGAACCGTTTTCTGGCCGCATTCATACTCGTTTTTGCGCTGCTTCTGGGCGCTTGCCGGAGTACCGAATCCGAAGGGGCAGCAGAGGCAAAAGATGAGTCTGTCGCGGAACCCGCCGGCCCCTGGCCGACCGCGCGCCTCATCGGCGAGCTCTCCGGGCACGACCCGCTCGAGGGCTTCAACCGGAGCATGTTCGAGGTGGACACCGTGATCATGGACTACATCGCGCGTCCGCTGGGCTGGATCTGGTCCAGCGTCCTGCCGCGCCCCGTGATCCAGTGCATCGAAAACGCCTGCCACAACCTCGCGTTCCCCGGCCGCATGATCTCCTCGCTCGGCAGCGCCGAATGGGAATGCGCGGGCGTCGAGACCGGGCGTTTCCTGCTGAACTCCACCGTCGGCATCGCGGGCCTCTTCGACCCCGCCGAATACTGGTTCCACCTCTACAAGACCGACGCCGACTTCGGCCGCATGTTCGCCACGTGGGGGATCGGTCCGGGCTGCCGCCTCATCATCCCCGGCAGCCGGCACATCAACATCCGCGACGACATCGGCAGCATCTTCGACTATCTGCTCGACATCCGCACCTACCTGCCCTACTCCAGCTGGGCTTACGTCAACAACGTCGTGGCGCTGCATCCGCAGTTCGTGAACGTGATCAAGGGCTCCGCCGACCCGTACCGCACCTACGTGATGATGTCGCTCCTGAACCGCGAACTCCAGCTCGACAAGTGGTACTACGACTATGCGAAGGACGTTTACCACGAACGTCTGCCCGAGCTCCCGCCCGACCAGGGCACCGCGATGCCGAAGGATCTCCACGGCCGCCGCAAGGTCCTCGAAGGGTATCATTCGCTCGGACCCGTGATCGACACCCTCCGCGCGATCTACTTCGTCCCGCAGAAGGACCACGACTGGTGGTACGCGCGCCTCTCCATCTTCAACTCCGACTTCGAAGACAAGATCCATACGCGCAAGGTCGAGGTCGGCATTGACCCCGAACGCTCCCGCCTCAGATACGGGTTCTTCGAGGCTCCGAAGCCGAAGGACGAGAACGAGGTCCGGCCCGAAAAGCTCGCCATCGTCATCCCCGGCATCGGCAGCATCTACAACAGCCAGACCGCCCTCGCCACCGCCGAGGAGTTCTACAACGCCGGATACAGCGTCGTCCTCGTCGACAACGGCTTCAACTGGCGATTCATGACCGCCACCGACGGCAAACTGCCCGGATACACCCCGCACGACGCCGCCAAGATGCGCACCGTGCTGCAGAAGATCCTCGCCGACCTCCGCGAGGACGGCAAGATCAAGGACCCGCGGATCGTCCTCACCGGCTGGTCCATGGGCGGCATCGAGCTCTGCCACATCGCCGCCATGGAGGAAAAGGAAAACACCCTCGGCATCAGCCGTTATCTCCCGATCAACCCGCCCGCCGACCTGATCACGGCGCTGAAGACCGCCGACGCCTACGCCGCCGTGACCAAGGACTGGACCTTCGACGAGGCCGTGGAAAAGGTCTCCTCCGGAGCCGGGCTCCAGTACGTCCTCACGAAGGACGTGATCCCGCCGCTCGATCCCGAAAAGCCGGAGACGTTCACGCGTCCGCCGCTCGTCGGCGACGACGTCGCCAAGTTCTTCGTGGCGTTCTCCATCCAGAGCTGCCTCACCGAAGACCTGGAGAAGACCCAGCGCGAGGGCAAGTATCCCCTCCCGATCTCCGCCCCCTGCACCATGTTCAACCGCGAGGACTTCTACCGCGAGGTCGGCGGCATCGGGTTCATGGAGTACATCACGCGCTTCCTCTTCCCCCAGATGGGCAAGGATATCAGCGAACTCGACAAGCTCGCCGCCGAAGCCGGACTCCGCGCCGTCGAATCCACGCTCAAAAACAACAAGTCCGTCCGCATGATCCATGCCTGGGACGACATCCTCATCAACGACGCCGATCGCAAGTTCCTCGACGAGACGCTCGGCGACCGCATCACCTGGTTCTCCAACGGCGGCCACTGCGGCCAGTTCTACACCAAAGCCTTCCGCGAAGAGCTCCTCTCCCGCGCCGAAGAGGAGTAAGCCCACGCAATCAGCCCGAAAAGTGGTCTGTGCTTTTTTGTACAAACCACAAAAAAACATAAAAAGAGACTTCCACTATGACACAGTACGGTGCGATCAAAGTCTTTGAACACAAACGGATCCGGTCCTCCTGGGACGCGGAAACCGAAACATGGTATTATTCCATCGTCGACGTGGTCGGCATCCTGACCGATCAGCCGGACGCCCGGCACGCCTCCAATTATTGGAAAGTCCTCAAAAACCGCTTAGCCAGAGAGGGTTGTGAGTTGGTTACAAATTGTAACCAACTGAAAATGCCCGGTGCCGACGGTAAACTTTACAAGACCGACGTCGCGGGAGGTCCGTCATGAAAAACGTTTTACTCATCTTGCTGGTAATCCTGCTCGGATTCGTCGGGGGCTACATTTTTATCGAGCCGTATCAGCATCACGCGTTCCATGCGCACCTCTACGCCACGAGATGCACGGCGACCCTCGGCGGCCACATCGGCGAGATCCTGCACTGCATGGCACGGCCCGACGAGGAACCGGAAATCTGGCAGGAAGTAAATGAGACTCCGCCCGAGATCACGCCGGATATGACGGTCGCCGATCTGATCCGGGAGGCCCTGCGCCGGGAGTTCTTAATCGAAAAAGATCTTTGCTGTCCGTACAGCAAGCGCCCCTATCTGGTGTTCCCCGTGCCCGCTTCGGTCCTGCTTCAGCCCGAGGATCCGCAGCACCGGATCCCGATCGTCATGGACAGTCCGGATTTCCACATGGAGACCGATTTCAGGGTGAAGCTCTTCATGGCGCGGGATTCGCACACAGGGAAGAAATACCACCTCACGGCGCGCGTGCTGTACGCGGATGGCGGTGTCGGAACGATCAGCATGGAGGAGGCCGAACAGCTCGTTTCGAAATATTCGCCCGTGCCAGTCGAGCTGAAGCCAGAAACAACCGACGGAACCGGCGTCCGGTCCGGCAACGGCGAGTAAATCGCCGCCCGGAATCATACGTCCGAACATCCTTTTTTTCGCTTTTTTTGTTTTTTCCTATTGGTTTTTCCGGCGTCCTGCGGTATAATAGTAGGGAACCCGCTTTTTATCAGAGGAATCGCGAATCAGCACGCCGGAGAGGAAATGACGATGCCGGAAGCACCCGAAAAACAAAACGAATGCCCGCGAAACGGCCTGCGCGAATTCAGCATCCGCTTGCTGAAGGTCCTGCTCTGGTTCATCGGGATCGAGGCGGTGCTCGCCGTGCTTGCGGGCCTCTTCCTGCCGCCTTTAGGACAGCCTTCGGAAAAAGGTTATTATATGGATTGCTCCTCAAAACTCATTCTGCTCGAGAAGAAAATATACTGGCTTACGAAGGTGGATAAGGAAAGGGAAAAACCGGAAAACTGGTCGGTGTGCGATCTGATCCGGGACGACCTGAGCCAGTATGATGGCGAAAACCGGAGAATGGCGGAACTGAACTTGAGTTGCTCGAAAGACCATCAGGCATACCTGATCTTCCCCGTTTCCGCGCATATCGGTCTTTACGAGGAATCCGTTCAGCCGCCGGTCCCCGTCGCCATGTGCCATCCCGGCGTTCACGAGAAGCCCGGGACGCCCGTTCTCTTTTCCGACGGAACGATCAAGGCTTTGTCCAAAAAAGAGGCCGAAGCGCTCATGGCGGGACAATCTCTCCAGCCCGTGTTTGAAAAAACTCCAGAGGAGAATATGTAACGATGGAAAAGAAACAGGAAATACAAAACGCCGTCTCTGTGAACTTGTTGAAGGACCTCCGTCAGATCATCGCCCGCGGACGTGCCGTGGCGTATGCCTCGGTCAATGCGGCAATGATCGACACCTACTGGAAGATCGGACAGCGCATCGTCGAGGAGGAACAGCACGGGAGCAAACGCGCGGAATACGGGACAGCTTTGATTCAGCATCTGGCCGAACATCTCTGCCCTGATTTCGGCAACGGATTCAGCGCCCGTAACCTCGCTTATTACAAGAAGTTTTACCAATGTTTTCCTGATCCAACGATTTTGAACGCGCGCGTTCAAAATCTTCGTTGGACGCATTATCGGTCCCTGCTTCGAGTAGAGGATCAGGAAGCACGCATGTGGTATATGAAGGAGGCCGCAAACGAAAACTGGAGTTCTCGTACGCTCGACCGCAACATCAGTTCGCAGTATTACCACCGTCTGCTGGCTTCGCGGGACAAAGCTCCGGTCGTGGAGGAAATGAAGGCGATCACGGCTCCGATGCAGGCGGACAAACTGGAGTTCATCAAGAATCCGGTGGTCGCCGAATTCCTGGGGCTTGCCCCGAACACCGGTTTCACGGAAACGAAACTCGAAGAAAGCATCATCACGCATCTGCAGAAATTCCTGATGGAACTCGGAAAGGGCTATGCGTTCGTCGCCCGCCAGCAGCACATCGCCACGGATGCCGGGGATTTCTTCATCGACCTCGTTTTCTACAATTACATCCTGAAATGCTTCGTGCTGATCGACCTGAAGACCTCGCGGATCACCCATCAGGACGTGGGGCAGATGGACATGTATGTGCGGATGTACGACGAACGGAAACGCTCCGAAGGCGACAATCCGACCATCGGGATCCTGCTTTGTTCCGAGACCAGCGAGGATATCGCCCGGTATTCGGTCCTGCATGACAGCAAACAGCTTTTCGCGTCCAAGTATCTGACCTATCTGCCGACGAAGGACGAACTCCGGCGGGAGATCGAAATGCAGAAGGAAATCTTCCGGCTTCAGCAATCCGAGGGGGGCAAGTGATCATGGATTGGAAGAAACGGTTCGATATCCGCAAAGAAGCAGGCTGCGGCTTGATAATAGGCATCCTCCTGATCGCGGTGCTCGTGTCTTTTTTTTTCAGACCAATTTGCTCAAAGAGTGCGGCCCATTCCCGCCGATGTATCGCAAATCTGAACGTTATCCCCAAATACATGTATTATACGGCGGAAGAAATGGAACCGGAAGACCTGGCGAAAATGACGGTCGCCGATCTGCTTCAGGAGTCGATCCGCATGTGGAAAATGAAGAAAGATCTGGTCGTCTGCCCCATTGACGGTCGGCCGTATGATATCTTTCCTCTGTCCGCCGCCGAGTTTGTCCGGCATTTCGAATCCTGGGATCATCCGGTCCCGGTCGTCATGTGCCGCAACACGCATGTGAAAGAAGTAAGGGGATGGACCGGCTGGTACAAAACATACTACGGAACGCCGGTCGTTTATATGGACGGGCTCAGAGAATTGAGCCGGGAAGAGGCGGAGAAACTTGTTTCGGAGTTATCGCCGGAACCGATAGAATTTCCGGAACAACAGTCAGACGGACAGGACGGCTTATAATTCTGTTACCCGTCCGGTTCGACATTCGGACCGTCATTTATAAACGATCTCATATCAAATTATTGACAGAATGACGGATGGATTTGACGATTATTCCGTCATTTCCGCCGGACAATCGAAAACCGGCATTTCAGGTCAGAATAAAAAGGAAGGTTGTTATGTTTTATTATCTTTTCTGTTTATTTCTTTGCGACTCCCTGCCGGGACATAAGGAACGCCGGGGAATCCGGTGGGATTCGCCCGGCGCAAACGGAACAGTTTTCTTAAAAGTATGATCCGGTCTTATTTCGCGGTCGGATCGTTGACGCGGCCCGCGAAGAGGACGAGTCCGGTCTGGTTGTCGCGGATGAGGACCATGAACGGACGGTCGGCGCGGAACTGGTGGACCGGGTCGGGCATGCCGATGGAGGTGATCCTCGCCATGCCGATGGCGGTGGCGGCGGCGGCCTTCGTGGAGACTTCGTCCATCTTCAGCGCGGTCTTGTGCACCACGTTTTCGATCTTGAGCGCTTCCTCGGTGTCAATGCCGGAGAAGTCGGCGAAATTGGAGAACGGGGTCTTCATGCCGAGTCCCTGCAGGGTCTTGTTGAGGTCGAGCTTGCAGGTCAGGTCGGTCTTCGGCAGCCAGACGCGCGTTTCGCCGCCCTGACGGCTTCCGAGCCAGGCGTCAAGCTTGTCGCCGATGGAGGCGGCCATCTTCGCCAGCGCGGCCTCGCCGTGGTCGGTCCCGCCGTCGATCGGCATGAGCGCGACGAGTTCGAACCGGCGGTTTTCATAGGGCAGGACGATGGCGTGGACGTTGTCCTGAGGCGCCGCGCAGTAGGCGATGCCTTTGCTCTTCTGGTACATCATCTGGACTTCCTTCTCCGTTCCGCCGAACTGCGTGAAGACCATCGGCTTCGTGTCGTCCTTCGGGAACGGGTTCGCCCATTTCGCCTCGAAGTACAGCGTGTTCAGCAGGACCATGGCGGTGTCCTTGCTGAAGAAATCGGGCGTGAGGAGGTCCTTGATCATGTTCTTCGTGCGGGCTTCGACGTAGGCGTTGATCTTCGCCGCGACCTTCGCGGACTGGCCGAAATCCTCCTTGTAGAACGCGCCGCCGTAATACTTCTTGATCATCTCGGTGAATTCGGGCAGCACGTTCTGGTCCGTGTCGGTCCAGACGGAGTTGGAGACCAGGACCTCGGTCTTTTCCGCCTCGGCGTACTGCTTCGTGACGGAGTCGAAGAACGCGCCGCAGGCCGCGGGATCGGCGGGCAGCCCGAGCACCTTGCGGATCTCGTCGGCGGTCGTGCCCTTCGCGCCGCAGTAGACCATGCCGAACGCGCCGTCGATGCTGAACGGCGAGATGAACATGTTTTTCTTCGTGTCCGCCTTGCAGACGGTATCGAAGAGCTTGAAGCCCTGACGGTTCAGTTCGGCGGCGACCTTCTGGTCGGCGGCTTCGTCGGCGAACGCGGGCAGCGCGACGCTCATGGCGCACAGGGCGGCGTGAAACAGTGTTTTTTTCATGGTTTTGCTCCTTGTATGGGTGTGTTTCAGATCGTTTTCTATGAATTAGACGGGCGAAACGCGGAAATCTTAGCGGAGAATCGCGTTTTTTTCAAAAAAAACATCGGATTCTTTTCGTGTGTTTCAGGCGTTTTTCCTTGATTTCATACCTTTTTATGCTATTGTAACTGCATGAACGACAATCCGCAACCGGAAAAACGGAGCCTCAACGGACATGGAACACGGCAACACACCTGACGACGGGATCGCCTCGGAACAGGCGTCCGGCCCCGTGGCGGCATTTCAGGATAAAATGGAGAAATGGACCGACAGGGTCGGCTATGGCGCCAAACGCGGACTGATCTGCGGACTCTTCACAGCGTGGGGATTTGCCGTTGTGGTGCTGATTGTCCATTCCGCACAAGCAGCACTCACGCATTCCTTCGGCAAACAGGACACAGGCACGCTCGGCGAGATGCTTGTGAATTCGTTTTTCTTCGTGGTCGGACTGACCATTTTCTTTCCGCCGGTCGGAGTGATCGTCGGAGCGTTCCTGGGGGCCGTGGGGATCATCCGGAAGAAGAAAAAAACGGATGGATGCACACAAACATGAAAGACGACATGACGTCAGCAGGCGGAACGGCGGCTGAAAACGGGATCGGGTATGGCGCCAAACGTGGCCTGATCTGCGGATTCTTCACAGCGTGGGGGCTTGCCTTTCTGCACGGGATATTTCTGATCGTGTATTTCCTGACCGCCTACAATAGAGCTTCATCCGATTACGACACATCAATGATGGATTATGTGAAACTCGGGTTTCATGTCGTAGAAGAAAATGGAGTGTATCTCATAATCTTCTGGTCGCTTCTAATTGTTCCGGCCGGAGTGATCGTCGGAACCATTTTGGGCGCGGTGGGAGTGTTCCGGAAAAAGAAGCGCCAGCCCGAACCGCCCTCGTCCGAACCGGAAAAATAGAATCAAAATGAACTGAAAAAACCGTCCGGTCAGTACGTCAGCTCGTTCATGGAGAACGGCTTGAACGACTTGATCTTCTGTTCGCGCGCGGCGGGGTCGACCGCGAGGTATTTCCAGCGGTTGAACGCGAAATCGTGCGGCATGTAGCCGGAGAGCCATTCGTGCGCCATCACGAAGCACATGGTGTGCGTCTCGAAGATCCAGGGGCATTCGCCCTGCAGGAACCGGATCATTTCGCGCGATTTGGCGGCGTATTCGGCGGGATCGGAGATCGCGAGGAAATCGCGGTACATGGCGTCGTATTCCGCCGACCGGTAGTTCACGCGGTTGCAGCCGCCGGCGTTCTCGCCATAGAAGAGCTGGAGGAAGTTTTCGGCGTCGGGGTAGTCGGCAGTCCAGGAGTAGCGGAAGAGCTGGATGCTGCCCGCGCGGAGTTTCTGCACGAAACGCGGCCAGGTGTTGAACTCCGGCTGGATCTCGATCCCGATCTCCGCCATGTCGTTCGCCATCAGCTCGGCGGTCTGGCGGTAGAACGTGTCGCTGCCGGTCTGGTCGAACGTGATCACGAGCGCGCGCCCGGTCTTCGGGTCGATGCCGTCCTTGTAACCGGCAAGTTCGAGCTCGCGTTTCGCGGCTTCAATATCGCGATGGCCGAGCTCGGGATGCGGTTCCGTGACCGCGCCCGGGACGCCCGGCGGGACCGGCCCGTAGGCGGCGGAGAAACGGCTCCCGGAGTGTTCGATGCGGCGTTCGCGGTCGAAGGCGAGCGTGATGGCGCGCCGGAGGTGCGGATTGCCGCCGAGGAGAGGATCGGTGAAATTGAAGCCGATGTAGTTGGTCTCGAGCTGGGGACGGGAGAGCAGGCGGATGCCGCGTCCGCGCAGCGCGGGCGACAGCTCCAGGTCCTTGTTCACGACCGCCTCGAAACACTCGCTGTCCGGCACATACAGGTCCAGGCGGCCCTGCAGGAACATCAGCCACGAGGCGAGGGGCTGTTTCACGAGGTAGCAGGAAATGCGGTCGGCGGCGGGGAGCGTGCGTCCGTCGGACTCCGCGTGGTAGCCGTCGTAGCGCGCCATTTCGATGATGTAGTCCTTCTCCCAGCGGGTCAGGAGGAACGGCCCGGATCCCTGCGGATGGTCCGCGAAGTCGTCGCCGTAATGCTCCAGCGCGCGGCGGGAGACGACGGCGGTGTACGGCAGGGCGAGGGCGTACAGGAACCTCGGATCGGCTTTTTCCAGATGAATGACGAGCGTGCGGTCGTCCCTGATCTCCAGCCCCTCGCACAAATCGTCGTAGGGCGAGAGATCGCCCTCGGCGGCGGCTTCCGTGCGTTTCCGGAACGCGTCAAGCCCGCGAATGCGGTCGCGGATCAGCCAGAATCCGGGCGAACGCAGGCGGGTGTCGGCGAGGCGCAGGATGGAAAACGCGACGTCGCGCGCGGTGATCTTCCGGGCGGATTTGTCTTCGTCCGCAAAGACTTCGCCGTCCTGGAAAAAGAGGTCGTCGCGAAGCGTGCAGGTGTAGGCCGTGCCGTCGGCCGAGACTTCCGGCATGGCGGTCAGCATGCACGGTTCGAGCTGGTATTCGCCCTCGGCGTAACGGTATTGCAGGAGCATGTCGTAGAACGCGCCGCAGACGTACTGGCTGGTGGTGTCGGCGGCGAGCGCGGGATCAAGCGTGTTGATCTGCTTGCCGAGGCTCATCACCACGCGTTTTTCCGTGGCGGCGTCCCTGTCCCCGTCTCCGCAGGCGCAGAGAACGAGGAAAAGCGGACCCAGCAGGACCGCATACAGGAAACGTTGAATTGAGGAGAAAATAACGTTCATTCTTCGTCCACACCTCCCCCTTCTTCGCGCATCCAGCGGTCCGCCGCATTGATGGCGTCTTCATATGAAAAACCGCGCCCAACGAGACAGCGCACGGCTTTCGCCTTGCGTTTGCGCACGTCGGGTTCGCGGCGGAACTGCGCGGCTTTCCGGTGAAGCACGGCGAACGCGTTGTCGCCGTCTTCGGACTGCCCGGAATCAACGGGTTCCGCGTCCGCGTCCTTCCCGTTCAAAGTCTGCTCGATGATCTCCTGCGGGATGCCGCGTTTGCGGAGCGCCATGCGGATGCGCGCCGGGCCGTATCCGCGCGAACGGTAGGACCGCGCGACATCCTCGGCGAGGAAATCGTCGTGAAGTGCCCCCATTCGCTTGACCGTGAGGACGGCCTCGTCGATCTCGGCGGGGGAAAAGAGCTTCTTCGCGGCGAGTTTCGAGCGCAATTCGGCGGTGGAGACGAGGCGTTTCGCGAGGATTTCCACGGCGGCGACGAGTGCGGTTTTCTTTTCGGGGGGCATGTCCGGTTCCTTTTCTATATCGGCTTGAGGAAAAGATACACCGGAATCATGCGAAAATCAACCCGGTTCGTTGATTATTTCGGCAAAAAGCGCGCCGACGGGAAGGAAGCGCAGGAACTTCACGCGCAGGAGCTTGCGGGCGATGTCCATTTCGCTGCTCACGATGGTGCGGACGTAGTTGCCGGACCAGCCGTCCCAGAGCTCCTTCTTGTTGCAGTTGGTCTCGATCAGGACGGCTCCGGTCGCGCCGACGAGGCTCTTCGCGAACGCCTGCGCGCATTCCTCCTTCAGCGCCTTGAGCTGTTCGATGCGGTCGGCGACCGCGGTCTTCTGCACCTTGTTCGGCATATCGGCGGCCGGGGTGCCGGAACGCGGCGAATACGGGAAGACGTGGATGTTCGCGAAGTTCATTTTGCGAAGGAACGCGAGCGATTTTTCAAAATCGGCATCCGTTTCGCCGGGGAACCCGACGATGATGTCCGTGCCGAGGTGAAGATTCGGGATCGCCTCGCGGGCGTATGCGGCGTATTCGGCGAACTTCGCGGTGTCGCAGTGGCGGTTCATCGTCTTCAGTATCTTATCGCAGCCGCTCTGAAGCGGCAGATGCAGGAACTCGCAGACCTTCGCCGCGTTCCGTTTCATGGCGTCGACGATGGGGAAGAGCTCGTCACAGGGCTCGGTGGAGCTCAGGCGGATACGGAAGTCGCCGGGGATTTCGCACAGACGGTCGATCAGCTCCGGCATCCCGACCTTGCCCGCCTTGTAGTGGCAGGTGTTCACGCCGGTCAGCACGATCTCATGGAACCCGTCGTCGACCGCCTTTTTGAACTCGGCGGTGATCTCCTTCAGGTCGCGCGAACGCTCCGGGCCGCGCGCGGTCGGGACGATGCAGTAGGAACAGCTGTTGTTGCAGCCCTCCTGCACCTTGATGAACGCGCGGGAACGGAACGGGAACACGCCCTGCGCCTGTTCGGCGAAGATGCCCTTCGCGAGCTTCGGCGCGGCGGGGACGTCGCGTTTTTCCAGCAGCGCGAGATACTGGGGCAGAATGGTCTCGATGTCCTTCTTCTGCTCGTTGGTGAGCACGAGGTCAATGTCCTGGTTCTGTTCCAGCTCGTCCTTGCTCACATCCGCGGCGCAGCCGGTGAAGACGATGAACGACTGCGGATTTTCCGCCCGGATGGCACGGAGCGCCTGCTTGCTTTTCTTGTAGGCCGTCTCGGTGACCGTGCAGGAGTTGACGAGGATGAGGTTCGGACTGCTGGACGCGTCCGGGGAAACGATCTGGAATCCGAGGCGGATCAGTCTGTCGTTCAGAAGCGCGCTGTCGGCCTGGTTGAGCCGGCAGCCCAGTGTTATGACCGCTGCTGTGATCGGTTTCATGTTCTGTCGCTGTGAGTGAATTGCAGTAAAAAAGCCCTGCCGGGGTGTGCGCCCGGCGCATTTTGAGCGGAGTGTGAAGGTTCGGATCAGGAACGGATCTGGCCCGTCCCGTAGATCTTGTACTTGTAGGAGGTGAGTTCGACCAGGCCCATCGGGCCGCGCGCATGGAATTTGTCCGTACTGATGCCCATTTCCGCGCCCATGCCGAACTCGCCGCCGTCGGTGAACCGCGTGGAGGCGTTCCAGTACACAGCCGCGGAGTCGACGTTGTCCAGGAAGAACTGCGCGTTCGCCTCGTCGGTCGTGAGGATGCTGTCGCTGTGGCCGGAGCCGAACCGGTTGATGTGGTCGACGGCTTTCTTCACGCCGTCCACAATGCCGACCGTGACGTCGAGCGAGCCGTATTCCTTCGGCCAGTCCTCCTCGGTGGCAGGGACGACCGCGACGGGCGCGGCGAGCTTCATGAATGCCTCGTCGCCGTGCATGGTCACGCCGAGTTGCGAGAGCTTCGCGGCGAGTTTCGGGGCGAATTCGGGCGCGATCGAGGCGTCGATGAGGATGGTCTCCAGCGCGTTGCACACGCTCGGACGCTGGCACTTGGCGTTTTCGATGATCGTGAGCGCCTGGTCCTGGTCGCAGACATGGTCCACGAAGATGTGGCACACGCCCTTGTAATGCTTGATGACGGGCATTGTGGCCTGTTCGACCACGGCGCGGATCAGACGTTCGCCTCCGCGCGGGATGACCATGTTGATGCAGTCGTTCATCTTCAGCATGGCGGAGACCGCGGCGTGTCCTTTGAACGGCACGAGCTGAAGCGCGCCCTCGGGCATGCCGGCGGCGACGCCCGCGTCGGAGATACACTTCGCGAAGGCAGTGTTCGAACGGAACGCCTCGCTGCCGCCGCGCAGGATGACCGCGTTGCCGGATTTGATGCAGAGTCCGGCGGCGTCGACCGTCACGTTCGGGCGGGATTCGTAGATGATCGCGATCACGCCGATCGGCACGGAGACCTTGTCGATGCGGAGGCCGTTCGGGCGCGTGACGCTGGAAAGGAGGCGGCCGACCGGATCGTCGAGCCCCGCCACATGGCGCAGGGCGTCCGCCACGTCCTTGACGCGTTTCGGCGTCAGGGTGAGGCGTTCCAGTTTCGGTGCGTCCAGGCCGTTCTGTTTTGCCTCGGCCAGGTCTTCGGCGTTGGCGGCCAGAATGATGTCAGTGTCGCGTTCGAGCGCGTCGGCCATCGCCAGCAGCCAGCGCGAACGGCTGGCGGAATCGGAGACGGCGAGCGCACGGGAGGCGCGGAGGGCGCGGAGACCGAGTTCGTGCATCGCTTCCCGCATGTCGGCTTCGTTGTTTGTTTCGCAGATCATCTGATAACCTTGAGATTTTGTACGCCGGAAAAGGCGGTGTGCGGGGCCTGTTTCCCGGCGCGGCGGCCCCGGCAGGCGGAACCCCGTGTGAAAGATTGTGCATTATAAGATACTTATCCTTGCCGGATTTGCAAATCAAAACATGAAAAATTACGCGTTTTTCCCCTGAAACGACAGCATCAGCAGGGAAAACAGCAGGTAGGAACGGTCTTTTCCGCCGTCCTGATGCTCGGCGAGAAGGCGTTCCAGCGCGGCCCGGTCGAACATCGGCCAGCACTTCGGCAGCTCGTCCAGAATGGCGGTCCGTAACTGGTCGCGCCAGACCGTGCGAAACCACGCCGCAACAGGAACGCCGAATCCGCGTTTGCGGCGCAGGGCGAGCTTCGGCGGCAGCTCTTCCCAGAACACGTCGCCGAGGATGCGTTTGCGGCGGCCGTCATGGATTTTGAAGGAAACGGGAAGGGCGCGCGCGAATGTGGAGACCTTCGGGTCAAGGAATGGGTTCCGCACCTCGAGCGAGGCGGCCATGGAGCAGACGTCGACCTTCGTCAGCACGTCGCCCGGCAGATAGCGATGCAGATCGTCCTCCATCAAAGACGCCATGAGCGAAGCTGCTTCAGGCAAATCGCGTCCGGCATTCAGATACGGACGGAGATCCGGCGCAATCCTGCCGATGGAATCCGCCGCGAAATGCGACATCAGCGCGTCATAGCGCGCGGCCGTGCCGGAGACCGCGCCGACCCGCAGGAACCGTTTCAGGCGTCCGGCTTTGCTGCGTTCGCCGGAATCCGGCAGGCATGCCGCCGCGGCGCTCCAGAGGAAGCCCGGCGTGAACGCACGCAGGTTTTGGAGGATGTGCATCGCGCGGTAGCGTTCGTATCCGCCGAACAGCTCGTCCGCACCGTCCCCGCTCAAAGCGACCGTAACGTGTTCGCGGGCGAATGACGCCAGAAAGTATGACGGCAGCATGGACGCGTCCGCGTAGGGTTCGCCGAATTCGGCGGCGAGCTTCGGCAGCAGATCGAAGTCCTGCGGCTGGACGGTCCTGATATGGTGATGCAGTCCGTGCTGGGCAAATTTCGCGAGATGAGCCGCTGTGGCCTTGCAGTCGGCGCTTTCGTCGTAGCGGGGATCGTTGAACCCGATGGAGAAACACTCCAACGGGGCGGTCGAATGTTTTGCGGCGAGGAGAGCCACGATGGAGGAGTCCAGCCCGCCGGACAGGAAGACCCCCAGCGGCACATCGGCGACCATGCGGCGTTTCACGGCTTCCGAAAGCTGATACTGCACGGTCCCGCAGGCGCCTAGGTAGGTCATATGATCCGGACCGGGTTGAATTTGCGCGCCCCAGTCGATCTCACGCATCGCGCCCGTTTCCAGTTCAAATTCGACCGCGGTCCCGGGGAGCAGTTTTTTTACACCCTCGCGGATTGTGGCGGGCGCAAGGATGTACTGAAACGCCAGGTAGTCGGCGAGTGCCGAAAGTGAGATTGACGTCGGGCACCCCGGACAGAGCGTGAGCGTCCCGAACCGGCTGGCAAAGGCAAATTCCCCGGTCGGGAGATGGTAATAATACAGCGGCTTCACCCCGTGGTAGTCGCGCGCAAACAGGAGCTTTTTTTCCTCGGCATCATAAAAAGCGAATGCGAAGAAACCGTTGAGGCGCGGGAGGCAGTCCGCACCCTCACGGATCAGGAGCTTCAGCAGGACTTCCGTGTCGGATTTCGTGCGGACGACTTCGCCCGCCTGTTCCAGTTCGGCGCGCAGCTCGCGGAAATTGAAGATCTCGCCGTTGTAGACGAGCGTGTAGCGGCCCTCGCCGCCGTGCATGGGCTGCGCGCCGCCGTCGAGGTCGATCACGGAGAGGCGGGTGTGTGCAAGCCCGAGCGCACCGTCCACATACACACCGTGCGCGTCCGGTCCCCGCTGGCGCATCGTGCAGCAGAGTTTTTGCAGAAGCGCCGCGTCGGGCGGCGTTTTCGGATTGAAACAGCCTGCGATTCCGCACATGGGTCATTCTCCCTGTTTCGCGATCGGGATATGACGGGATTGACGCCGCCGGAGCTCCGCCGCCTCGTAGTCGGCTTTCGCCCGCGGGATGAAGCAGGCGTCGAGGAAACGTTCGAGAATGATCTTCCGCGCGAGCTCGGACGGATGGAGCATGTCCTCGGCGTAGAAACGGTAGTCGCGCAGTTCGTCGTTCAGGATCTCGAACGCGGGGAAATACGCGCAGCCGTCGACCTTAGCGCAGACGTCCGCCGCGGCGGCACGCAGCCTCGCCTTCGAGAGCGAATTTGTGGTCAGGTCGCCCGGATTGTGCCGCACGGGCGACAGCGTGATGATGATCGGGCACTTCGCGTTGTACGAACGTATGATCTCGCAGGCGTTGCGCATCGCGGCGCGGCAGGTGTCGTAGGACAGCACGGTCTGCTCGAACTCGCTGCCCGGCGCTTTGTGGCAGTTCGCGACCACGAGGCGTTCCGGCATATGCCTGTAAACGACCGCGGTCGACACGGTCATGAGGAAGAAATCGGCCTTTTTGAGCACGCGGCGGAACCGTTTCGCGGATTCGTTGGCGTTGGCGGCCCCCTCGGCGGCACTTGCGGCGGAAAACGCCCCGTGATGCCGCCACGAATGCCACATGCCGTTCAGCTCGAAGAAATCGCTCTCCGTGTAGCCGCATTCCAGCCGCTGCAGCGCGTCGTTGATGGAGTAGGGGTTGTACAGGATCCCGTTCGGATTGATCATGCCGCGCATGCCGCTGTCGAGCAGGGTCATGGCGATGTCCTGCGCGAAGCACGAGCCGATGGCGGCGAGCGTGCCCTGTGCCCGGATCTTCGGGAACGGGAAGGCGTAGTTGACCGGGGTGTACGGGATGGAGCCGGATGAGTTCATGTGAGCGGGCCTCCGGTGATGAGTTTTTCGAGCAGGAGCGAGTAGCGCGGCTCCCGGACGGCGTTCCGCACGGCCATGGAGACGGCTTTGCGGGAACCGACCAGGACCATGAGGCGTTTGGCGCGGGTGATACCGGTATAGAGCAGGTTCCGCTGGAGCATCATGTAATGCTGGGACAGGATCGGCATGACGACCGCGGGGAACTCGCAGCCTTGGGACTTGTGGACGGTGACGGCGTAGGCGGGCACGATCTGCTCCGCCTCCTCGAACCGGTATTCGACCATCGGGCCGGACTCGTACCGCACCTGGAACGATTCATTCTGGAAGTCGATGCGTCCGAGGAAGCCCATGTCGCCGTTGAACACGTTCTTGTCGTAGTTGTTCACGATCTGCATGACCTTGTCGCCGGTCTTGAACAGGCGGCCGAGCGAACGGAACACGAACTTCTTCTCCGGGTTCAGCTTCTCCTGAAGCAGCTCGTTCATCGCCTGCGTGCCGACCGCGCCGCGGTTCATCGGGCACAGCAGCTGGACGTCGCGGACCGGGTCGAGTCCGAACCGGCGCGGGATGCGGTCGGTGATCATTCGTTCGATCACATCGGCGGCGTCCTCCGGGTCGTCCTTCTCGATCCAGTAGAAATCCGCCTGCGCGTCCTTCGCGCGGCGGGGCAGGCGCGGCACGACGCCGTTGTTCACGTCGTGGGCGGCGTGGATGATGCCGCTGCCGTCGCCCTGGCGGAATATCTGCGTGAGGCGGGATACGGGGCAAACGCCCGATGCGATGAGGTCGTTCAGGACGTTGCCGGGTCCGACGGACGGCAGCTGGTCCGGGTCACCCACGATCACGACGGATGCGCCCGGCTTCACCGCGCGGAAAAACGCCAGCGCGAGCAGGATGTCGAGCATGGAGGTCTCGTCCAGCACATACAGGTCGTAAGGCAGCTGGTTGCCGCGCCCGAACACGAACTTGCGGGCGGCGGGATCCCATTTGAGCAGGCGGTGGAGCGTAAACGAGGTCAGCCCGGTGGCCTCGGTCATGCGTTTCGCGGCGCGTCCGGTCGGTGCCGCCAGCGCGATCGACAGATGCGACAGCTTCGAGCGGCGGACGATCTCCGAGACGACCGTCGTCTTGCCGACGCCGGGTCCGCCCGTGATGATCGTGACCGGCGACTGGGAGACGCGGTCGACGGCGAGGAGCTGTTCCGTGCTGAATTTCGAGTTCGGCGGGGCGGGTATCTGCGCGAGCTTCATCCCGGCGTAGCGTTCGCGCGACTGAAGGAAGCGGATGAGGAAAGGGAGCTCGTCCTCGCAGCGGAGGAGCCCCGGCTCGTAAATCATCACGTCGCCCTCGTGCGACACGCAGGACGCCGCGCGCTTGTTCTCCAGCGCCTTTTCGATCGCTGTGCCCGCGTCGGCCTCGTCCACGTCGAGGAGTTCGGCCAGAAACTTGATGAAAACGGCATGCGGCATGCAGACGTGCCCGGCCTGACGCGCCTGCAGGAGTCCGTAGGTCACGCCCGCGGTCATACGCCGCACGTCGTTGCGGCCGATGCCGAGCTGGCGCGCGATCTTGTCGGCGTAGGTGAACCCGATGCCCTTGATGTCGGCGGCGAGCTGGTAGGGGTTTCCCTTAATTACCTCGGGAGCTTCGTTTCCGTACTTGTCGTAGATGCGGACAAACCAGGCGGGATTGATGCCGAGCCCCTGCAGGTAGATCTGGCTTTCGCGGCGGTCGGAATTCTCCTTCCACGCCTTGCGGATCGCCTCGATGCGCTTCTTGCCGAGGCCGGGGACCTCCTTCAGGCGACGCGACTGCTGGTTCAACACGTTCAGCGTGTCGATGCCGAACGTGTCGACGATGGCTTTGGCGTATTTCTCGCCGATGCCCTTCACGACGCCGCTGGAGAGGTACTTGATGAGGCCGTCGCGCGTGGCAGGGAGCGAGAAGACGCACGAGCTCACGCGGAACTGACGTCCGTGGTCCTTGTGCATCTCCCACTTGCCGGAAAGCCGGACCGTCTGGCCGGGGGAAAGACCCGGCACGGTCCCGACGGCCGTATGCACGGCGCCCTGGGGATCCCGCAGGCGGAACACGGTGTACGAGGCGTCCTCGCTTTCGTACACGACGTGCTCCACTTCTCCGTTGAGCTTATGCTCGGCGAGAGAGGCGTTCCCGGATTCGGTGCCGTATTCGTCCGTCATGACCGCCCGCGGGTTTGAACTTATGACGCAATCAAATCAGTGATGCGAGAAGATGCGTTCCGGCGCATGGCGCAGCGCCACGCCGAGTTCGTTCGCACGCTTCACCACGTCGGCGTCCTTCAGGGAACCGGCGGGCGAGACGACCGCGCGGATGCCGGCGGCGGCGGCGACTTCGAGGGCGTCCGGGAACGGGAAGAAGCCGTCGCTGGACATGGCGGCTCCGTCGAGCGTGACGTCGCCGGTGAATTTCTGCCTGAACTTTTCGATCGCCTGTTCGACCGCACCCACGCGGTCCTGTTCACCGGTGCCCACGGAGAGCGTCTGGCCGTTCTTCACGATCACGACGCCGTTCGAGCGCACGGAGATGTTGATGTACCACGCCGCGAGCAGGTCCTTCGCCTGCTGGTCGGTCGGTTCCACGGTCGAGACCTGCGCGCCGCACGCTTTGTTCTCGCCGGTGGCGGCGGGGAGGTCGGCGAAGGAGCGGACGTGCGTGAGGAGCGGAGCCGCGACCACGAGCGAGCCGTCGGCGAGGACCTTGATGGTGTTGACGGCGGGGTCGCCGACGAACTTGGGCAGGGTATCGAGTGCGCCGCACTTGAGCACGCGGAGCTGCTTGTTGACCTTGTAGGTCACGCTGTCGTTGAAGACTTCGAGCGCGTCGGCGTCGAAATCGGGCGCGACAACGCATTCGGCGAAGAGCTCCATGATGGCCGCGGCAGTGTCCTTGTCGACCTTGCGGTTGAACGCGATCACGCTGCCGAACGCCGCGCGGGCGTCGCAGTCGCGCGCCTTGATGAAGACCTGGCGGAGCGTTTCGCCGGGGAGGCCGACGGCGGCGCCGCTCGGATTCACGTGCTTCATGACGGCGCACGCGGGCTCCGCGAAATATTTCACGATGTTCAGCGCGCCGGAGATGTCCTCCAGGTTGGTCTGGGAAAGACCGTTCTTGCCGGTCTTCAGCACTTCGAGGTCCATGATCGCGCCGTGTTCGTCGGCGGGACGGTAGAACGCCGCGGGCTGGTGCGGATTGGTGCCGTAACGGAGGTCGTCCTTTTTGACGTAGCGGCGTCCGCAGACGACGATTTCATCGGGGAAATCCCCGATATTGGCGGTAAGATAGGTGTTTCTGTCGATCTTTCCAGACATTTTTTCGACTCCGGCTTTGAAAGGTTGGAATTTTGTGGTATCTTAATAAGAAAAGAAAAAACGCGATATTCAATTTACATTCAAGCGGGCAATATCGCAAATCACATTCGCAAAAATTCTTCGATTTTATTTGGACCTGACCTGAAATGAACGGTATTTTTCTGACACTGGAAGGCGGCGAAGGCTGCGGCAAATCCACACAGCTCGAACGCGTCGCCGATGCCCTGCGCGCAAAATCCGGCCGCGAAGTCGTCACGGCGCGTTCGCCCGGCGGCACCGCGGTCGCCGAAAAGATCCGCGCACTCCTGAAGACGCGCGAGCCGGGCGAGGACCTGCTGCCGGAAACGGAACTGATGCTCTTCGGCGCCTGCCATGCCCAGATGTGCGAACACATGATCCGGCCCGCCCTGGCGCGCGGCGCGGTCGTCATCTCCGACCGCTTCACCGACAGCACGCTCGTCTACCAGGGCTGCGCACGCCGCATCGCGCCGGAGACGGTCGCCCGCGTGAACGAGTTCGTCTGCCGCGGCACGCGTCCCGATCTGGTGCTGGTGCTGGACATCCCGGTGGAACTCGGTCTGAGGCGGACCGCAGGGCGTTCAGGCGGAAATCTTCAGAACGACCGGTTCGACTCCGAATCCGCGGCGTTCCATACCGCGGTGCGGGAGGGCTTCCTCGAGCTCGCCCGGCACGAGCCAAGCCGGTTCGCCGTGATCGACGCGTCCCCCTCGCCCGAACAGGTCACACAATCCATTCTGGAGGCGATTTATGCACGACTGGCAATCCTTTGAGTCCGCGTATCCGCTCCTTGGGCGTTCCCTGCGCATGGCGAAGAATGCGGGCCGCCTCGGGCATTCCCACCTCGTGGTCTCCTCGAACGCCGCCATCCGCAACCGGTTCCCGACCCTGCTCGCCCAGCTCGCGGTCTGCCTGGATCCCCTGCCCGACGGTGCGCCGTGCGGACACTGCGAGACGTGTTCCCTGCTGGAAAACGGGCTGTATCCCGACCTCTTTCTGCTCGCGCCGACCTCGAAATCGCGCCAGATCACCATCGGCCTGACCGAGGACGAGCCGGACACGCTCCGCAACTTCGAATCCATGTTCCACCTCAGCAGTTCCGCGCCCGGCGGCTGGAAGATCGGCGTCATCCAGGACTGCGACACCATGAACGAAAACGCGCAGAACGCGTTTCTGAAGACGCTGGAGGAGCCGCCGCCGCGCTGCCTCTTCATCCTCACCACGGGGCATCCCGCCTCGCTCCTGCCCACCATCCGCTCGCGCTGCCAGATCCTCTCGCTCACGGACAACGTCTGCAAGTACGACATGGAGACGTTCTCCGCGCTGCCGGACCTGCTCATGAAGCTCACATTCGCCTCGAAGGGCGACCTCGTGGCGGGCGAGGACTGTGCCGCCGGGCTGATCGACGTGCTCGGCTCGCTCGGGAGCATGGCGGAGGCGACCGTGCAGGCGCGCTGGGACGAACGCCTGAAAGCCGCCGAAAACCTCGAATCCGCCGCCATGAAGCTGATCGAGAAGCGCATGGACGGCGAAACGGGCTGCGAATATCTCCGTCTCCGCGAGGAATTCCTCAGCATCCTGCACACGTGGTTCGCGCAGATCGCGCTCGCCGCCGAGGGGACGCCGCTCGAACTCCTGCCGAATCCCGAGGTCGTGCGCGTGTGGCTGGACGCCGATCCGCGCCCGATGCTTCCGGCGGACGAAGCCGCGCGCATGCTGGGCGAGGCGGAAAACCTCGTCCGCGTGCTGAATACCAACGTCAACGACGAGCTCGCCGTGCGGGCGTTCGCGCTCTCCGTCGCGATCGACACCGGCGTGCAGGGGTGAACGGAACGATGCCCGCCGAGATCAGGGAGCGCTACGAGTTCACGCCCATCGGACTCCTGCACACCGCCCTGCGCTGGCGGTACGAAGCGCCGCGCCAGGCGGGATTCTCCGAGGCGAAAGCGCGCATCGAGCTCTACCCCGGACGCGGGTTCGAACAGGCGCTGGAGGACCTCGCCGGATTCGAGCGCGTCTGGGTCGTCTTCATCTTCCACCTGAACGCCACCTGGAAACCGAAGGTCACGCCGCCGTACGCGCCCGAAAACCGCAAGTACGGCGTCTTCTCCACGCGGTCGCCGCACCGCCCGAACCCGATCGGACTGAGCTGCGTCGAGCTGGAGGGCATCGACGGCCTGAACGTCTACCTGAACCACTGCGACATCCTCGACCGCACCCCGGTCCTCGACCTCAAGCCGTACATCCCCGCGGTCGACGCGTTCCCGGAGTCGAAGGCCGGGTGGCGCGACGAACTCGTCCTGACCGAATGGACGCACGATTTCTCGCCCGCCGCACGGGCGCAGACGGACTGGATCATGGCACAGACCGGGCTCGACCTCGCCAATTTCTGCGCCGTCCAGCTCAAATACGAACCTTTCAACCCCGCCCGCAAACGCATCGAACGGCTCCCGGACGGCTCCTGGGCGATCCACTGCCGCACCTGGCGCATCGTGTACCGCGCCGACGCGGACGCCCATGTGCTGCATTTCGAATCCGTCGGCTCGAACTACACCCCGGACGAGCTCGCGCCCGGCGCGCCCGATCCGTACGCGGACAAAGCGTTCCACCGGGCGTTCCTGAAGGTCGCATCATGGAAGTAATCCTCTGCCCCATCACCGGGTTCTGCTCCGGCGTGCGCGCCGCGCTGAACCGCACCTCGGACATGCTGAAGCAGCACGGTCCGCCCGTCTTCATCCTGCACGACCTCGTCCACAACGAATCGGTCGTGAACGACCTGCTTTCGCGCGGCGCGAAGATCGTCGACGAACCCGAGGGGCTGCCCCCCGGCGCCACGCTCATCTTCAGCGCGCACGGCGTTTCCGAGGCGGTCGAGGCGCGCGCACGGGCGCTCCCGCTGAACATCGTCGACGCCACGTGTCCGCTGGTCCGCAAGGTGCAGGAACGCGGCGCGGAGCTCTCGAAAGAGGGTCATGTCGTGCTGCTCTTCGGCAAGGCGGGACACCGCGAAGTCGAGGGCATCCTCGGGCGCATCCACGGCGAGAAGCATCTCCTCACGAACGAGGAGGACGCACGCGATTTCCAGCCGGATTCCGGCAGGACCTACGCCTGCATCAGCCAGACCACCATGAACAGCGACGTGATCGCGGAGATGACCGCGATCCTGCGCGGGAAGATCCCCGGCCTCGTCGAATCCGCGTCCGTCTGCCGCGCCACGCTCATGCGCCAGAACGCCGTCCGCGAGCTTGCGGCGAAATGCGACCTCGTACTGGTCGCCGGGTCCGCGCACAGCTCCAACACGCGCCGTCTGTGCGAGATCGCCGCCGGCCAGGGCGCGCGCGCCGAACTCGTCTCCGGCCCGGAAGACATCACGCCGGAATTCCTCCGCAGCGCGAAACGCGTCGGCGTCACCTCCGGCGCGAGCGCACCGGACGACCTTGTACACGGCATCCTGGACGCGGTGAAGCGCATCGCCGCAACCGAACCGTAAAATCATCAGGGAGTCTCCCATGATCCAGCTGGAAACAATCTCTCTTCCGCCGAAAAGCGCCTTCGGGTTCTTTTCCACAGTGCCTTTTTTCGGCGCCAACGCCAGGTTCAGGAAAAAGGTCGTTCATCTGCTGCGTTCACGGTCTTCCTTCCAACACGAGATCGAAAACATCTGGTTGCTGTTTCCATTTCAGACGGATATTCAGGCGATTCTGGAATGCATCCGGGTCAACAACGGCTGGCCCAACGCCCTCTTCCTTCCGTCCGATTCCTTCCTCGCCCTCGCGCCGCTCGAAGGACATTACGGATCATGCACAGCCGATTATGACACCGTGAACGGTATCTTTTTCCTTCTTCACCCCGGGGAAAAGAAACAGGGAGACATGATAAGCCGATCACTTGTCGCGTGCGGAGATATTCCCGTCATTGATACCGAACGGATTCTACCTGAACACACGATCGCCGATGTCCTGCAGCTGCTCGCCGGTTCCACGTTGTTTGAACTGGAAAACAGCCCAGCCTAAGCGATATTTCTCCGGCAGCGGCGAGCCGCCGTCACGAGCGGCGGATGAGCTTGTAGTTCTGGAGCATGAAGAGCGGGTCGTAGGACTTTTTCGCCTGGCGGAGGCCGGGGATTCCGAGGTCCTGTTCTCGGTTGAGCAACCGGGCGCGGCCCTGCAGCGCGGCGGCGGTGCTGTGCGTGATGTACTGCGAAGCACCCTTGTATTCGTAGCGGGTCTTCTCGAAGTGGACGGTCCAGAGGTCGGACGAGACCGGGCTGTAGACGGCGAACGAGACGACGCGGCCCCCGGCTCGAAGCACAAGCCCTTCGACCGGAAGCGCCTCAAAATGCTCCGCGAGCATCCCGATGGCGGCGGCCTCATGCACGGCCTCGACGGAAACGGGCTCGTCCTGCGCCGCGAACCAGTCGCGCTGAACGGCGAGCGCCTCGTCGAGATTCGCGCGGGAAAGCGGTTCCAGCGCGGCGTCCGGGTTGTCCTCGCGGAACTGCGCGATCAGGTTGCGTTTCTTCGCCAGCAGACGCCCGTGCAGGCCGACGAGCGCGTCCACGCAATAGATGTACTCGTCGTAACGGTCGTCCATGCGTTCGGCGGAAAACCTCGTCCCGACGTCCGGATGCGTCTTCAGATATTCCTGGTCCACGTGGTCGAACGAGCCGCTGTAGCCGGCGCGAATGAGGCGGTCGGACACCGCCAGAAGCTCGTCCGGTTCCGGACCGCGCGCGCCGCCCGGCGCGAACATGAGGATATCCTCGGTCTCGAGCAGGAGATAGAGGTGGGAGCCGATGAAACACCAGTCGGGGCGGTAGGTGCCGCTCCACAGGAAAAGGTTGGTGAACGCGAATTCGCAGCTCTGGCGGCCGGACGCGAGCAGGAAGGGTTCGAGGACCGCACGGTCTTCGAGCGCGAGGCGGCGGAAGCCCTCGGGCGGGCGGAGTTCAAGAGGGGCGCTCATGATTTGTTGCCTCCGAACCGGAACGGCGTATGGCCGTCCATGGGGGCGGCTCCGGCGGCGCGGTAAAACGCCTCCGTACCGGGCACGCCGACGCAGACGATCCAGTCGATGCCGAACGAGGCGAGATGGTCCGCGAGGCGTTTCACGATCTCGCGGCCGACGCCCTGCGAACGGTGCGCCGGATCGACCACCACGTCAAGGATATACGCGTCGCTCACGCCGTCGGACAGCGCGCGCGCCATGCCGACGAGGCGTCCGGCGGGATCGAACGCCGCGGAGACAGCGAACGAATTCGCGATCATGGCGTCGAGCTCCGGGGCGGGATCGGACGGGCCGAACCAGCCCGCGGCACGGTAGAGCGCAAGCGCGTCCGCGCGCGGGAGGTCCTTGGTGATCGAATAGCGGAACCGATCCTGCCTGTCCGTATCCATAAAGCCCGAGGTAGAAATTACATGTTGTTCGCGATCACGCGGGCAAACTCGGAGCAGCGGAGTTCGGTCGCGCCTTCCATCTGGCGCGCGAAGTCGTAGGTGACGTGTTTGGAGGCGATGGCGCGTTCGATGCCGCGGATCACGAGGTCGGCGGCCTCGGTCCAGCCGATGTGGCGGAGGAGCATTTCGCCGGAGAGCGCGAGCGAGCAGGGATTGACCTTGTCGAGTCCTTTGTACTTGGGCGCGGTGCCGTGCGTGGCCTCGAAGATCGCCTTGCCGCCGACGTAGTTGATGTTCGCGCCCGGAGCGATGCCGATGCCGCCGACGCTGGCCGCCAGCGCGTCCGAAACGTAGTCGCCGTTCAGGTTCATCGTGGCGATCACGTCGTATTCGGCGGGACGGGTCAGGATCTGCTGCAGGAAGGCGTCGCAGATGCAGTCCTTGATGAGGATCTTGCCCTCGGGGACCGCGCCGCCGCATTCTTCCCACGTGACGGTCTGTTCCGGGAACTCGCGTTTCGCGAGCGCGTAGCCCCAGTCGCGGAAGCCGCCCTCGGTGAACTTCATGATGTTGCCCTTGTGGACGAACGTGACGCTCTTGCGGTGGTTGTCGATGGCGTAGCGGATGGCGGCGCGGATGAGGCGTTCGGAGCCTTCCTTGGAGACCGGCTTGATGCCGATCGCGGAGGTCTCCGGGAAGCGGATCTTGGCGACGCCCATTTCATTTTGCAGAAACGCGATGACCTTCCGCACCTCGGGCGTGCCGGACGCCCATTCGATGCCGGCGTAGATGTCCTCGGTGTTCTCGCGGAAGACGACCATGTCGGTGAGCTCGGGGTGCTTGACCGGGGACGGGACGCCCTGGAAATAGCGGACCGGACGGAGGCAGACGTAGAGGTCGAGCTTCTGGCGGAGGGTCACGTTGAGGGAGCGGATGCCCTTTCCGACGGGGGTCGTGAGCGGGCCCTTGATGGCGATGCGGTGCTCGGAGATGGCCTCGAGGGTCTCGTCGGGAAGCCAGACGCCCTCGCCGTAGACTTCGCAGGATTTCTCGCCGGCGAAGACTTCCATCCAGGCGATCTTGCGCTTGCCGCCGTAGGCTTTCGCGATGGCGGTGTTCCAGATGTGCATGGAGGCCGCCGTGATGTCGGGGCCGATGCCGTCGCCTTCGATGAACGGGATGATCGGCTGATCGGGGACGATGAGGCTGCCGTCGGGATTCGCAGTGATGCGGTCGCCGTCGACCGGACGGATTTTCTGATAGCTCATGAATGGTCCTTTATGAGGTTGAGAAATGAAACGGATTCGGAAACGGTGATGGGGTCAATCCCCACGGCGTAGACGCGGGCCGCGAGGTCGTAGAGCGCGGGTTCGCCGTCGGGACGGACCGTGCGCGGGTTCACGATGCGCATCTGCTTCAGTTCGAGGGTGTTGTTGCCGGCGGTGATCGGATGGCGGACGCCCTCGATCATGGTCATGCCGTCGATGTGCTGTTCGACGATGATGGTGGTGCCGCAGTCGCATGTGAGCTCAAGCGTCTGGTCGATGACAACCTGTTTTTTGTCCGGCTGCCAGACGGTTTTGTTCACGAGTTTTCCGATTTTGAGTCCGATCGGCATGATTGCGGCTCCCGCGGTTCGCCGGGCTTACTTCAGCCCGAGCACGTCCTGCATGTCGTAGTATCCGGCGGAAGCGCCCGCGAGCCATTTGGCGGCGCGGAGCGCGCCCTTGGCGAAGGTCATGCGGCTGGACGCGCGGTGCGTCAGCTCGATGCGTTCGCCGTCGCCCGCGAAGAGAACGGTGTGGTCGCCCACGATGTCTCCACCGCGCACGGCGTGGATGCCGATCTCGCGGCGGGTGCGCGCGCCGACGATGCCCTGACGGCCGTAGACGAGGTCGTCCTGGGTACGGTTCGCGGCTTCGCAGAGGACTTCGGCCAGACGGACCGCGGTGCCGCTCGGGGCATCCTTCTTCTGGTTGTGGTGCGCCTCAATGATCTCCATGTCGAAATCGTCGGCGAGGAGGGAGGCGGTCTTGCCGGAGAGGAAGAAGAGCAAATTCACGCCGACGCTGTAGTTGAACGTCTGGACGATGCGCGCGCCCTGAGCGGAGAGTTCGCGGAGGGCGGCCTTGTCGGCGTCGGTGAGCGCGGTGGTGCCGATCACGATGGAGAGCCCGGCCTTCGCGGCGGCGCGGGCGTTCTCCAGCACGTTTCCGGTGCTGAAATCGATGATGGCGTCGGCGTTCGCGAGCATTTCCGGCGTGAGCGCAGCGGAGATCGGCACGCCGAGCGCGGCGACTCCGGCGACGGTCCCGGCGTCCTGCCCGATGACCGGGCTGGCGGGGTATTCGGTGGCTCCCGCGAGCGTGAATTCAGGGTTGGCGGCGATGGCGGCGACGAGCGCCTTTCCCATGCGTCCGGCGGAACCGGTGATAATGGTGCGGATCATGCGGAAACCTCCTTAAACGCCTTCGAGCGTGGATTTGTAGGATTTGATGAGTTCGGCGAGCTTGGCGGACACGACGACTTTGCCGCCGCGCGTGAATACAAGCTCCTGCTTCTCCGTGGTCGCGCCGACGCGGGCGAACACGTTTCCGGCGAGCATTTTTTCGAGCTCGGCGGCGCGTTCGGGGCGGCAGGTGAGGATGAAGCGCGAGTTCGACTCGGAGAAAAGCGCCTCGGCGTCGTTCAGGTTTTCGATGCCGGGGAGCTTGTCGAGGTCGATCGTCATGCCGAGACGGCCGCCGATGGCGGACTTGGCGGCGGCGATGGCGAGGCCGCCGAGCGCGGGGGAGATGACGGAGGACGGGATGTCCGCCTTGATGACCTCGGCGAGCGCGTGGTAGAGCTTGGAGGCCTTCGGGATGTCGACCTTCGGGACGTTGTTGCCGACGGCGTCGAGCATGGCGTAGTATTCGCTGCCGCCGAGCTCGGGCTTGGTCTCGCCGAGCACGTACACGGCGTCGCCCGCGAACTTGGCGTCGAGGGAGACCGCGTGAGACACGTCGTCGATGCGGGCGATGGTGCTGAAGAGGACGGTGGGCGGGATGGAAATCTTGCGGCCGCCGCGCGTGCTGTCGTTCTTCATGCTGTCCTTGCCGGAGATGCAGGGCACCTTGAACGCCTTGGTGCAGTCGTAGAGCGCCATGTTCGCGCGGACGAGCTGCGCGAGCTTGTATTCGCCGTCCGGGGTCTTCTCGCTCTGCACGGGGTCGGGCCAGCAGAAGTTGTCGAGGCCGGCGATGTGGTCGGGATCGGCGCCCGCGGCGACGGAACGGCGCACGGCGAGGTCGATGATGGAGGCCATCATGTGGTAGGTGTCGATGTCGCTGTAGCGCGGGAGGATACCCGCGGAGAGCACGATGCCTTCTTTCGCGAGGGGCTCGGCGAGCGTGACGGTGGCGTCGGAGGCGACGTCGCGGCAGACGCCGGTGAACGGCTTGATGATGCTGAGGCCCTTCACCTCGTGGTCGTACTGGCGCGCCTTGTATTCGTCGGAACAGATGTTCAGGCGGCCGATGAGCTTCACGAGGTCGGCGGAAAGGTCGCGGCCGGAGATGACCGGCTCGTCGAAGACCGGGGGCTTCCACTCGGCTTTCAGGTGGAGTTTCGGCAGGCCCTCGTGCATGAACTTGATGTCGATGTCGGCCACCACGCGGTCGCCGTAGGTGATGTGGAACTTGCCGGAATGGTTGAAGCGGCCGAGCACGGTGGCCTCCACGTCGCGTGCGGCGGCGAGCGCCAGAAATTCGTCGAGGCGTTCCGGCGCGACGGCGAAACTCATGCGTTCCTGCGCCTCGGAGACGAGGATCTCCCACGGCTGGAGGCCGGAGTATTTGAGCGGGGCCTTCGCGAGGTCCATGTCGCAGCCGCCGCAGACGTCCGCCATTTCGCCGACGCTGGAGGAGAGTCCGCCCGCGCCGTTGTCGGTCACGAAACGGTAAAGGAGACGTTCGCGCGCCTCGTGGATGAAGTCGCTCATGCGCTTCTGGGTGATCGGGTCGCCGATCTGGACCGCCTGCACGGGGCTGTCCTTGTGCAGCTCTTCGCTGGAGAACGTCGCGCCGTGGATGCCGTCCTTGCCGATGCGGCCGCCGGTCATCACGATGTAGTCGCCGGGCTCGATGAACTTCTCCCAGCCGTTGCGGTCGCCGACTTTGCGCGGAAGCGTGCCGACCGTGCCGCAGTAGACCAGCGGCTTGCCGATGTAGCGGTCGTCGAAGTACTCCCAGCCGACGGCGTACGGGATGCCGCTCTGGTTGCCGCCGTCGATCACGCCCTTGTGGACGCCGTCGCGGAGGCGGCGGGGGTGCAGGAGACCTTCGGGGACGTTGATCGGGTCGGTGAACGGCGAACCGAGGCAGTAGCCCCAGACGTTCAGCAGCAGGTCGGCGCCCTGCCCGGTCCCGAGCGGGTCGCGGTTCACGCCGACGATGCCTGTCATGGCTCCGCCGTAGGGATCGAGCGCGGACGGGCTGTTGTGGGTCTCGGCCTTGTAGACGAGGTCGAAGCGGTCGTTGAAGCGGATCACGCCGGCGTTGTCGGTGAAGACGGAGACGAGCCACGGCACCTCGGCCTGAAGCTCCTTCGTGCTCTTCTTGATGTAGCTCTTGTACAGCGAGGAGATCGTGACGGTCTTGCCGTCCGGGGTGGTGTAGTCGATGTCGGCGGCGAAGATCTTGTGCTTGCAGTGTTCGCTCCAGGTCTGCGCGAGGACTTCCATTTCCACGTCGGTCGGCTTGCGGCCGAGCTGGCGGAAGTAGCCTTGGATGGACTTCATTTCCTCGAGGCTGAGGGCAAGCGTGCCCTTGTGGGACAGTTCCATGAGCTTTTCGTCGGAGACTTCCAGGTCGTAATCGCGGACGATGACCTCGCCGAGGCCCTTGATGACCGGCTTGTTCAGCGGGATGGAGCTGTTCACGAGCTCGTCGCGGGAAAAGACGTCGACCGATTCGATCAGGACGTTCGCGAGCAACCCGGTGGCGATGCGCTGCGCCTGTTCGCGCGTCATCTCGGGGGAATCGACCAGATATTCGATCGAGCTGAAGACCTGTTCCTCACGGGAGAGCTTGCGGCCGATGATGTCGCCAATGGCTTCCCACGCCGTGCGCGCCACGTTGTCCGTGACGCCCGGTTTGAAGCCGACGCGGATCAGCCAGGTGTAGTTCAACCCGGCGGAGGGCGTTTCGCCCACGATGCCGCTGCGGGTGACCGGGTCGGCGAGTTCGTGCGCGACCTTCGCGGCTTCGTCCGGCGTGATGTCCGCGGAGACGGTGTAGACGGAACGGGTGCGGATGCCGCGGACGGGCGGCAGACCGGGGAGGGCGGAAAGGCGGCGGACGACGCCCTGGCCGCGGGCGTCCTGCCACTGCGGCTTCACCGACATTTCAATGCGATAGTCCATGAGCTTATCCTTGCTTGGAGGGGTTATTTAAAAAATTATAGCAAGGAAAAATATACCCCAGGAAACCCGATTTTTCAAGCGAGAGGCGTAAATCAGGACTTCTTTTTTCGGGCGTTCGCGCGGACCGTGCGGAAAAACGTCTGGAACATCTCCTTGCATTCCTCTTCCATGAGTCCGGCGGTCACTTCGACGTTGTGGAGCATACCGGGGAATCCGGTGATGTCGAGGGCGGTCCCGGCGCATCCGCAGCGCGGATCGCGCATGCCGAAGACCACGCGGCGGATCCGCGAGTTCACCATGGCCCCGGCGCACATCGCGCACGGCTCCTTGGTCACGTAGATGTCGATGCCGTCCAGCCGCCAGTCGCCGACGATCTGCGGCAGCGAGGCGATCAGCATGAGTTCGGCGTGGGCGGTGGCGTCTTTCAGAAGTTCCACCTGGTTCCACGAGCGCGCGATGATGAGGCCGTCCTTCACCGCCACGGCCCCGACCGGGACCTCGCCCGCGTCGGCGGCCTGCTGGGCGCAACGGAGCGCGGCGCGCATATAGTAATCGTCTCCGAGCAGAGGTTTCAGCTCGCCGTCGTCCTCGCCGTCGAACGGACCGTCGAACATGCCGTTGCCGGAATCGAATACGAAACCGTCGGAGTCAGAAGCGGGAAACAGAAGATCGGAGCCGTCACTTGACATGAACTGCGTCCTCGCGGAATTCGTTCAGGGCGTCCTCGCCGTGGATGGAGCGCATCAGCTTCACATTCTCCTCGTAGAAGACCTGCGGATCGGGCTGCTGCACCACCTCGCTGTTCGACTCGTCCATCAGCGTCTTGCGTTTGGCAGGGTCGGAGAGGTAGTGGTCGAGGTAGCGCACGAGCGTGCGCGGCGACAGCTCCTCGAACTGCTTCTGCCCGAACTCGCTCACATAGTCGGATGCGATCACGGCGACGAGGTTCTTCGAAGGCGCTTTCATGCCCTTCGCCGTGAGGAAGTCCAGGATCATTTCCTGGCACCGGATCTCGTCGAACATCGGGAACTCGCATCCGCGGCCGCGGCTGGAGATGTTCGCCGGGAACCGCTGGTTCGAGGCGATCGTGAGCGTGATGTTCTCCGGCAGGGAGAACGTGCCGCCGATGTTCGTGCGGAAATAATACCAGTCGGTCTTCGTCGCGTCGATGTCGTCGAAGAACAGCATGAACTTGTGTTCGGGCCATGCGGCGAGCTCGGCGATCAGCGGTTCCAGCCCGGTCGTCAGGTCCTCCGGCCGCGGGATGATGAGCGTGATGTTCGGGAAGGAGAGGCTGTAGGCGATGCTCATCTGCGTCTTGCCCAGGCCCGGCAGACTCGAGATCAGCAGCGGCAGGTTGTTCCGCCCCTCGGAAAACGCCCGGAAATGCTCCTGGAACATCCGGCGCACGGACGCGTAACCGTAGAATTCGTCCGCGGAACGGATCGAGGGGAGCGTGAGCGGCATGAACGCGCCGTCCTGATGCCGGAAGATGCGGCCGTGCGCGAACGGGTCCTCGGCGGACATCCGCACGACTTCCAGGGCGACCGCGCCGGGCTTCATCCGCAGGAACGCGCTCTGCGCCGATTCAAGCTTGAGTACGGACGGACGGAGCCGGGAGACCGCGCCTTCGGGCGCTTCGCCGGAACGTTCCGCCAGCAGGGCGCAGTACGCGGGGATCAGGTCTTTCAGGAGTTCCGCCAGGCGCACGGCGTGACGATAAAAGAACGCGGCGTCGGAATCAGATTCTTTTGAGGCGGGATGCGCCTCGTGCGGCGACAGAACCGCGAGGCGTTCGAAAAGCATCTTGTCCAGCAGACGGCAGAACGGGAATCCGGTACAGGCGGCGGCAAGCAGGTTCAGCGCATCAATGGAATCGGTTGCGCCGTCCGGAGGCGCTTCGAAGAGGTTGACGAATCCGGCCGCGCCATGATGCGCCGGATCATCGGGCGGCAGCCTGTGCAGCGGCTTCGTGAGCTTTGTCCGGACGGCCTTCGAGGACGAATGTCCGTGCTCGCAGTCAAGTTCAATGGCGAAAAGCGAGGCTGCGAGGCGGCCCGCAAACGTATCGGGTACAGGAGCCTCCCCCGTAAAAAAAACATGGAACGATGCTTCCGCGGCACGGCACGCCGTCAGAAGTCCGGCAGGTTCATTTTTCATATCCGCACGCCTCCTTTCTGTTCAAAATGAATGCGGAGGCGGCCGGCGGTTCCGCCGCCCCGCGCTTACACCCCTTACGACAGCGGGGCGATGAATTTTTTCTGAGCTCGCGCCAGCTCGAACGCACGACCGGCGCGGAAGATGCGTTTCTCCTCCATGGCCGGGGCGATGAGCTGGATTCCGACGGGCAGTCCGGTGCCGGCGTCGATCGCGGCGGGCACGCTAAGGCCGCAGTCGCCGCTCAGGTTCAGCGCCGTGGTGAAGACGTCGGAGAGGTACATCTGCAGCGGGTCGGTCTTCGCGCCGAAATGGAACGCGGGCGCGGGCGTGACCGGGGTCAGCAGGAAATCGCAGAGCTTGTAGGCTTCCTGGAAGTCGCGGCGGAGCAGCGTGCGGACCTTCTGCGCGCGCAGATAGTAGGCATCGTAGTAGCCGCTGCTGAGCACGTAGGTGCCGAGCATGATGCGGCGGAGCACTTCGTTGCCGAACCCTTCGCCGCGCGATTTCTCGTAGGTCGAATTGATGTCGGTCGCGTTCGGGCTGCGGTAGCCGTAGCGGATGCCGTCGAACCTCGCCAGGTTCGCGCTCGCCTCGGCCGTGGCGATGATGTAGTAGCACGCCATGGCATATTTCGTGTGCGGGAGCGAGACGTCCACGAAGGTCGCGCCGAGGGAACGGAACACCTCGATGGAGTCGTTCATGATCGCCTTGACGGCGGGGTCCATGCCCTCGAGCTCGTAGTATTCCTTCGGGAGGCCGATCTTCACGCCGTCGAGGCGCGGATTCCGTTCGAACGCCTCCAGGTCGGCGGCAAATCCTTCCGGCTGCTGCGGCAGGCTCGTCGAATCCTTCTCGTCGTGTCCGGCAATCAGGTCGAGGATCGCGGCGGCGTCCCACACGGTGCGGGACAGTGGGCCGATCTGGTCCAGCGAGGATGCGAACGCCACGAGTCCGTTTCGGGAGACGCGTCCGTAGGTCGGTTTGAGGCCGACCACGCCGCAGAAGGCCGCGGGCTGGCGGATGGAGCCGCCTGTGTCGGAACCGAGCGCGGCGACCGTTTCAAGCGCGGCGACGGACGCGGCGGAACCGCCCGAGGAGCCGCCCGGCACGCAGTCGAGGTTCCACGGGTTCGCGGTGCGCTGATACGCGCTGTTCTCGCAGGAGGACCCCATGGCGAACTCGTCCATGTTGGCGCGGCCGAGCAAGACGCAACCGGCGGCCTTCAGCTTGCCGGTCACGAAGGAATCGTACGGGGAGACGAACCCCTTCAGGATCTTCGAGGCGCAGGAGCACTGCTCGTCCTTCGTGCAGATGTTGTCCTTCAGGGTGATCGGGATACCGTCGAACTCGCCCAGCGGAGCGCCGGCGGCGCGGCGGGCGTCGGAAGCGGCGGCCTGAGCCAGCACGGATTCCGGGTTCACGGCGAGGAGAGCGCGAACCTTGGGCTCGACCGTCTGAATGCGTTCGAGGAAGGCAGTGCAGAGCGCGACGGAGGTGACGCGGCCGTCGCGGAGCGCGGCGGCGGCATCGCGGAGGGACAGGGAAATGAGCTCGGCGTTCGTCATGCGATGCCCTCCCCGGGAAGGACTTGCGGGACCTTCACGAGTTCGCCTTCGATCAGGTCCGGCGCGTTGGCGAGCATGGCCTCGCGCGGGAAGGGATCGGAGGGCACGTCGTCGCGGAGCACGTTGGTGCGGGCGACGGCGTGGGCGGTCGGTTCGATGCCGGAGACGTCGAGTTCGGCAAGCATTTCGACATAGCCGACGATCTGCTCCATTTCGGCTTGCAGACGCGGGATCATGTCCTGAGGCAGGCTCAGGCGCGCCAGCGAGGCGACCTGGGCCACGTCGATTTTGTTACCCTGTTCGGCCATG
Organism: uncultured bacterium; assembly: GCA_902774245.1. Taxonomy (GTDB): domain Bacteria; phylum Verrucomicrobiota; class Lentisphaeria; order Victivallales; family UBA1829; genus UBA1732. Next base: position 122,599 of record CACYHQ010000002.1, read on the forward strand.
GTGAATGCCTTTCCTGTCCCCTGTTCAAATCACTGGTGCTCGAGCTTGATCGTTTCGGTCTTGGCGTCGCAGACGACGGACGGGCCGAAATACTGGATCGGGCCGGGATAGACGAACGAGGTGTTGACCGCCCAGTCGTCGCGGTTGGCGGCGAAGAACTTGAACGGAGCGTCGTCGAGCTCGACGAGCGCCTTCCTGATGACCGGCTTGTCCGCGCCGTGGCGGTGTTCGACGTTCATCATGGCGGTCAGCGGCACGGCGCCCGCGGTCCACTCGTCGGCGGATTTCGCGAGGTTGCCGACGTAGGACATGTAGGCGGTCGCGCCGGATCCGATGATGGCGGCGGCATTGAAGCCGAGGCTGTAGCAGTAGTCGGCGTCGAAGTTGGACGGCGCGGCGCAGCGGCCTTCGTAGCCGAAGAAGTGGGTCTGGCTGGAGAACTTGCCGACGTACTTGCCATCCGCCTTCATGGCGGAGAGGCGCTGCTTCACGAGCTGCGCGAGGAGCTTTTCGGTCTCGATGAGGGACACCTGCACGTTGCCGTGCGGGTCGCGGTCCATGGAGAGCTGGAGCTGGATGGCGGTCGGGAGCTGGGCGTAGACGGACGCGCTGGCGGCGGAGAGCTTGCCGGAGATGTAGGCGATCTTGTCTTCGGGCTTCGCGATGGCGTTGAATTCGTCGGCGTTCGCGGCGAGCACGTCGTTGAGTTCGCCGATCAGGACCTTCATTTCGGGGATGAACTCGATGAGGCCTTCCGGCACGAGCACGACGCCGAAGTTCTCCTTGTTTTCCGCGCGCTTCGCGACGATCTTCGCGAGGTCGTCGACGATGCCGGAGAGCGTCTGCTTCTTCGCGGCGACTTCCTCGGAGATGATCGCGGCGTTCACGTGGGTCTTCAGGGCGCATTCGAGCGTGATGTGGGAGGCGGAACGCCCCATGAGCTTGATGAAGTGCCAGTACTTCTTGGCGGAGTTGGCGTCGCGGGAGATGTTGCCGATGAGCTCGCTGTAGACCTTGCTGGCGGTGTCGAAGCCGAAGGACGTCTCGATGAACTTGTTCTTCAGGTCGCCGTCGATGGTCTTCGGGCAGCCGATGACCTGGATCGGAATGTTTTTCGCCTTGTAGTACTCGGCGAGCAGGCAGGCGTTGGTGTTGGAGTCGTCGCCGCCGATGATCACGAGGGCGGAGATGCCGAGCGCCTTGCAGTTCACCGCACCCTTGTCGAACTGTTCGACCTGTTCGAGCTTGGTGCGGCCGGAACCGATCATGTCGAACCCGCCGGTGTTGCGGTAGGCGTTCATGAACTCGTCGGTGATCTCGACGTAGTCGTTGTCCACGAGCCCGCTCGGGCCGCCCTTGAAGCCGAACATGCGCGAGGCCTTGTTCAGCGACTTGATGCCGTCGTAGATGCCTGCGATGACGTTGTGGCCGCCGGGGGCCTGGCCGCCGGAGAGGATGACCGCCACGTTCACGGGCTTGCCTTCCGCAGCGCCGCCCGCGCTGAACTTCAGGTCGGGCATGTTGCTGGTGGACGGGAAGAGGGCGGCGATTTTTTCAGCGTCGGCGAACGCGGCCAGCGGGGCGCCTTTTTCGACTTTCACGGACGCGCCGGAACGGAGCGCGGGGGGCAGTTTCGGGGCGTATTCGCTGCGGACCTGCTGGAGCGGGGAAATCATCTTGGACATGGTTGCAATCTCCTGTTGTGGATGTATGGTTTATGGTTTTGGAATTTTGGTTTAATCTAAATAATATAATGCATCTCAGCGCCTTTTTCAAGCCCGCGGCTCCGCCTTCCGCCACAGAAACCGGAAAAAAGGAACACGATCAAGTGTAGAATGCCGTCCCTGCCTGTTCTCCCGCGCATACGCGGGTATATTCAAAAGCTCCGAATTATCTCCAAGCGACAGCTTGGCGACTAAAGCAATCGTTTGATATTCAAGAGATTTTGACAGTTTTCGAACACATTGCTGCCTCGACAAAACAGGAGACATGACACTACTGAAAAACCGGTTCCCGCGCATACGCGTAACGCGCAGATTTCAGTTAAAAGTACTCCGTTTTAACTGAAACTTGAGTTGATTTGGCTGAATTCGTTTGTTTTTGTCCCGTTTCCAACGATTTTCCCCGTTTCGCCTGTTTTCCAGCTTGCAATCTTTTCTTTTGCGTGATATAGTTATGATGAAGTACCACCTCTCCTTAATTGGGAATAGCCTTGTTCATGAAGAGAAGCCGCAAAGTCCTGCTGATCGCGCTGGGAATCCCGGTGATATGCGTCCTGCTGATCGCCGGGCTCGCCGCGCTCTCGGTGGCGACCCGTTCCGAACCGGTGTACGACTACGACGACCCGGAACCCCTGTGGGAGCTCGCGGAACGCACGGAGCGCTATATCATCCAGTCGATGGACAAAGGATCGTTCGCCCGGAACGAGGCGTTGAAGGCGCTGGAGGACATCGCACTGCTCGAAGTCCCCGAGGACGAGAAAGCACGCCTCATCCGCGAACGTTTCTCGGAAGAATCGTTCTGGACCGACGACCTGAAAGAGGTGCTGAAACGGGCGGAATCGGGCGACGCGGAAGCGCAGTTCCAGCTCGGCTGTTTTTATTCGTTGAGGAACTATGTCCGCGCCTCCGACGCCGACCTGGACCGCGGCAAACACGTCATGAAATCCCCGGCGTTGGCGTGGAAATGGTTCCACAAGGCCGCCATGCAGGGCCACGCGAAGGCGCAGAGCCGGCTTGTCTTAAGCATGATCTCCGGCCATCCGGCATACAAGAATGTTTCGGAGCACACCCTGACGCTCAGGATCGAAGAACAGCTCGCTCGCGAAGGCGACGAATGGTACACCAGGGCGGCCATGCAGGGCGAACCCGTTGCGCTGTGGATGGGGTTCGGCCCGGATAAGGACGAAGAAAAGAACAGAAAGGTGGCGCTCGCGATCTTCCGCGAAGCTGCCGAACATGGCGACGTCGAGGCGATGCGCGCGACCGCATCCCTGCTGAGGCATTTTCACGACCTCGACGGCGCCACGGAATGGATACGCAAGGCGGCAGAACTCGGCGACGTGAGCAGCATGCTGGAATACGCGACGGACCGCGAAAGAATGATGGAGCCGGACGACGATTCCATCCCCAAGGACTGGGAATGGCGCCAGAAGGCGTTCGACGCCGCCATGAAGCAGCTGGACGAGGGCAGCGCCAGTGAGATCCGGAAAATCGGGGAACTCTCGGTGCCCGAATATCTGGAGAGACTGACTGGAGGGGAAAGCGAAGAGGAGTTCGCTGCACGGGTCATGCCGCGGCTGTGGGAGCTGATCGAACGGCATGGCGACTATAAAGACGCGCCCCAGGTCATCCGACACCTCATGGGAGTCGCCGGACTGGACTATCCCACGCTCGACCGCATGTTCGCGGAGCTGGGTATGTACCTTTATCAGATCGATTATGCCGACAATCTGCTGGACAGCGGCGTCCCGGAGGAACAGGCCGAGGGTATCCGGCTGCTCCGCAAGCTCGCCGGGTTCGGCAATCCCGATGCGCAATGCCGGCTTGGGGCGTGCTATCTGAAAGGGACCGGCGTGCCGGCGGACAAGGCGGAGGGCGTCAAATGGCTGCGAAAAGCCGCGGAAAAAAGAGATACTTCCGCGATGCGCAGGCTGAGCGACTGCCTCCGCACCGGCGACCCGCCGACAAGCTGGTTCGAGGCGTTCCAATGGTCGATCCGGGCGGATGCCTATCCGCTCTATGATTCCATCACCGAATACCTGTTCCACCTGGTGAAAGACTCGATCAAAAACGCCTGGGACGAACTCCGGCGGCGATGAACCGGCGGGAAGTGCAGACGATGAAGAGAAGAAACCTCAAAATCCTGCTGATCGTGCTCGGGGCACCGCTGTTCTGTCTCCTGATGTTCGTCACCTTCCTCGTGATCGACATGGAGACAGATGTCATGCCGCTCCCGTTCGACTACGACGCCCCGGAACCCCTGATATTCCTCGGGCAACGGACGCAGCAGTACATCTGGCGGGCGTATCCCAACAAGGATTCGGACGAGCGGAAGGAGGCGCTGCAGGCGCTGGAGGACATCGCGCTGCTTGACGTCTCCGAGTACGAAAAAAAGCGCCTCCTCCGCGAACGCTTCCCGGAGGAGTCGTTCTGGACCGACGACATGAAAGACCTGCTGAAGCAGGCGGAATCGGGCGACGCCGAGGCGCAGTTCCAGCTCGGCTGCCTTTATTTCGGCCACGAGCTCGGATTCCCGCCGGACGAACTGAAGTTCCTGGACATGGAGATCGACGAGGCGCACGGAAGGTGCATCGAGAAATCCGGGTACATGTCGGTCAAATGGTTCCGCAGGGCCGCGCTTCAGGGGCACGCGAAGGCGCAGAACGCTCTGGCACAGAGTTATCTGAACGGGTCTCATCCTGTGGTCGGCAACCGTGCTTTCCTGACGAAAAAAACAGAGGAAATGATCTCCGGGGAAGTAAAGAAATGGTGCCGGATGGCGGTTGCGAACGGCGATCCCTTCGTGATGATGGAGGATTTCGACTCGCCCGAAACAAGCGCGGATGTCCGGAGAAAACGCAAGGAGAAGGCGCTCGACATCCTCCGCAAAGCGGCCCGGCAGGGAAATGTGAAAGCGATGCTCGCCGCGGCGAGCGAAATGAGATACGGCGACGAACGGCAGCGCGAGGAGGCCGAGGAGTGGTACCGTCAAGCCGCCGAGCTCGGTTCCGTGGAGGCCATGATGGAATACGCGGAAATCTGCGATTCGAAGGAGCAGAAACGCCGCCGGGAGGAGATTCTGGCGAAACAGGAGGAGGCCGAAGAGAGGGGCGAGGAGTACGAGTACGATGCGGAGGAAATCGGCCTGGTCACGGAGGAGGCGGACCGGTGGCGGAGGAAGGCATTCGACATCGCCATGAAACACCTGGACGAGGGCAGCGCGAAGGACCTGTATCTTTGGACGGACAACATGTCCTACTACATCGAACCGGAATCCTCACCACTGAAAACCTATCTGGACGAATACCTCGGCGAGGAGAATACGACGGCGTTCCTGGAGCGGACCGTACAGCGGCTCTACGACCTGCTCGAACAGGACAACAGGGAAATCTACTACATAAGCCTGATCATCGCGGGAATCCATAAGCAATTCGAGAACCTCGAAATCTTCCAGTCGGACAGGCCGCCGCAAGTCCGGTACGCGGAGGCGGGAGTTCCCCTCTACCAGTCCGTCGTGGCGATCCGGATGCTGAAAGGCAACGGCGTGCCGGAGAACAAGCCGGAAGCCATCAAACGGCTCCGTATCGGCGCGGGATTCTGCTCGATGCCGGAGGAGCACTATCTGGGGGAATGCTACATGAACGGCGACGGCGTGCCGCGGGACACAGCAGAAGGCGTCAGGTGGCTGAAGAAGGCCGCGCTGCAGGGAAGCGGCGATGCGATGTGGCTGCTGAGGAATCATTACCGCGGGTCGTGGCATCTGTTCGAAACGCTGAAGTGGACCATACGGAGCGAACTCCATTATTCATGCCACTGCGAATCGCCCGTCGAGTACTGCACCGACATGCTGAAGGGGCTGTGGGGGGATCTGGAAAAGGCGTGGCTCCAGTTCGTGAACTGGCTTCCCTGGTAAGCCGCTTTCCTTGCCTCACCTGCAATGGATTCGATTATCGCTTTTATTATGAGGGTAAATTACATATCTAGTTTCAGTTAAAAGAAGTTTGTTTTAACTGAAACTAGTGTGTGTGCGCGGGAAGGCGGGAAGGAAGGCGGCCTCCCCACTGCGGCAGTGTCCGGCTTCGCTCGGACACAAATCAAGGTAGAAGAAAGATTCAAGATGAGGTGAAAACATAAAACTCTAGTTTCACTTAAAAGAAGTTTGTTTTAACTGAAACTAGCGCGAGTGCGTGTGAAACCGTTTTTTGCAGGAATTAAGCGTATACGCAGGAAACCGTTTTTTGCAGGAATCAAGCATGTGTTTTCGACGAATCGCGCCTTGTTGAATTGAAAAATACGGAAAAAGATGCTATAGTAATCCTTTAACAACAGAGGATTATCCGATATGAGCAACTTCCCGCAGATGGAATGCCGCGCGCCGCGGTTCCGCGCCCTGATCCCGTTTTTCGTTTTCATTGTGTTCTACCTCGGTCTTTCGATCTGGGCACACGATTTCTACAAAGTGCCGATGCCGACCGCGTTTCTGGTGGCGTCGGCGGCCGCACTGGTGCTGGACCATAAGCGCCCGCTCGCCGAGAAGGTGGAAATCTACGCCCGCGGCATGGGCGAACCGAACATCATGATCATGTGCCTGATCTTCATCCTGGCGGGCGCGTTCGCGTCCACGGCGAAGGGCATGGGCGCGGTCGACGGCGCAGTAGCGATCGCCCGCGCGGTCGTGCCGGATTCGCTGATGCTGCTCGGGATGTTCCTGGTGTCGAGCTTCATCTCGCTCGCCGTCGGGACGAGCTGCGGCACCATCGCGGCACTGACGCCGATCGCCGCCGGACTCGCGGGCGGGCTGTCCATCCCTCCGGCGATCCTGCTCGGCGCAATCGTAGGCGGCGCGATGTTCGGCGACAACCTCTCGATGATCTCCGACACGACCATTGCCGCCACACGCACGCAGAACATTCCCATGCGCGACAAGTTCCGCCAGAACATCCTGCTGGTGCTGCCCGCGTTCGCGGTGACCTCGGCGATCTATCTTTTCTGCGGCGGCAAGGCGCAGGCGGCCGAGGCGGCGCAGGCCGTGACCTGGTCGAACGCGTTCGCGGTTCTGCCGTACCTGCTGATCCTCGTCTTCGCGCTACTGGGCTGGAACGTGATGCTGCTGCTTTTCGCGGGGACCGTGCTCGCCGGGATCACCGGGATCATCAATGGCGCGTTCGATTTCTGGGGGATGCTCGATCTGGTCGGGAAGGGCACGCTCGGCATGTCGGAGACGCTCATCGTGGCGATCCTCGCGGGCGGCCTGCTCCAGACCATCCGGCGCAACGGCGGCATCGGCTATATCATGGAGAAGATCAGGAAGCCGGTGCATTCCGCGCGCGGATGCGAATTCGGCGTGCTGGTCCTCGTCGCCGTCATCAACCTCTTTACCGCGAACAACACCGTGGCGATCGTGATCGCGGGCCCCATCGCACGCGAGCTCTCCGAGCAGTACCATTGCTCCGGCAAGCGCATCGCGAGCATTCTGGATACCGGGTCCTGCGTAGTGCAGGGCATGATCCCGTACGGCGCGCAGATCCTGATCGCCGCGGGCGTGGCGCAGACCTCGAACCTGGACGTGTCGTCCCTCGGTCTCGTCGGGTCGCTCTTCTATCCGATTCTCCTCGGCATCTGCCTGATCGTCGCCATCACCGTCCACCGGGAAAAATCCCCCGCGTCCGCCGCCTGAGCAAACAAATCGTTTTAACAAAAAAGAACCTCGGCGACCTTTACAATCTGCTGAGGTTCTGTCGTTTCCAAACTGGAGCCAGCTCTCGGATTCGAACCGAGGACCGACGGTTTACAAAACCGTAGCTCTACCGCTGAGCTAAGCTGGCATCAAACTTTTTCGGATCGCCCTGCCCGGACATTTCCGAACGGATTTCGCGGGCCGGACTTGAGTTCCAAGCCCTATTAATATGGCATATTTTTTCCAAAAGTCAAACACTTTCGCTTTCTTTTTCGCGTTTTCGTGATATAGTATGATATTATAGTTGCTCCGGTTCGCCGGGGCTGGAGAAGAAAACAAGGAAAGGCTGCCCCTCTCGATGTCCAAACGCTGGCTGATGATCGCCGACGCGCATTTGACCTGCCGCGAGCCGGAAGACGGATTTTTCCGGATGCTCGACGGCGTGTCGCGTCTGCCCGGCGACATCGGGATCATCTTCCTCGGCGACATCTTCGACCTGTGGATCGGGCTGCGCGGCTACGAAAACAACGAACACCGGCGTTTCCTTGAATGGTGCCGCAAGGAGAAAGCGCACCGTCAGATCGTGTTTCTGGAGGGCAACCACGAATTCTTCGTCGCCAAGACCTATCCCGACGCGTTTTCGTATTCGAGCGAGGATTCGTACGAAGACGGCACGCTCCAGTGGCTCCACGGCGACCGCATCAACAAGAAGGACTACACCTACACGATGCTGCGGTTCATCCTCCGCAACATCCTGACGCGCGGGTTCCTGTGGTGCATCGGCCCCACGTTCGGGCCCGCTTTCGCGCATTACGTCCGCGAACGTCTCCGCGTCACGAACCAGGCGCACAAGCAGTCGTTCCCGGAGCCGATCGCGCTCAAATTCCTGTCCTCGTGCCCGCCGGACTCCACCGTCTTCGTCGGGCATTTCCACGACCGCCTCACGAAGACCGCGGACGGCAGGACCCTGGAAGTGCTCCCGGCATACGCCGACGCGTCCGAACTCGTGTATTACGACCCGTCGACGGCGGAAATCACGGTATTCCCGGCGGACCGCATCGGCGAGATCCGCGGCAAATCCCTGAAACAGGAGGCGGCTGAAGCATGAAACGGCTCATGTACCCCGGAAGTTTCGACCCGGTCACGAACGGGCATCTGGATGTCATCCGGCGCGCGGCGCGCATCGCCGACGAGGTCCTGGTGGCGGTCGCGCGCAATTCGGAGAAATCCCCTCTCTTCACGACGGACGAGCGCATCGAGCTCATCCGCGCTGTCACGGCGTCCATCCCGAACGTCCGCGTCGTCACGTTCACCGGACTGCTCGCCGACGCCGTGAACACGTTCGAAGTCTCGGCTGTCATCCGCGGACTCCGCGCCGTCTCCGATTTCGAGTACGAATTCCAGATGGCGCTCATGAACCGCGAGCTGAATCCGGCCTGCGAAACGCTCTTCATGATGCCGAGCCCGGAATACTCGTTCCTGAGTTCGCGCCTGATTCGCGAGATCGCGTCCTGCGGCGGCTCCGTCTCCGCGTTCGTGCCTCCGGAAGTCGTCGCCGCCATCCGCAACAAAATGGAGCAAGCCAGATCATGATCAAGATCAATACTTCGCATATTCTCCCCGATACCCCGTATCTGCTCGACGGCACGGAATCCGCCGAGATCCTGGAACTCCCGCCGGACGCCGATCCGCCGCTCGCACCCGCTGGCGACATCACGTACCATCTTTCGGCGGTCATGGCCGGGGCCGACCTCATCGTGACCGGCAGGGCGTCCGTTTCGCTCGCCACGGTCTGCGCGCGCTGTCTCGACAACATCCGCGTGACGATCGCCGTCAAGGACCTGTGTTTCCATTTCGAAAAGGTCCGCGACCTGGAAGTCGACCTCACGGACGATGTGCGCGAAGAGCTTCTCCTCGCCGTCCCGTCCTGCTTCTACTGTTCCCCGGACTGCCAGGGCATCTGCCCGATGTGCGGCACGAACCTCAACCACGGGGCGTGTTCCTGCGACAGATCGCAGGCGGAATCCGAACCGGACGACGCGGCGCCGTCGCCGTGGGATCAGCTTGACGCGCTGAAGCTTGCGCCGGAGAAGCCCGTGAAAAAGACGACCGCGAAGAAACCCGCGGCAAAGAAAAAGACCAGGGAATAAAAAGCAATGGATTTTTGCTTTCTTTCCCTTCGACTTCTCAAACTCTTCCCTTCATTTCCGTCAACTGTAACGGCAAAACTTATTTCGTCTCCCCGGCAGAAAATGACGGCATAGCCGTCATTTGTAATTTATTCATTCCAAGGTTATTGACAGAATGACGGACGAATTCGACGGAATAACCGTCATGTTTTGAGGGTAGCAGAAACAGGCTTGGAACGCAACTCCAGATTACACAGAAAACAATCTATTTCTAATCAAGCAAAAAACTCTCACCGTTTCACATGATTGTTTGCGATTTCGGGGGTAGCATGCAAACACAAAAAAAGCCCTCCACCGCTCGCAAAAGAGACAAACGACGAAAGGCTTGAGGCGGGGCCTCACTGCGTCAGTGCGCGGCATTTGCTCGCGCACATCATGCGGTCGGACTGCGGATATTATTCCGGATTGAAATCGGACTTGGAAACGCCGCAGACGGGGCAAACCCAATCTTCCGGGACGTCTTCCCAGGCGGTTCCGGGCGCAATTCCGCTGTCGGGATCGCCGACGGCGGGGTCATAGACATAACCGCAGACGCTGCAAACATACTTTTTCATGACGGAGATTCCTTTCTTGATTCAAACGTGGTGTGGTTATTGAGCGGAGCGCGCGAGAAGTGCATCGCCGACGGCTTTGCCGAGGGCCGCGCACTGGTCAAGCGCCGCCGCGGTGGGAACGTATTTGACTTTCAGGCCGGGCGAGACGAGTTCGACGCCCGCGCCTTTCAGGTATTCCTCGATCTTCGCGACGGATTCGCCGCTCCAGCCGAAGGAGCCGAACGCCGCGCCGATCATGTTCTTCGGGCGGAGTCCGCGGAGGTAGGTCAGGACATCCGCTGTACGGGGATAGAGGTCGTTGTTGATGGTGGGGGAGCCGACAACAAGCGCGGAGGCCTTCAGCATGGCGGCCGCGGCGTCGCTGCGCGTGCAGGAAGCCAGGCAGAGGACCTGAACGCCGCAACCGGTCTCGCGGATGGCGTCGGCGACCGCAAACGCCATTTTCTCGGTGCTGTGCCACATGGTGTCGTACAGCACGACGGCGTTCGGCGTGACCGCCTGTTCGGCGAATTCCTTGTACCATGCGAGCGGAGTGCCCAGCATGTCGCCGCGCCACAGCGGGCCGTGGTCGGGCGCGATAACCGCGACGTCGAGTCCGAGTCCGGGGAAGGCTTCAAGGAGCTTCAGGACCTGAGGCGAGTACGGCAGGAGGATGTTCGCGTAGTAGCGCTCGGCCTCTTCGCGCATGGTCGGGAGGTCGTTTTCGTCCGCGAAGATCTTCGCCACAGCATAGTGCATGCCGAAACCGTCCTGGGAGAAGAGGATCCTGTCTCCGGTGAGGTAGCTGAACATGCTGTCCGGCCAGTGGAGCATGCGCGTTTCGACGAACTTGAGCGAGGTTTCGCCGAGTTCGATGGCGTCGCCGCTCTTCACGGCCGTGATCTTTCCGGCGAGGTCGTGGAAGTGCGCTTCGAGCGCCTTCACGCCGAGGGTGGAGGCATAGACGGCGGACGGGTTCACGCGGGCGATGGTCTCGGGCAGGGAGCCGGAGTGATCCATCTCGGCATGGTTGGAGACGATCACGTCGATCTTCGCGGGATCGACGACGGATGCGATACGTTCCATCATCTCGCCGAAGAATGGGGCCTTGACCGTGTCGACAAGCGTGATCTTCTGATCCATGATGAGGAATGCGTTATAGGTGGAGCCGCGGCGGGTGGTGTAGCCGTGGAATTCCTTGAGCTGCCAGTCGATGGCGCCGACCCACCAGACTTTGGGGGAAATCTGAATCGCTTTCATCATTTTGTGCGTGTGTCCTTTCGTGAGGATATGTTGAGGATAAGATGAGGTTACGGGATCGTGAAGGCCCAGAGGCCGTGGAGATTGCAGTATTCGCGCAGGATGAGGCCGCTGCGGTATTTGATAGGGAAGACGGCTTCCGGCGCATCGCCCGGCTTCAGGTATTTGCGGCAGACCATGTCGCCGTCGACGACCTCAATCCACTGGATGTAATGCGCCTCCATCATCGGATGCGCCACCGCGCCGACCGTGACTTTCATCCGCCATTCGTCGAGCGGCGCGGCCACCGGAACGTGCTTTTCGCCCGCGCCGTCGGAATGGTTTTCTACCATACGGGCCATGCCGCGTCCGCAGCAGGCCGGAATGCAGTCGTCGCCCTTTTCGCAGGGCTGAAGCGCTTCGAAGACGATGCCGCACTCGGCGCATTTCCAGATCGTGTTCGGTTCTTTCATCTGATTTCCCCCTCAAAATACAGGTCCGGACGCCTGTCCCGGCCGGCGAATCCGTCCGGTTTGATTCATGCGTCCGCGATTGTCTCAATACAGTATCACTGCAAATGAAAAAATCAAGTCCGCAACATGGAAAAGCGATAAAGAAAAACAAAAAAGCCGCCGGGAAGAGCGTTGAAGCCCTGCCCGACGGCAGCGGAAAGACGGTCATTCTCCGGTTTGCCCGGATGCGTCGTTTCCAAATGTATTTGGGATGTCCTGTTCAAGTTCGAGGTCGGACCGGACGAGTCCGACGGCGTCTGCCAGACGGTCGGCGGTCCCGATGTAATTGATCGTGACCTCGTGCGAGATCGCGGACGAATTGAAGATGCCGGGCGCGGCCCTCCGGCGGTACTGAAGCGCGTAGGTCCCCTCCGGCGCGCTCGCGTAATCGCCGGTGATGATGGTGCTTTTCAGCACGGGCGCGGCGGTATCCGGGTCGACGCCGACGCGCTGGATCGCGACCGTGCCGCTACCGGACAGGGATTTCTCCGCAAGTCCGCCGAGCACGGTGTTCACGCCGGAACACCCGGTAGAAACGGCAAGCATAACGGCAAGCGCCAAATGCAAAGCAAAACGAATCAAATCTGAACTCCTTTTTTTGAGGTCATTTGTTGAAAAACTCCTTCATCCCGGCCAGAAGGGCGGCGCAGACAGCCCCAATGACGAGCGTGATGAACGCCTTCATCGCGGTTTTCCGTCCTGTCTGGAATGCCTCGGCGAGTGTGCGCAGAGTATCCGCCGTCTTCGCATCGATCCCGTTGGGGCATCCGTGATCGTACGAGGCGAGGATATCGGTGAAGATGGCGGCGATCTCGTTTTTGTCCTCGTCTGTCATGGGCGCAGTCTCCCGCTTTTATACGCGCGCAAGCCGAAGAGCTGGCACAATAACGCGGCCAGCGCACCGGCCGGGATCACGCCGGGACGACAATCGTACAGTGCTTCACGGGCAACGTTGACAGCCAGATGCCAGTTCGCCGCGGAAAATGCGCGGTAGCTTTTGGCTTTCTGGCTGTACTCCCAGTCATGGATGAGCGCCGCCGCCTGAAACGGCCTCAACAACGCAGTCAGCATAATCCGCAGCCAGTTCGGCCAGTGTTCCGCACCGATGCCGTTGAATGCCCGGGCAAGTTCATCGTCCGCAGCACTCCAAAAGGACCCCGGGGCAACGGCACGGAATTCAAAGCAGAACGCCCGAAGATACGGAATACGCCGCGAGATCATGCTTCAATCGCTCCGCTCACGAGTTGCGCCCACGTCATGCCGAAGCGCATGGCGTCCGCCATGATCTCGACGATTCGCGTTCTGCCCTCGGTGATAACCGCTTCCGACACGCCGCGCTCACGCGCAAAGTCGATGAGGTTGGAGCTGATACCGTCCTGCGCCGCCTGCAAGAACTCCTCCGGCGTGATTTTGTCGGTCTTGCTTGCAAGGTCTTCGATGAGTTCCGCAAACTCCCCGCAGACTTTCTCCTGCGGCGACAGTTCGCCGTCCTCGGTGATCGTGCCGCCCATTTCGCGGAACGCATCATCGTTGTACGTTCCGTCCGGATTGTGCATGGGGGAACGCCCCTTGTAGGGGTCGGGCGGGTAGACGAATTCACGCCCATCTGTGTCAAAGTAATGTTTCATGTTGCGCCTCCTTATGCTTCGGTGATTGTTCCGTTTTTGTCAATGGTTGCGTTTGTGTATGTTCCACCCGTAAGAGGTACGGCAGTTCCACCTGATGTGTAGAAGGTTACATTCGTGCCGACTTCGAGGTGTGAAGCCTGAATCGGGTTAATGTTTTCGCTCAAATTGCAATAGACTTTTGCACCATCTGAAAGAATAACTGTTCCTGTTGTCCTTGTTCCACCCTTTTGGAGTGAACCGGAAGAAAGAACAAGATTGCCGGCAATCGTGATAGTTCCCCCATTTGCACCGGATGTGTCCGTGTAAAAATCTTGCCACAACGTGCAATCCGTAAGGGTAACGGTTGCTCCGTATTGGACAGCATAAAAACCGGACACGCCCGCCTTGGTAAACACGACATTAGATGCCGCATGGTTGCCGGATGAGTAATACGTCGCGGAGTTATTCTGAACCGCATCGCTCGTAATCGCGGTAACAACGAAATTATCGAGCATAAACGCCGCCGCACTGCCCGCAGACGGATAGACCGTCGCGCCGCCCGGTTCAAACGTAATGCCACCGCCCGGAGCAATCGGCGTAGCGTTCGAATTCCCAGTGAGGTCAACAATCGCGCCACTGGAGATGGTGACAGAGCCACTTCCGGTGACGGTTTCCGCAAACGAATTACTCCCCTTTAGCTCAAGTATTGAATTTGAAGAAACTGTAACAAGTTGCCCTGCCTCGACTTTGCAGTCCGACATGGTGTTGTCGTAGCCACTTGCAAACGCTAACGCGGGCGCTCCATAGCCGCCGGAATTGTTCTCGGAGAACGTGCATCCGTCCAACACGGCAACGCCACCGGAAGTCGTTGCAACCTCGGCGAAACAAGTAACACCGCCATTCGTAGTGGAGTTCCCGGCGAACGTACAAGAAGTCAAATGCACTTCACCGCCAGTACGAAGACAAACAACAGCAGTTCTACTGTAGGTTTTCGCCCCGGTGAAAACGCACGAAGTCGCATGAAGCGTGCCACCCTCACCACGGAACTGCACACCCCAGTTCGGCGTACTGCCGCCGGAAAAGACAACACCATTACAAGAGGCGATTTGTCCTCCGTTTAGCTGGATGTTGCTCGAACCGAACGCGACTACGCTTGCGCTCCCTTCGCCGACAACCTTTTCAATCGCCAGTCCGCCGCCGCTGACCGCGACAGTCGAGCCGGACGGGACGTTCACATCCCCAAGCGTCATCGTGCCGCCGCTGTTTGTAACATTCAGCATAGTGAGATTACTGAACGTGGTCTTGCTTGTGCAGGTGATGCCGCCGCTGACGGCGGTCTCCGCGTAGCCGTTGCCGACTACATGCTTTTCCCCCGCGTAAGTCGTAGCGCCCGCGAGGTCGAGCGTCTGACCGTTGGTCGTCGCGTCGAAGGCGACATATTCGGAACTGGAAACGGAGAGGGCGTACGGGAGCGAGCCTTCTCCCGTTCCGGCGGTGAGAGTGACGATGTAGCCCGCGAGGGTGTTCTCCATGGTGATCGTACACAGACCGTCGCGGAACTCCACGCGACAGTTGTTCACCGCGTCGGGCTCCAGAGCGTTTGCGAGTACCACACGAGACGTTGTCTGTACATATCCGGTGTTTGCAACGAAGATTTCCAAGTACCCGTCAAGTCCCCAGGTGTTGTTCGGAATACTTTCCGCATCCAGCGTGACAACGGAATTCGTAGCAAAAATCTTGTATGCTTCACCCGCCTGCAACGTAATAGAACCTCTTGAATATGGACCATGAATCGCATGATAACGCTCAACGGAAATCCAGTCATCATCAATCTCAATCCAAAACCCGGTAGAAAGCGAGTTCTGTTTGTTATTAAGAGCCGATTCAAGACCGACTACTGAGGATTGCGGGATACTGTCGACACGGACACTGATAATGCCATTGTCTGAAATAGAAATACCAGCTCCCGCATTTCCGGAAGTCAGTTTGTCCTGTTTCGAGGCAAGCGAGACGGAAAGACCAGTCACTGCACTCTGCGGAACATTCTCCGTACTGATTACCCCTGCATTGGAGATGGAAATACCCGTTCCCGCATTTCCGGAAGTCAGTTTGTCCTGTTTTGTAGCCGCCGACGCGGAAACGGCTGCCTGAATCATCTGTTCAGCCAGAGGACGAGTCACAATTTCCTGATCCACTGGAATCGGATCGTCCTCATCCTCATCGTTCAACCCGGATAAACGGTTCCGAACCGAAAAGTTCTCTATTTGAAGAACAAATGCAGCATGTCCTTCGTTATCGTATCCGACAAGCTCCCCAGCCAGTCCGGTTTTAATCTTTTCATTGTCGATCCATGCTGCAAGTTCTCTCGTGTTCATATTGGAAATCGGGATCACGACCTCCGTAAAACTCATGGTCTCGCTTTTGATGGTATCGGTTACCGTGTGAACAGAGATGCCTTCGGCATCCGCAACCAGTTTGCAAGCAGTCCTCCGGTCATAATCGGCGTCCATGCGCCAATTCCAACTCGTGATACTATCGAACGAGGCAATCGGATATGGTGTTGAATCTTCGATATCCTCGAACAGTCTCATTCGAAGACAAACGGCCACTCCAAGCGTCAATAGCGGGGCATCCGAACTGCGCATGTTTGAATAATCGCGAACCTTACCAAGTGTTTCTTTCGCCGCCACATAAAAAATTAAGTCCTGCATTTTTCTCCCTTTCTTAATCTCTGAAGTTGAAATATGATGCATAATCGTAAATGACTTTCACATTGAGTGCCTGCCATCCGCGGATGCAACTGTCCGGTGCAGTATCAGGCCCGCCCAGACCAGACGCCGAACCGTAGCCCCACGATGCAAAAACGCCACTGCTCAAAACAAGCGTATTCGCTCCGGACGATACGTTTGTGCAGAGCGGATCGAAAATGTATGTGTTGTACTCGTCCTCCTCCGGATTTCCGTCTTCGTCCCGCTCGCGCAAGTCGACCGCGTCAAACACGATCTTTCCGCCGGATGCCGCCGGACAGCCGTGATGTTCCGGCGTAAGCATTACCGGCTCCCACGCGGACCGGATCGACCAATGCTCGTTCGGGTCGCTAAGCCCCGTGTGCTCGTAGTGCAAATAGCATTCCAGCGGACTGTACCATCCGCCGAACTCTGTCTCGTAAAGCGTCCATTCCGGGATCGCATTGTATGCCGCCTGCGGCGAAACGCCGAAACTGTGCCTATCCGCCGGCGAATAGGCGTGACACATCATGAATCCGCCGTTGGTAACGCACACATACCGGAGCAGCTTCAGCATTCTCACCCGCTGTGATGCCCAGGCGGCATTCAGACAAACCTGAAACGTACCGTCGACATATTCCTTTGGATAGGAGTTGTTCTCCGGGACAGTCTCCGGCACGATCAGGGGTTCTTCCAGTACCGATGCCAGAATTTCAAGCGAACGGTAGGCTGTATTTCCCGCGCTGTCCGTAAACCGGCGCAAGTTGTATTCGCTCAGCGTGTGAAGGAGAAACGCATCGAAGATGTGCATATAGGAAAGCCTCCGGGAGAACCCCCAGATCTCATCGTAAGCATACTCCTTTTTGATCTCCCGGAACGGGATCTTCTCCGGATCGGCATCGCCATACCATTCCCCGGTGAGGATGTGCGCCAGATAATTGTCAATGACCGCCGCCGCACCGGACGTCGTACAGCTTTCGTGAAATTCGGAATCCACGGCTTCCCGGCGTTCGCAAAGCGCGGAAACGAGCCCGCGCATCACCGGAAGAGGCATGCAGAATGCCGGATCGTTCAGATGATAGTCGTTCCACAAGCTCATCAGATCCATCTCCCGCTGATTTCGATGTTGCCGCCCAGATGCACCTGCGTTACGGTTCCGGTCGAGCTGACTTTCGCCAGTGTTTTATACCAGCCCTGCGCTCCGATAACAGATGCGGACAGGTTTTTCGCGAAACCGTACACCAGAGCCGGAGGAGTAGCCGTCGAGTCGTAATACACGGTCAGATAGATTTCGGCGGATTGTCCCGATACAACCGGAACTCTGCCGGCCGGCATGTAGTGAATGACATTCCCGATTCGGATCTCTCCCGCGAATTCATCGGACGGATCCGATCCGTTGAAAACCCGTGCGGACGTCCCGCCGACAAGTTCCACGGCAAACGCCCCGGCATATCCCGAAGCAACCGGAGTTTCCGGGGTCGCCGCGCCGGAGTTTTCCGGTTCCGGACCGTTCCAGCGGATGAGCTTGCCCGCGCCGGTGTCGAGAACGTCCAGGAGCGGGGAAGCGGACGCGAGTTTGTCGAGCTGCTCCACGGCCTCAGCCAATGCGTTGAATTTTTCTCGGAGAACCTCGAACAGATTCTCGCCGGATTCCAGTCTTGGTACGATCATGCGCCGTTCTCCTCCGCGGTTTCATACAACGTACTGTCCCAGCCCGCCGGATCGGGTGACGCCTTGTAGATGACCTTTGCGATGTAACGGCGTCCGTCGGGATGGATCTGGCCACCGAGGTTTAGCCAGTTCGTCACGCCCACGCCGAAATCGCCGAGCGCGGGCGTGCCGATCTTTCCGGCGCAGGCAGCCGCGGCCCACGAGGCGTCCCTCAACGTGCAGTGACGGCTGAACTCCGTGATCGTATAGCTCGGCATCAGATACGATTCGCAGTTCATGACGGGCATTTTCAGCAGATGCCACGATTCGCCGAGTGAAGTGACTGCCTGCGGCGTCTTCACCCAGCGGTAGCTGGCGCGCTGAGACGCTGTCAGCACGGGATCCGTCGCGGTCGCCCACCAGGCAGGAACTTCTTCCGTCCCTTTTGCCGCGAGACAGTAGTTCCAGTTCGTCCTGTAGTCGGAATGGCGCTCCAGCGGCACGGACAGGACACTCACATCCAGCATGTGTTCCTTTGGACCGTGCCGTCCGATCAGAAACCGCAGATTGCTTCCGGCATTCAGGTTCTCCCAGTTGAGCTCTATCTCATAGACCGGGCCGCCAATCTGCCGGGTACGCCAGGAGACAAGTTCGTATTCGCCCGATTTGTCCCGGTCTCCGATTGCCAGACGGGCGCTTTGCTCCTCCACCTCTTCCCGTGTGCCGTAGTAGATCTCACGGTAGGAGGCTCCGCCGGAGTCCCTGCTCCGGACGATGCTTTTATGTTTCAGTTTCAGCATGTTCCCCCTCCCGACTCAGTTGATCGTACCGATATCCTCAAGTTTCTCGGCGATATCGTCGAGTTCGGCGTTGATCTGCCTCAGGATCTCCATGATGACTTCCGCTTCCGGATCATATTCGTTTTCCGGCGTTTCCGCCGTGACTGCCGTTTCCCCGTTCATATCTGTCTCCCGTTGTTCTCTGTTTTGTTCTGTTTCTCTTGTACCGTCAGGATGCTACAGTCCCGACACATCGGCCTCATCGCTGCGTTCCGCTTTCACGGCGAACTTCTGGTACTTTCCTTTTTCCGAAGTCAGGACCGCCGACGTGATAAGGAATGTCTTTTCCTGATACGTCAGCGTCTCCCCAGCCTCCGGGATGTTGCCGCCCTCCACGAGGCCGTCGAATTCAAGCTCCGTACGGCGGCTTGTGGCGGCAAGTTTGTCCTTTCTGCCGTCTTCTCCATGTACCGACACGGTCCCGGTCAGCGTCGAGCGTACACGGATGTTACGCATGGCGATGTCGAAACCGCCTCCGTCCCACCCGGAAATCAACCCTATTGCGCGCATTTCAGTAACCCCTCATGCTTTCACGCGAGAAGACCGGCTCGTCGCAGGCGACCGTGGCGAATCCCTGTCCGCGCAAGGATTCCGCCGCACCGGGCAGGACCAGTTCGCCGGACGCGGTTTTCTCCAGCGAGCCGCGCACATGGGCGACACGCATTTTGAGCTTGTCGGGCAGCGAATCGCCCGCACAGCGCACCCGGGCGCGCTCTTCGCACAGGGTCAGATTCCAGTCGCGGAGCAGCGCTCCGGCACGTTCGGACACGACAGGCGTTTCATATCTGCATCCGGCGGCCGCGTCGATTTCCGCGGCTGCGGAATCAAGATCGGCCTGCGCCGTCGCTGTGCCGATTTCGTCGTTGCCGTACAGTCCGGCGTAATCCTGGCCGAGGCGCACTTTCAGTTCATTGATCGTGGCGTATGCCATGAGACGATCCTTTCATTCTGTTGTTGTTTGAACTGCAAAAAGGAAAACGGCTGTTCCCGGCGAGGGGGAAGGGCGGAGAACCCGTACGGCGGATATCTGTTTATCCCTGCAAAGATAAAAGAAAACGCCTCCACGCCAAGGAGATAACCGCGGCGGATTCCCGCGCCCTGCTCCCCCTCATCCGTCAGCCATTTGTCCCGATGACGATCAGCCTGCGGCGGTGCCGCCGCGTCCCAGCAGATGCGGGAAGAGCGCGGCCGCGTTGCCGTAAGCCTCTGCGCCGAAGAGGATTCTGCCATCCATGAAAACGTTTTCGTCGTTCGGCTGATTCAGAATCGTGAGAGAGGCTTCCTTGTTTTTCAGAACCAGAATCGGCTTCAGCGCGCCGGTGAAACGGCCCAGGAACCAGTAGTTGGCGTTGGCGCCGGTGAGACGCGGGCTGACGACCAGTTTGACCTTGTCCTTGTGAGGATTGGCGAATTCCTGATCATTGGAGTCGCGGTAGGTGTCGGAGTACAGGATCTCGCGGGCGGTGTCCTCCAGCGCGGGACCGACGATCAGGTGCGTCGGACGCGTGTTGACAGGCTGGCCGTTGTGACCGCGGAAGGAGTACATCTGGGTGAAGAACGAGCCGAAGTTGGCGAACGTCAGGGCGTTGGTCGTGACGTTGTTGATCGTGCTCGGTCCGTACTTGCGGGAGCTGTTGTAGAAGCTGGCGCCGTCGATCCAGTTCGGCGGATTCACCAGCGCTTCAGTGAAGAGCGTGTCCCACAGCTGTTCGCCCGCCTCGCCCATGGCGGCGACGAGCGTGCCGTAGATGCCCCAGTTGTCGCTTTCGACGTCGCGCACGGGGATCGCCACAGTGTCCTCCCAGGGACGTTCCACGAGGCGGATCTTATGCATGGCCAGGTTCTTGATCTGGCGCGGGCCGAGCCATTCGCGCATCCCGGCGAAAGCGTCGAGGAACGGGATTTCCATGGCGGTGTGCTTCGGATCGCCCTCGATATCGGCGAGGTCGCGGTAGATCGTCTCCGCGCCTTCGACGGCCTGTTTGAACTTCAGATTGAAGCTGGTGCGCATGGCGGACATCGTTTCATGATTGAGTTCCATGTTCTTTTTCCTTTCTCAGGTTGTTTTCTGGTTTTTGAACTCGGATATTCCGGCTCAGCGCGGGCCGTTGCCGATTTCCGCCACCACGCCGTCCGGGAGGACGTCGCGGACGACGCCCGCGATCACGGCCGCCGTGCCGCCCGTCAGCGTGACGGTCTGGTCGTCCTTCACGTAACAGGTCTTGTTCAGGTCGCTCGCGGCGAACGCGCCGCTGCTGACCGGGGCATAGAGGAACATCCCGGAACGGGTCCTGACGGTTTCGCCGCCGGACGCGGTGTTTTCGGCGCGGCCGACCACGGTGATGGCGCCCGAGGACGTCGCGGGAACGGCTTTCCCGGAGGTGTTGACGGCCGTGATGGCGCCCGCGTAGACGGTGCTGCCGGCCGCGACGGTGAATTCACGTGTGTAGTGAACGCCGCCGGCCGCGATTTCCCTGGTGTTTCTGGCTTCTGTGAGTGTTGACATGGTTCATGTCTCCTTTTGTTCTAGGCTGTTCTGTTTGCCGGTTTCAGCCGAACAAACAAAACCCCCTGTGATTGATTGTTTTGCGCCGCGGCTTCTCAGCCGTGCATGGCGCGTTGATATTCGTCTTTGTCGAATCCGAATTTCCGGATCATTTCCTCGTCCGCCGCGCTCAGGCTCCGCTTCGGCGCACGCCGTTTGTCCGGCGTAAACGCCATACGGCCCGGCACCACGGCTGGCGCGTGCTCCAGGTAAGATGCCAGCACGGCGCAGTCCTGGGTTTTCGCCCAATCCTCTAGCGCGTGCGTCAGCTTCCCTTCCTGAAGCCCCTGTTCGATCAGTTCCGCCTTGCGTTTTTCCTCGGCGGCGCAGATCATCGTGTCAAGCTCCTGACGCAATGCGTCCGCCTGACCGGCGCGCTCCTTCACGGCGTCCAGCGCCGCGGACATCGCCTCGTCGGGTTCGTCGCCTGCGATGCCGAGCCCTTCGCGAATGGCCGTGATGACGTCGACTTTCGCCTCGATCGCGGCTGCCGTACGCTCGAATGCACCTTCCTCGTCGTCCTCGCCGGAAAGCACGATCTCGTTCCAGACCGTCTTCCCGAGCAAACGCCCGAGCGCGCGTTCGATCGGATCCTGAAGCCGTTTCAGTTCGATGGAGTTCCGTCCGATATCCTCCGGGTCGGCGTCTTCATCCTCGCCGCCCGCCGCCAGGACGTCCTCGCAGTTCAGCGCGGGTTCATTTTCCATCGCCACGCTCGTGATGCGGATCGGACCTTCCTTCAGGCCGCGGATCACCGGCGAACAGTACCGGAATATCTTTTCCTTCAGCAGTTCGTACGCGCCAGGCGTCCATTCCGCGCGAATGCGCAGTTCGTCGCCCTCGCGGAACAGCGTCCCGAATCCCATTGCCGCCACGCCCGACGGGATCAGCCGCAGCGCTTCGCTCTCCTCCACGCCGTGCTTCTCCGCCAGGATGTGGAGATAATGGTTGGAGTCGATCGGGATCGCCTCACCTTTCTTCGCCTGATACGCCGCGATGGCGTCCAGGTCCTCCACGCTCAAACGCAGTTCATAGTCCTTTCCGTTTTTCACGAGCCGGTTCACGCCCGCATGCAGCAGAGTCCATTCCTCCGGGACTCCGTTCGCGTCCTGTTTCACAGTGCTCATTTCCTGCTCCTATGTTTGTTATTATTGTCCCCGCGGAAACTCCTTTTGTTCCGCCGGGAGATTTGAAGTTTCTTCTCTGTCGAGTTTATAATCCGAAGAATCGTTCTTCCATACACCTTTGATGAGGAGGCGGCAGCGGATCAATTCCGCACGGGGCCTCGTTGCCGCGTCCCGCCGCATGGACGGCCAGTGCGAGCGCCCAGAACCGGTCCGAATGTCCGGATTCGTCGCGTTCGGCGTCATACCGCACGTTTCCGGCGGCGGTCACGCTCCGTACGATCTTGTGCAAATCATGCCGCAGCATGTCGTCGGCCACAATCCGGATGCCGCGCGACTCGAACGCCGCACGGACGGGCATGGCGAGCGCGGCTTTCATCGGACCGGTAAAGGTCACGCTTTCAACGCGGTATTTTCCATGGCGTTCCTGCATTTCCTCCGCCAGCATCATCCCGATTCCGGTCGCATCGATGCAGAGGCGTTCCAGCCGGGCGTCGTCGAGGCGGCGCGCCAGGGCATCGGCCTGCATGCGGAACGGCATGTTTTCCATGACTTCGTACCCGCTCTGCCACAGGATGTCCCCGATCCGCGTCAGCTCGAAAAACACCCCGACATCCTTCTTGCGTCCCACATCGTATCCGGCATAATGGAGGGCTTTCGGGTGTTCGTTCAGCACTTTTTCCAAGTCAGTGGCGTCGTTTTCGCATGCACCGATCATGCCGTAGTCCAGCAGCGCCGCGCCCGCCTCCGCCGCTTCGATCAGATACTGCGTCCGCCAGGCGTCTTCCGTGCGGCATTTCGTCCGCATCATCTTCAGCCACTCCTCACGGCTCAGCTCACTCCCGGTCACGGCGTTGACGCGCTCCACGAAGCCCTCTTCGACGGCATCCAATATACTCGTCTTGTGGACGCTCCATCCCATTGCGTTCGCGCCGTGTTCCGCCTCGTGAAGCATCCGGCAGAACGGTGATTCGCTGCTTCCGTCCACGCTCAGCGCGGACACCATTTCCAGCTGGCCGCCCCATGTCGTGCACGGCAGCGCCATGTCGATCACTTTTCCGCTGTCCTTGTGCAGGTCCGCCTCGTCGATCAGGATGTCTCCGCCCTTCCCGGCGAACGCCTCAGGCGTGCTGGACAGGCTGATGACACGGCTTCCGTTTCCGTATTCCGCCGTGTAGGCGCGGATCCCGTGCAGAGGATCAACCATTGTAGCATTCTCCCCGGCGAGTCCGCGGCAGACCGCGTTCGCCGCCGCCGCCCATTTCGCGATGTAATCCGTGATGAACTCGCGGGCGGTGAATTCGTCGCGGCTGGTCACCCACTGGACCGTTCCCGGCCGCCGCAGACACTTGTCGTTTACGCGGAAACTCGTGGCATACGTGATGCCGATCCGGCGCGATTTCGCGTACAGCTTCATCCGTGCGTCGTCCAGGATCCATCGTTTCTGGTACGGCAGAAAGTATTCCGACAGCTTCATTGTCACTCCGTCTCCGTTCATAGTTCGTATTCCGTTGAGTATCAAATCAGAGTCCGTGCGGCCGCCGCGTGATTATCCCACCTTCATTTCCACGCGGTTTTACATCTTCCATATCCCTTTTTTTGAGGCTTTCTTTCCGGATCTTCCCGACCGCCGGAAATCATGCTTCCGATCCCGCCGCCGCACGGACTCTTCAACAAAGGGTTGTTTTGTTTGCTTCCGGACGGAACAAGCCTGCAACTATCAGTTGTTTCTATCGGTTGCGTGTGACATGTTGCGTACTCTTCCGTTTCCGCTGTCATGCGGGCTGTATCGTTTTTCCGCCTTGAAAATCGCTCCGTTTGGAGCTATATTATTTCTTCCCCTTTCGCGCCCGCGACTTACTTTAACCAAGGTCTCACCCTATGTGGAAAGCTCTCAGCCAGCCAGCCAAGATCATCATCCCGCTCTTCATCGGACTCTGTTTCCCCTGGATGTCCCGCGCATCCTTCATGGTCCGCTGGCTGCTCGTCGTCATGCTCCTGAACGCCTGTCTTGGCATCAAGTTCAGCGGCCTGAAAATTCGCCTGTACCACTGGTATCTGCTCGCCGCCAACCTCGCAATCGGCGTCCTGGCGTGGCTGCTGGCATGCTGGATCTGTGGCGGCAATACCGAGGTCGCGAAAGCCGTCTTCTTCACGGCGATCTCCCCCACCGCCACCGCCGCGCCCGTCGTGATCGCGTTCCTGGGCGGAAACGTCGCTACGGTCCTGATGGGATTCCTGATCAGCGACCTCGGCATCTCGCTTTTTCTGATCGGCCTGCTCCCGCTCGTCACGGGCCAGCTAAGATGGGAATTCGTCAACGAAGTCTTTCTGAACATCGCGTTCGTGATGGCGCTCCCCGTCTTTCTTTCGCGCGTCCTGCTGCATTTCTGGCCGTGGCTCGCCGACTTCGCAAAGTACAAGATCGCGCCGCACGCCCTCTGGGCATGGTCCGTCATGCTCCTCATCCTCGGCGGCATGGCGCGCAAAACGTTCGATGAGCAGGAGATCAGCGCCGTGACGATCCTTCTTCAGATCGGCTCCGCCACGCTCGCGATCTGCGTCCTGAACTTCCTGTTCGGATGGATCATCGGGCCCCGCCGCAATAAGCTCGAATCCAGCCAGCTCCTCGGCCAGAAAAACACCTCATTCACGATCTATCTGGCGATCACGTTCGCCTCGCCCGTCGCCGCCCTCGGCCCGCTGTTCTACATCCTCTGGCACAACAGCTGGAACGCCATTCAGATGTTCCAGTTCGAAAAACGCAGACAGCGCAAGGCGGCGCGCTTCCTTTCCACCGCGGTTCCGGCCCGCGATGCCGGACGCATTACTCCCTGAACTCACACGAAACGGACGCGGTCATCATGCAGGACATCATCATCCACGGCGCTGCCGAACATAACCTGAAAAACGTCGACGTCACGATCCCGCGTGACCGTCTCACCGTCATCACCGGGCTTTCCGGCTCCGGCAAGTCCTCGCTCGCGTTCGACACGCTCTACGCCGAGGGACAGCGCCGCTACGTCGAAAGCCTCTCCGCCTACGCCCGCCAGTTCCTCGACCGCATGGGCAAGCCGAAAGTCCGTCATATCGAAGGACTTTCCCCGTCCATCGCCATCGAACAGCGCTCCGCCGGCTCCAATCCGCGCTCCACGGTCGCGACCGTCACGGAGATTTACGACTATCTCCGCCTGCTCTACGCTCACGTCGGCACGCCCCACTGCCCCAAATGCGGCAAGGTGCTCGCCGCCCAGTCCGCGCAGCGCATCCGCGACCGCCTGCTCCAGTTGCCCGCCGGACCCGCCATGATGATCCTCGCGCCCGTCGTACGCGGCCGCAAGGGCGAACACCGCGACATCCTCGACAAGCTCCGCAAGGACGGCTTCGTGCGCGCCCGCATCGACCGGAAGATCGTCGCGCTCGACGAGCAGATCGCCCCGCTCGACAAGAAGGTCAAGCACAATATCGAGGCGGTCGTCGACCGACTCGTCTGCGGCAAGCTCGAACCCTCCCGCCTCAACGACTCCATCGAATCCGCCCTGAAGCTCGGCGACGGCGTCATGCTGCTCCTGCTGGAGGACCGCGACGCCACATTCGTCTCCGGCGAAAAAGTCTGGCGCGAAGAGCTCATCAGCGAACACCTCTCCTGCGAGGACTGCGGCATCAGCATCTCCCCGCCCGAACCACGCAATTTCTCGTTCAACAGCCCCTACGGCGCGTGTCCGGTCTGCAGCGGCATCGGTTCGCTTCAGGTCATGGACCCCGCGAAGGTCGTCGAGGACGAAAACGCCACGCTCCGCCACGGGGCAGTCCCCGCCTGGCGGCGGGGCGCGCACCGCCTCATCATCTACTACAACCACATGCTCAAGTGCATCGCCGCCCACTACGGCCTCCCGAAGCTGATGGACACCAAATGGCGCGATCTTCCCGAGCACATCCGCCACGTTCTGCTTTACGGCAGCGGCGACGAGATCATCGACTTCAGTTTCTACATGCGCGGCAAGCGCCACGAGATGAGGAAGCCGTTCGAGGGCATCCTCGCCAACCTCCAGCGCCGCAGCCAGGACTCCGAATTCGAGAGCGTCCGCACGCGCCTCATGGAGCTGACCATGCGGAAGACCTGCCCCGCCTGCCATGGCGCACGTCTCCGCCCGGAAAGCCTCGCCGTCGAGATCGGCGGCGCCAGCATCCACGATTTCAACTGCAAGAGCGTGTCCGCCGCGCTGGATTTCCTTGCGGACCTCAAACTCACCGACGTGCAGGACAAGATCGCCGCCGAGCTCCTCAAGGAGATCCGCAGCCGCCTCATGTTCCTGAAGAACGTCGGTCTCGGCTATCTCTCCCTCACCCGCGAATCCGGCACGCTCTCCGGCGGCGAAGCGCAGCGCATCCGCCTCGCCACCCAGCTCGGTTGCGGCCTCGTCGGCGTCATCTACATCCTCGACGAACCCAGCATCGGGTTGCATCAGCGCGACAACGCCAAGCTCCTCGCCACGCTCAAAAACCTCCGCGACATCGGAAATACCGTCGTCGTCGTCGAGCACGATCCCGAGACCATCCAGAGCGCCGACTATGTGATCGACCTCGGTCCCGCCGCGGGCGTCCACGGAGGCGAGATCGTCGCCGCCTGTCCGCCTGCCGAACTCGTCAACTGCCCGCGTTCCCTCACCGGAAAATTCCTCTCCGGCGAGGAATCCATCCCCGTCCCGGAAAAACGCCTCGGCGGGTCCGGCAAGTTCCTCGAGATCCTCGGCGCCACGCACAACAACCTCAAAAACATCAACGTGAAGATTCCGCTCGGCGTCTTCACCTGCGTGACCGGCGTGTCCGGTTCCGGCAAATCCTCGCTTGTGAGCGGCATCCTCCGCCGCGCGCTCGAACACCGTTTCGAGGTCGCCGACGCCGGCGAAGTCGGCGCGCACAAGGAGATCCGCGGCCTTGAGTTCATCGACAAGGCGATCATGATCGACCAGACCCCGATCGGCCGCACCCCGCGTTCCAACCCCGCCACCTATACGGGGTTCTTCTCCGCCATCCGCAATCTCTTCGCCTCACTGCCCGAATCCAAGGTCCGCGGCTACGGCCCCGGCCGCTTCAGCTTCAACGTGAAGGGCGGCCGCTGCGAGGACTGCCAGGGCGACGGCATCCGCCGCATCGAAATGCAGTTCCTGCCGGACGTGTACGTGGAGTGTCCCGTGTGTCACGGACGACGCTTCAACGAGGAGACGCTTTCCGTCACATACAAGAAGAAAAACATCTCCGAAATCCTCGACATGACCGTGTCCGAAGGCGTCGAGTTCTTCTCCGCCGTCACGCCCATCGCCCGCAAGCTCAAAACGCTTGAAAGCGTCGGCCTCGGCTACATCTCCATCGGGCAGAGCGCCACCACGCTGTCCGGCGGCGAAGCGCAGCGCGTCAAGCTCGCCACCGAGCTCGCCAAGATTCCGCGCGGCAACACCCTGTACATCCTCGACGAGCCCACCACCGGCCTTCACCTCGCCGATATCCGCCAGCTCCTCCAGGTCCTCATGATGCTCCGCGACAAGGGCAACACCATCCTCGTCATTGAGCACAACCTCGACGTCATCAAGACCGCCGACTACATCATCGACCTCGGACCCGAGGGCGGCGACGAGGGCGGACGCGTGATCGCCACCGGCACCCCGGAGGAAGTCGCCGCCTGCAGGAAATCCTACACCGGAAAATTCCTGAAGCCTCTGCTGAACAACCTGCTCTGAAAAGGAGATCCGCCAGAAAAAAGAAATCCCCGGATTCGTGAGAGAACTGCCGATTACGATCCTGTTCCTCATATTGGTTTTTGGCGTTGTCTTTTACCCCCTTTACAGCAGATAGTGGAATCTCAGGAAGGCGAAAGAAAAACAGGCAGAAGAGACGCAGGAGATGACGGTTTCCGCAGAGGAAACAACCGAAGGCGTTTCCGAATAAGAAATCGGATCCGCATTCTTCTCTGTATACAGGCGTAATTTTCGGGCGCGGGGGTTGCATTTCCGCTGAAAAAGGTTATAGTATTTCAGAATCTTTTATTTCCTCTGAACAACTCCCATGAACCCGGCTTCGTCTTCATCCACCTCAAATCCGCCAACCGGCCTTTCCCGCGCATTCGGCTGCACCATCCTCGGCAGCGGCAGCAAGGGAAACGCCTCGGTCATCCACGGACCGGAAGGCAATCTGCTGCTCGATGCCGGGTTCTCCGCGAAGGAGCTGATGTGCCGCCTCGAACGCGTCCACGTCGATCCGTGTTCGCTCCGCGCGATCCTCATCACGCACGACCACTCCGACCACACAAGCGCGTGCCGCATCGTCTCCGACCGCCTCGGAATCCCGGCCTATTTCATGCCGGAGACGTTCTGCGAGCTTTCGAAATGCGCCAACAAGGTCCCGGCGCACAAGATCCTCATCACGCCCGGCTCCCCGCTCGACCTGTGCGGCATTCACGTCGAACCCTTCTCCATTTCGCACGACACCCCCGCAATCGCGTTCACGTTCACGGTCCACACGCATAAGATCGGCTTCGCGACCGACCTCGGATTCGTCTCCAATCTCGCGAAGGCCAAGCTCAGCGGCTGCGAACTGCTCGTGTTGGAGACCAACTACGACCCTGTGAAACTCCGCGCCTCGGCGCGCCCGATCACGCTCAAACGCCGTATCGCGGGCAAACAGGGCCACCTCGGCAATCCCGACGCCATGGAAGCGCTCGCCGAACTCCTGTCTCCGAATACGCGCAATCTGGTCTTCGCACACCTCAGCCAGGAGTGCAACGACCCCGGACTTGTCGCCGAACTTGCCGAATCCCGCCTCGCCGAACTTCAGCGGCAGGATGTTTCGTTCCGCATCGCCTCGCAGTTCGAACCCCTTGAAACATTCTGGCTGGAGTAAATACGACCATGGCCGAGCAGACACCACGCAGGATCAAGATCGCATGTCCCGGCTGCGGACAGAAGCTCGACGTCTCCGAGATGCCGTCTTTTTCCCGCGTGAACTGCCCCGCCTGCTCGTTCGAGCTCATCGTCCCGAAATGGTTCAACAACTATCTGCTGGAAGCGCCCGAGGGAAAAGGCGGCATGGCGACCGTCTACCGCGCGCTCGACATCGCGCTCGACCGCGAAGTCGCCATCAAGATATTCAATCCGGACCTCGCCGCACAGGGCGTATCACCCGGTCTCTTCCTGCACGAAGCGCGCATCGCCGCCACGATCAACCATCCCGCGGTCGTCCCCATCTATTCCTGCGGGGAATGGGACGGCTCCACATATATCGTCATGCAGTACATGAGCGGCGGCACGCTCGAAAGCCGTCTCCACAAAGCGAAGGGCCGTCTGCCCGTCATGGAAACCTGCCGCTGGATCCGCGACGTTTGCGAGGGGCTGGACGCCGCCCGCGAACACGGGATCATCCACCACGACATCAAGCCCGCAAACATCCTGCTCGACCTCGATTTCAACGCGAAGATCTCCGACTTCGGTCTTTCCCAGGTCGTCTCCGGCAAGTCCGCCTCGGCTTTCCTCGATCCCTCCAGGATGTGGCTCAGTCCGCAGTACGTCAGCCCGGAGAAGGTCCTGACCGGCGAGGAAGGTCCGGAAGGTGACGTCTACAGCCTCGGCGCGTCCTTCTATCACCTGCTCACGGGCGAGCCGCCCTTCCAGGCGGACAATACGCAGGAACTCGTCGGCATGCGGACGCAGCGCGATCCCGTCCCGCCCGACCTCGTCCGCCCCGACATCACCCCCGCGCTCTCCTCCGTCATCATGGAAATGATGAACCGTGATCCCGCCGCCCGTCCCTCGTACAAACAGATCGTCGTGCGCATCAATGACGCCCTCCGCGCCATCATGCGTCCGGTGCAGGCTGCTCCTGCCGAAGACGCCGGAAAAAAGAAATCTTCCCGTAAAGTCTTCAGCGTCCCGGCCGGACGCATCGACCCCTCGAAAAAGCATTCCTTCCGCGCCTCGCACATCACGCTGCTGCTGATCCTGCTTTTTCTGATGTCCGGGTTCTGCTTCCTCGTCTTCCTGCCGCGTTTCGTGGACCAGCGGTCCCTGCTGGATGCCGCGCCTTCGCTGAAAGCCATTTACGGCGATTTACCCGCGGAAACCTTCCCGTTCCTGAACGATTCTTTCTACGATTCCCCCTTGTTCGACGCCGAAATGGCCTTCGCTGATTACGATTATTCCCTCGAGGCACGCTATGCCGCCGCATGGGTCTCCGGGGTCTGCCAGATGCTGGACATCGCGCCCTCCGCCGTCGCATCCGCCGCCGACATGGGCGATCATCTCCGGTCCGTCGCATCGCTCGCCGGAACACAGCCGCCGCGCGCCGATGCCTACTGCCTCACCGTCCTTTCCCGACTTGACCCGAATCCGCCGGACGTCTACTTCTCGGCGGAACAGCAGGTCCGCGTGCTTCTGGGCAGACTGATCCGTTCGCTGTACGACCTTGATCCGGATTCTCTCGAAAACGGCCGCATTCCGGATCGTATTCTCAGCCAATTCAGCACGCTTCGCACGGCGTTTCAATCCCTGCCGAAAGACTCCTGGCTTACGAAGCTCTTCGGCTCGCGTCTTTCCGACTGGAAGGCCGCGCTTTCCGGCGATTCCGCTCCGTCCGATGGCCTCGAACCGCTCTTCCGCCGATTCTCCGGCAAATCCGGCTCCGTGAAAAGACCGGGTAATATTTCTCCCGGCTCTTCCGGAACGTTCGACGCCCCCTTCGGCGTTCCTTCCCGTACGACACCCGCGGACATCGATCCGGTCAGTTTTCTGAGCATTCCTTCTTCCTGACTCCGAAGGAACAATTGCCGGACTCTTCGCATCAACATCTTTCCCTCTCACGGTTGCATTTCCGCCGTCTCTATGCTATATTAATTGAACAGATGCATGCAGCTCCGGCATCATTTTTCACACCACACTCGACAGAAAGGCACTCCGTTGAAAACATCCCGCATTTCCGAGGGCATCCTGGAACACGCGCTCTCCGCCCTGACCGCCTGGGAAAATGACGGCGTCTCCCTCGACGACTGCCTGGACGACCTCCGCGCCGGGGATTTCCCCGCGAAAGCCGCCGTCGCATCTCTCCTCTTCGAATATTTCCGCCATAAATATTTCCTGGATTCCCTGCTCATCAAGCACGCCAGGAAGGGCAAGGTCAACCAGCAGATGCGTCTTCTGGTCTCCCTCGCCGCCGCGCAGGTCTTTTTCCAGACCGGCCTTCCCTGGCAGTCCGCGGTCAATATCGCCGTCGACACCGCCAAGAAACTCCGCGGCCCCGGCGGCGGCGCGTTCGTGAACGCCATCCTCCGCGCCTACGTCCGCGACGACACCATCGACCGCGCGCACATCCCCGCCGACTGTCCGCCGCTTCTTCAGGAACGCTGGACCGCCGCCTACGGACCCGATCGCGCGGTCGCCATCCTCGGCCAGTTCGCGTCCAATCCGCCCATCTCGGTGCGGCTCCGGCCCGGCGCCGACGTCTCCCTTCTGGCGGACTGCGGCCCCGAACCCTTCGATCCCGATTTCGACACGGGCGACTTCCGCTTCTTCACGCTGAACAATACTGCCGGACTTTTCGATAATCCGCTGCTTCAGGACGGTTCCCTTTACGTGCAGGACCCCGCCACCTCCATGGGCCTCGGCCTCCTGGAATCCAAACCTTCCGGCGCCATCCTCGACCTCTGCGCCGCGCCCGGCGGCAAGACCATCATGCTCTCCGAACTCGCCGCACCCGGCGCGAAGATCACCGCCGCCGACCGTTCCCGGAAACGCGTCTCCACGTTGAATATCAACCTCCGCCGCGCCGGAGTCAAAGCGAAGACCGTCGCCGCCGACGCCCGCGAACTCCCGTTCCCGCCGCAGTCGTTCGACTTCATCCTTGCCGACGTCCCCTGCTCGAATACCGGCGTTATCCGCCGTCGGCCCGATGTCCCGTGGCGCTTCTCGAAAAAACGCCTCGCCGAACTCGCCGTTCTCCAGCACGCCATCCTGAAAAGCGCGGTCTCCCTGCTCAAGCCCGGCGGAACGCTCCTTTATTCCACGTGCAGCCTGGAGTTCGAGGAAAACCTCGGACGCGTCCAACTGCTTCTTTCCGAATATCCCGATCTCACGCTCGTCCGCGAACAGACGCTCTTCCCCACGAACACACACGACGGCGCGTTCTCCGCCGTCCTGAAGCACACCTGAACAGCATCCGCCCGCACAACCTCAACCGAAAACAGGAAAGGTCCCGATTATGGCAACCGTCATCATCCCCAGCGGCATCACAAGCTCCGGTCTTGCTGTAAGTTCCGGCAACGGCCTGGAGGTTTTCGGTACGGCGGAAAACACCTCTGTTTTTTCCGGCGGATCCGCGACCGTCTATTCCGGCGGAAAAATGATTGCGACCCAGGTCGATGAATCCGGATTCCTGGATGTCTGCGGCGGTGTAGCAAACAGCACGACCGTCCTCAATGGCGGCCGCATCCTCGTCTCTTCCGGCGGCAGCGCTAATGTGAACAGCATTCAAAGCGGCGGTTCCATGACCGTGGGACCGGACGGCCGGGCCTCCCTCGTCGCGAACAGCGGCGGCATCCTGACCGTTTCTTCCGGCGGGACAGCGTATATCGCGAACGCCGTCTCCAGTGGCTCCGTAGAGATTCAAGATGGCGGATCCGGCGTCTTCCTCACGCTTGCGGAAACCGGACGGTTGTTTGTTTCTTCCGGCGGCATGGCCGAAAAAGTCAATTTGAACGGGACCGCAACGGTTTACGCGGGCGGTTCCGCCTCGGATGTCACCGTCTCGGACGGCGGCAGATTCCTTGTTTCCGGCGGATTTGCACAGGATGTCAATGTCCTCTCAGGCGGAAACACAGTTTTATCCGGCGGCTCCGCGAACAATGCCGCGGTCGCCTCCGACGGTTTCCTGACCGTTTCTTCCGGCGGAACAGCCTCCGGCGTTGAAGTCAACGGCTGGACAACTGTCATGTCCGGCGGTGTTATCGACAATGTCGCGGTCAATCCCGAGGGGTGGCTCGTCGTTTCTTCCGGCGGGAAACTGACCGGACAGATGACATTTGCCGAGGGCGCGTCCGTGAACGTCTACGGAAATGCCGTTCTCGATTTCGATATCTCCGCGCTTGTGCCCGGTGCGGACGTCCGCGTCAACGATCTTTCCCTCGTCCACGGTTCGCCCGAATTCACGCTTACGGTCTCCGGTTCGCAGGAACATGGCGACTATACTCTTGCCGGCGGTGCCGCAGGTTTCAACAAAACGATTTCCGTGGTAAGTGAGGAGCTCGAACCGCTCGGCACGCTCACCGTCGGTCAGATCACGGACATCGGCGGCACGAACTACAAGCTCAACCTCGCCGATGGCGTACTTTCCGTCACGGTCGGCGCGGTCGAACCGTCCGGTCCGGCAAAGAGCGACATCGACGGCAACGGCGTGTCCGATGTGATGTTCGTATGGGCCGGAAACAACTATCAGCACGGCTACTGGATGAACGGCACATCCGAATGGCAATCCGCCAACTCCGGCCACCCGGCCGATTGGGACAACCTCGGCTGTTACGACATGACCGGTAACGGCAAAGCCGACTCCGTGCTCTTCGGCAATGTGACCAGCGAAGCCGGGATCAAGGGGGCATACATCGGGTTCTACATCGACGCCATCGACAGCCCGGACGGCTCCACATGGCAGACCATCGGTTATCTGAACAATGAAGAAAACATCGACTGGAAGAATAAAGTCGGCAACCTGACCGGAAACGCTTCCGGCGTAAACTCCATCGTGTGGTACGCGCCGGAACTCTACGCGCTCGGCGTCTGGACCGACGGCACCGAAAACTGGATCACGCTCAGCAACGATTTCGGCGGCGCCGACTGGACGCTGGTCGGATGCGGCGACTTCGCCGGTTCCGGCATGGACACCGTCCTGTTGAGCTATCTCGACGGCAAAAAGTATTATGCTGTCGGCATCGACGGCACGCCCGCGGACCTCGGATCTGCCGACTGGTCCGGCTGGGAAGTCCGTGCGATCGGCGATTTCGCAGGCGACAGCAAGGACGATCTGGTCCTTTTCCACAATGATACCGGATCCATGGTCATGTGCGCCGACGGCAACGTCGACAGCTACACGAGCATCGGCCAGCTCGACAAAGACGACTGGTTCGTAGTCGGCGCAGGCGATTACAACGCCGACAGCAAAGACGACCTCCTCGTCCGTCAGTATTCGACCGGCATGCTCGGTTACTACAACTCCGGCGATACCGCACAGTGGGTCGAACTCGGCCGCGGCGTCGACATGGACTGGACCGTCATCGCATAACTGCAAGCAGTCCCGTAGCAGTGCGCGGCAAGCGCTCGCGCACAGAAGACGAATCGTCCATTTTAGTGGGCGTTGATCTGCTTGTAATCGGCAGTGAAACGCTTCACTTCTTCCTTTGAGATCAGGCCGTCAGCACAGAGGTCCTCCATGGAACGCTGGAGCGTGATCATGCCGTCCTTCAGGCTGGTTTCGATCACGGTCTGCAGCTGATGCGTCTTGCCCTCGCGGATGAGCGCCTGCACGGGCGGGGTACCGATCATGATCTCGAACGCGGCGATGCGGCTGGATCCATCGATGCTCGGGATGAGGCGCTGCGAGATCACGGCCAGCAGCGTGCTCGCGAGCTGAAGCCGGATCTGGTTCTGCTGGTACATCGGGAACGAGTCGACGATGCGGTCGACCGTCTGCGGCGCGCTGTTCGTGTGGATCGTCGCGAAAACGAGGTGTCCGGTCTCGGCGGCCGTAAGTGCGGCGGAGATCGTCTCGGTGTCGCGCATTTCGCCGACCATGATGACGTCCGGGGCTTCGCGCAGGGCGTATTTGAGGGCGGCGGCGAAACTGTGCGTGTCGGCGTGAAGCTCTCGCTGCTCGATGATCGAATTGATATTCCGGTGCACGTATTCGATCGGGTCCTCGATCGTGATGATGTGAGCGTTGCGCGTCCGGTTGATGACGTCGAGGAGCGAGGCGAGCGTGGTGGACTTGCCGCTTCCGGTCGGGCCGGTCATGAGGATGAGCCCCTGGCGTTTCGAGCAGAGCCCGGACACGACTTCCGGCAGGCCGAGCTGGGCGGGCGTCGGGATCTTCACGTTCACGACGCGGGCGACCATGCCGAGCGTGCCGCGCTGGAAAAACGCGTTCACGCGGAACCGCGAGTTCGGGATGTTCAGTTCCTTGCCGAAGTCGACGGACAGCGCGAAGTCGAGTTCGCGGTTTTCCTCCAGCTCCACGCGCTGCCGCTGGTTGATCACGCTGAAGAGCAGCCGCCGCACGTCGTCGTTGTCGAGCACGGGCATGTTGAGCTCGCGCAGTTCGCCGTTGATGCGGAGCGTGGGACGCACGCCCGTGGACAGGATGAGGTCGCTTGCCTTCACCTGGAGCGAAGCGAGGAACAGCGTCCGCATGTCGACCACGGTGTCGTCGGTCGCGCCTTCGAGCTTCGAGCCGTAGTAGCTGCGGAATGCGTCGACACCGCTTTCCATGCCGCGCACAAGCAGGTCGAATTCGTCGCGGTTGTCCGCCGCGAGCCGGGCGTCGTCCAGCGTGATCTTCCCGGTCTGGTACAGGCGGAAGATGGAACGGTTGAACGGGATCATGCCCTGTTCGATGTTGCTGCGCAGCGCGTCGTCCAGCGACCTGTAGTCGCGCCCGGCGACGAGCTTGCGGACCAGCGCCGTCCCGAGTAGTATCTCGACCGCGGGGATCATGCCGCCGCCCGAGGACGGGATCAGACGTTGCGCGACGATGCCGTTCAGCGCCGCCCCGAGGTCGATCGCGGTCTGCTCGCGGCCGTCCTCCGGGAACATGTTGATGATGCGTTCGACCGCCTGTACCGAGCCGGACGTGTGGACCGTGCTGATGACGAGGTGTCCGGTAAGCGCGGCATTAATGGCCGTGGCGATGGTTTCCGGGTCGCGCATTTCGCCGATCACGATCACATCCGGATTCTCGCGGAGTGCACTGCGGAGCGCGGAGGAAAACCCGCCCTCGCGGCTGGTGTTGATCTCCCGCTGGGAGACCACGGACTGTCGGTCGGAATAAACGAACTCGATCGGGTCCTCAAGCGTTAGGATGTGCTTCGGCATCGTGCGGTTGATGTGGTTGATCATGGCGGCGAGCGTGGTGGACTTGCCGCAGCCCGTAGTACCGGCCACCAGGATCAGTCCGCGCGGAGCCTCCGCGAGCGTGTCCAGCAGCGCCGGCAGGTTCAGTTCCGCCGTCATGATGTCGTCGCCGTTCAGGATCGGGCGCACCGCCGCCGAAGGCCCTCCGATGGCGCGGAAGAAGTTCACACGGATGCGGCTGCCGTCCGGGAGCCGCCACGAGGCGTCGAACGAACCGGATTCCGCATACGCCGCCTCGCCCCGTTCACCGATGACTTCCCGCCGGAACGCGTTCATGGACTCCGCGGAGACAGGCGCGAAGTTCCCCAGTGGCGCGACCACGCCCCGGATGCGCGCGTTCGGCTTTTTTCCGGCGGAAAGGAAAAGGTCGGAGACATGCGCTCCGGCGGCGAATTGCAGGATCGGCAGAATCGTATTCATCTGGAAAGCCTTCCGTGAGGTTGTTGTTTTCGCATTAAAATATCCGTGAAACTGTGATTTGTCAAGCCCAATAAATGAGAAAACGCACGCGAAAAGCGCCGAAACCGTAAAAAAACGCGGAAAAACGCGGAAAAAAGGGAAATGCGCTTTGATGAATTCGAATCTTGTGCTATATTTTTATATCTCGACTTTTTCTCAACCCGAAACACTTTATTTGCGCGATATCACGAGGTGCAGCATGGCTCTCTGGGGCGGCAGATTCGCCGAACAAACTCAACGCAGCGTCCAGGACTTCACCCAGTCCATTTCCTACGATAAACGCCTCTACAAACACGATATCGCCGGCAGCATGGCGCACGCCGCCATGCTCGGCGCCGCCGGGATCATCCCGAAGGAATCCGCCGACGCCATCTGCCGCAAGCTCGCGGTCCTGAAACGCAGGATCGCAGAAGGCAAAATGGAGTTCAAGGTCGAGCTGGAAGACATCCACATGCACATCGAGACCGCGCTGACCGAAGCGCTCGGTCCCGAGGGCGCGCGCGTTCACACAGCTCGCAGCCGCAACGACCAGATCGCGCTCGACATCCGGCTGTATCTGCGCGACGAGATCGACGACCTGATGAAGGAGATCCGCACGCTCCAGACCGCGCTGGTGAAGAAAGCCGACGAAAACAAGCGCACCATCATGCCCGGCTTCACACACATGCAGCACGCGCAGCCCGTTCTGCTGGCGCACCATCTGCTCGCCTACGTCGAAATGCTCGCCCGCGACGCCGAACGCCTTGCCGACGCCCGCCGGCGCATCAACGTGATGCCGCTCGGTTCGGGCGCGATCGCCGGGACCACGCTCCCCATCGACCGCGAATTCGTCCGCAAGCGCCTGAAATTCCCGAAGATGACGAGGAACAGCATGGACGCCGTCGCCGACCGCGATTTCGCCTGCGAACTCCTCGCCGCGCTTTCCATCTTCGCCATGCACATCTCCCGCCTCTCCGAGGACCTCATCCTCTGGATGTCGCAGGAGTTCTCGTTCGTCACGTTCGGCGACGCCTTCTGCACGGGCTCCAGCCTCATGCCGCAGAAAAAGAATCCCGACATCGCCGAGCTTTCCCGCGGCAAGACCGGCCGCATCTACGGCGATCTCACCGCGCTCCTCACCATCTGCAAGGGCCTCCCGCTGACCTACAACCGAGACCTGCAGGAGGACAAGGAGCCGCTCTTCGACGCCATCGACACCGTCCACGCCATCCTCAGCGTCTACCCCTCCATGATCGGCTCCATGAAGGTCAACAGGGACGCGATGCTGAAGGCCGCCTCCGATCCCGGACTCATGGCGACCGACCTGGCCGAGGCGCTCGTCCGCAAGGGCGTGCCGTTCCGCTTCGCGCACCACAAGGTTGGCGCGCTGGTCAAGTTCGCCGCGGATCACAACAAGCTCCTGAACGAGCTCACGCTGAAGGAGATGAAGAGCGTGTTCCCGGAAGCCGACGCCTCCATGCTGAAACTTTTCGCCCCGGCCCACGCGGTCGAAGGGCGCGACGTTTACGGCGCAACCGGCTTCAAGCAGGTCGCTTCGCAGGTCGCGTTCTGGAAAAAGGAGCTTCGTATCCCCTCATGACCCGTCTCCACCGGACACTTCTCACCGGCGCGGCCGCCGGATTCCTCTGCCTCTGCGGCGCTCTCTCCGTCGAGGCGCAGGACGTCTTTCTGCGTCCGGCCATGGAGGAGTTCGTCGACAAAGACACGCGGCTGGTCTTTCCGGCGCAGATCGACACGTTCCAGAAGGTCCGCGTCCGCAAAAACGAGAACCCGGTGTTCGGTACGGTCGTCCGCTATGAGAACGAGCTGGGATCCTGCGCCGACGTATATATCTATTCGCTGGATACCGCCGCGAAACCGGTTCCGCAGGAACTGTTCGAAAAACACTGCAAGGAAACCGACCAGGGCATCATGAACCTCTCCAAGCAGAACCCGAGGATCAAAGTCGTGCATCTTGATGCCGCCGGACGGAAAGCTCCCGAAGGCGGATTCGAGGCGTTCTACCGCATTCAGAACGGCTCCACGCAGATGGATTCCGTGCTGTATCTCGCGCTTTACAAAGGCAAACTCATCAAAGTCCGCATTTCCTATTCGCCCGAGGACACCGAGGAACCGGCCCATGCCGCTCTTTTCATTGATGCCGTCGCCGTCATGCTGAACAAGGAAAATGTCGCGTCCGCGAAAAAGCCGGATGCCCCGCTGCGGGACAAACCGGAAAACAAAGCCGATGCAGCGAAATCCGCGACGCAGGCCTGATTTTTCAAATCAAAAAGTGTACGCCGATTGAAGCTGAACGTTTCAATTGGAGGATGTTTGTTCGTCCGAGGAGCCAACCCCCTATGTCCGAAGCCAAACAGTTTGACATTCCCGAGGAAGAGTTCGAGGAGGAATACATCCGTCCTTCGAGCGGACCCGGCGGCCAGCATCAGAACAAGACCGAAAACGGCGTCCGGCTGCAATGGAACGTCGCGGCGACCGCCGTCCTGACCGACGCCCAGAAGGAACGCCTCCGTGTCCTCGCCGCACCGTACATGCAGGGCGATCTCCTCGTCGTCATGGAACGTTCCAGCCGCAGTCTCGCCCGGAACCGCGAACATGCCCGCGAACGTATCCGCGAGCTCGCGCTGGCGTCCCGCCCGGAACCCCGCAAACGCCGTCCGACGAGGCCGACGAAAGCCTCGAAAGAACGCCGTCTGAAGGAAAAAGCCGTCCGAAGCCGCATCAAGGCGCTCCGTTCGGGACGCGATTCCGGCGATTGATTCCTGCTTTGTTCAAACACAAAAAAACGGGCGGCAACCGTAATCACCACCCCGAAAACATCTATTTGCTAATCGTCTGCCTCATATCTTCGGCAGTTTCTGAACGAACCGGAACTGCACTCTCTGCGGCGTGGACGTGATCTCCTGTTTGATCGTCGATGAAACCGGAGACGGATGCCCCAGACGCGACGTCGCACGCGCCGGCGAACGCAGCACCTGCGAACTGCGCGGCGACATCTTCCGCATTTTTGCCTGAGCCTCGGCCAGATCGGACTGGAGTTTCGCGATTTCCCTCTGATCCGCCTTATACTGGTCGATCAGGTTGGAAACGATCGACAGACGGCTTTCGCACGGATATTTGAACATGCCGGTCTCGCTCAGGAAATCGAAAATGATGTCGCCGCCCCAGGATTCGATGGCGATGGAAATGATCTCGCGCGTCAGATTCGGGATCGTCAGCAATTTGTTTACCATGTCGCGTCTGAGGGTACTGCGGATCGCGTCCAGAACGGAGACGTTCGTCTCGTAGGCATTCCGGTCCCGCAGAAACTTTTCCATCAGCGACAGCGTCTTGCTGACCTCGCAAAGATTCCTGAACTGCTCGCCGTCCGGGATCTTCGTGGATACGCCGCCGCCGAAATGATACCGGTAGCACGGTTTCGTTTTCACGCTCCGGAACGAGTCCGCAAAAAACAGGATGAAAAAGCTCAGGTACAAGTCCGTATAGTGGTGAAGCTGGATGTCCGGCATCGCCTCGACCGCTTCTTTGCAAACCTCGGCGCGGTAGATCTTGTTCCACAGATTGTGCATGAACCTGTGATTCACGAAGCAGTCATACAGAATGCTCGTACCGTGGGACTCCATCTCGCGCGTACGGAAAATACGGGAGATGAACAGGTCCATGGATTCCGTTTTCTTCTCTTCCGACTCGAAATCGACCGAAAACTGTACGATATCCGCCTTGGTCTCTTTCATCAGCCCGACCGCCGTCTCGCACGCGCCGGGCAGAAGCATGTCGTCCGCATCGGCGAACATGATATAATCCCCCTGGGCGTCCAGAAGCGCCAGTTTTCGGGCCAGTACCGTACCCAGGCGGCGCTGGAATGCCGTCGCATGGACGCGCGGCTCGCGGTTGATGTAATCCTGCAGGATTCCGGCGGAACCGTCGGAAGACCCGTCGTCGACGCAGATAATCTCCAGATCCTTGAACGACTGGGACAGGATGGAGTCGATGCACCGTCTCAGGGACGGTTCCTCATTGTGGACGGGGATGATGATGGAAAGTTTCGGCATGGCTTTGACTTTCGGGCAGCGAGTGTGTCTTCGATGGATCTGAAGATACGGATTCCCAGGAAGACTTGCACAGGAATCCGGATCGCCTGACCGGAAACACGGCCATGCATAACATATAACGTTCAAAACAGGTCTAATAGTGTATTCAGATAGTATTTTTTTTAAACTTCTTTTTTGCTTGATAGTTTAATAAATAATTGTTAAACGAAGTATATCATGTTCACATGTCTTTTTGAATGCTTTCCCAGCTTGATTATAAACGCATTATAAAAAAGACGTCCGGCTCGCATGGAGTCGGACGCCATATTAAGCGAAACAAAACTGGAGGGAATCAGTCTTCCCAGAACCAGATGAAGTGAAGGCTTCCCGGATTGTCGTCGCCGATCGGGGTTCTGTGCGTCTTGAACGGGATGAAGCAGACGACCCAGTTGTTGAAGGCGGCCTCAGCCTTTGCCCCATCGACGATCTGGACAGGCTCGTTGGTCTTGGCGTCGACAATGTTGAAGAAGAAACGGCCCCAGGCGGTGCGCTGGAGACGCATGATGATCGGGATTTCGGGAATCACGATGGAGAGGTTGGCCCACGGGATCGGGATCGGGAGGGACGGGATGCCGAGGAGGAACTTGTCCATGTCGGTGGCGAGCACGCTGCTGGTGGCCTTGAAAATGTAGTCGGCGTCGGCGGCATCCTTCACCACGATGGTGCCGAAGCGGGCGAGATGCAGTTCGATGTAGGCCATGAGGAATTCCTTGTCGACCTGCGGAGCCAGGTTCGAGTAGTCCATGAGGACTTTCTTGCCCGCGTAGGACTCGAAGTCGATGGAGGAGATGCCGCGTTCCACGACTGCGCTGAGCAGCATTTCTTCCACGGAGTTGCGCGCAGTATTGGTGACGGTCGGAGTGGAGCAGGCCGTGCAGATGAGGGCCGCGGCCGCCGCGAAGAGAAGGAACAAGTGTTTCATACTCGGTCTTTCCGGAATGCTTTCCGGCATTCCTGTGTGTTGATATGTTGTTGATGTGTAGGACGTGCGTATAGAGAGAAAAACCGCCGGCATAATACTGTCGGCAGACGTATCGAATACTATAGCATATTTTTTTTCTAAAACAAATGCGAAATATGACAAAACGGAAAGAAATCGGAAAAAAAATCAAAAAAGCCGGTATCCGGGTTGAAATAACCGCGAAAGCGTGCTATATTAGATGGATTACACCATATACAAAACGAACGAAAAACAACAAGCTGCAACCCCTCAAAGAGGAACAGCCGGATTGCCTTTGCGCAGCTCCGGGAACAAGGTGAAAAAATGAAAAGAACGTATCAGCCTTCCGTCATCAAACGCGCCCGCAAATATGGATTCCGTGCCAGAATGGCCACCAAGGGCGGCCGTCAGGTCCTTGCCAGAAGAAGAGCGAAAGGGCGTAAACGCCTGACCGTCATCTGAGAAAGGAACACGCCGTGGAAATTGGGCGCAGCAGCCTGAGGAAGCAGGATAAGCTCCGCACCCGAAAGGATTTCGATGCGCTCAAGGAACACGGGAAAGCCTGCCGGGACCCGTTCTTTACGGTCCTGGTGCGGGCGGCGGAGCCGGACGATCCGGTTCGGAACCTCAGGTACGGCATCATCTGCAGCCGGAAACTGCATCATTCGGCCGTCGTGCGCAACCGTGCGAGACGCCTGATCACAGAAACCTTCCGGCTGTGCAAGGAGAACATCCTGCCATGCGGCATCCTGGTCATCCCGCGACGCGCCATCTTCGGCGCAAAACAGCAGGAAGTGCAGGAGCATCTGCTCCGGACGCTGAAAAAAGCCGGACTGATCCGGGAAAAACAAATTGCGGACACCCGCTCCGCGAACTCGTGATCTTCCCCATCCGCGCGTACCGCCGCCTGATTTCCCCTCTGTTTCCCCCGTGCTGCCGGTTCACGCCGACATGCTCCCAGTATGCGATCGAAGCCGTCAGGGTTCATGGTATTCTGCGCGGACTGGCGCTGAGCTTCTGGCGGATCCTCAGATGCAATCCCTGGTGCCGGGGCGGTTATGACCCTGTTCCCCCGAAACGTTCCAGGAAGGAATAACGAGTGAACTTCAAATTCGACAAAGACACTGTCCTCATCGTGCTGGTCGGCTGCCTGCTTATGGGCGGCTGGCTGCTCTACATGCCCAAATATCAGGCGAAGCGCGCCGAGGAATACCAGAAGATGCTGGAAGCCACCCAGCAGAACGCTCCGGCCCAGCAGACAAACGCGAATGCGGGCGTCGCCTCGGCCTCCGGGCAGACGGCCATCGCGGACGCGGGAAATGTTACGGACAGTCCGGCTGAAAAAGCGTTGGAAGAGATTCCCAAAATTCCGGAATCGTATTCCGTGCTGGAAAACAAACTGTTCAGCGTCACGATCGACGATCTTTCCGGTTCCATCATCAGCGCCAAGCTGCTGGATCCGCGCTACACTCTGAAGGAAACGGGCGAGGCCATCGAGCTTTTCCGCGAAGGCGCGTTCCATACATTTGAGCTCAAATCCTCTCCTGCGCTCGTTCCGGTATCACTGGCGGACTCGATGAGCGGCAAGCCTTCGGCCAAAATCGTCCGCAGGTTCTCCAACGGCCTTCAGCTCGCCCAGGAGTTCACCCT
The DNA here is from genome assembly GCA_902774245.1 of uncultured bacterium. Classification (GTDB taxonomy): domain Bacteria; phylum Verrucomicrobiota; class Lentisphaeria; order Victivallales; family UBA1829; genus UBA1732. Next base: position 166,260 of record CACYHQ010000002.1, read on the forward strand.
GCCGGAAGACAATTACATGGTCGAGTGCAAGTATGTCTGGACCAATATGCGTTCCGAACCGATCACGGTCCATGACCTCGGCGTCCGGCTCGCCGGTCTGCCGCAAGTCAAGGACCTCACCGGAGACAAGATTTACAGCGAACGCATGAACGTGGACTTCTGCAAGGTCGGCAGCGGCATGTGCGATTCCGCCGATCCGCAGGTCAAGTCCGACGAGAAATTCGAACGCAAGACCACCTGTACTGAACCCGTCGCCTGGATCGGCTCCTCCAACAAATATTTCGCCTCGCTGCTTTTCGCCGACGAAGCCATGCCGTTTGCCTCTTCGAACGGCGACCGCATCTGGCGGATGCCCGCCGGCAGCAGCAATGAAAAGGACCTCTACGCCGTTCCGTCCATGACCGGAAATTTCGGCACAGTCACGTTCGCGCCGGGCGTGCCCGTGGAATTCACTCTGAAGACCTACTGCGGCCCGAAAGAGATGGCCCGCATCCGTGCGCTCGGTTCCTCCGTCATGGGCATGATGCACATTTCGTACTATTCGTGGTTCGAGTTCATCGCGCGCCCCATGGTGATGCTGCTGAACTGGCTGAAGAGCCTCTGCGGATCCTACGGCATCGCGATCATCCTGCTGACGCTCATCGTCCGCATCCTCTTCTGGCCGATCACACAGAAGGCAAACAGCTCCATGCGCCGCATGCAGAAGCTCCAGCCGAAGATCAAGGAGCTCCAGGAAAAGTACAAAGAGACTCCGATGGACACCCCGGACGACACCGCGCGCAAGAAAGCCGAGCTCAACCAGAAGATGATGGAGCTGTACCGCGTCGAAAAGGTCAACCCGGTCGGCGGCTGTCTCCCCATTCTGCTTCAGATCCCCGTCTTCATCGCGCTGTACTCCGCGCTGGATTCCGCCGTCGAACTCCGCAACGTGCCGTTCCTCTGGTGTACCGACCTCTCGCGTCCCGACCTCGTCGGCCCGACGCTTCCCTTCGCCCTGCCCTTCATCGGCCAGGTCGGATTCCATCCGCTCGTGATCGCCATGACGGCCCTCATGATCGTCCAGCAGAAGATGACGCCCACCACGGGCGACTCCACACAGCAGAAAATGATGATGCTCATGCCCGTCATCATGCTGTTCATGTTCTACAACCTCCCGTCCGGCCTGACGCTTTACTGGACGGTCAGTCAGATATTCAGCATCCTTCAAATGAAATACGGGCAAATCGCCGCAAAGCGGGATGAAGCGCGTCAGACCAGTAAACCGCAGAAGGCATAAAACAGCCCCAACCCCGGAGAATTCAATGGAACTCGAAGAAAACGCCGCGGCCAGTACCCAGGCCATGGAAAGTGCGGCAGCGGAAGCCGCAGCAGAAACCGTTACGACCGATGAGATCAAGGCCGTCCCCATGGACGCCTCCGCCGACACGAATGACGTCGGTTTTGATGAGATCGGCAAGAACAGCGAATCCGCGACCCGTGCCGAACGTCCACGCAGAAATCCCCCGCCGGTCAAGCCCGCCTCTCAGGAATCCATGGAGGAAGCCAGAAGCGTCCTCGCCCACATGTTCGATTTCCTCGGCATCGACGCCAACATCCGCGTGGAAAACAAGCCCCGTTCCGTGAACCTCTACGTCTCCACCGAGGAACCCGGCCGCGTGATCGGCCACCACGGCAAGACGCTGGAAAACCTCCAGCTCATCGTGAACCGCATCATGCAGAAGACCGATTCCGAGTTCCCGAAACTCTATATCGACATGGAAGGCCCCCGCGAACGCCGTTCCGAACGCCGTCCCGAACGCACCGACCGTGTCGAGCGCAGCGATCGCTCCGAACGCCCCCGCAGGGAATTCCGCGGCGAACGCAGAGAACGTTTCGATGGCCGCCGCGGATCCTCGTTCTCCCATGACGAAGTCCTCCGCCAGCAGGCGCTCGACGCCGCCAAGGAAGTCCACCAGTGGGGCGCCCCGAAGACCCTGCCCCCGATGAACTCCCACGACCGCAGGATCGTCCACATCACGCTCGAAGGCGACACCGCGCTGACCACCAACAGCATCGGCGACGGCGAAAAGCGTTCCGTCGTGATCGCGCTGAAGGAAGAAGTCAACGCCTGATCTTCTGAAGCAATTGATCTTTTGAAAGCCGCCGCCTCAAACTCGGCGGCTTTTTTCTGTCCCGGTTCCGGGCACGAAATTGCGGCGGCATCCACAAACTGGATACCGCCGCGATTGTTTTTTTCCCGTGCCGTGTAGCGAAGCACGGCACTACTGTAGCGGAGGACTTGTCCTCCTCAGCCGACCGTCAGGCCGGGCTCGGCGTCGCCGCCGTCCACGGTCACGAGTTTTAGGCCGGTTTCGTTCTTGGCGGCGAGGAGCATGCCGCAGGACTCGAATCCGGCGATCTTCGCGGGCATGAGGTTGGCGACCACGATGATGGTCTTGCCGATCACGTCTTCCGGCGCGTACTGCTGGGCGATGCCGGCGACCAGCGAACGGACGTCACCGTTTCCGAGGTCGACCTTCAGGTGAAGCAGCCGCGTCTTGTTTTCGATGCGCTCGGCCTCCAGCACTTTCGCGGTGCGGAGCTGCGTCTTGAAGAACTGCTCGATCGTGACCATGCCTTCCGGCACCACGACGTCCTTGGTCTTCGGCGCTTTGACTTCCTGCTTCTTCTGCTTCTCCGGCTTCGCGGGAGCGGCCTCTTCGGGCTTCTCGACCACGATGCGCGGGAAGAGCGGAGGCATATCGACCATGGTGCGCTTCGTAGCGCTGGGATCGGCGAACTCGCTGAGCGACTGGAAATCTGTCTTCACGATCTCTTCTTCGGAGAGGCCGAGAGAACGGCGCAGCTGCGTCATCTTTTCGGGCATGATCGGGAAGAGCAGGCCGGACACGATCTCGAGCGTCTGCGCCGCAGTGTACAGCACGGCCGCGAGTCGGTCGGTCTTGCCTTCCTTCGCGAGCGTCCACGGCGCGGTGCGCTCCAGGAACTTGTTGGCCTCGCGGACCACGTTCATGACGGCGTTGATCCCGCGGTCGAGCTTCATGGCGTTCAGCTCGTTTTCAAGCTGCTTCACGGCCAGGGCCGCCTTGGAGAGTAGTTCCAGTTCAAGCGGCTGGAGCGGAGGCGGAGCGGGGAGGGTGCCGCCGAAGTTCTTGATGGAAAGCTTCACCACGCGCGAAAGCAGGTTGCCGAGGTCGTTTGCGAGGTCGGTGTTGAACCGCTGGAGGAAGTCCTCCTCGGTGAACGACGCGTCGTTGCCGGGCGTCATGGCGGCGAGCAGGAAGTAGCGGAACGCGTCCACGCCGTATTTGTCGGCCATGTCCATCGGGTTCACCACGTTGCCGAGCGACTTGCTCATCTTGCGGCTGCCGGTAAGCCACCAGCCGTGCGCGAAAATGGTCTTCGGCATCGGAAGTCCGATCGCCTTGAGCATGGTCGGCCAGTACACGCTGTGCGTGGTGAGGATGTCCTTTCCGATCAGGTGGATGCAACTGGTCCAGTAGCGCTCGAAACGCGCCTGGTCCACGCCGTAGCCGATCGCGGAGATGTAGTTGATGAGCGCGTCGAACCACACGTAGCAGACGTAATCCTTATCGAACGGCAGTTCGATGCCCCAGGAGAGGCGGGACTTCGGACGGGAGATGCAGAGGTCTTCCAGAGGCTTGCGGAGGAATCCGAGCGTCTCGTTGGCGCGGAACGCCGGCTGGATGAAGTCCGGGTGCTCGGTGATGTACTGGATGAGCCAGTCCTGATACTTGCTCATGCGGAAGAAATAGTTGCTCTCGACGATGGTGTCGACCTCGCGCTGGCAGTCCGGGCAGAGCTTGCCGTCGATCAGGTCCTTCTCCGTGAAGAACCGTTCGCAGGCGACGCAGTAGTAGCCTTTGTACTCGGCCTTGTAGATGAGGTCGCGGTCGTAAAGATCCTGCATGATGGCCTGGACGATCTTCCAGTGGCGCTCCTCGGTCGTGCGGATGAAATCGTCGTTCGTGATGCCGAGGCGCTTCCAGAGCTCCTGGAACCGGACCACGGTGGTGTCGCACTGCTCGATCGGGGTCATGCCGTTCTTCGCGGCGGCCTTCTCGACCTTCTGGCCATGCTCGTCCGTGCCGGTCAGGAACCAGACGTCGTCGCCCGCGGCGCGGTGGTAGCGCGCGAGGACGTCGGCGAGGACCGTCGTGTATGCGTGCCCGATGTGGGGCTTGTCGTTGACGTAGTAGATCGGGGTCGTTACGTAAAATGTGCCGTTGCTCATGTTCGTGTTCCTTTCCAATTCGTCAGAGGTAACGGTCCAGTTCGGCGCGGACACGCTGCGCCAGGATTTCGGCGGCCTGCTCGACCGGGATCATCTCGGAGTCGCGGGAGGCGCGCGTGCGGAATTCGACCATGCCGTTCGCAAGCGTCTTCGGGGAAACGATCACACGGAACGGGATGCCGAGCAGGTCTGCGTCGCTGAACATGAATCCGGCCTTCTCGCCGCGGTCGTCATACAGGACTTCCACGCCTTTCGCCTGAAGGTCCTTGTACAGAACTTCGGCCTTCTCTCCGGACTCGGTGCCGTTCGGCTGGAGCGCCACGATGTGGACCTGGTACGGCGCGATGGACATCGGCCAGATAGGCCCGTAGTCGTCGTGGTTGTCCTCGATGACCGACGCCATGGTGCGGCCGACGCCGATGCCGTAGCAGCCCATGTACATCGGCTTGGACTTGCCGTCCTTGTCCAGATAGTTTACCTTCATCGACTTCGAATATTTCAACCCGAGCTGGAAGATGTTGCCGATCTCAATGCCGTGTTTGAACTGGAGCGGTTCGCCGGTTACGGGGCAGGGGTCGCCCTCGCGGACGCATGCCACGTCGGCCACCAGGCCGCCGGTCATGTCGCGCCCGTAGTTGAAGTTCTTGTAATGGAATCCTTCCTCGTTCGCGCCGACCACCAGGTTGACGGTCCCCGCCGCGGACGGGTCGATCACGAGGCGGACTTTGCCCGGAACTTCGGCGATGCCGACCGGGGATGCGTACCCGGGGACTGCGCCGCAGGAACGGATGAGGTTGTCGTCGGCGAACTTGATCGCGTTGAGTCCGAGCACGTTTTTGAGCTTGCACTCGTTAACCTCGAAATCGCCGCGGATGAGCACGAAGATCAGCTCTTTCCCGTCCTCGGTGCTGTAGAACACCGCCTTGCCGGTCTGCGCGGGCGTCACGTTCAGGAACGTCGCGACCTCCTCAATCGTCTTGCTGTGCGGCGTGGCGACTTTTTCGAGCGGGAGTTCTTCGCCGGCGCGCTCGAACTTCAGGCCGGACACCGCGACCTCGCGGTTCGCCTTGTAGCTCTTGCCGTCCGGCGACAGGAAGATGTTGTCCTCGCCGCAGTCCGCCAGCAGCATGAACTCGTGCGACACGCTGCCGCCCATCATGCCCGTGTTGGACAGGATGGACACCACGTGCTTCATGCCGACGCGGCGGAAGATGCGTTCGTAAGCGGCGTGGAGCTCCTGATAATACGCGTCCAGATCCTCCTGCGAGGTATGGAAACTGTACGCGTCCTTCATCGTGAACTCGCGGACGCGGAGCAGGCCGGCGCGCGGACGCGCTTCGTCGCGGTACTTGGTCTGAATCTGGTAGATCATCACGGGCAGCTGCTTGTAGCTGTTGATCTCCGTACGGGCGATCTGGCAGCTGGCTTCCTCGTGCGTCATGCCCAGCACCATCGCCTTGTTGTTGCGGTCCGTGAACCGGAGCAGCTCGGCGCCGACGGACTGGTAACGGCCGGATTCCACCCAGAGATCCGCCGGCAGAACGACCGGCATCAGGACTTCCTGGCCCCCGACGCGGTCCATTTCCTGACGGATGATGTTCTCGATCTTCGCGATCACGCGCTTGCCGACGGGCAGCAGGGAATAGATGCCGGCGGAAACGGGCCGGACATAGCCCCCGCGGACCAGGAATTTGTGGCTGTAGGTGGTGGCGTCCGCCGGATCCTCTTTCAGACGGCTGCCGAACAACTGGGACATTTTCATGGAAAATACCTCGCGGATGTGTCTTATATTTTAAGAAAAGATTTTGCCGAAAAAAATAATATATCACGGCAAAGACTTTTTTTCAAGCAGAAACACCTTTGAAGAAATGAAAAACGCATCCCGTGCAGCTTTGTTTCGCCGTACAGGATCATGCCCGGATTCAGGGCATGGCCGGAACCGGGATCGGAATCCGGACAGGGAGCGGAACCATTCGCGGAGGCTGCTTATCCTGAACTCCAAGATGCAGATACAGGACTCTCAGCAGATCCAGGCGGCCGCTCCGGCGTTCCTGTTCGAGGAAGCCGTTGACATACTCCAGCAGCGTTTCGTTTCCGGGCGGCAGCAATACGCCGAGCTGACCTCGCGTGAACGGACGGTCCAGCAAGGGCGCGGCCAGTCTCGGGTCCTTTCCGGCATAATACGCCGCCTCCATGATCTCGGTGATCATCACATCCGCCCTGCCGGACGCGATCAATGCGGGGATCTCCTCGTTGACGGGGTGTATCGTCAGGGTTGCATCCGGGAGATGCTCCCTCGCAAACTTCTCGTTGAGGCCGCCGGGGTTTTCCATCACGCGCACCTCGGGACGATTGATCGCTGCGAGAGAAGTATACTTCTTCGCGTCCTCCACCCGGCAGAGGACCGTTTTGCCATTTTCCAGATACCCTTCGGACATCAAGGCTTGCTCTTTCCTCGCCGCGGTGATGGTGATGCCGCAGATCGCGAGGTCGAATTTACGGTCGAGCGTGTCCCGCATCAGCGCTGGCCATGAGGTCGGCACATATTCGATTTCGACCCCGAGGTTTGCCGCCAGGTCCTCCGTCAACGCCGTATCGAACCCCTCATAAACGTTTGTCCGCGGATTCAGATACGACATCGGGCAGTAGTCTCCGGTCGTGCCGACGCGCAATACGCCTCGCGACTTTACCGCCTGAAGCGAATCCTCGCCCGGCTGTGTGCTGCGGCATCCCGTCAGCAGGAACGCAACGGCAAACAACCACAAACCGATGATGGAAATAGCTTGTTTTATCTTCATCTAATGACCTCGTTTCAGCTCAATCAACAATGACTGGTTCTGTCTGAATTACTATAACCTACCACGAAAACACGGAAAAATCAACTCGCTTCCGCTTCTTTTTGATGAATCCATTTCTTCCCAACTCGTCCCTGTCGGCATATTGACATGACCGCGTTCACATGCCGCCGCACTTCTTTTTTTGAATTCCGGGGTTGATTCTCCGGCGGGGATATGTTATATTATAATTTCCACAAAAACTCGGGCGCGGCTGGTGAAATTGGCAGACACAAAGGACTTAGGATCCTTCGCCGTGAGGCATGCGGGTTCGAGTCCCGCGCCGCGCACCACTTCAAGCTCAAAACCGATTTCCATCGCATTCTTCCATCCATGAAATCCGATGTTCAGTTCGAAAAAAACGAAAAACCTCCGCGGGCCGCGGATCATCTGAACGGGAAAACCGTCGTCGTGATCGGCGCCGGACCCGCCGGACTGACCGCCGGATACAGGCTCCTGCAGGCGAACCGGAACATTCGCGTCGTCGTTCTGGAGGAATCCGGCTGCGTCGGCGGCATTTCCCGGACGGTCGTGCACAACGGCAACCGGATGGACATCGGCGGACACCGTTTCTTCTCCAAGGACCCGGAGGTCAATGCCATGTGGCAGGAGCTCATGCCGCTGCAGGGCAGGCCCTCCTTCGACGACATCGTCCTCAACCGGAGCACATCCCTCGAGCCGGGCGGTCCCGATCCCGAAAAGACCGACCGCGTGATGCTCGCTAGGCCGCGCGTTTCGCGGATTTACTACAGGCACCTCTTTTTCGACTATCCGGCGAAAATGAACTGGAGCACATTCCGGAACATCGGATTCCTGACCGCGTTCCGGGCGGGCCTGAGCTATCTGCGCGCCATCCTGAGCCCGCTGCCGGAAAGCTCGCTTGAGAACTTCTACATCAACCGCTTCGGGCGCAGGCTCTACGCCATGTTCTTCGAGGGGTACACGGAAAAAGTCTGGGGACGCCATCCGCGCGAGATTTCCGCGTCCTGGGGCGCACAGCGCGTGAAGGGACTTTCCATCACCGCCGTGCTCAAGAACGTCTTTTCCAAATGCGTCCCGCGCGCCCGCCGGAAAGTCGAAACGTCCCTGATCGGCGAATTCCTCTACCCGAAACTCGGTCCCGGTCAGCTGTGGGAAGCGGCGGCGTCTGAAATCAGGAACATGGGCGGCGAAATCCTGCTGAACCACCGGGTCGCGCAGGTCCGGACGCAGGACGGCCTGGTAAATGAGATCATCTGCAAAACGCCAGCCGGAACGGTGACATTTGAGGCGGATTACGTGATCTCCTCCATGCCGGTGAAGGACCTGGTCGGCGGCATGAACGATGTGCCGCGGGAGATTGCGGAGATCGCCGCCGGGCTGCCTTACCGCGACTTCGTGACGATCGGCATCCTCGTGGACAGGATCAACCTGCGCAACGAAACAAAGCTGAAGACCCTGAACAACATTATCCCCGACTGCTGGATCTACGTGCAGGATACCGGCGTCAAGCTCGGCCGCATCCAGATCTTCAACAACTGGTCGCCGTACATGCTTCAGGACCCGGAGCACTCCCTCTGGATCGGCCTGGAGTATTTCTGCCGCGAGGGCGACGAATACTGGTCCATGACCGAGGAAGCATGGAAATCGTTTGCCGTGTCCGAGCTGGTCAGGATGGGCATTCTGAGCCCGGACGAACCCGTCCGCGACTATCACGTCGAGAAGGTCCGGAAGGCGTATCCGGCGTACTTCGACACCTACGACCGGATGGACACGCTGACCGCCTGGCTGGATTCCTTCCGCAACCTGTACTGCATCGGCCGCAACGGCCAGCACAGGTACAACAACATGGACCACAGCATGGTGACGGCGTTCGAGGCCGTGAAGCATCTTCTGGCCGGGCAGGACGGCGACCGGAAAGCCATCTGGAACGTCAACACGGAAAAAGAATACCACGAAGAAGCGTAACGCTCCGGCGTCAGCTCCGGCATCACTGAGACGGAGTCTCAGCTTTCTCCGCGGATGTGTCCGGGTCCTCCGTCATCAGGTGGCCGTAGTGTTCCTGAACGTACTGATTGACCGGGCTGTAGGGAAACGCGTCTTTCGAAATCCATTTCACGCTCGCCGGAATCTCGATCTCGCGGATGTGGCAGCCCCGGAACGCCTCTTTCCCGATGCGCTCCAGGCCGTCCGGCAGGATGACTTTCCGCACGTTCCAGCAACCGCGGAAAGCGCCCGCCCCGATCTCCTTCACGCCCGCCGGGATCGTGATCTCCGGTATGGAACAGATCTCGAACATCCTGTCGACGACCCGTTCCATATTGTCCGGGAGCACGAGCTCCTTGGCGCGGCAGGCGCTGAACGCGCCTTCCTCGAAATGCGTTACCGTGTCCGGCACGACGATACGGTCGAATGTACTGCCGGCGAACGCCCTGGACGCGATCGAGCGGATATTCTCCGGCACCGTGAAAACACCCGCCGTATCCCTCGGCGCCTCAAGCAGGCGTCCCGTGACGGAATTGAACAGCGTGCCGTCGTCCAGCCGCTTGAACCTGCTGTCCGGTGGGAAGACCATGTCCTTCCAGTGCATCCCGATCCCGTCCAGGTCTTCGATGTCCCCGTGAAAAACGAGTTTGTGTTCCTTCGGTCCGTACGCATACCACCAGCCGAACGCGTTATTTCCGATGCGCTTCACGCTCGCCGGCAGTTCGATATGGGACAGGCTCGTTGCGAAAAACGCATTGTCCCCGATAGATTCGACGCCGTCCGGGAACTCCACGCTCCGCAACAGATGGCATTCATAAAAGGCTTTTTGTCCGATCGTCTTCACGCCCGCCGGGATCCGGATCTCCCTCAGGGTCTTGCAGCCGGAAAACATGCCGTCCGAAATCAAATTCATCCCGTCCGCAAGCTCGCACTTCGTCAGGGAGACGCAGTTGCTGAAAACATCCGGTTCAATCCGGGAAGGCGCACCGGCGATTTCCGCCTCGGTCAGACGTACGTCCTCCGCAAACGCGTTGGATCCGATAAAATTTACGCCCGCCGGGATCCGGATCTTCTCCAGGGACCGGCATTGCTCGAACGCGCTGGCGCCGATGGATTCCAGCGATTCGGGGAGCGTGATCCGGCTCAGGGAAACGCATCTCTCAAACGCGCCCGCACCGATCCGCACGACCTCCGGGAGCTCGACATCCCTCAGAAAACTGCATCTGCCGAATCCCCAGACGGACGGAGACGGATTGCCGCTGCGGCCCTGCTTGTGCGTGCGGACGCGGAGCAGACTGAGGCATCCGTCGAACCCCTCCAGCGAAGCGTCCCGCGCCACTACGACCTCCTCCAGCCGTATGCAGTTTTTGAACGAGACCGACTGGATCCCGACCGGGATCGAGGCATATTTCAGCGTGGAACTTCCGGGAAATTCGAATTTGGCGGCATAAGGATTCAAATCGTGTTCGAGAAGGAGTTTTCGAAGGGTTTCATCCACGGCGGGGACACTCTCCGGGATCGGACCGAAGGTATCAATGGATCTCAGGGCGGAACACCCCGCGAAAGCACTGCCGTCGCACCGGCGGAGCGTATGCGGCAGCGCGATCTCCTTCAGCGAGGTGCAGTCCTGAAACGCATGATAACCGAGTCCGGCAAGATTCGCGGGCATGCGGACGTCCGACAACGCCGTGCACCCGTGGAACGCATGCTTTCCGATCACCAGCACATTGTCCGGGATCCTGATGCGTTTCAGGCTCGTGCACCCGGCAAAAGCCCCCTCGCCGATGGAAACCAGCGTCGAAGGCAGCGTAACGCGTTTCAATTGCGTACATTTCCAGAACGCTTTCGCGCCGATGTGCGCGACGCCTTCCGGCACCTCGAATTCGACCGTGTCCTCCGGGATCACCCATAGTGTCCTGCGGGGAGGATCGCCGGAATCAAGATACTCCGGGGAAGGATACGGCATGTGGTGCGGACCTGCCAGATAATCGTCCGGGAAGGGCCAAGCCGTCGTTTTCGGGCGCCGGTCATGGATGAGGTAGAACGGGAATGAGGAGAAAATCTCTTCGTACCTCAAATCCTGGTATCGTTCGAGGTCTTCCGGAAAAAGCCGGAAACTGAAGCGGGCGCGAACCGGAACGAACGGTACGCCGAGATTGCAGATGATGCGCCACGGCAGCAGGTAAAGTATCACGGAGCCGATGAACATGGCCAGGAACAGGAAGGACATGCACGAAATGCGGCGCAATTTGGAGCGATGCAGAGGACACGGCTCGTCGGATGTATGATCTTGGGGCATAAAATCTCCTCACATGTTCGAATGAAAGAGCTTTTCGATAGTATTTCATCAATATACACCCTATTATCGCTTTTTCAAGAAAAAAAAGAAACAAGAGAAAACAAACAGATTGTGAATTATTATTCATAAATAAGTTTTAATAGATATGATAAATAAATAACTAAAAATGAAATAAGAGAAAAGAATATTGAAATATGATTTGATATAAAAATTAAAATGAAAAATAGATAATACTGTTTTCAAGTATAAGACAGAGTGATTAAATCTTTTTATGTTTATTTCGGAATTGAGATAAAGTAATAATATACTGAATATTTAAATAAAATAAGAATAGATAAAGAATGAAATGATAAATTGAATGAATAAACTGATTTTCAATGAATAGCGGAATGATCCGTTATTTTTGACTGTTATTTTGTCAAGTATTTGATAGTCAGTATAAAAGAAATGACGGACAAATCGTTGAATTCGTCCGTCATATTGTCAGTTTGTTGATTTTCAGTCTTTTGTATCATGTGACGGAATATCGGTTAACCCGTCATCCGTCACCAGTTTGATTTCGTCAAAAGCCTTCTGGATCGCTTCGTCCATGTTGGGGATTTTCGACTCCTCGTACTCGACAAAATGGAGCTTGGCATGAATGACAGGCGAGGGCGGCGCAAAGACGGTACAGCTGTCCGCCATCGGTTCGATGGAAATATCGAAAGTTCCGATGTCTTCCGCACGAGCAATCGTTTCCAGTTTATCCATGCCGCAGAGCGGACGCACGATCAGGTCCGGCACAGCCCGGTCAATCACGGACATGTTCACGACCGTCTGACTGGCGACTTGGCCTATCGCTTCGCCGGTCACGATCCCATATAGATTGTGTTTTCTGCAAAGCTTCGAAGCAATGCGCATCATCATGCGGCGATACAGAACCGTGCGGAATTTCGGGTCGCAGTTGTCGCGGATGAGCTTCTGAACTTCGGAAAGATTGCAGGCATAAAGTACGCCATGCGGCTGGAATCTGTTGATGATCTTTGCGATACGCCAGACTTTCGTAACGGATTCGATCGGCGTATACGGATAACTGTGGAACGTGAGAAAGTCCATGCGGCAGCCGCGTTTCATCGCCATCGCGCACGCCACTGGAGAATCGATTCCGCCGGAAAGCATGCCGAGCAGCGGAGAATTGGAACCGACCGGAAGACCGCCGCGCGCCTTGACCGTTTCGAGAAAGATTGTGGAATTTTTTTCCCGTATTTCGACGCCGATGGAAATATCCGGGTTCATTAAATCAACCTGAATCTTATCCTCCCCGAACATTTCTTCGATCATGGTCGCGGTTTCGATTTCGATTTCTTTGGAGCGCAACGGAAAACTCTTGTCGGAACGCCGTGCGCGCGTCCGGAATTTCACGGGACGGCCAAGTTGTTCAAGTTGTTCCTCAAACAATGGCTTCACGGCATTTTTGATATGATCCAGAACAGCTTCGATGGTGCGTTCCCCCTCTATACAGAAAGAAAACGAATCCAGACCGAAACAGTCTTTCAGACGTTCCTTCAGATATTCCTGTTCCTCATCCGTGAAAACATCTAATTCATTTTTATGGATGAAAATACGGCCGCGCATTTTCACATAATTCAGACCCGGAACACGGTCCTTCGTCATGCGTTTCATATTGCGGATTAATGTATTTTCAAACATGCTCCGGTTGTTTCCCTTTGTCGCGATCTCGTTGTAGCGGCAGATGATGGAATTGTAGGATGCCATAGTATTTCTCCTGTCTTGCTTAAACAGCGCGTCCGGCTGTAATATGAACGATCTGTGAATGTTGTGTCAAAGGATTATCAGGGATTTCCGTAAAGGAACAGAATACCTGTTTTGCTTCCGATATCTTATGATAGAATGCTTCCTGCGTCTTCTTATCAAGATCGCCGGTAGCGTCATCCACGATAACGACTGTATTATCCTTTGACATCGAATGATTTTTGACGATATCAAATTCCGCTTCCTTCAACGCGAACGATGCGGCGCGGCATTGTCCGCGGGAACCGTAAAGTTTCAATGATTTTCCGTCCGCGACAAAATCGAAATCATCAAGATGCGGCCCGGTTGTGGTGTATCCGTTCAACCTGTCTTTTTCCAAATTGCGCTCCAATTTTTCTTCAAAGATTTTCGGGTCGGAAAGCTCGTGGATTGTCCGTAATTTCAACTGCAAATCGGCGAGTTCCGGCTTCAATTCCGCCATGATATTCCGCATGAAATCGGATAAGATTCTGAGATGGATTTCACGCGCCTGAACGATCTCCGCGCCGTATTTGGCAAGCGCCGGATGGTACGACCGGATCACATCGTTGCTCGCATCCTTCATCCGCAGCAGACAGTTTCTGTTTTTGACGCCGTTGTAATACGCCTGCAACGCGGTAAAATAACCGTGATCCAGCATGGAAATGAACATATCAAGAAATTTCCGCCTGACCTGGGAACGCCCGGTGATGATCTCAGGATCATCCGGCAGAAACGTGACCGTATTGAACGATTCGGCAAACTCGCTGGCACGCGTGACATGTTTTCCGTCCACGACCAGTTTCCGTGTTTCGCCAAGCTCGACCGCGAGCTGACGCGACCAGTTCCGGAACGAAACGGAAGCTCCCATGATCGCGTACGGCGCATGAAGCCTGATCATTTCCGAAGTGCGCGAAGTACGGAATGACCTCAAATTCGCCAAATAAAATAAGGCTTCAAGCAGACTGGTCTTTCCCTGCCCGTTCGAACCGCAGAGAAACACGGTCGGCGCCTCAAAACGCAGGGACACCGATTCAAATAACCGGAAATTCTGTAGAACCAGCGAATTTACCATGGTATCCCTGCGGAAAAATTACTGAAAATGAAGTGATTGAATACGGAAGTCCCGCCGCATGCACGGTTTGAGCTTACGGCAGGACTTTCAGCACATTGTTTCAGTACAATTGACCGGATTGTACTGTTGCGCCGCATGACTTGCTGTTCTTACTTGTTCCTCATCGGCATGATGACGTACAGGAAGCCGTCGCCGCTTTCGATCGCGATCGGGCTCATGACGTCGTTCACCTTGATGAACACGTTGTCTACCTGAATGTGCTTGAAGGGATCCAGGAAGAAGTTCGAGTTAAACGAAGCGGACATCTCTTCGCCGTCGTACTGGATGGGTACGCTCTCGCGGCCTTCGCCGATATTGCTGTTCGTTTCGAAGAGCATGCTGTCCGATTTGAACGTGAGGGACACTTTCGGCGAACCGCTTTCCGCAAGGGTCACGCAAATGAGCTCAAGCGCATAGATCACGCTTTCGCAGGAGACGGTAACCGTCTGCTTGAAGGAGGTCGGAATGACCTGGCGATAGTTCGGGTAATTGCCTTCGATGAGCTTGGACGTGATCACCGATGCTCCGACCTCGAACACGACCTGGTTTTCGGCGATATTGATCGCAACTTCACCTTCCTTTTCGAGGAGGCGTTTGAGCTCGTTCGCGGCTTTCTGCGTGATGATGATGTCGCCTTCGGAACCTTCGGGAAGCTCCTCGAAGACTTTTTCGCAGAGGGCGAGACGTTTGCCGTCGGTTGCGACCGCCGTGAATTTGCCGTCGCGGACAGAAAACAGAATACCCTGTAAAACTTTGCGGGAATCTTCGAGGCTGGCGGCGTATGCGATGCGTTCGATGATGACCGCCATGTCGGCCTGCTTCATGGAGAAAGAACGGATGAATTTGACATCGTCCTTCTTCGGATAATCGGCGGGATTGAGTCCGAGGAGCATGATGGACGCGGTGCCGCATTTGATCGTGGAGTGGAAATTGTCTCCGCTTTCGATCTCGATGAACTCGCCGCGGAACTTGGAAACGAGCGTGAGCATCTTCTTGGCGGGAAGCGTGGTCTCGCCGGCCTCGATGACCTCGGCGTCGACTACGGTCTCCATGCGGATCTCAAGGTCGGTTCCGGTGAGTTTGAGCTTGCCGTCGGCCGCTTCGAATAGAATATTGGAAAGCACGGGAAGGGTGTTGCGCGTATTGACGATATTGCCGACCTTCTGCAGTGCCTTAAGCATGGTCTCTCTGGAAATCTTGATTTTCATGGTGGGTTGCCTCCGATCTTCCGGCGGACATTTCTGTGCCGTCCGGAAAAGTTATTGAAATTGGTTTCTGATATGATTTTAACCTGAATTGAGCAAATGTAATAGAAATAGGGGCTGTCAATATGTCAACAACCCGCCGTTCCCGCTTCAAACACTTTTTTCGGAAGATGTTCACAAAATGGTTTGACTTTGTTCGGAAACGGTGTTCTATTAACACTGTAGATTTTTATTTAACCCCTGTTGGCAGGTGACGAACATGGATATGAACAACAATGTCAAGAAGCACATGGATACTCTTTTGGCCCGGTATCCCGATCTCCGGGATTCGGCGGAAAAAATCCATACATTATATTTTAACCTGGAAAACGTTTTTTTCAAGGACAAAACGTTATTTATCTGCGGAAATGGCGGAAGTTGTTCTGACGCAGAGCATTTTATTGCCGAGCTCGGAAAAGGGTTCCTAAGCCGCCGGCATATCCCGTCCGATCTCAGCGAAGCTCTGGAAGCCGCCTATCCCGGTGAAAATTATTCGGAAAGACTGCAAAGAGGCTTCCGGGCGATTTCTCTGAACGGTCATCCGGCGCTTGCATCGGCCTACACAAACGACGTCGATCCGCTCATGACATACGCCCAGCAGCTGTATATCTTCGGGAAAAAAGGCGATGCCGTACTCGGGATCACGACTTCCGGTAATGCAAAAAATATCCTCAATCTCTTCAAAGTTGCCCGTGTACTGGGGATTTCCACCTATCTCCTGACCGGAAACAATGAAGAGGGCGTATGCAGAAAATATGCCGATTTCATACTGGACGTCCCGGCACGGGAAGCCTATCGTGTGCAGGAATACCATCTGCCGATCTATCATGCTTTGGCGATGATGCTGGAGGAAAGGTTCTATGGCGCAGGCGAATGAACTCAGACATGTAGCCGTCATCCTGGACGGTAACGGACGCTGGGCGAAGCAGCACGGCGTTGAGCGTAAGGAAGGCCATCTGGCCGGTGCGAATCGTGTCGTGGACTTCATGAATTTTATTTCCCGTTACGAATCC
Organism: uncultured bacterium; assembly: GCA_902774245.1. Lineage (GTDB taxonomy): Bacteria > Verrucomicrobiota > Lentisphaeria > Victivallales > UBA1829 > UBA1732. The sequence continues at coordinate 182,754 of CACYHQ010000002.1, forward strand.
GTCCGATACGTTACGCTGTATGCGTTCAGCACGGAGAACTGGAAACGTTCCAAGGAGGAAGTCGATGCGTTGATGAATATTCTGGCTCGCTTCCTTGACGACAACCTTGAAGTCCTGCTGAAGGAAAAAGTCCGGCTCCTCACGACCGGCGATATTTCCGCGTTGCCGGAACCCTGCCGTGTCCGCCTCGACAAAGTGAAACGCGAGACTGCAAAAGAATTTACGCGCACGTTCATTCTTGCGCTCAATTACGGTTCGCGCATGGAGATCACGGATGCCGTGAAATCCATTGCAAATGAGGTGAAAAATGGAACGCTTTCTATTGAAGATATAACGGAAAAGACAGTGGCGGACCATTTGTATCTTCCCGAGGTGCCGGATCCCGACCTGCTGATCCGTACCAGCGGCGAAGAGCGTGTGAGCAATTTTCTGCTGTGGCAGATTTCCTACAGCGAGTTTTATTTTACGAAGACCTTATGGCCGGATTTCGATATTAACGAGTTCGACAAGGCGGTTCAGGCATATTACGGCCGGAAACGCAGATTCGGAGGCAGATAATCTATGTCCACGCTTGCAAAACGCACGTTCAGTTCCGTTATTCTTCTTGCCCTTCTGGCGGGCGCGGTTTTCCTTCCTTATGACGCCAGAAAGTGGTTTTTCACGGTTCTCTGCGCTTTTTTAGGATTTGGCGCATCATGGGAAACCTGCGGGATGCTGAACGGCCCGAAGCAGTTCAAGGGACTCAAATGGTTCATTTCCTCCGCGCTTGTTCTGGTCGTGGTCTTTACTGTCACTCAAATCAACAGACATGTCCAGACGAATCAGGTTTTCCCGTACTGGTGGGGCGTTTCCGACTTTGTTCTTTTCGCGTTCTTTTTCTGGATGATCGTGCTCTCCACGAATAAAAATCAGGAGTTGCTGCGTGCCGCGATCAACGGATTTGCCGTCTTCTTCCTGTTCTCCATGGCCCTCAAGCTCATTTGCGGCATCTATTATACCTATAATTTTCCCGGAAACATCCCGGCGACATTCCTGCTGTTCATCCTCGGCACGAAGAGCGGCGACATCGGCGCTTATCTCACCGGATCGTTGTGTAATACGATTTCACATGGGAAAAATCACAAGCTTGTACCTTCCATTAGTCCCGCGAAATCGTGGGAAGGCCTCATTGGCGGGCTCATTTTATCCGTTGCGGTCACGCTCACGATCTACACGATCTGCTCCAACCAGCGAAACGGCTACGAATGGTGGGACGGTTTCGGCTACTTCAAGATGACGATCATCGGTGTTTTCCTGTTCTTCGGCGGCATGGTGGGCGACTTGGCGGAATCCAGCCTGAAACGCACGTGCAACGTGAAGGATTCCGGTCATTTTCTACCTGGAATCGGCGGACTTTTCGACCTTGTTGACAGCCTGATTGTCAATTCTTTCGTTTTCTACTTCATCCTGTTCTTTCTGAACGCCCGGTGATCATCCGCCTTAAAGGAGGACGTTTGTCATGAAAAAGATTCCCGACACGCAGGAAAATCCGGTCATGAACGAGATACTTGAGGGATCATGCCGCAATCCGCACGAATTCCTCGGCATGCATCAGGTCTCCGGCGGTGTCATGGTCCGCGTGTACGATCCCGAGGCGGAATCCGTCACTGTCATCGCCGGAAACAGACGTTATCCGATGACGAGGGAAAATGAACAGGGGATATACACCTGTTTCTTCGCGAGAAGAAAGAATCTGTTCGCATATCAGGTCGAGAAAAAATACGCGGACAGCACGTTCACCTCGCCCGATCCGTATTGCTTCCTGCCGACGCTCGGCGAGATGGATATATACCTCTTCAACCAGGGCGAACACCAGCGCGTCTACGACGTGATGGGAGCGCATGTCCGGAATCTCGGCGGAGTCGAGGGCGTTTCGTTCGCGGTCTGGGCTCCGAATGCACAGCGCGTTTCCGTGGTCGGCGATTTCAACTGCTGGGACGGACGGCGGCATCCGATGCGCATGCTCGGGCTCTCCGGCATCTGGGAGCTTTTCATCCCCGGCCTCAAACCGGGCGACGTGTACAAATTCGAGGTAAAAGGCTTGGACGGTTCCATTGTCCTGAAGCTCGACCCGTATGCGCAGAAAACCGAGCTGCGTCCGAACAACGCCGGCATCATCGCTCAGGCGGAGCCGTTCAAGTGGACCGACGACGCCTGGATGAAGAAGCGTGCCGCGACGAACCCGGTCGACAGCCCCATGAACATCTACGAGGTGCACCTCGGCACATGGGGCGGCCCCGGGCTGAAGCTGCCCGAGGTGAAGGAAACGTTCAACAACTACCGTGAGCTTGCCGTCGCGCTTGCCGATTACGTTCAGAAAATGGGCTATACACACGTGGAGCTGCTCCCCGTGATGGAGCATCCGCTGGACCAGTCGTGGGGTTACCAGGTGACCGGGTTCTATGCGCCGACCGCGCGCTACGGTTCTCCGGAGGATTTCGCCTGGTTCGTGAATTACATGCACGAACACAACATAGGCGTTTTCCTCGACTGGGTCCCCGCTCATTTTCCGCGGGATACATTCTCGCTCGGACGGTTCGACGGTACGGCGCTCTATGAGCACGCCGATCCGCGTAAGGGCGAACAGAAGGACTGGGGCACCTACATCTTCAATTTCGGGCGCAACGAGGTGCGGCAGTTCCTGATCGGCAGCGCGCTTTTCTGGCTCGGACACTACCATGCCGACGGTCTCCGCGTCGACGCTGTCGCCTCCATGCTTTACCTCAACTATTCCCGCAACGACGGCGAATGGATCCCGAACCAGTACGGAGGCTGCGAAAACCTCGAGGCGATCGCGTTCATCCGCCACCTGAACGAGCTGGCGCACAAACTCTTCCCCGGCATCTCCATGATCGCCGAGGAATCCACCTCCTGGCCGGGCGTTTCCCGTCCGATCTACGTCGGCGGCCTCGGATTCACGTTCAAGTGGAACATGGGCTGGATGCACGACACGCTCGATTATTTCAAGTTGGACCCGATCTACCGCAGCTACCACCACGGCCAGCTCGCGTTCTCCATCTGCTACGCGTTCTCCGAAAACTTCATTCTGCCGCTCAGCCACGACGAGGTCGTCCACGGGAAGCTCTCCCTCTTCGGCCGCATGTCCGGCGATTACGTGCAGAAATTCGCCAACCTGCGCGCGATGTATGTCCTGATGGCCACGCATCCGGGCAAGAAGCTCATCTTCATGGGCGGCGAGTTCGCGCAGGTGATCGAGTGGAACTGCAACAACCAGTCGGTCGACTGGCTTCTGCTCAAATATCCCGCGCATGATTCTGTTCATCACATGGTCGCCGATCTGAACAGGTTCTACCTCGGTCAGCCGGCATTGTGGGAAGACGATTTCACGCCCGCCGGGTTCCAGTGGCTTGACGGAGGCGACTTCAGGCAGTCGATATATTCCTTCATTCGCTGGGACAAACAGCGCAAATCGCCGCTCGTCGTGATCTTGAACCTGACTCCGGTCGTGCGAGACAACTTCAACATCGGCGTCCCGCTTCCCGGCGAATGGGTCGAGGTGTTCAACACCGACCGCGAGGAATACGGCGGGACCGGACTGCTGAACGGACAGAAGATGGTCTCCACACCCGGCGAATACCACGGTCAGAAGCAGTTCATTACGCTCCGTCTCCCTTGGCTCGGCGCCGTCGTCCTGGCCCCGAAATCCGCCGCGAAGAAGCCCAAAAAGTAAGTGAGTATCCAAGCCTGTCCTGCATGAGTCTGGAGCTGTTCTTCGCGTATACGCATAATACACGCAAGTTTCAGTTAAAAACAAGTTCCTTTTAACTGAAACTTGGGGAGTTTTTCTGAATGATTGTCTGATTTAATCCGGCGTGATCCGCGGGGTCACGGGAGATCCCGGCTTCTGTTTCGTCTTTTTCTCCGGACAATACGGCCTGCCATATCGGTTTCCATTTTCATTTGGGCCCATGCCTGACACACCTGTTTGCATATTCTTTTTATAAAGAAATTCGCTTTTTTTCGGGAAAAAATCTTGTTTCTTCGGAAAATGGGTGTATATTATAGTTTTACGCATACAATTTTAGCTTCAACATAACAGAAAGTCTTGAACATGGCAAACACTTCCTTTGTCGTTTTCGCGCAGGCTGCCGACGGTTCCGTGACCGCGACCGCCGCCGCTCCTGCCGCAGAAACCACTACCGCGCAGTCCGGCGCGCCCGCTTCCGACGCCGGACAGCAGCAGGCTCCGCCTCCGTCCTCCGGCATGATGATGATCCCGTTCATCATCCTGATCGGCGTTATGATCGCGATATCCATGCGCACCAGCAGCAAGGAAAAGAAGAAACGCGAAGAGATGATGAACTCGATCCGCAAGGGCACGAAGATCATGACCAGTGGCGGCATCATCGGCGAGATCGCTGAAGTCCAGAAGGACCAGTTCATGCTGAAGGTCGCGAACAACGTCCAGATCGCGATTTCCCGTTCCGCCGTCGCGCAGGTCATCACGCCCGCCGCTGACGCCGCCGACACGACGAAAGCCGAGGTGACGAAGAAATGAAGAACAGCAAGAGCACATTCGCCATTTATTGCGTCTTTGCGCTGGCCGTGATCGGCGTGTTCGTTGCGGCCATGTTCCCGCTGAAGCAGAGCGATTTCTACGAGACGTTCAACAAACTGCTCGCAAATCCCGCCGATCCGACCGTCCAAAAGGTTGTCGAACGCGCGAAAGCTCTCCAGCAGGAAGACAAGATCAAGTATCTGTATCCCTCCACCGCCCTGGAAGCCGCGGCCCGCGAGATCAAGATGCCGTCCGAAGACGGTTCCGCCGCGTATTCCGTCGACCTCGTCCACTTCGTGAAGCCGAACATCGTGAAGGCGCAGAAGCTTCAGAACAACGGCGATGTGATTTCCCTGGTCCGCAAGAACGCCTCCGGCGCGATCCGCCTCGGTATCGACCTCAACGGCGGCGCCGAATTCCTCCTGCACCTGCAGGCCGACAAGGAGATGGACAGCTCGCAGTTCGATTCCTTCCGCGACAACGCCATCGAAACGCTCCGCAAGCGTCTGGAAGCGCAGAACTTCTTCGAAACGGAGATTTCCCCTGCCGGTCAGGATTTCGTCTCTGTGCGTGTGCCGTCCGTCAACTCCGACGACCGCGCCAACCTCGAAAAGCTGATCCTCCGTTCCGCGAAACTTGAGTTCCGCCTCGTCCACCCGAACAATGACTCCGAGGTGCCGAAGTTCATGGCCTACCTCGCGCAGGGCGGCGATCCCGATTCCTATCCCGACACCCCGTCCGAGGCCGAATTCCTCGCCGAGGAACGCCGCGACGACCACAACAACCTGTACACGGACTACACCCTTGTTGAAACGACCGTCCAGATGGAAGGCGACAACATCAAGGACTCCTACGTGACCATGAACGAGTTCGGCCAGCGAGAGATCCTGCTGTTCTTCAACACCGCAGGCACCGTGCAGTTCGGCGAGGTCACCGGCAAGCACGTCGGCGAACGTCTCGCCATCGTGCTCGACGGACAGCTCTACTCCGCGCCGACCCTGCTCTCCAAGATCGACGGCGGCACGGCGCGCATCACCGGCTCCTTCTCCCAGGATGAAGCCAAGAGCGTTTCCGACGCCCTGAAGAGCGGCAGTCTGCCCTTCGTGATCACGATCGCGTCCCGTTCCGACATCGACGCCACGGTCGGCCAGGAGACCATCCGCAAGAGTATCTACAGCGGCATCCTCGGCACAGCGCTCGTGATGATCTTCATGCTCATCTACTACCGTCTCGCCGGCCTCGTGGCGAACATCTCCCTGCTCGTGAACACGGGCGTGCTGCTCGGCGCCATGGCGGCGTTCGACGTGACCCTGACGCTCCCCGGCATCGCCGGCATCATCCTCACCCTCGGTATGGCCGTCGACGCCAACGTGCTGATCTACGAACGCATCCGCGAGGAACAGGCCGCCGGAAAGTCGCTCGAATACGCAGTGAAGACCGGTTTCGACCGCGCCTTCTCCGCCATCTTCGACTCGAACGTGACGACCCTCTTCACCGGCGCCATCCTTTACTGGCAGGGCACCGGCGCGATCAAGGGCTTCGCCATGACGCTGGTCATCGGTATCTTCACGACCATGTTCTCGGCGGTCTTCCTCTCCCGCCTGCTCTTCGAATTCTTCCTGATGCTCCCGCTGAAGCTCAAGAAGATCAACATGATGATGTTCCTGCCGCATCCGCACTTCGACTTCATCAAGTTCCGTTTCGTCGGATTCGGCATTTCCGCCTGCCTGATCGTCGTCTCGCTCGTCACGGTTTTCGTGCGCGGACGCGACGCCCTCAGCATTGATTTCACGGGCGGTACCCAGCTGATCGTCAGCTACGTCCCGAAAGACAAGACCATGGCGCAGATTCCCGCCACCGAGATCGAAAAGGTCCTGGAGAAGGAAGGCTACGACGCCAAGGCCACCTACAAGAAGATCACCGACGAGGAGAACGTCGACGGCAGAAGCGTGCTGGAGCTCGTCGTGCGCGACCGCGGCACCGGCAATGTCTCCCAGGAGAACGCCGACACGCTGATCCGGAAGCTCGACGAAGCGTACCCCGACGTGAAGCTCACCAAACTCTCCGAGTCCACACTCGGCGCTCTGATCGGCGCGGCGTTCACCAAGTCCGCCATCAAGGCTCTCATCTGCGCCATGATCGGCATGATCATCTACATGGTCATCCGCTTCCAGTTCTCGTACTCCATCGCCGCGAACATCGCCCTGATCCACGACGTGATCGTGGCGACGGGCCTGTACCTCCTCTTCGGCGGCCAGATTTCGCTGCAGGTGGTGGCCTCGCTGCTGACCCTCATCGGCTACTCGGTCAACGACACCATCGTGATCTTCGACCGTCAGCGCGAGAACCTCGCCACGCGCAAGGGCCTTACCTACTTCCAGATCGTCGATCTGAGCTTGAACCAGACGCTCGCCCGTACCATCCTGACCTCCGTCTGCGTCATGCTGGTCCTCATCTGCCAGCTGATTTTCGGCGGCGACGGCATCCGCGACTTCGTGGCGGTCATCCTGATCGGCAACGTGGCCGGCTGCTACTCCTCCATCTTCGTCTCCCCCATGATCACCGCCTACTGGCACAAGGAAGAGCGCAACATCTCCTCCGAAGGCCCGGAAGACGCGAAGAAGGAAGACGAGGCGGTCAAGGCCTGATCTCCCCCGAACTGATTCCGCAAGACGGCATGCCCTCCCCGGCGTGCCGTCTTTTTTCGTGTCCGTGCGTCTTTTCCCGACGGATTCCGATCCATTCGGCGCTGCCATGCAATCTTTTCCGTTTTTTTTGCCGCGATTCGCGCGGGCGCGCTTGCATATCTTCAATTATAGAGCTATATTATATCAATACCATCGCAACAAATTAGACAGGATACTTTTTTTATGCGCGAAACATTTCTGCCTTTCTCCAAGCCCTCGATCCAGGAATGGGAGATTTCCGAGGTCGCCAATGTGCTGCGTTCCGGCTGGATCACCACCGGTCCGAAGAACGCCGAATTCGAAAAGGCTTTCTGCGCCTACACCGGCGCGAAGTACGCGATTCCGATGACGTCCGAGACGTCCGTCATGGAGGTGCTGTTCCGCGCGCTCGGCCTGAAGCCCGGCGACGAGGTCATCACGCCATCCATGACGTGGGTCTCCCTGCCGAACGTCGCTTCCCTGTACGGCGCGAAGCCGGTCTTCGTAGACTGCGACCGCGATACGCTCATGATCACGGCGGACGCGATCGAGGCGGCGATCACGCCGCGCACGAAGGCGATCGTCCCGGTCCATTTTGCGGGCGGCGTGCTGGAGCTTGACAAAATCCGCGCCGTCGCCGCCAAGCACAACGTCATGCTCATCGAGGACGCCGCGCACGCCCTCGGCGCCGAGTTCAAGGGCGAACGCATCGGCAAGCGCGGACACGTGATGTTCTCGTTCCACCCGATCAAGAACATCACTACGGGCGAGGGCGGCATGTTCACCACGGACGATTCCGCGCTCGCCGACCGCGTCCGCAGTCTCAAGTTCCACGGCCTCGGCGTCGACGCCTACGACCGTCAGACCATGGGCCGCGCTCCGCAGGCGCAGGTGGTCGAACCCGGTTTCAAGTTCAACATGCCGGACATGCAGGCGGTCCTGGGCATTACCCAGCTGACGCGCATAGACCGCATGAACGCCGAACGCGGCCACCTGGCGGCGCTCTACCGCGAACGCCTTGCGGACATCCCCGAGCTGATCCCGCTGGCGCAGCCCGCGTACGAGTACAAGGATTCCTACCATCTGATGGTCGTGCGTCTGGACATCGACAGGACCGGCATCACGCGCGACGACTTCATGTCCGAGCTCAAGAAGCGCAATATCGGCACCGGGCTGCATTTCCGCTGCGTCCACGGCCAGAAATACTACCGCGAAGCCTGCCCCGTCCCGGCTGGCGCGCTGCCGAACACCGAGTGGAACAGTGAGCGCATCTTCTCGCTGCCGTTCTTCCCCGGCATGTCCGACGCCGACGTCGATGACGTGATCAATACCTGCAAAGATATCCTGGCGAGGTAAGACTGTGGCGGGCGGGTTTGACTTGATGCGGTTTCAGAAGTGCAGCGACACGCTGATCCCCTCGATTCGCAGAAATGCGAAGTGGATCACGTTCTGGGTGTTCGCCTGCTTCGTCCTTTTCCTCGGGCTCGGCATCTACCCCGCCATCCGCTCGGAGGCTCGCTGGTTCGAGGTCGTCCGTGAAATGCTCATGACCGGAGACTGGTTGCATCCGCGCATCAACGGCCAGGCGTATTTCGACAAGCCGCTCGTCAGCTACTGGTTCGCCGCGATCGTTTCGAAGCTCGCTGGCGGACACGTCACCGAGCTGTCCGTACGTCTTCCGAGCGCACTGTTCGCGCTTGCCGGGCTCGGCTGCATCATTTCCGTCGCGCGCAAGTTCTATTCGGAGCGCACGGCGTACCTGGCGGGCTGGATCCTGCTCAGCACGTATTCGTTCATCGTCTGGGGCCGCCTCGCCGAGGCCGACATGGAGCAGACGGTCTTCATCGTGATGGCTGTCACGGTGTATCTGCACCACCGGGAGACGCCGTCCTTCTGGGCGTATTTCGCGTTCTGGGCGTGCTGCGCGGTCGGGGCGCAGACCAAGGGGCTGCCCGCGTTCGTCATCCCGCCCGCCCTCGCGCTCATCGACTGCGTCGTCCGGAAATCGTTCCGGGTGCATCTGAACTGGAAATTCTTCCTCGCGTTCTTTCTCGGCGGTCTCTGCCTGTACGCCGTGCCGTTCGTGCTGGAGGCGCTGACCTCGGAGCATTACGGCGCGAGCGGCATCGTGCTGGTGTTCCGCGAGAACCTGATGCGCGTATTCAATCCCTGGGACCACAACAAGGACCCGTTCTACGTGTATTTCCTGTATCTGCCGCGCCTGATGATCCCATGGACGCCTTTCTTCATCTTCGCGGTCATTGATTTCATCCACGGGCTCATCCAGCGCAAACATGGTTCGAAGGACACGCTGTGGCTGTTCGCCTCGATGGTGTTCATCTTTATCCTGTTCTCCGCCTCGCGGTCGCGCCGGTCGTACTACATCCTGCCGATCGTGCCGTGGTGCGCGCTCTTCACCGCCGCATGGTTCTCCGAGCCCGCCGAAAGCTGGACGTTCCTGCGGAGGATTACTGACAAATTCGCAAAGCTCGTGGACGCGCTGATCCCGGCGGCAGCCATCCTCCTGATCGTGTTTGCCGTCCTGGCTCCGGGGATCACCTTCATCGACTACATTGGTTTAGCTACCGGAAAGGCCAGTCCTCTCCGATACATTCCGATGGGAAGCAGGGATTTGGACGTGTTGCTGTCCGCGGCCCTTGCTCCGTTCGCCCTCATCGTCGGGATCGGGTTCCTGATCTTCTGGCGACGTTCGCGGAAGAAATTCAAACAGGAAAATGCCGAGGGTGTTTTCGCGCCCGTCGCCGATCCTCTGAACCGTGTGGTCCCGTTCGTAGCGTTCGTCCTGTTCACCGTCTTCTCCTTCCTGATCCCGCAGCTGAGCCGGACCAAATCCATCGAACCGGCCGCCCCTTTCCTGCGCAAGCAGGCCGCCTTGCTGAAGGAAATCCTTGCGAAGGACCCGGACTATATCAACCGCGTGGCGTTTTTCGGCTCGTCCAATGGCGCGGAACTGGCGTTCTACCTGGATCTTCCCGCGCCGGTGAAGATGTTCTCGCTGGAGAAGCTCGACGATTCCAACCGCACGTTCATTTCCGACACGGTCGACATCAAGGGCCCGGAGGAGTTCATGGAGTTTCTGCATGAAGTGAAGGAACACGGCGGCATGGTGATCACGCGAGGAGAGTGGGTGCTCCGCATTATTGAATACCAGAACAACTCGCCTGAACCGAGGAATTATCCCACGTCTTCCCCGATGTACAGGTATTTGACGGATATCTGTTATCGTGATGGCTCCGGACTCAGCGAGCCGGCCCTGCGCCGGGAGAGACGGCTTAAAGCCGCTCTGGCCGCCGACCCCGAAAATGCAAAACTTCAGCGCAAACTCGATAAGCTGACTGAAAAACAAGTCGTGATATTCTATTCAAGACCCAAATCCAATGCTCAGCCCGCCGAAACGGACGGAACAGAAGGGACCCCGCAACCATGACAACGCCCGAAATCGAACTCTCCCTCGTCATTCCGGTCTACAACGAGGAGGAAAACCTGAAGGAGCTCATCGCCCGCACGACCGCGGCCTGCGACAAGCTGGACTGCACCACCGAGATCATCCTCGTGGACGACGGCAGCGCCGACCGCAGCATGGAAATGATCATCGAGGCGTCGCAGAAAGACCCGCGCATCGTGGGCGTGATCCTGACCTCGAACTTCGGCCAGCACGCCGCCGTGACCGCCGGGTTCCAGACCTCCCGCGGCAAGTACGTCGTCACGCTCGACGCCGACCTGCAGAACCCGCCGGAAGAGATTCACAAGCTCCTGGAAAAACTGCGCGAGGGCTACGACGTCGTCGGCTCCATCCGCGAAAACCGCCAGGACACGTTCTTCCGCAAATTCGGCTCGAAGATGGTCAACCTCATGGTCCGCAAGCTCTGCAACGGCAAGACCATGACCGACTACGGCTGTATGCTCCGCGGCTACAGCCGGAACGTCGTGGACGCGGTCCTGCTGTGCCACGAGAACGGCAAGTTCATCCCGATGCTCGCCATGACCTACGCGCGCAAGTCGGTCGAGGTGCATGTGAAGCACGCCGAGCGCGCCGCAGGCGAGTCCAAGTACAGCGTGATGAAGCTCATCGCGCTCCAGTACGACCTTCTCACCGGCACCAGCACGTTCCCGCTGCGCCTGCTTACCTTCTTCGGGTTCGGCGTCGGCGTGTTCGGCGTGCTGTTCGGCCTCTACGTCTTCATCCGTTCCCAGATTGACAAGGACTGGGGCGCGTTCGGTACGTTCGCGATGTTTGCCGTCGTCTTTGTGCTCATCGGCGGACAGTTCGCGTCCATGGGGCTTTTGGGCGAGTACATCGGCAAGATCCACCTGAACTCGCGCGCCCGCCCTCAATTCTTCATCGAATCGATTCATCGCAAAAACAATACACAACCCAAAGAACAGGAGTGACATCGCATGAAAGCTGTCGTCTTCGCTTACAACAACATCGGATGCATCGGCATCGAACAGCTCGTCAAGGCCGGCGTGACCATTCAGGCCGTCTTCACCCACGCTGACGATCCCAACGAAAACCTCTGGTTCCGTTCCGTCGCCGAAACCGCCGCCGCCCTCGGCATCCCGGTCTTCGCGCCCGAAGACGTCAACCACCCGCTCTGGGTCGGACGCATCAAAAAGATGGCTCCCGACTTCATCTTCTCGTTCTACTACCGCAAGGTCATCGGCAAGGACATCCTCGCCATCCCGAAGAAGGGCGCGTTCAACCTCCACGGCTCGCTCCTCCCGAAATACCGCGGCTGCGCCCCGCTGAACTGGGCCGTCATCAACGGCGAAAGGGAATCGGGCGTGACGCTCCACAAAATGACCGCGAAGGTCGACGCCGGCGATATCGTGGCGCAGGAGAAGTTCGCGATCGCGGATTCCGACACCGCGAAGGACGCCCACCTGAAGGCAGCAGCCGCCGCCGAAAAACTGCTCAGGAAAGTCCTGCCCTCCGTGCTCGCGGGCAAGGCGAAAGGCAAAAAGCAGGATGAAAAGCAGGCCACGTATTTCGGGCACCGCTGCCCCGCCGACGGCCTCATCGACTGGACGAAGGATGCCGTTGCGGTCCGCAATCTCGTGCGCGGCGTGACCCGTCCCTTCCCCGGCGCGTTCACGTTCATCGCCGCCCAGAAATACTTCATCTGGGATGTCACCGTCGTGCCGCTGAAGAAGAAAGCCCCGGCGGGCACCATCGTCTCCGTCGCACCGTTCGTGATCGCCTGCGGCAAGGGCGCCGTGCAGGTGAACTTCGCGCAGAAGGACGGCGGCCTGTACACGACCGGCGAACAGCTCGCCGCGGACAGCCGTTTCACCCCGAAGATGATCCTCACCAATTCCCCGATCGTCGGCCCGAAACGCAAGAAGAGCGTGCTGATCCTGGGCGTGAACGGCTTCATCGGCAGCGCCATCAGCAAGCGTCTGCTCGACGACGGCAACTACGAGGTGTACGGCATGGATCTCCGCAGCGGTTACATCACCGACCTGCTGTCCCATCCGGACTTCCACTTCTTCGAGGGCGACGTGCAGATCAACCACGAGTGGATCGAATACCACGTCCGCAAGTGCGACGTGGTCCTGCCGCTGGTCGCCATCGCCACTCCGATCGAATACACGCGCAATCCGCTCCGTGTCTTCGAGCTTGATTTCGAGGAGAACCTGAAGATCGTCCGCTACTGCGCCAAGTACAACAAGCGCATCATCTTCCCCTCCACCTCCGAAGTCTACGCCATGTGCGACGACGAGAACTTCGACGAGGACAATTCCCGCCTCATCCTCGGCCCGATCCGCATGCAGCGCTGGATCTACTCCTGCAGCAAGCAGATGCTCGACCGCGTGATCTGGGCTTACGGTGCGTCCCGCGGCCTCAAGTTCACCCTCTTCCGCCCGTTCAACTGGATGGGACCGAAACTCGACTCTCTCTCCTCCGCCCGCATCGGCAGCTCCCGCGCCATCACCCAGCTGATCCTGAACCTGGTGCAGGGCAACCCGATCCTGCTCATCGACGGCGGCGCGCAGAAACGCTGCTTCACGCACGTGACCGACGGCATCGAGTGCCTGTTCCGCATCATCGAGAACAAGGACGGTCTCTGCGACGGCAAGATCATCAACATCGGCAACCCGGACAACGAAGCCAGCATCAAGGAGCTCGCCGAAATCCTCGTCGAACTCTTCAACGAGCATCCGCTCCGCAAGAAATTCCCGCCGTTCGCCGGCTGCAAGGAAGTCGAAAGCGGCACCTTCTACGGCGCGGGCTATCAGGACTGCCAGCATCGCAAGCCCAGCATCCGCAACGCCATGAAGTACTGCGGCTGGAAACCCGTCGTGCCTCTGCGCGAATCCATCAAGCAGACGCTCGACTTCTTCCTCCAGCAGGCCATTTCCTCCGGCGAATTCGGGATCAAGAAATGAAGATCGCCATCCGCGTAGACGTCGATACGTTCCGCGGCACGCGCAGGGGGGTGCCGTCCCTCCTGCGCACGATGGACCGCCACGGCGTCCGCGCGGCGTATTTCTTCTCGGTCGGCCCGGACAACATGGGACGCAACCTGTGGCGTCTGCTGAAGCCGACCTTCCTGTTCAAGATGCTCCGCACGAACGCTCCCGGGCTGTATGGCATGGACATCCTCCTCATGGGGACTGCATGGCCCGGTCCGGCGATCGGACGGCGCAACGAACAGGTCTTGCGCGACTGTGCCGCCTCCGGGCATGAGATCGGGCTTCACGCCTGGGACCACTGCAAGTGGCAGAACCGCATCGCATCGTTCTCGCCCGAGCTGATTATGAAGCATCTGCGCCTCGCTTACGGTGAGATCGAACGCATCACCGGCAAGCCGCCCGTCTGCTCCGCCTCGCCCGGCTGGAAGACCACCGACGCCGTGCTCGCAGCCAAGGAGACGTTCCGTTTCCGTTACAACAGCGACTGCCGCGGCAGCTCCATCTTCCGTCCGGTCGTGGACGGCAGACAGCTCGAAACGCCGCAGATCCCGCTCAACATGCCGACCTACGACGAACTGCTCGGCCGCGACGGCGTCACGCGCGAAAATTACAACGAACGCCTCCTTGCCACCGCCTCGCCCGACGGCATGAACCTGCTGACCATCCACGCCGAGGCCGAGGGCGGCATCTGCGCTGACCTCTTCGACGATTTCCTCAGCATGGCGAAGGCGCGCGGGATCGAATTCTGCGCGCCCGGCGACCTCCTGCCGCAGGATGTTTCTTCAATCCCGTCCGGCTCCATCCGTTCCGGCGCACTTCCCGGACGCGAGGGCTGGATGGCGCTGCAATCCGAATAAACCGCGTTCCGGAGGCCATTGTGAGCGGCTCCGCTGATTACACGGTCATCCTGGCGAACGGGAGTTTCCCCCGTCGCAAATGCCTTCTGGAGACGCTTCGCGCCGCCGCGCGGATCGTCTGCTGCGACGGCGCCGCTGCTAATCTGCTCCGCGCCGGACTGGAACCCGACCTCGTCGTCGGCGATCTGGACAGCCTCGATCCTGCTCTAAAGAAACGTTTCGGGGAGCGCCTCCTCCACGAATCCGAACAGGAGACGAACGATTTGTCGAAGACATTCCGGGCGTGCATGGCGCGCGGCTGGCGGTCGATTGTGATCCTCGGGGCAGGGGGTCGCCGCGAAGACCATCTGCTTGGCAACGCGTCCCTGCTCCCGCTGTTCGCCGCCGCCGGAGCAGACGTCCGCATGGAGACCGATTACGGCACGTTCCTGCCCGTCCTCAAATCCGCCTCGTTCCGCCGTCCGGTCGGCACGAGGGTCTCGATCTTCAGCTTCCATCCGGAAATGCCGGTTACCGCGACCGGCCTGGTGTATCCGCTCGACAAGCTCCGCCTGCCCTTCTGGTGGTGCGGCACGCTGAACGAGACGAACGCGCCGGAGTTTTCTCTCGCGTTCGACGGACGTGCCCCGCTTCTGCTGTATTTCCCGCGCTGATTTCTGCGTTTTTTTCCGTTTTTTTTGGAAAAACGTCTTGACTTTCCGCGAATTGATGGTATAGTAAATACCATTCTCAATTTGATTTGAGGGCGTATAGCTCAGTTGGTTAGAGCGCCACGTTGACATCGTGGAGGTCGTAGATTCGAGTTCTACTACGCCCACCATTTTGCACCAAGCTAAACCGTTGGAATTCAGCAAGATTCCAGCGGTTTTTCTTTTTTGCAGGTCCGAGACGCACAATCCGCAACAAGGCGCAAAACAGGGCTACATGAGATATGATTTCCCGAAAATTTCCCGAAACTTTAGATTTTAAAGCAGTGAGTTTAGTTGAGCTCACAACAAAATGCTCCATGAAAAAGGTTATCACTTACGGACAGTTCGGACGGTTCGGACACCTGGAGCCTCGCTCCTCTCTCAAAAAAAATCGTTCGCCATTTACTTAAAAAAACTCCAAACAAAGCATATAGGCTACATCAATCTACGCCATGCACCATAAAGGATGCTCCATCATGCAACCATGTGCTACATTGCAACCCGTTGATTAAGAATGACTTGTTTGCTTTTTTCTGGTTTTGAAGTATATTATTTCCTGTGCTCCGGGGCAATCGCTTGGTTTGAGCGAAAAACCCGTAAAGCATGAGGCTATGTGGAGCAGCACTCAACAGGAAAGGACATACCGATGAGTGAAAAATCTTTCGACGAGCTGTGCGAGGAAATCTCCGCACAGGTAGGATCTCCGACCTTGCTGGTCGGAGATAAGCTGAAACCCGTACTGAACCAGCACTTCTTTGCAAGATTCGTAGCTGCTAAGTACAATCCGATTTATGAAATATCGGAGGAAATGTTTTACATTTATTCGACTGAAACTGGACTTTGGGAGCCGCAGGATAGGCCGTCGATGACCGATTTGATCAGCACAACGATGATGCTTTTCGCTCAGGAAAAGGGAGATTCGATCGTTAATGCCAAGAGGGGCGTCGTGGTTATCAGGCAGATTTTGGAGTTCATGAAGGCGAAAAACTGTTGTGGACGGACAAACGCCTTTGCTCGTAAAGGAGAACCATTCATCCATTGCAAAAATGGCGTGATCACGTTCCCTAAACAGGAAGACGGATGCCGCAAGCCCGTCTTAAAACCTTTCGACCCGAAGTACATGAGTCGAAACCGGACCGAAATTGAATATCACGAGGCGGCCGTCTGTAATGAGTTCAAGACACGGTTGCTGGAACCCGCCTTGTCGGAAGATGACATCGCGCATCTTCAGCTGTATTTCGGGCAGTGCCTGCTCGGAATCAATTCCAGTCAGACCTTCCTTTTGATGATTGGAACTCCTGGAGGAGGAAAAAGTACGTTCGTCAATGTCGTCGAGAAGGCGGTCAATCGCCAAAACTGTACGGAACTGCGCCTGAGGCACCTGGCGGATAGTCGCTTTGAGACCCAACGCCTTTTGGGCAAGACCCTGCTCACTGCGAAGGATGTTCCCTCGAATTTCTTTAGCACCTCAGGAGCCAGTACGCTCAAGGCCATTACGGGCAATGACACCGTAACAGGCGAACTAAAGGGGAGCAACACTGTCACGGACATCTGCGGCGAGTTCAACGCTATCGTAACGTCCAACAATACTTTGCGCATTCCGCTGGATGGAGACGCTGGAGCATGGGCACGTCGTATTATCCTCATCAACTACAACAACCCCCCTCCGAAAGAAAAAATCCTGCACCTCGATGATTACCTGCTGGAAAATGAGGGAGCAGGAATTTTAAAATGGGGCGTTGAGGGGGCAATGCTTCTGCTTGAAAATGATGGACAGATCACCAAGTCGAAAGAACAGAAAAACAAAGTCCGCAATCTGCTACAGCAATCCGATCCGATAACGGAATATTTGGAGGTTCGCCTGTGCGTGGGAGGGAAGAAAGATACCGTATCGGTATCCGAACTCCTTGAGGATTTCAGGAAATTCATAATGAAAAAGGGGTGGCCGCCCATCTCATGTAAGTACCTGACTGGCAGTCTCCCTGAGTATATTTTCGATATGTTCGGCTGCACCAGGCGCAACGACGTCGTCCGCAATGGAACAAGAGTCCGTGGATACTACGGCCTAAAGTTCAATTCTTAAAAATCAAAGGCCCCTTGCCGGTTCTATTCCGGCAAGGGGCGCTCTCTCCTCGGCTCTGTTCAATCTCTGTTCACGACACCAGGATTCGGTCATCGAGGACGATAAATGTACGGATTGACGAGCGGACTTGTCCCGACGCGATGAGTCGGGTCCACAGGCGTTAAAACGACCGGACCGAGTTCATACGCTGAGGCCTGTCTTGTCACGGTCGTGACGGTACCATCGCGATGTGTCGTGACGATTGTGGTGGTCGGAACAGCAGCCGGAGCCTGTGTGATAACAATTGGAGGCGCTACCGTCACTGGAGCCGGGGTAACGATAATCGGCGCAGGAACAGCCCTTGCAGGTGGCATAACGACGATTTGTGCGGATCCGTGGATCAGCGCACCAGTTGATTCCACAACCCCCTGAACGATCCCTGCGGCAGAAGCCGCAGGGACGCCGATGATGGCGGTCGCCAAGTCCGTGAAGATACCGGGCCTTTCAATCACGACCGTCTGCTGTGCGTGGGCGGCCGAAAACGTCAGGAGCCCGAGAACGAAACCGAGCAGAGTTTTTTTCATTGACTTGATTCCTTTGTTTTGTGTTACAGTTTAGGAAAGCGTGGAAATCCGATTCCGCCACCGAACTGACCGAGCAGAAGCCCTGCAAGGGCGCTGAGGACGAATCCGCCGAGTCCACCGAAGATGTCACTGTTCTGCGGTTGCTGAGGCTGCATGATGAAGACTGGCTGCGAGGGAATTTGATTGTTTTGGTCGGACATGATTAGTTCCTTTCTTGTGTTGAGGTTGAAGTAAAACGAGGCGGGGCACAATACCCCGCCTCGGGTTGAATGTTTTTGTTGAGTTCAGATTGAGCGAAGTCAAGCGAAGAGTTCGGCTTTGCGACCGTCCAGCCCGAAAGCTCTGTTCAACGCGAGGTAGGAATGATCCACACGCTGGGGCGAATACTTCTTCACGGTTTCTGTAAACGCGTTCAGGTTTGTCCGAGAAGACCTCGATCTCACAATGGTGGAAGACCAGAAAAAAGTTATCAAGCTCGTCGAGAAGCGCCAAAGCCAGGTCGTCTTTTTCGACAACCTCTCCACGTTGGCAACCAACGGTCACTTGGAGGGACCGTTCAGAAAAATCCTCTCTCTAATTCGCTATCTGCAAGCCAAAGAAACCATCGTGGTGCTCATCCATCACGAAAATCGCAATGGTGGTTACAAAGGCACGGGCTTGATGGAGCTGTTGGCTGACCAGTCAATCCATCTCTTCCTTGCTGAGAAGGCCAAAACAATCGAGGTGCTAGTTCAACCGGAAAAAGTCCGTATGACATCCAGAGGGGAACAGGCATCATTTCATGCCACCTTTGATCCGGAGCATCCCGAAACGGGCTGGAAAACACAACCGCTGTCACGTGCAGAACGTAATCGCCTTAATGAAGATGACCCGTTTGACGAGGTCGAGGCGAACAATGGGAAGAAACACCGTGATCATCGCCTTGCTTGGCGCTACATGAACGATGAAATGCGCGCGATCTCGATCATTGACGACATGCTTTGCGGGTTCTCTGACGACGTGATTGCTGCCAACCTCGCTGTGCGCTCGGCGGTTATCGTAAATTTCAAGCAGGAGTATGATATTTCGGAGGAATCGGTGGCGCACGCTCTTTCTGAAATTGAAGATGATTTAGAAAATGAGCTAAAAAACATGAAGACGGATGTTTTGGCGCCCAGGGTCTGGAACTATCTCGAAACCAACAAGAAAGAGACGAAAGGAGACGGAACCGCACAGATATAGGGAATCGGTTATTTTGTGATCGCAATTTTGAGCTTGAAATACTTGGTTATTACAGTATATTTATTCCAAAACGCGCCTTCGACAAGACTGAAGGCGCACAACAACAAGAAGGAGTTCATCAATGAGCTTGGATTTCAAAAATGGCACCTGGTATTATGACTTCATGGTAGCTGGAAAGCGCTACCGTGGCACATGTCTTGACGCATCGGGTCAGCCCGCCCGGAATGAACGAACGGCCCTTGCATATGAAAATGCGCAACGGGCGAAGGTGGGTAATATTCGGTCAATCAAATCGACAAAGGCACTGCTGGAAAACTACCGTGAAGAGCTTACAGGAAAAAAAGCGATCCCTCTCCGTGAAGCATACATACGTTCCCTTGAAAAACCCCGAAAACGAATTCCTAGTGAGAGGCGACAAGCATTAAAAGCCGCTCAATGGAAAAATTTTTTATCTTTCATGGAGGACGTATATCCTGAGGTTACCCACCTTGCATTGGTCTCCCGACATCATGCTGAAGACTATGTAAATAATCTCGTTATTTACGGAAAGTACACGGTTCGCAAGGTTGGGAAACGTCGTGTTCCTCATCCTCTTTCTGGAGCGACCATTACGGACCACATCACCACGGTTACGGAAGTTTTTACGCTACTTGCTGAAGACGCCGGGATTGTGAATAATCCTTTCGCCAATATTCCAAAGCCGTCTCTGAAGACTGAGACCAGACAGCCTTTTACACTTGAGGAACTGGATATCATTAAGGAAAACCTTGATGAGTTCACCCGTCCACTGTTCTTCATTGCAATCGCCACGGCTCTGCGCGAAGGTGACATTTGCACTCTGAAATGGAGCGAAATCGACATGAAAAACCTCGTCATCCGCAGAGGAAAGATGCGAAAAACACAGGTCGGCGTTGACATTCCGATCATGCCACCATTGGCTGATTACTTTAGAATGCTTTGGGAGAATCGGACCGACAATGACGATTTTTCCGAATACGTCCTTCCAGATCACGCAAAAATGTATTTGAAGAACCGCTGCGGAGTGTCTTATCGTATCAAGTCCTTCCTGGAAGACAAGTGCCATATTGCTACCACGATCAAACCGCCTGGACGAGATCGTGCGGTCTCCATCAAAGACCTTCATAGCTGTCGTCATTCCTTCTGCTACTATGCTGGATTAAACGGAATTCCGTTGAACGTCGTTCAGGGCATTGTCGGCCACATGACATCAGAAATGACCAAGCTTTACAGTAATCACGCCAGCTTGGAAGACAAACGTAAGAATATGCAACTTATGTCCGATTTTATCCTGGACTTCGCTGATGGTACAGTTCCTTTGGCGACCGGAGACTGCTCATGTGATCCAGAGATTCTCGACCTCCTGAAACAGCTGCCTCGCCAGTATGCAGAAGAGATAAAGCAAATGCTTGAGCTTATGCTAAAAAAAGGTCCGCGATCCATTATTGAGCTGCGTCGACAGGTGACAGGATGATCGAAAGAAGCTTCGTCCCTGCAAAAAACTCTTTCGCACGCGCACATGTGGCTACACCGCGCTCTCTGCTACTACAGAATACAACCTCACACATGCAGCTATATGAAAAAAGGATTCTCCGAATTTTTCCCGAAAAACTATGCATCTTGCTGATAATCAGTAATCATAACCCCGTTGACATCGTGGAGGTCGTAGATTCGAGTTCTACTACGCCCACCATTTTTGTATCATGTCAAGCCGCTGGAAACGAACAGGTTTCCGGCGGTTTTCATTTCTCCGGTTTCCCCTTGATTCCGTCCGTATGAATAGGCCATTCTATAAGAAAAACGTGCGTATCGCGCCGCTTTTCCTTGCATTTTCCAGAGAATAATGCTATATTATTTACTTTCTTCGATTTTAAACCCCGAAACCATAAAGGATTCCGCATGAAAATTCTCGTGATCAACTCCGGCAGCTCCTCCCTCAAATTCACACTCTTCGAGATGGAAGGCGGCAGCAACACCGTCATCGCGTCCGGCCTCGTGGAGCGCGTCGGCACTCCGACTCCGAACCTCATCATCAAGCGTCCGGACGGTTTCAAGTTCGAAGAATCCCCCGAAGGCGTGAAGAACCACTCCGATGGTCTCCGCGCGGTCTGCGCCAAGCTCGTCGATCCCCAGATCGGCGTCCTGAAGAGTCTCTCCGAAGTCAAGGCGATCGGCCACCGCGTGCTCCACGGCGGCGAAAAGATCACCGCCCCGGTCAAGGTCGACGGCGCCGTCAAGGACATCATCCGCGAGTGCATCCCGCTGGGACCGCTCCACAACCCCGCCAACCTCAGCGGCATCGAAGCCTGCGAAGAGATTTTCGCCGGCGTTCCGAATGTCGCCGTGTTCGACACGCAGTTCCACCAGACCATGCCCCCGGAGGCCTACCTCTACGCCATCCCGATGGAGTACTACAAGAAGTACGGCATCCGCAAGTACGGTTTCCACGGCACCAGCCATCGTTTCGTGACCCTCTCCACCGCCGAATTCCTCGGCAAGAAGCCTGAAGACATCACGATTATCACCTGCCACCTCGGCAACGGCTGCAGCATGGCCGCCGTCAAGAACGGCAAGGTCGTCGACACCACGATGGGCCTCACCCCGCTCGAGGGCCTCATGATGGGCACCCGCAGCGGCGATATGGACCCCGCTGCCGTGCTCCGCATGGTCGACGTCGGCAACACCGCCAAGGAAGTCGACACCATCCTGAACAAGAAGTCCGGCCTCCTCGCCATCGGCGGCATCGGCAGCGGCGACATGCGCGACATCGTGAACGCCGCCGACTCCGGCAACAAGGATGCCTCCCTCGCTCTCAAGATGTTCATCCGCCGCATCGTCAAGTACATCGGCTCCTACTACGTACTCCTCGGCGGCGCGGACGCCATCGTCTTCACCGGCGGTATCGGCGAACACTCCATCCCGGAACGCAAGGCCATCCTCGACGGCATCGCCTGCCTCGGCATCAAGTGCGACGACGCGAAGAACAAGGAATGCTTCGGCAAGGCCGGCGTTATCTCCACTGACGACAGCGCCTGGAAGGCCATCGTCATGCCCACCAACGAAGAGCTGATGATCGCCCTCGAGACCGTCAAGACCCTCGGCCTCGCTTGACCTTAAAAATACATGTGCGCGAGCATAGCCGCGCACTGCATCATCACACGCAGTGTGTGCCCCGGAATCCCGTATGATGCAAGATTTCGGGGTTGTTTTTTGTCGGTTTATTATCTTCTTTCCGTTTCTTGAAAAGACTGAACGGAAGAATATTAAACCCTTTCAAATCAAAGAAATGACGGAATGACGACGGAATGACGGATGATTTGACGGTGTAACAATCCGCCCGAATATGCCGTCTCGAAAAAGGAAGATTATTTTGACGCCTGAAGCCGGTCGAGATATGCGCCGAAGGTCTCGAACGTGCCGGAACGGCCGAGGCTCGCGATGAGGCGGCGCAGGCGATTGCACTGGGATTCGCCTGCGTGCCGCACGATGTAGCCGGGGATCTTCCACTGGGGCTCCGCGGCGCGTTCGTGGTATTCCCACGGATGCGAATACATGTTGAAGAATCCGGTGGCGGACATGGCGGTCTTCGCCAACGGGAGGTAGAGCGCCAGCGGGAGGTTCTTGAAGGAGAGCCAGAACAGCGGGAAGCGGACTACGGGCAGGGCGGACACGGGCATCTGCCACAGGCCGCACGCCTCCCGGAATGGCTTCAGCGGGGCGGTGAAATTGCTGTAGCGGCCCGGCAGCCAAACGGGATTCAGGGAGGACTCGTACTCGTATCCGGCGTCCAGGATGTCCTGTTTGCCGACCTTGGCGAGGCGCGCCATGCGGAATCCGCGGACGGGTGTGCCGACGATCTCTTCCAGTGCTTCGCGGGAACGTTTCAAGTCGGCGGGTTCGAACGTGGTGTGGGAATAGCCGTGCGAGGCGATCTCATGGCCGGACGCCTTCATTTCGCGTACGAGATCGGGAAACTCCAGCGCGAATGCCGCCGTAACGAAAAACGTGACGCGTGCGTCCGCCTCGTTCACGAGCTTGAGAATGCGCCGCGTACCCTCGCCCGCGATGGAAAACATGTCGTCGCGGGAGATCTCCACGCCGAACTCGGTCGGCAGGTCGAATTCCTCGATATCGAACGAAAGCAGGATGCTCTTCATCGGTCAGTCCTGCGCCGGGCGGTGCTGTTTTTTGCGGAACCAGTGCGCGGGCATGATGCGGAGGAAGTGTCCGAGCTCGCGGAACAGCACGCGCCAGCCCATTTTCGAGAAGGAGAGGCCGGGCCGCAGCGTGAGCGGGATCGTGTCGATGCGGAGTCCGCGGTCCCAGGCGAGCAGGATGAACTCGGTGTCGAACAGGAAGGTGTCGACCGTGGTGTCCAGAAACGCCTGTCTTCCGGCGCCCTTGAACGCTTTCATCCCGGCCTGCGTGTCGAGGTAGCGTTCCGGCATCCCGAGCAGGAACCTGTTCAGACGCCGCACGCCCCTGGAAATAAGCTTGCGGAGCGAATGCAGGGCGTTGCCGTAGTCGGCGCCGCGCACGCCCATCACGACGTCCGCGCCGGATTTCAGTCGGTCGAACGCCTCGGCGGCGCACTGCCAGCCGAACGGGAAATCGCCGTCGGTGTAGATCTGGATGTCTCCGTCCGCTTTCTGAACGGCATGACGCAGGCAATAGCCTTTTCCGTGATTCACGTCGCAGGTGGAAAAAATGAACTCATCGGCGACCGCGCGGATGGCATCCAACGCCTCGTCCGGGTAGCAGGACTTCGGCGAGCCGTCGTTGGCGAGAATGACGCGCAGAGTCGAGCCGCGTTCGTTCAGCGCCTTTCTGAGCGCCGCGACGGATTCGAGCAGATGATTCAGCCATCCCTCATGGGGCTTGTAGAACGGGAGGATCAGGTCGGTTTTCATTGGGGCGGGGGTGGCGCGGATATCGAAGGTGTTGGGGTTACTGGAAGAAATCGGGCTGGTCGGAATCGGTTTTCTTACCGGAGGAGCCGCGTCCGGTCAGTCTGTTTTTCGCGGTGAGGCCGAAAAGCGACCAGGATTTGTCGGTGGCGATGCGTCCCTGCGGCGAACGCATGAGGTAGCCCTCCTGGATGAGATAGGGCTCGTAGACTTCCTCGATGGTGCCGGGATCTTCGCCGATGGCGACGGCGAGCGAGTTCAGGCCGACCGGGCCGCCGTTGAAATTCGCGACGATGGTCTCGAGGATGCGTTTGTCCATCTCGTCAAGGCCGTTGCTGTCGATCTCCATCATGGAGAGCGCCTTGCGGGCGGTCTCGTCGTCGATCGTGCCGTCGCCGCGCACCTGTGCGAAATCGCGCGCCCAGGACAGCAGATTGTTGGCGATACGCGGGGTGCCGCGGCTTCTGCGGGCGATCTCGAATGCGGCTTCCGGAGTGATGCCGACGTTCAGGATGCGGGCGGACCGCTGGACGATCTTCTGCAGGTTTTCCGGGTCGTAGTAGTCCAGGCGCGGCGCGAGCTTGAATCTGGCGCGGAGCGGGGCGGAGAGGAGTCCCTGCCGCGTGGTCGCGCCGATGAGCGTGAATTTGGCGAGGTTCAGACGGACGGAGCGCGCGCCGGGTCCCTGGTCCAGCATGATGTCGATGAAATAGTCCTCCATGGCGCTGTAGAGGTATTCCTCCACGGCGGTGTTCAGACGGTGGATCTCGTCGATGAAGAGGATGTCGCCGTCCTCCATGGAAGTGAGCAGGCCGGCAAGGTCGCCGGGTTTTTCGATGACCGGGCCGCTGGAGGATTTGATGCTCGCGCCTTTTTCGTTTGCGATGATATAGGCAAGCGTGGTCTTGCCGAGTCCGGGCGGACCGTAGAGCAGAAGATGCCCGAGCGGTTCGTTGCGCCGTTTGGCGGCCTCGACGTAAACTTTCAGGCGTTCCTTGACGCTTTCCTGACCGGGGAAGTCCTCGAATTTCTGCGGACGCAGCGTCTTTTCGACGGTCTCGTCGCGGCGGTTCAGCGTCGAGGTGATGTATCGTTCGGTTTCAGCCATTTCAGATCGGGAACCGGATGATGCCGCCTCAGTTCATTTCCTGCAGGACCACACCGGTGCCCTTCACGACGGCGTTCAGCGGGTCGTCGGACACGAAGACGGGGAGGTTGATCTCCTCGGAGATCAGGCGGTCCAGGCCGCGGATCAGGGCGCCGCCGCCCGCGAGCATGATGCCGCGGTCCATGAGGTCGGAGGCGAGTTCCGGCGGGCAGTGTTCGAGCGTGGAGCGCACGGCGTCGACGATGCTGGCGATGGGTTCCTGGAGGGCGGTGCGGATCTCCTGCGAGGTGACGCGGATGCTCTTCGGAAGTCCGGACACGAGGTCGCGGCCCTTCACTTCCATGGAATCTTCAAGGTCGGGCACCTGATAGGCGCTGCCGATGCGGATCTTGATATCTTCGGCCATGCGTTCGCCGATGAGCAGGTTGTATACGCGTTTCATGTGCTGGATGATGGACGAGTCCATCTCGTCGCCGCCCACGCGGCAACTGCGCATTTCCACGATGCCGGAGAGCGAGATCACGGCCACTTCGGTCGTGCCGCCGCCGATGTCGACGATCATGCTGCCGGTCGGTTCCGCCACGGGCAGGCCGACGCCGATTGCGGACGCCATCGGTTCCGGGATGGTGATGACCTTCGCGGCGCCCGCGTGCATGGCGCTGTCCTGCACGGCGCGGCTTTCGACTTCGGTGATGCCGGAGGGAACGGCCACGACGACCGTGGGATGGAAGATGCGCTGGTAGGGCGCCATGAAGCCTTTCGCCTTCGTGATGAAATAACGCAGCATGTCCTCGGTCACGGCGAAGTCGGCGATCACGCCCGCCTTCATCGGGCGGACGGCCTTGATGTTCATCGGGCAGCGCCCGAGCATGCGTTTCGCTTCGATTCCGACCGTGACGTCCCCGTCGTCGCGGATGGCGACTACGGACGGCTCGTTCAGGACGACGCCGTGGTCCTTGACATAGACCAGGCAGTTCGCGGTTCCCAGGTCGATGCCGATATCGCTCGAGAAGAATTTTGAAAATCTGAACTTCATGTTTATGCCCTCCGGCGGTTCTTGTTCTCAGGCTGCATCATCGCATATCCATAATTTAGACTGCATTTTCAGGAAGTAAAGCGTGTTTCCTGTTTTTTTCGTTATTTTTTCAGGCGCTCCGGCACATGCGTGTGGTTGATCATGTCGTCGAACGTCTCGCGGTCGCGGATCACCGTCGCCTCGGAACCGTTCACAAGCACCTCGGCGGCGCGCAGACGGCCGTTGTACTGATAGCTCATGCCGAATCCGTAGGCGCCGGCATTCTCCACCACGATGAGGTCGCCGGGAGCCAGACTGGCGGGCAGGCTGCGTTCCTTGACCCAGTAGTCGGTGTTTTCGCAGAGCTGGCCGCAGAGGCCCAGATTTTCGCGCGGTTCGCTTTCCTTGCCGTCGACGTAGATGTGGTGGTAGGACCCGTAGAACGCGGGCCGCACGAGCACGTTCATGCCGACGTCGGTGCCCACGATCTTCGTGTAGGATTCCTTCACGGCGTGGACGCGGCCGATCACGTATCCGGCGTTGCCGACGAAGTAGCGTGCGGGCTCCATTTCGAGGCGAGGCGGCTTCATGCCGTACTGTTCCACGAAGGATTTGAAGACGTCTGCTGTCTTCTTCGCGGCGGCTTCCAGGTCCAGGGAGGCCTCGCCGGGTTCGTACGGGATGCCGAGTCCGCCGCCGAGGTCGATGAATTCAAAGTCGATCCCGAGCTCCTTGCTGGTCTTGCAGACGATTTCCATCAGCAGCTTCGTGACGAAGGGGAAATAGTCCGCGTCGGTGATGCAGGAGCCGGTCATCATGTGCACGCCGAAACGCTTCACGCCGGCCTCCTTCGCCATGCGGAACGCTGCCGTGACCTTGTCCGGGTGGATGCCGAACTTCGCCTTCGGTCCGGCGTTCGTCACGTATTCGCCGACGTTGCTCTTGCCGTAGCCCGGGTTCACGCGGAACGAAATGACCTCCGGCACGCCGAATTTCAGCAGGCGCGGGAACAGGCTTTCGTCGTCGAGGTTGATGACGGCGCCCGTCTCGATGCCCTGACGCAGGTCCTCGTCGGAGAGGAAGTTGCCGCTGAACATGATGTTCTCGCCGGTGAGACCCACGGATTTCGCCAGCAGGATCTCGTTCACGCTCGCGCAGTCCGCGCCCGCGCCCTCCTGACGGAGGATGTTCACGATGGCCGGATTGTTGCAGCACTTCACGGCGTAGAACATGCGGAAATCGGGATAGTATTTCTTGAAGGTCGCAACCGCGCGTCTGTAGTTGTCGCGGATTTTCTGTTCGTCGTAAACATAAAGCGGAGTGCCGTACTTCGCGGCGAGTTCCGCGACGGGGATGTCTCCGATTTTGATCTTGTCCTGTTCGATTTTCATAGTTCCGGTACCTTTCGACATGTCTTTGCTTAATTTCCAAGGCCGACTCTCGGTCCGAACGAGAAGCCCGGCATGGCCGTGAGTCCGACGGAAATGGCAAGGTAGTTTTTCAATCGCTGCGAGTATTCGCCGTTTCTGTGGCGTTTCCATCTCTGCCCCGTGCCGCATTCGGCGGCGACGTACCAGCAGTGGAAGCGTTTCGTGAGACCGACGCAGGCATTTGTGATCAGATTCTGGTCGATGTCGTAGGAACACCGCGTGTAGCCGTGCAGATCCTTGTCGAAAATCAGCGGGAATTCAAATCCGCCGCTGACCACCTGGGAACGCGTTGTCGGTGAGACCATCATGGATGCGGCCGTAATTGTGGAGAACTGCGAGCCCATAGAGTAAACGGAGCGCTGAAGGAACGCGTCCGAATACGTGTAACTGGCATAGATGCGCCATTCAGGGGCGAACCGGTAATCGATTCTTGTCGTCAGTCGGTTGATGGCCGTTCCGTGGATACCGGGCCGTCCGGCATAACTGTTGCCGCGACGTACTTGATAATCATGGTCGCCGTTGTTGCCGATGTCCAACAGCAGTTCGGCGGAGATCGTAAGTTCCTTTGTGGGGTGGAACTTGAAAATCGTACCGAAGTCGCCGATATGATTGAATCCGCTTGTGGTATGGATGAAGAGGTCCCAGTAGTTTTCCAAAGACATCCACTCGTAGATCTCTCCGTTCCGGCGCGTCTGCAACCGGTTCGTGATGCCGAACCGGACGAAGTGCTGTTCTGTGATGCGGTCGATCTCGTCGAAATAATACAAATTGTCGGCGTTTACCGTCGGACGCGGGATGTAGGTGTAGTTTACATACGGCGTGACCACATGGCGCAGACCGTCGAGTCCCCAGTAGGCGCTCTTCACATCCTGCCAGGCGTGATAGAATTTTGTGTTGACCTCAACGCCGAGTTCGCCGATCACGCGGAATTTTGCTCCGCCTTTCGAATCGTAGTTCGTGACCCGATAACCCCATGGGATTCCTTCGGCCTCGTCCGCAATAGACATGATTCCGAGTTCATTGACGCCGACCTCCCGCTCAGATGAACTGGAATACGCGGTCAACCGGATACCGGTTCTCGGGATGATGTTGATGCCCCAGAGGTTGATCGGATAGTAGAGCATGTGGAGCGAGTCGAACCGGAGCGTACCGTAGTTTCTGATGTGCCAGTTTTCGTCGCCCGGGATGTCGCGGTCGAACCTGCGCCAGCGCATGAAGAGAGGCGTGAGGGACATTTCGCCCTGATAGTAGAGGTTGGCGAAGAGTTCCTGGCGCTGGAAGTCCAGCCTCAGTTCCGGCAGACGGTCGACCGTGGAGTAGAAATCATTGATGCGGAGCGTCATGTACGCGCTGGCGGTGAATCTGTCACCCTGATATTCCAGCGAAGCGTAGGTCGGGGGTTCGTACTCGGAGTTGAACCGGTCGACGTAATAATCACGCAGATACTCGTAGTCGCTGATGAGGTCGATCTGCATCCGGAAGTCAAGTCGGTTCGTGATATGCGTCAGGTTGTTCGTGCGGACTTCATAGCGGTAATACGGGATCGTAAGGCGGGAATTGTTCAGCATATAGTGCGGATCGCCGGGATTCAAATCGCGATCCCAGTACGCATACCGGTTCCGGTCGTAAATGCCGTAGAAGGAGAATTCGGTGGCGGATTCCGGCGTCAGGAGGTCGGAACTCAGACCGTATCCGATGCCGCGATCCTGATACCAGTCCAGCATCAGGTTCATGTTCCAGTACGGTTCATCCGTGAGCTTGAAGTGTTTCGCGCTGCGGATGTACCAGCCCCAGTCGCTGTTGCTGCCGAATTCGATCTTGCCGCCGAAACTCGAAAGGTCGGAGGGCTTGTACAGGATCGGCAGCCAGAACACGGGGACACCGTAGATCTGCAGGAAGTTGTTCTTCATCAGGATGCTGTGGTCGCCCAGCTGGTTGTCGTAATGGAACAGGCTGCTGTTGCTTTCCCGCGGTTCGATCGTGGCGTTATAGGCGGCGATCGCAAAGTGATCGTGGTCGTCCTGGATGTATTCGCAGGTCGTGAATCTGGCCTTGTGAACCTTAATTGTCCCGTCGAAGAAACGGTCCGCCTGTTCGCCGACGCAGTAGAACAGGCCGGATTTCATCGCGAAGTTTGAGAACTGGATTACGCCGGTCAGGAGGTTGCCCGCCACGCGCTCGGCGCGGATCACCGAGGATTCCGTCACGATTTCCACTTCCGCGCGCTGTTCGCCGAGGTCGTCCATGACATAGCGGAGGAGAGTCACGCGGGCTCTCGGATCTTCCAGCGTGGCCTGGTAGTCTTCCATGGTCATGGTCTGGACGACGCTCGACAGTACGCAGAACTTGACGTTTCCGGCTGCTTCGAAGTCGTAAAGCTCGGAGTCGAGGTTGATCACGATCTTGTCGGCGGCCACTTCGGTGCCGGGGGACTGGATCACGGCATTTCCGCGTGCTACAAGGTTGTCTCCCACGAATTCATAAGAGTCAGCGGCTGCATCGAATCCTTCTGGCAGTTTCGCCAGCTTTTCAATGTCCGAGACATTGACTAGGCTGTCGGCATTGAATTTCCGGACCGAGGGAATATCGTTGCCCTGGCCGAATGCTTCCGCCGCATTCAGCAGCAGAACCATGGCCGTCATGGCGCCAAGAATGTATGTCCGGATGGATTTCAATGTTTTCTCCGAAAATGGTCTGTAGATACTTTTTCAAAAAGAAATATACCACTGAATTCAGGAAAATGCAATCAAAAAACAGAAAACTTTTGCTATTTATTATAAAGCAAGCGGACAAAACCGTGAAAAAACGGATATGATGACGAAAAGAAACAGCTGATAATACAGTCGTTTTTGTCTTAATTCTCAGCCGGAATGGCAAGGAAGGCTGCTTCCTTATGCTGGCTGCGGAACCAGGACGCCTGTCTACGGGCATACTGGCGCGTTGCGATCACGATGGACTCCAGCAGTTCGTCGCGGGTCATCTTTCCCGAGAGATAGTCCCAGATTTGCGCGTATCCGATGGCCTGCCATGCGGTCGGCGCCTGAAGCAGTCCTTTCGCGAGCATCTCTTTTGCCTCCTCGATCCAGCCGGATTCCAGCATCACGGCGGCGCGGCGGCGGATTCTGTTCACCAGGTCGGCGCGGTCGCGGACCAGCACGAATTGCGAGAATGCAGGATCGGGAGCGAATCCGCCGGACTGGAGCTCAGAGATCTGTTTGCCTGAAAGCAGGAAGACCTCGCGGGCGCGGATCAGTTTGCGCCGGTGCGGATAAAACCGTTTGAAATCCAGCGGGCATTCGTGTTCCATGACTGTCGCGAGCTCCGGGAAATGCTCCTCATTGTCGTAAGCCGTGTCAAGTTCATCGCGCAGACTCTGTTTCGCTGGAAGGGAATCCAATCCGTACACGAGCGCATGCAGATACAGTCCGCTGCCGCCCGCCACGACCGGAAGATGTCCGCGCGCCCGGATTTCGCCGATGATCCGGAGCGCGTCGGTGCGGAACCGGAACACGTCGGATTTTTCCGAGATGTCCATGGAGTCGATCAGATGATGCGGCACCAGGCGGCGTTCCTCCGCGGTCGGTTTGG
This sequence comes from uncultured bacterium, assembly GCA_902774245.1. Classification (GTDB taxonomy): domain Bacteria; phylum Verrucomicrobiota; class Lentisphaeria; order Victivallales; family UBA1829; genus UBA1732. The sequence goes on from CACYHQ010000002.1 coordinate 213,895, forward strand.
CCGTGCCGATGTCGAGGCCGCGGTAGAACTGCATGGAGTCGGCGGAAACGATCTCCCCGCCGCATTTGCGTGCGAGAGCGAATGCCAGCTCGGATTTTCCGGCGGCGGTCGGCCCCATGATGACGGGGATCCCGGGCGCCCGCCGGACGGCGTCAAGCAGATTTCGCAGCGTCGCCGGCGTCATCCTTCTTCACCTCGGATTTGTTTTCGGGCCGGAAGAACGAGGAGATCACGAAAATCGTCACGCCGCAGCAGATTGCCGAATCCGCCACGTTGAACGACGGCCATTCGAGCTTGTTCCAGTAAAAGCGGAGAAAGTCGATGACCGCGCCGTGCCAGAGACGGTCCGTACAGTTGCCGACGATGCCGGAGGCGACCATCAGCAGTGCGAAACAGCGTTCCGGCCAACCTGAGCTCAGCTTCCGCAGAAAGACGATCAGCAGGACGAACGCCAGGATCGAGATCCCGAACGGGATCCACGGCAGGTTGTGGAACATACCCCAAGCCGCGCCTTTGTTCGTAACGTGCGTGAGGTCGAAGAAACCGGGGATGACCGTGATGCGTTCGTGCAGGTCGATGTTCCGCAGGACCAGAATCTTGGTTACCTGGTCCAGGACGGCCAGGATCAGCGCAAACATGGCGGCCGCGAGGATGACGCGCCGTTCCCGGGGCGAACCGGGCTGCATCTGTGCTTCAGACGTGAAAAACTTCATGACGGGACGAGAGATGACAAAGGAGGACAGCGATGCGGCGCGGCGGACGATGAATAATGCACATCCGCCGTGCGGAACTTATGCCGGGAAACGGATCAGCGGTGGCGTCCTTCGTGCATTTCTTTTCTGGACTTGCATTCCAGGCAGAACCGCGCATACGGTTTGACCTCGAGACGGGCAGGAGAGATCTCCTGGCCGCATTCGATGCAGATGCCGTATTCGTTCTCGTCGAGACGGGTCAGCGCTTCGTCGATCATTTCGATCACGGTTCCCTCGTCGGAGAGGAGCCCCAGCTCGAAATCGTGCTGAAAATTGTCGCTGCCGAGGTCGGCCATGTGCGTCGCCATGCCTGCGCCGGGACCGGATTTTCTGTTGGTCAGGGCATCGTCGCGATGGATGTTCAGCTGATCCTGATACGATTCTCTCAGCTTCAGCAGCATCTCTCTGTAATGCTTTTTCAGCTTCGCGGAGAGGTAGGATTTTTTGATGACGTGTCCGTTGGCTTCCGCCTGGTTCTGGAATGCTTTGAGCTCGGCCTTCGTGATGATGCGGCCATGATGGGACGCCTGGACATCTTTGTTCTTGTCGAGTTTCTTTTTGGCGGCAGCGGATACGGCCGGAGCAACCTTCTTCACCGGCGCGGCTTTCTTCGCTTCGACCTTAACTGCAACCTTCTTTGTCGGCGCGGCTTTCTTGGCGGCCACAGCCTTTGCCGGAGCATTCTTCGCCGGAGCGGCCTTCTTGGCAGTAACAGCCTTGGCCGGAGCCTTCTTCGCCTGTGCAGCTTTCTTGGCGGCCACAACCTTTGCCGGAGCATTCTTCGCCGGAGCGGCTTTCTTGGCGGCCACAGCCTTTGCCGGAGCTTTCTTCGTCGGCGCGGCTTTCTTGGCAGCGGTTTTGACAGCGGCCTTCTTCGCCGGAGCGGCTTTCTTGGCGACGGCCTTTTTAGCTGGTGCGGCCTTCTTGGCAGCGGTTTTGACAGCCGGCTTGGCGGGAGAAGCCTTCGCAACAGTTTTTGCAAGCGGCTTGGAGGCCGGTGTTTTGGCCTTCTTTGTTTCGTTCTTTTTCATCTGTTACAACTCCTGAGTTTACGGCTGTCAACGGCCGGTTTATTGTGTTTTTGAGTTCGATACCTCTTGCCGGACCGGTCTATTCAACATTCGCCGAATGATTGTTCATGGTCGGAAAAGATTCATCGAAGTATTTAAAATAGCACTAAAAGTATGATTATCAAGCCGGATGAATTGAAAAAAACGTTTTTTGCTGTATATTTTATTGTTGCGTTTTCCGCCGCGCCTCAAATTCCGGAGTTCATGCGCCGCCGATCTCGCCCTTTTGGAGACCTCATGATTGACCTTCACATGCACAGCACTTGTTCCGACGGCACCCTGACGCCGGAGGAACTTGTCGCCGCCGCCATGGATATGGGCTTGGAAGCCGCCGCCCTGACCGACCACGACACAGTTTCTGGCGTGGAGCGTTTCCTGTCCGCCGCGTCCGGAACGCCGCTTCATGCCGTGCCCGGTGTCGAGCTCGCGAGCATGCTGTTCAACAAGGACATCCACATCGTCGGGCTGTTCATTGATCCCAAGTGTCCCTCTTTGTTGTCCGCGCTGGAACAGATGCGTCTGGGGCGTGAGGAGCGCAACGTCGAGATGGTGGAAAAGATCCGTTCGAAGGGGTACGAGATCACGATGGACGAGGTGCTGGCCGAAGCGGGCGGCGAAAGCGTCGGGCGTCCCCACATGGCATCCGTTCTGCTCAAAAAAGGCTATTTTCAGGATATGCAGAGCGTATTCGGGCGGCTGATCGGCCGCAACGGCTCCTGCTACGTCCTCCGCAAATACTACCCCGTCGACGCCTGCATCCGGCTGATCCACGAGGCGGGCGGACTGGCGATCTGGGCGCATCCGCTTCATGCCGCGCACGGGGCGAGGGCGGCCCTCCGCAAGATCGGCTCGCGACTGATCTCCTACGGCCTCGACGGACTCGAATGCTACTACTCGATGTTTGCCGAACAGCAGCAGACCGATGCGTTGGAATTCGCCCGCGCCCGTTCTCTGCTGGTCTCCGGCGGAAGCGATTTCCACGGGGCATCCCATCCCCAGGTCAAAATGGGCTCCGGGATCGACGGCAACCTCGCGATTCCGTTTGAGATTTACGAACGGCTCCTCGCCGCAAAGCAGAACAGGGATTTCCATGACAACGAAAAAACATGTTGACGGCATCGTGATGCTCCATAATCTGTACATCCGGCTGGAGAACGTGCTCCCCATGCCGGAACCCGGGGCGCGCGTCGAGCTTGACCTCGGATGCGGCGACGGCGAATATGCGCTGGCTCTGGCGGCACGCCGCCCCGACGTGTACGTGATCGCGGCGGACATGCTGCTCGGCCGTGTGCGGAAGGTGCGGAAACGTGTCCTGCGGGACGGCATGACGAATCTGCACGTGCTGAAAAGCGAGTCGCGTTTGCTGATCTCGCGGACGATCCCGGACGCATTCCTCGACCGCGTGAATCTGCTTTGCCCGGATCCGTGGCCGAAGGCAAAACACCGCTGCCACCGCCTCATTACCTCGGACATCATGATGCAGTTTGCTCGAATCCTGAAGCCGGACGGCGTGTTCCATTTTTCCACGGACAACGCGGAGTATCTGGAGATCGCCGATCGGACCGTCGCGGAATCGGGGCTTTTTACGCCGTCCGAACTCGCGCTCATCGCCGATGTCGCGGACATCAAGACCGGATTCGAGCTCCTCTGGGAGTCCGAAGGCAAGACCGTGACGCACCGGGCCTGGCGGAAACTCTGAACCTGTTTACCAACCTGCCTTGTTGAAGTAAACTGATTTTCAGGATTCCCACCCAAGTTTCTGTCAAAAGGAATTTGTTTTGACAGAAACTTGCGCGTATGCGCATGAGAGGTCTGTTTATGTTATGGCGCATTGCGCGACCGGGACCGATATTTCGGTAAGGGGAGAATGGAACGAGGTTAAATGAAGCGAAAATGAATGGACGAACCCTTTTCTGACCCTTTTCTGAGTCGGTAACAGTCAAGTTTCTGTCAAAAGGAATTTGTTTTGACAGAAACTTGCGCGTATGCGCATGAGATGGAGCCAGCCCTCTTTCTCCGGCCCTTTTTCTCCAACCCTGTTTTCCAACGCTTTACTCTGTCGGTCGAAACGGAATGGTTCAATAGGCGGTATGTTGCAGCCTGCGATTGTAAAACATGCATGTAGGAGATGCGTGAAACCAACATGTCCGCCGTGTTTCTTAGCGGATGAACCAGTCCAGCGCCTCTTTTTTCCTCTTTTTTCGGAAAACTTCGAAAAAACGACTTGATTAAAACGGCGGAGTATGGTATATTGCTTTATAAACTATACGCTTTTAACTGAAACTCATCATATCAGGAGACAAATCCCATGAAAAAGTCCCTCAAGCTCGCCGTCCTTTCCGCCTGCGCCGTCCTCGGCGCCCTCTCCGCCACTTCCTGCGCCACGCCGTTCCCGCTCGGATGCCTCTATACCGATGTCGTTCTGCCCGGCCCCATCGGCGACGGCAATCTGAGCCAGTCCTACAACCGCCGCGGTTCCTCCTCCTGCTACAGCATCCTCGGCTGGGTCGCGGGCGGCGATGCCTCCATCAACGAAGCCGCGGTCAACGGCGGCATCGACAAGATCGGCTGGACGAACATCCACGTGACGAACTACTTCGGCATCTACGGCATCTACAAGACCGAAGTCTTCGGCACCAGCAAGTCCCTCGGTCCGGATCAGACCCTCGCTCCGGCCAAGACGGCCCAGAAGTAATCGGTCGTTCCGGTCTGAAAGAATGCTCCGTGCGCGAGCGCAAGCCGCGCACTTTGACCGCACAGCCTGCGGTGAGGCGGTTTTCTGTACCGCGGTTTTCTGCCACGGTACGTTGATACCGCCTTTTTTTGTGCGGAAACAACCTCGGTTTTTCTCCTGATATGACGTTTCTTGAACTGAAAAAGGATCTCGCGGAACGCTTCTCGCAGGCCGGATTCGAGGCTGCCGATCTCGAAGCGCACTATATCGTCTGCGAGGCTGCCGGCATCCCCGACCGTGAATTTCCGCTGTATGCTCACGAACAGCTCGCGTCCGGGGCGCAGGTCCGCGCGGAATCCTTTGCGACGCGCCGCATGAAGAACGAGCCGTGGCAGTACGTTTTCGGACATGCGCCGTTCCGCGACCTGGAACTTGCCGTCGGTCCTGGCTGTCTGATCCCGCGCCCGGAGACGGAATATTCCATTGACCTCATGCTCGACGGTCTGCCGCACGGCGCGTCCGTCTGTGAACTCGGCGTCGGAAGCGGCGCGATCTCGCTCGCGCTCGCCTCGGAACGTCCCGATCTGACGGTCGTCGGCGTCGAATTATCTCCAGACGCGTTGAAGTGGGCCGAGCTCAACCTGAAAAAGCTTGCCATGCCGAACGTGACATTCCTGCAGGGCGATCTGTTTGCTCCGGTCGCCGGACGCAGATTCGACCTCATCGTGGCGAATCTCCCGTACATCCCGGAGAGCGACCGCGACAGTCTTCCGCCGAATGTGCGCGGCTTTGAACCGGAGGAAGCGCTGTTCGGCGGCTCGGACGGCCTGGACGTCATTGCCCGTGCGCTGGAGCAATCCCCCTCGTTTCTTAATCCGGGCGGACGCATCTATTTCGAGCTCGATCCGTGCAATGCGGACCGGGCATTCGAACTCGCCTCAAAATATCTGAACAATCCCGCGCTTCTGCACGACCAGTACGGCGCGGTACGTTTCCTCTCGGCTAAATTCTAAAACGAAAAACTCGGACTGTCGTATAAAACAATCCGAGCTCAATTTGTTTTATTTTCCGTTCAGTTTTCTCAGAGGTCGAGCACCATCCGGATGAACGCGTCGCCGGTCATGAACCCGAGCGAGCCGTTCAGTGCGGCCTTCTCCGAGTATTCCGTGACGGAATCGGGCTGGATGTGCGGACCCCAGATGCAGACGGGCACCGGGGTGCGCGTGTGCTGGCGCATGGAGAGCGGCACGGGGTGGTCGGGGAGGACCGCGAACGTCGCGCCGCGTCCCTGAAGCGCTTCGACGACGGGCTTGATGATGCGGTTTTCGAAGTCGCGGATGGCCTGCATTTTGAGATCGAGACGTCCTTCGTGTCCGGTTTCGTCGATCGCCTCGAGGTGAACGTATACGAAATCGTGGTCTTCGATCGCGCGGATCGCCGCCTGGGCTTTCCCCTCGTAATTCGTGTCGATGTAGCCGGTGGCGCCCTCGACGGGGATCACGTCCATCCCTGCGCACTTGGCGATGCCGGAGATCACGTCGACCGCCGTGATCACCGCGCCGGTCTTGCCGCCGTAGCGTTCCGTGAACTTCGGGAACGACGGCGTGCGGCCGGGACTCCACGGCCATATCGCGTTGCCCTTCGCCTCGCCGGACTTCACCAGCGGGTGTTCGGCGAGGAATGCCGCCGCGTCCGCCCAGAGCTTGTTCAGGAATTCCACCGTGTGCGCGGCTTCCTTCGAGTCGTCCAGCGCGGTCCACGGGAGTTCGGCGACCGGGATGTCTTGCGAGGAATCCGGCTTGTAGTAGCCGACCTTCGGGGAGAACTCCGGTCCGTGCAGGATCAGCAGGTTGCGGTAGCTCACGCCGGGATAGAACGTGAGCTTGTCCGAGCCGAAATGCTCCTGAAGCGCCTCCATCAGGACGCGGGCATGTTCCTTCGTGATATGGCCGGCGGAATAATCCTTCAGGATGCCGTCCTCCACGTTAATCAGGTTGCAGCGCCACGCGACGTCGTCGGGCGCGAGCGGAATGCCCTGGCTGACGGCCTCGATCGGGCCGCGTCCCGGGTAATACAGTGACGGTGCATAGCCGAGCACGGACATGTTCGCCACGTCCGAGGAGGTCGGGTACCCTTCCGGCAGGGTCAGAAACGTGCCGGACGCGCCGTTCGCGGCGATCCTGTCCATGGTCGGGGTCGGGACGGATTCGAGCGGGGTCTTTCCGCCGAGTTCGGGGATCGGGAGGTCGGCCATGCCGTCTCCGAGGAAGACGACGGCTTTGCCTTTCAGGTCGCATGCGCTCATGATGAGTTTCCTTTCCTGTCATGCTATGGATGATATTTTTGATGTTAATAAGATATCATGCCGGAGGCAAAAAGTCAAGGCGTTCCGGTAGTGTCCGGTATCGAAAACATGCTGACAAATGTTAGTATACTTTGAAAATACTTTCAAAAAAGTTGCAAAACTCGCTTGAAACTGAATACTTCCTGTTGTATTGTATCTTATCGGAAGAACATTTCCTGTTTCCCTCTCACTCCGCCGGGGTTTTCCGTCTGTCTCCCCGGCGGTACGCCAAACCTCAGCTCCAGGACCCGAATGAATGAAGAAGATCACGAAACGTCAGTTTGAGATTGCGGGTTATATTCGCGATTTCATCGGTAAAAATGCAATCTCGCCCACGCTTTATGACATAGCAGGATACTTTTCCATCAAACCGTCCACCGCGGCCGCGCATGTCGCCGCGCTCGAACGTAAGCATGTCATCGTCCGCCAGAAAGGCCGACGCCGGAGCATCCGGCCCGTCGGGATGGGGGCCTGTCTGCCGAAAAAAGTCCCGCTCTGCGTTCCGTTTTATATGAAAGGGGCAAATGTTTCCGGCGCGCCTTCGTCCTATTACCACGTGGATGCCAGCCTGCTACCGGACAACGTCCGCGCAAAAGACCTTTTCGCCGTCCGGTTTGGTCTGTTCAACGGGATGCCCGCCGGAGTCAACATCGATCCCCGCGACATTCTGATCGTCTGGACCAAACCGGGCCGTCTGCATCCCGGCATGATCGTGATGGAGCATGCCGAAGACGCGCCCGTCTGCCGTCAGGTGAATATTGATTCGGAGCCCGACCCGAAGACGGTCGGGCAGGTGATCGCACTGCTTCGTCCGCTCAAATAAGATACGCCGCGCCGGTGTTTTCGTCTTTTTTCTTCATACAGGCTTGACTTTGCGGAAAATGATCCTACATTATCTTACCGTCATTTTTTTCAACTGGAAAGGCCTGTCATGTTCAAATCTTTTTACATCCTTTTTGCCGCCGTTCTTGTCGTTCTGTTCAGCGGCTGCAAGAGTACTGTTGAAAACAACGACCGTACCGCCCTGGAGCTTTGCCGGTACATGATGCAGCAGGTCGGCGGCACGTTCGATGGCGCGATGGCGGTCGATCCGATCCATGCGGACGACGGATTCGCACTGAAGATCGCGGACCGTCAAGTCGCGTTTTACAAGTTTAACACGAAGTACAAAAAAGCCCGTGCGAAGATCGAATACGTGGACAAAAACGGCTTCATCTACATCTACGGCTTCAAATACTCCGCCATTTCCCACGGTTCGTTCATCATGGTCGATTATGAGACCAACCCCCTGAAAGACAAGCTCCTCGAAGCCTTCAAAAACTTCTGAGCTTTCGCCTTTCTTTTTTCTCCGCTTTTGCAGTCAGGGGATGACTGTCTGCACAAGCGTCATGTACACCGCGGTCCCCGCCAGAATGGATATCAGCGGATTGCGTTTCCACAGCTGAAGCGCGACCACCACGGCCGCCGCCGCGATTTCCGCCAGCCCGAACATGTGTTCGGCGGGCGCACGGTCGCGCACGTAGCAGGCGAAGCAGTACACCACCAGCATGGCGATCGCCGCCGGGGAAAGAACGTTTCCGATGCTCAGGACCAGCGCGGGCGGGCGTTTGCCCGTGCCGAAGAACAGGAACGGCAGTGCGCGGAGCAGGAACGTGACGCCCGCGGTCACGGCGGTCAGAATCAGCAGATATTCGGTCGACGTCCCGTTCATTCTTTCCCTCCGGATTTCCACGTTTCCAGTTTCTCAAACGATTTCCGGAATACGATCAAAGCGGACAACATCAGGACCATGGACGGGATCAGCATCTTTCCCGCCCCGAAGACGAGCGCACATACGACGGACGCCAGCAGCCCGACTGCCGCATAGACCCGGTTTTTGCTTTCCCGGCACTGGTCGGTCAGGATCACCAGGAAAAGCGCCGTCATGGCGAAGTCGATCCCCTTGTTCGGGAACGGCAGTGCGGCGCCGGCGAGCGCGCCGGCCACGACGCCGAGGATCCAGTAGAAATGGTTCAGTGCGGCGAGCGTGATGCAGTACAGGATTGAATCGCCTCCGGGCGGCACCTTATTCTCGACTTCGAGCGCGTAGGTCTCGTCTGTGAGACTCCAGATCAGGTAGAGCTTCTTTACGAGCGGAATTCCGCGGAAACGTTCGATGAGCGAGAGTCCGTACATGGAGTAACGGATGTTCAGGCAGACCGTCAGCAGCGCCACGTCCAGCATCGGCTGCGACGTCCGGATCCAGTCCACGAGCATGAACTGAAGCGCGCCGGAGATGCTTGTGGCGCTGGTCAGGAACGCCCAGAACGCGGGCAGCCGGATTCCGCTTTTCGCGGCCAGCAGGACGCCCGCCGCGAATCCCATGGTGGTATACCCCATCAGGACTGGCAGCGAACTGATAAAAGCCTGTTTCAGAACCGGTTTCTGATTCATGGACCGTATGCTCCCGAAAAATGAAGCTACTAATATATCATCGTTCTCCGCAAATACAAAATCTTTTTCCTTTCTTTTCGCCGCTTTTCCCGTTTTCGTACCCTCTTTTTCTTGAAAAAGACCCGTACGCATGATATATTATATTCTGAACTACTGCACACTGTACCGCCGCGCTCCGTATCCCTGCATGGGGCCGGCAGAATGAAGGGATTATGTTCATCATGAACGATGAAAAGGCCCCGGCCGCGAAGACCGGGGCGTCTGCTCGCTCCGCCGCGAATCCGGCGGAATGCACGCTGGCGGAACTCCCCGTCGGCCAGTCGGCCGTCGTGATTTATATGAAGCCTTCCCTGCGCGGGAAGAAGAAATTCGCGGACGTCGGGATCGTGCCCGGCACCCTGCTTGAGATGGAGGCGCACGCCCCGTTTGGCGGCCTCCTCCGCATCAAGGTCATGGAGAGCAGCCTCTCCATCCACCGCGATGATGCCGCGAACATCATCATCCGCATGCAGGAGCGCCCATGAGCCGCAAATACCGGATCGTCCTCGCCGGAAATCCGAACTGCGGCAAAACCACGATCTTCAACTGCCTCACCGGCGCGCGCCAGCACGTCGGCAACTATCCCGGCGTGACGGTGGAGAGCAAGACCGGAAAATTCATGCTCGGCGAGGACGAGATCGAGATCATCGACATCCCCGGCGTGTACAGCCTTTCCTCCAGCTCGCCCGAAGAGGGCGTCGCGTTCGAGGAGCTGACCAAGCCCGGAATCGACCTCATCATGAACGTGATCGACTCGTCGATCCCGCAGCGCAGCCTGTACCTCTCCACGCAGCTCGCCGAACTCCACATCCCGATGCTGATCGTCTTCAATATGAGCGACGAGGCGAAAAAGAAGGGGCTCAAGTTCGATATCCGGAAGCTCCAGTCCTATTTCGGGTGCAGCATCGTGCAGACGGTCGGTTCCCGCGGAGACGGCATCGAAAAGCTGAAGAGCGCCCTCGCGGAAAGCCTCCTGCATCTGGAGGACCACGACGTCCCGAAGCTCACCTACGGCGCGGACGTCGACGACGCCATCCGCGAGCTTGAGGAATGGATCGAACCAGCCATGACCGACCGCATCCGCCACATCCCCGCGCGCTTCTTCGCCATCAAGCTGCTGGAGAAGGACACCTGCGTGATGCGGCTCCGTGAATTTCAGGGGCTCGACGCCATCATCGACGCCCAGATTACGCATCTCTACGCCCGGCACGCCATCACGGCCGAGACCTTCATGGCCGACTGCCGTTACGCCATGATCTCCGGCGCCTGCCGCGATGCCATTTCCTTCACGCAGGAACGCCGCCGCGAAATCTCCGACAAGATCGATGCCGTGGTCACGAACCAGTGGGTTGGACTTCCGCTGTTCTTTGCCGTCATGTACCTCATGTTCTGGTTCACGTTCACCTGCGCCGCGCCCATGACGGACGGCATCGAATGGCTGTTCGGTTGGATTCAGAGCCTCATCGAACACTTCTGGTCGCCGGATGTCCAGCCCGTCCTCCGCAGTCTCCTGATCGATGGGGTAATCCACGGTGTCGGCGGCGTGATCGTCTTCCTCCCGAACATCCTGTTTCTCTTCCTCGCCATCGCGTTTCTGGAAGACACCGGCTACATGGCGCGCGCGGCGTTCGTAATGGACGGCATCATGCGCAAGTTCGATTTGCAGGGCAAAAGCTTCGTGCCGCTCGTGCTCGGATTCGGCTGCAACGTCCCCGCGATCATGGCCACGCGCAGCATCGAGTCCGAACGCGACCGCCGGACCACGATCCTGGTCCTGCCGCTGATGAGCTGCGGCGCGCGCCTGCCGATCTACGCCCTGCTGATCCCCGCGTTCTTCGCGGTCAAATACCAGGCGTTTGTCATGTTCCTGATCTACGCGATCGGCGTCGCCTTCGCCATGCTCGCCGCCCGCCTTCTCAAATCCACGCTGTTCAGGGGTGACGGCGAAGTCTACCTGATGGAGCTCCCGCCCTACCGCGTCCCGACTGCGAAAAGCATCCTCCTGCACATGTGGGACCGCGGCGTGATGTACCTGCAGAAAGCCGGCACGATCATCCTCGGCGTCTCCGTGCTCCTTTTCATCGCGAACAATTACCCGGAGAAGAAGACGTTCGACGTCGACTACGGCGCGCAGATCATGGCCGTCGCGTCCGACACCGCCCTCACCCCGGAGGAACAGGCCGATGCCTTCAAGCGCATCGAAAGGATGCGCCACGCCGAATCCGCCGAATACACCATTTCCGGCCGCGTCGGGAAGTTCCTCGAACCCGCGTTCCGTCCTATCGGCTTCGACTGGCGCGTCACGACCGCCGCGATCAGCGCCCTCGCCGCAAAGGAGATATTCGTCTCCCAGCTCGGCATCCTGTACGCAGAGGATGCCGAATCCGCCGGAGACGGGGAGGACGAACAGGAACCGCTCCGTCAGCAGCTCCGCCGCGCCTACACCCCGCTGCAGGGGTTCTGCATGATGCTGTTCTGTCTCCTCTCCATTCCGTGCCTCGCCACGCTCGCGATCATCCGCAGGGAACTGAACTCGTGGAAATGGATGTTCTTCGAGGCCGCCGGACTCTTCGTCCTGGCGTACGGGACCACGTTCATCGTGTACCAGCTCGGTCTGCTCCTGAAGATCGGAACGAACTACCTGCTCTGATTTTTTTTCAAAAGCCCGCTCTTTTTGTGGATAACAAATCGACTTTGACCTCAAAAACAATGAGGACTCGCACAAATCTTCCCTCAAAAAAGACAAGCAAGTTATACTGCAGGAGTCCAGGACGAATCAGTTATGGCAACAACACTAATGTTTGTTTGGTTTTTTCATAATATCCACGATTTCGGGCTTGCAGTACTCATCCACGAACTATTTCTTCCCGGCATGGCCATGCTGTCTGTCCGACAAGGCATTTGTAGGTTGTGAAAAGGGACTTGCATGGAATATCCCGGAAGTTGCGAACAGAGTTTAGCGCAATTCTCCGACAGTTATTATATTGCAATGTTTATGATGTTTCTTTTTTGCTTGTTCTGCGATTGTTTGACCTCGCGCTGCAAAGTTTACGACTTGCTGCGCATGGCAATCTTAACTCTTCTTTCGGGAAACAGAGAATAAACCGTGCAGTTTTGAACTGAAAAGCCGAGAGGTCGAGAGTTTGAATGCGTATGGCGGTGGAATAATGCTTGAAAAGCCTTACGACCTCAGCTCAGAGGTCCAGGACTTCCGGCCCCTTCAGGAAATCTCGTAGGCTGACGATCAGGAATCCGTCGTCGTTGTGATACGGTCGCTGATTGCCGTACATGACAATGATTTTGCGGAAGGAATCGCTGATCTTTCGGAGCGGGCGGGTCTCCTGTTCGCGCTTTTCGTCGTCCGGGATCATGAAAGCCGACTGGAGGTAATAGCGCCGATGCCCCGAATTCGCTACGAAGTCGACTTCAAGATTCTGCCTGGAGGGGACGCCGTTTCTGCCGCTCCCGTTCACCGTGATGCTTCCGACATCAACGGAGAACCCCCACATGCGAAGCTCGTTGTAGATAAGGTTTTCCATCAGATGGTTGGTTTCCTGCTGGCGGAAGTTCAGACAGGCGTTTCGGATGCCGAGGTCTTCAAAGTAGTATTTCAGCGGGGAGTCGATATATCTGCGTCCCTTGATGTCGTAGCGGACAGCCCTGCCGATCAGGAACGCATCTTCGAGGTGCTTGCTGTACGCGCCGATGGTATTGACGGAGAGCGACACGCCTTTGACGGACTGGAAAGTCGCAGACAGTTTGCGGAAACTCGAAAGGGAACCGACCGAGGATGCGTAGAATTGAAGCAGTTCCTCCATCTCCGCCGGATGCTGGAGCCGATTGCGCTCGACGAGGTCTTTCAGGTACACTTCGAGGATAAGGCGTTTCAGGTAGCTTTCTTTCTGGCGGCATCATCTTCGGCATGGCAGCTCTCCTCCGTTGGGGTTGTGCATAATATAGCAGACATTTGGCGGAAAATCAAGCGGAGGAATCTGTCCGATTCATTCATCATTCAAAAACCGCAATCCCGGTCTTTTTGTCAGTGTATGCCAAGAAACTTCGAAGAAACTTTTTCCGGCTTCGTCATGAGTCCAAATTCATCGCATAAATGCCCCAAAAAAAGCGATTCTCCGTTTTTCGAATGCCGTTTTGCCGATCAGGAAGTTTGTGACTTCGCGCATCCATGCCGATTATGATGCCGTTTTCCGAATAATTAACCAAATATGAGGTCGAGGTTTCGAGTCTATCAACACCCGGTTTTTCCGAAATCAGCGCGGCTTCTTCACGTTGTTTTGAGGTCAAAGTCGTTTTTGATCCGGCAAAAATCAAAAAACGTGAATATGCGCTGATTTTGAAATCATGGCTTGATATGGAGAATCAGCGCAAGTCTCATTCTTGAGTTCAAAAAACCGAGAGGTCGCGACCTCACGAAACGGAGAATTTTGGCGGGAAATGGCCCGGAATATGCCGGGAGAGGTACGAAAAAGATTTCTCCACGGAGAATTTCGGGGGCAGATATACTTTCCGTAACCCTCGAATTGAGGAGGATTTAGGAAGAGAAGAAGAAAGCATCACCGTGAGGACGATGATGCCGTGAAGACAAAAAAATGGTGGTCGCTGGGAGACTCGAACTCTCGACCTCATCCGTGTGAAGGATGCGTTCTAACCAACTGAACTAAGCGACCATCGAAAAAACTGTAAATATTACTATACATCTTTTCCCGGAAAAATCAAGTCGAGGATGGTTTTTTCCGGGAAAAAAGCATCCGTCCCGCCTGAAGGTGCTGTTTTCGGCCATTCAGCCTGTTCGCAACCTTGACTGTGATACTGTTAAGAAAGCCATGCACAAAACGCGAAAAGCATGTGTTTTTTCGTAAAAACCACGTTCAGGGGATTGACAAAAACATGCTTTTGCTGTACTTTACTGGAAAACATTTCATCCCGACAACAAATCAACCTCAAAACACAAGGATTTTTTATCATGGAAATGAAAAAGACCTGCATCGCGGTCGGAGCGATCCTGCTCACGACGGCTGCTTTCGCCCAGTTCGGCGGCGGCTTCGGCGGTTTCGGCGGTCCCGCCCGCTCCGCGCTTCCCGAAGGATTCGTCCCGGCGGAAACGAACATCTACAACTCCGAATTCCCGGCGGTCAATCCGAAGACCAAGCAGGCATTCTTCCGTATGCAGGCCCCCGGCGCGCAGAAGGTCACGATCTCGCAGGAAGGTAAGACCTACGAGCTGAAGAAGGACCAGAGCGGCTGGTGGTCCGTTACCACGGATCCGCTGGTGGAGGGCTTCCACTATTTCAACTATACCGTGGACGGCAACAAGGCGTTCGATTACGGCAGCGAGGCGTTCTACGGATGCAGCACCGAAATGTCCGGCATCGAGATCCCCGAGGATGAGGCCGAGGCCGCCTACTATCACTTCAACAAGGACATCAAACACGGCCAGGTGCGTCATTGCCGCTACTGGTCCGAGATGAACGGCCTGGACCGCCACTGCCGCGTGTACACGCCCGCCGAATACGAGACCAACCCCGAAAAGCGTTTCCCCGTGCTGTACCTGCTCCACGGCGGCGGCGAGGACGAGTCCGGCTGGGAGGAACAGGGGCGCATGGCGGACATCATGGACAACCTGATCGCCTCCGGCAAGGCCGTCCCGATGATCGTCGTCATGGACAGCGGCAACGTCCGCAACTACGGCGCGGTGCGTCCGCGCGGCGTCCGCGTGACCGACATCTTCGTGAAGGAGCTCAAACCGTGGGTCGACGCCACCTTCCGCACGAAGACCGACCGCGACAACACCGCGATGGCCGGTCTCTCCATGGGCGGCGTGAACACCTGGAACACGATCTTCCCGAACAATATGGACAAGTTCGCCTACATGGGCGGCTTCTCCGGCGCGGGCAACTTCTCCGGCCCGGGCGCGGCTCCCGGCGGCGGCGACGTGAACACCGTCTTCGGCGGCGTCTACAAGGACGCGGACAAGTTCAACTCCCAGATGAAGCTCGTCTTCATCAGCGTCGGCGAGGCGGAAAAGACCAATCCGGTCCGCGAGACCTACCGCATCCTGAAGGACCACGGCATCAAGAACCTCGTTTTCTACGAATCTCCGAAGACCGACCACGAATGGCTCACCTGGCGCCGCAGCCTGCGCGAATTCGCGCCGCTGCTCTTCAAGTGATCCCGGGTATCTGAATCCGAAGCAAGAAAAAAGGCTCTCTCCGCGCGAACGGAGGGAGCCTGAATTGTTTTTGAGCTGTTTGTGCAGAACTGGGGAGAAGATCAGCCCTTGAAGGCGGCGAGAGATTCCTCGACGCGGGCGAGCTTGTCCTTCAGGTCGGCGAGCTGCGTCTTCACGTCCTCGACGACTTTCGCCGGGGCGCGGCTGACGAACTTCTCGTTGTTGAGTTTCGCCTCGGCGGCCTTGATCCAGCCGGTGAGCTCGGCTTTCTGCTTCGTGAGCTTCTCGCGTTCGGCGGCGGGGTCCACGAGGCCCTTCAGCGGCAGGAAGATAGCACCGGCGTCGCAAACAATGGACGGTGCGGGCGTGCCGTCTTCGCTGGCGTAGTTTTCGAGCGAGACGCTGATGAGGGAGGCGTTCAGCATGGCGGTGAGGGAGTCCATCTGGTCGCAGAGGGAATCGAGGATCTCCTGCGAGGCGGCACGGATGTGGTACTCGATGCGCTTGCCGGGGGCGATGTTGTTCGAAAGACGCAGATTGCGACCGGCGGAGATGAGGGCGTACTTGTCGGCGGTCATCTCGGAGAGCCTGTCTGCGTCCGCGGGGAGCTTGAGGTCGGCCTCGGGGAACGTGGCGGTCATGATGGAGTGGCCGTCGGCGAGGAATCCCATGCGGTGGGCGAGTTCCTCGGTGATGAACGGCATGAAGGGATGCAGGAGGCGGAGGAGCTTCCACAGCGCGTAGTCCAGCACTGCGAGCGCCTGCTGCTTCGCGGCTTCGTCGGCGTTGAAGCGCGGCTTGCACGCCTCGATGAACCAGTCGCAGAAGTTGTTCCAGACCAGTTCGTAGATGTCGTGCGCGGCGGAGTGGAACCGGAACTCGCGGAGGGAGGTGTTCACGTCGGCGCACGCCTTTTCCAGCGTGTTGAGCATGTGGATCTCGTCCTGCGTGAGCTTGTCGACCGGGATCGCGAGCTTGTCGAACGAAGCGGAGACGGGCCCCTGCATGGTGCGGAACCGGCAGGCGTTCCAGAGCTTGTTCGCGAAGTTGCGGCCGAGCTCGCACTTCTCGTTGGAGTAGCGGATGTCCATGCCGACGGGGGCGATGTAGACGATGGAGAAGCGGAGGGCGTCGGCGCCGTAGGTCTCGATGACCTTCAGCGGGTCGGGCGAGTTGCCGAGGGACTTGCTGAGCTTGCGGCCGAGTTCGTCGCGGATGATGCTGGTGAAGTAGACGTTGCGGAACGGCAGGTCGCCCTTGAACTCGTATCCCGCCATGATCATGCGCGCGACCCAGAAGAAGATGATGTCCGGGCCGGTCACGAGGTCGTTGGTCGGGTAGAAATATTTGAGCTCGGCGGTCTCTTCCGGCCAGCCCATGATGGAGAAGGGCCAGAGCCAGGAGCTGAACCACGTGTCGAGCACGTCCTCCTCCTGATACCAGCCGTCGCCCTCGGGCGGGTTCACGCCCACGTAGACTTCGCGGTTCTCGTCGTTCACGTCGCCGCGGTACCAGGCCGGGATGCGGTGTCCCCACCAGATCTGACGGCTGATGCACCAGTCCTGGATGTTCTCCATCCAGTGGAAATAGGTTTTGGCCCAGCGGTCGGGATAAAACTTGATCGCACCGGAGCGGACGGCCTCGATGGCGGGCTTGGCGAGCTCGTCCATGCGGACGAACCACTGGTCGCTGAGGAGCGTTTCGATCTCCACGCCGCCGCGCTCGGAGAAGCCGACGTTATGGACGATATCCTCGATCTTTTCGAGGAGGCCGAGGCTTTCCATCTCCGCGACGCACTGCTTGCGGCATTCGTAGCGGTCGAGGCCGGCGTACTTGCCGCACTGGGCGTTCATGGAGCCGTCGCGGTTCATGACGTTGATGAATTCGAGGTTGTGGCGCTTGCCGACCTGATAGTCGTTCGGGTCGTGGGCGGGCGTGATCTTCACGCAGCCGGTCCCTTTTTCCGGGTCGGCGTGCTCGTCCTCGATGATCGGGATCTTCCGGTCGGTGAGCGGGAGGTTCACGGTCTTGCCGACGAGGTGTTTGTAGCGCGGATCGCCGGGCGGAACGGCGACGGCGGTGTCGCCGAACATGGTCTCGGGACGCGTGGTGGCGACGACGAGGTAGCCGGAGCCGTCGGTGAGCGGGTAGCGGAAATGCCAGAACTTGCCCTTGACCTCCTTGTAGATGACTTCCTCGTCGGAAAGTGCGCTCTGGGCGGCCGGGCACCAGTTCACCATGCGCTTGCCGCGGTAGATGTAGCCCTTTTCGTAGAGCTGCACGAAGACCTTGCGGACGGCGGCGCTGAGGCCCTCGTCCATGGTGAAGCGTTCGCGGTCCCAGTCGCAGGACGTGCCGAGCTTGCGGAGCTGCTTGATGATCGTGCCGCCGTAGAGCTTCTTCCATTCCCAGACGCGTTCGATGAACTTCTCGCGGCCGAGCGTGCGCCGGTCGATGCCTTCCTTCTCGCGGAGGACCTTGTCGACCTTGCTCTCGGTGGCGATGCCGGCGTGGTCGGTGCCGGGGAACCAGCAGACTTCCTCGCCCATCATGCGGTGCCAGCGGATGAGGATGTCCTGGAGCGTGTTGTTCAGGACGTGGCCCATGGTGAGGATGCCGGTCACGTTCGGCGGCGGGATGACGATGGAATAGGGCTTCTTGTCGGGATTCGGCTCGCCGTGGAAGCGCTTGTTCGCCTCCCACTCGGCGTACCATTTCTCTTCGATTTCAGCGGGCAGATATGCTTTCGGCATTTCCGACATGATGACGGTCTCCTGAGTAGTATCGTTGATTCAAAAACAAAAGTCAAAACATAATATAGCACGGTTTCAGACATTTTCCTATAAAATAATACGAAAAGAAGCGTCTTTTTTTTGAAAAAAAGGGTTTTCGGGGGTATAGTATGAAGACATTAAAATTTAATCCGGGAAAAACAATGGATCAGAATTTCGCCCAGGGCACCAATCAGAGTCTGGAACAGACCCACATCCTTTCGCCTCAGCACCTTCAGGCGCTGAAAGCGCTTCAGGCGCCTGTCATGGAGCTCTCCGGCTCGTTCGCCGACGTCCTGGCGGAAAATCCCCTGATCACGACCGCGGACGACGATTCCGACTACGAGGACGAGGCGGACCTGAAAACGGACGACGTCCCGGTTCAGGACGATGCTCCGGTCGAGAACCTCGACGAAAACCGTCTGGACTACGACGAAGAGCTGGCGCGCATCCTGGAGGGCGACGACGACTGGGCGTCCGTACGCCAGGACGACGGCGACGACGCTCCCGACAGCGAGGCGGAGAAACGCCGCGAATACATGTTCAACTCCGTGGCGCAGGAAATCTCGCTGCAGGATACCTTGATGGAACAACTCAACACCGAGGACTGCACGCCCGCGGTGCGCCGCGCCGCCGAGGAGGTCATCGGCAACATCGACGACGACGGCTTCTTCCGCAGCGTCCCGGCCGAGATCGCGCAGTCCGTGCCGTGTTCGCTGGAGACCGCCGAAGCCGCGCTCCGCCTCGTGCAGACGTTCGATCCGCCGGGGATCGGGGCGAGTTCCCTGCCGGAATGCCTCCTGATCCAGCTCGAACGCGCCGGAAAGAAAACGGAACGGATGAGCGAGTTCGTGACCCGGCACCTGGACGACCTGGAGCACAACCGGCTTCCGAAGATCGCGAAGGACATGGGCATGACCGTGCCGGAGGTAAAGGCCATGGCGGACGAACTCCGCCGCACCTGCGACCCGCGTCCCGCCGCATCTATCGCGCAGTCCCGCACCGAATACTGCCCCGTCGAGGTCACGGTCGAACGTTCCGGCGACGAATACACCGTGAGTCCGAACCGCGAATACGAGCCGCGTTTCCTGATCCCGAACCGGTACATGAAGATGCTCGACGACCCGCTGACCGACCAGGAGACTCGCGACTACATCCTGAAGAACCTGAAGAGTCTCATGGAGATCCGCAAGGCGCTCGCCGACCGTGAAAGCACCATCGTCCGCATCGCACGCGTCATCGCAGACCAGCAGCACGATTTCTTCGAAAAGGGGCCGGAATATCTTCGCCCCATGACCATGCGCGACGTGGCGGACCGTCTCGGCGTTCACGAGACCACCGTCAGCCGCGCCATCGCGAACAAATACATGGCTACGCCCGCCGGGACCTTCCGGTTCCGCGACTTCTTCACCGGTGGTTACCAGAACACCGACGGCGAGGACGTCTCCAGCTCGGCGGTCAAGGAGTACATCCGCGAGGCCGTCAAAAACGAAAATCCCGCTCACCCGCTCTCCGACCAGAAGATCGCGGAGGACCTCAAAAAGAAGGGGCTTGACGTGGCCCGCCGCACCGTGGCGAAATACCGCGAGGAACTCGGCATCCCTTCGTCGCAGGGAAGGAAACAGTACACGTGAAAAACAGACTCTCTTCGTTCATCTCCGGGCACAGACGCCTCTGGAACACACTCCTTTTCCTCTTCATCCTCCTCACGGCGTTCGCGTTCCGCACCTACCACTACAACACCTCCGTGATGATGCTGAACGAGGTCATCCGCGAGGTCCCGCAGGGGGAGCGCGAACACCGTTCGTTCTTCGAGCTTTTCCTGCCGCTCCGGCACAACAACTTCTCGCCGTTCACGATCGAGAGCGCCATGATGTTTTCCTATTCGCAGGACATCGCCGAGGGGAAGGGCGTGCCGGAACGCGACGAGACGCTGAAGCACATGGAGGACATCCCGCCTTATGCGCAGATGAACATGGCGCTGGAGTGGTTTCTCGGCTGGGGCTGGCGCCTGAAACAGAAGATTGCGCCCGATCCCGAGGCTACCCCACGCGAAAAACTGTTTCAGGATCATCCGTACATGGCGCAGTGGATGAGCGCGCAGATACGGCTGTGGGCGTCGCTCACGTCCGCGCTGATCTTCCTGTGGCTTCTGCTGCTGAAATGTCCGCGCAAACTGGCGTTCTGCGGCGGATTCCTGCACGCTGTGGCGCTGTCGGCGATCGCGCGTTCCACGGGACAGGACCTGGTCCGCGGCGAATTCTGTATCCCGCTGATCACGATGACATTCGTTCTGGCGGCGTGGTGCGGCAGCCGTGCGCGGTGGTGGAAGATGCCGATCATCTTCTGCGTGGTGTTCCTGGCATTCATCGCGTGGGACCTGTGCCAGATGATCTTTTCGGCGTGGGCGCTGATCGAGGTCCTGCGCGCGGTCTGCGGATACCGGATGAAACGCGGCCTGCTGTATTCCTGGATCGCGATCGCCGCCGCCGTTCTGCTGAACGCCCTCGTCGTGCCGTTCAACGTCACCTACGGCCTGATTCATGCTCCGATCCTGTGGGTGGCCGTCCCGTCGCTCTTCTGCTGTTATGCGCTGCAGAGCGTGTCACGCCGTCTGAACTTGCGTGGCGGCCGCAGGCTCGCGCTGCGTCTGGCCGTGCCGATCCTGGCGGCGGCGCTGTACGTGAACTGGGCGCAGTTCGGCAACACCCCGGAATACGCCTCGAACTACAGCCATTTCTCCGAGGCGATGAAGGCGAAGATCAAGTTCAACAACGTGAAGCCCGCGAACGCCCTGCTCTTGAACTACGACGCACGCATCATGTGGACGCCGTCCATGCACTCCGCCACATGGGAGATCGCATCGTCGTTCTTCCCGAGCCTCATCTTCGGCCGCCGCCTCCAGTTCGGCCTGTTCCATTTCCTGTTCGGACTGCTTCCGATTACGCTGGCGCTGTACGCCGCGCTAATGCTGGGGCTGACATTGTTCCGCATCCCGAGGGAAGAGTTCATGAAGACGCTGTCGAGGTCGTTCCTGCCGAACATCTTCACGATCGGGTTCATCGTCGGGTTCATCTACATCGTGCGCTACCACGAGTTCGTGATCCTGTTCCTCTGCATCTCCCTGCCGATGCTCGTCTGCACCTATCTGCGGGCGTTCCGGCACGCCCCGTGGAAAGTCGATCCCGCCGAAGCCTGCACGGTCATTTTCGACCGCCCGCGCCTGCTCAAACTTCTTCGCCGGACGCTCACCGGCGTTTTCGCGTTCATCCTCTTCTGGGAGACGATCGTTTCCGTCGGGACGCCGCGCTACTACACGGGCGATGTGCCGTTCAAGGAGACCGCCATGCTGATCATGTGGTTCCGCCAGCACAAGGACGCCGTGGCGGGCAAGGGCGTGGCGGCGAACTTCACAGTGGGGCCGATGCTGAAGGCATACGCCGGGACCGGACTGGTCATGAATCCGCAGTTCGGCATGAAGCGCATCCGCGACGCCACGGAGAAGTACCTGAACGCGATGTTCCACGGTTCCGAGCTCGACCTGGCGCGCTACTGCGGCGAATACGGCGCGGACTACGTGATCTACAACAAGGGCGCGTGCTTCTCCTATTCGATCTACTCGAACCGCTACATCGCCGGCGCGAACGAGGTCAAACCGGATTCCATCGTCAACCTCATGATCGCCGATCCGGACAGTCTCCACTGGTTCTACCGGCTCGACGTCCCGCGCGGACTTGAGAGTATCAACCGCGTGTACACGGTCTTCAAAGTGGTCTCGCCGGAGGGCAAGCGCGAGGCTGCCCGCCTCGGTGCGCTCGGCAGAAACGAGCTCGCGCTCGGACGGAAGGAAGCCGCCGCCGATCTTGCGAAGAAAGCCGTGTGGCTCGATCCGACCGCCGAGGGGCCGAGGCTCCTGTACTTTGAAACGCATGGCTATCTGCCGCGCATCACGCTGTCCGGCGTGGAGGACGAGAAATAAAGGGCGTCCGCGTCCGCTCCTGTTCATCCGGCCGTTTTTTCGCGAAAAATACAGGTCGCCTGCTTGTATTTTTCCCTTGGCGGGTGTATAGTAATCAACACTTCTTTCGATGCGTCCCCATCGTCTAGAGGCCTAGGACATCAGGTTCTCATCCTGGTAACATGGGTTCGAATCCCATTGGGGATGCCATTTTTTGTGCTCTGGCACCTGACCAGGCATATCGAGATGCCGGAAGTTTCGGCGAAATAAACTACAGGTCCATGCCCGCGATCCAGCCGGCGGCAAGGAGCGGCGGATTGTAGTGCAGGAACGTCGGGATCGTCGAGTCGTAAATGTGATCGTGCTGCCCGTCCGCGTTCAGTCTCGCCGTAGCCCCCAGTATGGACTCGGAAACGATGCCATGGATCCTCGTCGCACTTCCGGCAGGCAACGCTCGTCAATCCCTCAATCCGGTCTTTCCTGAAGCCTTTCGGTTCACACCACGCACCTCTTTTTCATGCTCCAGATGAATCCCGATATGCCCGATGCCGAGGACGACGACAGCGAGAATCAGCCAGACATTGAGTCCGTAGATCCCGAGAAAGAAAAAAGCAAGCACCGGAAGCGTCGCGCCGGCAACAGGAAAACCGCAGAAACAGCGGTACTGGTCACACATGGTCTTTCCGCTCCTGAAGTAACGATACCAGTACAGTTCATACAGGATCATCAGAAGAAACGAGGCGGCAAGCCACAAGCTCCACAGCGTCCAAGCGTGAGGATCAAAATCCCGGAAAACCAGCACGATGACACTGACAAGGACCTCGCCGATCCTTTCCAGAAACAGAAGAAGCCCGTTCTCGTTTTTGGCACACCGTTCATAGTCTTCGGGTTTGTTCTTCGTCCAGATGAGATTGGGGATCATCAGCAAGAGCAGGTAAATGAATCCCACATAGGAAAAGCCGAAACGCATCCGCTGTTTCTCCTTACTTCCTTCTGAGCCTTTTTTCCACGGAAATGATCCGGAGCACGACGCAGAAAACCGCCGGGATGATGAACACCGTGTACGCCGAAACGTCCCCGAACAGGAATCCCCCGATGACGGCCCCGAAGACAAAGCAAAGGATCACAAGGTAGTAATGATGGGCTTTTTTGATTTCGTCGAGGTCGTGGTGATACAGCCCGGAAAACAGCGCGTTGGTCCCCTTCCGCAGGTTCCCGGTGCATGTGGTCGAGACAAACGGCAGGCCGTGGACATGCCGGAACGTCCGGACCTGCATGGCGCAGATAAACGAGATCATCCCGTTGACCAGAAGATTCCAGTCTCCCGAGGGAATGAACGCGACGGGCAGCAGGACGACGATCTCCCAAAAAAGCACGACCTGTTTCCAGGAAAGCCCCCATGGCGGGTGTGCTCTCTCTTGGATGAGGTTCGCGGTCAGGATCCCGGCGCCGTATGCGAAAATGGCGAACAGATATTTGCCGCAGTTCAGCCATTCCCCGTCGGAGAGATTCATTCCGAGAAGGACCACGTTGCCCGTGATGGCGTTGGCGAAGACGCGCCCGCGAAGCATGTAGGTATAAATGTCAAGCAGTCCGGCCGCAAAAGTCAGGAGACATGCGACCAGTAGGCTCTCGCCCTGATGTGTCTGTTCGGGTTCCATCGTTGCGTTCCCCAGATACTCGCCGCCTTACGGTTTCGCCTCGGAAGTTGCTTCCATGACCTCGAACGTCACATCCGCGGGTGTTGTCACGATCAATACGGCTTCCTGGTTGAAAATCCGTCTGTACTGCTGCGCGATCCGCCGGACTTTCTCCTTCGCATCGGACGGAGCCAGGACCACGATGACGCGCGTATCCTCGCGTATGGTGGCGGAAGTCTCTTCCGACTTCCAGTAACCGGTCGCGCGCATGGTCGTGTAGCCGTCCGGGAACTCCGCCGTCACATATTTGTCGCAGAACTCTTCCCACTCCGCGTCCGGGACGATTCCGTCGCTGTGAGACATTCCGCAGAAGATCCTGTATTCCCGCCAGTCGCCACGCGAGGCGCAGAAACACCCCGTGAGCAGCAGGCATGCGGCGAAAAGAAATACAACCGCCTTCGCCCTGTGTTTTATCTCATTGCGATCAGTCATGGTCGACCTCGTTTTCTGTTCATTCCGCCTCAAACGCTCACCGTCCCGCGGAATCGAACTCCTCCTGCGTGACGTTCACGACCTCGCCCTGTTCCGGGCGGATGTCCGACCTGACGCCGCGTTTCTGCGAGAAAAGCCATTTCCAGACTTCTGGGTTCTGATAGGTCCGCGTCCAGCAATCGTGCGGACAATTCGGATACTCCTTGTAGAACACGTTGTCGCTGCCGGCTTCCTTCAGCGCGGCGTACATGCGGCGGGACAGCATCACGGGCAGAGTCTGATCGGCTCCGCCGTGGAAGATCCAGATGGGGAGGTCCTTCATCTTTTCCGCCTGAGCCGGATCCCCTCCGCCGCTGCAGGTCACGCCCGCCGCGAAGAGTCCGGTCCCGTAACGCTCCATCAGTTCCCATGTGCCGTAGCCGCCCAGGGAAAGCCCGGTGATGTACACGCGGTCGGGATCGGCATCGAACTCTTTGAGCTTTTTCTGGATGAGGACAGGGACCATGCCGAGCGCCTGCCTTGGCTTTTCGGCAAGTTTCGCCTCCGCGCCGCCGAAATGCCGCGTGGCCCACAACTGGTCGGCCGGACATTGCGGCGCCAGCAGGATGACTTTCTGTCCGGCGGCCTTGATCTGCTTCACGATGTCGGGGACGGCCAGGCGGATATTTGCGAGATTGTCGCTGCCGCGTTCGCCGATGCCGTGCAGAAAAACGAGGATGGCGGGCCTGCCGGGCAGGTCTTCGTTGTAAATGCCCTGACAGTACGAAAGGCTGCCCTGATCGTTCGTGATCGTTTCCCGCGTCATGCCGTTTTCGTTCAGGATCCGCAGTTCACGGGCGAACTGCCGCTGAATCTGAGCGGACGGCGCTTCCATCTCTGCGATCACAGCCGAATCGGCGGCCGCAACGAGGGCCGGATCGGCCGGTCTGAACGCAGATTCGGTAGAGCATGCCGCCAATGCGCAGAGCATGACGCAGCCGAGTGTGCAGATATTCTTTTTCATGTTCTTTTTTTTGAAGAGGTTTGTGTTTTGTTTCGAACTGGAATTCTATCTGGTCCTATTCATTATTACCCGGCGGCGGAATGACTGCCGTTTTCGCATACTATACACCCGTATTCGACTGAAATCAAACCGGGAACAGGAGAAAACAGGAAAGGGGACCGACTGAAAGCAAAAATTTTTTATTTGTTAAACGATAGCTTGAAAACAATAGCGGAACGTGGTATATTGTGGGCGAACGTATTTGAATACAAACTGCAAATGAGGTTTTCTGCTGAACTTCATTTGTTATTTCATCAGGGGTCTTTTTATGGACTACAACATTTTATTCCAGCCGGTCAGAATCGGCAAACTCGAACTGAAAAACCGTTTTATGATGGCGCCCGTCGGGCCTCTGGGGCTCGGCGACGCCGACGGCGCGTTCAATCAGCGCGGCATTGATTACTACGTGGAGCGCGCGAAAGGCGGGACCGGCCTGATCTGCACCGGCGTCACGTTCGCCGATTTCACGGTGGAAGAGCATTCCTGCCCGGGCGTGCCTGTCCCGACCCGGAATCCGCATCAGTTCATCCGCACCGGCAAGGAAATGACGGAACGGATCCATGCGTACGGGTCTAAAGTCCTGCTCCAGCTTTCCGGCGGCTTCGGCCGCGTGTCGATCCCGGAGGACCAGGGCGCGGACAACCCCGTCGCCCCCTCCGAAATCCCGCACCGCTGGCTGGACAAAACGTGCCGCGCGATCACGGTGGAAGAGATCCATCATATTGTCGCCATGTTCGGCAAGGCGGCGGCCATCGGGAAACGCGCCGGATTCGACGGCATCATGATCCACGCCGTCCATGAGGGCTACCTGATCGACCAGTTCGCGATTTCCATGTTCAATCACCGCACGGACGAATACGGCGGATCGTTGGAAAACAGGCTGCGTTTCGCCAGGGAGATCCGCGAGGAGATCGCGAAGACCTGCGGCCCTGATTTCCCGGTGGTCATGCGTCTCTCCACCAAGAGCTTCATCAAGGACTGGCGCAAAGGCGCGCTTCCCGGCGAAGAATTCGAGGAAAAGGGCCGCGACGAAGCCGAAGGGCTCGAAGTCGCGAAACTGCTGGAACAGTACGGCTACGATGCGTTCGACGTGGATGTCGGCTCCTACGACAGTTGGTACTGGTCGCATCCGCCCATGTACCAGAAGGACGGCCTCTATTTGAAGTACGCCAGGGCGGTGAAGAAAGCGGTGAAGATCCCGGTGATCTGCGCCGGAAAACTCTCGAATCCCGATCTCTCCTCGCAGGCTGTGAAGGACGGCTGGATCGACATCGTGTCCCTCGGACGTCCTCTGCTTGCCGATGCCGATTACGCGAACAAACTGCGCAGCGGCAGGAAAGCGGACATCCGGCCCTGCATCAGCTGTCAGGAAGGCTGCATGGGGCGGATCCAGAATTATTCGCTGGTGAACTGCGCCGTGAATCCGCAGTGCGCCAGAGAACGCGATTTCGCGTACAATCCGGTCCTGTGCCCAAAGAAAGTGGTCATCGTCGGCGGCGGCGTGGCCGGTATGGAGGCCGCAAGAGTGCTTGCGATCCGCGGGCACAAGCCCGTGATCTTCGAGAAGGAAAATGAACTCGGCGGCGCTTGCGTTCCCGCCGGTGTGCCCGATTTCAAAAAGGAAGACCGAGCCCTGATCCAGTGGTACGTTCATACCATGAAGGAGCTTCAGGTCGAAATCCATCTTGGCGCCGCCGTGACGGAGGAAATGCTCCGCGGCATGGCGTTCGATGCTCTCATCATTGCGACCGGAGCCACCCCGCGCCTGTTCGATCTTGGCAAAGGCATCCCCGTGTACGACGCGAAATCCGTGCTGAAAAACAATGCCGCGGGACTTGGCGAAAACCTGGTCGTGCTCGGCGGCGGCACCGTCGGCTGCGAACTCGCTCTGTGGCTTCGCGAATCCTTCGGCAAGAACGTCACGATCGTGGAGGCGCAGAAAGACATTCTCCTCCTCAATGCGCCGCTCTGCTCCGCCAACAAGGATATGCTGGCCGCCCTGGTCCGGTTCAAAGGCTGCGGCATTCGCGCCAATACCGTCGCGAAACAGGTGACGGATACCGGCGTCATCCTGCACGATCAGACGAGCGGCGAGGAGTCCGAACTGAAGGCGGACGCTGTCATCGTCGCCGCCGGATTCCGCAGCGACGCCTCTCTGTATCAGGCCATGCAGGATGTCCCGGAACTCTACGCAATCGGCGATTGCAGGGAATGCCGCAATATCCATCAGGCGATCTGGGATGCCTACGAAGTGGCAAACCATATCTGACGCAGTCATCTGAGGCGGAAAAAGCGTTTTCGCCCGAAGCCACGTAAAAAACGGTATTTTGGATGTGTCTCAATCGACTGTCCAAAATACCGTCAGCATAACATCCACCTGAGAAAAAAACGTTTTTCTCGTCTTTGAATCTTGACAGAAACTATAAAGCGGCTTATTTTATAGTAGCGGAAAGCCGCATCCGGCGGTTCTTCTCCGATAACAAACGAACACTTTCTCGAAATATTTGACAGCGGTTCTCCTTAAAGATTGTGAAACCAGCGTCTTTTCCGAAATCATATTAACATAGACTGTACTGGGCAGATAAAATGCTGAAGCATCACAATGTACCATCAAATGAAATAAACGAATCCTGCCAAATACACAATCCGGTTCCACGGGAAACCGCGACGGCGGAAGCATCTCCCGGTGGTCCCGTCTGCGGGAGTGTCCCGTTGTCGGGACAGGGGAATGCAGACCGGAAGGATGGCACGACGTCGTCCGCCAAATCTCCTTGCCGGTTCTGTTCCATCCCGTCCGGCCCCTGGCGGTACGTCGTATACGCCTCACTTTTTTGCGGAGCTCTGGCGCTCCTCTTCCTGTGCTATCTGACGCTCATCCTGGTTTATACCGGGGCGCGTGACAATCTGAATTTCGATGCCGCCGTGAACTGCTGCTCCGCCAAGAGTTTTGCGTGGGGAAAAGGCTTTGTGAACCGGTATTTCAGCGATACGCCGTTCTTTCCGGGGATCACGACTGGCCTGCCGATCCTGCTGCCTCTTGCGTTCGGGATATGGCTTTTCGGCAATGGTTTGAGCGTGCCGCACATGATTATGCTGGCAATCAACCTGCCTCTGCTGGCGCTGGTCCTCTACCTTCCGCTCAAATACCGGTTCATCGAGCGGAAATACTGGGGCTTCTTCGCCCTGTTCTATCTTGTGGCGTATTTCCTGTATCCGAGCATTGACGGGGCGTTCTGCTGGTACTATACTCCGCTGGGAGAAGTTCCGGTGTCGCTGTTGGTGCAGATCGGTGCTCTGATGCTTTTCTCCGACTTCAATGCCGGGCGCGTTTCCCGCCGGACTGTCTTCTGGTCTGGCGTGATCTTCGGCACGGTCATCCAGATCAAGGAAATGGGCGTAATGCCGGTTGTGGCGGTCTGCGGCGCGTGGTTCTGGCTTCGCATGCGCCTTTTCCCCCGCGGTGGGTGGCAGAGGCTGGCGGGCGACGTGCTGACGCTGCTTGGCGGCACGGCCATGGTCCCGTTCCTGGCGCAGATATTCATGTTCATCAGCTTCGGATGTTCTCCACGGCTCTATTGGCAGAACAAGCTGGAATATTTCCAGTTCTTCTCGGGTCAGGCGGCCGGGGCCGGCAACACGTCGCCTTTGCGCCATATCCGGAACCAGTTCGGACTTTACCGGACCGTCGACGGGCTGATATTTGCGCTGCTGATGGCAATCCTGCCGCTGTATTTCGCGGTGCGGCTGCTTTTCGCCCGGACGTACCGGAAGGAGTTTCTCAGCTGGACACTGTTTTTTGCCGGGTATTCCATTTACCTGCACTGGCTTTTCCTGGAGAAGCAGGAAAATCTGCGGCATCTCCTGATCGGCCACATCCTGTTTCTGGCGGCCTGTGCATTCCTGCTGACTCAGAAACACCACAGGATACTTCAGGCGTTTCTCCTGATTCTGATCCTGTTGAACCCGCAGATGGGCAATGCCGTCCGCAATCTGACCACATTTCACCGGCCGGAACACGACCGCGAGACACGCGAGATCCGCGAAGTCCTGGCGTTCTGCACACAGCATCCCGACGCGAAGTTCTTCGGGTTTGACTGGCAGGCGCCACACCTGATCAACTACGCCCACCCGGAGACCGACAACTTCCTCCAGCGCGGCCTTTTTGACGGCAGCTCCGATTCCTATGCGATCATGGAAAACCGCTATGTCATGATGTACCGGGACAAACTGCCCCCGCGTGCGGCCAGAGTCGACTCCGGCAACCAGTACTGGACGATTTATTCTCTGGACAAACGGGCCGATTCGCAGGACGTGCCGAGACTCGTCCGCCCCGACGATTTTACCGGGGACGGCGCTTCGGAAATCCTGCTGTACCACACGGCGGAAAACGGCGAAACGGAGTTCCTGATCCGTAACATTGAGGGTAAGGAACTGTACACGGTCCGGGCGCCCGCCGCCCATGGCGAGTTCTTTGGTACGGGCGATCTGGATTCGGACGGGAAGACGGAACTGCTGTTTCATTCGGATGATGCCGGGACCACCCGGCTGACCGGCATTATCCCGTCAGCTGCGGACGATGTATCCCTTCGCACACTGACGTTCGGGAATGATCGGCCCCGTTCCTACTACTCCGCCTATTTCGCAGCGAACGGCTATTGCGCTGTTGTTCAATCCCCTGTGGAAGGCGTGCTGCAATACGTTGCACGGGACGGCTCGAAACGCGGGGTCCCCGGTGGATTTACGGACGTCTGGAAGGTCATGACAGTCGGGTATTTCGTGGAGGGCGATTCCGATCAGTTCCTGTTCCACTGCACGGAGACAGGCGGCGATTACCTGTGTGCTCCGGATATCTCATGGAAAGAGACGCATGTGGGGCGTCCTGTGCTTGCCTGCGGACCGATTTCCCCGAACTACGATACCGTTTACTCCCGTGCATCCAGTGGCGAAATCGCTATTATGTATTCCACCGAAACGCTTCCGGTTCCGTCCGGCTGGGATGTCGTTGCCGCCGGAAGATTCCTGCCGGACCGCACCCTGCCTCAGTTGCTCCTGCGACGGGCCGGTACCGGGTCGGCGGCTCTGTGGGTCGGCGGCGCTTCCGGCACGGTCGAGGAGCTTTCCTGGACGATTCCCGATGGCTGGCGCGTGTGGAATCGCGTCTACTGGGACGGCACTGCATCCGGGACGGAATGATTGAATGAAGATCAAAGGGTCTGTTACAAAACTTTATCGGTAAGCAACAATCCCTTTCTTGATTTTAAAGGGGGATAAAGTTGATATCGAAATGAATGGCGGAGTAGAAACAACCTCTCTCTACTTTGTTCGATTTGCCAACTGAACAGAACCTGATGAAAGAGTATTCCCTTGCCGGAATTGTTCCGGCAAAGGGAACTTTTGAACAAGGAATGAGCTTGGATATCTTGTTTTTTTTTGAAGAAATCATATAAGTGATGCCTTTTCCGGAATCATCCTTGAAAGGTGGCCGGGTACAAAGTATACTATTGCCATTACGCAACGAATTTCAGGAGGAAAAAACATGCGACGCACAGACCGTGAAATCAAAGACATCAATATCATTCTGGATATTCTCCGTTCCCTGCCTGCCGGACATCTCGCCTTCAACGATGCCCAAGGAACGCCAGCTCGACGTACAGCGGAGCTTTTAGAAAAAAGGCACACGTGATCCCGATGCCGCAAATGACAGCACCGATGACCAGATGCCGAACGTTTTTCGTCTTCCTAGGACTATAACGCTGCCTTCGTATTGTTTTTTGACGATATGATGCTATATTATTTGTGACAAAAAAGGATGCCGCGGGTGTGTGAAGGCACCGACAGTCGGCTGAAAATGGGAGAACAACACAATGAAAAACTCTGATTTGGAGCATGGTCGCGGAGTGGATCATGCCGCGGACAAGCCGGAAAACCGGCGCAAAAACAGCCTGTTGAGCAAATTCTTCTCGAACTGCGCTCATCCGCGTGGCGCGATGGGGCGCATGATGCTCTCGATGATGAACTGCGGGCACGCCCCGCTGACGAATTGGGGACTCGGACACATTCCGTTTGAGGACGGATGGACAATCCTCGACGTGGGTTGCGGAGGCGGACAGACACTTCGTCGTCTGCTCGGACGAAGCAAGGGTGCAATCGTTCATGGCATCGACATTTCCGACGAGAGCGTGGCAAAAGCACGCAAGGTGAATGACGACTTGCTCGATACACGGGTGTTCGTACGGCAGGGCTCCGCGGCGGAACTGCCCTATACCGACAGTACATTCGACCTGGTGACGGCGGTGGAGACGGTCTATTTTTGGCCAGAACTGCCTCATTGCTTCGAGGAGGTGAAACGGGTACTGAAACCAGGCGGGCTGTTCGCCATCCTCATTGAGGTCTCGTCCGCCGATTCCGTCTGGACGCGGGTCGTCGACGGCCTGACGCCGTATTCTCCGGAGCATCTGAAGGAGTTTCTGGAGCATGCGGGCTTCTGCGATGTGGAGATACACCGCAAAAAACCTTCCTACGCCATGATCATAAGCAGACGGCCCTGATTCTGGAGTTCAAATCATGCTTCTGACCGTTGTGCTTTCCCTCGTCATGATGGCGGCTCTCTTTCTGATGCTCTATGCCTCTGTGGCGCTGGTCCAGGACAAGCGATTGTTCACCTCGGCCCCGAAAGACATTCAGGCGGTCGTGCAGACGAAAGCGGAACGTTTTCCCGGAGCACACGTTTTGGGCTGGTGCCTGCTGGCAGTCGCCGTGCTCCTGTTTGCCGGCGCGATCGTTTGCGGCGGATGGGACGGCATATGCAGCGAGTTTTCTTTCGGGCGGTTTTTCTTCCGGTTCCTGTTCATGCTGGTCTCGCTGAAAGCGTTCGACATGCTGGTTTTCGACTGGTTCCTGCTCTGCCATTCGCAGTTCTTTCCGCACTACTACCCGGAAGTTTCCGGTCTGGTCGGGCCGCATCTGTTCGGTTTCAACTGGCGGTCCCATCTGCTGCATCTGTTGGCATTCCTGCCCGCTTCCGCCGGGCTCGCCTGGATCTGCACGCTGTTTTCCTGAGGAGAAATTGAGCTTATGACAAGACATGATACGATCAAGGCGTCTTACCGGAAACTCGGAAACCAAGCCGATTTCTACGATGGCATCATCACATGTTCGACTTTGATCGGGAAGCTGGTAGATTCCGTGGTCTGGGGGCTGAACAGGAAACTCGCGGCGAAATGGGTAAACGACGCGCTGTCATCCGTACCGGAGGAATTTGCCGGGAAACTGCTGGAAGTCCCCGTCGGAACAGGCGTTCTGACGATGCCGTTGTACCGGACTCTGCCGAATGCGTCGGTTACTTGCCTCGACTATTCCGCGGACATGATGGAGAACGCCCGGAAACGAGCGGAGGAAATGCAATTGAAAAATGTGTCATTCGTGCAGGGAGACGCGGGTGCGCTGCCGTTCGGGGACGGGTGTTTCGACATCGTTCTTTCCCTGAACGGATTTCACGCGTTCCCGGACAAGGACGCCGCATTCCGGGAGACTTGCCGCGTGCTGAAGAAAGGCGGGATCTTCTGCGGCTGTTTCTACCTCGCGGGAGAATTCCGGCGCACGGACTTCCTCGTCCGACACTTCTATGTACCGAAAGGGTTCTTCACGCCGCCGTTCGAGACCAAAAACAGCCTGAAATCATGCCTGAGAGGCCTGTACGATGAGGTCAGCGTTCACACGGTCAATGCCGAGGGCATCTTCCGGTGCAGGAAATGAAGAGTTGCGAACAGGGAAACAATTTTTCTGAGGTAAGACCATGACGAAAAAGATATGGGATATTTATGCGCCGGTCTATGAACTTGCCATGCGCCCGGAACGCAGGACTTATCAATACTTGTACGACCGCATCCGCACGGTCATTCGCGGGAAGGAAGTCCTGGAGATCGCGACGGGGCCGGGACTGCTGGCGCGGCATGTGGCGTCGGCGACGACACGGATGATCGCGACGGACTACTCCGAAAAGATGATCGCCGAGGCGAAAAAACGGGAATGCCCGGACAATCTGAGTTTCGAGGTCACGGATGCGACGGCGCTGCCCTACGGGAAAGACTCGTTCGACGCGGTCCTGATCGCCAACGCCCTGCATGTGATGCTGACCCCGGAAAAGGCATTGCGGGAGATCGACCGCGTTCTGCGTCCGGGCGGCATCCTGATCGCGTCGAACTTCGTAAATCACAAGACCGGATTCGGGGGGCGATTCTGGTCGGGCGTGCTGAAACTGGCCGGAATCCGGTTCGAGCATCAGTGGACATCTGAAGAGTATCTGAACTGGCTGGATGTTCACGGATGGCGCGTTGTCTTCTCGAAAGAACTGTCCGCCCGGATCACGATGATGCACGCGGAGTGCGAACGGAAAACGGAAGGATGACGCCTCGGCGGACATTATGCGGAAAAAAGTTTGCGCGGAAGTATTGTTTTTTCGAAAAGATATGCTATATTGGTAACCGCCCAGTGTAATACAGGTCGAGCCTCTATCCACAGCCTCGACCTGTATTACACTGGGCGGTTACCTATCCACAGCCTCGACCTGTATTACACTGGGCGGTTATCTGCGTTTCTTCTGTCCGGAGCCAACGCTGTTGTAGTTGTCGGCAATCAACATGTTGTACTATCCCATCACCGTTTGAGTCGACCACAAGACGTCAACGGGCAACAAAAAGCACCTGCACAGGCGCGGAACGCTTCCACCTCGTTCCATATTTCCGGCCATTTTAGCCGCCTGTTTTCCGGCCATTTTAGCTGCCTGTCGACACCAAGGGGACAGGGCAGATTGACAATGTCGGCATCTGCGTTGTATTAAAGAGCGTTAACCACCTCAATATAAACGTAGGAGTATTACTATAGCATCTTCCAGGCTTACGCTGCTTAACTCAGTAGGATATAACAAAGTCCTTAATTTTAATAGTATTGTCCACATTATTGTCCACGGAATAAGATAAAACTATCGGAGCAGCATAATCAATACCCTTAGGAAAAACTTCGGATGAA
>CACYHQ010000003.1 GCA_902774245.1 uncultured bacterium
CGGGGGTGCGGCAGGTCAGGTTCAGCCCGGCGGCGCAGGCCGCGGCGGTGCGGCAGGCCAGGCTCAGCGCGGCGGTGCTGCAGGCGCGGCAGGTCAGGCTCAGGCCGGCGGTGCGGCTGGCATGCAGGGCGGCTTCGGCGGCTTTGGCGGTGGCCAGGGCGGTTTCGGCGGTGGCATGGGCGGCTTTGGCGGTGGCCAGGGCGGCTTCGGCGGCATGGGCGGTTTCGGTGCCGGCGGCGCAGCTGGCGGAATGCCTGATTTCGGAGCCGGTGCGGCCGGTGGTCCCGGTGCCGGTGGCATGGGCGGTTTCGGCGGCATGGGCGGCTTCGGCGGTGGCATGGGCGGCTTTGGAGCCGGTGCAGCCGGCGGAATGCCTGATTTCGGAGCCGGTGCGGCCGGTGGTCCCGGTGCGGCCGGTGGTCTCGGTGCGGCCGGTGGTCCCGGTGCCGCTGGCATGGGCGGTTTCGGCGGCATGGATTTTGGCGGCATGCAGGGCGGCTTCGGCATGCAGGGCGGTTTCCCGGGAATGCAGGGCGGTATGCAGGGCGGCATGCCCGGCATGCAGGGCGGCATGATGGGCGGCCGTACCGGTCAGCTCCAGCGCATGATCGACGGTCTCAAGGCCGATACTCCGCGCGACGAAGCCCTGAAGAAGATCGAAGAGAAGGACAAAGACGCCTACGCCAAGGCCAAGAAAGCTCTTGACGAAGCCAACGCCCAGCTTGCCGCGCTTGCGAAGAAGGCCGAGGTCGAACTCCCGGAAACTGATGAACAGCAGAAGGAGAAGACGCTCGAATTCCTCGTCAAGGAAAAAGACGCGATCGACAAACTCCTCGAAACCGACAAGACCGACTCCGCTTCCGCGATGCGTTCCTTCAATGAGCTCGCCCAGAAGAACAATATCTCCCTGAATCAGGCCGCCGGACGCGGTCCTGCCATGGGCGGTCGTGGCGGCATGCCCGGTATGCAGGGCGGCGCCGCCGCTCAGCAGCCCGCGGCCCGCGGCGCTCAGCCCACGACCCGCAACACCAACGTGATCCGTCAGATCCAGGAAAAGTTCCCCGCCGAGTACAAGGAAGCCCAGAAGCTTCGTTCTACCGATCTCGACGGGTATCGCACCGCGATGCGCGCGCTTCAGCAGAAGCTCAACGAGGAAAAGAAGTGATCTTCTGATCCGAATATAACGCCGATCATTGACCAAGTTAATCACAACCAACAACAGTAAGGACAGACAACGATGCGTATCTCAAGCAGGCTTGTGTATCAGATCGTATCATTCTCGCCTGCGGCGATGCGGGTTTGCAAATTTCGCAAACACGGTCAGAAGTATCGCATCGTAAGCTGGAACACTGTTCCTTGCGAACAGGGCGGCGAATCCGCCGCCCTCCGCAAGGCGCTTGAAGACAACGGCGGCCAGATCTCGGGCTGCATGGTCCTCACCGGAGCCATGGAGTCCGGGACCTTCTTCACCTGCCAGGGTGCGCCGCTCAACGTTCGCGCGCAGAAGAACGCGCTCGAATTCGAGCTCCCGCTCCATATGCTGCAGGTCCCCCAGGACTGCGTCCTCCAGTTCACCCGCTTCCCGGCTCAGGCCGAGGGTGAAACCGACCGTCTGAACGTCTATGCGTTCGACGGCGTGGCCATCAACCACCTGGCTTCTTTCCTCACGATGGCCAAAGTCAAGGCCGACGAGTTCATCTATCCGCTCCTCGGCATCAACCACGACGATCCGCCCGTCTGCCTCCCCGAGATCGAATCCGGGTTCTGCTGGCAGCGCGGCGAATGGGTCCCGTTCCGCGGCAATGCGGAAGAATGCAACAAGCAGTGGGCCGCCGTCCTCGAAAAGGATTTCGAGTTCCCGGTCGGCAAGGAGTTCTCCGTTTCGGACTACCTCGCCTGCCTGCTTGTGATGCGTCTCATCATGGCCAAGAGCTTCGCCGCAAACGAGCCCTCCGTCCGCATCATGCCCCCCAAGCTTCGCCCCAGCAGATGCCGTTCCCAGGTCCTCATCATGATCTTCCTGCTTCTCGTCCTGGGCCTCGGCTGGAGCTATCGCACCGGCGTCCGCGCGTTCCACCAGTACCAGCAGTACAGCGACCTGGTCACTGAACGCAACGCCATCCGCGACAAGACCAAAAAGATCAAGGCCGACCTCAAGAAGGCCGAAAAGATCAAGAAGGAGCTGGAAAAGAATTCGACGATCTCCGCCGGCGATCCTTCCCTCCTCAACAAACTCTATGACCTCTCGCTCGCTCTGCCTCAGGATACCCTGGTGACCCAGTTCCGTTTCAACGACGGAAACTGCGACCTCAACATTCAGACGCAGAACCGCAATATCGACATCTCTCAGAGCATGCATTTCTCCTACTGGAAGATCGGCCGGCTGAACCAGAGGATCTCCGACACCATCGTCACGTTTACCGTATCCCTTGTTAAAACCGAGGAGCAGTAATGAAACAGACTCCGAAACAATTCTTTGCCACTCCGGCGGG
This sequence comes from uncultured bacterium, assembly GCA_902774245.1. GTDB lineage: Bacteria > Verrucomicrobiota > Lentisphaeria > Victivallales > UBA1829 > UBA1732. Next base: position 2,493 of record CACYHQ010000003.1, read on the forward strand.
TAAGCTCTCCCTCGCGGTCACCGCGATGGTCCTCTGCTGGACGGTTCTTATTGTGTACCTCAGCAAGACCTCGGCCGGCGGCACCTGGTTCCCCTCCGAGGCCGACATCGAAGGCGTCCGCACGGACATCAAGAAGGATACGAACGCGCTCCACGCGGCGGAAGCCGAACGGGATGCGTTCGAGGATCTTCAGGCCAGCTACGAGGATTCCCTCGCGAGCTACTGGAACGCCGACCGCGACGGTCAGCCCGAAACCGAGCTCCGCAACCTCGTCAGCACCGCGGCCCAGAACGCCGAGGCCAACATCCAGAACCTCGGTTCCGTCAGGACCTCCAATATCAACAACGAGCTTTCCTACGCCGACCTCGATTTCACCGTCGTCGACGAATACAGCAAAGTCATCCGGTTCTTTGCGGAAATCGAAAAATGCACGCCTCGCCTCGCCTGGCGTCGCGTTGAGATCCGCCTCGAGCCCAACCGCGCCCGTGCCGTGACCGGCCCCGGCCGTCCGGGCGCAGCCGCGACCGCGACGACCACGACGACTCCGGCCCAGATGTTCCGCACGACCGGACAGGTCCGTGTCATCAAGTATTCGCCCGCCGGCAATACGGCCAAGGTGACTTCGGCGGCCTCCAAGAGCACCACGACCGCTTCGGCGGCCAGGACAACCGTGACGACGCCCGCGGCAGGTGCCGCCGCCGCGACTCCCGCGACCGGCGCGACCGCGCCTGCCGCCGGTGCGACCACTCCCGCGACTCCCGCTGCCGGCTCTACCACGCCCGCGGCGGCTCGACCCGCAACAACCAATCAACCGGCCGCTGCCTCCGCAGCAGCAACCCCCGCGCAACAGGGACCTGCGGCCAATGCCACTACCAATTGAGGAGAATGAACCATGAGAGCGATTCTTATCTTCGCCAATATCCTCCTTGCCGGACTTATTGCGCTGGGAGCGAGCCAATGGCTGGGCGAACCCTCGGTTAACGCCGAGGTCGCGACGTCCGTCACGAAGGAACGCCGTTCCTCGGCGCCTCAGGCCAAAAACATCCAGCAGCAGATCCAGCAGCCGCAGCGCCGGTACGCGAGCGTGACGCCCGAAACGCAGATCACGACGACCGTCGCGCTGAACATCTTCGATCCCGAACGCGCTCCGCAGTCCACGGCCGCGGGCCGCAGAAACAACACTCCGGTCAACCGTGCCGACATGACGCTCGCCGGTACCTTCACCATCGGCGACATCGCGGGCGCGATCATCCTTCAGCGCAGCGCGCAGATGATGCGCAACATGCAGATGATGGGCCGCAACAACCAGAACGGCAACACGAACAACGCCGAGGAACTTGCGGCCGCGCAGGAACAGCAGATGCAGCAGGCTCTTGACACCCGCGCGGAACTGGCCGCCCTGCTCCAGACCCTTCAGCAGACCGAGGGCGTCACGGACCAGCAGGCCGCGTTGCTTCAGCAGCGCCTCGAACGTTCCAACCAGCAGGTCGAGCTCCTGCAGAACCAGAATCAGCAGAGAAATACGGGGCGTGACGGCCTGACCGCGGACGGTACCGTGGCGACGGCCAATGCGTCCAACTCCAATAAACAATACATCCGCGTCGGCGAAACGCTCTCGAACGGCTACACGCTTGCAGCTGTGACCCGGACGTCCGCCACGCTCACCCGCAACCAGGAGACGATCGAACTGACGATGCAGGATGCATCCGCCAATAACGGCCGTGCCGGTTTCGGTATGGGCGGCGCCGCCAACCGCATGGGCGGCATGGGCGGTGCCATGGGCGGCTTTGGCGGCGGCATGGATTTCGGCGGCGGTGCAGCAGGCGGCTTCGGCGGTGGTCGGGGCGGCATGGGCGGTGCCGGTGGCGGCTTCGGCGGCGGCGCTGGAGGCATGGACTTCGGCGGCGGTCCCGGTGGCGGTGGCTTCGGCGGCGGTGGCCGCGGCGGCTTCGGCGGCGGCAATAATGCCGGCGGCGGCGCAACTGCCAACTTCGGCGGCGGTGGCGGCGGCAACAACCGTGGCGGCGGTGCGAACCGTGGCGGCGGCGGTGGCTTTGGCGGCGGCAATGCCGGTGGCGGAGGCCGTACCGGCGGTGGCGGCGGCTTCGGCGGCGGTGGCCGCGGCGGCAGATAATCCGAACCCCAACCCTCTGATACCGAATAACCAACTTACCTGATTCAGAAACAAACAAAAAAGCCGGCCCGGCCGGTAACAATTACATAAGAAACGGAACCTCAAAGATGAAGAGACAGATTTGCACAACCCTCACCGGTGCGGCATTCGCTTCCATCCTGCTCGTATTACCCCACACTGCGAGCGCGGCGGATGAGGCGGAAAACTCCGCCTCCGCTCAGGCGGACGGCGCGGCGACCCCCGCAATCGAACAGCTCAGCGAAGGCAAGATCCTGGAGGACAAGGATAACGGCAAGGTCGTGATCCTGGAGGATCCCACCGCCGATAAGATCACAGTCGAGGAGACTTCGATCGTCACGCCCGGCGAGAATGGCGAAGTCGAGGTCAGAAACGTTGTGGTCGTGAACGCTCCCTCCGATGAAGTCGAGGGCGTTGAAGCCGCGGCCGAGGAAGAAATTGAAGCCGCCGAAAAGGGCGATTCCACCTGGCTCGGCCGTTTCTTCGCGGCCATCGGCTGGGCTGATGACCCCGGCGACGGCGAAGGTCTCCAGACCGACCCGAATGCAAAATTCCGTTTCCTCTATCACGACAAGTACGCGGGCGAGGACATCACGCTCCTTCCGCAGTCCATTCAGGAAGAAATGGTCACGACCGACCGTGAACAGTCGCGCGACCTGGCGACGCCCGAACAGATCGAATCGGTCGAGACTCCGGTCCAGTTCGAGAAAGAGGACAAGGATTCCGACAAGAAGCCGGTTCCCTTCTACGAAGCCATCCTGATCGACGAGGAGATCGAAGGCGGCGGCGGCGGCGACGAGGAAATCGCCGTGAATATCGTGTTCAACAGCGCCCCGATCATGGACGTGATCCCCGCGTTCGCCGACGCCCTCGGATTCAACTTCGTGATCGACACCGACATCCGCAGTTTCGTGACCCTGAACCTGAACTCCACGATGACCAAGCGCGATCTGTGGGCCGCGTTCGTCTCCCTGACTGAAAACGCCGGCGTCAAGATCGCCGTCGAAAACTCCGGTCTGCTCCGCATCCTTCCTCCGAGTAAACTCGGTTCCCGTGCGAAACTCGACGAATCCGAAATCTGCTTCTATCCGCTGAAGTTCGCCAGCGCCCAGGAAGTCATCAACCAGATCCGTCCGTTCCTCAGCAGCACCGCCACCTGCATCCAGGTGCAGCGCCCGAACGCCGTCCTCCTCGTCGATGACAAGGACAACATCCGCAAGCTCTCCGATTTGCTGGACATCCTCGACGAAAACCCGCGCACCAAATGGGCCCGCGTGGTCGTCCCCTGCGAAAACATCCTCCCGAGCAAGATCGCCGAAGAACTCCGTGAGGTCCTCCCGACCCTCGGCTTCGTGGTGAAGCAGCTCAACGAAAACAACGAACAGCCCGGCTCCGTGAAGATCACGTCCGTCGACCGTCTCCAGCTCATCATCGCCAGCGCCGCCACCAAGGAGGCCGCGCAGGAGATCCGCAACTGGATCGAGATCCTCGACGGCACCATCTCCCTCGACCAGGAACGCATCTTTGTCCACAAGGTCATGTACACCAAGTCCGAGCAGCTCATGCAGGCCCTCGCCGTGCTCTACAATATGAGCGGCACCTCCCTGACGATCGACGAGGACGGCAGCAACCGCACGCAGTCCGTCAACGGCACCGGCACCACGCGGACCACCAATAACAACAACCGCAACAGCTCGTATTCGGAATACAACTCGACCACGACGGACCAGAAGTCCAACATCTTCGAGACGCCCGTGAAGATCTTCTCCGACGGTGCCCTGAACCGCCTGGTCATCCGTACCACGCCGAGAACCTACGCCTCCATCAAGGCGCTCCTCGATCGCCTCGACGTCGTGCCCGCGCAGGTCCTCCTGCAGGTTACCGTTTGCGAAGTCACACTCGACGACGAGACGCAGTTCGGTCTCGAACTCGCGGCCTCCAGCAGCTGGGGCGGCAACCTGATGCAGATGGGCACGAAATGGACGGATCTGGATCCGGATACCTCGGAGCAGGGCATTGATGCCCGCCAGACCGGCTACACCTTCATGCTCGCCGATCCGAACGATCCGAACAACAAACTGGGCTATCTCCGCGCCTATGCCGGCGACAGCAAGTTCAAAGTCGTCGCCAGTCCGCAGCTCCTGGTCTCCAGCAACACCGAAGCCAAGATCACCGTCGGCGAACAGACCCCGTACGTCGGCAGCACCGTGACCGACACCAGCAGTTCCGGATCCCTGCTCACCAGCACGTCCTACAAGGATTCCGGTATCACGCTGACCGTCACCCCGCAGGTGACCAGCACCGACCTCATCACGCTGAAGCTGAACCAAACCCTCTCCGCCGCGCAGATGATGGTCGTCTCCGACACGACGTCGGCGCCGAAAATCACCAACCGCGAAGTCGACACCTCCATGACGATCCACAACGGCCAGACCATGATCATCGGCGGCCTGATCCAGGAATCGGGCACCGACACCCTCCAGTCCCTCCCGATCATCAACGAGATCCCGTTCCTCCGCAGACTCTTCGGCAACACCAACAGCTCCCTCACCCGTACCGAGATCCTCATCATGATCAGCGGCCACATCATCAACGAGAAGAGCCGTGTTGAAGACATGATCCGCCGTTACAACGACGCCCTCGAAGCCATCAACGACTTCGAAGACAATCTGGGCAGCTCCGACGACGGACGCCACAAGAAAGCCAGCTCCCGCATGTTCACTCTTGACTACTGAGGCCCTTACCCATGACGAATGAAATCAACTCATTCCCCGATATGCGGGCCAAACTCCGCGAGCGCCTCGCCGCGCTCTCGGAGGAGTACCCCTCCGCAGACGCCTCCGCGGCCGATCTGCGCGACGCGGACTCCAATCTGGTCAGAGCGGGGACCATCAGCGAACAGCAGCTGACGGAGATCTATTCCGAGTGCTACGGCATCCCGGCCCCGGACGAGAACGACCTCCGGCAGCCCGATCCGTACCCGAACGCTCCGCAGGAGTTCCTGAACGCCAACCTGTGCGTCCCGTACGAGTGGTCCGACGAGAACAAGACCATGGTCTTCCTTGTCGCCGACCCGTACTCCATCGAGCACATCACGTTCCTGGTCAGCAAAAGCTGGCACATGACCGTCAGCTTCCAGTTCGTCCGCCGGACGTACCTGGAACGCCTGCTCTCCCGCCTCCAGAACATTGACGAGGAGGAGCAGTTCCACGAGTCCGACGACGAAGCCTCCCTGCGCAGCATGGCCGGCGAGGCGAAGATCGTCCGTCTGGTCAACGACATTTTCACGCGCGCTCTGGAAGACGGCGCATCCGACATTCACGTGGAGCCCGGCGAGGACGCCGTGGTCGTGCGCTGCCGAATCGACGGCGTGCTCCGCGAGATCATGAGCTGCCCGCTCAACCAGTTCCCCGCCATCGCATCCCGTATCAAGCTGATCGGCGGCCTGAACATCGCCGAAAGCCGTCTCCCTCAGGACGGCCGTACCAATGTGAAGCTCGGCCACGAGGAACTGGACATGCGTATCAGTACGCTCCCGATCCTCACCGGCGAAAGCATCGTGCTCCGACTCCTCAACCAGGACGCCCTGACCTTCGACCTGAAGACCCTCGGCATGTCGGACGCCAACCTCCGCGACTTCGAGAAGCTCATCAGCATCCCGTACGGCATCATCCTGGTCGTGGGCCCCACCGGTAGCGGCAAGACGACCACGCTCTACAGCGTGATCAACCAGCTCAACGACAACAAGAAAAAGATCATCACCATCGAAGACCCCGTCGAATACAAGACTGCCGGTCTCTGCCAGATGCAGGTGAACGAAAAGATCGGCGTGACGTTCGGCGCGGGACTCCGCTCCATCGTCCGTCAGGACCCCGACATCATCCTCGTCGGCGAAATCCGTGACCGCGAAACCGCCGACATCGCCATCAACGCCGCCCTCACCGGTCACCTGGTGCTGAGCACGCTGCACACCAACGACGCCGTCGGCGCCGTGACCCGACTCCTCGATATGGGCGTCGAGCCCTTCCTCGTTTCCTCCGCGCTTTACGGCGTGCTGTCCCAGCGACTCGTCCGCAAGATCTGCACGGTCTGCGGCGGCTCCGGCTACATCGGAGTACCCATGGGCCAGAAGGGCGACGTCACGAACCGCTGCAAACGCTGCGGCGGCACGGGATTCAAGGGACGCTCCGGCGTCTTCGAACTCCTGACCGTGACCGACGACCTGCGCGCCGCCGTCATCCGCGAAGAGGACAGCAGTGTCCTGCAGGCGATCGCCGTCAAGCACGGCATGCGCACGCTCCGTCAGGATGCGGACGAGAAGGTCCGCCTCGGCATCACGACGAGGGAAGAAGCCAACCGGTCCGTAGCGGACATGTAATCACAGGAGAGAAGCCGCATGGGTCTGTATAAATATCTGGCGTCCTCGGGCCGCGAAAAGCCGACCGAGGTGCTGATCGAAGCCGACAACCAGAACGAGGCGCTGAGCAAGCTCCGTTCCCGCCGCCTGATCCCGGTCCAGTACCTGGGCGAGGCGTCCATGAACGCCGGCGGAAAGATGAAGCTGCTCGGAAAAGGCGGCATCGACACGTTCGCATTCACGCGGCAGCTCTCTCCGCTGCTGAGTTCGTACATCCCGCTGGAACGCGCCCTCGCGATCATCGCCGAAGGCGCGGAAGACCCGCGGCAGAAATCCTTTGTGAACAACATGCGCCAGGGCCTCCACGAAGGTAAGAAATTCTCCGAACTCATCCGTTCGCAGGGCTCGCTCTTCCCCGACTACTACGCGAACCTGATCGAATCCGGCGAAGAGTCCGGTTGCCTTCCGGAAGTGCTGGTCCAGCTCTATAAGTTCATGGGCGAGACGCGCGACCTGAAAGGGTTCATCGTGTCGAACTCGATCTACCCGTCCGTGATTCTCGGCATCGTGCTGATCGTGGTGATTCTGCTGTTCACCGTGTTCGTGCCGAAGTTCGCGACTATTTTCGCGGACATGGGACGCGAGACGCCGCCGTCACTGAACCGTCTGCTGGCGTTCAGCGCTTTCGCGAAGTGGGCGTGGTGGATCACCCCGCTGCTGATCGTCGCGGGCTGTTTCGGCTACATCCAGATCTTCGGCAAGAAGCAGTTCGACTACGTGACCAGCAAGATGAAGCTGAAACTTCCGCTGATCGGCCGCATCATCTCCGACCTGGAGATGTGCCGCTACATCCGCACGCTTTCGATCATGACCATGAACCATGTCGAGATCATCCGCACGGTGAGGATCGCCGGGCGCATCATCCACAACCCGGTCGTGGCCGAACCCTTCCAGCCCATCGCCGACAAGCTGAAATCCGGCCAGAAACTCTCCGCGACGCTTCAGGGCAACCCGTTCGTGCCGCGCGAAACCGTCCCGATGCTCCGCGTCGGCGAGGAATCCGGCAATGTCGGCGACATGCTGGTCCGTATCGCGGACAACCTGGAAAGCGACACCCGCGCGAAGATCAAGCGTCTGCTGAGTCTTTTTGAGCCGGCCGTGATCCTGCTTCTGGCATCCGTCGTGCTTCTGGTCGTGGTCTCGATCTTCCAGGCCATGATGGATCTGAACGCGGTCGAATGACAACCGGATATGACAACACAGTTCTGAAAACAATTTCATCCAAATCTTAAAGGAGATACCCTAATGAAAACGCAAAAACAACGCCGCAGAGTTACACCGTTCACCCTCATCGAAGTCGTGGTCGTGATCGTGATCCTCGTCACGCTGGCGTCCGTCGCCACCCCGATGTACATGAACTACATCAAGAAGAGCAAGATCGCGACGGCCAAGACGCAGATCAAACTCCTCGACGATGCGCTTCAGCAGTACAAGCTTGATGTCGGTACCTACCCCTCCGACCTGCAGGGCCTCATGGAGAATATCGACCAGTCCGAAAAGTGGGCCGGTCCCTACATCAAGCCGAAAGTCCCGCTGGATCCCTGGGGCGCCGAATACAACTACGTCTTCCCCGGCGACCACGGCGAATTCGACATCTATTCCTTCGGTGCCGACGGACAGGAAGGCGGCGACGGCGAATATGCCGATCAGACCAACTGGGATTTCTAATCTCCTGAAACACCTCATCGTCCCCGCATAACGGGAGTTCAAGTACGAAAATGTCGAGACGGAAGCCATTTACACTTGTCGAAGTCGTGGTCGTGATCGTGATCATGGTTTTGACCGGAGCGGTAGCCATCTCGGCGGTGCGTTCGGACTCCACCTCCCGCCTCATCAAACGTACGGCGGGCGAGTTCCGTTCCCTCTGTTCCCGCGTCCGCTACAAAGCCATGGAACTGGGCGAGGACCGCATGGTCGTGTACGACCCGGAGAAGCACATGTTCTTCATGGCGCGTCCCACGCGCGACCAGCAGGAGGAAATGGAGAACGAGAACGGATTCGTGATCCTTGAGGACGGCGCAAGATGGGAGCTGCCGGAGGAATTCGAGCTGACGACCGAGGAAAACCGTCCGCTTGAGGTCTTCCGGTTCTATCCGGACGGCGGTGCTTCCGGTAAATGGAAGCTGAATCTCGCCTGCAAGGGCAAGGACCGCGTGATGGTGATTGAGGTCGCGAAGCTGACCGGCGCGGTGATCTCGCGCGAGAAGGGGCAGGGTGAAGAATGATCCGCCGCAACTCCATGCGGAGCGTGATGTGTTTCACGCTCATTGAGGTCATCATCGCCATCGGCATCCTCGCGATCTCGCTGGCTTCGCTGTTCCAGATCATCGCTTCCTCGCGCGCCCGCATCGCGAAGGCCGAAGAAAGCTGGCACAACATGCACATGCTGACGCAGGCGGCGGAATACGTGCTGCTGCACAGGGCGGAAATCGTGGATGACGTCGACAAGGAAATCTTCCCCTACGACGATTACCAGGTCAACATCAGCTATGAGGATGTCCTGGACGAACAGATCGCCGAAGACTTCATGACCATCGAGGACCAGCTCCCCCTGGAACTCTGCGTCATCGAGCTTATCAACCTGAAGTCGTCCGGCAAGGAAACCGTCGGTACGCTTGAAATCGAGAGGATTGTCTACGAGGATGAAGGTCTGGAACCGGAATAAGAAGTGCCGGACTCGCCGTAGCAACTTCACTCTGATGGAGCTTGTCGCGGCAGCAGGCATCATGCTCTCGATCGCGGGCATCATCGCGTTCGCCTCGCGGTCGTTTTTCCGCGCGCTCGCGTCTGCCGAACGCGTCTCCGCCCAACTTCAAGTCTACCTGAACATCGACCAGGTCATGGACGGCTGTTTCCGCAACATGATCCCGTTCAACTGGGAGACGCAGGACGAAACCGACGACACGTACCAGGTCTTCATGGGCGAGCCCGATTACATCCATTTTACGACGCTGCGGCGTTCCTATGACGACGTCGGCGGCAACCTCTTCTTCATGCGCGTCTACGTGGACGATCAGACGGACGAGCTTGTCGCGGAGTACAGCAAGTTCCCGCGCCTGCCGTGGCTGGATGACGACGATGACGAATTCCCCTACGACCGCGAGGTCCTCGCCACGGACGTCGACCATATCGAGTTTCTCTACTTCGGACAGCAGAACAACGCCGTGATATGGATTGAAGAATGGGATCGCGAAAACTACGACTTCATCCCGCTTGCCGTGCAGATGACCGTGGAATGGAAGAACGGCACGAGGGAACAGTGGCTCCGCAGGACCGCCGCGTCCGGCGGCAACAGCGTCTACGGCGGAGTTCATGAGGTGGACGAATGATGAACCGTAAAACTGCTAGAAGAATCCTCCGCCGCGGCGAATCCGGCATCGCGCTGATCTCCGTACTGCTTCTGATCGCCACCGGTTCGCTCCTGGCGCTCATGGTGATGTCCATCTCCAAGACCACCTCGTTTACCGTCATGCCGTTCGTCCAGCTTCAGCGCAGCTACTACGTGCTGGAGGGCATGGCGCAGCGCATCCAGTTCCTGATCTCCGCCGACCGCCAGCTCTACGGCAATCCCCAGCAGCTGAACATCGACAACTACAGCGAGTACGACACCGACCGCTATCTCCCGGACGCCGTGCCGCACTACATGGATTATTACGGCACCCCGGTCGTCTTCACGATCAAGGACGCCGCCGGTCCGGTGAACCTGCGCGGCACGGAATTCCAGCAGGCGCTCCGGCAGTTCCAGAACTTCGTCGACGAGGAAAATGACTTCACCGACCTGCTGGAAGACCTCAACTACATCATCACCGACTACATCGACACGGACAATTCACCCAACGACACCGCCAGCTGGGAGGCAGACGAATACTACGAGGCCGGGATGTCGCCGCTGCCGCGCAACGGCGCGATCACCGACCGCAACGAATTCGCCTACATCCCCGGCATGACCGAGCTTTTCCCCATCGACCAGGACGGCCGCCTCTCCTACATCCGCCTGATCCCGCCTGCGGACTCCGGCGCCACCATCGAAGGCAACCCGGATATTTTCGGCGTGACCGACGACTGGCTCGTGCTCGCGTGCGACCTGGAGGAAGACGAACTGGAAGATCTTCATGAAGCGATCGCGGAGTTCCATTCGGTCGACCGCGTCCCGCTCACCGAAAACCTCACTTCCGATTCGACCGTGATGACGAAGATCAACAACTATGTGCGCTGGAATTCGTCCGGCGTTTACACGGTCATCATCCGGCCCGCCGTGACCGATGAATACGGCGAAGAGCTGGAAAAGAAGGTCCCGGGCCGCCGACTCGTGTTCACCTATACGCCGTCGCCCATCACCGGCGAAGCGAGCGGTTTCGTGCCGTTCTACGAGTGGATGTTCTTCTGAGCCGAGCCGGGATTAATCCTTGTATCCTGTGTCCGAGCGTAGCCGGACACTGCTGTAGTGGAGGACTTGTCCTCCCCCCGTCAGTATTTTGACAGGAGATTCAGCAGGAACTTGCGGGCGGCGTCCTCGTTGCCATCGTACACTTCCGTCACGATCTGGTAGGAGTACCATTGTTTCGACGGCGACCATTTGCGGCGGAACGTGTAGAAACTCCCGATCGTTTCCTCCGGTCCGGTGTACCACACAAACGTGAGGATCGGGGCTCCGCGGAGCTTGGAACGAATCTCGGTCACGGGCAGATCGCGTCCGTCCGGCAAAGTGTGTAAGACGACCTTTTCGGAGAGGATTTCCGCGCCGCCGGAACGGAGGCAATGGCTTGCGGGATGGATTTTGTGGATATCGTCTCCGCATTTCACCTCAAGGATGCTGGCATGGAAAACGCCGTCCGTGACGGCATACTGATGCACCGTGGCCCCCTCGAAAAAACGGATACTGTCTTCCGAAAGCGGTGTTTCCGTCGTCGTGAACCCTTCTATCGTTTTGGTCAGGTCTGGCTTGAACACCGCCGCGGTCTTTCCCGTTCCGCGCGAGACCAGTGTCCCGGTCAGGATCGCCCCCGCCGCGAGCAGAAACCAGAAGACCTCGCGTTTCATGACGTAGTCGGTGAGCATGAGGACGGCGCAAACCGCCGCGCAAAGGACCGCCGCGCCGAGCTTCAGGAACAGCGCCGTCTGCGGCTGGATCAGGAGACGGTTGCACATCAGGAAGGTCGTGCTCGTGCACCCGAGCGAAAGCGCCCCGAACGCCGGGATCGTCGCCCAGGCGGCCTTCCATCCGCAGAAAAACCATATCCCCGTCCACCAGAACCATGTTCCCGCCAGAATCCGGATCATGTAGATCTGCTTCAGGATCCCGGCCGCGTACAGGACCGCCGTTGCCGCCGCCGCCAGCAACGCATACCAGTCATATTTGCGCTGTTTTGCGGAATCCGCGACCGCCGGTGTGCCGCATGCCGCGACCAGCAGAAACGCGAGGAAGAAGATCCAGTTCATGCGGTCCATCGGGGATGTTTTCCAGGAATGAAGCGTATACGGCAGTGTGCACCAGAACGGAATTCCGGCCAGAAACGCGCCGGCGAGGCGATTCCAGGGCAGGGAATGCACGGGGGCGGTCTCCGATGCGGAGGGCGTCGTCGGTGTGTTTTTGACAGGCTTATCCATGCTTTTTGCCTTCCTTTCCGGCTTTTTTCTTCGCCTCGTCATTTCCGCCTTCTTTCGTCTTGCCGGACGGTGCGTTCTCGCCGTCTTCCGGCAGGAGGCACCCCACGAGGAAGAACAGAGCAACCGTGAGGACGACCTGCGCGTAGCCCAGCCCTTCATGCCAGGTATTGTTCAGCACGACTTCGCCGATGGTCTTGTAGAGGACGATGGTCAGGATAATGCGAATGGCGTTGGCGATGATGATGGACGGGATCAGAAACAAATAATGGACGCAGCGCCAGATGAACGGTCTTTTCCAGATCATCACCAGCCAGAACGCCACCAGGATCATCGCCTCGAACTGCTGGATGCCGCTGCAGGCGTCCGTGATGGCGATGTCCAGCCCTTCGATCCGGATCGTCGTGTTGTCGTTTTCGATGTGCATCCCGAAGATCTGGAGGAATCCGACCGAAAGCACGGTCGAGACCATGCGGAACGGGTAGCTCAGGTACAGCACGATGGATTCGCGGAACGGCACCGCGAGGAAGCATCCGAGCAGCGGCACGGCCCCGCAGAGCATCGCCCGTATGCCGCAGAAGAAACACACCGCTCCGAGCGAGAGAAAGAACCATGCGCCGAACTTGAGTCCCGGCGCATCGGGATTCGACCACGGCAGAAAGAGCAGCCCCAATGCGATCAGAACGGGCGGCCATGCCAGGAGCTTGTTCCACGGGAATCCGCCTTTCTTCTGCGTGCCTGCGGAGATTTTCAGCGCCTGATAGAACAGGCAAGCCAGCAGGATAAGCAGTGCCGCCGCGCCGCCCCATTCGGACCGGATCTGGTATGCGGACTGCCAGCAGGCGAACGCGAATGCGACCGCGAAGAGCGCGGTGCATTTCCAATCCTTTTTCAGCGGCGCGAATGTCTTTTTGAGTTCAATCATGGTCATCCCTTCTGTGCCGGACTTGTGAACCGTGCAGAATGACGCGCCAGATGAAAAGCGGATTGCCGATCACGTAGCGGCGGAACAGCCGCACGGGTTCATTGTAGAGACGGTAGGTCCATTCGAGTTTGAATTTGCGCATCCACATCGGGGCGCGCGGGATCCTGCCGGACGCGAAATCGAACAGGCCCCCGACGCCGACTGCGATCCCGCAGTTCAGCTGTGCCCGGTGCGAAACGATCCATTCCTCCTGTTTCGGTACGCCCATCGCCACCAGCAGGATGTCGGGTTTCGCGGCGTTGATCCGGCCGATCACGGCGGATTCTTCTTCGGGGGTCTTGCAGAAGCCATGGTCCGCGCCGACGATCTTCGCCATGGGGAATTCGGCTAGGAGGCGTTCGCGAGCTTTTTCGGCCACGCCGGGCGCAGCACCGAAAAGATAAATGGACCAGCCCCGGCTGCACAGCAGCGGCAGCATGTCTGTGCCGTTGACGTTACCGTGGACCGGAGTGTGCATGAACCGGGCGCTGATGGCGATGCCCACGCCGTCGGCCCAGACCGCATCCGCCCCGTTCAGGATCTCCGCGTAACGGGCGTTTTTGTAGGCGATGTTCAGGCAGTCCGCGTTGGCGAACGCGCAGAAATAAGGCTGTCCGTCAGTTTGGGGCGACTTCAGCATACTGTCGATCTCGTCCAGTGCCTGGTCCATCGTGCCTGTGAGGAACCGGATCCCGAAGACTTCGGCGGATCCCCGGAACTGTCCGGCCAGTTTCGCGGCGTGTTTGCCCCAGTCAAACTCAGCCGCGCGCAGAAGTCCTTTCCGCCGGAGTTCAGCCCGGAGCGGCGCGTCGGTCAGACCGCGCCGGATGGCCTCCGCGATCTCCTCCGGTTTCGACGGATCGAACGTAAGCGCGGCGTCCGCGGCGATCTCGCCGAGCGAGGAATTGTTGGAGCAGGCGCAGACGAGTCCGCAGGCCATTGCCTCAATCAGCGACAGCCCGAATCCTTCGAAAAACGACGGGAAAACATACAGAGACGCATGCCTGTAAAGGTCAAGGAGGCGTTCATTTGAGACGAACCCGCCGAACTCAATGGAGCTGGCGCACGGGGAGGCTTCGGCCTGACGGTGCACCTCCTCCGCCCCGGACCAGTCCGATCCGGCCAGCAGGAGTTTGTATTCCTTTGTAATCTCCGGCGGCAGGAGCTCCCAGGCCCGGATCAGGTTCGCATGGTTTTTGCCGGGCGCTTCGATGCGTGAGACGTAAAGGACGATCTTCTCCGAGGCGTCGTTGCCGTCCCGCGGTAGGGCGCTTTTGTCGACGCCGTTGTAGTCCAGCATGATCTTTCCCCTCGGGATCTTCCAGTAACGCACCAGGTCGTCCGCCGTACTTTGGCTGACAGCTGCCACCACGTCCGGGAAGCGCCGGACGCAGTACGGCAGGACATGGCGGATGTAGAACATGCGAAAAACGTCGTATTTCGTCGGGATGTGGTACTGGGAAAGATCGTGGGCGACGGCGTAGGTCTCGCAAGGTTTCCGCAGCAGCATGCGCCGGTTGGCCGCCGTGATGATCAGACGGTCCCATTTCCGCTTCGGAAGCCGCCACGGAAGCAGGAAAAGACAGTAGAGCATGCTGAACAGAGGGCGTGCAGTCCAAGGGGGCAGGACGATATGGTCGAATCCGGCGAACTCGGGCATGTCTGCGGCGGACGCCTCCAGGATCAGGGTCAATTCGTGCCCCTGCGCGGCAAGTTCGCGGACGATGTGCCGGATACAGACGGATATCCCGGATTTTCCTGAATCGTACGGAACACATAAAAGAAGGATTTTCAATGGGTACCTCCTGCAATTAAATTGGACCATCCGTGCAGCAGTACGTCATCCGTGAAGCGAGCGGAAACAAGTTCGCGTCCACGAAGTCCCATAGAGCGCGCTTCGTCCGGGGCGTTCAGCAGACGGTCGATCGCGTTTGCCAGAGCAGTTGTGTCTTCGGGCGGGATGAGCACGCCGGTCTGGCCGTCGATCAGATACTCGCGGACTGCACCGACGTCGAATCCGACGAGCGGTACGCCGTGTGCGAGCGCCTCCGGTCCGACCAGTCCGAACGGTTCCTGCCAGCGCCAGGGCAGCACGACCGCGCGGATGCCCCGGAACGCGTCATCCGGGTTCGGCGAGAAGCCATGAAACACGACCTTGTTTCCGAGCGGTTCCGCCAGCTGCTTCAAATACGCTTCATCGTTGCCGATGCCGACCACGTCCAGCACACAGGGCGATTTTACCTCATGCATCGCGGTCAGGAGCTGGTCAACGCCTTTACCCCGGATGAGCTGCCCGATCGCCAGAATATGCGGCACACCGCCCGTTTCGGCGGAAGAAACGTCTTTCGGGATCGTGATCGCGGGCGGGATCAGCGT
Organism: uncultured bacterium; assembly: GCA_902774245.1. Classification (GTDB taxonomy): domain Bacteria; phylum Verrucomicrobiota; class Lentisphaeria; order Victivallales; family UBA1829; genus UBA1732. The sequence goes on from CACYHQ010000003.1 coordinate 18,006, forward strand.
GTTCTTTTCCGCCGGGATGCCCTGCCGGATCAGGATATTCCGCATGAATTCGGACAGCACGATAAACTCATCGCAGGTGCGGATTTCGCGCCAGAGCGAGGCGAATCCGCTGAAGTTGGCGCGGAAGGTGTTGTCCGGCGAAGGCCGCCGAAGCATCGCGCAGCATCCGCAGATGAGCTCGCTGTAGGCGCGGGAACAGTTCTTTCGTGTGACCGGATAGTAATACGCCCGGCGGGGACAGTAGTATTCGTGGTCGTGAATGAAGACCGCCGTCCGGCCCGCATTCCGCAGTGCGCGGACCGCCCCGGCGTCGCGGACTTTGTGCAGGACCGTGAGGTCGTATTCGTTTCCGTTCCGGTTGAGCGCGTCAGAAATCGTCTCCGCATGGTCGAACGCGGCGAGAAAGCGCTCGGAATCCTGCGTCTTCTCCACATAACAGCAGTCGACGGTGAATCCGTTCCGCCGCAGGAGCAGCGCGGTGCGCTCCATATAGCGTTCGATGCCGCCGATGATCCCGGCGTACTGGTTGACGAAACGAATGCGGGGCATAGCTGAAAAGACGCGGTTGACAGGACGATGGAAACAGAAAGTCTATAACTTTAATATATTCAAAAATAGCCTCAATTCAACTTTGTTTTGCAAAAATGCGTGAAAAAGACGTTTTTTTGGAAAAAAACGTTTGAAAGCTGACACTTTGCAGTATATATTATCGCAAAATCTATTCATTTGAACTTCTCCTGAACACAAACAACCCCAAAGCTGAACTTTCCCCGGAGTTAATATGAGCGATGTGATCAAAGTCCTGGCCGTAGATGACGTTGAGGCGAACCTGATGATCATTCGCGGCTGCCTGAAAGGCGGCGGCTTCGAAATCGTGACCTGCACGAACGCCGTCGACGCTCTCCAGAAGTTCAAGGAACAATATTTCGACATCCTCCTGCTCGACGTAATCATGCCCGGCATCGACGGCTTCGAGCTGCGCAAACTCATCCGTGCCACCGACCCCGAGCGTCCCATCATCTTCCTCACCAGCATGGTCGAGGACAAGAACATGACCATGCTGAACCAGATCACCTGGGACGCCAACACGTACTACCTGAACAAGGCGGTCGGCAAGAAGACGCTGATCCAGAAGATCACCGAGGTCGTCACCACCTACCGCCAGAAACTCATGGCGCACAAATACAGCGACCAGCTCGAGGAAGAGCGCGCGCTCGCCGGCGAACTGCAGAAGGTTCTGCTCCCGAACTGGTGCATCTGCAACGACGACGTACTGTTTTCCTCAATCTACGTCCCGTACATGCATGTCTCCGGCGACCTCTATGAAATGATCCCGTTCGGCGACTCCAAGTATCTGTTCTTCATCGGCGACATTTCCGGGCATGGTCTCTCCGCGGCGCTCTATATGGCGGCGGTCCAGTCCTGGCTGAAAATGACCCTGCGTGACAACGACATCAAGATCCACGAGCTAATGACGCGCCTCAACAAGTTCTTCTGCGAGGACCTGCAGAGCAAGAACTACATGACTGCGCTCGCCGCCATCATCGACTTCAAGAACAACCACATCTCCCTGCACTCCTCCGGGCATCCCGCCATGATCTTTGCTTCTCCGAGCAAGAAGACCGTGACCGTTAGCGATACGAACAAGGGAAGCATGCCGCTCGGCTGGATGGCCGACGCCGAGTTCCCCGAATCCGAGAATTACGACTGCGATTTCGATGAGGACACCATCTTCATCGCCATGACAGACGGCGTGCTGGATATGACCAACGAGGACGGCCAGACCATGGACGAGGAGGATTTCCACTCCATCATCCAGTCCCAGCTCGAAAACCCGAACGTCGTCGCCCTGCCGTACCGCATCAAGGGCATGATGGCGAAGATGGGCTTCGACAAGGCGCCCGACGACTTCACCATCGTCGCGTTCCAGAAGCGTTCCGCACGCAAGGGCTTCATCGAACGCGTCATCCCCGCCACGCTTCCCGAGGTCGACAAGCTCGCACGCGAGTTCTCCGCCATCACCGACGATGTGCGCCAGAGCACCGAGATCGACCTCTGCGTCCACGAATACCTCAACAACGTCGTCATCCATGGCAACCACGACAAGAAGAAAGCGCCCGACCTCATCTACGCCAGCATTGGCATGGAGAACGGCGACCTGGTCCTTCAGGGCGCCGAGCGCGGCGGCAAGTGGGATATCACCGGGACCCGCGAGACCAACGATCCCCAGCTTTTCACCGCTGAAAACGCGGAGGAGAAGAAGCCCGAAGAGGAGGAAAACCTCTTCGCCACCAGCGGACGCGGGATCCAGATCATCAAGGCGATCACGCAATACGTGTCGTATGAGACCAACTGCGGATTAAACGAAACGAAATTTGTATTCAATAAGAGGACACCCGAATCATGAAAGCCGATATCGCTGCCCATTTGAAGGAGCTTCTTGAGCTCGAAGACGAAGAGATCCAGGAATTCTACGATGCCTTCATCAAGGAATTCGACAAGTCCTGCGTCGACCTGCAGGAACCTGGCGTCGACTCCGATTTCCAGAAGCTGAGGATCATTACGCACACCATGTTCGGATACTGTGAGAACATGGGCGCCATGGACCTCTTCGCGCTGGCAAAGGAATTGAACGCCGCGGCCAAAGCCGAGGATGTTCCGACGTGCCAGGCGTCGATCCAGAAGATATTCCAGATGCACGAAGCCTACCTCGCCGAAGGCTGAGGCTGACTGTCTTTCTTTTTTCTTCTTCGTGACGACTGAATGATCTCCGTTTCCGTTGTTCTCCCTACATTCCGGGAGAAAGACAGCATCTCTCCGATGCTCCGCGCCCTTGACGCGCTCAATCTGCCCGGACTGGAGATCATCGTCGCCGACGACCATTCCCCGGACGGTACGGAGGAAGCTGCACTCGAAACCGCGAAAACGCTGCGCACGCCCGTCCGCGTGGAACAGAATCCCGGCGCTCGCGGGCTTGCGCCCAGCGTGGTGCACGGGTTCTCGAAAGCGAACGGCGACATCCTTGTCTGCATGGATGCCGACGGTCAGCACAGACCGGAGGACCTCCCCGGACTCCTCGCCGAATTTGACCGTAATCCGGCGCTCTCCATGGTGATCGGGTCACGCCATGTGCCGGGCGGCGGCTTCACCGAAAAATGGAACCTCTTCCGTGTGATGTGCAGCGACGGCGCGGCGTTCGCGGCCCGTCTTGCGCTCGGAATTTCCCTCAAAGACCCGATGTCCGGGTTCTTCGCGATCCGCCGTTCCGCCTTTGACCGTGTGAAATCCTGTCTCTCGCCCGAAGGCTTCAAGATCATGCTCGAACTCGCGTTTCTGCTATCCCTCACCGGAGACGACGAGGTCATGGAGCATCCGATCACGTTTGCCATGCGCAAACACGGCGAAAGCAAACTTTCCGGCCGCGTGATCTTCCAGTATCTTGCCATGCTCATGCGGTTCGTCCGGACGAAAAGAAGCCTCCGACGCAGGCTTGCACCCCCGTCCCGATAAAGTCTTTTTGAGGAGGAAATCCGGCGGGTTCCGTCAGCGCGGGATCATTGCGGCGGCAGAGTCGACGGGATATCGCTCCAGCCCTTGCCGTATTTCAGCACTTCCGGCTTGTCCGCCGGGCCCCGGACGATCAGCACGCGCAGCCCGGGATTTTTTTTCGTCCAGCCCGCCACGGCGTCCGGTCCCGCGATGAAGATCGAGGTGGAGATCGCATCACTGGCGACGCCGGACTCCGCGATCACGGTCACGGAATCCATCCCCGACACCGGCAGTCCGGTCGCGGGATCGATGATGTGCGTATACTGTTTGCCGTCGATGATCACGTAGCGTTCGTAGTTGCCGCTGGTGCTGATTGCGGCGTCGCTGAGCGTGGTCTTGCCGAGCAGGTCGTCCTTGTGGAACGGATTCCGGATGCCCGCCGCGTATTTGCCGCCGCCGGATTTCTTCGGCAGCGCCAGGATGTTTCCGCCGATCTCGATCCAGCCGGTCCTGACGCCGAGCTTGCGGACGGCGTCGGCGGCGCGGTCGAGCGCGTAGCCCTTTGCGATGCCGCCGAGGTTGACCGACATGCCCGGCACGGTGAACTTCACGGTATGCTTTTCGTCGTCGAATACGACTTTGTCCAGCCCGGTGATGCGTTTCGCCGCATCGATCTCCTCTGCGGACGGCAGCGTCTCGCGTTTGCTGTGGAATCCCCAGAGTTTCATCAGCGGGTCGATCGTCACGTCGAACGCGCCCCCGGAACCGCGCCAAAACTCCCGTGCCTGCGTGAGCACGTCCCACAGCAGGTCGTTGCACGCGAACGGTTCGTCCGCCGCGGTCGCGTTGAGCTTGGAAAGCTCGCTTTCCGGGTCAAAGATGTTGCACGTCCTCTCCACCTCGCGGATCGCTTCGTGGGCCGCCGCGAGCGCATTTTTCACCACGATCTTTTCCTTGTGGCTCAGCGTGACCGAGCCCATCGTGCTCATCGTGGAAAACATGACGGTCTCGCCGTACATGCGGCGGGAATCGTGCAGCATGACGAACAGCAGGCAGATGCCGACGACGAGCGCCAGCGCGATATTGCGCGCGATCATGCGGCGGATAGGCGTGTTGAGGTATTCTTTCAGGTTCATGGGCTCAGGCTCTCGGATGGAATTTGTTGAACACGCCGAGCAGGCGGTTTTCGTCGACGTGCGTGTATATCTGCGTGGTGCTGATGTCGGCGTGTCCGAGCATCTCCTGAATCACGCGCAGGTCCGCGCCGTTTTCGAGCAGATGGCTCGCGAAGGAATGCCGGAGCGTGTGCGGATGTATGTTCTTCGTGATCCCGGCGAGGCGCGCGGCTTCCTTCACGATCATCCAGACGCGTTCGCGGTCGAGTTTTTTGCCATGGTTTGACAGGAACAACTGAGGCGCGGCGCCGTCTCCAGCGAGCTCGGGACGCGCTTTCTCCAGATAGCGTTTCAGCTGGTGGATCGCCGCGTCGCCCATCGGCACGATGCGTTCCTTGGAGCCCTTGCCGAGCACGCGGATGGTGCGTTCGTCGAAGCGGACCGCGCCGAAGCGGAGGTTCACGCATTCGCTCACGCGGAGCCCGCAGGAATACAGCAGCTCCAGGATACAGCGGTTGCGGATGATGAGCGGGTCCTGTGCCCGGACGGGAAACGCGTTAAGCAGGGCGTCGACCTCGGCCACACTCAGAAAATCCGGCAGGATGCGCCAGAATTTCGGCGAATCCATCACGTCCGTCACGTCCGCGGCGATCAGGCGTTCGCGGAAAAGGTACCGGTACAGGATCTTGATCGCGACCAGACGCCGCGCGATGCTGACCGTCTCCAGTGCGCGTTCGTCGCGGCAGTATTCGAGGTAGTCGATGATGGCGTCGCGCCCGGCGGCGTCGAACGACCCGATGCCTTGCGCGTGAAGCCAGTGGACGTAGTCTTCGAGGTCGGAGGAATAGGCGGACGTGGAATTCCGGGCGAGGCCGCGTTCGGCCGTCAGATAACCGATGAAATGCTGAAGGATTTTTTCCATGTGCCCCCCGGATTCAAGACATAAAAAAACGCCATTTCGTATCGTGCAGATACAAAAATGGCGAGAGCGACGGGATTCGAACCCGCAACATCCACCGTGACAGGGTGGCACTCTAACCAGTTGAGCTACGCCCCCGCAATTTCTTGCATGAAACTTAATATACACCCCGGATTCGGAAAAAGCAAACTGAAACTTGAAAAAAGTACGAAAAAACTTTCCCGGCCGTCTGCTCGCGGCGGGGCGGGAGAGGGGAAGAACCGGGGCGGGAGTGGGGAGGAAATGGGGAAGAATGCCCGTTTTTGAGCATAAAAATGGCGGAGAGAGGGGGATTTTCTGCCAGTTTTTATAAACGTTGAGGCTGGAAATGGTGTTTTGAGGTTAAAAAACGGGGTGGGGTTTCGTGTGGTGCTTACGCTTTCTTGTTCTTTCTTGTTCTTCCTTGTTCCTTTGTCTGTATCAAGATTGTATCACGGGGTTTTGAGGTTGAGCGTGGGGAGTTGTTAAGAAAAATTTAACAACTGGCCGTAACTTGCTCGCAACTTGCCCGGATCGGTGTGCAAGTCGGTGTGCAAGTTCAAAAACAACTTGACGGCAACTTTCATTTGAGTTCATTTCTGCTGCGGCTGGCGCGGGAGTTTGAAATAGATTGCGGAAAGCAGAAAGATGATGGCAGAAACGCCAAAATCAATGGATACAACAGGGCTGCAATCCGAGAACAAAACAATGCACTGCCCTATGAGAAATGAAATCGTGGAGAGAACATAAAAAAAACTCGCTGTTGCGTTGTTGTCTGCCGATTCATACGCGGCCTGCTGTTCCGGTTCCCGCTCTGTTCCGTCTTTCGGCGGGTCTTCCGGTTTCGCCACATGCTGTTTCAGCGGAGTCGGAAGCCAGAAGCCACACGCGGGGCATTCGCATCCGCCACAGAACTTTTCGGGATCGTGAGGCGGGATGAAAACGTTTTTGCACTTCGGACAGCGAACATGGACGGCATTTTTTTCCGCAGCCGCCTTTTCCATGTCCTCCATGACAGAAGCGGGCAGGCTGACCGTAGGAAACGCATCTTTCCCCTGCCTTGCATCCCTGTTCATTTTCTGCGGAGACGCGGGCGTTTCCTTCGGCGGCGCGGCAGAGACGGGAATCCTGGCGCCGCATGTCTGGCACGTCATATCTTCATAGATCAACGCCGGATTGATGTCTACCTCGTAATGCTGACCGCATTTCGGACAAGAGAGTTTGACGTTCATTGAGCGAGTTCCTTTATCGTCTTCAGGACGGCTTGAAGCGCATCCGGGGGAATATCCAGACCGATCAGGGCATCAACGACCTCATGCCGGAACGCTTCAACGGCAGATCGTATTTGAGCCTCGGAGACGGTGGCATTATTGAGCGAGACGGAGCCGTTTTTTACGTTGACATGGGAGACGGTTTGCGTGATGTTCCCATCTCCGTTCAGATTGAGCGTGGAGTTCGGGAACATCTTTTCAACGGTCTCAATCTTCATCCCGCGACAATATCCGGGCTGGGAGAGTATTTTTTGAATCCGCCCCTGGTTCACGTTGCATTTGGCCGCGACTTTTTCCTGTGTCTTGAAGGTGTCGTACAGCCTCTTGATTTCATTGTATATTGTATCAGATAGGTTCATTTTCAGGTTCCTTTTTCCCCTATAATATAATACGATATAATTTTTTTTCAATTTTTTTTATAAACACCCCTTGAAAAATAATCAGACACGATTATATTATACCTTGACGATTAAATCACGCAAACCAAGCGAGGTGTTATGAAGAAGACCATCATCAAGCCGATTGCCCTGTTTGCCACGCGCGAAGAACTCAAGCAGTTTGAACTTATCAAACGCCACCACAACCGCGCGAGCAATGCCGACATGCTGCGCGTCCTCATTAAACAGGAAGCGGAAAAAATTTTAGCCCAAAATAATCATAAGCGATTAACCACGGCAAATTAAACCACACCACAACGAAAGGAAGCGAACCATGCCTATCACGAGTTTCCCCGATCTCCCCGAAGAGCGAGACGAACGCGACTACGAGGCCGAAGAGTACGAAAGCGAAGAAAGACACCGCCGCCGCCGTGAACGCGAACACCTCGCCTGGGCGTCCGCCGGTCCCGGAAGTTTCTGGTACGATTCCGCCGATCCGTACGACGAAGACGAAGAAGACGACGACGAAGAAGAGGCCGAGGCATGAGCGAGAAACTGTATTTGGTCTACACGGAAGTCCGCGCCCTGTACGGAATCGGGCGAAAGCAGATCAAAAGCCTCATCGAGGCGCGACGGCTTCACCGCGTAAAAGTGGGGAACGCCTGGCGATACCCGCGAACCGACCTTGAAATGATCTTCAACGAGACGCCGCCGCGCCGTCACGCGAGGCGCACCGCAAGGGCGACCGCGTAACAGGATTTGAACCGAACCAACGAAACCATACAAACCTACCACCAAGGAGACAAAAATGCAAGACACCATCATTGAGGCACTGTTTCTGTCGTTCTTCTTCATCGGCACATTCTTCGCGGTCCTGTTCACCGTGTGGCTGATCGCTATGGACTGGAGGTGACCGCCATGAAATGGATCGAAAACGGCATATCGTTCGAGGGCAGCGTGTCCGAGTTCAAAGAACTCCACGCAGACGGCATCCCCGCGCCCATCCGCACCCGCAAGGGGAAGAGCATCACGGTCATCAACACAGACGGCACGGAAACGCAGTTCGACACGCTCAAAGACGCAGCCGCGTACATCACGCAGAAGACCGGGCGTTTCGTTTCGTCCTCGCACCTGGGCAGCATGAACGGAAACCGCGTGAGTCTTGCGAGTTTCGCAGCCGGAAAGGAAATCCCCCTGTTCACCGCTGAAACGCCCGAACTCCCGTGTGTGCAAAGTGAAGATCCCGCCAAAGAACCCGCAGTGATCCCGGAAGTCTACGCAGGATCCCCCGCCGAACCCGCGCCCGCAAGCGCGAACGAATAACCACCACAACACCGGAGAGAAAGCAAATGGAAGAGAACACCAACACATCAGCGGAAATCGTCAACGCGACGGTCGAAGAAAGCGCATTGGCGAAACTCGAACGCGCGAGCATCGACATGCAAATCGCAACCGCGCACCAGTATCCGCGAAGCATCACCAAGTTCAAGGAAAACAGCCTCGCGCTTGTCACCCTTGACGAAGAAACCGCCGCAAGCTGTCTGTACCGCCGTCCGGTCGGCAAAGACAGACAGGGGCGGGAAACCTACGCCGAGGGCATGAGCATCCGCATGGCCGAGATCGTCGCGGCGACATACGGAAATCTCCGCGTCGGAACGCGCCTGATCGAAAGCACCCCGCGCTACGTGGTCGTTCAGGGCGTCGCGCATGACCTCGAATCGAATTTCCTTTCCACGGCAGAGGACAAAGAGCCGACTATCGACAAATGGGGCAAGCCGTATTCCGAAAGAATGCGCGTCGTGACCGAAAAGGCGGCGGCGGCGAAAGCCAGACGCGATGCCATTTTTGCGGTCGTTCCCCGCGCTGCCGTCAAGTTCCTCGAAGTCGCCGCGAAGAATCTGCTTTTCGGCAATGCGTCCTCGATTTCCAAATGGAGAACCCGGATCGCCGAATGGGTGAAAACTCTCGGCATTGACACCGCCCGCGTCTGGAAAGCGCTCGAAGTGGACGGGCCTGACGATCTGAAGCAGAGCGAGATCGAAATGCTGATCGGCATCAAGACGGCACTGCAAAACGGCGACACCTCGCTGGATGACGCTTTCCCGATCCTCGACAATGACGAAGAGGGCAGCCGATACAAAGCCCCGAAGAAACTCAACGCGAAGCCCGCAGAGAAGCCGGAAACCACCGCATCCGAACCGGAATCCGCGAAGCCGGAAACCCTGGCGGAAAACGCGCCGGAAGAAGCCAAGGCGAGCGAACCGGCCGAAGCCCCAGCCCCCGCGCCCGCCGAAGCGAAAGACCAAGCGAAAGAGGCGAAAGCCCCGGCGGCAGTCATCAGCGAGAAACAGGCAAACCGCCTTTTCGCAATCGCCAACAAGAACAGCCTCACGAAAGACGAGATCGGATTTTTGATCTTCGACGTCGGCGGCGTGAACCACGCGAACGAGATTCCGAAAGACCGCTATGAAGACGTGATCGCCGCAATCCAGGCAGCAAAGCACGGCAGCGTTCTTCCGCCGGAAGAAGGGGATTTGATCTGACATGGCCGCCGAACTCCAATTCAACGAGCGAATCCACAGGTACACGCTCAACGGAAAGATCATTCCTTCCGTGACGCAAATCATAACGAGCGTGGGCTTGTATGAATACGATTACGTATCGTCGGAGACGCTCGCAATCGCGGCGGAACGCGGGCGGTTCGTCCACACGATGATCGAATGGCACGAACAGGGCGAATTGGATGAAAGCACAATCGATCCCGAACTCCGGGGCTACTACGATGCCTACCTTGACATGAAAGCCGCGGGCGCGATCCCGGCGAAAGCCGATCTGATCGAGGCAAGAGTGTACTCCGAAAAGTACCAGTACGCCGGGACGCTCGACATGGAATTTCTGAAAGAGCGGTGGATTCACGACCACAAGACCGGGGAAGAAAGCCCGGTCCACGGCCTGCAACTGTCCGGCTACTGGCTCGCGAAGCACCCGGATTTCCGCGACAAGCCGGAACACCTGACATGCGGGTACTACCGGAAGGACGGCACCTGGAATCTCGTCGAATACCCCTACGAACCGTTCGCGTGGCTCGCCATCGTGGGCGATTTCCAATGGCGTCTGAAAAACAACCTGATAAAAGCGCGCTGGTTACAAAGCGCATAAACAACAAAACGCCCGTGGCAGCGGGCAGAAAGAATTGAGGTCAAACAATGACACCCGAAACCGAAAACACCGCAATGGTGGAAAACCAGGCGCAACTCCGCGCCGAAGTCCAGAACGTATGCGCGGCGGAAATCCTCGTCGTGGATCAGGACACCTACGTTCAGGCGAACGACCTGATCGCCAAGTTGCAGACGGTCCGCAAGGAAGTCGTCGCGCGTTTCGCCGATCCGAAGAAGAAAGCGGCAGAAGCCCACAAGGCAATCTGCGCGCTGGAAAAGGAGTTCCTCACCCCTGTTGACAACCGGATTTCCGCGTTGAAAGCCTCGACTACGAACTGGTTCGCTGCTGAACAGGAACGAATCCGCGCCGAACAGGAACGGAAACGCCGCGAGGCGGAAGAGGCGGCGAAACTGGCAGCCGAGGCGGAAGAAGCTGGCGAAACGGAAATGGCGCAGGAAGCGGTGATCGAAGCGACAATGGCCCAGGCAAGCGTTACCGTGATGCCGAAGGTCAAGGGGACGACCATGCGCGAAGTGTTCTACGGCGTGATCGTTGACATCAACGCCCTGCCGCGCGAGTACATGAAGCCGGACCAGGCTTTGATCGACAAGATGCTCGATTCCACGAAGGGGCAGATTCCGATCCCCGGCGTCCGCACGATGAAGAAATATATCAATTCCACCCGCGCGAAATAATCGCGCGAACAACAAAGACAGGAGACAAACGACATGCCGAACAGAGTATTACGTCCGTGGCTTGACAGCGAGGCAATGAACAGCCTTTCGGAAAGTGCGGAAGTTTTTTACGTTCGGCTTATCATGGCCGCAGATGACTACGGTTGCTATCATGGCTCGCCACAACTGCTTAAATCTTACTTGTACCCCTTGAAAGACAAGCGTGTCGCCGACATATCCCGTCTGATCGCCGAGTGCGTGAAGGCCGGAGTGCTCGCCGAATACGAGGTTTCCGGAAAGCGGTATTTGAAGATTATCAAATTCCGGCAGTTCGTGAGACAGAAAGGCAAACGCAAGTTTCCGCTTCCGCCGCCCGAAATCCTTGCCCTTGACGATGAAGATGCAACGCCGCCACGCCGCGCTTGCAGCGCAGATGCAATGCAAGCGCAGTGCAACGGAACAGCAGACGAATTGAAAACGGATCGCAAGCGAAACGCAGATGCAGCGCAGACGCAAAGCACATGCGTCCCGAATACGGAGACGATATGCGATATTCGGGAAGAAAGAACAAGCAAGAAAGAAAGTCGCTTCGCTCCCCCCTCCATAGAGGAAGTACGGCAATACTGTCTCGAACGGAAGAACGGGATTGATGCAAACGCATTCGTTTCGTACTACGAAAGCAAGGGGTGGATGATCGGGAAGAACCGCATGAAAGACTGGAAAGCGGCAGTCAGGACATGGGAAAGCCGCCGGAAAGAGGAAACGCGGCAGAACACCGTGCATCCGAGTTTCGACTATGCACCGGATGAAAGCGGAACGGATGAAAACAAGTGGGGTTTCCAGTAATGAAAAGCCTGATTGATTGCATCCCTACGCTTGACCGCCTGAAACTGCGTGGAAAAAAGTCCAGCATGGTAAAGGCGACCGACCAAAGCCTTGCAAAAATGGCGGAACGCCTTGCGGAAGCCGGGTATTCGACCGAGAATCCCAAAGTGTACGCCGTCATTCAGCGGTACGGCGCGTTGCTCCTTGACGGAACAGCGGAAAAAGGGCTGTTCCTTAAAGGAGAATGCGGAATCGGCAAAACATACGGCTGCGAGGTGCTGGCGTATCTGTTCGACATACCAGTGTTCACGCCGGAAGACTTTGCCGCCGACTTCAAGGAATGCGACGGCAATTTGCACGATCTTGAAAAACAGGTCATCACCGGCGGAGACTTTTTCGAGCGTCCGCACAACATTATGATCGACGAGATCGGAAGCAAAGACACCGTAAAATGCTTCGGCGAGGCAGAAAACATCATGGAAACAGTTCTTGACATACGCTACCGTGCGTTTCTGCGGTACGGCGTGTTGACGGTCGTTACCACGAACCTGACCGACCGCGAAATCCTCGAACGGTACGGGCGGCGCATCGAGGACAGGCTACAGGAAATGTTTTACATCTGCCGCGTAACCGGGAAAAGCCTACGCACCCAATAAACACAAAATTGAGGTCAAAACCAATGCAAAACAAAACCATGACACTGAAAGTGATCCGCGCCGGAAACCTCGCGCCGGGAGACGTTCACGAACGATGCACGGACTGCGAGATTCACCACGAAGCCAATATCGCCGACAGAAACGAAGATGGATATGTGCTTCTGAAAGGCTCGAAAGAAGCCGTTGCGGCAGCCGCAAGTATGCTGTACCAGGACGTGAAAATCGTCCCGATCCACCCGGAGGGCGCACAATGAACCGGAAGATGAACTACACGGACAGGATGCTTGCGCTCGAACGCCACATGAAGGGCGAAATCAAAGCCCGCGCCGCCGAAATGGACCGTCTCATCAAACGGTACGATCTGGGCGGAATCGACCTGGAATCCGAGTACGAGAAGATCAAACGGAAGGAAAGCTATCTTTCCGCGAATCAGCGCCGGATCGTGATCGACATCGTGGAAGCCCGCAAGTTCGACAACGAGGTCAGCAACATCATTGACTTCGACCTTGAAATGCACACACAGAGTGTGCCGAGCAGTGCCGTGCTTCGCGACGGCACGGAAGAAGAGAAAGGAGAGAGCAAATGATTTTTCCTGTAGTTTGCCCGTTGCCTGTTCATCTGCCCGTGCAAGCAGCCCAACCGTCCCATAACGAAGGACTGGTTATTCCCAGAGACGATGAAGGAAGAGCCGCGCGGTGGTGCGCGGAAATGCTCGGTCATACGGAACTTCTCTATTCCGGCATTGTTCCAGTCTCATGCGAGAGCGAACTACGGACGCTTGCCGCCGAAACACGCACGACAAGAAACGGGAAAAAACTCGCTTCTTTCTGCGAAGAGCAGATCAAAAACGGCGAGAATCATTTCAGCCTCAACTATGTCCTTATGCAAGAAGGGCTGTACCTGACGAAGAGTACCGTGGAAACGAACGTGAGAACCTACGCGGTCTACAGTTTGCATCAGATCATTAAGGACGAGGAAGGGATTTATTGGGACGGCATTGATTTCCAGCTTTTCAAACTGTCCGAACACGCCATTGAATTTTACAGACTTCAAAAAGACAAAGACGAGGAAGGGAAACTCTATTATGTTTGACATCTTCAACATCCGCAAGTGCCGCGCCATGCGGGACGAGATCGAAAGCCTTACCGTTCGCCTGTCAAACGAACACCGGAAATACGAAAAGGCAAAGGAACGGCTTGAAAGCGCGGAAGTGGATATTTACAATCTCAAACTGGAACGCAACAATCTTTCCGACGAGAATAAGAATCTCCGCAAAAAACTCGCCGAAGAGGTCGGCAAAAACGATGAACATTCCCGGATGGTGAATACCCTGAACGCAGACCTCGAAAAAGTCCAACATTCGCTTGACGAAAGCATTGCCAGACGGGACGAACTGGAACGCGCGGCGGAAAAGCTGAAAGCGGAACAGGAGCAAGACGAAAACTGCGCCAAACTCTTCACCGCCGCCGTGATGAACGGAACAAAGTTCGCAGAGAACGCCTACAACAAGCCGAAACAGAAAAAAACGCGCTACTGCGGAAGAATCTCCGAGGACGTTTACACCCTCATCAAGAAATTCTGCAAGAAACAGGGCGTCACGTTCCGGTGGGCTATCGAACTGGCAACGGCAATTTGTATTCCGATCTTCGACGCATCCGTCGATGCCGTAGAAAAGCGGAAAAAACAGGACAAGGGCGTGGACCAGGCCGAAAGCGAGGCGGCGCAAAGATGAACGTCCGCCTGTGGCCGGATCAGATCGAACGTTTGCGGGCGACCGGAAACGCGGCTGCGACGATCCGCTATGCCGTGATGCGATACAAGCGGGGCGACTTCAAGCGGAAACTGCGAAACCGCGAAGCGAAGCGCGGAATCCGCATGGGGACGATCAGCCTGTGGAACGATCCCGGCATCAAGGCAGACAAACTCCGCGCCGTCCTCGACGCGCATTTCCTGATCCCGGATGCAGTTCGACATGCCGAAATCGACCGAGAGATCGCCGAACTCGACGAACAGATCGCCGAAATGATGAAAGTGTACGCCGTCCGCCCCGACCGGGCATACATCATTGAACAAGGAGACACCGAAAATGAGTGAAGCCGAACGAAAAGTCTACATGCGCGAGTACCGGAAACAGCACCGCGAACATCTGCTTGCGATGAACCGGGCGTGGTGGAAAAAGCACGGCTGGAAACAGAACGCGATCCGGCGCGGGCAGTACCGCAACAACCCGGACTACCGCGCGGCGGAACTCGCCCGCAAGAGAAAGGAGCGGGAACATCATGGATGACCTCGACAGAATCCAGGCGGCGGAAGAGGCGACAATGCAACGCATTGACCTGGGAAGCGCAGTGCCACGCGACGGCACGGACGAAACGCCGAACCTCGAAGATTACGTCTGCCGAATCGGGTGCATCCGCACGGAAAACGGCTGGTACGGTCTCGGCTACAACGAACACACCAAAGCCCTGCAACTGATGGAGAAGGTGGTGTAATGGAACAGAAAAAACACACGATCCGCTACGGAAGCGTCTGCTCCGGCGTGGAAGCGGCGACGCTCGCATGGCGTCCGCTCGGATGGGAAGCGGCTTTCTTCGCGGAAGTTGAGCCTTTCCCCTGCGCGGTTCTGCAACAGCGTCTCAACGCAACGCCGCCGAAGCGTCCGCTCAACGCGTCGGAAACGTCCGATGACAAGGACCGGAAGATGCGCGAAGCCTGGGCGAAAGCGATCAGCAGAATGCGCGAAGCCTGGGCGAAGATCACAAGAAAAGAGCCGCCGATCCCGAACCTCGGCGATTTCACAAAGATACAACAAGGAGACTACAATGGAACAATCGACGTACTGGTCGGCGGAACACCATGCCAGGACTTGTCCGTGGCCGGAAAACGCGAAGGATTCGCCGGATCACGGTCGTGTCTCGCGCTCGACTTTATTCGACTGGCTTATCAATCGGGACCCGTGCCCTGGGTATGCTGGGAAAACGTTCCGGGCGCGCTCTCTGCAAACGGCGGAGACGACTTCGCAACCTTTTTATCCCTGCTATCAGGATGCAAAGTTACCACGCCCGAAAAGGGATTTGGAACAGCCGGATTTGTTTGCAATGCTCGAAGAGACCGATACGGACTGGCATGGCGAGTGCTGGACAGCCAATTTACCAGAGTATCCGGCTACCCCTTCGCAATACCGCAACGCCGCCGTCGTCTCTTCATTATCGGACATTTTGGTGATTGGGAAAGTGCCGCGGAGGTACTACTTGAGCCGGGGCGCATGTCTTGGCCTGCTCCGACGCGCCGAAAGACGCGGAAGACTGTTGCCGCCCCTGCTGGAATCAGTCTTGAAATATCAGGCGGAACATGGGGCGGCGGATACAGCATCACGTGCTATGAAAATCACGCAAACGACAGCCGCATAACGCTCGCCGGGGACGTTGCGCCGGTCCTGACGAGCCGCGCCGGAACGGGCGGCGGGAATCTGCCGCTCGTCCTGATCCAATCCGACCTCACCATAACATGCACCCCGAAGACCGAGTACGCCTACTTCGACATCGGGAACGGACAGGTTGACGGCGCAATGACGCCGAACTACGAATGCGCGAACACGCTTCACTGTATGCACGACGCGAACGCGGTAATGTGCGTTCCGATCAACAGCATGATAATCGGGAAGAACGTGGCGGACGGGGACCGGCAGACCATCGGCATCGGCGAAGACGGCGATCCGATCCCGACCATACAGGCGGGGCATCATCACGCGGTCGCCGTGGCATCGTTCATGGGCGGACAGGGCGCGAAAGCCGGGGGAATCGCCTACAGCGAAGAACTCGCGCCCACGATCAAGGCGTCTCCGTCCGGCGGAAATACCGTGCCTGACATCCTCGTGGCATCCATCAACTGCCAGGGCGGTTCCGGCATCGACATTCAGGAAGGATTGACGGACACGATCACGGCGGCGGCCAATTCATCCGGGAACAATCTGTTCGCGGTGGCAATCGCCCAGGCTGAAACGAACAAGACGATCAGCGGCATAAAGACATTCCAAAAGATTTCGAGACCTCACGGGAAAGACGGAATCGGCGAACGCTGGGGAGAATCGGACGTCGCATCAACGCAGAACTGTTTCGATCACGGCGACACCCGCGCCATCGATGTGGTGGTAAACTCTGTGGCAATCGCCGAAAACGTCATCGGGCGGAAAGTCCATAACGGCGGCAACGGACTTGGCGCACAAAACGAACTCGCCTACACGCTCGACACGGCGGGGGTACAGGCGGTAGCCGTGGACGTAATCGACAAGACAGAGACTATCACCAAAGACTACGCCCCGTGCCTCACCGCGACATGTTATGACGAGGCGCCGGCGGTCCGCATTCAAGGCTATGTGCGCCGTCTGCTGCCTGTCGAATGCGAAAGGCTCATGGGATTCCCCGACAACTGGACGCGGATTTCATGGAACGGAAAGCCGGAAGAGAAATGCCCGGACGCGCCGCGGTACAAGGCCTGCGGGAACAGCATGTGCGTGAACGTCATGCGATGGATCGGGGAGCAGATACAGCGCGTGGAAGACGAAAACCGAAACAACCGTCCCGAAGACGGAAACCGATAAACCAAACACCACCACAAACCGAAAGGAAGCAAAACGAATGCCAGACCTTGAATCCATGAAAAACAGGCTGGACGACATCGACTCCCAGATCGAAAGTTTGGAAAACGAACGCGATCAGCTGGAGGATCGAATCGAACGATGGCACGAAGCCGAAAAACTCGAACCCGTGGTCCTCGCCGCCCTGAACCGGAACTATAACAAATGGTGCAACAGGGCCTATTTGGAAAAGCATATCCGCTGGGACGAAACGGAATATCAGGACGCGGACGAACTGGAACGGACATACCGCGCCGTCGCCGCCTGCGACGTCCTCTTCGAGAAAGGCATCATCCAACGGAAAGAGGTCGGGCGCGATTGGGAAAATGACCCGATCTTCGATTACCGGATCACCGACACCGAAACGCGGGATATGTTCGAGGAGACCGGGAAATGAAAAAAGACGAAGTGAAAAAACTCCTTGACCTCGCGCAAGCAAGTTCCATGCTGAACACGATTAAGGGCATTCAGGACGGATACTGTTCGAGATTCCACCTGTGCAACGGATGTCCTATCACCCCGGAACGCTGCGTCAGTTACGAGATCAACGAAGCAACCCGCAGAATCGACAACGCCTATTTCGCCAAGGTAGAAGAGGTGCTGAAATGAAAAAAGCCGACTTTGTGCGCGGGGCGAAAGGATTCATCATCCGCGCGGATCACAAAAGCGATGCCACGCCCGAAAACATCCGCATCCTCAAAATAACTCTGTGCGGCGACATCAAAAACAACATCTTCGGCATCGATTTCTTCGGCAACATCTACGAGGTCAATGCGGGAGACGTTTTCTACTCGTTCGAGGCGGCGAAGAAATACGCGCTTCGCTTCCTGTCGAAAATGTACCGGAAACTCGAAACGGCAAAAGAGGTGTGAAATGAGGCATCAATATCCAATGTCAGACCTTCTCAAAGCAAAGAGGCATCTCGAAAGAGCCAAAAAACTGCTTTGCCTTGGGATGGCTGAAGGGAAATGCGAACAATGTGTTTGCTCCTATCTTGACGAATGTTTTATCAACAGTCTTGAGGAAGTGAAACAAGAAATCAAGATTCGCCGCGAATATGAACAGAAGAATAGCGAGGCGCAGAAATGATTACCGAAATCAGAATCCGTGCAATTCAAAAGCACATCAAGGATGCCCGCAGTCTTGCATCCAAAATCTGCCACGATCCAGGACGCGGGACACATTGCGAAACCTGTCCGCTTTACGATGATTGTGATGTTTGCATCGCGGCGAAACTCGAAGAACTTGCCACAAGCGCAAAACAACTTATCAGGCGGAAAGTGTGGAAAAAGCAGGAGAAACAGAAATGAAATGCAATGAAAACTGCCGTTTTTTCTATCGTCTTTTGAACAAAGAAAACATTCGGAAATATGGAAAAACCTTTTGCACGTTTTGGAAAGAATTTAATCCTGAATCGAAACCGTGCCGTGATTTCATTCCGAAGGAAAGCGAGGCTGGGAAATGAACATTGACAAACTCAAATTCCGCGTCTGGGACACGGAAAACGAATGCTATCAGCAAGACGATGCCGATGAAACATTCATCAGGCATACCGGAAAACTGGTGTGCGTTTTCTGGGGAGACTGCGACACCATGCCAACGGAATACGTCGAGCAAGAAAAAGCAATCATCGAGTTTTGCATTGGTCTCAAAGACAAGAACGGCAACCTCGTTTTCTGCGGCGACATCCTCCGTTGGGGCAATGCCTTGCGAGAGGTCTGTTGGTCTCCGACGCTTGCTTCCTACATGCTCGATGACTATTCCTACGATGAAAACGGAGAGTACACCGGCAGTGGCAATCTCGAAACAATATTTGCCGAAGAAATCGCAAAAGCGGAAATCGTCGGAAACATCCACGAGGGGGTGAAACGATGAGTTTCAAGCGTTACGAAAGCGGGCAGTACGTCTATTCCATCGAATGCGCGGACTGCGGGGATTTCATCGCGATCACCTTGCGGAAGGAAGAAACTCTGTACGTATTCCAGACCTGTCAAACGGAACATTTTCACAGCGGGAAACTTCATGTTTTAGGCAGAGACGGAGACAGACGCACCATCGACATCCGCGAGGCATTCCACACCATGCAAGACGCTTTCCAATCCCTTTTCAACACCATATCCCCACAGCTTCAAAACACCTGTATGATGCTGTTTCAGACACAGCCCAGTTTCCTGGGCGGCGGATCGTTCATCCTTCGGGCGAATTTTGACAAGAGAACCGGGGAAGTCTACATCCCACACGAAATGAGGTTAAAATGAGCGAAATCAAGCACACACCTCTTCCGTGGAGAATCGTGGAAGAGGGCAACGCGAGATCAATTATCTCAATCAGAGATCAGTACAGAAACTGGATTGGCGAGTGCTTCTACGCATTGGTCGAAGATGAATCGCAGTACGGTCATCCAATCATAACGAAAGCGGAAGCGTTTGAGAACGCTCAACTATTCCGCGCCGCACCGGAGCTTTATGCCGCGCTCAAAAAGATTGCCGAAATGGAGCCGGGAACATCATGCGACACAGACGATGGATGCTCCTACTACACGTCGGAATGCGGAACGTGTGACGAAATGATTTCCATCGCAAAAGAAGCATTGAAGAAATGCGAGGTGAAACAATGAAAACATGCGAAATCTGCTTCATGGCAGACATCAACGGCGGGACCTGCTGCATCCGGCGCGAACCGGACGACGCGTTCATGGAAACCTGTTTCGTGCCGCTCCAGACATGCCATATCTGCGGGCATTTCAAAAACGGCCAATGCACCATGAAAAATGCCGAGGTCTCTTATTTCAAAGAAGCCTGTGCCGACTTCATCCCGAAAACCGAAGAGAAGCCCGCGCAAACGCCGCCCTGCGGCGATCCGTGCTATCCCGCAAACGATGAAGGAGAATGGGAATGAACCAAATGCTCTTCTACGCACAAAAACTGGTCCAGTCCGGGAAATTGAACATGTACCACGTGATCCATTTCCTCGCCGAAAAAGCCGCCTGTCTTCTTTGGCGTCCTTCGTCCGTACATCCCGGCTTTTCGTACTGGTATTCCGAATGCCGCCTGTATATCGTCCGCAAGGACGCGGCGGATGTTCCGGCCTACTTCTTCGTCTTCGCCGGAAACCCGGAAGAGGCGATGGAAAAGGCGTTCCAGGCATGGGACGGGGCAAGGGAAGACAACCGGACGAAATGCGAAACGTGCCACGTTTCCGAACTCTGTCCGCTCAAAACGTATCTCAACTGGTGCGTCAAGGCGCAAGTCCATTGCCAACTCGACACGCGATTCTGCGCGTACTATGAACCGGAACAGTGTTTGAAGGAGAACGCGGAATGAACAAGTCCGAGTTTAAGAAAGACCAGGTTGTCTTTTCAATCGCCGGAAACTACAAAACCGGGCTTACCGTCAAGAAATACACTGTTGACTTCCTGTCACACCGAGGGGTTTACGGGCTGCAAGGCGTCGAGGACAAAACGGAGTATGTTTCCCGCATACCGTCTCTTGTCTTTGCGACAGAGGAAGACGCACACAAAAGCCTGATTCAGAAACTTCAACTTTGGATCGAACGCGAGAACAATCGATTCGAGGGAAGCGAGGCGCAACAATGAACGCGAAGCTGAAACAAGGGCAGAAAGTCTTTTTCATCGTGAAAGACGAAGACAAACGCGAACTTTCCTATCAAAAGGCGACATTTATGTACGCGAAATCAGGGGGACCACACGGATATTGTGTCGTTCAAACGGAGTATAACGGGCAAACATTTGATTTTCCCGTGCCGCGTTCGCTGATTTTTACAACGGAAAAAGATGTGCGCGATCAAGTCTATATTACGGCCATGCTTCACGGGTGGAGGGCGGCAATATGACGCACGGTGAACTTGTCTCAATGGCGGCGCAGAAGCTCAAAAAATGGCGGTGTCTGCCGATTTGCGCCGAAATGGTAAGCCTGACCGCAACGGGCGAAATCCCGGACGCGATAGGCTGGCGGGCATGGGAATCCATACTGTTCGAGTGCAAGGCGAGCCGGGCCGACTTTTTGAAAGACCGGGACAAGCCGTTTCGCATTTGCCCTGAATCCGGTGTCGGCGACTGGAGGTTTTACCTCACGAATCCCGGCGTCATCCATTCCGCCGATGAATTGCCAGACGGGTGGGGATGCTACGAGGTGATCGAGGGAAAGATCGTCCATAAGTTCGGGAAGCGTTTTTCCAACGCATTGCCGATTCCATTGCACGGAAACAAGAAAGAGGAAATCATCATCATGCGTTCCTGGATCAGACGGAACTTTCAACCCGGAAAGGCGGAGTGAAATGAGCGGCAATATCACCATTGAAGAGCGGATGCAAAAATGGCTCCGAGTAAAGAAAATACTTCGCGGGGAGCGGTGTAAAAACTGCGCTTTCCATAAGGTCGAACATTACCTTGACAGGAATCTGCTTCATCATGCGGTACACATCTGCAAGATCAAGGGCAAAACCGTAGCACCGACGGACGGTAAATGCAATACATTCATCCATGAAAAATCACCGTTTTTGAAAGAAACAGGGGGTCAAAAATGAACGAAAACACCGAACTGAAATTCAAACACAACAAAGGCGACAAAGTGCTTTTTGTCAATCGGGATTTTTGGACCATTGACAGTGTAACCGTGTTCGAGAGAGCGGAAACCAAGATGTTTCCCGCATACTATGTCAAGCTGGAAAGCGGGCATATCACTAAACTTCCCGAAGAATGGCTTTTTGCAGACAAAAAAGAAGCCGTCAAAAAGATCATCGAGTGTCTTGAAAAAAGGCTCGCAGACGAACGGGAATATTGTGCTTTTTTTCAAGGAAAAATCGACTACTTTCAGTCCGCGAACTTTCAAATGCGATACATGGGGGAGACGCTGAACATGAAGAAATACCGCAAGAAACCCGTCGTCATTGAAGCTATCCAGTGGAACGGAATCAATCTGGAGGAGCTGAAGTGGTTTATGAAAGAAAAGTTCAAAGGAACTTCTGTTTCAGAAACAACCTTTGAGCTTCAAATCCCGACGCTCGAAGGAACTATGTCTGCTTCTCTTGGTGACTACATCATTCGAGGAGTAAAAGGCGAGTTTTACCCGTGCAAACCCGACATCTTTGAAGCAACCTATGAACCCGTGGAGGACTAACCATGATCTATCTCAACATCATCCTCGGCATCGTCATCGTCCTCATCATCATCGACTGCTTCAAGAACGGAGACTGGAAATGAACCGGGCCTTTTTCGAGAAATACTGCCCGGAATTGCTCGACAAGGGATTTGCGGCGTACATCCGCATCGGCACGGACAGCATTGTAAGAATCCGTTCGTCCCGCACTTTAGACCCTGACATCCCGGAACTCTTTGCGATCAACGCATACCGGGAAATCTCAAATCTGCTTATCAAGGCGGCAAACGCCTACCTTGATTCGCCGCCGTCCGAAGAAACGCCGTGCCAAGTGATCCATAGCGCGGCAAGGCTTTACGGAGAGGCTTTTTATGCCATGCGGCAAGCCTGGGATTGCCAAAGATACGGAAACAACAGGACAAAAGTCCCTTTCGCCGGGAGTCCGTGGAAATTATGAAACCGACCAAACGCATTAAACGATCCTTGAAACGGATCAGGAAAGAAATCATTATGTCGTACAGGTTTTGGAATCCATACGTTCTTGTTGGATACTGCGGAGGATTTCCAATGTATCGCCGCCGCACATGGAAAGAGATACATGGGCGCAAAATCCAGCCGGAAAGTTGGGATTTGGAATGAAACCGAACAAACATTTCAAACGCGCATTGAAGCGGGCCAGGAAATATCATGCCGTTCGCCCGGAAGATCAAGGGAAAACGACCTACGGAGACTACTTTTATCAGCGCGGCGAGCCTCTTACCCCTCTCGGTAAAATGGCGATCTATTACCCGGACGGAGACCTGAACCCTTTTTTCCGGGCAAGGTTTCACAAGTTCGACATCTAACCACCAGAAGAACGGAGAAGAAATGGAACTGAAATACAACTTCGACATGCCGTATTTTTGCGTGAGGCAATGCGACGGCGAGCCGTGCTACTCGCCGCGCTTCCTCATCGTCGATCAGGTGAAAATCCAGTCTCCGGCCTGTTCCGTGGACGGCGGGAAGATCTGGAAACGCACCGTGCAATCCGTTTTGACGGGGGAACGCTTCAACGTGGACCAGGATTTGATCTTCATGTACGAAGAAGACGCCCGGAACGTCCTGTATGAAATCGCCCGATCCTTGCTGGATCAACAACTCTATGCCATGTTGCCAAAGGTGTGCAAATGAAGCGGGACGGCTTTTCAAAACTTATCGGCGAAATGAAGAAGATCGCAGACAGATATTACAGGGGCCCGGTCGGTCCAGTCATTCTTCCGGCTGAACTGAAACAGACCTACAAGGCGTTTCCGCGCCCGAAGAACAGGCAACGGATCATTTCACGTCTGGACTTCCTTTCCCGCATCGACAGGGAGCGTTTCTACCAGCCTGTCAAGATTCTGCCGGAAACGAGGAAGAAAATCGCTGGCGTCCTCTGCAACGATCTGCTTGCCGATTGGATGCTCAAATCATCAGGAGACACATCAATGGAACAAAACCATACTTTCAAGCCTGGGGCGACTGGCTACATGATCTATCCCCGGCGTTCGTTTCGCGGGGTCATGGTCGTCAACATGCGCCGCTTCACGGTAAAACGGATCATCGTGGAGGAGAATCCGCGATTTGGCATGTACCAGACGGTCGAAGTCATCCTAAATTCCAGCTGCAAGGCGCAGTATTGCGCCCTGTTCGTCTTCGCATCGGTCGAAGAGGCCGTGAACCGGGTGTGTTCGTCCTTTCTGCCGGAAAAACAACGGAAACGGATGATCCGCGAGTTCGAGGAATACTTTGCCGAAGTCCCGATTGAAGAAGACAAGGAAACGGCGCACACCGTCGTTACGGAGGATTTGGGATGAAGACGAACTATCCGCCGCCGGAACCCGTGGCGACCATTTTTCCGCTCGAACTGCTTACCGGGCAGCGTCCGGGAATGCGGCTTGCCGCCCATGCGGAAGAACCGCCGCTTGAACTGACGGTCAACATCGAGCCGAAAAAGACCACAAACAAGGACGTGGCAACGGCGTACTACCTCTTTACGGCGTTCAACATCGTGGTTGCGCTTTACCACATCGTCCATTTCATCCTGAAAGGAAGCATCTGACATGAAGATCGAATATCCCGCGCCTCCCGATCCAGAATACCTCGACAGCAACGCGAAGCTGATCCTGGACGCCTGTTGCGGATCACGCATGTTCTGGTTCAACAAGGCGCATCCGAACGCGGTTTACATGGATAACCGCGAACTGGACGAAACCCTGTGCGACGGTCGGCGGATCGTCGTGAAGCCCGACGTGATCGGCGACTTCCGGCACATGCCTTTCCCGGACGGTTCTTTCCGGCTGGTCGTGTTCGACCCGCCGCACCTGAAACGTGCTGGCGAACGCGGCTGGATGAAGAAAAAGTACGGTTGTCTCAATCGGAATACATGGAGAGAAGACATCCGCGCCGGATTCCGCGAATGCTTCCGCGTCCTGGTCCCGTGCGGCATCCTGATCTTCAAGTGGAATGAAGACCAGATTCCGCTTCACATGGTGATCCCGCTGTCGCCGGAGCGTCCGCTTTTCGGGCAGAAAGGCGGGAAGACGCACTGGCTGACGTTTATGAAGCCTATCGACGCACAACAAACCGTCCACAAACCGAAAGAAGAAACGCCATGAAAGACCGTTCCGAACAAAAGCACGAATGGTATTTGAAGAACCGCGAACGCATACTCCAAAAACATGCGAATTGGAGAAAAAACAATCGAGAAAAAACACGCAAATGCAGCCGGGATTATTACCAGCTGAATCGGAGCAAATTACAAAAATACAGCCGGGATTATTACTGGCGGAATCGAGAAAAGATACTTGCTGACAGGCGAGAATCCTACAAAAAGAACGCAGAAAAAGAACGCGAGGAAAGCCGCGAGCGGTACAGAAGAAACCGGGACAAGGCACTTGCCTATTCGCGCGAATGGCGCAAAAAGAACCCAAACTATCTTCGAGAATATAGAAAAAAACGAAAAATGGAGCATAGCCATGAAACGCAAGACAGCAAATCGGTTTGACATCACGAAAAGACCGCAGGGCGTGGATGTAACCCCAAGCGTAGTGTACTGCAAACTTCCAGCAGCGCAAATCCGCGACCTCACCGACACCCGGAGCCTCGAAGACTTCGCCAACAGACTGGACGCCGCCCGGCGTGACTATCGGCGTTTCCGCCTCTTCGTCATCATCACGGCGACCACGCTGACCGTTTCCGCGTGGCTGGCCTGGTACATCATTTCCAACCTTTAAGGAGACAACATGAAATTCATCGAACCGAAAGCGGAAATCATCAAGGGGCTTCCGCCGCTCCAAAAGATCGCGCTGATCGCCCGCGTCTGTACGGGAACGCAAGACAAGGCGGAAACCACGCCGGAAGCGGCCCTGGCATTCTGCAAGAAACTGATCGGAATGGGGCATTACTCGCCTTTTGAACACGCCCGGATCACCAAACAGCGAATCCCGAATGTCGGCGATTGTGCCTTTCCGCGTCTTCCCTACGGTTTTCAAGGCCGGGTGTCCTTCGGATACAAAGGCTACGCGCTGAACGTGCGGGACTTTCTTGCCATAGACGGAACGCTGGAACAAGCGGCAGAATGCGACGACGCGGAAGACTACCTGACCGTCTGCTTCACGGTAGACATCGGCATCGCCCGCGAACTGATCCGCCACCGGAGCATGAGCTTCATGGAACGCTCGACGCGGTGGTGCAGTTGGAGCGAGGAAAACGGCGGCATCGAGTTCATCAAGCCGGAAGACTACCATGAAAGCACGGCCACGGAGACGGATTACAACCATGCTTTCGAGCTGGCCGAAACGTTCTATTTCGGGCTGCTCAAACGCGGGGTCCGGCGCGAAATGGCGCGTTCCGTTCTGCCGCTGGCGACGGCGACGAAGCTGTACGTTACCGGGACATACCAACACTGGACGTGGCTGCTGAATCTGCGTCTCGGCCACCGCGCACATCCGGCCATGCGGCGCGTGATGAACCAGCTGATCGAGCAACCGGACTTTCCGAAAAACGACATGCCAATCAAGGAGGCTGCAAATTGAACACGAAGACAATCAATCCGAACTACGAAGCGTTCTTCACGGTCAAGGCGGAAGACGTCGAACCTGAATACACGGTCATCCCGGCGGGGGCCGACGATCTCAACGAGATCATCCGCGTGGAGCTGACGCAAGACGAAGATTCTTACACCCCTTTGCTTGCGGCCTGCCTGAAACAGGCGATCCGCCAGGTTTGCGGCTTCTGTCTCCGGCTGAACCATTTGAGCGACGAAAAGGCCGGGGAAGTCTGCCCGTTCAATCCGGTCGTGCCGTGCGATCCGCAGCATTGGAAAAACATGCTGGACGCCTGTATGTACGGAGAGGACCATGCACAGCAATAAGGAAATGCCGCCCGAATTTGAGGACATCGTTGCGCTCGTCAAGTTCGAGGACATCGGACCTGCCGCCCAAATCGGCTTTCTGGCGCGGCACGAAAAATACGGCGCGGTCTTCATGCCGAAATGCTCCCGATCCGCCTGTCTCTGGGAACAGGTCATCAAATGGGACTACATGAAAGACGTTCTGCCCGGCTACACCCTTTTCTCGAAATAAACCAACAGGAAACACCATGAAAAACATCTTTTCGATCTTCAAGAAAAAACCGCTCATCATCAAGTACAAGAAACTCCACCCGGACGCGAAGCCCCCGAAGCAGGGACATTACGGAGACGCCGGATTCGACTTTTCCGTTTACTCCATCGAGCCGATCAAGGGGGAAAAAGCGGTCATCATCCATTCCGGCATCTGCGTGGAAATCCCCTACGGGTATCAAGGCGAACTGCGGGCGCGTTCGAGCGTCCACAAGACGGGCGCGGTCCTTTCCAACGGCGTCGGCACGATAGACGCCGGGTACAGGGGAGAGGTCAAAGGCGTGTTCTACCTCAACGGGAACGATAATCCTTTCGAGATTGGCGACAGATTCGCGCAGCTTGTCATCATGCCCGCGCCGCCCGTGAAATACGTCGAGGTCGAAGAATTGAGCGAAAGCGAACGGGGAGAAAACGGCTATGGAAGCACCGGAACAAAGTAAAGAGGTCGCCGAGCTGAAACAGGCCGTGAACCGCTGGAAAACATGGTTCGAGCGGATCAAGGAAGACTACGCCACGCTGAAAACGCAGTTCGACGAAGCCCAGGAAGAGAACGCCCGGCTGACGCGGGAGCGGGACGAGCTTCTGGGCGACAACACGAAGCTGAAAGCCCGCATCGACGAACTCGAAGCGAAACTGCCGCCGGAACCCGGCACGATCATTCTGCCGTAGGAGAACGCCATGTTCCTGAACAAGGTCATTATGATCGGGAATCTGACCGCGAATCCCGAAGTGAAACAGACGCCGGGCGGCGGGCTTGTCTGCTGCTTTTCGCTGGCGACGAACCGCGTCTACACGACGCGGAGCGGCGAGAAAGAGGAAGAGGCTTGCTACATCGACGTTACCGTCTGGGGCAAGCAGGGCGAGGCTTGCGGAAAGTATCTCTCCAAGGGCCGCAGCGTCTACATCGAGGGGCGGCTTACCTACCGGACGTGGCGGGACGACCAGGGAAAACAGCGCAGCCGCCATGAGTTATGCGCGGAACACGTTCAATTTCTGGGAAGCGGGAAAGGAAACGGCAATGAACAGTAAGCCGACCGATGAAGAAATGGCGGCGTGTTTCGGCACGAAGAAGAAGTGCGACCGCGACTGTTCGATGAAGAAATACTGCCAGGAAGAGGCGAAAGAACACGCGGAGGACCGCCGCCGGCGCAAATTCCGCGAGACCGAATTTCACGACGAAATGGATCCCGAATCGGGAGCCGGGCATGTCAAACGCGGCTTCTCATCCGAAGAGGAAGACAGGCGGAACAACGACATCGACCCCGCCGAACTGATCCGGGCAATCGAACAGCTCGACGCTCCGGCGAACGTCCGCCGCGAGCTGAAAGATGCAGTCCTCCGGCGTGAGGCGAACGAGGCGAACCGCGAGACAATGGGCGAGATGCTGACGCGCCTGGGGGAAATGTTCGTGTTCGACCAGACGGGTTTCGAGGTTATGTTTTTTCAAGCGTTGAGCGGATTGAACTCCTCGCAGCTGTCGAAGATACGGGGATGCACGAAACAGAACACCAGCAAGAAGCTCAAACGCGGGCGGGAGCGGCTGACGGCGTACCGGAAAGATCACCAGACCGGGAAGATGAACGGGCGCGAACTCGGCGTGTATTTCTACGTGTACGTCCGCAAGATGAGTTTCAGGAAAGCCGCCGAACACCTCGGATGCAGCTGGATCACGGTTCTGCGGACGGCGAGAAAGTTGCAAGACGGCAATTTCGCGTGTATCAAAAAAACACACGTATCGCGCGTATGCCATGTTTTCCGCAAGAAAACGGAAGGAAAGCCTTTGACGGACGGCGAGGAAACTATCTATCAAGACGTTATGAACGAAGAAAAAAGCATCCGCGAAGTGTCGAAAAAATACAGATGTTCGGCATCCACGGTGTTTTCCCTGCGGAAACGATTTCGGAATGTATCAAAAAACGACGCTCATTAAGCTGCGAAAGCGCGGAGAAGCCGGAAACGCGATATGTATACGAAACGGCGGTTTTCCATACATATCGCGCCGGATATGTTAAAAAAACGCGAAAAAACATACATATCGCCACGGTTGACGCATGATGCTTATATGAAGCGAGGCGCACGGCGCGTCTCCACCAAACACAAACCAAATCACAAAGGAGCGTAATCATGGCAACGAGGCCCAGGATCAACGTTACCTACCAGCCGGACGAAGGTCGGTATGTCGCCACAATGAAGCGCGGCAGAAAGACGATCCGCAACTGGGGCGTAACGCGAAGGCAAGCCGTTTCCCGTGTCCGCCGCGGCGCAGGCATGTCCGGGGGTTGAGACACGGAGTGTCCCCTGTAGTGTCCGGCTACGCCCGGACACGAGGAACGCCGAAGAAACGGAACTCGAATAACGGTCGAACCACAAACCACCAAACCAGGAGCCTACTATGGCAACGAGACCGAGAATCAGCTACCAGTACAATGCGGGGATGCCGAGAGACCCGCGCGGCAGTTTCTACACCGCCACCATGCGGCGCGGACGCGGCAGAAAGGCGATCACCGCCACCGGGAGAACCAAGCGAGCGGCAGAAGCGCGTGTCCGCCGCGGCGCGGGGCTTTCCGGCGGCTGACACCCGGAGGGTGCCGAACAGTGCTTGCTTCGCAACGCACGAAGAGACACCATGAAACCGTCCGATCCGACCGCCCGTTTTCCGTCACGGGCGGTTTTTCACACAACATGAGGTCAAACAATTATGGCATTGATGGACGCGATCCGGTACGCCTCGACGCTGACGCAGAGCGTGAACGTGGGCGTATCATTGGGAAAAGACAGCGTGTGTCTTCTCGACCTGTGCGTCAAAAACTTTCGGAACGTCTATCCGTTCTTCATGTACTTCGTCCGGGGATTGAGTTTTCAGGAATCGTACATACGCTACCTGGAAGACAAATATCAGGTCGGGATCATCCGTCTCCCTCACTGGATGCTGGGGACGTGCTACTGCGGCGGGCTGTACCGCGAAACGAATTTCCTGACCGACACGTGTCCGAACATCACGATCACGGACGTCGAAGACTACCTGACGGACGAAACCGGAACGCCGTGGTTCGCATACGGCATGATGATGTGCGAGAGCATCGAGCGGAACGCGATGATAAAGCACAACGGCGAGGTTGACGAAGAACACCACAGAATCTATCCCCTTGCCGAATGGAATCCGAAGAAGAGTTTCCAATACCTGAAAAACCACGGAATCCAGCTTTCGCCGGAATACCGATACGCGAAGCGATCAATCGGCGATCTCCGGCCGGAAAACGTCGCCATCGTGAAAGAGCATTTCCCGGCCGACTACGAAACGATCAAACGAATCTTCCCCTACATTGAAGCAAAGGAGTGGCAAAATGAGTTCAAAAAACAAAGGGCGCGTCTCCAAGCCCTCAACGAAGGAATGCCCTGAACCGGAACAACCGGCCGGTGCAGTCAATCCCCAGGTCAGCAAATTTCAGCGTTTCAGCATCGAGCGCGTCCACCGTTCCCAACTGAAAGAAGCGCCGTACAATCCGCGCGTGATGGACGAACACGGACACAAGCTGCTGAACAGGTCGCTGAAACGTTCCGGCCTCGTCGAAACAATCGTGTGGAACAGGCGCACGGGGTACGTCGTGGGCGGGCATCAGCGTCTCGCGGAACTCGACAAACTCGAAGGAGGCCAGGACTACTATTTGGACGTGGCGGTGATCGACGTTTCGGCAAAAGAGGAACGCGAGATCAACATCAAACTGAACAATCCGAACATGATGGGGGAATACCGCCTCGACAAACTCGCCGACCTGTTCATCAACAACGGCGTGAATTTCAGCGACACGGGCTTTTCCGCGCTCGACATCAAACTGAATTTCGACACTCCGACCGCGAACGCGATCCTCGGCGAAGACCGCGAGGAAGAGCCGGAAGTGGTGAGCGACATCGAAAAGATCAACGAGATCAAAGACAGGCGGAAAACGAGCAAGGAAAGGGCGAACCTGAAAAACACGGCCGAGTTCTTCAAGGTGGTGGTGTTCGATTCGATGGAGAGCATGGACGAGTTCTGCAACGCCCTGGGCTTCGACGTCGAACCGCGCCACATCGACGGCGAAGTGCTGAAATCGAAACTCGGCATTGAGGGCACACCCAAAGGGTGAAAAAGAAGTGCCGGGCTGACGCTCCGGCACGAGGGGCAGACGGCGGGAATCAGGCGGCGGGTACTTTTACCCAGATTACCGCGCCGAAGGGGTGAACATAGGGGCGGGGCTTGCGGTATCGTTTGGCGTTCCGCAAGTGCCAGACGTATTCCCATTCCCCGATCCGTGTGCAGTCGTACAGTTCGGCTTCCCCGATGATCCCGCCGGTCCCGCTTTCGATGATCCCGATCCGTCCGCGAATGCGCGTCGCGGTGCTTCGGTATTCCTCGGTCTTCAAGCCGTCCACAATGCGCCCGGCATAGGGCGCACGAACACAGAGACAGCGGAAAAAGGGCGCGTTTGCGGTTTTTGCGGTGGTTTTCGCTTTCTTCGTCTTCATGGTCGAGAATCCTTTCACGCGGGCAGCATGAGCGCGGCGGCGCGGTTTATGTCAATGGCGGCACAGGCTTTGAAGCGGTCGAAGTATTTTTCCGCGCCGTCCGCCATCTCCGGGGCGGAAAACTCGGTCTTTATGTCTTCGGGCTTGCGAATCCAGCCGAGTTTCTGCGCCACGGCGACGTTGAACGCTTTCATAAACTCGATGCTGAACTTGATATGGACGTTTTCGTTCTTGTAGCAGCGGAACTCGAACAGGGTTTTTCCGCTGTTCTTTTCGCGCACGGTTCCGAGTTCTCCGTAGCAGGGCGGGATGTATATTCCGCCGTTCGGGAATCCGAGGTTGTTCGCCACGGCGCAAATGTCGCCGATCTTCTGACGCATCTTGTCGAAACAGTCTCCCCAATGATCGTGTCCCGGCAGGGCATGGCGTGTGCAGATGATCCGGTAGTCGAGGGTATAATGCGTGTGGCGTTCGTCCCTTGTTCCCCAGCGCGAACAGTATTCATCGAACACGCGCTTGTTCGAGACATAGTTTCTCACGTTCTCCGCCGAGGACAGCGCGTAGAACAGTTCAAGCATCTGCTCTTCGGCGTAGACGTTGTAGTTCTTGATGACCCAGATGATGAGGGCATAGATGTTCGAGGGCGTGAAGTCCACGGTCTTCAAATCCGCGAAGCGTCCAAGCATCCTGTCGCGCGATTCCGAAGTCAGGCGCGAGGTGATTTCTTCGAGGCAGTCAAAGGCGGCTTTCCAGTAGATGTGTTTCAGCCCGTAGAATTTCTTCTTGAGGGCTTCCTTGACGGAATCCCTGTTGACGCCGACCGATTTCAGGACGTTTGCATCGATCCCGGCAATGACCTTGAAAATGTTGAACAGTTCATCCCTCGCGGCGTTGTACCCGCCACAGAGAACCTCGACCTTGTTCTTTCCGGCGGCGAGTTCCGCTTTCAGGCGCTTTTCCTCTCTGTCCGCCTCGACAAAATCCGCTTCGCGGGCATCCAAGTCTTCCTGATCCATTCCGAAAACGGCGTCAAAGAAGGAATCGAAACCGGAATCCGCGTCCGTGTACTGCTTATCGATGAAGAGAATATCCACCTTCGCCCGCGCGGCGCGTTCAGCGTTGAGAAAATCGGCATGACCGATCACCTGAACGACCTTTTCCTTGCCGTCGGAACCGTCACGGCGCGGCGGGGCTTTCACCGTCTTCAAGGCGGTTTGGATCATTTCGCTCTTCTTCCACCGTTCCGGTATGACAAGATAAATCCTCTTCGCCCGGCTTTCCGTAATGATCCGCGCGGTCCATTCCTCGTATTCGGAATACGGCGGGTTGCAGAAAATGGTGTCGACGTCCTTGTCGATCAGGGTGGCTTCGTGAAAGTCCGTCCCCAGGACGATGGTCTTCGGATCGAGGCGTTGCAGAAGGACGGTGCTTTTCTCCATGACGCAGTATTCGTGCAGTTCGAGCGTCCGCACCTCATAATCCCGATGCTTCAAGGTGTCTTCCGTGTGCCTCGCCGCTTCCTCGCGGTTGAGTTCTTCGATCCATTTCCTGAAGTTGCACGTGCCACATCCGATGTCGAGAAGGTCCCAATGTACGCGGTGGTCGTAGTGTCCGGTGTCGGTGGCGTGTTCCCAGATGGTCTTCACCATGCTCTTTGTGGTCGGGTAAAACTCGAAGTCTTCCCCTGCCTCTTTGAGGCGTTCGATCAGGTCGGCGGTCTGTTTGTTCATGGCGTCAGTCCTCCTTGTCGTTGCCGTAGCCGATGGATTGATTGTAAAGGTCGCGCTGTTCGCGGTCGAAGATCAGCAGCAGGGCGATCCCGGCGAAAGCCAAAAGTCCGTTGAAGAAGTGTTTCATTGTGCAGTTCCTTCCGTTGGTTATGCGCTTACTGATTCCCGGTAGAAAGCCCATGCTTCATCCCAGGTGTCGAAAACGTCCGTGTAGATGTCCCTGGTCCGAAGTTCGCAGGAACACGGTTTCGCGTCGTCCGCGCACGGAACGGGCTTTCCGACTTTTTCCGTGCCGTCGTCGTAGACAGAGGTGGTAACGCTGAATTTCATTTCGGTGTCTCCGTGGTATGGTTCAGGTGAAGGAAAGGTAAAGTCCGGTGTGCCGCTCGAACACGTCTTTCAGCTGGTCGACGTAGAGCATGGCGAGGGTTTCGACGATCTCGCCTTTGCGGTAGAAAATCAGCTCGAAAAGGTCCTGTCCGGCATTGTAGGCGAGTTCGCAGAAATCGAGGCGTCCTTTCGCGCCGTGAAGGTCGAACTTGATCCCCTTTCCGGTCTTCAAGATGATCTTCGATCCGAGGAAAAGGCGCAGAGTTGCGAGCGGGCGGTTGCGATTGTGCGTGAGGTATTCCGCGTAGAGGCGGGCGGTTTCGTCCGAGACGGTTTCAACGGCGTTTGCGGTTTCCATGGGGTGCAGTTCCTTTCTTTCTCAAATGGTGTGATCGACGATGAACGTCTGTCCGTTTCCGGTGATTGTGATGATCCTGTCGAAACGCGCCTGGCGGTAGTTTCCGCGCGATCCGTCCGGGTTCTCGACCTTCGCGTCGAAGAATTTCAGGCGTCCCCTTTCGAGGGCTTCGCGGGCGGTTTCGCCGGTCCCGTTCGGGGCGGCGGCATTCGCGGGGTTTGCGACGCCGAACTGTGCAAGGGCATGTCGGCGGCTGCCGTCCGCTTTCGTGAAAACGACCGATACAAATTCACCGCGCGTAAACCGCGCGACGACGGCGGGTATCTGGCTTTCTCTGATGATCTGCTTTTTCATGTCCGGGGCTTCCTTTCCGCCGCCGGGGTTTCCGGCGGCATGTGGCGTGTTGGTTTCAGGCGTTGATCTTTCCGATTGCGTATTTGGTGATCCCTGCGATCCTGTCATCGTCGAGATACAGCGTTTCGCGCTGTTTCTGCCAGTAGGCGGCGAGTTCTCCGGCGATCCGTTCGATGTCGTTGTTGTCCGGGCGGCGCATTTCCTGTGCAGTCCTGACGTACTGCTTGAAGATGAAGAAGTATTTCCCGGTTCCGGCGACCTTGACGTTGAATCCTTCCGGTCTCCACGATTCGATGAAAACGACCGTTCCGGCGGGCAAGGTCTCTTCGGGCGTTCCGAAGTTTTTCCAACGTGCGGGTTCGGTGATCCGTGCGAGCGATCCGATCTTGTCTTGCGTGTGTTCCATGATCTATTTCCTCCGTGTGGTGTTGGTGTTGGTTCAGACATTCAAATCGAGTTTCCGGCAGATGCCGTAGAACGCCGTGAAAAGTTCTTCGACCTTCGCGCTTTCGTCCTTTTTGATCTGTTCGATCTCTTCGGGCTTGTAGCACATTTCCCGCAGTTCCTTCGACATTGCGGTGACGCGCTCGGCCTGGCCCGTTGCGTGAATCGCGGCGATCATCAAATCTTTCAGATTCAGCATGTCGTCTGCCGTCACGGTGTTCTGTTCGGTGTTCTTCTTCATGGTTTGTTTCCTTTCCGGCTTTCGCCTGGGGTTTGTTTTGCGTTCCGCTTTCTCTTGCTTGCTATGTTTAATATAGCACACAAAAGACACAAAACAAGGCCGAAAACAAAAAAATCGAAAAAAAGTTTTCCGCGAGGTCATATTATATATAGAATAAGACACGCAAGGCGCACATGGCGCATGAAAAAGAGGTGGCGACGTCGTTTTTCTTGCTTTTGCGTTTGCAATACAAAGAGACAGGGTGTATATTAAAACGCAACATATCATCAACCTGGGAGCATGAACCATGAAATGTCTATTTGTCAGACCGCCCTTCGCCGGGTGGATCGCCGACGGGGTGAAACGGATCGAGTACCGCACGAAGCCCACGCACATGCGGGGGCGCATCGGAATCATTCAGAGCCGAAGCGGGACGGTGATCGGGGACGTTGAGATCACGGGGTGCAGATACAACGAGGAACTGGATTATTACGAATGGGAACTGGCGAACGCGCGGCGATACGCGCAGCCCGTACCGTTCCGCGCAAAGAACGGCGCGGTGGTGTGGATCGACGTGGAGTATCAGCCGGAATCCCAGGCGACCGCGCCGCGTCTGTCCGACGAGGCATTCAAGCGCGAACAGGCGGCATACGCCACCGAGATCGAAAAGTTCCTTCATCCGAAACTGATCTGGACGGCGATCCTGAAAGACGGACGCGAGATCACATTCCCGGAAGGGACGGAAGATTCCGAGATCGAGCGGTACGAAACGGAACACGCCGCCGAGATCGACCATTGGAAAACCGAGTACGCAGAAGAATAGGAGGTCAACATGCCGAGAGGCGTCTATCCAAGAAAGCCGGGGCAGAAACGGAACTACACGCCGGAACAGCGGGCGGTCATGCGGGAGCGCATGAAGAAAATCCGTGAACTCAACAAAGGGCGCGGCGACACACCGGCCATGACGGCGGCGAAGAGCAAGAACGCGAGAAAGGCGATGGCGATCCGCAGCGCGCGGGCATTGCTGAAACACATGCCGGCCGGTGCAGTCCCCGGCACGGTGTTCAAGTGTTCCTCGTGCCGATCCTTCCGCGTGATCGACGCGGCTCCGCAGCAGAACGGCGGAGCATGGGAACAGCGTTTCGAGCAAATGGGGGCGGTGTCGGTTTACGGCATCCGGCGCGAATTTTCCGGCATCGTGAAGATCGTCTGGGACTACGCTCCGACGATGGAAAACATCATGGAAAATCCGCGCCTTATCGATGAGGGCAAGCCCTCAACGGAGTAGTGCGCGGCTGACGCTTCGCAACGCACGAAAGGGGGTCGATTCCGATCCCGTTACAACGCCTCGGTGAAAACCGGGGCTTTTTTGTCGGAAACCATTGGAAAAAAGGGGGAGACAGGGGACATAGAGTACAAGAGAGGGTTGTTGCTATACGTAGAGAACAATAGTAGAGTTCTACAGTTTAAAAGGCTATTAAAGAATATAAAAGGGCTTTAAGAAGACAGAGATTAAAAGGAGAGAGTAATCTATTTGTAAGTCTTAAAACATTTAGGGCGATGGGAGAACACCTGAAAAACGCCTGCAAACTCTTCGAAGGGGTTGACGGAAAATGTATTTGATGATGCGGAGACAAAACGCAAACACATACACATACACACCACGACAATACTCCGCACGGTTCGCCAGATACATAAGATAACAACACGAAAGAAGAGGTCAACGTATGGGAAACGAGAAGAGGCGGGCGGCGCGGCGGCCCGGCGAGAACGGCGAGACAGGCGCGGGCGCAGAGGCGGGCAGGCGCACCTGCGCGAAGAGGCGGGACATCGACAAAGAGACGCTGATCGAGTGCTGCAAGCGGTCGAACGGGATCATCAGCGCCGTGGCGGTGCAACTCAAAGTAGGGTGGCACACGGCGGAGCGGTACATCAAGGAATGCCCGGAAGCGCAAGAGGTGTTCCAGGGGGCGCGGAACTCTGTGGTGGACGCGGCGGAATCGGAACTGCTTCACATTCTGAAAGACGACAAGCATCCGCGCCATTTCGACGCGGTGATGTTCACGCTGAAGACGCTGGGGAAGAACCGCGGCTTCACGGAAAAGGTGGAGAACGAGATTTCCGGCGAACTGAAACAGCCGCCCGTGCTGAACATCCTGATTGAGAATGGCAAGGGCAAGCCGAAAGCATGAAGACAATCGAAGTCGATCTATCGGAGATCAAACCATATCCCGGCAATCCGAGGAACAACCGGAAAGCGGTTTCCGCGTGTGCGGCGAGCATCCGGCGGTTCGGGTACAAGAATCCGATCCTCGTCGATTCGGAGATGGTAATCATCTGCGGGCATACGCGGTTCGCGGCGCTGAAACGCCTGGGATTCCACCGGATCGCGGTGAACGTGGCGGACGACCTGACACCGGAACAGGTCAAGGCGTACCGCCTGGCAGACAACAAAGTGGCGGAACAATCGGAATGGAATCCCGATCTGCTGAAACTCGAACTTGCCGACCTTTCGGGAATGGACCTTGATTTCAGCATGACGGAGTTCGGATTCACGCTGACGGACCTGTCCGGCATGATCGAAACGGCAGTAGGAAACGGCGAAAAAGAAAAAGACGACGAAACCTACTACGGAGAAGAGAGATTAAGGACAAATAACGCCTATAATTTAGAGATTTACAAAGACATACCGGAAAGCGAACTGGTGAAGCCGTGGAACATCCCGCGTCTGCGTCCGTGCAGCCACGTGCCGACCCGCCTGATCGACTTCAACGAGGCGATGACATCCACGGATTACGAGGCGGGAGTACATTTCTACATCGACGACTACCGCTTCGAGCGCATCTGGAACCAGCCGGAACGGTACATCGAGATATTGAGCCGCTTCGACTGCGTTCTGACGCCGGATTTCTCGCTGTACGAAGACATGCCGGAGGCCATGTGCATCTGGAACGTGTACCGTTCGCAGCTGATCGGGTGGAAGATGCAAGAAATGGGCCTGAAAGTGATTCCGACGATCCTGTGGCAGGAAGAACCGAGTTACGAATACTGTTTCTGCGGCGTACCGAACGGCGGGACGGTGAGCATATCGAGCGTAGGCATGGCGGCGAACGAGAAAGAGCGGAAGCGGTATCTGAAACAACTCCATGACTGTCTGACGCGCATCCATCCGAAGACGATCCTGTTCTACGGCAGACTGCCGGAATACGATTTCGGCAAGATCAAAGTGGTGTCGTTCAAGAACAAGGCATTCAAGCACGGGAGCGAATAATGGGACGCAAGGGAAAGAGTTTCAGCGATCCGAACGTTGACAAAATCGAAGTTTACCGGGCGCACACGACACAGCATCCGCTTGTCATGGGAAACCAGCGCGTTCCGCGAAGCCTGGCAAACGGAACGCCGGGCGAAGCGCGGAAGAAGATCATGGAGCAGTTTCGGAAAAGCGCGTCCGGGAATCCGCCCCTGCGGGCGCACGGAATCACCGCGCCGATCATCTTCAACGAAAAGTCCCTGAAACACGATTTTTCGAGAAACCTCATGTCCCGGCAACGGCTTTCCATCCTGACGAACTACGAGCGCATGGATCAGCTTCTTCGCGGAGGGACGGTGCTGGAACGCCGCATCAACACGGCAAACCGAAGCGGAAAGGAAGTCCCGGCGAAAAAGAACTGGGAACGGTTCTGGGAAGTGAAAGGGAGCGTGATGATCGGGAACAAACGGCACAGGTTCACCTTCTCCATCTATCAGGAAAAGTGGAAGAGGAACGCGAACATCTACGATTTCACGTTGAAGAGATAAAAAAAAGAAACGCCCCGAAGAATCGCATCAAGTCTTTTGGACCGGCAGTGTTCCCCGTAAGGGGATGTATCAGGGCGTTATGGAATACTATACCCCCGAAACGGCGAAAGTCAAGGCCGATCCAGAATTTTTTCAAGATTTTTCCGAGGTTGACGGCGCGGGGTATGGTAAACACCAACAGAAAGGAATCGAAGCATGAAATTCTCTTATTTCCAGGCGGTTTTCACGCAGTTTTCCCATTGGCCTCTTGATTCGGAAGGCCGTTTCTTCCTGTGTTCGCGTCCGATCCGCGTATGGGACGCGGAGACGGACAAGACCACGAAATTCAAGTCCATGCGGGAAGCCTGGGATTTCGCATTCGACGGCAAGCGGACGGTGGAAGACGCGCTGAAAGGCATCGAGCGGTTCGAGCTTCCGGCATTGACCGGAAGAAAGGGCGGGTCATCCGACATGAAGGATTTCAAATTCGACCATGCGAGAGACAAGGGAAACGGCGAGGCAATCCGGCACATGAACGCGGAAGCGAACACGCGGATCAAAGTCAAGACCGAGAAAGACGCGATCAAGTATTTTTCCGATCTCTACACCGGGGCGGATCACGAATACGGCATGGCGATCGACGAACAAGGGTACGTCCACAACTACATCGAGGGGGGAGCGCATTCCGTTCCGATCCACGGAAAAAGGGGGCAGCTTCTTGTGCATAACCATCCCAGCGGCGGCGCATTTTCCGACGGCGATCTGATCGTAGCGGCCCGCGGAACAGAGAGCGGAATCGTCGCAATCGGGAAAGGCGGAGACTACTATTTCAGGAAGAAGGGCGGGCATTTCAAAGGCCCGCAGTTCGAGCGGGCAGTAAAGACCGCGAAGCTGCGCGGCACGGACTACGACGACGCGGCGCGGCGGTGGCTTCGCGCGAACCAGAAGAAATACGGCTACATCTTCCAGTTCGTCCCGCGCAAGAAATCGTAATCGGCGGTTGACCGGAGACGCTTATTTGTCGGGGGACGCTGCCCCATGAAGCATTGTGGTGATGCAAGCGCGAACGCTTCTCTTCCGCTTTCTTTCGATGCGTTCGGGTGTTTGGGGCAACCAGACGGATCGCAACCGTGCGTCCTCCCGGCGCCAATGTTCCCGTGTGTCCGGGCTGGGTGACGGAACGGTCTGCAAAACCGCTATTGCTGGGTTCGATCCCCAGGCACGGGTCCATCGACTCGGAGCCGTGGTGTAGCGGCAGCACAACAGGTTTTGGTCCTGTCGGGCAGGGTTCAAATCCCTGCGGCTTCCCCAAATGTCTTTGAGGTCAACACATGGAAAGTCCAGAAGAGATTACCTATCAACTCCACGCGCGACAGGGAGAGGTACTGCTATCCCCTGCGAACGAAATCCTGTACGGCGGGGCGGCGGGCGGCGGGAAGTCGCACCTGATGAGAATCCTCGCGATCCTGTGCTGCATGTACGTTCCGGGGCTTCAAGTCTATCTGTTCCGGCGTTACAGCGCGGACCTGATCCAGAACCATTTCAACGGTCCGACAGGCTTCCCCGAACTGCTTGCGCCCTTCATCGATGCGGATTATTGCAAAATCACATACTCGCCGAACGCGGAAATCCGGTTCTGGAACGGATCAAAAATCCTGGCCTGCCACTGCCAGCACGAAAAAGACGTGGAAAGGTTTCGCGGCGCGGAAATGCATCTGCTCCTTATCGATGAACTGACGCTTCTTTCGGAATACATCTACAGGTATTTGCGCGGACGATGCCGCGTGAGCGACAGGCTCGTGATCCCC
The DNA here is from genome assembly GCA_902774245.1 of uncultured bacterium. Lineage (GTDB taxonomy): Bacteria > Verrucomicrobiota > Lentisphaeria > Victivallales > UBA1829 > UBA1732. The sequence continues at coordinate 58,428 of CACYHQ010000003.1, forward strand.
GACAAACTGAAAGCGGCATACCCCGGCATCCGGTTTCCGAAGATCGTGTGCGGCACGAACCCGACCGGTCCGGGTCATAACTGGGTGAAATCGACGTTTGTCGATCCGGCAAAGCCCGGGGTGATATGGAGAGCGCCGAAGGAAGAGGGCGGTTTGCTGCGGCAGTTCATTCCGGCGCGTCTCGCCGACAATCCATCCCTGAACGAAGAGGAATACATGGCGACGCTCCAAGGCCTTGGCCCGTCATGGCTCGTCAAGGCAATGGCGGAGGGCAACTGGAACGTCAAGGCGGGCGGCGCGTTCGACGACCTGTGGAACGAAGACACGCACACCATGCCGAAGTTCAAAATCCCCGAAACATGGTACGTCGACCGGACTTTCGACTGGGGTACGACCAAGCCCTGGGGCTGCCTGTATTTCGCGGAAAGCGACGGCTCCGACGCCATCATGCCGGACGGCACGGAAATCCCCACGATCCGCGGCGACATCTTCGTGATCGATGAACTGTACGGATGTTCCGGCAAGGCAGACACCGGAACCGGGGAAGTGCCGAAAGAGGTCGCCGAGAAGATCAAGGCGCGAGACAAGGAACTGCAACTTGACGTCCACGACGGCGCGGCGGACAGCGCGATCTTCGGCGACCAATGGGGGCGGGGCCACACGATAGCCCGGAGTTTCGCGGACAACGGCGTGTACTGGCGTCATGCCGACAAATCGCCCGGAAGCCGGAAAAACGGTCTGGTAACGATCCGCGAACGGCTGAAAAACACGCTGATCCGCGAACACGAACCGGGTCTTTTCGTCTTCGACCACTGCCGACATTTCCTTCGGACCGTGCCGAGCCTGCAATACGCCCAGAACGGCGACGAGGACGTCGACACGACACAGGAAGACCACCTGTACGACTGTCTTCGGTATCGCCTGAACAGCAAAATCCACAGCGAAGCGACATCGGACACATTTCTATAGTGCGATGAGACGGCTTTCTTTCCGGTTGACGCTTCCCGCTTTGTTAAGAACTGAAAACACGCGCGGAAACGGAGCTGCATCATGGCAACGGACATTACGACTTTGGCTATCGCCCTGCAAAGCAAAGAGGCGGAAAGCAACCTTAAAATCTTCAACGAACTGCTTGCAACCGGAAGCACGAACGCGAAGAAAATGGAGCGCATGACAATCGGCGTGGACGTCGACGCCGCGCTTCAACAGCTCAATGCGCTCCGCACATCCTACGAAGAAATCGCCAAGACGGCGCAGAACATTCATTTCGACATGGGAATCACCCCGGAGATGTTCGCGCCGAAAGCCGAACCGTCCGTGGACGCTTCCGCCCTGGAAGAACTCAAAGCGTTTTTCCAAGAGCAAGCGGAAGCGGTACGGAAACAGGCGGAACTTGTCAGCGATGCGATGGAAAAAATGGGCGCCGGGGCGGAACGCGCGGGCGGATCGGTCCGAACCGCCGGAGAATCCATGCGCGGGGCGGGCGCGGCAGCCGGGGAATACGCCCTGAAAGTCCGCGAGGTGGCGGCCGCGAAAAAGGAACTGGAAAAACTTGCCGCGAAAGCGGACGCTGACGGACAGGCGGCGTATGAAGCCGACAAGAGGGCGCGGGATGCGAAGCACGATCTGATCGTTGCGGAAAGGGAACTGCAAAAGGTTTCCGAACAACTTTCCAAGACGCACATGGGCGGCGCGGGCGACATCATGGCGCTTGCGTCCAAGGAAGACGCGCTGAAACAGGAAGTCAACAGCCTGTCCGAAGCCTACAAGAAAGCCCAGGCGGAAGCGGATAAATTCAGCGCGAAACTCGACGTTTCCGCCGGAAAAGCGGACGAAGCGCGGGCCAAATACAACCAGCTCAACAATGAACTCGCCGGAATCCCGAAGCCGACCGGAAAAGCGGGCGCGGCGGTCGATGCGTTTTCCAAAGGAGCGAAACAAGCCGGAACAACGGTGACGAAACTGGCTCGTGGCTTCAACGCCGTGGCGTTCGCCGGCGGCGCGGCGATCCCCGGACTTTCCAAATTGGGAATGGCGATCAGCATGTTCGCGTACTCCGGGCCGTATGTCGGCGCGGCGGTCGTCGGAATGGGAGTTCTTACGACCGCGATCAAGAAAGTCCGCGAACAGAGCGAACGAGAAGAACAATACATCCGGGAGAGCGCGGAACGCGCCATGAAGAGCGCACAGGAAGCGAAAGATTTCGTTTCCGAAAGCGAAGAATCCTGGAAGCGTTTGGACGAACTTTCCAATATCGGCGACCTGACGAACGCCCAGAACGAGGAAGCGACAGCGATCATCAAACGGCTTACGGAAGTTTACGGAGACCTCGGACTTGAAATCGACAAGACAACCGGGAAACTGATCGGCTACAACGAAGCAAGAGCGAAAGCAAACAAAGAAGACCGTGAACTGTCGGAAGGGCGGCTGGAGTATTCCGCAAAAGAGGCGCAGAAAGTCCTTGACAAAGCCATTGAAGATTTCCAGAAAAAGGCCGGTCATAAGGAAATGTCCTACTCCTACGGAAGGATCGGCGCGTTCGTTCCATATTTTGAAGAAATCAAATCAAACCTGATTGGAATGATTCAGGACAGCAACGTTTCGGATGCGGAAAGGCTACGCGAGATTGACCGAATCCTACAGGATGCCGAAGCAATACGAAACGGAGAAAAAAGAGTTGAATATATAGAAACTGGCGTTACATCCGATGGGGTTAGTTTTCAAGGCAAAGTAACGATCAGCAAGAAAGAAGCGGATGATTTCATCAAGAGCATTCAAACTCTAAAGGAAGAACTCGACAAGGCGACCGATGCAAAAAACGCCCTCGAAAAGTTCAAACTGAAAGAATTTGAAGAAGCCAACAAGAAAATCGAAGCGGCGCGAAACTCTTTGACAAAGGCTGAATCCGGGCTTGTCAAGGAGAACGGCAAATACCGCCTTGCAACTGACGAAGACGCGAGCAAGGCGCGTTCGGCGCGTCTTCAAGAGATCAATAAGGAACTGAAAGAACAGACCACGGACGAGGCGAAACGCCTTGCCCTGCGCGCCGAGTACGCAAGCCTCGTAAAGTCCGAACTCCAATATCAAACCCGCCTTAAACAGGAACGGGAGAGAGAAGCGGAAGCCGCGAGAAAGGCAATGGAAGCCGAAAAGAAACAGGCGGAACAACAGGCAGAAGCGGAACGGAAGAAAGTCGAAACGGCGAAAGAGCATCTGAAAACCATTTCGGCTGCGTACACCATCGACAAAACAAGCGGCGCACTCCGGGAGAAGAACGCGGACGAAAAGGCGAACGACCGCCTGGACGAGATCGCCGACCTGAAAGAGCAGATCAAGAGCCTTTCCGGCACGGCGGCACGGCGCGACGCGACGCCGGAAGAACTCAAGCAATGGGGCAAGCGGTACAATCCCCTGACGGGGAAGATGGACGGTGACCAGAAACAATCCGGGTGGCGCGGGCTTCTTTTGGACGGGAAAGGCGGTTTTATGACCGAGGTTTCGCGCGGTAAAGAAATCAACGGAAAAGAAGTCGAATTTCCGCTGATCGTGCCGGACAGCACGGAAGAAGAACTGGTAAAGATCGCCCGGATCGCGCACGGCGAGTTCGTGGACGAGCGGGACATCATGGCAATCGAAGAAAAGGCGTTATCGTTCGCGAAGAAACGCCTCGCCGAAGGGAAATCCCCGTTCTTCAACGGAGACGCGGCAGACGAGGCACTGCGGAACGTCAACGCCAATTCGGAAGCGTTCGCACAACTGGCCGAGGCACAGACGCGGCTCGTTCAACTCCAATCCGAACAAAGCCAGTACGCCGAATCCCTGAAAGCGGCGCAACAGGCGAACGAGGACGCGCGGAAGGGGTACGTGTTCGACAAGAGCGGTGCAGTTCTCCGGCGGAAGACGGAAGAAGAACTTCGTCTCGAACAGGCGAAAGAGATCGAGGCGGCGCGGAAGCGGGTGGCCGAAACGCAGTCCGGCACACAGGAACGGCTGAACGCGGAAGCGGAACTGACGCGGCTCGAAATCGAAGCGTACAACATGCGGAAGAAGAGCAACACGGCGGCCATGCTGAACGAAGCGAGAACGAACAACAGCCGCATGGTCCAGGGGATCGAAGCGCGGAGCGCGGCGGCAATGGCACTGCAAGCGCGAACCTTCCGGCGCGACGAAAGCGAGACGGCGATCCTGAAAGACACGAAGGACGTGAACACGGACATCCGCAGCATCGTCCAGAACATCTTCACGTCCGCGAACGACTTCCGCGCCATGTTCAGCGACATCAACAACAAACTCCAATCCGTATAAACAAACCACAACACGAAACAGGAGACAAAAACATGCTGAAACTTCTCTTCGACGTAACAGAGAACAGATGGTACGACGCATACGGAAGCGGATTTCCGTCCGACCGTCCCCAAATCCCCTACGGCAACTCGGAGCGTGTCGAAATCCAACTCTTTTCCCATGTCGGGGAAACGAACGCCTACGGCGGCGAGATCGAGCCGTCCGCCGGAAACGGCTGGATCAGATACACGGGGTATGCGAACGTGAGCAACGTGGGCGCGATCCTCGCCACCGACAACAACTTCCTCCACTGGATGAAAGGGACGCTGAACGAAGCCCTGTCCTCCGCAGCGGAGAACGCAACGGTGAACATCAAGACCAGCGCGAGCATCGAAGACATCCCGCCCGCCGGAACTCTTTACGTTTACGGAACGGGAACGACCGCCGCGCTCGACTACAAAGCCCGCATCCAGAACGGCTCCGGCATCGTCCAGTTCGTTTTCGCCGCGGGGAACGACCTCGAAGGGAACACCTATCCGGCCGCTTCGGCTGTTGACATCCCGGAAGCCCTGTACGCCCAGGCGGAGATGAACGCCACGCTGTCCGACAAGAACACTGGCAGATTCGTGTTCGATTTTGTCTGCTACAGCGAAAAGCTCCGGAACAAGATGCAATACAACAGCATTTCGATTCTGGACGACTGCAAGGGGCTTGAACTGACGGTGTTCACGACCAACTCGAACGCCGGAGCGAACGTGGTCGCGGTCATCAACCGTTTCCGCTGCGCGTCCTTCCGCATCGCCGGGGGAATCGCCGACCTCGGAAACGGCGTTCCTCCTTCCGCGCCGCAGGAATCCGCGCTGAAAGCGATCCTGAACGCCTACATCGAGGGCGGCATGGACGTGCAATGCGCGACCGGAGATGAGATCACGGAACAGACGGTGTGGATCGACTACGCCGACATCGAGGATTTCCAGTCCCTCCGGTGGTTCAGATTCCGCATCAAGAACGGCGGTTCGGAATGGAGCGACGCCGTTCCGCTGATTGTCGGTCCGCAGGGCATCCAGGGCATCCAAGGTCCGCAGGGCGAACAGGGCATTCAGGGCATCCAAGGCATCCAAGGCCCGCAGGGCATTCCGGGGCAAAGCGTCTATCCGTATATCGCCTATGCGAGCAACGACCAGGGAGCGGATTTCACGCTCACGTGGAGCGACGGCACGGGCGACCATGCGCTGAAATACACGGCGTTTCTGCTTTCGACCGTCCAGATCGCCACGCCGACCGCGAGCGACTTCGCCGGGCTGTGGGTGCGGTTCGGAGGACTCGACCTGCTGCCGTACTGGGAACCGGAAGGACAGCCGACCGCAAGCGTTGATTGGGACAACATCGAAAACAAGCCTGACGAGTTCCCGCCGGAAGACCACACGCACACGGTTTCCGAACTGACCGACAAGGCACGGAACACGAAGACAGCGGCGGCGAACCCGCAGACGCTGTACCTCGACAAAGACATCATCGAGAACACGACCACGGTTTCCGGCTCCACGCTTTCCATCGACTTCACAACGATCAAGGACGCAAAGGGCGTCAACTATCTGCTGAAAGACGGAGACGTGTTCACGTGGGAATACTGGGTCAAGGCATCCGCCGACATCTCCACGATCTCGACCGGATCGAACATGGTCCCGCTTCCGAACTTCCCGTCCAGCCTGCCGCGCATCGGCAGCGCGACCACGCGGCACGTGTTCACGATCCGCGCCGTCTACAAGAGCGGCGCGACCAACAACATGAAACTGCTTGTGAACTACGCCTACAGCGACAACGCCGTGTAAGGAGACAGGAAATGTCGAACATTCCTTACCGATTCAATCCCGTCATAATCCCGCTGAACGTAACCAGCGGGATCAACGGAGTGTTTGTGTTCAATGCGAACGGAGCGCCCGTTTCCAGCGGAAACAAAATGTCCGGCGCATACCTCGGCATCAACGACCGCAAGACCATGTGCGTATATTCCGGCGGGATCACAAAGGGAACGGTCATCTCATCCGGCGGAAGCCTGACCGTCTCCGGCAGCGGAAGCGCGGACAATACGACCGTGAACTACGGCGGCGCGGTCTTCGTTTCGAGCATGGGCAGCGCAAGCCGCGCGAACATTTCGAGCGGCGGAACGCTATGCGTCCTCTCCGGCGGACACGCGAGCAACCTGTATGTTTCGGCCGGTGGAAGCCTGACCGTTTCGAGCGGCGGAACATGCACGAGCCTCTGCGTTGAACACGCGAACTGTCTCAATATGTCGAGCGCGTTCATCTACGGAGCGACCGTGAAAGCCGGGATGCTGACGCTTGACGAAGACAACCATGAAGAACCGCAATCCCGATTCTCCACCATTTCCGCAATCGGGGCGCAAATCATGGTTTCCAGCACGTGCAAGGTATATTCCATGTACGCCGAATCCGGCGGGTACATCCAGTTCATCGGCGGGGCATCTGCGGAAAACACCGTGGCGGCGAGTGGCGGAACCGTCCATTACAACATCAGCGGTTCAGGTATCGGTCTCGGCGTTTACAGCGGCGGAACAGCGGTCATCGCAAGCGGAGCGAAAGTTGAGCATACATTCGTCTTCCCCAACGGAAGCGCGGTGATCGAGAGCGGGGGAAGTTGCAGCGGCGGGATCGTTTCGAGCGGCGGGACGCTTATGATTTCCGCCGGGGGATCGGCAACCAACATCACGTCCGCGCCCGGTGCGGTCATCATCCAGGGCTGACAACGAAGAAAGGGCAAGAAAAGCCATGAAACAAGACAATACAACCGCAAACCTTCTGTCGTTCACGTGCGACGACTACGATTTCTTCGCGAAGAAATGGAAACGCTGCCGCGACGTGTACGCGGGGAGCGACAAGATCAAGGAAAAAACCGAAACGTACCTTCCGAAAAGCCGCTGGCATCGGAACAGCGGGAAGGAAGGGGAACAGGACTACAACGACTACCGCGAACGCGCGGTATTCTACAGCTACATGCGCGACGCGGTGGAAACGTGCCTGGGAATCCTCAAAAAGGGCGAACCGACCGTCAAACTGCCGAAAGCAATCGCATTCATGGAGCAGTCCGCGACGATCTACCACGACGGGCTGACCGCGCTGAAAGCGAAACTCGACAAGTTGATCCTGATTACCGGGTGCGCGGGGCTTCAACTGGAAGTGAACGCGAACCCCGGCAACACGGCGGATTCGCCGGATTTCTACATCAACATCTGGCAGCCGGAAAGCATCAAAGACAAGGTTTTCGAGATCGACCCGAAGACAGGGGAATCGTTCGCGCGGCTGGTTCTGCTTGACGAAAGCGATTATGTCTTCAACAAGGAATCGAAGCGGCGCGATTTCGTCTACAAATGGCGCGTCCTGGGGCTTGACGAGCGGAACGAATACTACACGGCACTGCTGAAACCGGAGCAGTACGCGACGTTCGACCTCGACAATCCGACCATTGCGGCAGACCAGACGCAGCCGGATTTCGGGGAAGCCGTCTATCCCGAATATCGCGGGAATCGCATGAGCCGGATTCCGTTCACTTTCGTCAACGCGACCGACCTTTCCGGCGGGCATTACGACGATCCGCCTCTTTACGACCTGGTGGACCTGGTCCTCGCGCTGTATCGCGGAGACGCGGACTACCGTCAGACGCTCCATTTCACGGCATCCGATTTCTACAAGCACACCGGGTGCAACGATCCGGCGCGTCAAAAGAAACTCTCCATCGGAGCGGGCGGGGTGGTGCATCTCGGCGACAACGAGGACATTTCCGTGGTGAGTTCCCCCGGCGGCGGGGCGAATCTCCAAAAGGCGAGCATGGACCAGCTTCACGCCCTCTGCCAGCAGCGGATTATGACGATGCTCGACGTTGGGGCGAACCAGTCCGGCGCCGCCCTGGAGATCGTGCAAAACTCCAAATCGGCGCGGATCGAACCGATCAACCAGAACACCGGGAACGCAATCGCGGAGCAACTGCGGTACGCGGCGGAATGGACCGGCATGGACCGCGAAAAGACGTACGACGAGGTAACTTTCGCGCCGTCGAAGATCGAGGACACTTCCATGGTGGCCGCGCAGCTTATCGCAATGTGGCACAGCATGACCGCCGAAAATCTCCCAGTGACGAAAGAAGACTTCCACACGCTTCTCCGCAAAGCGAACATCACGCAGAACGACTTCGAGCAGAACCAGAAGACGCTCGAAATCGAACGCGCGGCGGACGAAGCGGCAGGCATCCGCACCGGATCGCGAACCCCGAACCAGAACCCCAATGAACCCGGCGAATAATGGGAAAGAAGAAAACAGACCGAGAAACCGCCTATATCGCCGCAGAGCATCAAGCGAACCTGATGCGCCTCGCGGCGGCATGGGCCGCGGAACTTCGCGGAGACATGGAGATCACTGAAAGCGACCTGATCGGCAACCTCGCCGCGCTCCTTGAAGACTACCGGATCGGCGACTACAGCGCGGAAGCCAAGAAGCAGTACCTCAAAATGAACGCGGAAATCCTGAAAATCCGCGCGAAGAGTTTTGCGGAAGCGGCAAACTACATGGCGCGCCAATGCGAACACCTCGCACAAAACGAGGCGAAATGGGCGGCGGCAATCGCCAAAAAGAACGGAGCGACCGGGCTGAAAAAGACGATCCGCGTGAACACAATCGTGAAATACGCGACGGTCGAAGACGGCCAGACGATCAGCGAAAGCATTGATGCGGCGGCACAGGAAGACGCGAAACGGATTTCCGAAATCTGCCGCGAAGGGGTGCGGAAAAGCAAGTCCCTCGACGCAATCGTGAAAGAGATTCGCGGGACAAAGGAACTGGACTATTCGGACGGCGTTCTTGAAGCAACGCGAAGCGAAGCGGAAACGATAGCCCGGACGGGGTGCATGGGGATCGCAGACGAGGCGAAGATGCAATTCTACCTCGAAAACGCTGACGTGATCCGGGGCATCGAACACGTGGCGACGCTTTCGGGGAACACCTGTCTTGTCTGCGGGAGCCTCGACGGCCACATCTGGAAGAACCCCGGCGAACTGGGCCAGGTCCCGAACCTTCCGATCCATCCGAATTGCAGATGCGTCCATCTGCCAGTCACGGACATGCACGAGATCAACAGTTCCAAGCGTCCGGCAGAGGCGGAAAACTACTGGAAAGAAGCGGAACGCGCGTACAACGAAGACCACCCAGGCAAGAAGTTCGACGACCTCGCGCGAAGCACGAAACTCAAATACTACTACAAAGCCCAGAAGGATTATACCGCCCGGACGGGCAAGCCAGCGTTCGACGAAGTGCCGCAGAACATGAGCTTTTCGGAATGGCTGAAAACGAAAGATTCCCGCTACATCGAATCCTACCTCGGAAAAACCAGGTATCTACTCTACACGAAAGGAGAACTGCCGCTCAACAGATTCATCAACCCAGCCACCAACACGCAGTTCACGATCAATGAACTGAAACAACTCGACATCGAGGCGTTCAAACGCGCCGGACTTGTCTGAACAACACCAAAAGGAAACCCAACATGCCTCAAACTCAAACAGACGCAACGCGCGTACAGTTCTGGGCGGGGACGCGGGCGGAGTTCGCCGCAATCGAAGTAAAGCAAAGCAACTGGCTTTATTTCATCACGGACGAAAATCTGCTGTACCGCGGCAGCCAGCCGTTCGCCCAGGACATCGAAAAACTGCTGTGCTTCGCGGGCAACGCTCCGGCGACCGCAAGCATCGGACAACGGTATTTCAACAGCACCAACAAGAAAATCTACACTTACGGCGCGTCCGGGTGGGGAATCCCCGAAGACCCGGCGGCGAACCACGTGTATTTCAACCTCGAAACGTCCAATCTCTACACGTGGGGCGGAAACACCATGCTCAACATGTCGTCCACAGGGAGCATCGTGGTACAGACGACCTCGCAGAGAACGGCGTACATCCCGGCAATCGGCGCGATCATCTACGACAGCACAGACGGCAACGTGTACGTCGGAGACGGCACGACAGCGGGCGGCGTGATCGTGAACAGCGACCTCTACACAACGGTCGCCGCGCTCGCGGTCCAGGTCCAGTACATCATCGACAACAACGTGCCGGTCCAAGGGACCTACGCCTGTGGCGAGTGGACGGACGAATACGACAACGTGCTTCAATTCGGAGCATGGACGGATTAACAACAACCACCCAAAAACATACAACAACAAAAGGAACAAAACAATATGTCGAAATTAATTGCACCTGTTTCCACCAACGACGCCTATCTTGACGGGAGAACCCCCGCAAAGGGCGAACTGATCGTCACCAAAGCCGGAAAACTCCGTTTCGGCGACGGCGCGACCAAAGGCGGCGTCGAAGTGTGGCCGAACAAACTCGGCGAAGCCTACGTCTACGGCGCGAAGAAAGACACGGAAGTGTCGAACCCCAGCACGTCCATGCAGCGGATCGTGCTTTCCACGGACGGCGAGACGATCCAGAACGTCGATTCGTTCACGCAACTGCCCTGCCACGATCTGCGGAGATGCGTCCAGGCGTGGAACTCTTCGAGCAACAAACGCGAAGTCCAATATTACCTCAACGCTGGCAACAGCAACCTGAAAGCGACAGGCGGCGCGGCAGACCTCACGGGCGGAGACGGCGACGTCATGGTGGAAGCCCCGGTCGGCCACTACCGCCTCATCAAGGAAACGGATTCCGTCACCGGCCATGCCGTTTACAAAAAACTGATCTCGGACAAGCCCTTCCCGAACTCTTCGCCGTTCCCGGCGTTCTACATCTCCTACGGCGGCGACACGCTTCAAAAGCAGTACGTCGGGGCATTCCAAGGCGCGATCCTCGACAACGTGTTCCGCTCCGTGGCCGGAGTGAAGCCCACCGTCAGTCAAACCCGCGCAACGTTCCGCTCCAAGGCTGTTGCCGGACACGCAACGCTCTGCAACTGGCTGATGAAAGTGTGGTTCGGATGGCTGATCGAAATCGAGTTCGCCAACACCGATGTGCAGGCGGCTGTTTCCCTCGGTTTCTCCGAACTTTCCGCGTATGATTACGCATACGTCCGCAAGAGCGGACGGACGGCGGCACTCGGCAACGCCACGGGCGAGATCATCGCAGACAGCGAAGCCCCGACGATCACGGCGCAGAACCAGGTGTTCACGCGGCATCCGGCGAGCGACAGCGGTTCCGCCTACGCCTGGGAAGACGGCGCGGTGTTCGTCTACACCAACAGCGCAACACCGGCGGTCGGCGACACGGCGTATTCCGACACCGGGCTTGCCACGTCCTACGGTTCGATCAGCGAGAAGACGGATGCCGGGGAAGATTACGACCTCGAAGGGCATTGGCAGAACGGCGCGACCAAGGTGGTCGCCATGTCCTATCGCGGCGTGGAAAACCTCTGGGGCAACATCTGGGAAAACGATGACGGCATCCAAAAGTACCAGATCAAGTCCGAAGCGGACATCTACTGTACGGAAAACAGCGTCTCCGTCAAGTACGACCGCCACCCGGACAACGACCACAAGATCAGTTCCTCGCCGGACGTATGGGCTTACGCCTGGTACAACGCCACGACCGAAACCACGATTTTCACGGCGGACGAACACCCCAGCGCGAACGCGGCGACCTACAGCGACAATACGCTGACGACCAACCGCAATCTCCCCGTCACGTCCTACGACGACGATTTCCGCGAAAGCGGATTCTGGTTCACCACGGACATCAACCAGTATTCGCAACTGGATTCCGACAAGGGGTACGGAGCGGAAAACGCGCCGTTCCCGGCGACCGGGTACACCGGAGCGAACATTATGTGGGTCAGCCACGCATGGCCGAAAGCGGGCGGTTACATTCGCGGGTACGATCCGCTCACGTACTTCCCGACAAACCTTTCCGGCGGGAGCGCAACCACGTATCTTGCAGACTACTTCTACAACGATACTGCTACTGGCGCTCGGCTCGTTCTTCGCGGCGGCGGCCCGTATGGCGGTCGGTACGTGGGCGTGTTCTACGTCCTCGTGTATAGCGCTCTGGCGTACACGTGGGCGACTTTCGGGGCGCGCTTGGCTGCCGTCGAGCAAACGCAAGCCGCATAACGCGGACGGTCGGACGAGGGGCGCAATGCGTCAAAAACGTCATGCACGTTCGGCACGCAGAAACGCCCTTCGCAACACGAAAACGAGAACGAAAACGGCTGAACAACGCCGCCGAAAAGCGGCGTTTTCAGCCGGAAACCGGAGACTAAAAGAGTAAACAAAACGGCGTTTTGTGCCTTTTTTGCGCGCTCGGCTCGTTATTCGCGGCGGCAACCCGAATAACGGTCGGAACGTGGGCGTGTTCTACGTCAACGTGAATAACGCTCTGACGAACACGAGGACGAATATCGGGGCGCGCTTGGCAACAAATGTTCTCTCAGGCACAAAATCCCGCACCGGACAAAGGTGAAGAGGGCTTGCGGAGACGCAAGCTGGAAGCCGCTGTCCCTGCGAACAGGCACATGTAACTACGACATAAGCGTGTCCGCTGTGAGTTAGTAGGTAAGCCGCGCGAGGCGACTTATTCGGAAGCCCAATTATGGACGGCATTTGCAGAAAAAAGATCAACTGACATGAAACGGCTTGGAAACGCATTCGATGAAATCGTGTCGGTCAAGAATCTTTTGAAAGCACACCGAGAAGCGAGAAAGAACAAGCGAAGATATTTTCAGGTGCTTCGCTTCGAGCGACACCTTAAACATAATATACGGAAGCTCCACAAGGAACTCGTTGAAAACCTGTGGAGCGTTTTTGGCTACAGGCAGTTTCTCCGGTACGACAGCGGGAAGATTCGCGTCATCGACTGGAATCCGTGCTACAAGGACAACCTGGTACAACACGCAATCGAGCGCGTGGCCGGGCGATACCTGACAAAGACGTTCATCGAAGACACCTACGCCGGGGTAAAGAAACGCGGCATCCACAAAGGCGTGATGCGGATGAAGCAGTTCCTGTCGGAGTACACGGCGGACATGCCGATCTACGTCCTGAAACTGGACGTTCGGAAATACTACCAAAACATCGACCACGAGATACTGAAAGAAAAACTGCGGCACAAGATCAAGGACAAGCGTGTGCTGAACCTGTTCTACCTCATCATCGATTCCCATTTCCCCGGACTGCCAATCGGAAACTACCTTTCGCAACTTCTGGCGAATTTCTACCTGACAAGCTACGACCGCTTCGTGAAGGACAGCGGCTTCAAGCACTATTCGCGGTACTGCGACGACATCGTGGTCCTGAACTCCGACAAAAACAAACTCCGGGATCTTCTTCGGGAGACACAGGCGAAATTCGCGGAACTGAAACTGACGATCAAGCCGAACGTGCAAATCTATCCCATCGAACGCGGGGGCATCGACTTCCTCGGCTACGTGTTCCACCGGGACAAAATCTGCCTCCGCAAGAAGATGATATTCCGATACCGCCGGGCGGCGATCCGCTTCAACGAAAACCCGACCGAAAAGAACAGCAAACCGCTTTCGTCATACTGGGGATGGTTTGAGTGGTTGACCGACGGAGATAGATTGTGGCACAGATTTTTCGCCTGTTCCTATAAAAAACTCCAAGCCAAATTCAAACAGGAGGCAAAAAACCATGAACGAAATTCCGAAGGGACTGCAAACGTACTTCCTCAATGAAACGGAGAGCGAGGAACGCCCGGCAATCCGCAGAGAGGGCGCGAACATCGTGATCCCGATCCTGATCCGCGAGGCAACGAAGACGGACGAATCCGGCAACGAGAAAACGATCTTCAAGTTCTTCGAGGTCGTGACGGCGTTCACCGGACAGGACATCGAGAACTACGACAAGTGCCTGATCCAGTCCTACGCGGCGATCCGCAAGCACCTCTACGGCGAACCGGCCGTCCAGTCCGAAATGCGGGACGACAAGTGCTGGGAAGCGCACCGTCTCGCCGTCCGCGCAACGTTCCCGAAGTATCGCGGCGAGGTGATCCCGCAAATCGCCCGGTTCGAGGAAATCAAGACAAAGTTCTGGAATCTGATCGATGACACGCTCGCCGCAATGGGAGAAACGCGGTCGGTTCTTCCGCCGTATTTCAATTCCACGACCATGCTTGACTTTGCGAAAGCAAAGCACCTGTCCGCAGACACGATCCGCGATCTCGCCGTCCAGTTCCAGGGCATCAATTCCGATCTGCAAAGCAACAACCGTAATTGGGGCGAACTGTTCGACTAATGGGCTACGGCAACAAGCACTACAAACCCGTTGAACTGCCGGATTCCGGCGTCGGGGAAGATGTTCCGAGCATCGCCGCGAAGCCGAAGGAAACCAAATTCCTCGACGGAGACGAAGCCGGAATCGAATCAATCCTGAACATCCCCCTGGTGTTCACGGACTGGATCGTGTTGCCGTCAAGATACGGAGAAGAGGGGAAAGAGTTCGTGAAACTGCAATTCCTTGCGAAAGACGGATTCCGTACCGTTACTTCCGGTTCAACGTATCTGATCGACCAGGTGAAGAAACAAGAAAAACTCATCCCGGAAGGCGGAGACAGGCGTTTCAAGGCAGTCATCAGGAAACACGGTCGCGCCTTTATCTTCGAGGCTGTGAAATGACAAAAGATGACATCGAAAAGATCACTGCCGCAGTTATCGTGGCAATGAAAGAACACGAAAAGGAAGAGGGCGAGAAACACATCTGCCCCCTCGGAATCGACGCCCTGACGGTGGAGACGATGAAGCAGTTCGCCGAAGCGATCCATTCAGGGAAGAAGGCGGCCATGAAAGCGTTCGTCACGCTCGCGGTCGGTGCGCTTTGCGCGGCGGTTGCCGCCGGAATCAAGGAACTGTTCAACAAGTAAGCGAACAATGCCTTACAAATATGTCCCCCATTATTTGCTATTCCGTCACCACGTCCGCCACACGGAAAACGTGCCAGTCGAACCGGAAAGAACCGTGACGGAGTACAGCAATGGCGACACGCCTTTTCTCGCGTGTTTCTGCCTCGGCGTGTTCCTTGTCTTTGCGTTCGTCATCATCTGTTACAACCTCAACAAGAAATAAGGCGGAGACGAAATGAGACGCTACAAGATTCTGATTCTATGCGGCGGGGGCGTGTTCGGCGCGATCCCGGCGCATTTCCTCGGAATGCTCCCAAATCACAAGCAGACGCTTGCCGGAGTGGACCTGATCGCCGGGTGTTCCATCGGCGGAATCCTGGCAGCCGCCTACGCCATCGGGAAGCCGTTCTACCTGATCGACGAGGTGTTTCAGAAACGCGCCGGGGAGTGTTTCTGCAAGCGGTTCAACGCGCGGATCAATCCTCTGGCGTGTCCGACCTACAAAACGGAAACGCTCGATGCGGTGCTTGACGACATGATCGGGCAAGCGAAGATGGGAGACATCAAAAAATACTATCCCCGCTTAAAGCTGGTCGTTCCCGCGCTCAACATCACGGAATGGAAATACCTTGTCTTCGAGAACATCACCAGAAAATATTTGGACGTGCCGCTGAAAGACGTTGCGGGCTACACGTCCGCCGCGCCGAGTTACTACGCCGGGCGGGAGTTTCAAGGGAATTGCGTGATCGACGGCGGCCTGATCGAGGTAGCCCCGCTGCTGACGGCAACGCATGAAGTCAAGCATCAATACGGCATTCCGTTCATGGCAATGGATGTTCTCATGCTCGGCACTGGACGCGACGAGATCGAAAATCCTCTTACCTTGAAGAAATACAATGCTCTTGATCTTATCGGGGTCGCAAGGAAAGTTCTTCGACCGCAAGCAACGCTCGGCAACGAAATGGCGACGAGGTTCTGGGGAGAACAAATGGGCCTCGGCATGTTCAATTATTTCAATCCATGCGTGATCGACGGCGAACTTGACGATGTTTCGCAAATCCCAGACCTCATCAAAAATGCCGAACAATACAAGGACGATTTCTTCCGCGCCTGGGACGAATGGCTTTCACGATAGGAGCGAACCATGAATATCAAAAACTTCAATAAAAACTGGCTGAATCCGCTTCTTGTCGTGCGCTGTCTCATCGAATGCCGACAGGAACGCCGGAGACATGAAAAGGACACCCGCGAGCGGGCAAAGCATCAATTTCGTAAGGACACGAAATTGATCGGCAAATAGAACCTCCTTGGTGCGCCGAAGCGGAGTTTCAGGTTGTGTTTCTCCGCTCCGGCGTTTTTTTCCGCCCTTCTTTTTGCATGGTTGACGGAATGTGCTTGTATGTGCGAATGTTCGCACAAAAACCGAAACAACTCAAAGGAGAACGTAAGTCATGGGACTTGCAGCAAGGTATCAAACCGCAGACGAAATCCCGGAGGATGTCCGCCAGGATTACGTCGAAGACACCGTGAGCGAGCAGCACAAAGGCACATGGGTGCTGAAAGACCTGTTCGCAGTCGAAAAATCTCTCGCAAACGAACGCCGCGAACACAAGGAAACCAAGGCGAAGATCACCAATCTCAACGACCAGGTGTCGAAGATTCAAGGTGAACTCGACAAGTTCCACGAGGCCGGGACTTTGGAAGAGCTGCTGGAACTTCGGAAAAAGGCGAACGAACAGAATCCGCCGAACGTCGAAGAACTCCTGAAGACGAACAAAGAACTTTCCGACAAACTCCGCGTCGCGACGAAATGGCGGACCGACAACGAACCCCGCCTGACGCAACTTGAAGCGGAACAGAAAGAGTACAAACTCAAAGACGACCGCGCAAGCGCGAAAGATGCCATCGGCAAAGCGGTGAAGGGACTACAGGGAGTGAACGGAGACGCGCTTTCCGACGTCCTGTATTACCAGTACCTTGCCGGAACGCTCAAACGGAACGAGATCGGAGACATCGTAACCGCGGCAGACGGAACCGCGCTCGAAGACTTCGCATCCCGCTACGCGAAGGAACACGGCCTGATCCTCCAGAACGTTTCGGGCAAGTCGAACCCACCCGCCGGGGGCGGCGGTTCTTCCAAGGCGGCGCTTCAAAAGCAATACGAAGAAGCCGAGAACAGGGGGGACACGCTCGAAATGCTCCGGCTCAAAGACGAAATTTCCAAACTCAAATAAAGGAGCGTCACCATGAGTGAACCCCATTACTCTTACCAGTTTGAAAACGATGTCCGCGACCTGAAGGACATCCTTTCCACCGTCGTCAAGCAGCAACCGCGCCTGCTCCAACTCTTCCCCGTCCGCGAAGCGGCAACGAGCAGAAAACATGAGTGGCTCGAAGATCAGATTTCGGGCGACCGCGTTACCGTGAGCGGAGCCGTCTCCGACAGCAAAGTCCCGGTTTCCGCCACCGATCTCGCCAAACTCCGCGTCGGAATGCTGTTCCACATCAACGAAGACAACGCGCTGTTCCGCATCACCGCGATCGACGACAGCAACAACAAGGCCACCTTCACCCGCGTCGCCGCGAACGGCTCCGAAACGACCGCTCCCTCGAACGGAGACGTGCTGATTATCGTCTCCACCCCCGAAAAGGAAGGCACGAAGGAAGGCGAAAACAAGGTCCACCAGTCCGGCGTGAATTTCAACTACACGCAGATTTTCAGAAAGGACGTTATCCTTTCGGGAACTGCGATCCAAACGCGCGTCTACGGCCTCGAAAACCAGATCAACTACCAGGTCAACCACCGCATGATCGACTTCGCCCGCGACCTCAACTTCACGGCGATCTTCGGTTCTCCGGTCCAGGCGAGCAACGTGGCCAACGGAGCCGCCGGCGGTCTCCTGTACTACGCCACGCAGTCCGGCGGCCTGTACGTCGACGCAAACAGCACCCCGTTCGATTCCTTCGTCGTGAACGACGCCGCCGCCGAAATCTCCGACGCTGGCGGTACTCCGTCCGTCATCATCTGTGGACTGGGACAAGCCCGCGTCCTCTCCGCCGACATGCGCGACAAAGTGACCATCGTTCAGCAAGACCCCACCCGCGGCGCCTATGTCGCCAACATCATCAACGACACCAACGGCAGCGGCATCCGCATCTTCGCCGAACCGGGTATTCCCGACAACGAGGCGTTCGTGGTCGATCCCGCCGGATTCGGCCTGGTCCCGATGAACGGACGCTCCGTGTGGGACGAAGACAGCACCCCGAAGGGATTTGACGGCATCAGCCGGACGATCATCGGCGAATACACGCTGGAATTCAAGAACGCCCTTCAACGCCTGTGCTGGGTCAAGAACCTCCAGGCGTCCGCCACGGCTCTCGCCGCGAAGCGTCAGGGAGTGTCCCGCGTGAACGTCGTGAACACCGAGGCAGCCCCGGTCTTCACGCAGGAAGTTTCCGCTTCCTGACCGGAGCAAAAACAAAACGGTTGAACACTTGAAGCGGGCGGCGATCACATCAAAGCCCGCCCTTTTTTCAAACAACAAATGAAAGGCACATAAATGAGGTTACAAATCTTTCCGTTCTCTTCCGGTCCCAACGGATGCACCGTCTGCTTCACCATCAACGGCGGCCCGATTCAGCAGAGACATTTCCCGCCTGGGATCACCGTCAAGGAGATCGAAGCGGCGATCCAAGGGAAGCCGATTCCGAAGCCCGATCCCGAAGCGGAACGAAAAGCGCGCGAAGAGGAAGAACGCAAGCAGCGCGCGGCGGCATCCCAGGCTCCGAACACGTCCACGGAAGAGAAAATCCACGAACAGGACAGCGAGCGCGACAAGTCCGTTATGGAACTGAACCACATGCGGCAGAAACTCAAAGAAGCCAAGGTCAAAGGCTATCAGATGTTCAAGGCAGAAACCGTCCGCAACAAATACAATGAACTGGTCGAAAAGGGCATCATCAAGGAGGATTGAACATGGGGTACACAACTCCTTACTGCGATCTGGAATGGGCGGAACAGTATTTCTCCGAGCGGAGCAATTCCGACAACTGGAACGACGCCACGGACGAAGAAAAACAAGCCGGGCTATGCACGGCGACGCGCGACATCTTCCATCATGCCATGTTCTCCGAACTGGTTCAAACCGGGGAAACCGAAAGCGAAGTCGTGCAGTTCCGCTACAAATACGACGGAACGGAAACGCGGGAAATCCCCAATCCGCTCAAGGAAGCCTGTTGCGAACAGGCGATCTACAAGATGACGCTGAACCGCCTGGACGCGCTCGATGCTACCCGCCAGGGGCTTTCTTCTGCCAAGGGCGTTGTCTTCGACAAAGAGGCGATCCCGAACATCCTTTCCGACGAGTGCATCGACCTACTCAACGAAATGGGCGCAGAAGTCGATCCGGGAGCGGGCGGACCTGGTCCCAACGTTCAGCGCATCGAACGGATCGAACGATAATCCGCTTTCCGTCCGGCACAACAAATTGAGGTCAAAATGAACGCAAGCCACGAAGCGTTCCCTGAAAGCGTGTTCACGCGCTACGGCATCCATGTCGATTTCGTTTCGGGTGTGCGGATCGGGATTCCGCCGAATACTCCGCAGTTCCGATTCAAGATCACAGACGCGGACACCGGGGAACTTTACGATTCCGGCGTATTGCAGGGCGATCCGAAAGAGGAAACCTACCTCTTCACGAAGCGAAAGTATTTCACGCGCTGGCGCGTCGAGTTCTACCGCGAGGGAGAATGGTTTTTTAACTACGTGTACGACGCGGGCGGAAAGACGGTATTCATCGACATCCATCACGGAGCATTGGGCGATTCCGCTGCGTGGCTTCCGGCGGCGGTGCGCTTCTTCCGAAAATGGGGCTGCCGCGGCATCGTCTGTATGAAACCGGAACACGCGGAACTCTACCGGGATTCCTACCCCGAAATCCGGTTCGTTTCGCCGTCCGAGGAAACGGACGAACTATCCATGCGGTGCTATGCGCGGTACGGCTTGGCGGTCTACGGCTACGGACACAGCGACCACGAACTGATCGACTTCCGGCGAAACAACCTGATCCGACACGCCGAAATGATCCTCGGCATGGATGAAGACAAAACGCCGCCGAAGATCGGCGAGGGAACAGGGGAGATACCGAAGGAAATCGCCGGAAAGCCGTATTTCTGTATCGCAACACGCGCGAGCCGACCCGTCAAGGAATGGCACAACAAAGGCGGCTGGGAGACAGTTTGCGCCGCATTGAAAGAGCGCGGATTCGTCCCCGTGTGCATTGATGCCGACAATCTCAACATGCCGGGAAACGCCGTAGACGACACCGGATTGAAACCGCTGACGAACCGCGTGAAAGTCCTCCGGGGAGCGCGTTTCTTCATCGGCCTGCCGTCTGGGCTTTCGTGGCTTGCCTGGGCTTGCGGAAAGCCCGTCGTCCTGATCTCCGGCTTCACCGATCCCTACGTTGAGTTTGAAACGCCGTACCGCGTTTCTCCGCCGCCGGGCGTGTGTCACGGGTGCTGGGGTACATGCGATCAAAGAAAGCCGCAGTTCAAGACGTGTTTCCACGGCAGGGGGAACGAATGCACGGCGAGCATTACGCCGGGCATGGTGCTTGAAGCGTGTGAACGCGCCATAGGGCAAAAAAAGGCCGGGGAATGATCCCCGGCGCGGCGTGGTGGTGGCGGCTTTATCAGGTGAAGATGATACGGTAACTCCGCAGAGGTTCATCAAGGGCGGCCTGTTTGACTTCCCATTGTCCGAAATGGCGGGCGGCACAGAATTTCCCATCCTGTTCAATCATAATCCCGCCCGCGCAAGGGTCGTTCTGATCCTCCATTGCCTCCGCCGCCGGAATCGCATCAAGGATTCCGTCAGCCCATACGACACAGTATGCCGTTCCACTTCTTTTGTGGAGCGTGACGTTGTACTTTTTCATTCCGCAAGCTCCTTGTTCGTGGTTATTCAATGAACGTGTGCCAATAGTCCTCGACCTCTTCGCGCACAATATCGCATTCGTACCGGAACGGACAGAAACAGCATCCGGTAAATCTTGTGGGGAGATCAGTCCAGTCATACACGCCGTACTCTTCAAGAACGTCTTCAAGTTTGACCACGCATTCTTTTCCGTATTCATGCACCCTGATCTCGGTAACTTTCTGGCGGCTGTCAACGGTGAGCGTGTAGGCCGTCGGCTGTGTGCTGTTCCCGATCACATAGCAGATACATTTATTCGTCAATTCCCCTCTTCGGTCGTCGTTCTCGAAAAAGAACTCTACCTTTTCTTCATAGGTCATGTTGTCTTTGAGTTGCATTTCCGGTGTCCTTTCCGTGTTTCAGTTCTCATTGTTGATGTCTTCAAAAAGGCGTTCGGCAATGGCGATAGCCTTTGTCTCGATGGCGGAAAAGTCCGCGCTGATCCCGGCTTTTTCGAGTTTGTCTTGCAGTTCGACGACCGCGCGAATCTGCGTCCCAATGTCGCTGCTTTGGATTCTGCCGCCCATTTCCGCGTCGATCCAATCGTCAAGCATGGCATCGATCCTCGCCTCGTCATACTTGCGCTGTAAAGCCGCCGTCACGATCTCCCGATCCCGATCCGTCCAAACGGGGATATAGTTCGGCTTGTAATACACCGCGTAGGCGAAACGCTTTTCCGGTTCTTTCGCGTTCCGGTCATTGTAGAGCGTGATGATCCCGAAGTCGTTGGTGTTCGGCTTCTGGCATTGCGCCTGTTCCCTGGTGCAATCCGAAACGACAAAATCCTTTCCGTCGTGCAGTTCCGTGATCTTCATTTCAGTTCTCCTTTGTGTGTGGCGGTTCAGTTCCAATCCCGCAGATAGAAGCGGTCGCGCGGGAAACGAATGGGGTCTTTGTCCTTGATCCCCAAGAAGCGGCTTTCGTTGACGTCGCAGCAATGGCGGCAGGCCAGAATGTGATCCGATTCCCCATCGATGCAAAGTCCGGTCGAAGCGTACTCTTGCTTTCGTGCGATCTCATCCGCCTTTTTCTTCGCCTCATTGAGGCTCCGGGCGTTCACGATCCACAGCGCAGAGTTGAAACGAACGTAGAATTTCATGGTGTGCAGTTCTCCTTTCTCATGCGGGTTCGTTGATTGCAACCGCGCCTTCGCGTCCTCTTCGGCAATACCACAGAACGCGGTCGCCGTTGAGTTTCTTCGGGCTGTTGCTCGCCTGTTCGTAGTCCGCGCGGGAAACGATCACCAATTCCCCGGCGTGAGCGTCGGAAAGAATTTCCCCCGGTTCCGGGTTTGCGATCCCTGCCTCGCGGTAGGCGGCTATGATTTGTGCTTCCGTGACGACGGCGGCGAGTTTGCCTTGAATGGCGTTCAGTACGGTCGATTTCATGGTGTGAAGTTCCTTTCTGTCAGGCAATCCGGTTTGCAAGTGTGCGTCCGAGTTTCCATTCATCCGATGCGATCTGTTCGTGCATTCTCCACAGTTCGCTTTCCGTTCCGGTCCGGCAATCGGAAATCGATGTGGCGAGGTGTTCCTTTCCGGTGTCGAGGTCGTAGAACAAAATTTTCATGGTTCGCTTCCTTTCGTTGTGGTGTGGTCTGATTATTCGTAAATCCGCGAAATCGGCGACTGTTCATGTTCGGGGTTTTCTTCGAGCCATTTCAGGGCTTCTTCGCGCGTCTTGATATATCCGATCTCAACACCTCTTTTCCCGCCGTCGAGTTTGACAAAGCCTCTGTAGAGTTGAGCGTTTTCCGCCGCTTCCGCGCTTTTCAGCGCACGAACGACCGCGCTTGTGGTGTGTCCTTCAAAACTCGTGATCTTCAAGAAACTGTAGCCAAAGTTCATTTTTGTGTTCCTTTCCCGGCTGTCTGCCGTTGGTTTGCGTTTCTTTGTTGTCGCTATACTAATATAGCATCAATAAACCACAAAGCAAGGCCAAAAAAGAAAAAAAACAGAAAAAAATTGATTTTGAGCGAGACGGCGGGCGGTTGACTGCACATGCTATTACAGAAAGGAACGGCGATCCATGAAAAAAACGCTCTGGCAAAAGATAGATCAGAAGGTGGCGAAGATCAAAATCTTCCGAAACACCTGTATCTTCACGCATGAAACCGTAGAAACCGACCTGCAATCCGGCGAAACGAACGTAACGCGGGCATCGATCAAACTGAATTGCACCGCGCCGGAAAAGGTGTCTCAACATCTGATCGACAACAAACTGGTGTTCGGCGGAGACATGAGCGTCGTCTTCGATTACCTGTCCCTGGCCGCCGCGGCGAAGAAAGCGAATCCGCCGCTCGCGTTCAGCGTAGGGACCGGCATCTTCAATCCCGGCGCCGACAAGATCACGTTCGGGGGCGTGGTGTACGGCATCCGGTCGATCATCCCCCAGGACTGGCAGAACGACATGCCGGGAGCGTACCTCGTGGTTCTGAAACACATTGCGGAAGAGGCGGCGGAATGAAGTTCAAACTGTCCGACATGAGCGCGGTCTTGAAGTTTCAAAAACTGCCGCTTGACCGCCTGAATTTCGTCAAAAGAGAGGTGGCAAGCGAAGCGGCAATCAGGCTTGGGAAAAAAGCGCCAGTCCTGACCGGACGATACCGGGCCGGTTTCAACATTTCAATCAACGGCATAGATTTCACCGTTCCAAACCCCGCGCCAAAGGAGTACATCAAGCATCGAAAAGAATATTACAAATTCGATGAAACCAAAGCGCGAAAGGCATTTGAAGGGGTAACGCTTCAAGTGGACGATGAAATCTTCATCTCGAACTCGCTGCCGTATGCCGAAGCCCTCGAAAACGGACACAGCCAACAAGCACCGCAAGGCATTTTCCGTGTCGTAGTACCGGAAGTCAAGGAAGACATCAAACGATACGCCGGAATCGCGGCGGGCAAAGACGGAGGTTTGAAATGAGACAGGCAATCGACCTGACAAAAGACGTTCGGAACGAAATGCGGCGGCGCGTGATCGCCGCGCTCGGTATGCCGAACATGGAAAAACGGTGGCAACTGCCGAACGCTGTCATCAAGAAGCCCGGAAGCGGAATCTGGATCAGGGAAAGCATCAACGAGGGAAGCGAAGAGGTCCTGACGAACGTGGCCGCCCGTCAATATGCCGTGGTGAACTACGAGGTGTTCTGCCTTGCCGGAAAAGGAGCGGACGAGGCAGACAACGCGATCCGCATCATCCGAAACGAACTCCCGGTCATCGGCGAGAAATCCATCGTCTACCAGAAGGGCAGACGGCAGGCTGTGATCCAAAAAATCGACAAGCCCGCCGGAGGGATTTCGCCGGACGATCCGACCTGGTACAGACGCATGATCTCGTTTACCCTGTACCTCTACAACGTGTAAAGCGGTTGACTGGAAATGCTCTTGTAGTGTTCAACCGCCGCCATTCTTTTAACCAGAAACAGGAGAAGAAACCATGAGTGCTACCGCACCTACCGCGAAAGCATCTGTTCAACAGGCGAAGACCACCTATATTTCCTGGGGGGACTACGATTTCCAACTCACGGGGAACAACACGTTCCGTCCCGGCCTGACCGCCGCGAACGAAACGGAGGTCGTCACCAACGTCAAGACCTACAAGACGTACAGCGCGAAGGATTCGATGGAGAACATGACGATCCGCGTCCTGTACGATTCGACCGACTGGGCCGCCCTGAAAGCCCTGAAGGAGGCCGGAACCGTCAAAACACTCGAAACGAGCGACGGCTTCAGCGCGGACGCGCTGATCGCCGAGATGGCCGAAGTCTCCGCCGACATCGACGGCCCGATCACGGAGATGGCGATCACGTTCGCATTTCCGTCCGTAGCAGCCGGAACGAACTGAAACAACACCGCATCGGGCGCGTTTTCAAGCCGTTTTTGAAGCGCGTCCGACGCCCAAAAAACAAATAATGAGGTTACAACATGAGTACGCTTGATCTTTCCCGCCTGAAACCCATTGAACTCCCCACCAGAGAAATCGAAATCCAGCTGAAAGACGATTTCAAGGTCAACGCCGAGACCGGAGAGAGAACCCCGAACATCCAGAAGATCACGGTTCACGCCATTTCCGGCGAGGGCGTCATCGCATGGACCGGCAATCCGAAGAACGTCAAGGAGAGCGTGGAATACGAAGCGCGCGGATGCCTGACCGCCCTTGTCTACGGCGCGGACATCCCGGAAGAACAAGCGAAGCTGCTGCTCAACTACGACCGCGAAACCGCCCAGAAGATTGCTCTTCACGTGTGGCAAATCACCGGGGAGTTCTATTCCGCCACGAACGCCGAAAGCGAAACCGCCGAAAAAAACTCCGAGACGGCAGATGTGAGTTCGGGCGACTGATCCACGTCTGCCGGAAATGCGGCGACCTTTCGCCGCTGTTTCCCCTTTCCCTGAAAACGGTGATCTGGCTTGAAGCTGACGAACGGATCGAAAGGAAAGAACGGTTCGAGGAGAAAAAAATCGAATTTCAAATCCGGCAAGACCAACTCGACATCGTTTTGAACTACATGGCAGATTTGAAGCAAATCGGACTGGCGCAAATACCGTTCACGAGCGAGACGGCGGCAAACGATTTCATCCTCAAACTACCGAGCAACAAAGGAGCAAGGGAAGAGGAACGGAAGAATCTGCGGTGGACCGTGAAACGCAGAAAGCCGGGCGAAATACCGGAGTGGAAAAAACAACAACTTCAAGATAACGAGAACTGCCAAAAAACCGGATGAAGGTCTGGTTCTCCGGGAACGGGTGCTGACCTCATGCCTGTTCCCGGTTTTCTTTTTCAGGAGATCACAATATGGCGACAGACAATTTCATTCTTACCGAAACGGCGATCCTGAACGGCGGCCGCATGGACGAAAGCGGGAAGCGGAGCATCACGAAGCGGTTTATCTACAAAATCGTGGATAACAGCGATGCGAAGCGGAAACGCGCCATTCTCGACCTCGAAACGCTCGTTCCGTCCAAGGGGAGCTGCATGAGCGACGATTTACGGTATATCCTGAAAACCGCAGAATGGAATTGCCTGGACTGGCAGAAGGAAGCCGACAGATTCTATATTGACGCATCCTATCAGCGGGTGTCCGATGATGAAGAAGCCGACAAGCCCTGGCATCTTTCGCCATTCAACATTTCTTTCGACACTGTTGAAGAAGCAATCGGTTTCAGCATGGCGTATGACCGGAACAACGAGAAAGGTTCGCCGGACAATGTGAAAAATGTTCCGGTCGTCAATTCAGCCGGAGATCCTCTGGACGCAAACACGAACGAGATTTTTTCGCAGTTTTCCTTTTCGTACTATCTCGAAAACTTTGATTCCGCCGATGTATTCGAGTTCCAAAACGCCGTCAATGCTTCCCCGCAAACGCTGTTCGGACACAGTTTCCCTATCGGAACGTTGCTGATCGCCTCGATCTCCGCAGAGGGGCTTGTAACCTACGAGGATGACGGACACACGATCAAATGGAAGTACACGCAAGTGAACCTGACAATCCGATACAATCCGAACGGATGGGGGCGCTTTCTCCTCGATGTCGGCAACCGGGCGAAGTTCGGCACATCCACAAAATCGGAGTTGATCTATCAATACTACGCGCCGATCTACGATGGATCGACCGTTACTTTCGATGAAGTGCCTACCCTGACGAACGCGCAGGGGTACTACACGGCGAACCGTGAATATCGGGAATGGCTGGCAGAGAACGAGGACGCAAGCGACTGTCCGGCGCAACTGCCGTATGAGTACGCCGAAAACATCCCTCTCGCAAGCGATGGAACGATTGATCTTGACGCTCTTTTCGGGGTAACACCGTATCCAGAGATTGAATACCAGGAGTACAGGATCAAGAGTTGGAGCGCGCTTGATATTCCGTCCACAGTCAAGAGACGTTGGAGATAAAAAATGCCGATTCCTGTCCTGAATGACAAACAGATGGTCGCGCTGAAAAGCGTGTTGAACGGCGGGAAGGTTATCAACCTGACTGGCGGCGGTGCGAAAAGCCCCCGTCTGCCTACGATGCCGGAAGAAGGAAGCACGACCATAAACGTGGGGAGTTCTTATGACGGTCCGTTTGCTGTCGTTTCAAAGGGAAGTACGGTTATTTCGTCCGGCGGTACAACCTATGATGCGGTTCAAGTCCATATCAGCAGCGGAGCGATCAGCGTTGACGAATGGCGGTTATACTCCCCGTCTTTTGGTGACGAACACACTTTCTATGCCCTGCCGAACGACAACGATTTATACATGGAGATTCTAACTCCGCATGGAGATTTTCTGCCTATTGCATCGTCCTTTCCGGGCATTAGTGGGACAAGATTCGCATACATCTCTTTCCCTCACTCAACACGCCCGGCACACGTGGAAGGGATTCAATCCATCAAACTGGCGGAAAACAGAGGCGGAAAGATCATCCAAATACAGCATGGGGAGATTTCGGATGTCCCCTGGCTTTACACCCCAGATTACGCATCGTCTGCCGGAACAGCGAAGTATGCTTTGAGCGCGGGCTACAAAGGTCCGTTCCATGTCGAGATCGCAAGCCTCGATGTCAATGTATCGGAAGGTGGATGGCAAGGAACGCTACACATCTTCGACAATACCGATTCCGATGCAAATATCAGCTACCGTCCGAGTGCCGGGCGTATCGTTCAGGGGGGGACGCATACTGTCATTGAAGGCGGCTATGAAGTCCCGTTTTCAGCACCGGAAATCGGAACAAAAACCGCAGATGTCAACGTCTATCTTTATGAAGATTCGGACGGCTTCAAATATCGCGCGATCCCGCAGGGGGATTCTTATGAGTTTGACGGATTCTTCACGCGCCTTGCATTCATTCAGGGCGGCGTTCAACTACGGCAAACGCAATACGGCGATATTGTTGATGTTGATGTCGGAGGCTCAACGGTAATCAACAGCAGTTCGATCTACAGCAGTACCATTGTTCATTCGAGCAGTATCACAAGCGACATTCACACCAGCACGGTCTATTCGAGCTCGATCTATTCCAGCACAATCGTCAATTCCAGCACGATCGTCAATTCCAGCACGATCGTCAATTCCAGCTCGTTTGCGCTCGAATACAAGGGGCATTTCTGCGTTTCCGGCGCGATTGAAAGCGCGGGAACTCCGCAAGAGGCTTTCATTGCCACGGTGTACGACGGGACGCATCCAACCGCGAACGTGGCCGGAGAAATCATTGTCGGGAACACGGTAAGCCATGCCGGAAAGTCCTCTTTCCCTTGCCCGATTGGAAGCAGTGTTTATCTTATCGGCACGGTGAGCGGGAACAGTGTTTCGGTGGAGTACAGCGCGTGCGGGGCGGCTCCCTCGGTTCAGGAAAACCAGTTCTATACACAGATCGCATGTAATTTCGGCGGCACGATGACGCAAATGCAATACGGGGATATTGTTCAGCCCGTCAAGGTCGGCGCGACGGGCGTAACTCGCCTGATCGCCGGAACGCCGAATGTTACTCTTTCCCCGGAAACCGGAACGGGTGAAGTTACAATCAATGTTACAGGCGGATCAGGCGGCGGGGGCGGAAGCCTGTCGTATGTTTGCATTGGGGAAGAGCCTGATACCGAAACTGGAATCATAAACGCCCAAGCAAACACGGCGTACTTTATCGCGGTTTTCGGAGACTTGCACCATGACGAGGAAGATGGTTATATCTGCCAGTATTACTATACGGTGGATTACAGTGTTACACCGCAAGTCTATACAAGACACAAAACCGATTATAACGATTTGGAATCTTACTCTGCTGGATATGGATATAGCATGGAGCTTGTTCTTCCCGCACCAAGCGAGGACAGCATTATCGAAATATGCCTGTTTGCCTATACATCCGTATTGATTTCATCCACAAAGCCGATTCGCAATTATCAAGGCACTCCGCCTATTAACCAACCGTACCCGATCACAAACAGAAATGTAAAGTTTGTCTATATCGCGGAGGATCAAGGCGGAACGTGGTACATGTACGGGAACTAAAGCTCTTCTGCGTTGTCAAACTCCGGGTGCGGAGTTGGCTTCGGCGGGTGAGCATAGTCCCAGCGGTTGATCGCCAGACTGATCGCGACAACGAACTTGACCTGATCGCCATGCTGCCGGAAGGAACATTTCTTGTAGATTTCCTCGCGCCCAAATTCCGCGAGATGCCGCCCTTTCTCGGAGAGAATGTTCATCTTGGCGTAAAGCATCGTGTAGTGCGTCCGAACAAGCCCCCAATGGGATTCATAGATAATCAGCCATTCCAAACCGTCGCAACTCCCCTTGATATATCGGAGGTCTTCAAGCAACGATCCTTCAATGGTGTTTTCCGAAGCCGGGAACGGTATCGGTTCAGGCGGGTATTCGATTGGCATGTCTGCTTTCCTTCGTGGTGGTGGAGAGGTAATATAGCATCAAAGCGCGGAAAGTCAACCGCATTTTACGGGATTCGGTCGAGAGCCTTTTTCATTGCCTCGACGCGGGCGGCGGTGTAGCCGTAGTGGACGTTCTTGGAATCCTTGTGTCCGATAATGCGCTTGACGATCAGATCGTCTACCCCGGCTTCAATCATCATCGTCTGGGCGTAGACGCGCCACGAATGATCCTTGCACGATTCACAGCCTGGGATGCGCTTTACAGCGCGGTTATACCGTTTCTGCCCCGCTGATTCCCGGCGGCGTCCATCCTCGCGGAAAACGCACGTCTGCGCGGCTTTTTCGACAGCCTCGCGCGTCATGTAAGGCGCGAGTTTGTCGCAAATCGGGATAATGCGGTCGGAGAACGTTTTCTCAAACTCCTTTGAGATTTTGAAACACCTGTACCCTTCAACGTCCACGATGCCGCAGTTTTTGTACCCGGCGAGACATGCCTCAACCTCGCCAACGCGCATTCCGGTGTAACGCTGTATGCGGGGGATCAACGTCCATTTCGGCAGGGCGCGCATTGCTTCATCCGCCTTTGAGGGGGGAATGATCGGGGTGTTCGCCTTGCGGACGGTCGGCAGATCAATCGTGAAGTTTTCAACGACAAAGCGGCTGGAAATGATGCCGTCTTTGATAAGCCAACGGAGAAACGAGCGGAAGATCGAGAAGATATGAAAGATCGTCGTCGGGGATTTCTCCTTGGAAACGAGATGCTCCCGAAGATGAACTGCATCTTGCTTGGTGAGGTGCGCGACCTGTTTCTTGCCGCCGATGATCCGGGCAACGAGGCGGATGTACTCGGAGTATTTTTCAATCGTAGCCGGGCGGTACTTTGCGGAACTGTTCATGTACTCAACGTAGCGATCCGCCGCGGCTGTGAGCGTGATCCCGTCCGATGCTTCAATAATCGAGGTGAGCGAGGAAAGATGATTCACGGCTTCACCCTCTGCATCGATGATCGAGCGTCCGATCTCTTCCAGGGCATGAATGCCGGAGTTGAGCGCGAGAACCGGAACAACGAAGCGATCCCGGATCGATGCCGCCACGGCGAAATCTTTTGTGAATAGGCTTTGGCGGATAAGTTTTCCGCCGAAGCGGGCGGGGACGCGAAAGACGAGGTGGTACACGCCTTTTTCGTCCCTTTTGAGGTACTTTTCATCATGTGAAGGGCGGGGAGACATAGACTTGATACCCTTGATTTCTTTCTGTTCCAGTATCAAGTTTATATCACGAATGAGGCTTTGTAAATCCATAACTATCTCCGCATAAGTGAAAAGTAAAAATATGGCGGAGAGAGGGGGATTCGAACCCCCGAACGGGAAAAACCCGTTAACGGTTTTCGAGACCGCCGCCTTCGACCGCTCAGCCATCTCTCCGGTTTTCAAAAAAAACAGAGAATAATATAGCCTGCAATTGCGAAAAAGCAAGCGGCGCAACGTATTTTTACGTGCGGAATCCGCCCGAAAGACAAAAACACCGTCTCTCCCGGAGGAAAGACGGTGCCGATCATTCGCGGAAACGGAGCTCAGCTGCGGCTGGATTCGAGCGCGGCGTAGTCCGCCATCATGCCGTCGTAGAGGCCGCGCAGGGAGGCGTCGGGCTCGATGACGGATGCGGAGGCGCAGAACATCGCGTAGAGGTCCTCGAACGGCGTGTTCTCGATGCCGTTGGCGGCGCGGATGGCGGCGCCGAGGGATGCGGAGTTCGCGATGGAGACGGTCTCGATCTTCGCCTGGAAGACGTCCGCGAGGATCTGACGGAACGTCGCGCTCTTGGATGCGCCGCCGGTCACGCGGATGCGCTTGAAGCTGCCGTCGCCCTGCCACGCGGAATGGCGGCGCATGGTGAGCGCCTGGGATTCGAGCAGGCAGCGGATCTGTTCGGCCTTGGATGCCGCGGCGGGGTCGAAATTGCGGACGACGCCGGCGGGGACCGCGGGCGTGTTTTCGGCTTCGTAGTAGGGGAGCATCAGCTTGCCGCCGTTGCCGGGTTTGGTCTCGGCGCACGCCGTGACGTCGAAGAACTTCCAGTCCACGCCGAGCTCGTCGCGGAGGTGTTCGCGGGCGAACGAGCCGTTGGTGAAGCAGATGAGGCTCATGAAGCCGCCCGCCGGGTTGCCGAACACGTGTCCGCATCCGTCCGGATCGGTCACGAAGTTCTGCATCGTGGCGAAGAAGGTGTCGCTGGTGCCGAGGCTGATGACCGCGGTGCCGAAGGAGCCGCCGCCGACGCCGATCAGGCTGCACGGATTGTCGCCGGACCAGACCACGACCGGGATGCCCGCGGTCAGGCCGTACTTCGTGAAGTAGGCGGAGAGCTTGCCCGCGACGGTGTTCGAGGGCTTCACGGGCGGGAGCTTGCTCATGAGGTCGGGGGCGGTGGCCGCCGTGATCTCGGGATCCCACTCGAGCTTGTGCAGATTCAGCAGGTTCATGCCCGCGCCGTCGCCGTAGTCGATCGGGGTGTCCTTGCCGCAGAGCACGGAGCACAGGAACGAGCTCACGAGGTGTACGGTCTTCGTCTTCGCCCAGGCTTCCGGTTCGTTCACGGCGAACTTGCGGATCTGCGGACCGGTGAAGCGCACGATCGCCGGGCTGCCGGTGTCTCTGCGGAGTCTTTCGCCGAACTGTTCGGTCAGCCAGGCGCATTCCTTATCCGTGGACTTGTCCATCCAGATCGGGGCGACCGCGCGGGAAAGGATCGGCGTGAGCTGGTCGGCGAGAGTCTTCGCGGGATCCCAGTCGGTGATCGGGGCGCTCAGATAGACGGATCCGTGCTGCTGGCCGGAACCGGAGATGCCGGCGATCTTTTCCATCGGGAAATCCGCCTTTTTCATGCGGTCGAACAGCATGTCCATGGCGGCGACCCACATGCGCGGATCGGCGCAGCGGACGTT
The DNA here is from genome assembly GCA_902774245.1 of uncultured bacterium. Taxonomy (GTDB): domain Bacteria; phylum Verrucomicrobiota; class Lentisphaeria; order Victivallales; family UBA1829; genus UBA1732. The sequence continues at coordinate 90,850 of CACYHQ010000003.1, forward strand.
TTCGTCGTCGTTGGGGAGATATCCGCTCGGGGATTTGTATTCCGGCAGATCGTTCTTGAAGTTGACCGCGAAGGAGCCGACGACTTTGCCGGCGACGGTGTCGATGACCTCGGCTTTGAGGCCCTGCGTGCTGGAGTCAAGACCCAGATAGTAACTCATGGCTGCATCCTGTTCTGATGTTTGTTGTTTGGTGAAGTGAGAAACATACTACATAACAATAGCCTTGAAAGGCGTTTTTTCAAGAGAACGACCCGATTTTCTCCTTTTTTTCTTGCCGTCCCGACTGTTTTCCGGAAACGAAACGCCCGGCCCCATGCAGGATGGAGCTGGGCGGGCGTCGAACTGTCCTTAACCTGTCGGAAGCCTGACGTGCGCGGATTCCCTCAGTTCAACGGCCTTTGCGCGGGACGCCGTGCTGGTTCGGCGCGACCGGGATCGCGCCGCCCTTCTTTTCCGGAGCGGGCTTGGCCTTGGCTTCCGGCCGGACGACTACCGTGCGTGCCGGTTCGCGACGCGGTTCCGCACGATGTGCGGCGGGCGCAGGTTCACGTCTGGGGTCCACACGGTGCGCCACAGGCGCGGGGCCGTGGCCGGGACGCGGTTCCGGCCGGACGATGACCGTGCGCGGGGGAGGCGGCGGATCGTGACGGCGCGGCGGGGGCGCCCATCTCGGCGGTGCCGGGGGACGCGGACCGATTCCGCCCCAGATCCAGGCGTCGGCGTAGTAGAACCAGCCTTCGTAGTACGGGACGTATTCGCCGTAGTAGTACCCGTAGGTGTACTCCGGGATCGTCGTCGTGACGGCGCCCGTCACGATCGTGGTCGCCGGCGTGGTCGTGACGACGGTCGGCGTCGTTGTTACTACGGGGGTTGTCGTGACGACCTTGGTTTCCACGACACGTTCGCGAGGAGCCACGATGACCGGAGCGGGACGCGGCTCGAATACCGCGCGCACCAGATTCACGATGTCGGCCGCGAGCTGGATGCCGTTGCTCGGCCGCGGCGGGGGCGGCGGGCCGTGACGACCCTGCGCGAAAGCTGCCGGGGCAAGGATTACCGCCGCAGTGACTGCGGCGCCGATAGCGAGCGTCTTGTTGAGAGTCTTCATAGTCGGATCTCCTCTGTTGAAAGGTTAAAACTAATTCGACAACCGAATGTTCTTATCGAACAAATAAAATATAATTCGAATAATTCGTATTGTCAAATGGATCTTTAAACTTTTTTCGAATTTTTTTGGAAATCCGAATAAATTGACCTCAACTACATCGCGGCATCCTCCCCGGATTCGTCCTTATCAAGATGATGAACGTCCGTCAGAACGCCGTCCAGACTATCCAGGATGGACGCGATAAACGGTTTGCGTTCGGTCTCGCGGCGCAGAGCTTCCGCATCTTCTTTCTGCTTGCGTTGCGCGGGCGTGACCAGCCCGGGGCGGCGTTCGATGCTCAGATACGCGCCCGGACGCTCCGCGATGGCCGCGAGCCTCATGTCGAGTAGAGGCTTCTCGCGCGAGATCAGGATGGATTCGCCCGCGGAGTACACGGAATCGAACGCGACCTGAAGGCACGGGCCGTTGAACGAGATCACCTTTCCGGCGAGCATGGCCTGGGCGAGCGTCTTCTTGCAGAGCGTTTCGCGGACGTCGAAGATCAGTTTTTCCCAGACGACCGGGCCGGAGATCTCTTCGACCTCGGCGTCGGCGTCTTTTTGAGCAGGCGCGGCCTCGGCGCGACGGCGCGTGCGAGGCGCTTTGACCCGGACGGCGTTTTCTTCCTCGGGCGGACGCTCAATGACCGGTTCGGAGATGACCTCGGTCTGAGGTCCTTCCTTGAATTCGGCGACCGGTTCGGAGATGACCTCGACCTGCGGTTCCGGCGCGGGTTCTTCTTTTGCCTCAGGTTGAGGCGCAGGGGCAGGTTCTTCTTTTGCCTCAGCCTGCGGTTCCGGCGCAGAAACTTGTTTCGCCTCAATCTGAGATTCCGGCGCGGGCTCTTCCTTCGCCTCGGTCTGAGGTGCGGGAACAGGCGTTACCGGCGGTGCGGCGGGGGTGCTGTCAGCGGACGTTTTTTTTTCCGTTTCGAGCATGGCCTGAGCTTGCGGTACGGGTTGCGGCTCAGGCTGTTTCCCGATCTCGCTCACTGGGACGGCCGGAATGGACGGCACGGCGAACTGCGAGCCGGGGGCGGTGAACGCCTGCCCGGCGGGGAGTTCGTACAGCGGAACGACGGATTCGAGGGGGGCGAGCTCGCCCTTCGAACGGATTTGATTGAGGCGTGCGATGAGGTCGGCGATCTGCGGCGAGTGGGCGATGCGCATGGCCTTCAGAAGGATGGATTCGAGGAAGACCTGCTTGTTGATTGCGTCGCGGAGCAGATAGCCCGCGCCGGAGATGCTTTCGAGGAGACGCTGCACCGAGGCAGGCGCGACGGTCGCGGCGATGCGCCGGAACGCTTCGATCTTCTCCGGCGTTTCGTCGAGCACGGAGGCGGTGTTGTCGCCGAGGATGCGGCTGAGGAGGATCCCGCGGAGCCAGGAGATGATTTCCTCGAAGAGCGTTTCGAGGTTCTTTCCCTGGTCGGCGAAATCGTGGATGTCGCGGATGACGGCGGCGCGGTCGTTGTGCGTGATGGAATTCAGGAGCGCCTCCATTTCCCTTGGCGCGGTGAGGCCGAAGAGGTTGAGCGCCTGATCCTCGGTGATGCCGGATTCGTCGCCGCCGAAGAAGGAAATGAGCTGATCAAGCAGGGACTGGGCGTCGCGCATGCCGCCGTCGGCAGCCTGGGCGATGACGTTGATCGCGTCGTTGGATATTTTGACGTTTTCGGCGTCGGCGATCATTTTGAGGCGTGCGGCGATTGCCGTAGTCTGGATGCGGCGGAGGTCGAACCGCTGGCAGCGGGAAATGACCGTGGGAAGGACTTTGTTGACTTCGGTCGTGGCGAAGATGAACTTGGCGTGGGCGGGCGGTTCCTCAATGGTCTTGAGGAGGGCGTTCCACGCGCTCTTGGAGAGCATGTGCACTTCGTCGATGATGTAGATCTTGTACCTGGAGCGGATGGGGAGGTGCTGGACGTCCTCGCAGAGTTCGCGCGCCTTTTCGACCTGGGTGTGCGTGGCGGCGTCGATCTCGATCACGTCCACGTTGGTCTCGTCGGCGATGGACCGACAGGACTCGCATTCGCAGCACGGTTCGCCGTCCTGCGGATTTTCGCAGTTCAGCGCCTTGGCGAAGATGCGCGCCGTGGTGGTCTTTCCGATGCCGCGCGGCCCGACGAAGAGGTACGCGTGGGCGATTCGGCCGGACTTCACGGCGTTTTTGAGCGTGCGCGCGATATGTTCCTGTCCGACCATGTCGGAGAAGCGCTGCGGACGCCATTTTCTGGCGATTACCTGGTAAGACATAGCTGGTTTTCCTTCCGAAATGAGCGGCGAGCGGGAATCACATGTGCCAGGTGTTGAGGCGGACTGCCTGCCACAGGGAGCCGACCGGATCGATCTTCTTGCGCTCCTTCACGGCCATAGGGATCGGTACGTGCGTGAAGGATTCGCTCCAGTGGCCGATGACGACGTCGGTGCGGCCGGCCATGGCCGCGTGGACGGCGTTCTGTGCGAGCATGAGGCAGAACACGGCATCGGTGCCGTTGGCCGCGCCGGCACGGATCTGGTAGGTCGGGTCGAAATACTTCACATTGACCTCGAGTCCGGCTTCCTTCGCCTGCTTTTTGATCTCGTCCCGGAGGAAGATGCCGACGTTCTTGTTCAGCAGATTGCCGGACTTGTCATATTCGCGTTCGCCGGGGATGAGCTCCTGTCCGGCGCCCTCGGCCACGATGATGACGGCGTGATGGCGGCGGCGGATGCGTTCGAAGAGATGCGGCATGAACGGATGATCGCCGTCGTTGAGCGTGAACTTGACCTCGGGGACGAGGCAGAAGTTGATGTGGGTGTTGGCGAGCGTGGCGTAGGCGGCGATGAATCCGCTGTCGCGGCCCATCACGTGAATCAGGCCGATGCCGTTGTACGCGCCTTTCGCCTCGTTGTGTGCGGCCGTGATGATCGGGTTCGTGGCATATACGGCGGTCTCGAATCCGAACGTGCGGTCCATGAAGCAGATGTCGTTGTCGATCGTCTTCGGGATGCCGATCACGCTGATCTTGAGGTTGCGCTTCTTCGCGGCCTCGGCGATGGCGTGGGCGCTGCGGAGCGTACCGTCGCCGCCGATGCAGAAGAGCATGTTGATGTCCATGCGGACGAGCGTTTCCAGCATCTTTTCCGGGTCCTGCGCGCCGCGCGAGGAGCCAAGGATGGTGCCGCCTGTCTCGTGGATGTTGTCGACCGTGTCCTCGTTGAGGATGACGGGCTGGTAGCCCAGGTCGGAATTGAGGCCGGCGTAGCCGTAGGGGATGCCGTAGACCAGCGGCACGCCGTATGTCTGGCGCAGAGTCAGCGTGAGGCCCTTGATCACGTCGTTCAGGCCGGGGCAGAGTCCGCCCGCCGTGAGGATGGCGGCTTTGCTCCAGCGCGGATCGTGGAAGATCATTTCGCGGATGCCGGCGCGTTCGAAGACCGGCACGCAGCCGTTCATCTCCTTTGTGTGTTCGAGCAGGAACGTATAGTCGCGGTCGAGCAGGATCGCTTCGTCGTCGGAATGGAAATGGACCGGGCTGTTGACGAGCGGAGACTTGATCTGGCATTCACCGAGTTTGCTGACTTCGAAAAATTTGGGGCTAACGGACGCTGGCATGGGGTATGATCCTTCTATGATGGTGTATCGGTGCAATTTTAAATTTAAGAGAGAATATATACCCGTTTTGAATGCTTTTCAAGGCATTTTCCCGAAAAAAACATGTTTTGACGTTCCGGATCCGCTTCTCTTTTTCGGGATAATTGCGGACACGGTTTGATTTCTTCCGAAACTGGTAGTACATTATACAGACTTATACTGACGAACTCATTTTTTTCAGGAAAGGTGAAACCATGTTCAGATCCCGCACCGCAAAACTGGCCGCATATCTTCTGTTTTCCGCTGTCCTCCTGTCCGTGCTCCCCGGATGCACCAAGCGCCTTGATACCTCGAACGAGGATAAATACTACAAGTCGCTGACGGAGGTCATGGCTTCCCTGCCGCCCTCAAAACACCGCGAGTTCGACGAAGGCATGTCCATGATCTGGTTCTACTCCGAATCCGACGCTGCCACCAACGCCTTGATCGACGGCAAGTCCGGCAAGGAATTGCTGGCTCTCATGGAAGAGATGAAGGCGTCTCTTCCGAAGCTCGACGCATCCTCGAAAGAAGCGTACGAAAGCTCACTCGCCAAAATGAAGGCCGGACTTCCCGCGTCCAAGGTCACTTCCTTCAACGAATGGCTGAAGGAAATGCCCGCGTACCGCAAAGGCAATGCAAAGATCGAATCCCTGGACGGCATGACTTTCCAGAAAATCGTTGAGAACCGCGATTTCGTCAACAGCCAGAACCCCGGCGTCCAGCAGCAACAGTAAGTTCGTTTCATCCGAATAAAGATTTTGTTTTTCGGGACTCACGGCATCAACCGTGGGTCCTTTTTTTCAGGAATATTCCAACGGTTTTTTACAAGAAAACCCGAATAATCTTGTAGTCTTACCTTGATTTCAACTTCTAAAGGATGTATATTTATTTAATCGTTATTTCTTTGCGGCATCAAGCCGCTTCAACAAGCCAATTCTGGAAAGGCCGAAAACTCTTATGGAAAGAAAGCTCTTTGGAACCGACGGAATTCGTGGACAGGCTAACTCCCACCCCGTAACCCCGGAAATCGCCCTTAACCTCGGCAAAGCCCTTGGTAAGATCTACGTGAACAGCCAGCACGGCGGCACCGCCGTCATCGGCAAGGATACGCGCCTCTCCGGGTACATGCTCGAAACCGCGCTCACCGCCGGTATGGTCAGCACCGGGATGAGAGTTTTTCAGACAGGCCCCATGCCGACTCCGGCCATTGCCCACCTCGTACGTTCCATGAACGCTTCCTGCGGCGTTATGATCACGGCCTCCCACAACCCTGCCAAAGACAACGGCATCAAGGTCTTCGGCGGCGACGGCTTCAAACTCCCCGATGAAGAGGAAGCTCACATCGAAGAGATCATGGCAGGCAGCATCAACGGCGTTGCCGGTGACAAGATTGGCAAGGCGATTCGTCTCGACGACGCCCGCGGCCGTTACATCGAATTCGCCAAGCAGACCATTGGCAATATCAGCCTTCGCGGACTGCGCGTGGTGCTCGACTGCGCCAACGGCGCCGCCTACGAGATCGCCCCGACCATTCTGCGCGAACTCGGCGCCGAGGTCATCGCCGACTCCGTCTCTCCCGACGGCATCAACATCAACTACAACTGCGGCGCCACCCATCCCGAACGCATCTGCCGTCTCGTGCGCGAATACCGCGCCGACGTCGGCATCACGCTCGACGGCGATGCCGACCGCGTGATCTTCAGCGACTGCCACGGCAACGAAGTGAACGGCGACCGCATCATCGGTCTCTGCGCCCTCGACATGAAGGCGCGCAAACGCCTCCCGAACGACACCATCGCCGTTACCTGCATGAGCAACCTCGGCCTCGTGGACGCCATGAAGAAGGCCGGCATCAAGACTGAAATCACGGCTGTCGGCGACCGCTACGTCATCGAACGGATGCAGGAAAAGGGCATCTACCTGGGCGGCGAACAGTCCGGCCACCTGATCTTCCTCGACTACGCCACCACCGGCGACGGCATCGTCTCCGCGCTCCACGTCCTCAAGCTCATGAAGCAACAGAACAAGCAGCTCCACGAGCTTACCGGATTCATGGAGGAATACCCGCAGAAGCTCGGCGGACTCAACGTCAAGCAGAAACCCCCGCTGGCCGAGATCCCCGGCTACACCGACCTCGTCGCGAAAGCCGACAAGGAATTCGCCGATACCGGCCGCACCGTGATCCGCTACTCCGGCACCGAGAACAAGGTCCGCATTCTCGTCGAGGCCAAGGACGAAGCCCTCGCCCAGAAGTGGTATGACGAGTTCAGCGAGTTCTTGAAGAAGGCTCTCTGCTGATCTTCCCCCCGTACCGAATGCGGCTCCCGGGGCAATCCGCTTCCCGCCGCTATCCTGCCCCCTTTCCCGAAACGGAAAGGGGCGCACGGGACCGGCGACTGAATTCGGAACCATCCTCCCGCCGCATTCCGGGGAATTCTTCGTGCCATTTCCCGGCCGTTTTCCCCGGCATCTGCACCTCCCCGGGCCACATTCTCCACCTCAAATCTGCATGAACCACGGAGAAACTGAATTATGTGCGGAATTGTAGGATACACCGGGCCGAAGCCCGCGTTCGCTTTTCTCATCGATGGCCTTAAACGTCTGGAATACCGCGGATACGATTCCGCCGGGATCAGCCTCCTGAACGGCGATTCCGTCCTGACCGTCAAATCCATCGGCAAAGTCGTCAACCTGGAGGCGAAACGCCCCTCGGGCGAGAAGAAAATGCATACCGGCATCGCCCATACCCGCTGGGCCACGCACGGCATCCCCAGTGAACGCAACGCCCATCCCCACACCGATGAAAAGGGCCAGTTTGCGGTCGTTCACAACGGCATTATCGAGAACCATGTTGACCTGCGGAAGCGTCTCGAAGCCGCCGGACACAAGTTCGCGTCCGACACGGACAGCGAAGTCATCCCGCACCTGATTGAGGAGTTCTACAACGGCGACCTGGCCGAAGCCGTCGCCGCCGCCCTCCGCCAGATTTCCGGCACCTACGGCATCGCGGTCATCTCCGCCAAGCATCCGGATACCATCATCACCGCCCGCCTTGGCAGTCCCATCGTGGTCGGTCTCGGCAAGGACGCCAACATGGTCGCCAGCGACGTTACCGCCCTCGTGACCTATACCCGTGATGTCATTTACCTGAACGACGGCGAAATGGCCATCCTCACGCCCTCCAAGGTCGAACTCCGTACCCTCGCGAACGTCCCGGTCCAGCGCCAGGCGTCGCAGGTCTCCTGGGAGATCTCCGCGGACGGCAAGGGCTCCTACGACCACTACATGCTCAAGGAAATCTACGAGCAGCCCGAATCCGTCGAAAACTCCATCCGCGGCCGCCTGAACTTCAAGGCCGCAAACGCCGTCCTTTCCGGCCTCAACCTCACTCCGCGCGAGATGGCGCAGATCAACCGCATCGTCGTCGCCGCATGCGGCAGCAGTTTCCACGCCGGACTCGTCGGGTCCTACTACTTCGAGGACATTTCCGGCATCCCGGCGTCCGTCGAACAGGCCGCCGAGTTCCGTTACCGCAACCCGATCATCGAACCGAATACGCTCGTGCTGCCGATCAGCCAGTCCGGCGAGACCGCTGACACGCTGGCCGCCGTTCGCGAGGCCGTGAACAAAGGCGCGATCGTCGCCTCGCTCTGCAACGTCGTCGGGTCCACCATAGCCCGCGAGAGCGGACGCGGCATCTACCTGCACGCCGGTCCCGAAATCAGCGTGGCGTCCACCAAGGCGTTCACCTGCCAGGTGACCGTTCTGCTCATGCTCGCGCTTCTCCTCGGACGCAATCGCCGTCTCAATCATGAATGGGGAGAAATCCTCGTCCGCGAAATTGAGGCCATTCCGGACCTCCTTCGCGAGGTGCTGAAGCAGGCTCCACGCATCGAGCAGATTGCCAAGGCCACGGCGCATGCCAACGACCTGTTCTATATCGGACGCGGCTGCCTCTATCCCGCCGCCCTCGAAGGCGCGCTCAAGCTCAAGGAAATCAGCTACGTCCACGCCGAAGGCTACCACGCCGCCGAGCTCAAACACGGACCCATCGCCCTGCTCGAACCCTCCGTCCCCGTCGTTGCTCTCTGCAACGATATCCCCGGCAAGGACAAGATGCTCGGCAACATCCAGGAATGCTGCGCCCGCAAGGCCCCGATCATCGCAGTCGTCTCCGGCGACGACGTCTGTTGCGACAAGTTCACCGACAGTATCATCCGCGTCCCGAAGAGCTCGCGCTTCGTCGCTCCGATCACCACGGTCGTCGCGCTCCAGATTTTTGCGTATTACTTCGCCCGTGAACGCGGCTGCGAGATCGACCAGCCCCGCAACCTTGCGAAGAGTGTTACGGTCGAGTGACGCTCATGGCTGCCGCAGATTCCTCATTGCTCATCAAACCGGGTTCGCCGCCGCCCTCGCTGGCGGGGATCCGGTGCGTGATGATGGACCTCGACGGCACGATCTACGAGGGTGATGCGCTGTACCCGACTTCCCTGCCGTTCTTCGATGCGCTTACCCGGCATGGCATCGCCTGGGGATTCGTCACCAACAACACTTCGCGGAGCATTGATTCCTACGTCGATCGTCTCCGCGGCATGGGCGTCCCGCTCTCCGGACGCGACCAGATCGTTACGCCGGTCCTGAGCGTCGTCGATGCCCTCCGCACGGAGTTCCCCGCGTTCAAACGCCTCTTCCTGCTCGGTACGGAGGATTTCCAGAACGAGATGCGGTCTTTCGGTTTTGAAGAGACCGCCGATTCGCCGGACGACCGTCCCGATGCCGTCATCACGGCCTTTGACAAGACATTGAGCTACGACCGCCTCTGCCGCGCCGCATGGTGGATCAGAAACGGCGTCCCGTGGTTCGCCACGCATCCTGATGTGTTCTGTCCCACTACGGAACGCACCTGGCTCGTGGACTGCGGCGCGATCACGATGTGCCTGGAAACCGCCACCGGCATCCGTTGTCAGCGCGTTTTCGGCAAGCCCAATCCGGATATGCTCAGGGTGATGATGAAACGCCTAAGTCTGCGGCCCTCCGAACTTCTTATGGCGGGCGACCGCGAGCACACCGACATCGAATCCGGCATCCGTGCCGGAGCGCGGACTCTGCGCATTTCCACGGGCGTCGGCGGCGGTACGGCGGAGACCCGTGCGGACTACTGCTGCGCCGACCTCGGCGTCTTCCATCGGGCACTCTTCCCCGAAGACGCCGTCTGATTCCATCTTGCCCTTTCTCTTGCCTTTGCCGCCGTTTCATTGTCGTTTTCATACGATGTAAAACGTTTTGTTCCGCTGCATCGTTTCATCATCCGGAAAATTGAAATATTTTCGATATGATTATGACCGTGTTTTTTCGTGTCAAAAACGGCATATATGATGGATGCCCTTTCGAAAGCGGAAAACGCCGTTTTGGAATAATTTTTACGAAAAATGATTTAAAAACGAAAGAAAATGTTAAAAAACAGGACTATTTTTCTCAAAAAATGATGTTTCGCGCTTGAAAACGGAAAAATGAGTGCTATGTTTTAGAATTACCGATGCAGTCTTGTGTCCTGACGGGACGCTTCTCATCGACTTTTAACTCAAAAATGATAAAGGTATAGAACATGTCGACACTTGCGACAATCCTCAACACGCTCGTCGTGATTCTGGCGGTGCTTCTGATCGCCCTCATTCTTGTGCAGCCGTCCAAGAGCGGCGGCGGCTTCGGCTCCGCGTTCGGCGGTCTCGGAGAAAGCGTTTTCGGCGCTCAGGCCATGAGCCATCTTTCCAAGCTCACGGTCTGGTGCATTTCCATTTTCTTTGTCCTTACGCTCGCCTCCGCCATCATCGCCGGTCACATGAAGACCGCGGACACGAGCGTCGTCGAGGAAACCTCCCTGGTGATGGGGGCCGCCGAGGCTGAAAAGCCCGCCGCCGAAGCTGCCGCGGAGGCCGCGAAACCTGCTGAAACTGCCGCTGAGACGGCCGTTGCTGCGGAAGAAAAGCCCGCTCCGGAGGCGAAAAACTGAACCTGAACGGACAAAAAAGTTCCGGGATTAACAAAAATAATCTGAATTTTTGGAGAAACACACTTGAAAGAATCGGAAAACAATAGTATTTTCTATTCATGGACGTGTGTATTCTCTTGAAGCAACAAACCACGAAGAGGTCTGGAATCATGAAAAAACTTCTCATCGCACTTTTCGCGGCCGCGGCATTTACCGTTTCCGCTCAGACCGCCCGCTCCGGCAGCTGGGCGATTGAGTTCCCGAAAGACGGGAAAGCTGTCAATATTTCCCAGACCTTCACCCCGTTCTTCAAGATCGAGAACGAGGAGCGCGTGATCGACATGCGCCTCAACGAACGCGACATGAACAACGCCAAACACTGGCTTGCGATCGACGTTGCGTTCACCACGAACAAGCCCAAAACCTCTGCCCAGTGGCCGAAATGGCTCGACAAGGTCGAAGTCGAGATCACCGTTTTCCTGCCTTCCGCCGATGACCGCGGAACCATCACCTGGACCGTGATTGACGGCAAGCAGACGCTTGCTTCGCTTCAGGCCAACGACGGGCGTCATTTCGTCCGCATGATGGTCCCGCCCGAGGTCATCTATCGTTATTTCGCGTTTGACGGCGCGTCCGGCGACCTCTCGAAGGACTACAACAAGATCACGGGCGACCTGAAGAAATACGCCTCCGACCTGCCCGTGATGGCCGCCATTTCCTACGGCGGACGCACCGTGTACGGTTTCCAGAACTGCGGCAAGGAGATCTTCAACCGACTGGACAAGAACCAGAGCAACCAGCGCACGAAGCTGTTCTACACGCTCGTGAAGGGCGACGGCGAAGGAGGCAATCCCACCGCCGCTTCCACGGCTAAACTCTTCGATTACATCAACAAGAACAAGTTCAATCCTCAGACCTTCAAATACATGCCTGATGAATTGCTTCCTGTTTCGAAAACCCCGTTCGCATGGGTCCTCTTCGACCGGTTTGAAGCGATCAAAGAAACCTCAGGGAAATAACCGATGGCACAGCAAAACTTAATCCTATGCATCGACATTGGCGGCGACAGCATCAAGGCCGCTGAATTCTCGTATGTTCCCGGGCAGAGCCTGACCCTGGAGCGTTTTGCGTATACGGAATACGAGTTCTCCTCCGACGAACCCCCGGAGGACGTAATCCTCAAGACGCTTACCGACGTCATCAAGACGAACGGCTTTTCCGCCCGCGAAGTCTATGTCTCCCTTTCCGGCAAGAACGCGTTCGTCAGGTTCGTCAAGATCCCGGCGATGACCACGGACAAGGACAAGATACAGGAGATCATCTCCTACGAAGCCCAGCAGGCCATCCCGTTCTCCTCCGACGAGGTCGTGTGGGATTCCCAGCTTCTTCAGCCCATGGCGGACTCCGACGGCAGCGAGATCGACGCGATGATCGTCATCGTGAAGAAGCAGGAAGTCTCCCGCATCTCCGAACTCGTGGAAAAACTCGGCAAGCGCATCGTCCTGATCGAAGTCGCCGGTACCTCCTGCTACAACAGCGCACGCGCGAACAACGTCGGCGCCAACGAATGCCAGATGATCCTTGACATCGGCGGACGTTGCTCCACTCTCATCTTCCTCGACGGTTCCCGTTTCTTCGTCCGCACGATTCCGATCGCGGGCGACACCATCACCCAGCAGATTGCCAAGGAATTCAACATCTCCTACGTAGATGCGGAGGAAATGAAGCGCAAGCATGGTTATGTCTCCCTCGGCGGCGCCTATGAGGAATCCGACTCGGAAGTTGCCTCCGCCGTCTCCAAGATTGTCCGCAACGTCATGACGCGTCTGCACGGCGAGATCAACCGTTCCATCAACGTCTACCGCGCCACCCAGAAGGGCCGCAAGCCGGAAAAACTCTTCCTCGCCGGCGGTACCTCCATTCTCCCGTATGCTCCGCGGTTCTTCTCCGAAAAACTTCGGATCCCGGTCGAATACCTGAACCCGTTCCAGGTCGTCGGCATCGGTCCGGCGGTCGACCAGCAGGTCCTTTCCGAGGTCGCGCACCTGTACGCGGAAACGATCGGTCTGGCGCTCCGCCGCCTCGGCACCTCGCCGGTCGAGATCTCCCTGATCCCCGACTACATCCGCAAGCAGAACGAATTCCGCTCGAAACGCCCGTTCTTCTTCGCGTCGGCGGCCGTCGTGCTGCTCTTCTTCGGCATCACGCTCTGGACCATGTCGGAACAGGCGGAGAACATCGCAAGCGAGAGCGATAAATTCAGCACCCTTGTCGCCCAGCGCGAAGCAATCCAGAAACGCGTGAAGGACGCCAACAACAAGCTCACCACGGCCATTGGCGAATTCGACGAGGCCGTCGAACTCCTGAAGAAACGCAACAACCTCATCGCGTTCTATTCGCTTATCCGCAGCTGCATCCCGGACAACGTCTGGCTTACTGATTTCTCGATCTCGAACGCGCCCAGCGCCCAGATCAAGAGCGCCACCACCGCCACGACCGCGGCCAACAACAATCCGGAAAATGCTCAGAACGGCGGCGGGCTGTCGATGAACATGCCTGAGAACAACAACGAGCCGGCGGACGGTCAGGACGGGACCATCAATAATGGTCTGACCTGGATCAATATGGTCGCATACGTCATCTGCGAAAAGAATGACACCTGGCTGAACGACCGCAGCGCCGCCATCAACAACATCACCTCGAAAATGAAGGAAAACCGCAGCATTTTCAAGGCGAAAGATGAAGAGATCATGATCGTGTACGATGAAGGACGCGACATCTGCGATCATCTTACCATCCGCAAATTCCTGCTCGCCGTCGAACTGACGGAACCCATCGACTCGCCGGAATTTGAAAAGGCTCTCGCCAAAAAGCTCTCACCCATTCCGTCCGAAGACGATGACGAGGAGGAGGAAGAAGAATAATGAAAAAGTTTATCCTGAAAAATATCGTCCTCGTGGTTATTTTGGCCCTTACGTTCGTCGGCAGCATTGTCCTTATGTTCTTCTGCGAGGGTAAGAGACGGACGGTCGCCGAGTCCATGGCGACCATTGAGGAAAACGCCCGGACCATCGAATCCATCGACTCCGCCCGCAAGCCCAACAGCGTCGCGGAAAGCGAAACGAGGATCAAGGCCGATACCGAGACGATGAGCAAGAAAAATGTCCAGATTTACCGTCATTTCGGCAAGCCCTATCGTCAGGCCCTCCTGAAACTTCTGAAGAACATCGCTTCCCCGGCCGAACTCAACACCGAGCTTCCGGTTGACCCGAGTCTCGTTGCCAAGCCCAAACCGGCGCCCGCGAAGGAAGAGGGCGAGGAAGAGACAGAAGAGGAAGTCGCGGAGACCAAGCCCGCAACGCCCGAACCCCCGACCGATGAGGAAAAGGCGGTGTTCGAATGCGAGCTCGATTCCAGCAATCTGGTCAAACTCGACTCCAAAACCAAACAGCCGACCAGAGTCAACCGCGTGGTTCTCGCCTTTGACGAAGACTCTCTCCGCGCCAAACTTGCAGAGATTTACGCAGAAGTCCATCAGGATTCGGAATCCTCCGACGATACGTTCGTGATCCCCGACACGATCCAGTCCGAACGCGCCCGGCTTTTCGAGAAGCTTTTCGACGCGATCATCGAAGCGCCGGAAGCGGTCGATCCCGCCCGTGCCGAAGCTTTCCGCACGGCCGCCGCCGCGAAGTTCGCCCAGGCTTTTGCCATCTTCCGTGACGACGTCCAGGCTCTTACGCTGGAGAACGTGAACGACAGAGTCGCGCACGAACTCTTCCTTGATGCCCTCGGACTTCCGCGCCTGATGCGTCAGCGCGACTGCAAGAACTATATCGACTACCTTTTTGAAAAGTATCTTTCCTCCGACATCATCCCCGGTCTTCCCGAAGACGATCAGATCGAAAAGGAACGTCTCGTGGTGGATTTCATCTACGGAAAGAACCTCAACCGTCAGGCACTCCCCGTGCCTGAAATGGTGATCCCGATCATCCGCAACTTCCAGATCAAGGAAGACCTCTTCCGCAAAATGAAGGACGCCGGGATTGGCCGTCTGCTCTCCATGACAGCCGGCGCGTTCTATGGTTCCACCCTGGACAGCGATGCCGAAGGTCCCATCCTCTCCTTCACCTACACGCTGGAGATGACGGGTACCATGGATGCGTTTGACAAGCTCATCAATTCCCTGCAGGGCGCGTACAAGACCGACCGCGTGTACGTCATCAAGGATATCAAGTTCTCCGCTCCCTACGAAGACCTGATCAACGCTAACGCGATCGTGGCCGCCCACATGGATTCCGGCGCGAACAACACGGCTGTGGTCCGCCGCAGCGCGACAGCCGGACAGGGCATCCCCGGAGCGCCTCCGGCCGGCGCAAACGCCGCCCAGCAGACTGCTGCAGACCAGACCGCCACGGCGCTGGTCTCTACCTACGAACTTACCGACCCGCACCACCCCGAATACGGCCAGCCCCTGATCGGCGAAAAACGGGACGAGATCAAGTGCACGATCGTGGTGAATTATCTGTTCTATCGTGCAGACAATATCACCCCCCAATGATGGAGCAGCCCTGACATGAAAAAGTTTCTTCTTGCACATTACGAAAAAATCATTTTAGCAGCCCTGCTTATCATTTTCACGGCTTTGCTTTATTATCAGCTGATGTTTATTCAGCGGGCTCAGAACCAGAAGGTTACAACGACAGTCAATCGTGATCAGCCGCCCTCCGACTACGAACCCATTGATTTCACTACCGGCCCCAAGTATAAAATGGAGACGATCTTCTCCGACTGGAATACGGTCGAACCCGCCGTCGCGGCCCTCGACAAGACCCAGCTGATGTCGCCGTATCCCATGGCCGAATGCGTGTTCTGCCATGCCATGATCCCCGCCAATTCCTATCCGGCCATCGGCGAGACGAAGAACGGCAAATGCCCCGCCTGCGGCAAGGCTCTCGCGCCCCGCATCAAGGTCGATGAGGACGAACTCGCCGGCAAGGCCGATCTGAACGGCAACAACATCCCCGACGAATGGGAGAAGGAATACAATATCTCCGCCGAGTTCGTGCTCGCCGATTCTGACGAGGACAGCGACGGTTTCACGCTCATTCAGGAATATCGTGCCAAGACCGATCCCACCGATCCGCTCAGCCATCCGAAATATATCACGCAGGTCTATGTCGACGCGGTCAGCCAGCAGCGTTTCACCGGTCTGGAACTGGTTTCCGTCGACAGGACGAAGAGCGACAAGAAGGATTGGCAGGCCACGTTCAACGTCGTCCGCAACAACAGAAAGAGAACCGAATTCGTCCAGATCGGCGTCAGCACGTTCAAGAACAACAACGTCGACTTCAGCGTCGTGGACATCGAAATCGACGACAAGACGCAGGAACCTATCGTCTATATCCAGCGCGTCGGCAAGACGGAGCGCATCCCCTGCCGTCCCAAGCAGAACGTCTACGATCCCGCGCCCCGCGTGAGATTCCTCAATGCCCTGTTCAACCGTACGTTCATCGCCTCGGTCGGAGCCGAATTCAAGCTTGGCACCGAGAAGACCGGCGAAGAGCTTTACAAGGTCGTTTCCGCCGATCCGTCCAAGAAGGAAGCCGTCGTCGAATCCGTCGGCGAGAATCCCGAGACCTACACGCTCAAGCTCGCCCCGAAGGAGAATACCTCCGACACCGGCAGAACGCTTCCGCCCGGTACGCCGACCACCACGACGAACGGCAGGACGCTTCCGCCCGGCACACCGACCTCGAGAGACGATTCGCCTTTCCTCCAGAGACAGAGATAACCCGTTTAACCCGTTGATACATAATCAATATTTCAAAATAAAACAACCAAGGATGAGACAATGAAGATGAGACCCCATTGTTTTCTTCGCCCGATCCTCCGGCCCGCAGCCGTCTTCGCGCTTGCGTTCGGCGTGACGTCCCTGATGCTTTCCGCTCAGGACGAGACCGTGCCGGCGGACGCCGACGCGGCGGTAATGGAAACTGCGGAGGAACCGGCTTCCGAAGCCGAAGAATCGGCCGTCGAGGCCGATGCTGAAGCCGAACTGGAGGCCGCGGCCGAAACAGAAGAAGAACCCGCGCTTTCCGGCGACGCGCTGGAAGTTACGACCGCGGCCGAAGCGGATATGCTTGAGAACGAAGCTCTGTTCAACGAGCTTCTTGCCAAGGCAATTACCCGCACGAACGAAAAACAGTTCGTGGAAGCGTTCAGACTCTTTGACGACGCGAAGGCCGAACTGGAAAAATGCGAGGTCTCCACGACCAGAGCCGCTTTTGCGGACCGTCTTTCCAGCGAACGCAAAAAAGCCCAGATCCTCTACGGCAACGCCCTTCTGGAACAGTGCGAAAAGGACTTCAACAAGCTTCTCATCATCGCCGACACCAGCCGGAACGATGAAATCCTTGAGATCGGTCCAAAACTCATCACGGACCTCACCAATGCCAAGTTCGTTTATTACCTCGGCGTCCTCCCCGACGAGCCTCATGACGGTGCCGCGCTTCAGGTCGAGATCGCCAAGGATCCCGTGAAGAAGAAAGAGCAGTTCGCCACCACCGCTGACTCCATGATCAAGACGACGCAGGAACTCATCGACAGCCAGAATTTCTGGGATGAGACCAGCCTCAAGGCCGTCGATCCGCGCTACGACGAACGCCAGCGCGAGATCAACCTCCTGTACCGCGCCGGCCAGTTCCTCTACCAGAACGATCAGTGGGATGAAGCGCGCGACAAGATGGAACAGATCCTGGTGAAGGATCCCTACAACGAGAACGCCATCACCCTGCTTGAAAAGATTTACCGCAGACTCTACGCCATCGCCGATGTCCGCGTCTACAACGAACTTCTCCGCGAACAGGCTCAGTCCGACTGGAGCTGGGTCGAGAGCATTCCCGATGTCCGCAACATCGTGATCACCGGCGGCGCCGAGACCTACGAAGCGGCCGGCAACGAACTGTACAACCGTCTTAACGAGCTGATGATCGACCACATCGAATTCGACGGGTCCGACATCACCTCCGCGATCTCGCATCTCCGTCAGCGCAGCAAGGACCTCGATCCGCAAGGCGAAGGTTTTAACATCATCGTTCCGCAGTCCGAAAAATACGCGGACAAGACCATCACCCTCAATCTCGACCAGATCCCGCTGTACGAAGTCATCCGCTATATCTGCAAGATGACCGGCCTTAACTTCCGCATCGACGAAACCGACAAGATCATCACGATCGGCTCCGGTTCCGACGTCAGCGACATGGTCACGCGCTACATCCCGATCCGCCAGGCCACTATCCTGCGCATCGTCGGCAACATGCGCGCAGAAGGCATCGGAGACGGCATCACGCAGGAAGACACGGTCGGTCCCGGCGACACCGTCGGCAACCTCATCACCCTGAGCGGCGCCGAGTCCGATCCGGACAGCCAGCGCGTCACCTCCATCGCGCCCGAAACCCTCCGCACCTACTTTGCCGAGAGCGGTATCCCGTTCGAGGAAGGTTCCTCCATCGCTTACGACGCCCGCGCCAACAAGCTCACCGTCGTGAACACCCCCGAAAACATCCGCCAGCTCGAATTCGCCATCCGCGACATGGACATGCAGGATCCGCTGATCCTTATCGAGTCCAAGATGGTCGAGATCAAGATGAACGACCTGGAAGAACTCGGCTTCGACTGGACTCTGTCCCACGGCAACGGCGAAGATGACCACTGGAACTTCACGTTCACCTCTCCGTCCATCGGCTCCGGCTGGTCCGACAATACGCTCGTGAACAACCTGAACCTGATCCCGAACTTCGGTCCCGGCGGCAGCTGGAGCCTCTTCCTTACCATCAACGCCATCGACCGCACCGACCGTTCGGAAATCCTCTCCACGCCGAAAGTCGTGACCGTTTCCGGCCGTCAGGCCCAGGTGCAGATGGTACGTCAGATGTACTTCCCGGAAAGCTGGACCGAACCTGAGATCAACACCAGCTGCGGTTCCAGCGTTTCGTTCGAGCCGTCCTATCCGGAATTCGGCGGTCCGCGCGACATCGGCACCAGCCTGACCGTCACGCCGACCCTCCAGCCCAACAACTACACGGTCCGTCTTGAGCTGAATCCCTCGGTCACCGACCTCACCGGCTGGTCCGACTACAGCTACAACTACGTGATCGGCGATTTCTCGTCCGGCGATGAATATCCCATGACCCTCAAGATGCCGGAAATCTCCAACCGTGAAGTCCAGACCACGATCAAGGTCTACGACGGCCAGACCGTGGTTCTCGGCGGTATCCTCAGCGATACCCACGGACAGCTCAGCGACAGATGGCCCATCTACGCGGATATTCCGCTCATCGGCCGCCTGTTCACCGAGTCCGCCGCCGAGTCCCACAAGGACAACCTCATCATCTCGGTGTCGACCCGCCTGATCAGCGGTGACGGCATCCCGGTCCGAACCAACACGCAAAACGGTCTGCCGGACTTCAGACGGTAAGGAGAAGCTGAAATGAAGAAGATTAAAGATTTGAAATATTTCATGGAGGCTCCCATGCAAGCATTCCCCCGCTATTCCGCCATCCTTCTGGCGCTTGCTTTCTCGATCCCCGCGCTCGCGCAGGAGGTCGAGGACATCGACCTCGAGGAAGAAACAGCCGCCGTCGAACCGGCCGAAGCTCAGCCTGAGGCCGCGCTCACCGACGCGGAAAAAGAAGCGCTCCGGGATCAGACCGCCGCGTCCATCGAAGAGCTTATCGCCCGCGATGCGATGAACAAGAACGCAGACGAACTCATGAAGAAAGGTTCCTCCGCGTTCGAACACGAGGAATACGACGTCGCGGTCGACGCCTACGTCGATGTCCTGAAGCTTCTTGAATCCGACGTCGTCAACGGAGAAGTGCCGGAAACGAACCAGAAGAAGATCGCCGAAGTCCAGAAGATGATCTCCAACTCCTACTACTACTGGTCGCGGAAGATCTTCAACGAGGCGGAAAAGACGGCGCAGGACGGCCTCTACGACGAAGCCATCGAAAAATGCGAGGAAGGCATCAAAATATATCCGCTTTCCGAGCCCATCATGCGCAAGACTATCGACGAGTACACCATTATGAAGGCGTCCAACCAGTACAAGAAGGACACCTCCGAGGACGAACTCATCCCCGAAGCGAAGAACCGTGAAAAGCGCATCTCCGTCCTGATCCGTCAGGGCCAGACGTTCTACAACACCCAGCAGTGGAACAAGGCGCAGGAGAAGTTCAACCAGGTCATCATCCTCGACCCGTACAACATCACGGCCATCGACTTCCTCCGCCGCATCTACATCCACGAGTCCCAGGTCGGACAGCGCCGCCAGGGCGCCGTCTTCCTCGAACGCGAGGCGGAAGCCCTCTGGAAGATGATCTCCCCGATCCCGACCGGTTCCGAGACCTCCGATGACGTCGTGACCGAAAGCATCAAGGTGAAGGAAGACAACATCGGCACCATCCAGAAGAAGCTCAACGACATCATCATCCCCCGTGTTGACTTCGACGACGTCTCCATCACCTCCGTTGTCCAGTATCTGAAGAGCACCAGCAAGGACAAGGACCCGGACCGCATCGGCGTCAACTTCATCCTCCGTTTCAACACCGACGAGACCAGCTCCGCTGCGCGTCCTTCCGACGATATTGATGAATTCGCCGAAGAGGACGAATTCGCCGAGGAAGAGGAAACCGAGGAAGAGGAAACCGAGGAAGAAGGCGATTTCTACTCCTACGACGACAGCATCCCGGGTGGCCCCGACGGAGCCGAACCCGTGCAGACGCTCGAAAACACCACGGTCAGTCTCGTGGTCGAAAACGTCTCCCTGATCGACGCTATCCGCTATATCTGCAAGGCCGCCAACCTTCATTTCCGCGTTGAAAACTACGCGGTCGTGATCGCCGCCAAGGACGTCCCGCTCGATGAGTTCGTCCGCAAGACCTTCCCGATCGACAAGGAGATCCTCGCCAGCGGCATCATCGGCGGCGACCTCACCAACGACAGCGTCAAGCAGTACCTGATCGACCGCGGCATCCCGTTCCCGACCGGCGCGTCCGTCCGCTATGACGAGATGAGCAGCCGCCTGACGGTCTACAACACGACGGAAGCCATCGATAAGGTGGAAGACCTCATCGACGAAATGGACGTCTCCGACCCGCAGGTCCTGATCCAGGTCAAGTTCGTGGAAATCGAAATGAACGACCTGCAGGAACTCTCCTTCGACTACACATTCTCCCGCATCGCCCCGACGTGGGATGAAGTCAAGGCCAGCGGTCTTAATCCTCTTTATCCGACAATCGATCCGGATACCGGTGAGGCCATTCCTGTAGAATCTGATCATAATTTCATCATGTACTACCAGAATGGTTCGGACACCCGCAACACCACCCTCGCGAACGCCTGGAGAACGGAATCCATCACCGAGTTGAACACTCAGTCGATGCAGTCCATGAATGTTTCAAAGGGTGACATGTATTATATTCCGGACAATTTGGAGGAAGGCGAGGCGTACTACGGATTAACGCTCCAGAACGAAGCCGCGAAGAACTACGGCCACCACATCACCTGGGGCCCGAACAGCCACTTCAACCGCAACGCCCAGACCAGCCCCGGCATCTTCGGCGCCACCACCGGCTCCTACAATGACACGGTCTTCAACTGGTCCACCTACAACGCGGACGGCTACCAGTTCGCCGGCGGCATCCACGCCCTCGACAACGCCGACTCCACGGAAATCCTTTCCGCCCCGCGTTTGACGACCATGAACAACCAGAACGCCGTCATCCGCATGGTCACCGAGAAGTATTACCCGACCGACTGGGACGAGGCCGAACTCGAAACCATCTCCACCAACGGCTCCAACGTGCCCGTCTTCACGCCGTCCATCCCGCAGTTCGGCGGCGCCACAGAAGAAGGCATCGCGCTCCAGGTCCGTCCGCGCGTGGAAGAGGACAACTACACGATCTTCCTCGAAATGACCCCGGTCATCCAGGAATTCATCGGCTGGACCGACTACTCCTACTCCATCCCGCTGGGAGACAACGGCGAGCTCTATCCCAACACCCTGAAGATGCCGATCATCGAAGCGCGCTTCCTGAACACGAACGTCATGAGCTACGACGGAGAAACCGTCGTCCTCGGCGGCGTGATCCGCGACGAACTCTCCATGATCGAAGACCAGTACCCGATCCTCGGCGACCTCCCGCTGATCGGACGCTTCTTCCAGGGCAAGGGCAAAGGTTCCAAGAAGACCAACCTCCTGATCTTCCTCACCAGCCGCCTCATCAAGCCCGACGGATCTCCGTTCCGCGAAGACCAGAGCGGACGCGGCGTGCCCGCGATCTGATCGCACTAAGCGAATCCTCCCGACCCGGCACCGGTTTTCGGTTTCGGGTCTTTTTTTTGCCGCGTTTCCGCCTTTTTCGTGCATGGCGCGGCTCCGTCTCCTCGAATCAGCCCGGCCTGATTCGGGAAAAATCGGAAAACCGCTTGATTTTCAGGGAAAAAGCAGTAAATTATTATTTTGGTAATACTTTTTTATGTGCGCATTATGAAGGGGATAAGCCCGCCGCGCAGTCTCGAGCAGAGGAGTTTTGTTTTTTATGGAAATCATTTCATCAGGCATCGTAGCAGTTCCCGCCGGCGTATCGGCGACCGATCTTTATGTCATTCAGGAGGGCGTCCTGGCTGTTCAGAACAACGGCTGGGCGCAGGATATCGGCCTCGCCGAAGGCGGCCGCGCCGTCGTGTCAAACGGGGGCATCCTGTACGTCTGCACCGTCTCCTCAGGCGGCACCGCGACCGTCCTGAAAAGCGGCTACGCGCAGAACGTTACGGTGCAGAACAGCGGCCTGTATCTGGTTTCCAGCGGCGGCACCGCGCATCAGAGCCTCATTCAGTCCGGCGGCACGCAGATCGTGTATGCGGACGTGATGGCCGCCGAGGCGACCGTCCTGGACGGCGGCGTGCTGGAAGCCAGTTCCGGCGCTTACGTGCGTGTCCCGGTCGTTTCGCAGGGCGGCGTCCTGCATGTCCGGAGCGGCGCGCTGGTCGACGGCGCGCAGATCTCCGGCCTGGTCGAGGTCAACTCGAAAGCCACGGTGAACAGTGCCGCGGTGCAGGACGGCGGCAAGCTCGCCGTGCTGACGGGCGGCTATGCGTACGAGGCGAAGATCAGCTCCGGCGGCTCGCTTGACATTTCCTCGGGCGGCAGGGCCAATTATGCCCTCATTTATGACGGCGGCGCGGTCATGGTCTCCGCGGGCGCAAGCTGCCTCAACGCCGAGCTCAACGGCGGCCGCATTGAACTCGCGGGCGCGATTGCCCCCGCCGAGCCCGGAACCGAACCCGTTCCAGGCGGTTTCGCGAGCAATACCACGGTCAACTCCGGCGGCTCCCTCCTCATTTCCAGCGGCGCGACCGCGACGAAAGTCAAGGAAAACTGCGGATATGTGTATGTCGCGGACGGCGCAAACGTTACTTTCACCCCCAACACCATTTCCGGACTGGTCCTTTCCAATGCCGCCGCCACAGTCCATGCCGGAACCACCGCGACCGACACCACAGTCAATTCCAACGGAAAAATCGAAGTCTTTTCAGGCGGGAAAGCAACCGGACAAATGACTTTCGAGTTTGGAGCGATTGTTTCTGCTGAAGAGGGCGCGATCCTTGATTTCAATATCTCTGAGCTCAATCCAGAGGCCGGGGCGCGTGTGAACAACCTCGCGATCATTCAGGGGACGCCGGTGTACACGCTCACGGTCTCGGCTGAACAGACGGAGGGGGTTTACACGCTCGCGGAAGGCGCGGAGGGGTTCAACAGCACGATTACGGTCCAGAACGCGCTCGGCGAAACGTTCGGCACGCTCGCGGTCGGGGAAACGCTCTCTGTCGGCACGATGGATTACACGCTGAACTTGGTCGGCTATGTTCTGTCCGTAAAGGCATGGGATTCGCACGCGGTTCCGACGAACCCGGTCGGCACGAAGGACCGCGTGAGCTGGGATCCGGCGGGCGCGGGCGGCTACGTTGTGGAATACAGCACGGACGAATTCGCGCACAGCCTGAACGTCGCGGTCCCGACGACCGCGCTTGACACATACGACCTGCCCGCCGGAACGTACCAATGGCGCGTGAAGGCGGACGGAGGCGATCAGTGGGCGGACGGGAATGATATCGAGTCCGACAACATCCCCGCCGAACCGAAGGTCCTGCAGTCCAACGCCGACGGCGCCGACGACCTGTTCTTCGCCTTGCCGACCGGGACGTGGGAGAACATCTTTTACGCCAAGCACATGGGATCTGTCAACAGCTGGTCCGGGACACTGGAAAAGGTGTCCGCGAACGGGAAAAATCGGATCGCTAATCTCTTCTTCGGCTCGGACGACGCAAACATCCTCTGCCTGACCGACGACGCGAACGGCGACGGCATCTTTGTGGACGACGAGTACACCGATCTGCCGGAAGGCATCCCGGAACAGCAGGCGCGCATCGCGCAGATCGACGAGATCCGGGCGGGCGCGGGCGACGACATCATCGACCTGACCAGCTGCCGCATCGAATACATCGGCGTCGGCATGACGATTCGCGGCGGCGACGGAGACGACGTCATCTGGGCGAACAAGGGCGACAACAGCCTGTTCGGCGACGCGGGCAACGACCGCATCGTGGGCGCGTCCGGCAACGACGTGATCGCGGGCGGCATCGGAAATGACAGCATGCAAGGCGGCGGTGGCGACGATATCTTCACCTTCTGCGAGAACATCGGGACGGACACTGTCGAACAGCTCGAATCCGGTTCGGTCACGCTGTGGTTCGCCTCCGGCAGTCTGGACAACTGGGACACTTCCACGCTGACCTACACGGACGGCGACAACAGCGTCAAGGTCACCGGCATTACCTCCGATAAAGTCACGCTCAAATTCGGCGACGACGGTTCCGGCCTGTTTAACGACCTCGCTTCGAAAGGCGCATTCCTCGACTTCACTTCGAGAATGATTTTCGAGGAAAATGACAAGGGCATGCTCGCCGGCTTGTAAGCTGAACGCAAGCTGAATTTCCGCGCTGTGACGGAGAGATCCGTTGCGGCGCTTTTTTTATTAGATAAACTTGTACAAAAGAGAAACAGGTGTATATTGTGATTGTACAGTTAAAATAAATAACTCTGCAATCGCCTGATCAAACGAATGGATTGAAATACATGACAACCTCGAAAACATGTTCTGTGTTTGCTGGAGACGTTGTTTCCGTTCTTTCACGGATCCATTCGAATCTTTTTACGTGTTTGTCTCGATTTGAAGCAAGCAAGCAAGCAAGCAAGCAAGCAAGCAAGCAAGCAAGCAAGCAAGCAAGCAAGCAAGCAAGCAAGCAAGCAAGCAAGCCTTTATTATTTTTAATATAATAAAGGCTCACTTAAACCGGGCAGATTGTTTCCGGTATTGTTTTCTATTCCTCGCCAGACTGTCCACAATGACATTCCTCCAGACTGAAGCGCGATTCGATTCCGCCCGGGAGAGGGATGAAGGCCGGATTGTTCCCTCTTTTATTGCACAAGCACAAAAACAAGCATTACGGATAGCACAATGAGCAAGAACGAACCAACGCCCGAAGAACGCGAACAGGAGCAAAGAGCCCTTGAAGAACGTGAAGCACGCCGCATGGAGATGATGCATGCCAACCTCAGCTACGGAGACGTAAAAGGTGTTGGCGGCATTATCATCTGGGGGCTTATCGTCGCGGCCATTTTCGGCCTGATGTATTACCTCTCGAAAAACTGAAGAGTCTTTTTTGCGGAAAAATAAAAAACAGGTGTTAGATTTGGCGTACGAAACGCGATATATATTATCAGTTGGAAAATTTACGAGCCGTGTACCCCTGAACTGAGCTAAAGCGGTTCACCAGTCACAAAAAAACAATGTTCCCTCAACCTCATGCCTGAACAGAATCCTTCTCCGAACGACAAACAGACAGTAAAAGATGCCTGGACAAAGTTGTTTCTGGCAGCCGACATCCTGAGAACCACGTCTTACAGCGTTATCAATCTGGATTATGTCAATTTTGCGCAGTTTCCGATCATTCAGTTCTTTCTGGAATGCCCGGATGCCAGCCCCGCGATGAAAGAGTTGATCGCCGTTTCGGGCCTGTCCTCCGGCGCGTTGTCTCAGGCGATCGATGCTTTGGTAGAAAAAGGTTTTCTGGAACGTGTCTCATCTCAAACTGATTCCCGGATAAGAATGGTGCGCACAACGGAGAAGTTCGGAGCGATCAGGTCGAAACCGGTCCGTTTTTTCGGGAAGATGCAGGCGGATTTCCGGCGCAGCAGCGGAATTACGCCGGAAGAGATGCGCAAGGTGAAGTCGTTGTTCGTCCGTCTTGCGGAAAGCAGGACAGGCGGCGAGCTTGTCGCGATGAAGCAGCTTTCCGATTTGGAGACCCCCGATCTGGTATCCGTTCCTTCGAGGAGACTTGACAGACTGCCCGTATGGATGCTCCTCCTTCATTTTACCACAAATCTGAAGTTGCCGACCTTGATGTATTTCTATGGGAATACGGGCCGGATCTCGCTTGGCAAGCTCCGAATTCTGAATTACCTTTTCTTCCTGTCGTACCGGAAAAAAGGGAGTCCAACGATCGCTGAACTGGCGGCGAGGTTCCATTGCAAGACCGGACTCGTGTCTCAAACGGTTCGTGCGCTGACCCGGGACGACATGGTGGAGACGGTTCAAGACGACAGGGTGAAGCTGACGCAGAAGGGGCTTTTTGTGCGGCGGATGAGCTCAAAATCGTATACGTGCTTCATGGATCGTTTCTTCCACGGGCTCGAACCGGAAAAGGTTGCGTTTTTCATGCGCTTCCTTGATCTGATGCTGGATTATCTTAAAACCGACGGGAAAGCGTTTCTCAGTTCGGGCGAAGAAATCGATATCTTCGGATAAATCTTTCAATGAATCCTGCAAAGGCATTTTTTGTTGGTTTGCAAGCACAAAAATGATTCTCTTGGTAGTCTTTTGGGCAGCGGATGATTCTTTTTGCATTCTGTTTAACCATTTCCCTGATGTAAATATCCTGTCGTATTTCAACTATATTCCTTTCATTCTTGGGAAAAGGCAACTCTCCGGCCATTTCCGGATATAACCGTTCGATCACGTTTCTTCATTCTTTATGAACGTCTTTCCCTGTTTTTTTATATGATTTCTGTTTTTTTGTGAAAATCACAAAAGAATTTTGAAAAATGAGTTAAAATTCATTTGCGTTATTGCATTCTTGATGCTATATTAAAGCTAACGCCCCGCTAAAAAATCTATCACCCGAGCTTGTAAGGAGATTTTTCCATGGCCACTTTGAAAGACATCGCCGATCGCGCAGGGGTCAACATCGCCACTGTCTCACGGTTCTTCAACAACCGCAACCTCGTTAAAGCCTCGACTGCCGACAAGATCGATGCCATCGTCAAGGAAGTCGGATACCGTCAGCGCGCCAGACGCCAGGGGCCGCGCACGCCCGACCGCGTCGGCATCCGCCATTTCCGCGTGATGATCGTCATGAACTCGATCTCGTCCATCGAACATTATTTCCACTGGGGCTCCACCACGCGCTTCATCTCCGCCGTGTTCGAGGAACTTCAGACACTCGATATCTCCATGGAATTCTGCATCATCGGTGCGGACGGCACGATCCCGGAACGCCTGAATCCCGACTACTGTGACGGCGCAATCATCTGCAGCGAACCGGAAGACCCCGAAGTACGCGCCCGTCTGCATCAGCGTCTGCAGGGCATCTCCACGGTCAACACCTTCCTCAACGCCAACAGCGACGACAACGATTTCGACGTCGTCAAGTTCGACAGCGCCGAGATCTCCCGCCAGAGCATGCGCTTCTTCTTCGAGAACGGCGTGAAGGAAGTCGTGATCTTCCCCGAGTACAGAAACCGTTTCACGCACAAGGAACTCGTCGACTCTTTGAAGGCCGAATGCGAACGGATCGGCATCCGGTGCGGCGAACTCCCTGAGATCTCGCGTGAAAACGTCACGATGAACGAATACTACAGGCAGCTCGCGGACGAGTTCCTGAAGCTCAAAACAGCCACCGGCATGGCGTTCGTCACCAGCGCCGACATGCTGGGCGTCATGAACGAACTCCGGGCGCGCGGCATCGACATCTCCGCCTACGAGTACATCGCCGCGTTTACCTGCGAGCACACGCTCCGCTATTTCGAGAAGATCCCGCCGTTTATCGACATCAAGCACCAGCAACTCGGCATCATGACTGCGAAACGCCTCCTCGACCGGATGCACTCGTTCAACACGCTCCCGCGCACTGACATCGTGATCGCGCCCGAGCTTGTTGTGCTCGACTGATCCCGATGAAACCGGCATTTCGTTTTGCCTCTTTTCGGCTCCGCTTTCCGGCGGGGCTTTTTTTCTGTCCGCAAAAAGTCTGGACGCGTGTACAAAAAGTCTATGTTTTTGAGCAAATAAGCGATAGTTTTTTTGTTGTTCCGGAGTATTTTATACATCGAAAACGTATGCGCGGGGTGACGGCATCCCGTGCGACATAACACCATTCCACCTCAAGCTCTATGGAGGCCGCAACATGGATTCCACCTCAACCGCCGTTTGTCCCGTCTACACGAAATCCGAAACCCATGACCGCATCGATCTGTGCGGCGTCTGGAAGCATCAGATCAACACCTCCTCCGAACGTCCCGACGACAGTATTGCATGGGAGGATTACGAAGTGCCGGGCTGGAAGAGCGCCGTTCGCAAGGATGTGCCGTATTTCCTGTGGTTCCGGCGCGAGATCGAGGTCCCGGCGGCCTGGCAGGGCAAACGCGTCGTGCTGAACCTGCGCGGCGCACGGAATACCCCGAAAGTCTTCCTCGACGGCAAGCTCGCCGGAAGCAAGTTCGACGGCTGGACGCCGTTCGAGCTCGACATCACGGATTATGTGAAAGCAGGCAGCCGTCACACGCTCAATCTGTGCTGCGGTGACCGGAGCGCGGTCGAGGACCTCACGAAGAGCACGGACGAGATCGCGCACACGATCGCGCCGGTCGGCGGATTCCACGACAATTGCGGCCCGTTCCTGCCTGTTTACCTCGACGCGTACGAACCGCTTCATTTGGAAGATTCCCGCCTCGCGATCGTCACTTCGGTCAGAAAAATGACCGTGAGTGTGACGGGCGCGGTCGTGAATGCCTCGGGCGATCTGCCGGACGCTGCTTCGCTCAAGATCGAATGCGCCGTGCTGGACGGGGAGACGCCCGTGCTGACCTTCGGCGGCGTTCCGCAGTTCGGCGAGGTCAGACTCTCGGACGAGGCGGACGACGCGGCGTTCAATCCCGGCGCGTGGCGCTTCGAGGCGGCGTTCCCCGACGCGAAACTTTGGACGCCCGAAACCCCGACCCTGTACCGCCTCAGAGCCCGCCTGTTCTCGAACGGAAAACTCTGCGACGAATCCTTCACGCGGTTCGGATTCCGCGAGGTCTGGTGCGACGGCCCCGACTTCTTCCTGAACGGCGTGAAGCGACGTCTGATGGCGTCGAGCACATGGCCCGCGTACGGCTACATCCCGCGCGAGGAGGTCTTCCGCCGCGTCCGCCAGTGGAAGGAGGACGGCATCCTCGCGTTCCGGTTCCACAACCAGCCGTGGCAGGAGGATTATCTGGAGGCGTGCGACGAATTCGGCATCATGACCATCGACGAGTCGCCCGTGTACACCGACGGCAACGCCATGTACGCGTACAACGAAGATATCTTCTGGAACAACTTCGCCGACGTGCTGCGCGGCATGATCCGGCGCGACCGCAACCACGCCTCGCTCGTGATGTGGAGCGTCGGCAACGAAATTCTGTTCATGGGCTCGGTCAAGTTCTGTCCCGACCTCAACCGGCGTCTCGGCGAGATGGGCACGCTCACGAAGCGGTTCGACCCGACCCGCGCCACCATGTTCGAGGCGGACCGCGACCCGGACGGTAAGTACGACATGATCGGGCTGCACTATCCGCATGAGATGCCCGCTCTGTATGCGTACCCCGACGCCGCCGAATGGCTCGGCCGCCGCATTGAGGCTGAGGCCGCGGGCGGCATGCTCGGCAAACAGTCCGGCACGTTCTTCTGGGACCGCAAGAAACCGCTGTATATCGGCGAATACCTGTGGTGCCCGCAGACCGACTACTCCGTCGGCTCCATCTGGTTCGGTGAGGACGTCTACCTCAGCCGCGAGAAATGCAACCGAGACGCGAAATATCTGGGCTGGATCGACCAGACCGAGGCGTTCCGCATGGCGAATGTCACCGGCATGTGCCCCTGGACCGCCTACGGGTTCGGCGGCACGTCCGTCCCCGGCGCGGCCGAGGCAGAAAAGATATTCTACCGGCGGATCGCGTGTTTCCGCCGCGACCGTTCGTCGCGCGTGTTCGCCGGAACGAGGAAAAACGTCGCGTTCGACGTGCTCAACGATTCGCCGGAGACGCAGGATTTGAAGCTGATGATCGCCGTCGACGGCATGGATACGGATTCGACCGAATTCACGCTCGAACCGGGCGGCGCGCGCACGGTCTCGCTCGGTTTTTGGGCGAAACCTGTACAGGGGAAAGCTCTGCCCGAATATGAGACTACCACGCTCAAATTCCGTCTGACCGCCAACGGGACCGAGGTCCAGCGCGAAAGCTTCCAATACAAGATCTATCCCGTGCCTGCCGGAGAGGATAAGGAAAATGTCTTTATTTACTGTGCGCCCGGCGACCTCGATTTCGCCTCGCTGAATCCGGCGGCGGACATCGTGGTCATCGCCGAAAACGTGCTTGGCACGCCCGAAAGTCCCGCGCAGTTCGATACGGACGGATTCCGGCGTTTCCTCACGGCGGGCGGCCGCGCACTCGTTCTGGCGCAGGACACGCTCGATCCGCTCGGGCTCGGCGTAAACCTCACCGACCACGCGTCGACCATGGCGTTTCCGCTCGCGCCGAACCATCCTCTGCTCGCCGGACTTGAAGCCGCCGACTTCAAATGGTGGGCGGACGGGCATTACATCTCCCGCCGCGAGGTCATCCGCGAGGGCCGCAACGGCCTGGAATTACACCTCGTGACGGGCGGGTTCAGCGCCCTCGCGCAGGGGCCGTTCGCCGATCTGCCGTTCGGGGACGGCCACGCCGTGCTGATGCAGTTGCTCGCCGGGAGCAAACGCGCCTCCGAGCCCGCTGCTGAAATCCTGTACAAGAACGCCGTTTCCTACCTCAAAAATCTCCCGCGCAAACCCGCCGTCCCGGTCAAAGTGCTTGCCTCCGATCCCGACGTTCTCCGCGTGCTGCGGATCGTCGGCGTGAACGATTCCGGCGCGGACGATGCGCGGTTCATCGCGGTCGACGGTGCATGCCCCGGCCTGAACATGACACCGGATCAGCTCGCGGCGTGGATACGCGACGGCGGCGTTTTCTGCTGGCACATGCCCGATGCGCAGACGTTCGAAGCCCTGAAACACGCCATCGGAGCGGACGGGATCGCCTGCGTGAAGGGCGATTGCTCCGGCTTCATCTCCGACCGCGAGTCGCCGCTACTCTTCGGCGTTTCCCACGAGGACCTCACGCACTGCCGCATCTACGACTGGGACAGCAAGCTCGACATTCAGCCCGATGCCGTTTCCATGCGGTTCGTGCCGGAAGCGTTCGCGCCGCCCGGTCCGGTCTCCGGCGCGGTCAAGCTTGACGGCGGCCCGGTTCCGATGAACACGCCCCCGGTCGGCATGCCGGGATTCGTCGATCCCGCGCCGCATTCGGTCTTCACCGCAGTTCGTGAAAAGGCCGGCCTCGTCTGCCTGACGCTCCGCATCGACGCCCCCGAGGCGCTGCCGGACATCATCGACATGGGCGTGAACGGAGGGCATTACGTGTTCAAGTTTGCCGAAAAGCCGCTCTGCCGCATCGCGGTCGGCGATACGGAACAGGTCTGGTTTGTGCCGGACAGCCCCGGCGAATACCGCACCGTCATCCATCTTCCCGCCGGGACCTCGCGGATTGACGTCCGCGGCGCGGGCCGTGCCGGAGTCGGCGCGGGCGTGTTCGCCGAGGCGTATCTCTCCGAGACTGACTACCCCGCCGGAACCGAAGTCCCCGCCGTGCCGGGTTCGCTCGTGAGCTGGAAGCTCGGCGAAGGCCGCGTGGTGCTGGACGGCGCGAACTGGACGTGCGTCCGCGACAGCAACGGTCCGCGCGGCGAACGCTATCTGAGCGGGCTTCTGCGCAATCTGGGTGCTGGATTCTATACGGATCGCCGTGACGCGGGCGAATCCGACGACCCGGACAACCTGATCTCGCAGACGCGTATCGCGGGCGGGCTCGTCCAGGTGCTCTCCAAC
This sequence comes from uncultured bacterium, assembly GCA_902774245.1. Classification (GTDB taxonomy): domain Bacteria; phylum Verrucomicrobiota; class Lentisphaeria; order Victivallales; family UBA1829; genus UBA1732. The sequence continues at coordinate 122,961 of CACYHQ010000003.1, forward strand.
AACACGCTTGTCGAGCTGGAAACCGACTTCGAAACGTCTCAGTCCGGCGTCCATGTCGTGCACATCGACGCCGTCTGCTACCCCTACCAGCGCATCTATTCCCAGGTCACGATCGAGATCGACGGCAAGCTCGCCGCCGAACGCGAGATCCCGTCCGACGTGACCGCCGGGTACGACCTCGCCGAAATCGCGCTCGACGCAGGAAAGCATCATGTCCGCATGACCTACGGCAACGACGGATTCGGCGACGGCGGCGACCGTGCGCTCTTCATCCGCAAGCTGAAAGTCATGCCGAAATGATTCGCCTTGCCTGAGTTTGAGGCTCAATCGTGTTTCAACTCGCCGCCGTATCCGTTTCCGCAACGGGCGGCGGCTTTTCCGTTCTCCTCTCCGTTTTTTGAAAAATAAACCATTAAATCTATGAAAAAAAACAAATAGTGCATTGATTTTTCCGCGGGTGTACTGTATAGTTTAAACGAAAAAATGTAGTTTTCCGCCTGCCTTCCTGTTCCCGCAAGCTCAAAGCGGGCGGTCTGAACCGCATGTGATTCCGAACCTAAAGCTCAAGGAGCAAGTTCATGAAAAAACAAACAGCAGCTTCCCCCGCAAAGAAGAATGAAACCCGCGTCATCGAGTCCGACCTCTCGCAGCTCAAAGGGCCGCGTTCCATGGTCTGGAGCGACTGCGTCGGCGCCGGCCGCATCGGCGAAGGCCTCCGCGAATCCTGGCGCAAACAGCTGGAACACTGCCACAAGGAATTCGGATTCCGTTACCTACGCGCGCACGGCCTGCTCCACGACGAGATGCGCGTGTACACCGAGGACAAAAAGGGCAACCCGGTCTACAACTTCATGTACATCGACGATGTGTACGATTTCCTGCTCTCCATCGGCATGAAGCCGTTCGTCGAGCTCGGATTCATGCCCGAAAAGCTCGCCTCCGACAGCTTCAAGGACGAACGTCCCGACTTCAACGAGGACACCGTCTTCTGGTGGAAGGCCAACGTGACCCCGCCGAAGAAATACGAGAAGTGGGACGCGCTCATCAAGGCGCTCGTCCAGCACTGGACCGACCGCTACGGAGCGGATGAGGTCAAGACCTGGCGTTTCGAGGTCTGGAACGAGCCGAACCTCAACATCTTCTGGCGTCTCGCCGAAAAAGACCGTCTCCCCGAATATCTCAAGCTCTACGAACACACCGCCAAGGCCGTGAAGTCCGTCAACAAGGACTACCCCGTCGGCGGTCCCTCCGGCGCCGGGCCGGTCTTCATCGAGGAGCTGATCGACTTCTGCAACAAGAAGAAAGTCCCGCTGGACTTCATCACCTACCACACCTACGGCCTCGGCGACGGCCCCAGCGGCCTCGACCAGTATGGCAACCGCAAGCTCTTCCTGCACCCCAGCCTCCACTACGTCTGCGACAGCGCGAACCAGCCGCTCCCCGCCATCGTCAAGAAGGGCAAAAAGAAACTTCCGGTCTACATCACCGAGTGGAATTCCTCCTATTCGCCTGTCGACCCCGTGCACGATTCCTTCTTCGCCGGTCCGTTCATCCTGGAACAGCTCCGCAACACCGAGGCGCTCGATTCCATGAGCTTCTGGACGTTCACCGACATCTTCGAGGAAAATGGCCCCGCGCCGCGTCCGTTCCACGGCGGTTTCGGCCTCATGTCCTACCAGGGCATCCCGAAGGCCGCGTACTGGGCGTACAAATACCTCTCCCTCCTCGGCAACACCGAGCTCGTTTCCTCCGATAAATCTTCCTACGTCTGCCGCGACGAAAAGGGCGGCGTGCAGGTCCTCTTCTGGGATCTCTCCCACCCCACCGACGGCGGCAAGGTCAGCAACCAGGACTTCTTCTTCAAGACCGTCCCCGCCACGAACAAGGGCGAGGCGTCCGTCGTGCTGCATCACCTCCCCGCCGGCGAATACGATGTCAAGGTCTACATGATCGGGTTCCAGCAGAACGACCCGTACACGCTCTGGCTGAACGCCGGTGCCCCCTCCGACCTCACCCGCGAGGATGTGGAGGAGATCAAGAAGAACTCCGCCATGGAACCAGTGTTCCAGTCCGGCATCAAGGTCGACGGCATGGTCACGCTCACGATGCCGCTTCAGGCGAACAGTGTGTATTTCATCAGCCTCACGCCGACCAAGCTCGCCCCGGTAAAGGCCGCTCCCGCGAAGAAGGCGGAAGCCAAACCCGCGGAAAAGGCTCCGGCGAAAGCCGCCGCTCCTGTGAAGAATGCTGAGGCGAAACCCGCCGCGAAATCTGCTGAAAAGCCGGCACCTGCGAAGAAGGCGGAAGCCAAGCCTGCGGCAAAAGCCCCGGCGAAGAAGGCGGAAGCCAAGCCTGCGGCAAAAGCCCCGGCGAAGAAGGCTGAGGCGAAACCCGCCGCGAACCCTGCCGTCAAGGCTCCGGCGAAGGCCGCTGCTCCGGCGAAGAAAGCCGCTCCGGTGAAGCCTGCCGCCAATGCTCCGGCTAAGAAAGTCGCTCCGGTCTCGGCGAAGAAGGCCCCGGCAAAACCCGCCGCCAAGCCTGCGGCCAAACCGGCTCCCGCAAAGGCCGCTGCTCCGGCCAAGAAATCCGCTCCCGCTCCGGCGAAGAAAGCCCCGGCTAAATCCGCCGCGAAGCCCGCCGTCAAGGCCCCTGCGAAAAAAGTCGCTCTAGCTTCGGTGAAGCCCGTAGCCAAGCCTGCCGTCAAAGCTCCGGCCAAGAAATCCGCTCCGGCTCCTGCTAAGAAGGCTCCGGCGAAGCCCGTAGCCAAGCCTGCCGTCAAAGCTCCGGCCAAGAAATCCGCTCCGGCTCCTGCTAAGAAGGCTCCGGCGAAACCCGCCGCCAAAGCTCCGGCGAAAAAGCCCGCGAAGAAATAGTAAGCGGTCCGTTTCGACTGATTTGCCCGGCATCGGAATCACGGTTTCCATGCCGGGCTATTTTCTTGATCGCTGATTGTTCGGGAATCTGATAATTGCATGTGCCGAATCCACCCGAAACGGCAATTTTAATTTATTCTCGAAAATACTGTACACGGGATGTCAAAAAATGAATGTTAATTGATAAAAAGTACATGCTATCTGCCGCAAACACCATTTAAATTTCGATTTGATGTGCTATAGTAATAGAGTTAAATCAGCCTCAATCGGGGGCTGTCCTGCAAATCAACCGGGACCGTTTTTTCCTTTTTACGGTCTTATAAGGAGTTATACAAATGGAATTCAATCAGTACTGCGTCACCCGCCGTTCAATGCCCTTCTGGTGCGTTGGCAATCCGCTGTCCGACCCGTTCGGAGGCTCCGTCCTCGACAAGATCAGCTCGATCGAAGTCGCCAAAATCCTCGCCTGGGCTGCCGGTGAAGGCCTCATCGAAGCCACCAGCGCGCACGACGACGACCTCGTGCCGTGGGATCCCGCGAATCCGGACGACGATCTGGATCCGAACAGCGAAACCAGCAAGATCCTCCGCGAGATCAAATCCATCCTCGACGGCGCCGGCATCAAGTTCAACACGATGACCTGCAGCCTTCACGGCAACAAGATCTTCCGCGACGGCGGCCTCTGCAATCCTGATCCCGAACTCCGCAAGCTCGCCGCGAAGAAGGTCGAACGCACCCTCCGCATCGGCGCGTATCTCGGCGCCGACTACTACACCTACTGGGTCGCCCGCGACGGCTTCGAAGTCCCCGCCATCACGAAGTGGGGCGAAGTCTACACCTGGCTGGCCGACGGCCTCAACCACGTGACCGACTACATCGAATCCCAGGGGCTGAAGAACTACAAGGGCGCCACGGTCGAGCCGAAGCCGAACGAGCCCCGCGGCCAGATGTTCCTCCCCTCCAGCGGCCACGCCGTCGGATTCATTTTCGGCATGCTCAAGAAGCCGGATTTCTGGGGCGTCAATCCCGAACTGCTCCAGCACGAGAGCATGGCCCTGCTGAACTCCGTCATGACGGTCAGCTATCTCTGCAGCATGAACAAGCTCAAATTCCTGCATTTCGGCTGCCAGATCAAGGCGCAGTTCGACAATGACTTCCCGCCGCTCATCGGACCGGAAGGACTCAAGGAAACCGTCTTCATGTTCAACGCGCTCCAGCAGATTGGCTGGAAGGGTATCGTGGAATTCGACTGCCACATGCTCCGCGCCGAAGGCGACCTCAACGCCCAGATCGAATGCCGCAAGCAGTTCATCCGCGACTGCATCCGTGCGCTTTCCATCGCCATTACCCTCGCTGCCCGCATCAAACCTGCCGGCAAGCCCGCGTCCCAGAGCGCCGGCGACCTCGACAGCATCATGCAGATGTGCGGCCTTGACAACGTTCAGGTGAAACGGTAACGCGAGTTGGAGGAATTGCAATGGTCATGATGCCGACGGTGTCATGACCGTACCATTGAGGAGTTATCAATGAGAAACATTTATCCATTCGGAAAAGCCCCGTTTGTCATTCTGATCATTGCAATCGTCTCCGGTATTGTGTTCCTCTGGATGAGATTGGGTGAAAAGAAGGACAGACCTGATCTCATCCTGGCCATCCAGGCCGAAATCCATGTCAAGCCTTACCAGAAGGCCATCGACCAGTTCAACAAGGAGAACAACTGCAACGTCGTTCTCCAGCGCGTCCAGAAGGAAGTCCTGATGAGCCGCCTCCAGTCCGCCATGCAGACCGGATGCGACGTCCCGGACATCGTCGAGATGCTGGAAGGCACCATCGGCTACTTCACGCGCGGCCCGCTTGAGAACGTCGGCTTCGTCGACCTCACGGAGCGCCTGAAGGAAGACGGCTTCATGGATTCCGCGAAGATGGTCCAGACGCGTTATGCCCTCTGGTCCAGCCGCGGACATATCTTCGCCCTTCCGCACGACGTGCACCCGTCCTGCCTCTGCTACCGCGTCGACCTGATCAAGGAACTCGGCATCGACGTGACGAAGCTGAAAACGTGGGACGATTTCGTGAAGAAAGGCCAGGAGATTACCGTTCCCGGCAAGCGCTACATGATCGACATGTCCGACAACAACATGGTCAGTCTGATCATTCTGCTCACCCAACGCGGATTCGACCTCTTTGACGCGGATGGCAAAGTCGCGTTCGACAAACCCGAGGTCGCGGAGCTGATCGCGTGGTTCGTCCGTCAGACGACTCCGAACACCAAGACCCGCATCGCGTTCCCCGCCGGCGACGGCCAGAACTTCTACCAGGCCATGAACGAAGGCCTCGACCTGTTCTTCTTCACTCCCGACTGGCGCACCGCCCAGTTCATGCTGGACAACCCGCGCCAGAAAGGCAACCTGGCCCTGATGCCGATGCCCATCTGGGCGGACAAGGACGGCAACAAGCTGCCCGGCAGCTACATGACCGGCACCTGGGGCGGTTCCGGACTTGCCATCACCAAGCACTGCAAGAACCAGGATCTCGCATGGAAGTTCGCGAAGTATCTCTACACGAAGACCGAGGACCTCGGCGAGCGCTTCCTGCTCACGAACATCCTTCCCCCGATCAAGGCATCCTGGAAGCTTCCCGAGCTCAAGCAGAAGAGCGATTTCTACAAGCACATGTTCCATGATCCGGAGACCGGCGATCTTGTGGAAGAATTCGTCTCCATCGGCGAAATGTACGCCTCCCAGGCCGACGGCACCCCGCCGCACTACATCACGGCCTACACCAGACAGGCGGAAACGCAGCTCCTCGACGTCTACTACGACGCCCGTCAGTATTATGAGAGCAATCCGAATGCAACCGATGCCGATCTGCTGGCGCGGATTACACCGAGACTTAAAACGAACGCCGACAACGTCCGCAAGATGATCGACTTTAACGTCTTCCTCAGAGACTCCGGAAATAAGACTGTTGCGGCCGCATCCGCCGAGCCCGCAACCGGAAGCAAGGAGCAATAACAGAAATGTCTGCCAATATTCAAAAAAAGAAAGGCGGTCCCGACCGCCATCCCGTGGCGCCATGGATGTTCCTTGCGCCGTACCTTCTTTACGCGGCGGTGTTCTTCGTGTATCCGCTGCTCTACGCCGGCTGGCTGGCGTTCCACCAGACCGACGGCCCCCACACCGCGGTCTTCGTCGGCCTTGACAACTTCAAGTTCATCTTCTCCGACAGCATGTTCTGGAAAGCGATGAGCAACACCACCATCTATGCCATCGCGTCCATCTGCATCCAGCTGCCGATCTCCCTCGGACTCGCCATGCTGCTGAACAACAGCAACAGCCGCATGAAGGGCGCGTTCCGCCTGATGATCTTCAGCCCGAACCTCGTCGGCCAGATCTTCGTCGGCGTGATGTTCGCCGTGATCTTCACCCCCCACTACGGCCTCTTCAACAAGGGCCTCGATTCCCTCATCGGCTGGGGGCTTGAAAAGCAGTGGCTCGCCGATCCGAACCTGCTCCTCCCCGCCCTGATCATCATCTCCCTGTGGATGTATGTGGGCTACAATATGATCTACTTCCTCGCCGGTCTGCAGTCGGTCGACAAGCAGCTGATCGAAGCGGCGCAGATCGACGGCGCCAGCGCCTGGCAGACCTTCCTGCACATCACGCTGCCGCAGATCAAGCCGATCGCCATCTTCGTGGTCATCATGAGCACGATCGGGTCCTACCAGCTGTTCGAACTTCCGTTCGCCTTGATGAAGGGCGAGGGATTCGGTCCGAACAACGCCGCGATGACCGTCGTCGGTTACCTCTATGAGTGGGGCTTCAACAACGGCGACCTGGGCACGGCGGCCGCCATCGGATGGATCCTGGCGGCCATCATCTTCACCATCAGTATCATTCAGCTTAAAGTCACGCACGCGTACGACGTGGATTGACGGAATAGGAGACAGATACAATGCATTTAGTCCATTGGGTATTGATTGTCGCGGCCATCGTCTACGTCGCCCTGCGCATGATTCCGGGCAAGGGCTGGAAGATCGCCCCCGCCTATCTCCGTGTCGTCCTGCTCTGCATCGCCGCTTTCCTCACGCTCACGCCGTTCGCGTGGCTGATCTGCAGCGCGTTCAAAGACAAGACCATCATGATGCAGTACACGTTCCTGCCGCCCGTTTCTCACTGGTTCGACGGGTCGCTGAACCTGGACAACTTCCGGCGTCTGCTTACGGAAGAGTACCACTCCCCGCAGGGATCGGTCTATTTCTGGCAGTACATCGTGAACTCGGTCTTCCTGTCCTGCACCATCACGTCCATCAACATCTTCTTCTCGTCGATGGCCGGATACGCGCTTGCGAAGTACAAGTTCAAAGGCAGAAACGCGATCCTCTTCGTCATGCTGGGGTCCATGATGTTCCCGAGCATGCTCTTCCTGGCGCCTCTCTTCGAGATGGTCTACAAATTCGGGTGGATGGATACCTACTACGCCCTGATCATTCCCGGCGCCATCACCGTGTTCGGCATCTTCCTGTTCCGGCAGGCCATGGTCGGCGTTCCGACCAGTCTGCTGGAATCCGCCCGCGTCGACGGCGCCAGCGAGTTCCGCATTTACTGGGAGATCACGCTTCCGCTCGTGCGCCCCGTGACGGCCGCCTACTGCCTCATCACGTTCCTCGGCACCTGGAATGCCTTCCTCCAGCCGCAGATCTTCGTGCAGACGCAGTCCAAGCTGCCGCTGCCGGTCGTGCTGAACCAGTACATCGGCCTGTACGTGCAGGAATACGGCATCTTCCTCGCCGGTACGCTGCTCGCCATCATCCCGCCCGCCATTCTCTTCTTCATCCTGCAGAAGGAATTCGTGGCCGGTCTGACCAGCGGCGCGACGAAGGGTTGATCCTCCGCGTTTCACGCGCAAATATGCAATTCGGACGCACCGGAACAAAACCCGGTGCGTCCTTTTTCGTGCACTTGTTACAGGTTCGAGGCCGGATCACTTCATCTGCGCCTTGCCCATGCCGAGCGCTTCCCGGCTGGCGTCGATGTCCTCCTTGATCTGGCGGAACTCGAATTCGTGTTCCTCCTCGTCTTCGAGGATTTCGAGGATGATGCGGCTCGTCACCGGGTCGCGGTCGCCGATCATCTTCAGGATCCTGTTATAGACCGCGATCGCGCAGCGCTCGGACGCGATGGACTGGCACATGATCCGATAACCGCACGGGTCTTTCGGCGCCACGAATGCGCAGTTGCAGTTGTCCAGGATCTCCTGCGGAGTGAGCGGGATCTCGCCGCAGAGCGTCTGGATGCGGTCCGCGAGCATCCGGGCGTGTTCCAGCTCCTCGTCGGCGTGTTCCATCAGCTCACAGGTCATTTCCGGACGCATGACGCCCATTACGACCTGGGCCGCCGTCCAGTACTGGAGATACGCGAGCCATTCGTCGCAGTACGCGCGCCTCAGATGGTGCAGGATTTCCTCGCAGGTCTTCTGGTCCAGCCCCATTCCCTTGCAGTTGCATGCGGAATCGGTACAGTCTTGTTTTTCTTCAGTGTTCATCGTTACCCCCTTTGTTTTTGGATGAATCTCCGGCTGTCTGCGCCGGAGCATAACGATACACCGTCCCGCCGGATTATTCAAGCCGTCCCGCCGGGAAAAAAGCCGCAAAATAAGCTCAAAAAGAGTCGCCGCGAAAAGATTGTCGCCTCAAAACGGTTTGCTGTCGCATTCGTTCCGTTTTGAGGTGAAAAGAAGCGGATTTGAGGAGAAAAGACCGGATTACTTTTTGTAATCCTTATAGGTCTTGCCGTTGGCGTCTTCGGCGTTCGGGTCGGCTCCGGCCTTCAGCAGGGCGTCCATGACTTCCGTGTTGCCTGCCTCGGCGGCGTACATGAGCGCGGTCTTGTTCTTCGCGCCTTTGACGTTTGCGCTGGCTCCGACTTTGATGAGCGCCTGGATCACTTCCGGTGTCGTCTTCGCTTTTGAGGCGGCATAAAGCATGGGCGTGAGCTTGGAGGCCGGATGTTTTTCCTTCAGATCGAGCGGCGTCGACGCTTTCTTGCACAGCGCGATGAATTTGTCGAGATTTTTGTCGATCAGGTGGAAGACGAGCGGGACCTGATTGTTGACCTTGATCTGGTTCGGATTTCCGCCGAGCTTGAGGACGGCTTCGAAGGCGTGTTCGCGTTCGAAGCTGACCGAGGCGATCATCGCCTGCGCGAGCAGGGGCGCGGTCTTGACCACCTTGCGCGCCGCGGCCTCCTTGAAGATGCGTTCGACCTCGTCCGGGCGGTCCTGTCTGGCGGCGTCTTCGATGTTCTCGCAGACGGGGAGCTTCGCCCCGGCTTCCTTCAGCATCGCGGCGATCTCGCTCTGTTTCCCGATCTGCGCGTAGACCAGCGGATTGCAGGTCGTCTCGTCGGCCTTGTTCACGTCGGCGCCGGAGTCCAGCACCAGGCGCACGGCGGCGGCGCGTTCGAGCACGATCGCGCGGATCAGCGGCGTCTGCTTGAACTTGTTGTCGTCGCCGGGCAGGGGATCGTCGACGTCCTTCATCGCACCGAGGTGTCTCAGGATCTCGGACGTGTTGCCGGTGAGGACGGCCTTGTCGAACGTGAGCGTGGGTTTTCCGGTATAAGGCGGCTTTTTCGCGTTCTTCGCGGCAGCGGCGGCATTCTTCGCGGCTTCGGCCTCGCGTTCGGCCCGGTACGCGTTCAGGAGCAGGACGGCTTCGTCCTCCTTGTGGGTGCGCATGTACTCCGCGAGGACCGGCGACTTGAACTCGACCTTTTTGTAGGAAAGCACGAGCTTCAGGTCGTCGATGCGGTCCTGTTCGCCCAGGATCACGACGGGCGGCTTGTCCTCGAATCCGGGCAGGTTGCAGTCCGCGCCGGAGTCGAGCAGGAGCTTGATGATCGCGCGGGCGTCGCGCCGCTGCGAACCGGAAAGGACCGGGAGGTGGCAGGCGTAGGCGAGCGGGGTGCAGGAGCCTTTGATCGGCTGTTTGTAGTCGATCTTCCGCGCGGCGCTCTTCTGGAATTTGCGGAACTGGTTGTCCGAAAGCTGGAAATTCACGATGCTGCCGTAGCGGATCAGCATGTCGCAGTGTTCGAGCTTGGCTTCGGAGATCGCATGGAAGATGAGCGGCGTCTCGTAGTAGTTGAGGTAATGGTCCAGGAGACGCGGCGTGTGGGCATAGTTGTTCAGGACGCGTTCCAGCAGCGACGGTGCGCCGCGCCGGACGGCGGCGAGCAATTCCCCGTATGCCTCCGCCTCGGAATCCACCACGACGGGGAGCGTCCCGGCGGAGAAACCGCCGAGGGATGCGCCGTTGAGCGGTCTGCGGACCGCCTGGGCGTGCAGGACGCACGGCAGGACGGCGGACGCTGCGCCGACGAGGGCGTTGAGGAGGCAAAGATGGAAACGTCTGGTCATGGCGGATTCTCCGGAATAGAACAATACAATAATATGGCGCGGAACCGGCGAAAAATCAAGCGGAAAGGGAAAACTTCGAATAAAAAAGCGAATGCGGATCGAAGATGTCGCTTCAACTCGCGAGTTTTTCGAGGGAACGGGCGAGGGCGATCTGAGTGCATGCACGGTCGAGGTTGTGGCCGGGGCGCGCCGTCTTGAAGTAGCGGTCGCCGTCGAGGTAGTCGGAAAGGAACCGTATGGCGAGTTCGAACGTGATGACGGCGCCCGCGATGGGCATGAGCTTGATCTCCTGTTCGGTGAGGTAGCCGTCGAATCCCGCCAGAAATCCCTCGGCGCAGGCGCCGTACATGTCGCGGCGGGCTTCGAGGTCTTTGATCTTTCCGGCATCCTCGCGGGCCGGATTCGCCGCCACGCGCACGAGGTCGCCGAAATCGTACAGCGCCAGCCCCGGCATCACGGTGTCGAGGTCCACCACGCAGATCGCCTCGCCCGTGGCGGAATCGAGCATCACGTTGTTGATCTTCGTGTCGTTGTGCGTGATGCGTTCCGGGATCAGCCCGGCGGCGAACCCGTCCGTGATGAGCGGCGCGAGGTGCCGCATGGCGTTGAGCTCGGCGAGTTCCTGCGCGGCGGATGCGACGCGCCCGAGCCGGTCTTCGGCGGCGATGGTGTCCAGCGTGCGCAGACGCGCCGGGGTGTCGTGGAACGCCGGGATGGTCTCCTGGAGGCGGGGCGGCGGCAGGTCGGAGAGGTCGCGGGCGAACCGCGCGAACGCGAACGACGCGGTCCTCGCCTGGGCGGGCTCCCGCACGGCGTCAATCGTGCCCGCGCCCTCGATCATGCGATAGCAGCGCCAGCACGCGCCGTCTTCATCGAACCAACACGGTTTCGCGTCCTTCGTCGGGACCACGGTCAGCACGCGCCGTCCGGCGTCCGGCAGGATCGCGTATTTTTCCCTCAGATGCCGTGTCACGCGCACGATGTTGTCCATCACGGCGAGCGGATTCGGGAAGACATGCGGATTGATGCGCTGCAGGACGAAACGCACGTAAGCGTCGGACGCGGGCTTCTCGACCGTCAGCGCGAAGGTGTCGTTGATATGCCCGCTGCCGAACGCTGCCGCGGAAATGGCGCGTCCGCCGAGCTCGAAATGAGCGGCGGATTCCATCGCGGCGCGTTCGGAAACGGGCATGAGGTTGTCTCCGTTGGTTTTGAGCTCAGGCGAGCAGTGGCGAGGGGTATACGCCGGATTCGACCAGCGCGGCGATCCCGGCCTGCACGCGCGGCTTGTCCTCGCGGTAGGTCACGCCGAGCCAGGAATCCTGACTTTCGAGGATGCCGACGGACGCCTGTCCCGCGCCGATCATGGAGGCCACGGCGGCGGGGAGGTAGAACTCGGATTTGAGCTCATTGCCGTGCTCGCGCAGGAAGTCTTCGAAGAGCCCGCGGAGACCGTCGAACAGCGACGGCATGAAGCCCCAGAAGTTCATGGAAACGATCTCGCCGCCCGTGAACGTGAGCTTCGCGCCGTTTTCGTCGACCGCGACCGCGCCATCGGCCCCGTCCGGTTCGATCTTCGTGCGTTCGGTGACTTCCTTCAGCGTGCCGTCAGGATTGGCCGTGCAGACGCCGCGCGAGACGGAGCCGAACTTGGAGAGCGTGTTGCGGAGCGGGTACCCGACCATGAAATGGCGGTTTTGGTCGGCGTTTTCCGCCAGCGCCCTGCCGAGCTGCACGAATCCGCTGCGCCCGTAGAAATCGTCCGCGTTGATCGCGGCGAAGGGCCCAGCGATTTTGCTTTCGGCGCAGAGCACGGCGTGGCCTGTCCCCCACGGTTTCTGGCGGCCTTCCGGGACGCCGTGTCCTGCGGGCAGGGCGTTCAGCTCCTGGAACGCGTATTCCACGGCGACGCGCTTTTCCCACTTCGCGCCGACGGCTTCGCGGAACGCCTGTTCGATGTCGCGCCGGATCACGAACACGACCTTGTTGAATCCGCCCTGCATGGCGTCGTGGATGGAATAGTCGAGGATGATCTCGCCGTCCGGACCGACCGGGTCGATCTGCTTGAGTCCGCCGTAACGGCTTCCCATTCCGGCTGCGAGCACCATCAGTGTCATTTCTTTCATGTTCTGTTCTCCTGTGTATGTGAGGTTGAGTATTGCTGAGTCAAGTTCGGATTTCCGGGAGCGTGGCCGCCGCGACGGCCTGACCGTGCCGCCGCATGGAGTCGTCCGGCACGGCCACGGTAATTTTGAGCTCGGGGAAGACGTCGGCGAGGACGCGGTTCGCCTCCTCGCTGATGATGTCGCCGCCGATGCCGCTGGTCACGCGGCCCATGATGACGGCGGTCTCGATGACCGGGTAGAACTCGCAGAAGCCCGCGACCGTGTACCCGAATGCCGTCCCGATGCTGCGGAAGACGTTCAGCGCGCGTTCGTCGCCTTCCTTCGCGTACGCCTGGATCCCCAGAAGCACCTGCGGAAGCGGCACGTCCGGGGAGAAGGCAAGCCCGGTCGCTTCTGCCAGACGCGCCGCGCCCTGCTGGGAAAAATAGTTCACGCCGCATCCACGGTCGCCGCTCCATTCGTCGCGCGGCGCCGAGTCGGAATCGTCGACCGGCACGAACGCGAGCTCGTTGAGGCGGCCCGTGATGCATCCCGCGCCGTTCACATATCCGCCCGCCATGCTGCTGCCGAACGACACCCCGAGAATGCCGTTGCGCTTGAGCTGGATCGAGGCGGCGAGCGCGGCGGCCTCCCCGTCGTTCACGACCGTGAACGGCACGCCGTGCCAGTCCTCGCGGGCGAACTCGAAAACGGGCGCGGCCTCCTGTTCGAACCGTTCCGGCGGGACGCTGCGGAAAAGCGATGCCATCCGCACGCGGTTGTTGATGTACACGCCTGCGGCGCTTCCGCCGATCGCGTCGACGCGCGGCAGATGGGCGGCGGCCCGGCGGATGGAGTCGTTGATGCCTTCGCGGTGCCAGGCGGGATCGGCCTGTTTGGAGGGATCCCATACGACCTCCTCGGAGAAAACGACCTCGCCGTCCTGCACTGCGGCGCATTTGCGGTCGCTCGCGCCGAGGTCGAATCCGATGCGGCAGCCCTCGAAATGGCGTCCGAGGCCGTTCTGAGGTTCATTTGCAGTCGGGGCATCTTCGTACGGCACGGATTCCACGGAGAGCGGAGTTTCATAGATCTTCGTCATGCTTGCGTAATCGAACGCTCGTTCGCCGTCCGGGGCGTAGATCTTCGCGAGCGCCGCCGCGATCTCATCCGATCCTGCGACGATGATCCGGCTGCCGCCGCCGATCCACAGCAGGCTTTTCACGAGGCGTTCCGCATGCCGCACGTTCGCCGCAGACTCCGCCGTATCGGGTTTGCCGTACACGACGGTCTCCACGGTCAGGACCTGCCCGGAGGACGTCGCGACCGCGAGCTTCAGCGGCGTTGCGCGTCCCGACTTCCCGACCGTGGCGCGGAAGAGAGCGTGTTCCAGCACGGCCGGCCGGAATTCGTGTTCGAGACACGGCATCGGGTATCCGTATTTTCCGCCCATGTGCAGCGATGAATAGTGTCCCATGATGACCTCATTCTAAAACAATCCGCGGACGCCGGATCGAAGCGAATCCGTTCCGCATTCGTGACATTGATAAAAAATACAATACACGCGCGCCCTGATTTTTTCAAGCATCATTTTGATTTTATCCGGGGACGATGCTATATTATTGAGCTGTACAAATCCTGAATCCGCCATCCGCCTAACCCAAGGAGGCCCTATGAACTACTTTTTCGCCGACGACCATTACGATGTGAATCCCGGCAGACACATTTTCGAGCTTCTGCCGGAGGATTTCCGCAGGAAAACGGTGTTCACGGAAAACGAGTGGTCTCTGCTCGAATCCGGCGACTGGGTGAAGGACTGCAGGCTGCTTGTGCTCCACATGATCGCGGGCACCTGCGGCCAGCCGATGCCCGGGGCCGGCGCGGAGAAAGCCGTCCGCGCGTACTGCGAACGAGGCGGCGATCTGCTGCTGCTTCACGGGTCCAGCGCGGCGTTCTGGGGCTGGGACTGGTGGCGCGGCATGGTCGGGCTCCGCTGGGTTCGCCCCGAGGACCCGGACGGGATCGCGCCGTCCACGCATCCGGTCGTCCCCTGTACAGTCGAGCTCGCCAAGGTGCGCCATCCGCTCGCATCGCGTCTCCGCCGCGTCGAACTCCCGACCGATGAAGTATACATCGATCTCGAGCAGGTCTCCCCGGTCACGGTCCTGATGGAGACGACCATAAACGGCCGCACGTATCCGCAGGCGTATCTGGCGACTACGCCGTGGGGCGGCCGCATCGCCGCGTTCATCCCCGGCCACAAGCCCGAATGCACGCGGAATCCCGACCTTATCGCGGATGTCACAGAGCTGATCCAATGGCTGACGCGCAAGTGAAGCCCGAACAGAAAAAGATCCGTCTGGCGTTCGCCCCCTGCGCCGGTTATTCGCCGCAGAACCTGCGTCCTGCGCTCGAACACGTCCTGCAGCCTCAGATCGAGGCGGCAGGCGGCGTCTCAGGCAAATCCGTGATGCTGAAACCCAACCTGCTCGCCTGGCGCAGGGAAAACGACCCGCAGGCCGTGAACCCGCGGTTTATCGTCGAGACGGCGAAAGTCTTCCTGGACGCCGGGGCGTCGCGTGTCGCCATCCTGGAGAATCCCGCCGTGCAGACCACGCCGCAGATCCTCCGTGCCATGGGGATCGCCGACGAGCTGAAATCGCTCGGCGTCGCATCCGCAAATTTCAAGAACTATATCAAACAACCCACGCTTGACGCCGTTTTCTTCCGCAATCTCGAGATAGCCGACGAGTTCCGCGAATACGATTTCGTCGCCGATCTCGCCAAAGCCAAGACGCACGGTATGATGACCCTGACCTTCTGCGTCAAGAACCTCTTCGGGCTCGTCAACGGCGGCGACCGCCTTGCCTGGCACCTTGCCGTCGGACGCGATTATGACCAATTCGCAGACATGCTCCTCGACCTCTACCTTGTCGTCCGTCCGGCCTTCAATCTGCTTGACGCCGTGACCTGCATGGAGGGCAACGGTCCCGGCGCGGGGACTCCGGCGGACCGGCATTTCATCGCGGGCGGCACGGATGCCCTGGCGCTCGACGCGGTCGCGGCCCGGGTCCTCGGCGTCGATCCCGACACGCTGCACATCATCAAACGCGCGAAGGCGCGCGGACTCTTTCCCGCGCCGGAAACCATCGACAATCCTGACCCGCTTCCTGTCTGCGCCCCGCTGGCGCTCCCGGACCGTCCCGTCATGGACATGGCGCAGATGCATCTCGGGGTCGGCATCCCGAAATGGATGCAGAAACCGCTATACAGGCTGATGGTCGTGAATCCGGTCCTTGACCCGGCGAAATGCGTCGGCTGCGGCGTCTGCGTGAAGATGTGCCCGCCGAAATCCCTGAAGCTTTCCGGCGGCAAACCCGCCTTCGATCTTCCGCACTGCATCCGGTGTTTCTGCTGTCAGGAACACTGCCCGAAAGGCGCGATCGAGCCGCGGATGACGCGGATGATGCGGTTCGTGAAAGCTGTCGACCGGCTGTTCCGCGGACACAGTTCGGCGGAAAGCAAATAAACGATGAATCTGACATTTTCCATATTTTCCCATCCCGGACTGAAAAAAAACGAAAAAAAAGTGCGTTTTTTTTGGAAACGGACTGGAAAATCATGGAATGAGAATGTATAGTATTAACTCTGTTTGCCGCGGAAAAGGCGGCGGCAGCCCAATTTGCTGTTCTAAGCTATCTTTGCCCGGGGACACTCAGCCAAGCTGAAAATGCCCGGTATCAGACGCGGCGGACGGCAGCTCCATTGGAAACCCGTTCCGGGTCTTGCGGTGCATTGTGCCGCGGGGTCTGGGATGCTCAAATACATACAATTCGCTCTTTCTTCAACCCAAAACCATAACAACAAAGCGAGAACAACATGGAAGTTCGGGCAGTAACAAGGTATGTCCGCATTGCTCCGTCCAAGGGTATGGATTTCTCCCGGGTCATCCAGGGTAAATCCTACGCCGACGCGCTTGCGATCGCGGAAATTTCCCCGAGAAAAGCCGCCAAGCTGTTCGCCAAGACGCTCAAATGCGCCAGGGCGGCCGCAGTCGAAAGCGGAATGAACGAAGCGTCCCTGATGGTCAAAACCGCAGTCGCGGACCCCGGTCCGATGCTGAAGCGGTTCCGTCCGAAGGCACGCGGCATGGCGGGCAGAATCCGCAAACGCATGAGCCACTTCACGGTGGTTCTTACCGACGACTGAGATTGAAAGGAAATCACAGTGGGACAAAAAATTAATCCGATCGGGCTCAGACTTGCCCTGAACAAGAATTGGTGCTCCCGTTGGTTCGCCCGCAAGGACAACTTCGGAACGTGGCTCCACGAAGACCGCAAGGTCCGCACCTACATCAAGAAGAACTACAATCAGGCTGCGATCTCCAACATCCTGATCGAACGCTATTTCAACCGCGTTCGCACCACCATCTTCGCCGCTCGTCCGGGCGTGCTCCTGGGCAAGAAGGGCGGCAAGGACGCCGAGATCGACAGGCTGCGCGACGAAGTGAGCAAGCTCCTCGACAAGGGGCAGGAGCTCATCGTCGACGTCATCGAGGTCAAGCAGCCCGAGACCAACGCTCAGCTGGTCGCCGAAAACGTTGCCGCCCAGCTCGAACGCCGCATCGGTTTCCGCCGTGCCATGAAGAAGGCCATCCAGACCGCCATGGAACTCGGCGCCGAGGGCGTCAAAATCCAGTGCTCCGGCCGACTCGGCGCCGCGGAACTGGCCCGCACCGAAACCTACAAGGAAGGGCGCACGCCGCTTCAGACCCTGAAGGCTTTCATCGATTACGGATTCACCGAGGCCAACACGACCGCAGGCAAAATCGGCGTGAAGGTTTGGATCTGCCACAAGGAACTCACGGAGGAAATGCAAAATGCCGTTAATGCCAAAAAGAGTAAAGCACAGAAAGGTGCAGCGCGGTAATAACGCCGGGCTGTCCCAACGCTGCAACAAACTGGATTTCGGCGATTTCGGATTGCAGACGTTTGAGCGCGGTTTCCTGACCGCCGCCCAGATCGAAGCCGCCCGTGTCGCGATCACCCGTCACATGAAACGCCGCGGCCAGGTGTGGATCCGCCTGTTCCCGTACAAGCCCTGCACGAAGAAGCCCCTGGAAGTCCGTATGGGCAAGGGCAAAGGCAACGTCGAATACTGGGTCGCTCCGGTTCAGCCCGGCCGCATGCTCTTCGAGATCTCCGGCTGCTCCGAGACCCTCGCGAAGGAGGCCATGAGCCTCGCCGCTTCCAAGCTCCCGATCCGCTGCCGCTTCGTCTCCCGGATCCCGGCTGTCTAATGTGAGGAAGGACCTGTCATGAAAAATAAAAAATCTGTCAATAAGGCCATGAAGCAGATCCGCGAACTTCCGCAGGACGAACTCGTCGCACGCGACGGCGCTCTCCGCAAGGAAAAGTTCCTCCTCCGCGCACAGGCCAAATCCGGTCAGCTCGAAAGCCCGGCCAAAATCCGTACCGCCCGCCGCAACCTCGCCCGGGTGTTGACCGAACTCAACAATCGCGCTTCGGCCGGCAAATAAGGAATACCTGAAATGGACGAAACCATTAAGACTGATACCGCTGCCGCAGCCGTCGTGCGCGGCCACCGGAAAACGCGCGTCGGAAACGTCATCAGCGACGCCCAGAACAAGACGATCGTCGTTGAGATCGTGACGCGTTCCGCGCATCCCCGGTACAAGAAGGTCGTCAAGAGCCACGTCCGTTATGCGGCTCACGACGAGAACAACGAAGCGAAGGTCGGCGATCAGGTCATGATCGCGGAGACCCGCCCCCTGAGCAAGACCAAGCGCTGGCGCCTGGTCAAAATCATCAGCCGCAGCGAATAAGAGGAGACTTGAACCATGGTTCAGATGCAATCCAGTTTTGAAGTCGCCGACAATTCCGGCGCCAAGCGCATCGTGCTCATCACCGTCCTCGGCCAGCGCAAGACCATCGCCTCCATCGGCGATATCTTCACCGCCACCGTCAAGGAAGCCATCCCCGGCGGCACCGTGAAGAAAGGCGACGTCGTCAAGGCCGTCGTCGTCCGCACCGCCGCGCGCATCCGCCGTTCCGACGGATCCTATCTGCGCTTCGACAAGAACGCCGCCGTGATCATCGACGACCAGAAGAATCCGAAAGGCACCCGTATTTTCGGACCGGTCGCCCGTGAACTTCGCGACAAGAACTTCATGAAAATCATTTCCCTGGCGCCGGAGGTCCTCTGATGAATAACGAACTCAACAAGTGCCAGAAGCACTACCACGTCAAGAAGAACGACAAGGTCCAGGTCATCAGCGGCGGCTGGAAGAACAAAACCGCCAAAGTCGTGGCCATCCTGAAGAAGAAAGACCGCGTCGTCCTCGAAATTGAGAATCCCACCGACCGCGACCGTGAACGCATCACGAAGAAGCGCACCGTCCGCAAGAGCGCCGCGAATCCGAACGGCGGCCTCGCCGACCGCGCCGTCTCCGTGCACGTCTCCAACGTCAAGAAGATCGCTTCCGCCGATGAAGGCGCGAAGAAGGCCGAGTGAACGGAGAAACTGAACAATGCCCGATATGAGAAAATACTACAATGAGCAGGTCCGTCCCGCTCTTCAGGAAAAGCTCGGCCTCAAGAACGTCATGGAGATCCCGAAGCTGAAGAAGATCGTCATCAGCACCGGTATCGGCACCAAGATGGAAAAGGACGCTTTCTCCGAAGCACGCACCCACCTCTCCGCCATCGCCGGCCAGGCCCCCGTCGTCTGCAAGTCCAGAAAGAACATCGCGAACTTCAAACTTCGCGCCGGCATGTCCGTCGGTCTCATGGTCACCCTCCGCGGCGACCGCATGTACCAGTTCCTTGATCGTCTGGTCCACAACGCCTTCCCGCGCGTCCGCGACTTCCGCGGCGCTCCGAAGAAGGGTTTCGACCACGTCGGAAACTACAACCTCGGCATCCCGGATGTTTCGATCTTCACTGAAATCGACCTCGACAAGATCAAATATCCGCTCGGAATGAACATTACGATCGTGACCAGCGCGAAGACCGACGCCGCGGCGAAGGAGCTTCTCACCATGCTGGACTTCCCGTTCGCCAAGTAAGGAGACGTTAAGAAATGGCTAAGAAAAGTCTGATTGCGAAACAGAAACGCGGCGGGAAATTCAAAGTCCGCAGCTACACTCGTTGCGCCGCCTGCGGTCGTCCCCGCGCCGTCATCCGCAAATTTAAACTCTGCCGTATCTGCTTCCGTGAAATGGCCTCCACCGGCCAGATCCCGGGCGTGATTAAGGCCAGTTGGTAACAGAAAGGAATCCCTACAATGAGTATGCAGGATCCGATTTCAGATATGCTGACGCGCCTTCGCAACGGCTGCATGTCCATGCAGAAGGTCGTTTCCATGCCTTCTTCCATCATGAAGACCGCCATCGCGGAAGTCCTCAAGCAGGAAGGCTACATCGCCGACTATGTCGTCGAGGGTGAAACGAAGAAGGTTCTGAAGATCACCATGAAATACTTCAAACGCCAGCCCGTCATCGAAAACCTCCAGCGTGTTTCCAAGCCGTCGTGCAGACTGTACTGCGGCAGCCAGAACATTCCGAAGGTCAAGGACGGAATGGGTATCGCCATCCTCTCCACTTCGAGAGGTGTACTGAGCGGCAAAGACGCCGAGAAACAAAACGTGGGCGGAGAGATCCTCTGCTACGTCTGGTAACTTCAAGGAGTCATCATGTCTCGTATTGGTAAAAAACCGGTTGCCATCCCCGCTGGCGTCACCGCCAAAGTCGAAGACGGCGCGACCGTTATCACCGGCAAGCTCGGTACGCTCACCATCCCCACCCAGAAGCACATCACCGTCAAGGTCGAAGGCGATCAGATCGTTCTGACCCGCGACACCGACCTCGACAACGCGAAAGCGATGCACGGCCTGAACCGCGCCCTCATCAACAACGCCGTCATCGGCGTGTCCAAGGGCTACTCCAAGGGCCTCGAGATCGTCGGCGTCGGCTTCCGTGCCGACCTCGCCGGCAACAAGCTCACGCTCAAGCTCGGCTTCTCTCACGACATCAACTACATCGTGCCCGAAGGCATCAAGCTCACCGTCACCGACGGCTACAAGATCTCCATCGAGGGATACGACAAGCAGCTCGTCGGCGCCGTGGCCTCCACGATCCGCGCCTTCCGCAAGCCCGAACCCTACAAGGGCAAGGGTGTCCGTTACTCGGACGAACAGGTCACGATCAAGCCCGGCAAGAAGAACGCATAACGGGTGAAAGGAATTAAAGAATGACTCGCAATTCCCAAGTCAGAAGACAGCTTCGCCATGTGCGTCTCCGCAAAAAAGTCGCCGGGACGGCCTCCGTCCCCCGCTTCTGCGTCAGTCTCACTGCGAACAACATGTACTGCCAGTTCATCGACGACGACGCCGGTGTCACGCTTGCCTCCAGCTCCACGCTCTCTCCCGAGTTCAAGGCCCTGAACCTCAAGCGCAACGTCGAAGCCGCCGCCGCTCTCGGCAAGCTCGCCGCTGAAAAGGCCATCGCCGCAGGCGTCTCCAAGGTCGTCTTCGACCGCAGCGGATTCCAGTATCACGGCAGAATCAAAGCGCTCGCCGACGCCGCCCGCAAGGCCGGCCTCCAATTCTAAGAGGTATCAACACTATGAGTTTTGACAAATCCAGAAAAGACGCTCCGGCCAAAGAGGAACGCGAGCAGTCCGACACTGAAGAAGTCGTCATCAGCATCAACCGCTGCTCCAAGGTCGTCAAAGGCGGCCGTAACTTCTCCTTCGGCGCGCTCGTCGTCGTCGGCGATCACAAGGGTAAAGTCGGCTTCGGCTACGGCAAGGCCAACGAAGTCTCCGACGCCATCCGCAAGGGCGGCGAAGCTGCCCGCAAGAACATGATCGTCATGCCCCTCTCCGGGCACACCATCCCCCACACCGTGACCGCCAAATTCCGCGGCTCCAAGGTCCTCCTGCGTCCGGCCTCCCCCGGTACCGGTTTGATCGCCGGCGGCGCCATGCGCCCCGTCCTCAACCTCGGCGGCGTCGTCGACGTCCTCGCCAAGTCCCTCGGTTCCAGCAACCCGGCCAACGTCGTCAAGGCGACGTTCCGCGCCATTGAGCTGCTGAAGACCAAGGACCAGGTCCTTGAGAAACTCGGCAAGAAATAAGAGAAGGAGTTCATCATGAATCTGCATAGTCTCGAAACGACTCCCGGCTCCCGCAAGAACAGACACAGAGTCGGCCGCGGCGACGGCTCCGGTTGGGGCGGAACCTGCGGCCGCGGTGAAAAAGGCCAGCGTTCGCGCAGCGGCGCAGCCGTCCGTCACCACTTTGAAGGCGGTCAGACCCCGAGCTTCCGCCGTATCCCGAAGCGCGGCTTCAAGATGCACGGCGTGAAGGAAGTCTTCAACGTCGTCAACGTCGGCACCCTCAACGAAGTGTTCGAAGCGGGCACCGAGATCAACGAGGAAGTCCTCCTCAAGGCCGGTCTTGTCGCCAAGAACAAGGCTCCGCTGAAGGTCCTCGGCACCGGCGACGTCAACAAGGCCCTCAAGGTCAAGGCGCAGAAGTTCTCCGCCTCCGCCAAAGCCAAGATCGAGGCCGCCGGCGGCTCCGTCGAAGTCATCGAATAATAACCCTTGCGGCTCTCCGCCGGAAATTGAGGCAACATGTTCAAAGCATTCATCAACGCTTTCAAAATCAAGGATCTCCGCAATAAGATCCTTTTTTCCGCAGCGGTCATCATTGTCTGCCGGATCGCGGCCAACATCCCGTGCCCCGGAGTCAACACGCACAACCTCAAGGCTTATTTCGACAAGCTCTCCCAGGATACTGCCGGTGCCGGCGGCTTCCTGGGCATGATCGACCTCTTCAGCGGTGGCGCTCTCCAGCAGTTCGCCGTCGGAGCGCTCGGCATCATGCCCTATATCTCAGCCTCCATCATCATGCAGCTCCTGGTCCCCGTCCTTCCCGCGCTTGAACGTCTCAAACGCGAAGGCGAGGCCGGGATGAACAAGATCAACCAGTATACCCGCTACCTCACGATCGTCATCTGCGTCATTCAGGGCGCGATGACCGCGATCGCGATGACGCATCCGGAACGCCTCGGCCTGCCCTCGGCGCTTCCCGGACAGCCGCTCGTCAGCGGCAACATCTCCGCGTTCATCTTCTTCTCGGTCATCATCCTGACCTGCGGCACGATGATCCTGATGTGGCTCGGTGAGAAGATCACGGACAAAGGCATCGGAAACGGCGTGTCGATCATCATCACGATCGGCATCATCGACCGTCTCCCGAAGGCGATCGCCCAGCTGTACGACATGTACCAGAGCGGCGGCGCGGCCGGCGGCGGTCACTTCCGTCTCCCGCACGTGCTCCTTCTGATCATCATCTTCGCAGTCGTGACCGCCCTCACGATCATCCTCTGCCAGGGCGTCCGCAAAGTGCCGATCCAGATGGCGCGCAAGACAGTCGGAAACAAGGTCGCGGGCGGCAGCACCTACATGCCGCTCAAGGTCAACTTCCCCGGCGTCATGCCCATCATCTTCGCCGGCGCGATCCTGATGTTCCCGCCGATGTTCCTGAGGCTCATCCCGAACGCAAAGATCGCCGCGCTTCAGCAGTACTTCAACCACGGGTCCTACTCCTATATGCTGATGTACGGCGCGCTGATCCTCGCGTTCTCCTACTTCTGGGTCTCGAACATGTTCAACCCGGTGCAGATCGCCGACAACCTGAAGAAGGAAGGCGCCTACGTGCCCGGCATCCGGCCCGGAAAGCCCACTTGCGATTACCTCGACGACCTGATGACCGTCATCACGTTCGCCGGCGCGATCTTCCTGTGCGGCCTCTCCGTCTTCCCGATGCTCCTCACGATGTGGCTGAAGATCCCGTACGCCGTCGCGTCGTTCTTCGGCGGCACCAGCCTGCTGATCATTGTCGGTGTGACCATTGACACGCTCTCCCAGATGGAATCGCTCCTGGTGATGAAAAACTACGAGGGCTTCCTCCAGCGCGGACGTCTCCGTTCCCGCAGAGGCTGACCCCGCGGCGGCGGACGGGCGCAAGTCCCGTCTCCCGCGCATCACATGCGGTTCGTCTGAACGATTCACCCGTCTTCCGGTTCCGTCCGGGAGACGGGCGTTTGCTTTTTCGGGGAATGGCGAGTATATTAAATGGTCCGTTGGAACAAAGTTCCCGGACCCGCTGTCTATAGAACCAGATTGGAAAGACCATCATGAAAACAACCTCCGCGCATCATTCTGTCCGATACGCGCTGTTCACGGCCGTCCTGGCCGGAATCGCGCTCTCATGCCTTGTGTCTTGCTCCAAGTCCGCTCCGCCCGCCCCCATGGAGCGTTCCCGCGCCCTGCTGGAGATCTTCGAAAATCTGGACCGCAAGAACAACGAGGCCGCGCTCAAAAACATCGACACCTACCGCAGCATCGATCCCACGAACATGTTTCTTTCCGATTTCGAGCACATTGTCCGCGCGAACACCGTGATCGCGTCGGCGAAGGCCAAGCTCGACGCGGGCGACATCGCCGGAGCTTCGGCCGAGCTTGACGCCTACTGCCTCAAATACGGCGATGTCAGCACCTCCGTGACCGACGCGAAGACCCAGGTCGATCTTCTGCTCGAAGCGCAGCGTCTGAACGAAAAAATGCTTGCGGCGGAGTTTTCCGACGACGTCCGCGCCGCCGCCGCCGATTTGAGCGCGTTTGCCAAGACAAACGCCAAATACTTCCCGAAACTTCCGGCGTATGCGGCCGCGATGACCAAGGAGGCCGAAGTGCGCGCCTCCGTGGAACGGGCCGACGCCTGCGTGGCGCTCATGCAGGACGCCATGGACGCCGCCGCGGCGGGACGGAAGAACGAGGCCGCCACATTGACCGCGCTTCTGGAAATGAACGCGAACGCCGCCCAGATCGCCGGGTTCGAAGCCTGGTTGAACACGCGGCCCGCGAATCCATAATCATTCAGCAACAGAAAGGTTCTCACGATGAACTGCAAATCCATGTTTGTCTTTTTCGCGGCATGTGCCGTATCGTTTTCCGTCGTCGCACAGAGCAGCCCGTCGACGCTGTCCCTGAGGGGCACTCCCGACCTGGGCCTGGGCGCCGCGACGACGCCGAAGACCGCCACCGCCGGTGACGAGGCCGCCGAGGCCGCCATCCGCCGCGCGCTCCTGTCCCAGCCCGCGTCCGAGGATGAAGTCGTGAAGGCGCTTTCCTTCCTGCCCGACGTGGTCGCCGAGGTCAACGGCACGAAGATCACGAAGAAGGATATCGTGGATCTGCTCCTCTCGAAGAAGGTCTCCCAGCAGGTCCTGGCCCTCACGCCAGAATCCTACCTGCGCACCGCCATGCAGCAGTACATCGAACAGAAGATCGACACCGCGATCCTGAAGCAGAAGGCGAAGGAAGCCGGGTTCGTGCCGTCCGAGCAGCTCGTGAAGACGCATTTCGACGCCTCCATCAAGAAGCTCCCCGCCGAACAGGTCGACGCCGTGAAAGCCCAGCTCAAGGAACGCGGCCTTTCGCTCGAGGAATACCGCGACGAGATCGCGAAGGAAGACGACATCCAGGGCAACGCCGCCATCGCCGCCTACGAGGAGAAAAACTTCATCGAGAAGACCGAAAAGACCGTCAACGATGAGGCCGTCGAGAAGTTCTACCGCGAAAACCAGCAGAAGTTCGCCGTCCCGGAGAGCATCACGGTCGCGCACATCCTGATCCAGTGCGAACCCGTCTCCGCCCTCGACTCCAAGGAGGAGAAGGAGATCAAGACCAAGGCCGACAAGCTCGCGAAGGAGCAGATCGACGATATCTACGCCGCACTCGTGAAGGATCCCGCCAGCTTCGACAAGCTCGCGCAGGAAAAGAGCAACTGCCCCTCCGGCAAGCGCGACAACGGCAAACTCCCGCCGTTCGACAAGGACGGCATGCTGCTGGACCAGTCCGGCATGCTCGACCCGGATTTCGCCGCAGCCGCGTTCAAGCTCGCCAAGCCCGGCGAATTCACGAAACCCGTCCACTCGCAGTTCGGCTACCACATCATCAAGCTCCTGAAACAGGATCCGAAGGGCTACATGCCGCTCGACAAGGTCAAAGGCGAGATTCACGATTTCCTCGTCGACAAGACTGTTTCCGAGGAGATTCAGGCGATGCTCAAGGCGGAACGCGCCAAGAGCAACGTGAAGATCTACGATTTCACGCCCGCCAAGGTCGACACGAAGGCGACGAAGAATCCCGGAGCCGCCCCGACTCCGGTCCTTTAATCATTCGCCTTCCTTAAAACTCATATTCGACAATGCGCCCGTCAGTCGTGGACGCATTGCTTTTTTCGTCTTCGGGCTTGACATCCGGATAAACTCTGCTATAGTAACGATATAATTTGTCCTTGTCACTTCAATAAATCATAAACTGGCGCTCCAAGAGGATGACTCGGTGCTATGAAGACATTTTCAAAACAGGTTTTATCGTTCTTTCTGTTTATCCTCTTCTGTGTTATCTATGCCGGTGAGGTCGTCTTCATTCCCGGCTGGCTGACGGAGACCGCTCAAGACGGAAGCTATGAAGCCTGTCTCCGGAAGCTCTACCCGGGGAAAAAGATCACGGTTCTGACGTGGCAGTCCAATTCCGTGAAAATGGATCGGGTGATCGAAAATGCCGATGCTTTTGCGGACAGTGTCACGGAATACATCGGAAAGAAGCCGGAAGGTGAACGGTCCGAACTGATCCTGATCGGGCATTCGATGGGAGGACGGATCGTTGCCAAAACGGCATCATCCCTTGCGGAAAACGGCATAACGGTCGGGCGGATTGTTCTGCTGGGCGCGGCGGTGGATTTTGATATTGACCTGAACGATATGATCCGGTGTTCCAGGGAACCTGTCATCAATGTTTTCTCGCGCAACGACAGCGTGTTGAAATATCTGTACGGCAACTGGAAACAAAAATTCGCGATCGGCTTCTCAGGTGCGGAGAAGCCCCTGCGGGATCATTTCGTCGAATACCGTCTTGTCGCTTCAGCTCCCGAGATATCGAACCTGCGGCTCACGAATGCGACGCTTGAGTCGGTCGTCCATCTGGCGCAAATCTATTTCAACGAACTGGACAAAATCAATCGTGGCGAAGTGAAGCCGTACAGCCCGCAATATGATTACTCCGGGGTTGTCGTGAAAAAAAGTTTTCTGTCCATCCCGTCCGAATGGACGATCCCGCCGGTCTTCAAGATGGACCTGCTGGATTCCTACGCGGACTGGCTCCTTGCGAAAACGGACGTCAGATGGACGACCGGACGAAAAACAGGGAAGCCCAAAGAGCATTGCATCACGGTCTATTTCATCTTCGACCAATACGGACGCATCGCCTCGTGGAGCTTGTGGCGTGCGTTTCAGGAACGCAGATTCAATGAGATTCGCGGTCAGATCAAATCCATCCCTGACTCCGCGCCGTTTGGCATGTCCGCCGATGATGCGTCCGCCCCGGAATGATCCCCCCTTGCTAAAGAGGCTTCTCCTTGATTCCCATGACCGGAAGCGAAAAAGCCGCATCGGTTTTTTCGCTTTTTTTCGGGGGAAACGACCTTGCAGAAATCAAAATCCGGGGTATATTATTAGGGTGAAAAGAAAGAATCAACCAGCACAGCACCGCCGTATCGGAGAATACCTTGCACACAGATGCCCGCGAAGACGGTTCCGGCATGGAACGCAGCAGACGATTTGAGCGGGAACGGCACTGAACGCGGCGGAGAACGGACTACACAGCATGACCCCGGACAATGACATCGACATCGTACAGGACGACCTGATGAAACAGGCGGAATCGAACGCCGCCCGTTCAAAATATAACGACGACAGCATTCAGACACTCGATGCGCTCGCCCACATCCGGCAGCGTCCCGGCATGTACATCGGCCGCATGGGCGACGGTTCGCACCCCGACGACGGTATCTACGTGATGTTCAAGGAGGTCGTGGACAACGCGATCGATGAATACATCATGGGCTTCGGACGGCGCATTGACATCGCCTCCGACCACGGCTCCTTCACCGTGCGCGACTACGGACGCGGCATCCCGCTCGGCAAACTCGTGGACTGCGTTTCGAAGATCAACACGGGCGGCAAGTTCAACAAGGACGGATACGTGTTTTCCGTCGGCATGAACGGCGTCGGCACGAAGGCCGTGAACGCGCTTTCCTCGAACTTCGAGGTCACGTCCTGGCGCGACGGCAAATGCCGCACTGCGGTCTTCCGCGAGGGCATCCTCGACCACGAGGAATACCTCGACCCCGGCACGGAGCATTCCGGCACGCGCATCCGCTTCACGCCCGATCCGAAACTCTTCCCGAACTACGAGATCCGTCCGTCCGAGGTGGAAAACCGCCTCTGGATGTACGCGTACCTGAACAGCGGGCTTTCGCTCTACCTGAACGGCCAGCGGTATTATTCGAAGAACGGCCTGCTGGACCTGGTGCGATCCAAGCTCGACGAGGGCGCGTCCCTCTACCAGCCGATCCACTACAAGGATTCCACGCTTGAATTCGCGTTCTGCCACACGGCCGACACCGGCGAACGCTATTTTTCGTTCGTGAACGGCCAGTATACGAGCGACGGCGGCACGCATCTTTCCGCGTTCAAGGGCGGCATCACGCGCGCCATCAACGAGCATTTCAACAAGAACTTCGACCCGAAGGACATCCGCGACGGCATCCTCGGCACCATCGCCGTGAAGATCCAGGAGCCGCTGTTCGAGTCCCAGACCAAGAACAAGCTCGGCAACACCGACGTGCGCGGCTGGATCGAGGGCACCGTGAAGCAGGCCGTCGTCGACAGCCTCCTGAAGCACCCCGATGAGGCAAACCTCCTCCTCGAAAAGATCCAGCACAACGAACAGGTCCGCCGCGAGATACAGAAGGTCCAGAAGAAGGGCGCAGCCATCTCGAAGCGCATTTCCCTGCGGAACAACAAGCTCAAGGACTGCCGCCACCATTTCGGCGACCGCTCGAAGTTCGCCGAGGAGACCATGATCTTCCTCACCGAGGGCGATTCCGCAGGCTCGTCCCTCGTGACCAGCCGCGACCCTAATTATCAGGCGGTTTTCGCCCTCCGCGGCAAGCCGTTCAACTGCTTCGGAAAGAAGCTCGACGCGATCTACTCCAACGAAGAGTTGTTCTATATCATGCGCACGCTCGGGATCGAGGAGGACGTGGAGAACCTGAACTACGCCAAGGTCGTGATCGCGACCGACGCCGACGTCGACGGCCTGCACATCCGGAACCTCCTGCTCACGTTCTTCCTCCAGTACTTCGAGTCGCTCGTGATCTCCGGACACCTCTACATCTTCGAAACGCCGCTCTTCCGCGTCCGCAACAAGGAGACGACGTTCTACTGCTACTCCGAACAGGAGCGCGACGACCGCGCGAAGGAGCTCGGCAAGTCCGCCGAGATCACCCGCTTCAAAGGTCTCGGCGAGATTTCGCCGAAGGAGTTCAAACAGTTCATCGGGCCCGACATCCGCCTCGAAAAAGTCACCCTCGAAAACACCAAGGGCATCCACGAAATGCTGCGGTTCTACAT
The DNA here is from genome assembly GCA_902774245.1 of uncultured bacterium. Classification (GTDB taxonomy): domain Bacteria; phylum Verrucomicrobiota; class Lentisphaeria; order Victivallales; family UBA1829; genus UBA1732. The sequence continues at coordinate 151,930 of CACYHQ010000003.1, forward strand.
GGGCAGCAACGACGAGACCCGCTGGGAACATATCCAAAACAATCTGGTCTGACCCATCATGCCGAAAAAGAACCTCACGCCTCCCTCCGGACCCGACCGCGACGCCTCCTCCAATCTCCCGTCCGATACGCCCGAAACCGAATACTACGATCCCGATATGCACTATCCGCCGGAGTCCGACGAAATGGGCGATGACGAATCCGCGTCCGACGCGGTCGATTCCTCTCCGAACCAGCGCTTGCGGGAGATGATGGACCGCAACTTCATCGAATACGCGTCCTACGTCATCAAGGACCGCGCGATCCCGGACGTCGACGACGGCCTGAAACCGGTTCAGCGCCGCATCCTCTGGACGCTCTTCCAGATGGACAACGGCACGTTCCACAAGGTCGCGAACGTGGTCGGCGCCACCATGAAATACCATCCGCACGGCGACGCGTCCATCGGCGACGCCCTTGTGAACCTCGCGAACAAGGAATGCTTCATCGACAAGCAGGGCTCGTTCGGCGACATCATCCTCGGCACTGCCGCCGCGGCCCCGCGATATATCGAGTGTCGTCTCTCCAAACTCGGCCGCGACGTCCTCTTCAACAACGACATCACCACGTTCGTGGATTCCTACGACAGCCGCAACAAGGAGCCGGTCTGCCTCCCCTCGAAGATTCCGACGCTCCTCCTCATGGGCACCAACGGCCTCGCCGTCGGCACGCGCACCATGATCTTCCCGCACAACTTCAACGAGCTTCTGCGGGCGCAGATTTCCATCCTGAAGGGCGAGCCGTTCCAGATCTATCCCGATTTCCTCCAGGGCGGCATCATGGATGTCTCCGACTATCAGGACGGCATGGGCAAGATCGTGCTGCGCGCCCGCATCGCCGCCGAAAAACACGACATCGTCATCAGCGAAATCCACGCGGGCACTGACACCTCCAAGCTGATGGACTCCATCGAAAGCGCCGTCAACAAGTCCCGCATCAAGATTTCCTCGTTCCACGACTACACCGCGGATGACAAGGTCAACATCGAACTCTCGCTTCAGCGCGGCTACAGCCCGGAGAAGGCGATCAACGCCCTCTACACCTACACGGACTGTCAGGTCAGCATCTCCTGCATGTACATGGTCATCCGCGACAACCGGCCCGTCCGCATGAGCGCCAGTGAAATCCTCCGCCGCAACACCGAAAAGCTCGTGCAGTATCTGACCTGGGAACTCCAGCTCGTCGCCGCCAAGTGCATCGACAGGATTCTCGCCCGCACCCTCGCGCAGATTTTCATCGAGGAGAAGATATACAAGAAGATCGAGACCTGCAAGACCAAGGAAGCCATGTTCCAGGCTGTCCGCAATGGACTCGAACAGTTCAAGGACGAATGGCTCCCGCTCGTGCAGGCGCTCCACGACGCCATCGAAAAAGGGCCGCACATCGCGGAGCCCGCGCCTGCCGACGCCGCCCGCCTCGCCCAGCTGGCGCAGGGCGTGATCCCGGATTCCGAGATCGAACGCCTCGTCGAGATACCGATCCGCAGGATCGCGGCGTTTGAAGTCAGCAAGAACCGCGAGGAGATCGCATCGCTGGAAAAGGACCTCCGCGAGGCGGAAAAGAACCTGAAGCACATCAAGCAGTACACGATCAAATACATCGAGGGGCTGCTCGCGAAATACGGCGACATGTTCCCGCGCCGCACCGAAATCCGCCTCGAACCCTTCGCCAAGATCGACAAGAGCGTCGCCGCGCTTTCCAACATCCGCGTCGGCTGGGACAAGAAGAACTGCTACATCGGCACCTCCGTGAAGAGCGACGACATCGTGCTGTGCAACGAATTCGACCATCTTCTCTGCGTGGAGCGCTCCGGCGACTTCAAGGTCATCGACATCCCCGACAAGATCTTCATCGACCGCCTGTTCGAGTTCCGCCGCTACGACAAGACCACCGTGTTCGGCGTCGTCTACTCCGAGAAGAAAACCGGCCGCGCGTACTTCAAGCGGACGCGTATCGCGTCGTTCATCAAGGACCGCGAATACCGCATCATTCCGGACGGCTGCCGCCTGGAGCTCATCACGCCGCGTCCGAACGCCATTTACGAGATCAAGGTCGATACGCCGATCCGCGCCAAGCAGATTCAGCAGATTTCGCTGATGGACGCGCCGGAACGTTCCCCGAAGGCCGGCGGTATCCTGATCTCCCCGCGCAAGCTCCTGAAGATCACATTCGTGCGCCTGTTGGACGAGACCGACGCCGCGCCGGAACCCGAGCTTGTCGAGGTCCCGCCGGAGGATAACAATGGCGGCGAGGGCGGAAATAATGGCGGCGCGCCTGTGGAAGAAACTGTGGTTGAATCCGCTCCCGCGCCGGAACCCGTTCAGGAAACGCCCATCGAACCGGAGTCCGCGCCCGAACCGGAGGCGAAACCTGTTGTCCGCCGCAGTCGCGCGAAAAAGGAGGCGGCTCCTGAACCTGCGCCTCAGTCCGAGGCGAAGAAAGCCCCGGAAGTAAAGCCCGCTGAAAAAGTGAAGCCTGCGCCTGTGAAGCCTGTAGTGGCGAAGCCCGTGGAGAAACCAGCAGAGAAACCGGCGGAGAAAGTCACGACTCCCGAGCCGTCTCCCGCTCCGGAGACAAAGCCCGCCGAAAAACCGGCTGAACCTCAAAAGCCCGCCGACACCGAACGCGAAGAGGATTCGTGGGACGTTCAGCCCGACCTCGGGTTCTGACAATACCCCCTAATTTAAATCGAAAAAACGCCGGGCGGCTGATCCTTCAGCCGTCCGGCATTCTTGGCGCGAAAAACGCGTTTCTCAGCAGATGTTCCCGAGGTACACGTTCGGGAATCCGCGGCTCTTCGCGTGCGCCTGAATGCTGTCCAGCTCCGAACGCGGCGTGCGCGGGCTGTCGTGGTACAGGTACGCCGGATGATACGCGGTGAAATGCACGGGCGTGTCGATGCCGAGGTCGTCGCGCACCCAGTCCAGGAAGTCGTCGATCTGCTGCTGCGAATCGTTCTTGCCGGGGATCACGAGGTTAGTCAGCTCCAGGTGGCCGCCGCAGACTTTCTTGAAGAACTCGCAGGAATGTTTCACCGGCTCGAGTTCGCCGGAACACATGGTCGGGTAGAAGTCGCCGAAGCCCTTCACGTCGATGTTCGCCGCGTCGAAGAGCGGGAAGACGTCCTGCATGCACTCATCGGAGAAATACCCGTTGGAGACGAGGATCGTGCTGATCTTCTCCCGGCGGGCGAGGATGGCGCAGTCGCGCACGTATTCCGCCCAGACCGCCGGCTCGTTGAACGTGAACGCCACGCATTCGCTGCCGTGGCGGCGGATGAGCTCGATCAGGGCTTCCGGCGTGTAGTAGCGGTAGGCGGCGTGCGGCATGAACTTCTCGCGCGACAGATGGTTGTTCTGGCAGAACAGGCATTTGAGGTTGCATCCGTAGGTGCCGACGGAGAACGCCTGCGTACCGGGCCGGAAATGCCGCAGCGGCTTCTTTTCGATCGGGTCGATCTGGAGCGCGCAGGGATAGCCGTATGCCATGGAATAGAGCCTGCCGCCCTGATTGAGGCGGACGCCGCAGAATCCGGTGCGTCCCTCGGCGATGAGGCAGTGGCGGGGGCAGACGTTGCAGCGCACGAATCCGCCGGATTCCGGCTTCTGCCAGTCGGCGGGGAAAAGTTTGTGTTCACGGTCCATCGTATGGAAAACCTTCTTTCGGATGAAATGTTTACTTGCCGGGTGCCTCTTTCGGCAGGGCCTTCTGCGCTTCATGGAGTTCGGCGACGGCTGCTTTGATGCCCTCCGGCGCACGGAAGACCGCGGTCCCGGCGACGATGACGTTCACGCCCGCCGCGGCGGCCTCGCAGACGTTGTCGCGCGTGATGCCGCCGTCGATCTCGATGTGGGCGTGACTGCCGATCTTCCGGATCATTTTGTGGATATCGGTTGCCTTCTTCAGCATTTCCGGCTGGAATTTCTGTCCGCCGAAGCCCGGTTCCACCGACATCACCAGCACCATGTCGATCTCCGGCAGGATCGCCTCGATCGCGGAGGCAGGCGTGCCGGGCTTGAGCGTGATCCCGGCGGAACAGCCGAGCTCGTGGATTTGACGCACGACCGCCGCCGGGTCGCATTCGCTCTCGATGTGGAACGTGATGTGGTCGGCGCCCGCCTTCGCGAACGGCTCGACGTACTGCTCCGGGTGGACCAGCATCAGGTGGACATCGAAGGGCAGGGTGGTGTATTTGCGCATGGAGGCGACGACCGGGGGGCCGAACGTGATGTTCGGGACGAAATGGCCGTCCATGATGTCCAGGTGGATCATGTCCGCCTCCGCCTCTTCCGCGGCTTTCAGTTCGTCGGCGAGGCAGGCGAAATTGCAGGCGAGGACCGACGGCGAGACGAGCAGCCGGTTGTTCTTGAACTCACTTAACGGGTGTTTGATCGTCATGGGAAGCATCTTTCTGTTGAGGAGCGGGCGGCGGATACGGGCCGCGTTCGCAGTCCAGCCAGCGTCTGTGCGACCAGAGCCACTGCGTCGGGAAGCGGCGTATCTGTTCTTCGATCATGTTCGTGTAGAGCTGGGCGACGGCGCGGATGTCCGCCTCCATGTTGCCCGTGGGCTGATAGTCGGGCATCTTCGCGCAGTGGAACGTGAAGTGGAAATCGTTGTCGTCGCGGATCAGGTACGGCATCGCGACGGGCGTGTGCGTGCGAAGGTACAGCCAGGCGGGCGTCTTCTGCGCCATGGCGGGGTGCCCGAAGAACGTGACCTCGACGCCTTCCGGCGGGACGGCGTGCTGGTCGGACACGATCGTGACGTTCTCCCCGGCCTTGTGCGCCTGGATCAGCGGACGCACGCCCAGGTCCTTCGAGAAACTCCGGTGCAGGAACCGGCAGCGCCGGGCGTAGACGTAGCGCCCGATCTTCGGGTTTTCCAGCGGACGCATGATACTCATCATGCGCTGCTTGGTGATATAGCTGTGCAGGCCGCCCGCGAGCTCCCAGTTGCCGAAATGCCCGGTCGTCAGGATGATCTGCGGCGCGGTCGCCGGGTTCATGAACTCCTGTGTCAGCGGATCGTCCGCGATGCGGATGTGCTCGCTGAAATTGTCCTCGTTCACGATCTGGTCGAACTTCACCATCTCGACGTACACCTTGGCGAAATGCTTCAGGCTTTCCAGTGCCAGCTTGTCGGCCTCCGCCTTCGTCTTCACGAATCCCGAATGCAGGATCAGCCTCGGCGTGCGCGGGCCGTGCCGCTTGCTGAAGTGCCGCACCGACCACGCGATGAAATCCAGCACGGCGTATGCCGCGTGCAGCGGCAGCAGCCGGACCAGCGAGGTCACGGCCACGAAGAGCGCGTACTCGGCATTGATGACGAGTCTGGATTTTTTCTTTTTCGGAGGGTTCGTGTTGTTCACGGCGGACGGCCTTTGCGGATGCGGCATGTGTTTTTCGCGAAACATTAATATACACCAAACACGCGAAAAATGAAAACGATTTCGCCAAAAAAACGTTTATTTGGCCGATAAAAAATCGGGAGGAGACCGCTCCGGCAGTCTTCTCCCGTCGTTCCGCGCCGTTTCCGTACGGCATTGGTCCGTTTCCCGGTTTCGGGGTTATTTCGTGTCTTTTTTGTCGCCGGAGTGCTCCCGGTCCCATTCCTCCAGCTTGCGTTCGGCGAAATTCCGTCCGCCGAGACCGAACGCGATCGCGAACGCCGCCGCGAACGCGCCGAGTACGATCCCGAACGCCAGAAGCGCAGCCGATCCGCCGATTCCCGCCGTGGTCAGGGCCGCAACGCCCGCGAAGAACAGCACGGCGATCCGCGCCGCGAAGAGGAAGACGCGCGATTCCACGCCGTTGCTGCGCACGAAATCCGCGGCGAGGTTCGCCAGCATCATGCCGAGCAGGAAGACCACGGCGCCGAGCACAAGGCGTCCGGCGAACGGCAGGAAGGAACGCACGAGCTTGGCGGATTCCTCCAGCTGGAGAATTTCGAGCGCGGCGACCAGTGCGAAGATCAGGATGCCTGCGAACAGCAGCTTGCCGACTACGTTCGACGGGCTCATGCTGCCCTGCGCCTTCCAGCCGAGTTCGCCGATGCGGCGGTCCAGTCCGGCGTCCGCCAGAAGACGCGACACCAGCCGGGCGACCAGCGCGCCGACCGCGAACGCCACGAACAGCACGATGGCGGCCGCAGCGATGTTCCCGGCGGAGTTCAGCATGCGCGTGAAGAGTTTCGAGACGGAATTGGTGAGCGAGTCGATGCCGAGCGCGGAGAGCGCCGCCGCCGACACCGGGATCACGATGCAGACGAAGACCAGTACGCCGCAAATGCGCGCGAGGCTGTCGCGGGAGAAGAGTTTCCCGCCCGCCTCCTCGGCGTCGCCCAGCCCGCCGGACGCCAGGACGATGCGTTCCACGAGCTTGCGCAGGATGGTGGCGAGGAAGAGTCCGATGGCGGCGATCAGTACCGCCGCGAAGATGCGCGGCAGATACCGCAGCACGTCCGCGGTCATCACCTCGAACGGACGAGCCAGACCCGTGATCCGCAGTGCGCCGAGGATCGCCGGAACGAACGCCAGGATGATCAGCCAGAAGAGCGTCGTCGCGATCGTGAAGCTCAGGTTGCATTCGCGCCCGCCCGTGTCGACCGCGCCCTCAACCTTCTCGTCCAGGCGCAGCGCGTGCATCAGGACCAGCGAGGCGTACCGGACCGCCGCCGCCACGCCCCATGCGATCAGACCGAGGACCGCCGCGGCGAAGAGGTTCGGCAGGAATCCGATCACGTCGGCGAGCACGTCGCGGATCGGCGAAGCCGCCTCGTGCAGGCTGACCAGGTTCAGCGCCTGCACCACGGCAAGCAGGAAGACGATCCAGAAGACGATGCGCGCGGCGATCTTTTCCGCGCGTGCCGTCGGAGCCGTCGCGTCGTCCGAGATGCACACGGAGAGGCGTTCCCCGATGCGGCACTTCCGCATGCACTTGAAGGTGAGTTTCTGAAGGATCCAGGCGACAATCCACCCGGCGAAGAGGACCATGATCGCGAGCAGGATCCGCAGGATCCCGTATTTCGTCAGCAGGTCGACCAGCGTATTCCAAAGTTCATTCATGGCGTACTCCTTTTGTTTGAACGGCGTTGACGGCGGTGTTTGTTGGATTACTATACCACGGGCCGGGGAAAAATGCAACCGGCGAATCATTTTCCGGCGGATCCATGTCCGCATCTTTCCGCACGGAAAACTGGTTTCATCGCCGTTTCCTTTTTTTCGGAGCGCCCATGTCATACCCACGTGATCCGCCCTCTGTCACGATTGTGACACCTTCCCGACGCCTCTTTTTTGAGCATAACCGATCATCTTTTCCGGAAAAAGCATCAGGAAATATATTATTTTTTCGGAAAAAATCCATATTTGGGCGGTTTTAGGGCTTGAAAAAACGGAACGAGCTTGTATAGTAGCATGAAAAGAAGCGGACTTTCCGCTCCTTTGAGCTCAAAAACGATAAATTTTGTCAATCGTCCGCCGGATATCCGCAACAGTGTCCGGCTAACAAATTGCAAGGAGTCAAACTATGTCCCACAAAACTCTGAAAGCGATGTTCGCGGCAATCTGCACGCTCGTGTGCGCCGCCGGCGTCGTGAAAGCCGATCAGCCCGTCATCAGCCATGTGTACACGGCCGACCCGAACGCCTTCGTGTTCAACGACCGCATCTACATCATCTGCAGCCATGACATCGCCAACCAGCGCGGCTACGACCTCTTCGACTACGAACTGGTCTCCACCGACGACCTCCAGAACTGGACCGACCACGGTTTCGTGTTCTCCGTCGGCAGAAACCACGACTTCGGCTACGGCCGCGGCAAAGGCCCCTACGGCGAAGATCAGACCGTTGCTCCGTGGGCGGGACACTGCTACGCTCCCGGCACCGCGATCCGCGACGGCAAAGTCTACCTCTACTTCCCGGACGGCGGCTCCTCCATCGGCGTGGCCGTGGCGGACAAGCCCGAAGGCCCCTACAAGGATCCGCTCGGAAAGACCCTCATCGCCGGCAACGTCTCCAACTACGCTTCCCGCTGGCTCTTCGACCCCGCCGGATTCGTCGATGACGACGGCCGCGCGTTCGTGTACTACGGCGGCAACGGCAACGACCAGGCGCGTATCATTGAGCTCAACAAGGACATGATCAGCCTCCATCCGCAGGCGATCCACCTCAACGTGCCGAAGTTCTTCGAAGCCTCCTACATGCACAAGTACAAAGGCAAATACTACTTCTCCTACAGCACGCAGTTCAGCCCCACCGCGAACATCGACTACCTGGTCAGCGATTCCCCGACCGGTCCGTTCGAGTACAAGGGCACCATCCTCGACAACCCGAAGCAGAACCTCGGCAACAACAACCACGCCTCCATCATCGAGTACAAAGGCCACTGGTACATCGCGTATCATGACCGCAAGCTCGCCATCGCCAGCAACCTCCGCAACAAGAGCGATTCCCGCTGCGTGAACCTCGACGAGATGTTCTACAAGTCACCATGAACAAGTCCGGCAAGATCCTCACCGAGGAAGAAGCCAAGCAGGAACAGATGCCCGGTCTGAAGAGCACGATGGGCCCGAACAAGGAGACCGTCCTCGCCTCCATGCAGAACAACAGCTGGATCCGCGTTTCCGGCGTTGACTTCTCCAAGAAGCCGACCGGCGGCACGCTCAAGTACAGCGCCAAGGACGACAACACCTCCATCGAGATCCGCAAGGGCACGGCCGACGGCGATCTGCTCGCCACCGTGAAGCTCCCGAACACCAACGGCGAATGGAAGGAACTCAACTTCAAGCTCGACAAGGCCGTCGACGGCGTGTTCGATTACCTCTATTTCGTGTTCAAAGTCCAGGGCGCTCCGGCGGCCGCGGCTCTCTTTGATTCCTCCGACGTCGTCACCGTGGCGGCCGCTGGCGGCCAGGGCTTCGGCGGCTTCGGCGGCGGCCAGCCCCCGCAGGGCATGGGCCAGGGCGGCTTTGGCGGTTTCGGCGGCGGCCAGCCCCCGCAGGGCATGGGCCAGGGCGGCTTCGGCGGCCAGCGTCCCGCCGGTCAGGGCCAGGGCGGCCAGGGCCAGCGTCCGCGTCGTCAGGGCCAGGGCGGCCAGGGCTTCGGCGGTTTCGGCGGCGGCCAGCCCCCGCAGGGTGGCTTCGGCGGCGGTTTCGGCGGCGGCCAGCCTCCGCAGGGCGGTTTCGGCGGCTTCGGCGGCCAGCGTCCCGGCCAGCAGCAACAGCAGCCTGCCGGTCCCAAGCCGGTGGAAAGCACCGCTCTGCTCGATTGGTACCAGTTCAAATAATTCCTGAGCTCTATTCAACATAACCCAACACAAGGATAAACAACATGTTCATCTCTATGAAATCCGTCTCCGCCATCGTGGCGGGCATCTGCCTCTCCGCTGTCGCGTTCCATGCGCAGGCCGCCGATGAACCCACCCGTCTCCGCGACGCCGCCGAAGGTCTCTTCCTGATCGGCAACGCGGCTCCGACCCGTGCGTTCAGCGACCTCATCGCCTCCGACATCCTCGCGCAGGACTTCAACCGTCTGACCTGCGAAAACGAGATGAAGTTCGACGCCACGGAACCGCAGGAAGGCCAGTTCAACTTCCGTGCCGGCGACACCCTCGTCGAATTCGCGCAGAAGCACAACATGAAGGTCCATGGCCACACGTTCATGTGGCACAGCCAGACCCCGCAGTGGGTCTTCCAGGATTCCAGCGCCCCCAACGGCCGCGCCAGCCGCGAACTCGTTCTGAAGCGCCTCGAAAACCACATCCGCGGCCTCATGACCCACTGGAAAGGCAAAATCGACAGCTGGGATGTCTGCAACGAGTGCTTCGAAGACGACGGCAGAGTCCGTGCGACGGGCGGCTTCGGCGGCAACTGGCGTGCCGCCATCGGCGACGACTACATGGAACAGGCGTTCAAGATCGCCGACAAGGTCGCCAAGGAACTCGGCGAAGAAAAAGTCCTGCTCGTCTACAACGACTTCAACATGTACAAGCCCGGCAAGGTCCAGGCCGTCGTGAAGATGGTCAATGACTTCAAGGCCAAAGGCATAAGAATCGACGCCATCGGCATGCAGGCCCACTGGCAGAGCAACGACGATCCGTCCATCGAGACCATCGAAGCCGCGTTCAAGGCCTACGCCGGAACCGGCTGCAAGATCATCATCTCCGAAATGGACGTCAACACCCGCAACGGTTTCCGCAACAGCGGACGCGGCCTCGAACGCGACGACAGCGTCCAGGGCAACGCCGACAGCTCCGCCGAAGCCCTCGCGAAGCGCTATGCCGACCTCTTCGACCTCTTCGCCAAATATCACAAAGATATTTACGCGGTCACCCTCTGGGGTATCGGCGACGGCTGGTCCTGGCTCCGCGGCGGTCAGCCGCTTCTCTTCGACAACAACCTCGATCCGAAGCCCTGCTACTACTCCGTGCTCAAATCCCTTCAGAAAGGCCAGGCGGCCCTCAAGAAGTGATCCGTTCGGACTTTTTTCCGACGCAAGTCATCGGCGGTCTCCCTCTGCGGAGACCGCCTTTTTTTCGCGAAAAAACACGTTTTTCCCTTGAAATCCTGGGATTTTATGGCATATTATTTCAATTTGGTTTTTTGAGAATCTGCCAACGATAAAACACGGAGATATCACCATGGCGAAGCGGCAAGACATTAAAAAAATCCTCATCATCGGCTCCGGCCCGATCATCATCGGCCAGGCCTGTGAATTCGATTATTCCGGCACCCAGGCGTGCAAGGCGCTGCGCAAGGCCGGCTACGAGGTCGTCCTCGTCAACTCGAACCCGGCCACCATCATGACCGACCCCGGCATGGCTGACCACACCTACATCGAACCGCTTAACATCCAGGGCGTGGAACGCGTGATCAAGCGCGAACGTCCGGACGCCCTCCTGCCGAACCTCGGCGGCCAGACCGCCTTGAACCTCTCCTCCAGCCTTGCCGAAGCCGGCGTCCTCGCGAAGTACAACGTGCAGGTCATCGGCGTCGACCTCGACGCCATCAAGCGCGGCGAAGACCGCATCGAGTTCAAGAAGACCATGGCGAAGCTCGGCGTTCCCGTTCCCGAATCCGCCCCCGCCAACTCCGTCGAGGAAGGCGAAGCCATCGCCGCCCGCATCGGTTATCCCGTCGTGCTCCGTCCCGCCTACACCATGGGCGGCACCGGCAGCGGCATCGTGTACAACGTGGAAGAGCTCCGTCAGGTCATGGCGCGCGGCCTCGCCGCCAGTCTGATCCACGAAGTCCTCGTCGAGCAATGCGTGCTCGGCTGGGAAGAGCTTGAGCTCGAAGTCGTCCGCGACGAAAAGGGCCAGAAGATCACCGTCTGCTTCATCGAAAACGTCGACCCGATGGGCGTCCACACCGGCGACAGCTTCTGCGTGGCTCCCATGCTCACCGTTTCCAAGGAAGTCCAGGAAAAGCTTCAGGACTACTCCTACCGCATCATCGACGCCATCGGCGTGACCGGCGGCACGAACGTCCAGTTCGCGCACAACCGCAAGGACGGCCGCATCGTCGTTATCGAGATCAATCCGCGCACCTCGCGTTCCTCCGCCCTCGCCTCGAAGGCGACCGGGTTTCCGATCGCCCACGTCTCCACGCTCCTCGCCACCGGCATCACGCTCGACGAGATCCCGTACTGGCGCGACGGCTCCCTTGAGAAATACACGCCGAGCGGAGATTACGTCGTCGTCAAGTTCGCTCGCTGGGCGTTCGAGAAGTTCCCGCAGGCGAAGGACGCCCTCGGGACTCAGATGAAGGCCGTCGGCGAAGTCATGTCCATCGGCAAGAACTTCAAGGAAGCCTTCCAGAAGGCGATCCGCTCGCTCGAGATCGGCCGCAGCGGCCCGGGCCTCGACGCCAAGCTCGCCGCCCTCTCCATGGACCAGCTCCGCGAGAAGATCCGCACGCCGAACAGCAAGCGCTTCTTCATGATTTACGAATTCCTCCGTCGCGGCGGCACGGTCGACGAGGTCGTCGGCATGTCCTTCATCACGCGGTATTTCATCGAGCAGATGGCCGAGCTCGCCCAGTTCGAAGGCGAACTTCAGAAGTTCAGCTTCATGTCCCTCCCGGACGACATGCTCGTCCATGCCAAGCGCGACGGCTTCTCCGACAAGTACCTCGCCAAGCTCTTCTCCGTCAGCGAACGCACCGTCCGCGAACGCCGCATCAAGCTCGGCGTGGTCGCGGCCTACTGCAAGGTCCCGGTCAGCGGCGTCGAGAACGCCTGCTACTACTACTCGACTTATCAGGACGTCCCGGACGAGGTCGAAGTCTCCGCCAACAAGAAGATCATGATCCTCGGCGGCGGCCCGAACCGCATCGGCCAGGGCATTGAGTTCGACTACACCTGCGTCCACGCCGCGTTCGCGCTCCGCGACAACGGCTACGAGTCCATCATGGTCAACTGCAACCCCGAGACCGTCTCCACCGACTACGACACCAGCGACAAGCTCTTCTTCGAGCCGCTCACGACCGAGGACGTGCTCTCCATCTACGCCAAGGAAAAACCGTACGGCGTGATCGTGCAGTTCGGCGGCCAGACCCCGCTCAACATCGCGCAGGAACTCAAGGACAACGGCGTGAACATCCTCGGCACCCAGCCGGAAGGCATTCGCCTCGCCGAAGACCGCGAATATTTCCGCGAGCGCATGATCGCCCTGAACATCCTCCAGCCGCGCAGCGCCACCAGCAAATCCCTCGAAGAGGCCGTGAAGATCGCCAACGAGATCGGCTATCCCGTCATGGTCCGCCCGTCCTTCGTTCTCGGCGGCCGCGGCATGGAAGTCATCTACGACGAAGCCACGCTCCGCCGCTACGCCGTCGAATCCCTCCAGGTCAGCCCCGAATACCCGATGCTGATCGACCGCTTCCTCGACAACGCCATCGAATGCGAAGTCGACGCCATCGCCGACGGCAACGAGACCTATGTGGCCGCCATCATGGAGCACGTCGAGCTCGCCGGCATCCACTCCGGCGACTCCGCCTGCACCATCCCGCCGATTACCATCCCCGCGAAGCACCAGAAGACCATCGAGGAATACACTGCGAAGATCGCGAAGGACTTCAAGGTCGACGGCATCATGAACGTCCAGTACGCCATCTGCGAGGACGAAGTGTACATCATCGAGGCCAATCCGCGCGCCTCCCGCACCGTGCCCATCATCTCCAAGGTCACGGGCGTCCCGCTGGCACGCGTCGCCACCGAACTCATGCTCGGCAAGAAGATCGCCGATTTCAAGCTCCCGAAGACCGGCGAGACCCCGTTCGTCGCAGTCAAGGAAGCCGTCCTGCCGTTCAACATGTTCCCGGAAGTCGACCCGATCCTCGGCCCGGAAATGCGCGCCACGGGCGAAGTCATGGGCATCGCCGACAACTTCGGCACCGCGTTCTTCAAGGCGGAAGCGGCTTCCGGCTGCTCCCTGCCGACCGAAGGCACCGTGCTGATCTCCGTCAGCCGCCACTACCGCAAGTACCTGCTCCCGATCGCGCAGAAGATCCACAAGCTCGGGTTCGAGATCCTCGCCACCGAGGGCACCGCGGCGTTCCTCAGCGAGAACGGCATCCCGAACACCGTCGTCTGCAAGCTCGGCGAGGGACGTCCCGACATCCTCGACATGATCAAGAACAACAAGATCCAGCTCATCATCAATACGCCGATCGGACGTGAAGGCAAAGTCGACGACAGCTACATCCGCCGCAGCGCCATCCAGAACCGCATCCCGTACATGACGACCATCGCCGCCGCCAACGCGACCGCGATCGGCATCGAGGCTGTCCGCGCGAACGCCGACAAGGAACCCAAATCCCTGCAGGAATACCACAAGTGATCTGACGCAGAGGGGGACTCCGGATCATGCCCGACAGAATCTGGCTCGAAATCGACCTCGGCGCACTGCAGCGCAACTACCGTACGCTCGCACGGTCGATTTCGCCCGCCGCGCTCTTCCCGGTCATCAAGGCCGACGCCTACAACCTGGGCGCGGTCGAGGTCGCGCGGTCGCTCTGCGACTACGCCCCGACGTTCTGCGTGGCGACTCCTTCGGAAGCCCTCAAGATCATCTCCTTCGGGAAAAACGTCCGTCTGCTCGGCGCTCTGCTGAACACCGAGATCGCGGACGTCGTGCATTTCGGCATGGTCCCGAGCATCCCGTCGCTCGAAGTCGCCCGGATGCTCAGCGAGGAGGCCGTCCGCCAGCGCCGCACGCTCGACGTGATGATCAAGCTCGACACCGGTATGGGCCGCCTCGGCCTGCTCCCCGAAGAGGCCCCGGACGCCATCGCGAAGATCGCCGCGCTCCCCAATATCCGCTGCACCGACATCTTCTCGCATTTCCCCGTCGGCTACAAGATCGACCACCCCATGACGCGCGAACAGCTCCGGCTCTTCCGTTACGTCCTGGACGCTGTCGCCGAACGCCATATCATGATCCCGAACGTGCATTTCGCGAACAGCGATGCCATCGGCTGTCTGCACGAATCGGTCCGGACGCCCTACAACTGCGCGCGCGCCGGGCTTTCGCTGTACGGGTTCTCCCCCGATCCGAAACTCGCATCCAGCCTCGAACCGGTCGTCTCCTGCTATTCGCACGTGATCGCCGTCCGCCGCCTCCCGAAGGGCCACAACGTCGGCTACGAATGCACGTACACGCTCCCGGAGGACACCGATATCGCGCTCATCTCCGCAGGCTACGCCGACGGCCTCCCGCTCCAGCTCTCCAACCAGGCCGAGATCCTGATCCGCGGATACCGCTGCCCCGTGCTCGGACGCGTCTGCATGGACTACATGATGGTCTCGCTGGCCCCGCTCGGCGGCGAACTCCCCGACCAGGGCGAGATCGTCACGCTCATCGGCTCTGACATGGGCGAGACCGTTTCCCCCGAGGAATGGGCGAAGCTCAAGGGCACGCACGTCTACGACATCCTCTGTTCGTTCGGCGGCCGCATGGAACGCCGCTACGTCGCGCGCTAAAGCGCCCGTGCCCGAGCGTAGCCGGACACTACTTCAGCACCGCTTTGTGGTATTTTGTCCTAATCCGCTGTTTTTTTTATTTAGGTTGTTTTTTCGGATTGTTGTGATATAGTATGACAGCAACATGATCATACGGAGCAAGACAATGGTCAAAGAGAAAAGAACCGTCTGTAACATCGTTTTTATCCATAGTACCCTGCTCATCCTGTTCTGCGCAGTCGGCGTCTGCGTGACGGGATGCTGCTCCGCATACGTTTTGAGCAGCAAATTCGGCGCAAGCAAATCCTATTTCGACTCTCCCAAATACGAACTGTCGCCCGACCGGGACGAGATCATCCTCACGAGCTCAAGGATAACAACCCGTTCCTCCCTCGGATTGCAGTCGAGATCGACGTGGAAGGAACGCATCCCGCTCGACCCCCTGCCGGAAAACCTGATGTGCTGCCGCCTGACCGTGGAACAGGATCCCGACGGGCAGAAATACTGGCATGACACGGCCGAAAACATGATCCCCAACGACAGATTCGACATTGAGGTCGAATCGCTTCCATTGCAGGCGGACGAAACGCTTCGTCTCCGCGTCCTCCCCAAGGATATGTACCTCCTGTCCCAGCCGTTCCGCGTCCGCCTGATCCCGAAGAACGGAACCGGAGAAGCCCCGGCTGACACGGACGGGCAGGCCGGAACGCCCGCGCCCGTGAAACCGGCGCCGGGTGATCGATTATGGCGCATCCCCCAACCACAGGCAGGAACGCCAGTGCCCGCGAAACCGGCGGGCGAACTGCGCCTCATGATTCCCGTCTCGCGTTCTCTGGACGGCCGCAGCTATGAACTCCTGACCGTCGCGCCCGCGGACCCGCGTCCGAATCCCTACCGGGAATGGTTTTATGAGATGGAGCGAAACTATCGGGAAGAACATAAAGCGCGTGAAGCGAAAAGAGAGTTCCTCTCCTATTTTGCTTTCTGCAGAGTCATTCTGAGCAGCGTCGGCGGCTCCACATACGATCCATACGATCAACGGCACGAGATGTTGTATCAGGTGGCAAAGGAATGGGACCAGCGCGAGGAACTCCGGTATTATTATCCGTTCCTGGAAGGACAGGAGGAAGTGCGCATGATCGAATACGAACGCCTCATGGGGGACCGGTTCCCCTCGTTCGGCGCGACCCTCTGGAAAACGGTCATGCTGCCGCCTGCATTCGTCCTGGACGTGGCGTTCCTGCCCGCAACGGTCCCCATGTCTTTTTACTACTACCTCGGATATATGGCCGTCGGAGCATCGATCCAATAACACCGTCGCCCCGGCCGCGACGTACAAAGGAGCAAGACAATGAACTGGAAAAAGACGCTGATCCGCAATCTCCTCTTCGCCGTGCTCATCATGGCGGCGGGATTCTTCTGCACCGGCTGCTGCTGGGCGATGACCGAAAAGACGTGGGATCGCCTTGGTTCCGAGAAAGCGACCATCACAAACCGTCATTACGGGTATTCCCCCGACCGCGGCGAAATCGTGTTTTCCGGCAAAAAGAAAACAAAGCATTACGTATGGCCGTTCCTTACCGCGTTCGACGTGTCCTGGAATACGTACAAACCGTTCGAAAAGCGCATCCCGCTGGAACCCGTCCCGGAGAACCTGATCCGCGTTCATTTTGAGGCGGTCCCCGATCCCGACGCGCTTCGCGCCCACAACTTCCTGCGGGAATGGATGCCGGGCGAAAATCAGTTCGACAACCCCGTGGAACTCACACGGGACGGAACCGTTCTTTCCACAACACGCCTGCCGTTTGTTCAGCCGGGCGACACGCTCCGCATGCCTGTGCATCCCGACGACCTGCCGGTTCTGTCCGGACCATGTGTGATCCGTCTGGAACCGGTCTACAATGCGATTCTGCTGTTTCCGTATGCACAGGATGGCTCCCGCTATGAAATGCTTACACGCGACGATGTTTTCGCCAACAGCCTCCACGTGTTCGCGGATGAATTCGAGGACGAGGCGAAACGGGACAACGAAGACCCGATCGGAACGCTCGGTTACTGCTGGAAATATATCTGGCTTCCCTCGGCTGCTGTCACGGACATCCTGATCATGACGCCCTGTTCCTGGGTGATAAAAGGCGCGGCGGCTGTCTATCTGTTTGGCGGGCTTGTCGCACACGGAGACGAGCTGTGATAGAAAGCACCGTGCCCGAGCGTAGCCGGGCACAACCACAGCACACTTCGTGTGTTTTCCTTGACTTTCCGTCGTACGGGTAGTATATTTATGTCAAATGCACGGCAGTCCGCCGCGATTTGAACTTGATTCCCTCGAATACCAGCACGACATCATGGCAAGAAAGATACAGTCCCGGACAAAACCGGCGAAAACGGCGGCTCCCGACCCCAGGGAGCCGGATGCCGTCGCGCCCGGATTCGAGACCAGCGAGGAAGCTGTCTTCCATCAGCTGTACGACCCCGGCTGCACGCCGCTGACGCCCGCCGAGGCGGAATCCGTCTGGGGCGAGATCGACGCCCGGATGGACGAGATACGTTCGTGCCTGGCACAGTTCGTTTTCGTGCTGGAGGAGCACGAACGCGTCGTGGACCTCTGCCGCACGCCCGACGACGTGACCTCGCTCTTCGTGGAGTCCAAGCTGCCGGACGGCGTCCGCGCGAATTTGCCGTCCGCTCTGCCCGCCCTGATGAAATGGCGGTCGGAAATCGCGGCGTTCCGCAAGGAGCTGATCGGGTTTTACGCCGCGCCCCAATTCAAAAATGAATCCGCCCGCGAGGCGATATGGGGCCGTTCCCGCGAACTCCTCATGCGCTATCCTGTCTCCACGCTGAAGGTCATGGAGTGGTACCATGTAGCGTCCTCCTGGTGCACTACGCCGGAATCGCCCGCCATGGACGAGCTTTTCCGCAGCCGCCTGATGCCCGACCGCGCGCTCTGTCTGTCGGTCTTCCGAACCATGAAGGACGCGTTTGAGCGGATGGAAGGCCTCCGCCAGCGCATCCTGTATTCGCATCTGCGCCTCGTGATCAGCATCGCGAAACAGTCCTGCAACCAGCCGCAACAGCTGATCGACATCGTGCAGGAAGGCAATATCGGGCTTGTGAAGGCGCTCGACCGGTTCGACAGCAGTCTCGGCCACAAATTCTCCACCTACGCCACGTGGTGGATCCGCCACGAGATCATGCGCGCGCTGGCGCGCCAGACCCGCGTGATCCGCATCCCGCAGCACATGCTCGCGACGATCTCTCGCATCAACCGCGCCGAACAGGCATACGTCAGACGGTTCGGCGAGGAGCCGACCGTGGAAGAACTCGCCGCCGAGCTCGAAATGCCGAAAGCCCGCATCCACGCCATCCGGCAGATGGCGCGCCAGCAGATTTCGCTCCAGGCTCCGCTCCGCTCGAACGCGCTCTCCGAGGATTCCGAGATCACGCAGGAGGACCGGTTCGGCACGCCCGCCGACAACGACGATTTCAACCCGGAACTGCATCTGTCGTTCCAGTTCCTGCGCGACGTCGTGCACAAGGCGGTCGATGAACTCCCCGAACGCGACCGCAAGTTCATCCAGATGCGGTTCGGGCTGGGCGGCTATGAGCCGATGAGCATCCGTCAGATCGCCGAGGAGTTCCAGCTGAGCCGCGAACGCATCCGCCAGATCGAAAACAGCGTGTTCGAGAAGCTTCGCCGCAGCAATCCCGAACTGGCGTCCCACTGGCAGGATTCGCTCTACTGAGCCTGTCTGTCGGTCTCTTTTTCTCTTTTTTCCGCCTGAAAAACGCGTTTTTTCCGGCAAACGATTTGAAATTTTGTGAAATATGCTGTATAGTAATAGGTTTTGTCTAAAAATCAATCAATGCAGCATAGGACCCTGTCCCAGAGATGGATAACTATACCGAACAGTCCGCGGAACGCCTGAGGGAGATTCAGGCCGACCTTGAACGCCAGTATGCCGGCTATAAGGCCCGCAACCTCAAGCTCGACATGTCCCGAGGGAAACCCTCCGGCAGCCAGCTCGACCTGACGAACGGCATCCTGGACCGCCTCGACGGCTACATGGTCGAGGGCGGCATCGATGCGCGCAACTACGGCTGTCTGGAAGGCATCCACGAGGCGCGCAAGCTCTTCTCCGAGCTGCTCGGCATCCCGCGCGACCGCCTTATGATCGGCGGCAACTCCAGCCTGAACATGATGTACGACACGATCGTGCGCCACTGGGTGTTCGGCACGCACGGCCACACGCCGTGGGGACGCCTCCCCGCCGTCAAATTCCTCTGCCCGTGCCCCGGCTACGACCGCCATTTCGCGATCTGCGAGGACCTCGGCATCGAAATGATCCCGGTCCCGATGACGCCGACGGGTCCCGATATGGACATGGTCGAGAAGCTCGCCGGTTCCGACGATGCCGTGAAGGGCATCTGGTGCGTCCCGCTGTACTCCAATCCGCAAGGCGTGTGCTACTCCGACGAGACCGTCGACCGCCTCGCCTCCATGCACACCGCCGCGCCCGATTTCCGCATCTTCTGGGACAACGCCTACGGCGTGCATCACATCTATGAGGAATGCCGCCTGAAGGATATCTTCGCGAGCGCCGAGGCCGCGGGCAACCCCGAACGCGTCTACTACTTCTTCTCGACCTCGAAGATCACGTTCCCCGGCGCTGGCGTGGCGCTCCTCGCCACGGGTCCCGGCAACTTCGCCGAGCTGAAGCATCACATGAGCATCCAGACCATCGGCCCGGACAAGCTCAACCAGCTCCGCACCGTGCGTTATCTGAAGAGCGCCGAGGGCGTCCGTGAACACATGCGCGTCCTGGCGCGCGAACTCCGCCCGAAATTCGACCTCGTGCTCGATACGCTCGAACGCGAACTCGGCGGGACCGGGCTTGCTTCCTGGATCCGTCCGAAGGGAGGCTACTTCATCGCCCTCGACACCATCCCCGGTTGCGCGACGGACGTCATCGAGCTCGCGAAGAACGCGGGCGTCAAACTGACCGGCCCCGGCTCGACCTTCCCGCTGCACCACGACCCGCTCGACCGCAACATCCGCATCGCGCCGTCCTATCCGCCGCTCGACGAACTGAAGACCGCCATCGAGCTCTTCTGCGTCTGCGTGAAACTCGCCGGCGTCCGCAAGCTCCTCGCGGCCAAAAAAGCTTAATCGCACCTCACCTCTTTGACCGGCGCCATGCGACACGATGAACTCCTCACCAGCCTGAAGAATCCGAAGGTCAAATACGCCGCATCCCTGCGGGAACGCCGGGAACGCGATGCGCAGGGCGTGACGCTGCTTGAGGGCTACCGCGAACTCTTCCGCGCGGACGCCATCGGACTGAAATTCCACGAGGTATTCTACTGTCCCGAGCTCTTCCTCGGCGAAAACGAGGACGCCCTGCTGGATTCCCTCGCCTTGCACGGGGCGTCGCTCTACCGCTGCACCGAGGACATCCTCCGCAAGCTCGCCTACCGCGACCGTCCCGAGGGGCTGATCGCCGTGATCGAGGTCAAACGCAAGACGCTCGCCGATATCCCGAAGGTGAAGAACGGGCTTTATCTCGTTGCCGAGACCATCGAAAAGCCCGGCAACCTCGGCTCCATGCTCCGAAGCGCGGATGCCGTCGGCGCCACCGCCATGATCGTCTGCAACAAGCAGACCGACTTCTACAATCCGAACGTGATCCGCGCCAGCACCGGCGCGATCTTCTCCGTCCCGCTCGCCGAGGCCACCTCCGAGGAATGCCTCGCCTGGCTCCGTTCCTTCGGCATCCGCACGCTCGCCGCCACGCCGCATACCAAACAGAATTTCACGGACGCGGACATGGCGCACGGCGTGGCAATCGTGGTCGGTGCGGAGCAGTTCGGCCTGACCCCGTACTGGATGGATTCCGCCGACCAGAAGGTCGTGATCCCGATGCTCGGGCTGATGGATTCCCTGAACGTGGCGACCGCGGCGACGATCCTGCTGTACGAGGCGGCGCGCCAGCGCGGCTGGAAGTCCTCGGCGGCCGTCGACTACGATCTGGACCAGTTCGCGGGGGGGGAAAACTCGCTCGGACGCGGCTGATTTCTCTTTGTTGCCAACCTTTTATTCGCGGTTTTTCGAGCTTTTTTCTATATTATTGCCTTTTTGCGGTTTTCCGGCTTGCTTTTCCGTTTTTATGTTGTATAGTATAATATTAACATATTTTCCCATCTAAAACAATCCAATACCTCAACGGTAAGGAGAATAAACGATATGCCGGCCACCCCCGCATCCACCCGCCGCACCCCGCAAATGTCCTGGGAGCTTCTCTTCCAGATCACCGACCTGCTCCGCGTCCTCGGAGCCCCCGGAAATACGCTCAACAACAAGAAGATCACGCTCGGCAAGATCCGCGTCATCAGCTATCTTTTCGCCAACATGGACCAGCCCCCGATGCTGAAGGACATCGCCGAGGTCTTCGGCCTGACCCCCGGCGCGGTGTCCCAGACGATCGACTCCCTCGTGGAGGACGGCATCGTGCAGCGCGAACAGTCCAGCGAAGACCGCCGCGCGATCCATATCTCCCTCACGAAACAGGGCATCGCGCTGAAACGCCGCCACGACAACTACTTCACGGACTACATGGACCATTTCTTCCGCAACATCGACGAGAAGAAACAGCAGATCTTCCTGGAAGTCCTGGAGCAGATGGTCGAAACGCTTCAGCCCGAAGTCGAAAACCAGGCCGCGGAATCCGAAAAAGAGGACTGAGCCTCCCGAACGGAGGACGTTATGCTTGACCTTGAATCCTGGCTGGAACGTTTTACGCTGGCGTTGCGGAAGACGTTCGGGGAACGTGTGTGGTTCGCCGGGCTTCAGGGGAGCTATGCCCGTGGCGAGGCGACGGAATCCAGCGACATCGACCCGGTCGTGATTCTGGATGCGCTGACCGCGGAGGATATCGCGGCATACGATGCCATGCTGGATTCGCTCGACCGCAGGGAACTGGTCTGCGGATTCCTGTCCGGAAAAGACGAGCTCCTGCACTGGGAACCGTCGGAGCTGTTCCAGTTCTGCCGCGATACGATCCCTCTGATCGGCAGCCTGGACGACGTGCTTGCGGTCTTCAAACCCGGCGACATCGACCGCGCGATCCTGACCGGAGTCTGCGGCGTCTATCATGCCTGTGTCCACAACATGCTCCACGAAAAGGACGAGGGCATCCTCCGCGGCCTGTATAAAACGGCGACCTTCACCGTCCGCGCGACCACCTGCCGCCGCACCGGGATATACTGCTCCCGCCTGGACGAGCTGTTGCGGCATGCATCCGCCGCCGACCGGGAGATCGTCCAAGCGTATCTCGCCATGAAGTCCGGCACCCCCGTTGATTTCTCCTCCGCCTCGAAACTGCTTTTCGCCTGGGCGAAGGCGAGAATCAATAAACAATAAAAGCCGGAATAGACTCCCCTGTACTACAACTGTCACATGCTGGTTACACTTAAGTAGTACAGCATGCTAGGAGTTATTCCGGCTCATGATTACAATAGCACTTTTTCCAAAAAAACCAAGCTGAAATCTTTTTCCTGCCTTGAAAACTCCTTAAATACAACTATAAATGAAATGAGATAATATAATACCACATGTTCGAGGGAAATTCAAGGCAGAATGCCCGATTCGGCAGGATTCCTTACAAGTTCACCCCGTACCCGATACGTTTTTGAACAAATCCTCGCCTACGCAAGAAAACAACAAGTCGGAAGAGAATCTTTTTCAGGATTTCTTCCGTCTAACCTTGAATCAATGTAAAAGCAACCCCCGGAATCATTGCTGGCTTCGGGGGCTGACTCTTGCTGGGGTTGCAGCACAAAATCATCCGAGGTTGATTGGTTCGTTACCATCGCCCTTTTCTCCATCCTCAATGATGCGCTTGATCATGTTGGAGAGTTTCTCCCCGGTAAGCGGCTTGAGGATAATGGCGTCGAAGTGCGACATATCGAAATTACTGTTCGATTCGACATCGGCGGTCTGCGCGACGATCGGGATATACGCGAGTCGCGGATTTTCCTTCACGGCGGCGGAGAGCTGGGCACCGTTCATTTCCGGCATCCACATGTCGGACAGGATCAGGTCGACCGGCTGTTTTTCGAGAAGTTCGAGCGCTTCCTTGCCGGAGTCGGCTGTGGACACGTTGCTGTATCCGATCTTTTTGAAAAGCGCCTTTGTGACGCGAAGGTTCATCGGGATGTCGTCGACGATGAGAATTCGGATCGCTTTCACGTCACGCGCAATGGCCTCAATCTCTGCTTTGGCCTGAGTCATGTCCGTCCGGACAGCCTTTGCACGGCAGCGCACTGCGTTGAGCGTAATCGTGAACGTGCTTCCTTCGTCATCCTTGCTTGTGCAGGTCAGTTCGCCGTTCATGCACGAGGCCAGACGTTTGGAGATGGAGAGTCCGAGGCCGGTACCGTTTTTCACGGCATTGGTGTCGCGCATTCTGGAGAGTTGGACGAACGGTTCCATGAGCTTTTTCTGGTCATCCTCGGAAATGCCGATGCCGGTGTCGGAGACGGCGCATTTGAGCGTGCCGGTGTCCGCGGAATCGGGGTCGGGCGTGAAGGTGACGCTGAGCGTGATGATGCCCTTCTTCGTGAACTTGACGGCGTTGCCGAGCAGGTTGATGAGGATCTGGCGGATGCGGATGTTGTCGATATCGAGTTCCGGGAGGTCTTCGGGGACATCGGAAACGAGCTTGTTTCCGTTCTCCTGGGCGCGGAAGGTGAAGATGAGCATGACCTCGCGGCAGAGGGCGTTGAAATCGGTGAACGCGGTGATGATCTTCATCTGGTTCGCCTCAAGCTTGGAGAGGTCGAGGACATCGTTGATGAGCATGAGCAGGGCGTTTGCCGAGGAGGAAATGGCGTCGAGGTATTCCATCTCCTGATCTTTGGAAACGCCGCCTTTGCGGAGAAGTTCGGCGAACCCGATGACGGAATTCAGTGGCGTGCGGATCTCATGGCTGACGCTGGCGATGAAGAAGCTCTTCGCTTTGTCTGCGGCCAGAGCCCGGTTGGCGTTTTCCTCCGCCGCGCGCTTTGCTTTGACCATTTCGGAGACGTCGCTGGATGCTGTAAGCATGAGCCTGCGCCCACTGGTATCCTGAATAATGCGCACAACAGTCTTGATGGAGCGGAAACCTCCCTCTTCGAGAGGAAGATCATCCTCTAATAGTCTCATTTCGTTCACATCCAGAGTCAGAGCAAGATGGTTCATGCGGGTTGCGAAATCCAGGTTCGCACCTTTGTCAAACAACTCAGAATCGGTCTTGCCTGCGACCTCGTTTGGAGTATAGCTGAAAAGATCTGCAAAGGCGTTGTTGAAGAGCAGATAGCGGAAGTCGTTGTCAACGTCCTTCACCGTCAGCATGAACGGCATAGCGTTGATGGCGGCATCCCACAGGTTCTGGGTGTCTTTCAGTTTCATCATGCTCTGCGTGAGTTCGGTGACATCCTGGAGAATTCCGGTCACTGCCGGTTCGTCCGGATCGCTCAAATCGAGAGAAACCAATGCACTGATGTAGCGCAAACCGGATGTCGGACCGACGCGGAACGAGAACGTGACTGTCTCGCCCTGTTTGTCCGATTGCTCCATTTTCTCCAACTCGCGGGCAAAAATCGGAATATCTTCTGGGTGTACCCAGTCCTCGAAACGCATGGGCTCGCCGTTATCGTCGTCGGGCCAAAGCGTGTGGAGGAAGGTTGAACCGGAACGTTTGCGGCTCCTGAGTTCGTAGCGGAACGAAGCCAGACGGGCCATTGCAGACGCATTTTCGAGGTCCGTCAGGACAACTTCAAGCTCCTCCTGCTTCTTTTCGAGCTCTTTCCGAAGTTTAAATTCCTGCTGCCGCTGTTTCTCGATGGTCTCGCTGCGTTCCTTCATGGCATTCTCGGCTGCACGGGCACGTTCAAGAGCTTTCTCAAGCTCGGCCATGTGCTTCATCGCGAGTTCGTCCGCAACGACAAAAACATTCAGAAAACAGTTCCCAATGAGGCAACCGAGGGAAGTAAACGGCGTGAGCGGCCAGATGATCTGAAAGACAAGGGCCGCAGCAATTGTGATACTGAACAGAATTACCAGCATGCTTCGCCTGCGAACGATATCCCGAGCGCCATGTCCCTTAACAAACACCCCAATCGCTAAAAAAACATTGAAGGCAGCCAGAAGGTAGAAGGCGGGATCGCGCAAGCAACCTGTTTGGTAAACGCCTTGGGAATCGATATAATAGAAGCATTTGTTGAACGGGTTGGCTGCTATTGCAGCGAGGTTGAAGGCCAGAATCGCATATCCGAACAAGGAGAGAATCCGAGCCGATCTTTTGTCGAGTTCAAGATAGGGGATGACAAAACGCCCCCACAAAAAAACGAAGGCGACAAGCGAGAGAAAGAAGAATATAGTCTCGACATACAACCCCCTTGTCCAACCAAGCCCAGCAAAGATCCCCCATGCTCCATCAAAGACATAATAAGCAAGGATCCCCAGCAGAAAGTTGCGGTAGCTTCTGCCCCATGCTGAATCCTCTCCCCGACCGATGAGCAATTTGAAGTTGATAATCAGATGAATTGCTATCGCTGCAAGAGAAAACATGGAATATGAGTATCCCTGCATGATATCACCTGTTGTCTGTCATTAGGGGTACTTGCTGTCGTTGGAGGGGTTCCGCATAGTTCATTTCGTATCTCATCTCAGTATTCTGTGAGCGGACTGTGTGTCGGCGTGGTTTTTGTAATATACATTCAACTACTCGTTTTGTCAAGTTTTTGGGAAACCTGAAAACTGTTTTTCGGCTTTTTTTTCGGGGTTGACCAATACGGTCTTTCAAAAGCAATCAACCGATGACGCCACGAAGTTTTTCGAGCGTGATCGGCTTTAGCAGAATGCCCGAGAAACCTGATTCCCTGTATGTTTTCTGAGCTTCGACATCCGCAGTTACGGCATAGACGGTGAGTTCTTTCCATTGCTCTTTATTCCGGATTTCGCGGATCAGGCCCTCTCCGTCCAGCACCGGCATCCACATATCGGTCAGGACCAGGTTGAAAGATGCGTCTTTCGCCAGCGCGTCAAGCGCTTCCGCCCCGTTCCCCGCTGTCACGATATTGGTCACGCCCAAACGGCGCAGCATGGCCTGAAGGACCCGGATGTTCACAGGGACATCATCCACAAGCAGGACCCGAAGATTGTCCAGCGCGAATTGCGAAACCGGGGTGATCCGGTTCGATGAGGGCATGGCATCCGTATTGGCAACCGAGAATGGGATGTCCGGCAGAACGACGGTAAACGTGGTTCCTTTGCCCAGTGCGGATTTCACGGTAATTGTCCCGTTCATGAGTTTCGTCAGTTGCTGGCAGATCGAAAGGCCAAGTCCGGTCCCTTTGGCTGCCCCGGAGTTCTTTGCCTGGACAAAGGGCTCCAGAATGTGCTCAAGATCATCAGGTGGAATGCCGCACCCGGTATCGGATACGGAAAACGTCAGGATCCCTGTCTTGGCGTCCTCGTCCGGATTCTTTTCGAATCGAGCGGTCAGGATGATTTCCCCGCGTTCCGTGAATTTGACGGCATTGCCGATGAGGTTAAACAGGATCTGTCGAATCCGATGCCGGTCTATCATCAGCGGCGGAATCGGAGTGAAGTCCTCTTCAAGGTCAACATCTTTCCCGGAAACAGCGACGTCAAAAGTATGAAGCACGTCGGACGCAAGCTGTTCGAAGTCGGTCAATTCCGGCACCAACACGGTTTTGCCGGCGTCAAGCTTGGAAAGGTCAAGCACATCGTTGACCAGATCAAGCAGGACATGCCCGTTTGATACAATGGCCCCGAAAGCATGTTTCCGCTCCTCCTCATCCTCGATGCCGTGTTCCATCAACTCCGCATACCCGATAATGGCGTTGAGCGGGGTACGGATATCATGCGACACGGTTGAGAAAAAAAGCGCCTTTGCCTGCCCTGCCGCGCGCTCGGCCTCAAGCTGGATTTCGTAGTCGCGCGCGAGCAATTCTTTCCGATACATTTCATCCCGCTCGTCCTCAATCACGAAAACATGAAGGAGACAGCAGCCGAAAAGGCATCCGATCGAATAGATCGGGAGGAAAGGATCGAAGAACTGGACCAAAATCGCCACAAGCATCGTAATGCCGAATGCGAAGACCATCATGTTGCGTCGGCGGAGCGCTCCTTCCGTGCGCAGACTTCGAAACAGTGTCAGTCCGGCCCGGATTCCATTGAACGCGGCCAGCAACAGGAGCGCAATGTTACGCAATGGACCTTCCTTATAGATGGTTTGGGCGCTAATTTGGAAAAAACTTCCGGTGAAAAAGTTCACAATCAGCGCGACGATGAAAAACATAAATACCCCGAGACCGGTCCACAGCATATATCTGCGCAACCAGCCGCCCACTCCCAGATAGGCAATAACGCAACGTGTCCAGGCGAAGACGGACAGCGCCATCATCAGGAAGAAAAGGATCGTGTCGACATAGAGAATATGAGGCCATTTCAATGCCGCGAATATCCCCCAGAGAATATCCAGCACGAAGAATAATAACAGACAAATGAGAAAGCGCCTGAATTCTACGGATGTTGCATCGGACTTGACTTGTGGCCGTTGGAACATTTGCCGCCAATTGATGATTAAATGAACGACCAGTACGATGCCGGATATGCTTGAATAGAGATAATTGTCCATAAAGATGCCTCAAATCATCAGTTCACTTCGAACCTGATTATATATTATAGCATATTCTGTGAAAATTGCAAATCTACTTCACGATAGAAAGATAGTTTTCTCCTAAGAAGCCGGGGAACATGCAAGGCTGTGCCTGACGAGGCGGAGACGTAGTAGATCAGGGAATACGGAACCTCATCCGGCTTGCGCTCAAAAACAGGAAAAAGCATCAGCGCACAACCGGGAGATGCCAGACTACACGACGAACCGTTTCAGCTCGCTCAAAAGTTCGTCCACTTTCAGCGGCTTGGCGATGTGTCCGTCCATGCCCGCATTCAAAGACTTTTCCCGGTCTTCTTCGAAAGCGTTGGCGGAGAACGCGAGGATCTTCAGTTTGTTTCCACCAGGGAGTTTTCGAATGATGGACGTGGCTTCATATCCGTCCATCACCGGCATCATGACGTCCATCAGGACGAGATCGTAAGCGTCAACACCGTTCTCCCAGATCATATTGACCGCGGTCTGTCCGTTCAGGGCGGTATCGACGATCATGCCCTGCTGTTTCAGCTGAAGCGTCCCGATCTTGAGGTTGAGTTCGTTGTCGTCGACCATCAGGATCTTTTTGCCCTTTAGCGAGACGATCTCTTCTTCCTCGTCCGTATGATCGGGATTCGCTCTCCCGCAGAGTTGCAGGAGCACTCTCTGCAGATCGGACGGGAAGACTGGTTTCGAGATGAATCCGTTTGCGCCCGCTCCCCTCGCTTCTTTCTCAATATCCGCCCAATCGTACGCGGTCAGGATAATGATGAACGCGCCTGCCCCGGCGACCTCGCGAATGCGGCGGACCGTCTCGACTCCGTTCGCCTCCGGCATCAGCCAGTCCACGACATAGACCTTGAAACGGTCTCCGTGACGGAGAGATTCTTTCGTGCGGACAATGGCTTCGCTGCCCGAAACGCACCATTCGCCGCGCAAACCGACCGTCTGAAGCATATCGGCGATGCTCCGGCACGCATTTTGATCATCGTCCACGACCAGACTGCGCAGACCTTTCAGTTCCGGGATCACGAGATCGGTCATTTCCCTGTCGACGATCCTGAACTCCACCGAAACGACGAATTCGGATCCTTCGCCCTTCTTTGAAGTGACGGTGATCTGGCCGCCCATCATCTCCACGATGTTCCTGGTGATCGCCATCCCCAGCCCGGTGCCATGGATACTCGAAACCGTGGGGGTCTCTTCCCTCGTGAATGGATCGAAGATCGTTCTGACGAAATCTTCGCTCATACCGATGCCGTTGTCCTTGCACCGGAATTCGAACATGCCGCAGCCTGCCTTCGAAACGGCTTTCTGGACGAGCAGCAGCGAGATCGTGCCTCCGGGATGCGTGTATTTGATGGCGTTGGAGATCAAGTTGAGCAGCACCTGATTGAGGCGAAGCTTGTCGCAGTATACCAGTTCGTTCCTCACGTCCACCGTGTCGATGGAGAAGTTGTGCTGTTTTGCCTTGATGTCCGCATGGACGATGTCCCGGATCGAATGAAGAATCTCCGAGAGCGACTCCTCTTTCTCGTGCAGAGTCATCCTGCCGGATTCGATGCGGCTCATGTCTAGGATGTCGTTGATCAGCGAGAGGAGGTGTTCCGAGGACCGCGAAATGGTGGTCAGATACTCCTGAACGCGCTCCGTGTCATGGACATGGCTTTCCGCGAGTCCGGTAAACCCGATGATCGCGTTCATCGGCGTACGGATGTCGTGGGACATATTGCTCAGGAACGTCGTTTTGGCGCGGTTGGCGTCCTGCGCCATCTGCAAGGCCTCTTCGAGTTCCTCCTGCTTCTTTTCGAGCTGTTTCCGCAGTTCGGCTTCCAGCTGTCTCTGTTTTTCGATCGTCTCAGTGTATTCCCTCAGTTCCCGGTTGACACCCGCCAGTTTCTGGTTGTTCAGCCGGGCGCCAATCAGGGAGTCCTTCGTTCTTTGGGCTTTTTCTTCGGCTTTGAGCTTTTCGATATAGTGTTGTCTCTCTCTCCTGTGGAGGATCGAGAACAGGTTCAGGATGATCGCAAGCGAGGAAACGAGGATGCCCAGTTCGACAAAGGACTTGACCAGCATATCGGCGTTCACGCGGGAGATGCTCTTCCGAACCGTTTCCTCCGTGACGATCCCGCCAATAAATCCATCATAAGCCTGCTTTGCGGATTCGTAAACCTCAAGGCGGAACCACATCAGCGACGAGAAGAAGATCACGATGAGCACGGTGACCCATACGACGGTGGATTTCCCGAATTTACCATGGGTGTCCAGGATGAACACGCGCCTGTACAGCAGGAATCCCGCGAAGCACCAGATGACGAGAAGCAGGTACGACTCGGTCGAGAGCGAACTCCCGGAAAGATAATTCGGCACCAGCATAAGAACGCTGAAGACGATCGACATGGCAAGGCCGAAAACGCCCGCGGATTTTTCGACGGTATGACCGCGGTCCTTTGCTCTCCTGAGAAGGACAAGCGCGGCGGCTGAAATGTAACCGTAGGCGATTGCGGCGCCCAGGTTCGACAGATCGACCGGCCAGCCGATCACCGTGCGCCCAAGGAACGGGATCGGGAGGGAAATGCACATCACGGTGAGAATGGCATTTACGGGGTTTCCTTCTCTGTTGCATTTGCCGAACCATTTCGGGATCATATCGTCGTCGGCCATCGCGCGCATCAGGCGGCTGACCGCGATATACGTGGCGAACAGCGCCGTGAGCTGACCGGACAGCATGGAGCTGCCGATCACGGCAACGCCCAACGGACCGAGCGCCTTTTTTGCTGCCCCAAAAACGGGCATTCCGGCGACCCCGTGAAGCCCGGGAAGCGCGTTGATGTACTCTTTCCAGTTCGAATAGCTGTCCGGCAGGGCAAGCGTGGGGAGAAGCGCAAGAAGGATATAAGCCAGTGCTGCGAGAAGGATTGCCGAAAGAAGCAGGGAGAATGTGCGTTTGACCGGGAAACGGAACTCCGACGAGGACTGGACGACCGCCTCGAATCCGACGAAAGCCCATGGGACCATAGCAAGGATCCTGAGTATCTGGACCGCTTTCGGACCGCTCGACGAAAACGCCGGTCCCATGGCCGCCATGCCGCCCTTGTGCTGCGCCAGCGCGGCGACGAAACAGATCACGACGCCGGCGAGAAGTATAAATGCAAAGAACGTGTGGAGCCCGATCGCGAGGCGTTTGCCGACGATGCATACGCAGGCGCACAGCACGATCGCAGCGAGACACAGCAGGACTTCCCCGAGATACACGTCGAATCCGACCATCGTGTAATGAAACCCGAACTGGAGTGCGTCGTCGAAAAGGAATCGCGCCAGCAGGACAAGCGCCGTGGCGTTGGCCCACAGGATCGCCATGTACGTCAGAAACAGGAACCACCCCATCAGGAACCCGTGGTTCTGTCCGAACACTTCCGTGATAAAACCGTAGGTTCCGCCTGAACTCTGGATATGTGTCGTGGCCTTGTGGAAATTGAACGCCAGAACGGCAATCGCCACCGTCCCGATCAGAAAGCCGATGATCGTACCCGCGGGCCCTGCGTTCGGCAGAAACATCGAGCCGGGAAGAACAAATGCGCCCCAGCCAACCGCATAACCGAAGGAGAGCGCGAGCGCTCCCGCGAATGACAGATATCGATTGTCCTGCATCATATCACCTGACGCCTGTCATTGGAGCTATTTGCACCCCCGGGAAGGTTTTCACAATATCCATTCAAATCCTCTCATGTTTCAGTGAGCTGGCTATGTATCGACATATGTTTTCGTAATATACATTCAACAACTCATTTTGTCAAATGTTTTTTTGTCATCTTTCGTCCACTTCCCGATTTCATGCGACCAAATTGATTGTGTTTTTTTTCTTTGAAGCAGGCTTATTTCCCTTGACAAAATATGAACATGCATATATATTTTAGAGTAAACGCTTAAAACATTCTTTTCGGAATATGGCGGGAGTTCGGCCTGCAATCTCCTGAGGACGGTCGCGGGATGAACCCTGTTTTTCCGGGATAGCATTCGGATTCACCGGCCAACCCATTTTGAGTTCAGTGTTCCATTCCCTGTGGATCCGGGAAAGGCAGACGACAATTGTTTCGCGAACTGTGTTCCAAATTCAACCATAGGCAGTTTGTCCTGATATCCGGTATTCTGACTCTGCTTCTGCTCAGCTTCCTCTTCTTCAACCTGAACCGGTTGAACCGCAACATGGACGAAACGAAGCAGTCTCACAACTATCTTGAGGCCTGCGACGAAGCCGGCGATCTGATCCGCAAGGGGTCGGATATCCTGACCAGTTCCGTGGAACGTTATGTCATCACGGGCAATCCGGTGTTCCGGGACCGGTATTTTCTGGAAGCGAAGCGCGATAAAAACCGGGAAGCGGGTCTGGAAAAGGTCAAGGATTTCCCGAACGCCGAAATGCTCCGCCGCGACCTGGATGAAGCCATGCGGTATTCGATGGAATTGATGTCGCTCGAGTATCATGCCATGCGCCTGATCACCGCGGATGCGAACCTCGCGTCTCCTGATTGTCCGCCAGAGGTTCGCGACTACGTGCTGACCGAAGAGGAAAAAAAAGCTTCGCCGGAAGACCGCAGGAAAATGGCGAGCGACATCGTCTTCAGTCTGAATTACCTCACATACAAGGAACACATTTATTCCTCTATCGAACGCAGTCTGCGGGATGCCGATGTATTCCTGAACCAGTACCGCACCAGCCTCACCGAGCGGTACAAGGTCCTGTACTTTTACCAACTCTGCACCTACGCGGGATTCTTTCTGGCTCTCCTCGCTTTCGGGACATTCCTGCTCCGCCAGCGCGGACGCGCAAACGCATTCCTCCGCGTCGTCCTCGACAACATCCCGATGCTGTTCTCCATCAAGGACGCACGCTCCGAACGTTATGTGGACTGCAATATGGCATTCGCCCGTTATGCGTGCCGGAACACGGTTGCCGAGGTGATCGGCAATACCGACGCACAAATATTCGACGAAACCACGGCAAAACAGTTTGTGGAGGACGACCGGAAAGCCCTTTCCGGGGATGATACGAATTCCTTCTTTGAAAACGCCCTTGACGCACACGGCAAGCCATACAGTTTCCTGACGACCAAACTCAAGATCCGGGACATGGACGGCAACACATGCCTTTTCGGGTTGTCTCAGGACGTGACGGAGGCGATGGAGAAGCAGCGCAGCAGCGAAGCGATCGCCGAGGCGCTGCTCACCCTTCAGTCCTACGATGCCGTCTCCCACCCGCAAAAAGTCATCGAGGTCATCCGCAAGCGTCTCAACGCGGATTTCTGCCATCTGATCCGGTTTGACGAGGCATCGGATGAAGCCGTCATCGAACCCGACTGCCATGCGCATCTCGACCCCACGACTCCGTGCGAACTCGTCGTGGCCTCTCTGAACGACTTCCGCTACTATACCCGGCATTCCAAACCTCTGGAGCCGTTTGAGATCGAGGAAAGGGCTCCCCTTGAAATCCTGCGCATGTATGCTGTCCTGGACGCGCAGACCGGCGAATGGCAGCCGACAACGACGTATTCCATGCCCGTAAACCGTCAGGGAACACTGTTCGGCACACTGGCGATCGGCTACGCGATGCGGCGCACGCTTTCCCAGTTTGAAAAGGAATTCATCGAAACGAGCGTGAAAATCCTGGAGAACGCGCTGGAACGCCAAAAAACCTACAGCGACCTGAGCGCGGCGAACGCCCGCATCAACCGCGAATACGATTTCGTGAACAACATCTTCGACATCATGCCCATTCCCTGCGTCATCAAGGACGTCGGCAACGATTTCCGGTGCATGCGCTGCAACGAGGCATACGCCAGGCTCTTCCAGAAGCCGCTCTCCGAGATCGTCGACCTGAACAGTGCAGACCTTTTCTCGCCGGAAATCGCACAACGGCTCCGCAATGCCGACCAGGAGGCGATACGCGAAAACAAGATGATCTTCGAAGAACTCGTCTGCACGTTCCCGGACGGGGTGGAGCACACGTTCCTTTACCGCCGCGGTCCGTTGACGCTTCCGGACGGGCGCCTGGTGCTCTTCTGCGTGGCGGAGGACATCACCGAACTCCGGCGGCAGACCAACAAGGTGCTTCAGATCAACGAAAAACTTCAGGGCGAATATCAGCGTGCGGTCAACGCCGAGGAGGCGGAGACCTTCTTCGCCAAGTCGCTCAAGTCCATTCTCGCGATGCCTCCCGATCAGGACGCCATCATTCCCAGCATCAAGGAAGTCGGCGAATACATCGGTGCCGACCGCTGTTTCATCTACTACCGGATCAAGGACGACGAAGGGAATTCCAGCTGGGAACTCACCTACGAATGGTGCGGCGAAGGGATCGAAAAGAAGTTCAAGGCCCAAACGGATGTCGATATGTTCCCGGATGTTCACGAGGCGCTGGAAAACGGCGAGGATTTCCTCGCCACGGACATTCGGTCGATCCATCCGGTCACGTGCGCCTGGCTTCAGGCGCAGAAAGTCCAGTCGATCATCATAACGCCGCTTCACGATGAAAACGGCGAGGTTTTCGGATTCATCGGATTCGATTTCATCCTCAACGCCCAGGAGCAGTTCTCCGAACGCATCATCCGAAGCGTGCACGAGGCTGCCGACGTGATCCTGATCTGCCGGGAACGCAACAAGCGCCAGGCGACCATGTCCAAAGCGGTCGCGGAGGAAAAGCTCCGCTCCGAAATCTTCGAAAGCGCCGCAATCCCGCTGCTGCTCTTCAAGCCGGACGGGGCCATCGTCACCGCGAACTCTGCCGCGCTCAAGGCGTTCGGCGGGTCCCTCTCCCAGGTCGTCGGCTGCAAATGCCATGATTTCGTCTGCCAGTTCGAAACCAGACCGGAGGAATGTCCCCTGCGCCATCCGGAACGCAGTTCGCAGGAATTCCTGCTCCATCGCCGCGACGGGCAGTATTTCGCGATCAAGACGCAGACGATCCGCAATGACAAAGGCGATCCGCTGTACATCCTCGAATGCGCGGTCGACATGACCGAAACGCATGAGCTTCATGAAAACGCCGAGGCGATCGCGCAGTCGCTCCTGGCGCTTCAGTCCAAGAACGTCATCTCCAGCCCCATTCAGGTGCTGAACATCATCCGCCGACGCCTCGGCGCAAACGCCGTGTATCTGGCGCAGTACGACCGGAAGGCCGGAGTCGCCTTCCTGAACCCGGAATACACGCTGCTGGACAACGGAGAAACGCTCGCGGGACGCGCCGAAGCCGGACTGGATGACCTCGCACCGTTCCTTGACAAGCTGAAGGACGAAGGCATCTGCGACTTCGAAGGAAGCAGCCGGAGAATGATCCGGAACGCCTATGCGAAACGGTCACAGGGCATCAATATCCCGCCCAGCGAAACCATCGTCATGGTGCCGCTCGAAGTCAGAGGAGAAAGCTGGGGCAACCTCAGCATCACCTATGCGAAGCACAGAAATCTCGGCGAACGCGACAAAGATTTCTTCATCCGCTGCCGCGAAGTGCTGGAGGCGGCTTTGGAACGCAAGCTCTACGACGACGACCTCCATGCCGCGCTGGACAAGGAGATCGCCGCGGAAAAGGCCAAGAGCTTCTTCTTCTCCTCCGTCAGCCACGATATCCGCACTCCCCTCAACGCCATCATCGGTTTTTCCGAACTGCTCATCGACGGCATCATGGACGAACAGGAGCGCCTCAAAGCACTGTCGGCGATCTCCACCAGCGGCCAGACCCTGCTCCAGCTGATCAACGACGTGCTCGATCTCTCCAAACTCGAATCCGGCAAGATGGTCATCAACCCCGTGCTGACCGATGTCCGCGAACTGGCGTCTTCGGTCCTGCACACGTTCGACGTGTCCATCATGAACAAGCCCGTTGTGCTGAAGGAGGAGTACGGCGCCCTGCCGTTCCTCGAGGTCGACCCGCAGCGCATCCGCCAGATTCTTTTCAACCTCATCGGAAACGCCGTCAAGTATACGAAACGCGGCGAAATATGCGTCCGGGCTTCGTTCCGACAGGACGTCGGGGATGAAAACGGCGTCCTTATTATCTCCGTCAGCGACACCGGATGCGGCATCGCCGACGAGGACAAGGAAAAACTCGTGAATCCATTTGTCAAGGCAGGCGTCGACGCCAAGATCAAGGGAACCGGGCTCGGTCTCGCCATCTGCAAGCAGCTTGCATCCCGGATGGGCGGGCATTTCTCGTTCTTCTCCGAACTTGGCAAAGGGTCCACGTTTGCGCTTGAACTTCGCGATGTGAAGTGCGTGGAAAGGACGCCGGAGTCTCAGAAGAAAGTCGCCTCAGGGCAGGAACTGATCCGCCTGGAAATGAAGCGTGAAGCCGTAGACAGAAAAGCCTCCGGCAACCTGACGAAGCCTGAAGATAAATCCGCCTCGGAGAAGGAAAAGAAAACAAAAGACACTGCGCCGATTCCGGCATCCGTTTCCACTCCCAAGCTCAAGAAACAGTTCCATGTCCTGATCGCGGATGACGTCGCACTGAACCTCGCAGTTCTGAAGGCGCTTCTCTCCAAGATCGGTGTCCACGAAATTGTGAAGGCTGTCAATGGCGCTGAAGCATGGGACAAAGTTCAGAGTGTGGAAAAGCCGTTCGACATCGTCCTGACCGATATCTGGATGCCCGAAATGGACGGCAAGGAATTTGTCGCCAAGATCCGCGCGGACAAACGTTTCGCCGATCTTCCCGTCTATGCCGTTACCGCTGACATCGAAGCGCAGAAAGACTTTGTCGAGCACGGTTTCACCGGACTTCTCCTGAAGCCCGTCACCATCGACAAGATTTCCGGAATCTTCCTGACCGAATGAACTCTCCCGCCGCATGTTGCGGGGATAGCCACAAAGAATCAAAAGGGGCTGTTGCAAAACCTCATCGTCTTGTAGCTAATACGAAAGCTATCATGTATAGGTAGCGGAGTGCAAAACGCGAAAGGACGTTGAAAAAGGACTCCGGGTCAAGTAAATTGTTTTTACCACCAAAACAACAAACGAAACAAGGAGTCCAAAATGCGGTACAAAGTTACCATGAAATCTCGTGCAGAACGCAAACTCGTCAACGGGAACCTCAAAGTCACCATTCCAGTGTAAGAACATTTAAAGCAGGGATTTCTTTCCTCAATTCTGTGTCACGGGCATCAAAAAACCGTCCAAAACTCCGGTTTGATGGTCGCTAGCGGGGGATAAAGTTCGGTTTTATGACAAGAAACTCCGAAAAAAGATTTCCACTATATCGGAACTTCAAGAAACCTCGGCACGACGGCATGGAGCTTCACGGGACCGATGCCGGGAATGACTTCCGCCTCTGCCAGGGATTTCGGCCTGATTGATGCGAGGCCGCGAAGAGCTCGGTCGGTCAGGATCATACACGGTTCGACATGGTTCCTGTTGGCAAGCTTGAAGCACCAAAAAACTGAATGCCGCATGAACGGGACGCCATACGCAGGAAAGAACCCTCTTTTTTTCGGGAATGACGTTTTTTTATCTTGATTTTAGCTTTTCCCTGTGATATATTAGGTCAAAATCAAATCAACGCATTCCCAACGGAATGAGAACCAACGGAGGACTTTTCCACAATGAGCACTGAAAAAGAATACGGGACATACGATGCCCCCTGGACCCAAACGTTCGACCTTGCCTTCCTGTTCATGTGGGTCTATGCCCTCATCGGCTTGACCGTTTATACCATCTGGTACGACAACAAAGGCGCCGTCGACCGTGAATTCTTTGCGTTCGGCCTGACGAAAATCGTCATCGTCGGCGTCATTTCGCTGATCGGCGGCCTCATCTGCCGGAAGTTCTGCGCCACAGACGAGAAGGGCTACATCGTCTACACGCGCCCGACTAAGTTCAAGGTCAACTACACGCGCAAGCTCCAGCATTTCGCCGCGTATCTCGCCCCGCTGATCAATCCGTTCGGCAAGCACGAAGGACTCCTGCCGCACCTGTGGGAGACCCTCTTCGTGATGCTGACCTTCCTGCTGCTCATCAAGCCGCTGCGCGAGAGCTGCCGGTTCTTCATGCTTCAGTTCAATTCCATGGACCGCCCCGAGGACCGTCCCCACACGCTCAAATGGATCATTCTAGGCAACCTGCTCCCCGGCCTGCTGCTGAGCGTCGTTTTCCAGAACCTCTTCGAAAACAAACTGCACGAGCCGTATCTGGTCATGATCATAGTGCTGGCGGTGAGCATCGGCGACGGCCTCGCCGAACCTATCGGGAAGTATTTCGGAAAGCATAAATACACGGTCCCGGCCTGGAATTTCAAACGCAGCTACACGCGTTCCTACGAGGGCAGCGCGTGCGTGTTCTTCACCACGCTGATCGCGATCTTCATCTTCCACGGCGAATTCGACACCGCGCGCCAGTTCATCGCGGCGCTGGTCATCCTCCCGCCGCTGATGACGTTCGCCGAGGCTTTCGCGCCGCACTCCATGGACACGCCGCTGATGATGCTGTCCGGCTATACCGTCCTCGCCGGCATCTGCTGCTGGAACTGGTTCTGAGCCGCGGAATCGCTTCGCCACTCAACTCGAACGGAACAAAACATATCTCAGAGGCACGCGGGTCACGACATTCGCGAGCTCGACAGACGTTCATTCTACCAGGGGTAATAACGGATGGAATTTCTTTTCAGACATCTTTTCGTCCTCATGTTTGCCGTTTGCATGCTCCCGGTGCTGTCCGCATGCGGAACGAAAAAGCCCAAACCCTCCCCGGAGGCCGTGATCGACTTCGGCAGCAGTTCGATTTATACGGAGGCGGAACGGAACAACGCTGTGCTTTTGATCAAGGACAAGTTCGCGAGTTTTACGGGCGACTGCGAACTGCACAGCATCCGCTACGCCGGGGACGAGGCCAACAACGAGGAGAATCTCAAATGGCTGAATTCCCTTCGTGAGGCGAGGTCGGACATTCCGCCCGAAGACGTGGGAAAGGAATATGTTCAGGTCGCCGAATTCCTGATGGATTTCCATTCGCCCGTCGAGGATGGGCCGTACGCCTGGGAGCCCGACATGGAGTATAAGGACTACCAGTGGTGGCTTGCGAGGCTGAAGGACGGCGAGTGGGAGGTCGTGTCCTGGGGGTATTGAGCACTTGAAGCAGGAATTGGTCTTCAGGTCGCCGCAGTCCATGACGATGATCATCGGAACGGTTTTCCCGGCCGCGGTCAGGTTGTCCATGATATAGCTCCAGAAGGAAAATCGTGAACCATAAAAAAGTGCACCTCATAGGTTGTGTCCAACTTTTGGGGTGCACTTCAGCGATGGTTCCGGGGGCTGACCTCGGAAAGAACAATCGCTTACACGATCATCTCCGTCTTTTCCGACCGGGCATCCTTACGCATTGGCGAGGTAGCCGGCAGGTTCGACGTCAAAGACTGTCCTGGAGCTGTACTCCTCGAAGGCTCCGGCCTGGATGAGCTTGTCGAATACGGCGTAAGATGCTGTGTCATAAAACGCGAAAACGAGTTCGATTTGGTCGGCGCTCACGCCGGAGACCGTCACGGAGTTTTCGCCTTCCGTGTAGGTCAGCGTTTCGCTGTTCCAGTGGTCGAAATCTCCTTCCATGAACCAGAGCGTGACTTTGCCGTCCGCGGTCTGCTCCACCGTGTCCGTGCCCCAGTTATCGCAGAACGTGAAGATGTCCTCGCCTCCGCCGCCGTGCATGCGGTCGTTTCCGCTGCCGCCGACGATCAGGTCCTTGCCGGACGCGCCGACGATGCGGTCGTTCCCGGCGTCGCCGAAGAGCTGGTTGCTTCCCTTGTTCGCCCAGATAACGTCGTCGCCGTCGCCGCCGCGGATGACCATGTCGCCGCCGACGTACGCGAACTGCCGGCTGGTCATATCCACGATGTCGTCCCCGGCGCCGGCCAGGATCGTTTCGATTTTGGACAGTCTGGCCATATCTTCCTCGATTTCTTCCGGGCGTTCCGTGTAGATGTCGTCCAGGAAGATGGCGTCGCCGTTTTCATGGTCCGTCAGACACATCACATTCGGGTCGGCGGAACCGAAGTAGAGATTCTGGATCCGGCCTTTGCCGCTGGCGGAAACAAGTTCATTCGTCCCGCCCCAGTCATCGCCGATGGAGCCGACGTTCTTTGCGTAGTATCTCCTGCTCCACGTCCCGTACGGGGTGGCGAAGAAGACGTCGTTGTCGCCGTCCGCGTCGGACCGGACGGCTTTCGGCGCGGTCGGATCGTGTTTGGAGACGATCTCGTTGCCGACCGTCCAATCGTACGGGACAAACTGGTACTCATCCTCCGGCCTGACGCGCCACTGGTAGGTCCCCGCGGGCAATTCCGGCGTGTCGACGGCTTTGCCGTTTGTCGTCACCTGAAACACATTCGCAAAGTTGTCCAGAGAGAATTCCACCGTGTACACAGCTGACGCCGCGGACGATTCCCACGACACGCCGTCCGACGTCCCGACCGGGTTGTCGATTACGATTTTCTCCTTCTCGGAAGCCTCGAGGCTCGTTATGTCGATGGAATAGCAGGCGATCTTGTCCGTGTCGCCTTTGAGCGTTATGGAAAGATGCTGCCCCAAGTTTATCCGCATGGAATAGAGGTTGTCCTTGCCATCCGGTCTGTCGACAACGTTCATTCTCTCGTCATAAACAACGATATCCAGGGCATCGGTGCTTTCCACCGCGACCTTATACGTATTGGAATGATTGTCTCCGATCCTGAGACCAGATAGGCTTCTTGCGGATGATATAGAACACGGAAGGGGTGTTTTTGCCGTTATGCACACCAAAAGATATAAATCTTCTGGTGGAAAGATGGAGTGGAAGAAGGAATTGAAGAGAGAAATTCCTGTGGGCTGGCGGATCGGAACCATTAACGATCTCGGAGAAATTGTTTCAGGTGGGACTCCCTCCACACATAATCCGGATTATTGGACGACAAATGGAATTGCATGGATCACGCCGAAGGATCTGTCCAAAACAGCAAATAAATATATCCGGCATGGGGAGAATGATATAACTGATGCTGGCCTGCGCGACTCGTCCGCTCAATTGATGCCTCGCAAATCGATCATATTGTCCACACGAGCGCCCATCGGGTATTTGGCCGTAGCCGATTGTGATCTCTGCACAAATCAGGGGATAAAATCCATCATTCCGAACAAGGGGTTCGGCAGTGAATTTATATTTTATACGGTGTTGTCTCTGATCCCATACATAAAGACGTTTGGCGGAGGTTCAACGTTTGCAGAAATTTCCAAGACGGAATATTCTTCACTTCAAGTAGTGCTTCCCAAACAGGACATAATAGACGATTTCACGGAGAAAATCACTCCCATCGCAGAAGCTCGCCGCATTTCTGAAATTGCCATTGAAGAAACCATCCAGCTTCGAGACACACTGCTACCGTTACTCATGAACGGTCAGGTAAATGTGGCGGGCTGACGAGAGGTCTTCAGCCCGCCGGGTGGATTACCAAGTCACGATGCGGTCGATGAGTTCCCGCTGTTCCGTCGCGGTTCGACGGAGGTAAATACGCGTTGTTTCTATCGACTCGTGTCCCATCAAATCGGCGAGCAGTGCAATATCGTTAAATTTTGCGAGAAAATTTTTGGCAAACCGATGCCGGAATGAGTGCGGATAAACCACCTTGGGATCAAGGCCGTATTCGGCGGCCAGTATCTTCAGCTGATATCCAACGCCCCGAGCCGTAATACGCGAACCGAAACGGTTACGAAAGAGGTAGCCGCTTGAGTGTCCGTTTTCCGTAAGCCAAGCATCTGTTTCCTCCTTCAGCCGTTTCGGGATATAAATACGTCGAAGTTTCCCGCCTTTCCCGTAAAGGTCGAGATATCCGGCCTCAACGTGCTCCACCTTGATCTGAAGAAGTTCCGAGATGCGGGCTCCAGTCGCGCACAGATAACGCACGACGAAATACCAGTTAAGGCGATTTTCGGATTTCAATTTGCGACAGAAAAACCTGTAATCTGCATCACTGATGACATTCTCAAGGAAATTCTCCTGCTGGACTTTGATGAATCTCATTTTGAGATTCGGCTTTTTGATGAAGTCGAGATATCGATTCAACGCCTGAAGCCGCAAGTTTACGGTCTTCGCTTTGTAGTTCTCAACCAGCCATCCCTTATAAGACAGCAGGTTCTTCTTGGTGATCTCCCCATACTGTCGATGGAAATACTCCACCGCTTTGCAGTATGAGGCAATCGTGTTGTCCGAGAGATCGGACAGCCTCAGTGCGCGAGCAAATTGCTCAATCATGGATGCCTCCGTTTGGTTTATTATGCCGAACCCCATGTCCGGCACTATTATATTTAAACGGAAGCGCATTTTTTTCTGGTTATTTCACCTCCACCTGTCCATTCATGAGCAATGGCAAAAGCATATCCCGCTGTTTGGTAAGTTCTCTGATCTCCTGCTGTAAAACTATACGTTGAGAGGCGATTGGGGCAGCAACATCAGAAAAATGCGAGAGAATCACCCCATCCGGCAATATAATTTGACTTTGCCGCAAGTGATCGGTTGTTATGTGTCCCATAGTTGTCTTGCGGGCCTCTGCCATCTTTACAAAATTGATAATATATCGAGAAAGTTGCTGATAGACATATTCCATCGGGTATTTTCCCTTGGGGATCACCTTGAAGATATGCTGATTCAGACCGGCCTTTCCCCCGCACCAAATCATTGTTTCAAGAGAGGCCGACCACGAAAACAACAGATCGCCATCCGCTATTCTGTTCTTTTCAGGAATATCTATCGAAACGAATTCGGTATCTTCACTGATTCCTTCATGCATTTCACGAATTTTGATGACAGGAAGGGCTTGTTCGCCTTTTCGTGGACGGTATTTCTGACACGCAAGACCATTTTCAAAAAAAGCAATATCATATAGGTTCCCGAAGCTCCATCCTTTCGGGATTTCGCGTTTCATTTCTTCCTTCCATTCCATCGCTCCGCCAGAAGATTTATAGGGGTGGCCGTTGGCATCCGGAAAATCGAATTGCACAAACCTGGAGGAGGAACACCCGCATGTCGTAGGCGGCTGAGCTCTGTTATGGGGACGTTCCCATAAGAGGTGTTATGAGAACAACGATGTTATGGGAACAAGGAGATTTTTCAAGCACAAAAGCTCAAGGACAAGTTCCCATTATTTTCATCGGAAGTCTTGCCG
>CACYHQ010000004.1 GCA_902774245.1 uncultured bacterium
CGGGATGCCTGACGACAACGGGGACAAATGGAACGCGGAGTTTGAAGCAGCGGAACAACAGGCCCGCAAGCTGAAAACGGAACTGGCCGCAGCAAAGAACAAGGTTGAACTCCTTTGCAACGGCTATGAGGAGGCGCGGACCGAGCTCTTCAACCACTTTAAGACAATTGCGGGGCTGGATACCGCCGTGCTGGAATCTGTCGGCGTTCACAAGAAAAAGGTCAAAGAAGCCCTGAAGATGAGATTCAGTGGTCTGAAAAACCTTTACTGGAAAGCCGCGTTCGACTGTCTCGATGAGATCACATCCCGCCTGACGACAACCTCAAGGCGGAACTTATTAGAACGCTTCGCCATCCTGAAAAGCGTGGACTTCACGCCGTCGAACCTGTACGCGATGATCGTCTGGGTCATCAAGAACTCGACCTGTTCAAAGGGATGTCCTCAAAAGAAAACGTACGGAACTACGTCTCGAACAAGCGCGTCTTCGAGGAGTTCTGTTCGCGGTACAGCACGGATGCGAAGAAGAACACGCATTACACGCTCGACTACCGGATCATCTGTACGGAATACGCTCTGCCGGGTGAAGGATGGCACTCATGGGATAACCACATCGAGTATGCCTGCCGGACGAAAATCGAAGATATCTGCGCAGTGGCGAACAGTCTCGGATTCCAGGCTGGTGAAATCCAGTTGCCGGAGACCTGGGGAAAACGCGGTACGGTCTACATGGCCGATGAAAAGACCGTGCTCTTCGCGTTCCGTTGCTACCTGAACCGGAACGTTCACATCAAGTTCAACATCGAGCTGATGAAAGCCCTGAATGTTGCTGTAGCCCGTAA
This sequence comes from uncultured bacterium, assembly GCA_902774245.1. Lineage (GTDB taxonomy): Bacteria > Verrucomicrobiota > Lentisphaeria > Victivallales > UBA1829 > UBA1732. The sequence goes on from CACYHQ010000004.1 coordinate 840, forward strand.
GCTCGGATGGATTCGCAAGCCGAGCGACATAGCGCAGGAGTTCCCACCCGAGATGGCCAAGGGTGCCGAACGGTATTTCAACTGTTTCCGGTTGCTCGACGTCTCGAAGGTGCAGAAGCTCATCTGTGCTCAGTCTGAGACGATGGACGACAACGACTGTTCCGAAGAAGAACAGGAACAAGTCGAATTGCCGATCTCCGTCTGAACGCAAAACAAATACAACCGAGGTGGAGGCATCACTGCCTTCACCTCAAACAAACTCAAAACAAACTCAAAACCTACAAGGAGGAACCAATCATGTCCGAAAATCAAAACAATCAAATCCCCGCACAGCCAGTGTACATCATGCAACCGCAGGCGCAGCAGCCGCAGAACAGTAACATCTTCGGTGGCGGCCTTGGCGGGATTATCCTTTCGACGGTTATCGGAGTTCTGCTCGGCCAGTTCGGTGGCGGGATCGGGTTTCCGCGCATCCCGAAGCTGTGACGACTGAAAAATCGGTTATGAAACCGGAGCCATGCTCGTTATCGGGCATGACTCCGGGGGAAAACAGGTGTTTTTTCGGGCTTTTTGAGGCCTTTGGACGGTGTTTGAGCTAAGGCAAAACACCGTTTTGCATCGTTTTTGTAACGCGGCTCAATATAATCTTACCTTTTTCAGAACCAGAACCGAGTTTGATACTCAATCATTATCTTCTTTTATTTTTTAGGGCTTTTTTAGGGCTTTTTTGTCTCAGAACGTGAAAAATCGCGGATTATCAAAAACTATCAAATCAACTCAAATCCGCCTCAATTTAGGACAAAAAAGTGGTGCTCCGGGCGGGACTCGAACCCACGACCCTCTGCTTAGAAGGCAGATGCTCTATCCAGCTGAGCTACCGAAGCACATCCTGTCTGCTGCATAAAAAACGTTTTTCCAAAACTGGCTACTGTATCATAATCTCTGCGATCAACAAGGCAGTAGTATTTTTGCGCAACGAATTTAGATACAGAACAGTCCTTTCTTTGATAAAGACACTGCCTGAAGCTCCTTTAAACAGACATATGCATTATAATATATCATGCTTTGGAAAAAAGTCAACCTGTTTTCTCAAAAAAGACTTCACGCATTCTGCCAAGCTGAAGAGGATGGAGAAAAACCATGCCGGGCGTTTTCGAGGCGTCCGGCACACTGCAAGCAGTGCTGAAGATGTGCGCGGCTTATGCTCGCGCACGGGAATCGTTGCAAACAATGCCGGATAAAAAAGCACGAAAAAACCATGCCGGACGATGAAGCCCGGCATGGCGGAGGTTCAGCTGAATTCAGCGGGAAACCGATGTTATTTCGTCTTCACCGGTGTGCTGAATTTCGGTCCGAAGTAGGTCTGCGGGAGGTTGCCCTTGGAGATCACGATCTTCTCGACGACGACGGCCGGATCGACCATGTAGATTTTGAGGGTGTGCGTGCCGACTTTCTCGACGTCGAGCTGCGTGCGCATCCTGCGGATGTTCTCCTTCACGTTCTGGTCCCAGTTGGTGCCGCCGGACTCGAAGGTCTGACGATAGTTGCCGCGCTGAACGTTCCCGTAGGCGTCGATCGTGTTCGGCTTGGCGTCGTCGATGCCGACCGCCACGCGGAGGCCGCGGTCCGGGACGAAGTTCAGGGTCGGGGACGTGTAGAGCGTGATGTCGTACTTGCCGGGCTCGGAGATGTAGATCGGGTACTCCATGCTCGGAGCCTTGGTGTAGTCGGTGACGCTGTCGGCGGTCACGGGGAAGATGCACATGCCGCCGTCCGCGCGGCCATAGTCCGGGATGAGCTTCCAGGTCACATCGCCGACGGCGTTGACCTTCGCGGGCTGACCGGCGGGGATGGAGATCGGGCCCGCGAGCGCGCCCCAGACGGTCTTTTCGCCGTTCTTTGCGGCCGGAGCGTCGGCCTTGACGGCGGCGACGCGGATCTTCGCGGTGCCGTTCGGGCCGGTGACTTCGATGTAACCGGCATTCGTGCCGTTCTGCGCCTTGGCCCAGTCGATCTCGACGCTCACGGGGACGTCGATCACGGAGGCGACGTCTTCCTTAACGTCGACCTTGATCCACGGTTCGGTGGTCTTGACCGTGAACTTGGCTTCCTTCGAGCCGCGGCGGAAGACTTCGAACACGTGCTTGACGGGGTTCCAGCTGTCGAACGTGGGAAGCATGAGGTCCTGCGCTGCGGGCCATGCCTGGTTGTTGTTCTCGACGGCCACGCCGATCTCGGAGACGTCCGGGACGGTCAGTTCGGTAAGGCGCGGCATCTGGTTGCTGTTCGGGGTATCCCAGCCGTTCTGCGAGGTGCCGATGTGCGGCTGGTCCATCATGTGGATCCACTTGCCGCCGGCGATTTCCTTGTTGTACACGTCGCCGAGCTTCTTGTCCTCTTCGAAGAGCTGGCGTGCAAAATGCGCGTACTCGTTGGCGGAGGCGCGGCCCTGCTGGGCGTAGAGACGGTTCTTGCCGACGTTGACCTGCATTTCGGCGACCTGCGCGGAGGCCTTCACCGGGTGGTAGACGAGCTGGAAGTAGGCGTCCTGGTATTCCTTCGGCATTTTCGCCTTGAGGGCTTCGGCGCGGTCGACGAGCTTCAGCCAGGCTTCCACGACGCCGTCGGCCTCGCGGTCATTGACCACGCTGTACGTATTCGCGTCGAGGATTTCAGGCTTGCGCCAGGCGTTGTACTTCGCATACTTCGACACGATGTCGGCGATCTCTTCGGCGTATTCGTCGCCGAACTGCTCCTTCGCCCAGTTCACCGTGTATTCGCCGATCTTGTCCTGCGGGATGGCGTCCGGATCATACGCGAACTTCAGCACGAAGTCGATCGGGATCTCCATCGGCTTCAGGTCGCCGGTGTTCAGGATCCAGAGCTTGTCCGCGCCCCAGCGGTAGGTCAGGTTCAGCTGTTCCCAGAGTTTCGGGACGGGGCTGACGTTCAGCCAGCGATAGCTGTGGGGGCCGCCGACGTAGTCGACGTGGTAGTACATGCCGGCACCGCCGGAACGCTTGCGTTCTTCCGGGGTGGGCAGACGGCGGACGTTGCCCCAGTTGTCGTCGCACCAGAGGATGGTGACGTCGTCGGGCACACGCATGCCGCTGTCGTAGTAATCCTGCACTTCCTTGTAAATCGCCCACATCTGCGGGACCTGGGAAGCGGGCTTGCCGTACGCCTCTTCGATCAGCGTGCGCTGGTCCTTGATGACGTCGGTCAGAATCTTGATGTTGTCTTCCATCTTGGAGCCGCGGCCGCCCATGGGCTCGTCGCCGTCGCCGCGCATGCCGATGGTCACGAGGTTGTCGTACTTGGCGTTGCGGGTGATGCCCTCTTTCCAGAAGTTGTAGAGGTTTTCCTTATTGGTGTTGTAGTTCCACGCGCCGAGCTGGCGGTTGCGGTTGCGCTTCGTCCATTCCTCCTGGTTGCGCATCATGGGTTCGTGGTGGCTGGTGCCCATCACGATGCCGTATTCGTCGGCCAGACGCGGGTTCTCCGGGTCGTCCTCGTTGAACGCCTTGCCCCACATCGCCGGCCACAGATAGTTGCCTTTGAGGCGGAGAATGAGTTCGAACATGTGGACATACATCTTGGAGTTGATGCCGCCGAACTGGGCGCGCGCCCACGGGCCGAACGCCGGTTCTTCATCGTTGATGAAGATGCCGCGGTATTTCACCTTCGGCGAGCCCTGCACGAACGTGCCGGGGACGATGAAGAGGGAGTTGTGCTTCTTAGCCGGGACATCGGCCCACCAGTACCACGGGGAAACGCCGATCTTCTCGGAGATGTCGTAGATGCCGAAGATGGTGCCGCGCTTGTCGCTGCCCGCGACGACCAGGCTGCCGTCGACGGTCTGGATCAGGAACGATTCCCACTGGCCTTTGATCTTCGAGACGTCGATCTTCTTGTCGGCGATCAGGCCGTCAATGAGCTTGCTCCTGCCGATCGTGCCGACCACCACGGAGCCTTTTTCGATCTTGTCGGTCGTGACGACTTCCGAAGCCTTTCCGGTAACTTTGCCGACGTCGTCGCCGAGGTCTTTTGCGGCACGGATCACGCCCGCCCAGTCGGCGGAGTCGACCAGGATTTTGGCGGAAACACCGTCCTTCGCGAGCTGGAACGCGCCGGGCGCGCTGTCGAACATCACGTAGGGAGTGGCGGCTGCGCCCATCTGCGACGGCTGCTGCGCGGAGACTTCCCGTGCGGCGGCCAGCGCGAGAACGCAGCAGGCGGAGAGAATGACTTTTTTCAGCATGTTAAATTTCCTCATGTTGATGTGAAAAATTGACGAAAGGTTGTTTGTTTTATGTCAATCGCCCCATACTATAATACTTGATAATCATTTTTTCAAATCGATTCTACCGACCGACAGACTTTTTTTCGATATTTCACGCGTTTTCGTTTCGGCACGGCGCGAACGGAACGTTTCTTTTTTCGCGTTAAGATTACGTTAATGTGCGTTATGGCGTTTGAAAAAGCTTTTCGGACGGATATATTATCGAATGTTTAGTTTCTGAAACACCAACCCCTCACAAAAGGAGTTCAAAACCATGAAAAGCACGCTCAAATCGGCCGCGATTCTCTTCACCGCGGCAGCCGTGTCCGCCCTGCCCTCCTGCGCGACAGAGGAACCGGCCGAACCGCTGTTCGAGCCCACGCTCGAATCCCTGGAGGCGCACTATCAGACGCCGGACTGGTTCAAGGACGCCAAATTCGGCATCTTCGCGCACTGGGGCCCGCAGTGCGAACCCGAATCCGGCGACTGGTACGCGCGCAACATGTACATCCCGAACGAGTGGCAGTTCAGACGCCATCAGGAAAAATACGGCGACCAGAAGAAGACCGGCTTCAAGGACATCATCCACATGTGGAAGGCGGAGAAATGGGATCCGCAGGACCTCGCGAAGCTCTTCAGCGGCATGGGCGCGAAGTACGTCGTCTCCCTCGCGAACCATCACGACAACTTCGACATGTGGGACAGCAAGTATCAGGAATGGAACTCCGTGCGACTCGGTCCGAAGCGCGACATCGCGAAGGAATGGAAGAAGGCCGTGCTGGGCGCTGGCATGCACTGGGGCGCGAGCATCCACGCCTCGCACGCGTGGTGCTGGTACGAACCCTCGCGCAACTACGACGGACTGCTGAAGAAGGAAGACGGTGCAGGCACCTGGTGGGGCGAAATGGGCCTCGATCCGCAGGAACTCTACGCGCAGAACCACGAGGCGTCTCCGGACAACCGCCACTGGGACTGGGATCCGAACCGCGTCGTGCCGCCCTCGCAGGAATACCGCGACAAGTTCATGAAGCGCCACAAACAGTTCATTGATGACTACGAGCCGGAGATCGTCTACTACGACGACACCGTGATGCCGTTCTATCCCACGTTCAACGACGGCGTCGAGCTGACAGCCTACTATTACAACACCATGCTCAAGAAGCACCACGGCAAGCAGGAAGTCGTGGCCTGCGGCAAGGTGCTGAACGAGGAACAGCGCAAGGCGATGGTCTGGGACGTCGAACGCGGCGTGCCCGGCGGCATGGTCACCCCGTACTGGCAGACCGACACCTGCATCGGATCCTGGCACTATGACCGCGGCATCTACGACCGCAACGGCTACAAATCCGCCGAGACCGTGATCCGCATGCTCATCGACATCGTCAGCAAGGGCGGCAATCTGCTCCTCAGCGTGCCCATCCGCGCGGACGGCACCGTCGACGAGAAGGAACGCGTGACCTGCGCCGGCATCGGCGACTGGATGAAGGTCAACGGCGAGGGCATCTACGGCACGCGCACATGGAAGAAATTCGGTTCCGGTCCGCAGGCAAACGGCCCCGGCGAACGCCTTAACGCGCAGGGATTCAACGAAGGCCGCGGCAAGCCTGCCACAGCCGAAGACCTCCGCTACACAACCAAGGACGGCAACCTCTACGTCTTCACGCTCGTCGTCCCGAAGCCCGGCGCGAAAGTCACCGTCCCTGACCTCGACAAAAAGGTCAAAAAGGTCTCTCTCCTCGGCTCCGCCAAGGACGTCAAGTGGACGAATGACGGCTCCACGCTCGCAATCGACGCCCCCGAGGCCGATCCGAACCTGAAGATCGCTCTCTGCTTCAAGGTCGAATTCGACAAGTGATCCGCGTTCACGAAACGATCGCGCGAAACGCAACGGGCCGCCCGGATTCTTCCGGACGGCCCGATCTTTTTTGAGGGGAAAGAAGTATGGATTATTTCTTCACGAGGGACCAGTCTGACCAGCTGCCGACGGCGCGTCCCTGCCAGCCGAGGCCACTGTCTCCGCCATAACTCTCGGCGAGCTTGTGGAAACGTTCCGGAATCGTCTGCATCCAGTTGTTCGTCACGACATGGCCGTCGACGTACAGGATCGGCGGCGCGCCTTTGTGACGGGACTTATCGTCGCGAACGGTGCCGAGTTCGCCGATGCTCGTGTCGTTTTCACGGACGCGCAGGTGGTACGCGTTGACCGTTTCGTATTCCTCGCTGTTGTTGGATCTGCCCGGCTGGTGGTTCGGTCCCCAATGGTCGGTGATCAGGATCAGGTCGGACGGCCGCTGCGGATCGTTGAGGCGGCTGTTCACGAGCTTCGGATCGGCCAGAGCGTCGCCCGCGCTGGTGCCGTTGGAACCGGTTTTATACTTCAACGTACCGCCCCGGACGGGGTTGTTGCGGCCGTAGCTGGCAGCGGCGCCCTCGGACGAGTCGCTGGGGCACTTGAAGACTTTCACCATGGCCTGGCCGGTCGCGTTCAGGCATTCTTCACGTTTTTTCTGGTCGGGTTTCCCTTTCTGATCAACGGCAAGATAGTCGTCGGAGTTTTCCTTGCCGTCCTTCATGCCGCCGTTCGCATTCAGGAGATCGCGGTACCAGGTCGACCAGTTGGAGATCACGCTCAACTTCTGGTTGTTGTTCTGCGCGTACTGGCTGACGTACACGCCGAGGTTCTTCTGGTTGGCCAGACACTGCGACCGTCTCGCGCTTTCCCGTGCGGAACGCAGCGCGGGGAACAGAATACCGGCCAGGATCACGATGACGGCGATCACGACCAGTAATTCGATCAGGGAATAACAGCGATATCGGGGATGATGTTTCATAGCGGAATCCTTTCTGAGCGGGGGCTTCACAAAATGGAGTCTCGGAATATGTTTGGTATTGCTTCTTTCACTATACCACACTTTTCTGAAAAATCAAGCATAATATCATGTTTTCAGGGGAAAGCAGCCGGGCGGTCCGACACGCAGTGTTTCCAGCTGTTACCGGTGATAAAAAAGTGAGGCCGGCGGACGACCAGATGGATGGCCAGCACGCTCCGCAGGAACCAGTCGAGCGTGGTCAGGTCGCGGTACCGATTTCAACATGTTTTTTCGTTTTTCTTCTAAAAAACACCTTCAGTATTTTGAAATCACGTGTCGAGGATGTTCACTTTCCCCGTGGGTAGTATGGGTCATCGCGCGAACCTGATCATGGGCAGCGCGAACTGGCTATTTGCGACTGAGCGCGCCAAGGCGAAGAACAGCTTTATCAAGGAGGTCATGGCGATGCGCCAGGCACTCTCCCAGTGCCGGACAATGTGCCCGAGCGTTTCGAGGCGGTGTTCCTTGAGGCGATCCGCGCCCGACGGCGGGCAGATACAGCAAAGGCGTACCCCCTACCGTGTCAAATACCGTGTGCCTTGTCTTCATTCCCGTATCCTCCATGCATGGTCTCGATCTTTGAAACATCACCAAGGAAGATAACATTTTTTTCAAATATAAAAGAACCGTTTTCTGTTCGCTTCGAAGATAATATATCACCGAAATGATGTTTGTCAAGCTTAAAACACAGCCATTCTGTTAGATTAAAAAAAGGATTCGTTTAACCTCATTTTTCGTGGATCGCAAGTATCATTGCGCAAAGCCGTCAGTCTCTGCCCGGTTGACTTCGGCCTCGAAGTTCCGCATCGCTTCAATCGTTTTTTCGATGAGCTCGTCCAAATACCGGCCCTGCAGTTCGGCCCCGGCAAGGATGACCTCGCGGGAACATCCTGCCGCGAATTTCCGGTCCTTGAACTTCTTTTTCACAGACTTCACCTCGATGTCCTGAACACTTTTCGAGGGGCGAATCAACGCCGCCGCCCAGATCAGTCCGGTCGGCTCGTCTGTCGAATACAGGACCTTTTCCATGAAGTGTTCCGGCTTCACGTCGACCGTGATGTCCCAGCCGTGCGAACAGACCGCGTGGACCAATTCAAACTGAGCATCGATCTCCGTAAACAGTTCCGGCGCTTTCCGGCAGTGTTCCTCCGGGAACCGTTCGAAGTCGACATCATGAAGAAGCCCGACGATGCCCCAGAAATCCGCTTCTCCGGCGAATCCGTTGTGCTCCGCAAAATACCGCATGACGCCTTCCATGGTCAGCGCATGGCGCAGATGAAACGCCTCACGGTTGTACCTGGTTAGCAAGCCCCATACGGTATCGCGGCGGATCGGATGCGCCTCACTCATGGACAGGTCCTCCGCAGCAGTCGGCGACTTCCTGGCAGCAGTCCTGCGCCTGCGGCTCAGCACAGCAGTCCTTTGCCGTGACGGCCTCGCAGCCTTCCGCTTTCTGAGCACAGCACACCTTCGGTTCCGCACAGCAGTCTTTTACGGCGACAGCTTCGCAGCAGGACGCTTTTTCAATACTGCATGCTTTTGGTTCCGTACAGCACATTTTTGCCTCGTCAGAGGTTGCTTTGACTGACGCGGCGATCCCAATCGCGCCCGCACAGAAGGCGAGCACGACCGCAAACATGATAATCTGTTTCTTTTTCATGTTCGTCTCCGCATGTTATTCGCTGAAAAGCCAGGTGGAAAGATAACGTTCGCCAGTGTCGGGCAGCAGGATGCCGATCAGGTCGAGAATGGTGTTGACGACATTCATGATCTCCTCCTGTATTGGGTTGTTTCGAAAATACTACCACTAAAGTCCTGTATAATGATAACATATCACGTCTTTTCTTGAAAGTCAATCCGGAAACGAGAAAATATTTCTCTACTTTTTTGGTAATATATAGGCAATTCCAGCTTGATTTTTACATTCCGGAGGAGTATATTATTTTTGCATAACGAAAAACTGAAGAAAGGAATCACATGAAAATCTCGACCAAGGGACGCTACGGGCTGCGAATCCTGATCGATCTGGCGACGCATGACCCGGAAAAACCGCGTCTGCTGAAAGACATCGCACAGTCCCAGCTGGTCTCCGAAAAATACCTCAGCCGACTCGTGCTTGACCTGCGGCGGGCGAAACTGATCCGTTCCGTGCGCGGCTCCAAGGGAGGCTTCTATCTGGCGCGTTCCCCGGAAACGATCACGCTGCTGGAGATCCTGGAGACCATGGAGGGGCCAATCTCCGTGGTGGGCTGCGCGACTTCACCGGGGAAATGCAACCGCCGGACCCCCTGCCCCATGCGAAACGTCTGGCAGCGTCTGAACGACGACATCCGGGAGGTCACGGGAAAGATCACGCTCGAAGACATCCTGGACTCCTACCGCACGCAGAACGCGGAAGAAGGTTTCTGGGACTACTGTATCTGAGGAGCATCCCCCCTGCTCCGAGTACAGGTTTACTTCATTTTCAGCAGGGCTTCTTTGCCGGACATTCCGGGCACGACACAGAGCTTCGCGGCAGCGGACGAAACGCTTTTCACCCGGGCGTTCAGCATGTCGTCGAAATTCTTCACGCCGCTGACGATGGCGACCGCATCGCCGACTCTTTCCGCGGTATCAAGTGAGATATAGCCGCATCCCAGGAAACCGTTCTTCGCCTTGATGACGAGGATGAACGTATTCCCGGACGGGATCGCATACCCGTCGAACTGGTTTCCGTCAAGAATAATTTTTTCGGCCATAGCCTTTCCTTTCCAGTTTACACTCGGCAATGATGTCCAGTAAATATACTTGAACTTCCGGGTAAATACAAGCCGGATCCGGCAAAAACAACCATATTAGTCGCGCAATCAAAAAAAACGGACGGGAACCGCCGCATGGTCCAGATACGGCAGCGCCCGTCCGAAGGAATTCAGCGAGATCAGCTGATCAGCCGAGGTGATGTTTCAGAGTCTCGACCCACGCGCCGATGCGCGACGATGTCTTTTCCGACTCGTTGTTGTCGTCGAGCGCGAGACCGCAGAAGAGCTTGTTCTCCTCTGCGACGGACGAGCTGTGACCGTAGCCTTCCGCCGAGGTCTGGCCGATCAGCAGGGCGCCGCGGGCCTTCGACTTCTGCGCGAGGATGCCCATCGCGTCACAGTAGGTGTCGGCGAATCCGTTCTGGTCGCCGAGCCCGAAGACCGCTACGAGTTTCCCCTTGAGGTCGGCCTGTTCGAGAAGGCCGATCTTCGCGGCCCAGTCGTCCTGAAGCTCGCCGAGTCCCCACGTGGAACTCCCGAGGATCAGCAGGTCGGCTTTGAAATCCTCCGCCGACGCGTTTGCGATGTTGACCGCCGTAACGCCGAATGCCGCCGCGATTTCGGCGGCCGCGCTTTCCGTTGCGCCGGTGGTACTTCCGAAGATGACTTTTACGTTTGCCATTTACATGACTCCTGTTGTTGTGTTGAGAGTGGATATGTGTTCCAGAAAAGTCCGCGTGTCGCCGCAGACGTTCAAGACGTGTTCCGCCGCCACTTCGATCCTCCGGTACAGCGTCATCCGCGCGACGGATTCCCCGGCGTCGCCGTAGACCGCCCAGCGGCCGTGTTCCACCGGCGTCCGTGGCAGATTCGCCATGAATCCCGCCACATCCTTCGCCGGATACCCCAGAAAAACGCCCACCTCGTGCGGCAAGTCGTGTTTATGCCGGAATCGCCGCTGAAGTTCTTTCAGCAGATCATTCACATCCGCATCGACCGGGTATCCGCATTGTACTAGGATCGCGCGGTTCGCCGGTTCGCGGAGCGTGCGTTTCATAGCTTCGGAATGATAGAACAGTACCAGCGAGCTGTCGCGTTCCACGAGAAGTTCCATGTAGTCCAGCTCCAGGATGTTCAGGATGTCGCGCCTGTGCAGACACACTGGGCTACCGGACAGAGCTTCCTCCGTGAAACAACGCCTCACGCGGAGCAGTTCGCCAGGCTTCACGCCTCGCCGGACGGCGGCGGTCTTCAGCAGAAGAAAACGCAGGAGGTTTTTTCGATGTGAAAAACAGTCTGACGGCGGCATAACTTCGTTCAACCTAACTTTCAAAAAACGAAACATCGCTCCAAGTGGATTGATGTAAGATTCGGAGAAAAGACAAGTCCCGGAACCATCCTGCAAACCCGGTTGGGGAACCGGATCCGCATCTGCATACCCTAACCAGCGCGCCCGTTCACTCCGAGCTGAAACCCAAACTCGGACGGGACGCCGGACCCTTTTTCACATTCTCCCATTTTGGAAACGGCGAACCTGCACCGATACGCCGCGGAATGGTTCCGGGACTTTTATGTCCTGTAAATACTATATCACGATTTTTGAAGATTTCAAGTTAGTTTTGCCTAAGTTTTGTTTTTTTCTTGTTTTTTTTGGGTTTTCACCTCAAAAAAACAATCTCAAAACTCAGGGAGCTGTTCGATGGAGAATATGCTTTCTTGATCCGCAGGGCGTTCAGGACGGAGATGATCGTAACGGCCACATCCCCGAAAACGGCTTCCCATATCTCGGGACCGAAAGGAGTGGAGCGAGGGCCGGAAAGAAACTGCTGTTTTTGTTGTGTTTTTGTTTGAAAAAAGACAATCTTCGAGGTATATTATTACCTTGGCAAGCAACCGGAAACGCTGCGTCTCAAACGATTACAGGAACAACAGAACATGACTATAGAAGAAGAGATTACAAAACTAAAACAGCAGCTGAACGCGGTCATTCTGGCGCACAACTACACGCGGCCGGAGATCCAGGATATCGCGGATTTCGTCGGCGACTCGCTGGAACTCTCGCGGAAGGCGGCGGAATGCCATGCCCCGGTGATCGTCTTCTGCGGCGTGCGCTTCATGGCGGAGACGGCGAAGATCCTCTCGCCGGAATCGACCGTACTGCATCCGAATCCGTCTTCCGGCTGTCCGATGGCGGACATGGCGGAGCCGGGCGAGGTCGCGGAATACCGCAAAGCGCATCCCGATACGCTGGTCGTCGCCTACGTGAACACGACCGCCGCGACGAAGACCGCGGTCGACCTCTGCTGCACCAGCGGCAACGCGGAGAAACTGATCGCCTCGATCCCGCCCGAACGGAAGATATTGTTCCTGCCGGACGCCAACCTCGGGTCCAACCTCAACATCAAGCTGAACCGGCACATGGAATTGTGGCCGGGCTACTGCCCCACGCACAACCGGATCATGCCGGAATACATCTTCGCGGCGAAGGAGAAGCATCCGGACGCGCTCGTGCTCGTTCATCCCGAATGCCTCCCCGCCGTGGTCAATCTCGCCGACCAGGAGCTCTCCACGGGCGGCATGCTGAAATTCGTACGCGAATCCGCGCACCGCGAGTTCATCATCGGCACGGAGTGCGGCATCCTGCACCGGATGCGGAAGGAAAACCCGGACAAGGTGTTTTATCCGCTGGAGCCCCCCGTGATCTGCCCGAACATGAAGAAGATCATGCTCGAGAACGTGCTGTTCTGTCTGCGTGACATGGCGCCGGAGATCGAACTGCCGGAGGACGTCCGCCATGCCGCGAAAGCCCCGATCGACCGGATGCTGGAGGCCCTGCCGTGATCGTCGCGGTCGGACTCTCGGGCGGCGTGGATTCCTCGGTCGCGGCCGCCCTGCTCCGCGAACAGGGCCACACGGTGATCGGCGTCACGATGAAACTCTGGCGCGAGGGGCGATACCGCGGCGGCGAACGCGACGCGTGTTTCGGTCCGGGCGAAGCGGAGGACATCGCCGCCTCGGAAGAGCTGTGCCTCAAGCTCGGGATCAACTATCATGTGTTCGACTGCGTGGAACTGCTGAACGCGCCGCGTCCCGGCAACATCGTAGACACCGCCGGGAACATCCTCGGCACGCACGAGGGTTTTTGGAATTATACGGTCGGACAGAGAAAAGGTCTCGGAATCGCGGCGAAACACCCCCTGTATGTGCTTGAGGTGAACGCCTGCCGGAACGAGGTCGTGGTCGGCGGCCAGGCGGACACGGTTCAGCACGAACTGAAGCTCGCCGACTGTTCATGGATCACGTCGGAACCAGACGGCGATGTTCAGGTGAAAGTGAGGTCGGCGTCTAACCCGGTTCCGGCTGTTTATCATTGCGGATCGCTGGTCTTCCCGGACGGCGTATTCGCGGCGGCGAAAGGGCAGTCCGCGGTCCTGTACCGGGGCGACGAACTCCTGGGCGGCGGGATCATCATGGAGGCGAAGTGAGCATGGACACGCTGATCGAAAAAGCCATGCGGACGCCGTACAGCCTTTCGCACGAAGAGATCGTTTCGCTGCTCTCCCTCGAGGATACGGATGAGCTCTTTTCCGCCGCCTATCAGCTCAAATGCCGCTATGTCGGCAAGACCGTCTCCATGCGCGGGATCATCGAAATGGGGAACGTCTGCGCGAAGGACTGTTATTACTGCGGCATCCGCCGAGGTAATTCCAACGTGAAACGGTATCAGCTGAGCGAGGACGACGTGGTCCGCATGGCACGCTGGGGTTTCGAGCAGAACTACGGTTCGCTGGTGCTCCAGTCCGGCGAGCTCGAATCCGAACAGAACACGGAGCACATCGAACGCATCCTGAAACGCATCCGCGAATTCGGCGGCGATGCCTTCGGGATCACGCTCAGTCTGGGCGAGCAGACCGAGGAAGTCTACCGCCGCTGGAAAGAGGCCGGAGCGCACCGTTATCTTCTGCGGATCGAGAGTTCCGTGCCGGAGTTGTACGCGAAACTGCATCCGGCGGATCACTCGTTCGAACGCCGCGCAGAGTGTCTGCGCGTGCTGAAACGCCTCGGCTACCAGACCGGAAGCGGCGTGATGACCGGCCTGCCGGGACAGTCCTTGGACGACCTCGCGCACGACATTGAGTTTTATCACGCCATGGACCTGGACATGATCGGCATGGGGCCTTATCTGCCGCACGCGGACACCCCGTTGGGACGTGGCATCGAACTCACGGAGGAGTATGCGGCGGCGCAACTCAAACTCGGGCTGAAAATGATCGCCGTCACGCGCCTGTATCTGCACGACGTGAACATCGCGGCAACGACCGCACTTCAGGCGCTGGACGACCGGGGCCGCGAACAGGGCATCCTCGCCGGGGCGAATGTACTCATGCCGAACGTCACGGACACGGAATACCGCCGCAGTTACCAGCTCTACGAGAACAAGCCGTGTCTGGACGAGAATTCGGCGAAATGCCGGAACTGCCTGAACTGGCGTGTGCTCGCGATCGGCGAAACGATCGACTGGGGGCAACGCGGGGATCCTCCTCATTTTGCCGCGAAATCGTGATCTGCCGTTATTCCGTCGGATCCAGTTTGTCTCCTGACATGGAATCATCCAGTTTTGAGGTAGAAAAAAACTTTTTTCATAAAAATCTACTATTTCTGTTGTGATTTGGCTTGACAAAGCGCATTTTCAGGTGTATATTAATTCTATCGCGAACGGGATTTCAGTTCCGTTCTTTTTTGTTTGAAACATACATTACCTAAGAAGTAGTGTATAAACAAAATCAACCCGGTTCAAGGAGAAGCCATCAAAGAAGCAAGAACCACCCCCGTCTTTCCCGAAAGAACCCGTCCCTCCGTGTTCCATGAGTCCATGGTCTTCCGAATGCGATGTTGTACGTGTTTTGCCGCGGAATAAAGCACCATCCCCCCCCCAACACAACCAAAAATCAACACCACAGACAGGAAATCAACCATGAACAACAGAAAACATATTCTCGCCGCTCTCCTGACGGCAGGCATCGCAAGTGCGCCTTTCCTGCACGGCCAGACACAGGAAGAACAGGAAGTCCGCACCATCCGTCTCCTTCAGGACGACGGTCAGGTCAACATCGTCAGCAAGGTTTACGAACTCAAATACCTCAAGGCGACCGACATCCGCCCGTTCATCGAGGCAGCGGTCAAACGTTACAGCGTCGCGTCCAAAGTCGACCGGGTGAACTACTCGAAGGCAAAGAGACAGATGATCGTGGTTTCGACCGGCGAGGACTTCATCCCGTACGTGGACGAGCTGGTCGCCGGGCTTGACCAGCCGGGCAAGGAAGAGAACGGCTCCATCATCAAAGGCACCGGCGTCACGAAAATCACTTACAATCCCAGCTACCGTGCCGCGGAAGATATCGTGCGCCTCATCAATGATGGCACGATGAAAACGCCCGAAGGCCGTGCCTACCTGAACAAGGACACCAACACGATCTACTGGAAGGACGACGAGCAGGCCGCTCTGGCGATCCTCGCGTGGGTCAAATACCTCGACCGTCCCGTGCCGCAGGTCAATCTGCGCCTCAACTACTATGAGATCCGCGAAAGCGACCTGCGCGACATCGGGCTGGATTACCTCGCCTGGAAAAACGGTCCCGGCCTGGACCTCTTCTCCGCCGGATACAGCGCCGGAAAAGTGTTCTCCAGCGAATCCATCCTGAAGCTGATCAGCGGCGCGGCGAAATTCGCCGACATCACCAAGCATTTCACCACCTCGTGGGGCTACGGAGCGTTCTTCACGGCTCCGCAGTTTGACATGAGCTTCGTCCGCGTGCTGCAGCAGTCCGGCAACGCGAAACTCGCGGCGCACGCCGACCTCACGTTCGTGAATACGCCGATTTATGACGCGGCCGCGCTGAACACGCATCTGCCGAAGATCTACACCGCCACGCTCACGCCCGGCTATGAGAACATCAATAAGGATTCCGACGACCGCACGCACATCGTGAAGGGCGCGGACAGCCGCCTGACGCTCTCGGTCATCAACCCGGTGATCTGCTTCGGCGCGTCGCAGGACGACGTCGCCGCGAACGGACAGATCCCGTCCTCGGAGGAATTCTACGCGGCGGACAACGGCGGCGTGGTCTTCGCCTACGACCTGCTTTCCGAGACCGTGACCGAACGCAGCAACCGCGGCGACGAACTCGGCAATACGAGCAACGTTTCCGGTGAACTCACGCTCGGATTCAAGACCGAAAAACTGCTGGCGACCTACGTCCGCGAACAGGACGTGGAACAGACCGTCGGCATCCCGTTCCTCGTGCGGATCCCCGTGCTGAAATACCTCTTCGGCACCACGACCACCATCAAGGAAAAGACTTACGTCATCGTGACCGGCGAAGCGAACCTGGTGCATCCGAACGGCGAAACGCCCGTTCCGGTCAGCCGCGAAGTCGCATCCGCTCCCGTCGACCCCGGCGAAGCGAACCTGATTCATCCGAAAGTTGAAACGCCAGCCCCGGTCAGCCGCGAAGTGGCATCTACCCTCTGATCTATGAAAGGAACATGAGCCATGAACAACATCAAGACCCTTATTGCAATCCTCGCGGCGGCTTCCGTCCCCGCGTTCGCCGAAGAAATCGACCTCATCCCGCATCAGATCCCCGGCAACTATAAGTCGGATGCAAACTATTTCCCGAGCGCAGGATACGGCAGCAGCACGGTCCAGACCCAGCTGCGCGTGGATGTGAAGGAATCGGAAGGGGCGGTCCGTTTCGTCCGGACCAACACCGACCCATTCGTCATCACGAAACTCTACACGCTGAAACACGCCGAGCCCTACGCGCTCCGCGGCTATCTGCTGAGCGTGGTGCAGGGTGTGAAGATCCTCGGCAACCCGGTCTCGGTGGATGCTGTGAAGTTCAACGACGGGCGCAGCGTCCTGCTGGTCTCCGCCGAGGACTACCGTTTCGAAAACGCCGGCAACGGCGAGAGCATCGACGAGATCATCGAACGCCTGGACCAGCCCGGGATCGGGTATTCCATGGGACGTCCGAAATACATCTATTTCCCGAAAGTGAACGCCGCGGCCAACCTGAAGGAAATGCTGGTGAACGTCGGCGCACACACCCGCGATGAATTCATTGAGTTCACCGGCGGTACGGACGCGCTCACCGTGGACGGCGGACTGAACGCGCTGTTCATCGCGGCTCCGAACTGGAGTCTTGCCAGCATCAAGGAACAGCTGGAGCAGTACGACCGGCCGATGCCGGAAATCCGTCTCGAATATCAGCTCGTCGAAATCAGCACGGAAAACGACGACAAGCTCGGCGTGGATTTCCAGAGCTGGAAGAACAACGACGGCGTGGACTTCTTCTCCGCCGGCGGACGCTACCGCAACAACTGGGCGAGCACGTTCGCGGGCGGGATCGACGGTTCCCACTCCAGCCGCACCGACTTCTTCAACTTCAACCCGAAATGGAACTCGGAATACTTCGATTTCCTGACCTCCACCGGACGGGCGAAAGTCGTGACGCAGGGTGTGATCGTGGCGAAGAACCGCCGCCAGTCGAAAATTTCGGTCGGGACCGGCCTCTTCTACGAGAAGCAGACGCCCATCCCGGACACCACGCTCAACGACAAGATCCCCGGCGATCACGAGAAACTGCCCGACGAGGCGAACCTCGCCATCCACCACGGCAACACCCAGACCACGGAAGCCGCGAACGGATTCCGGTTCGAGCTTGACGTGACGCCCGTCGTCACCGGAAAAGCCTCCATCCTGCCGATCAAAGTCTCCGGTACCAGCCTGCTCGGCTGGAACAGCGACGGCTCCCCGCGCCTGAACAAATCCGAGTTCGAGACCGAGGTCCATATCGGAAACGAAGGCAAGGATTTCGTGATCGGCGGCATCAAGCGGACCAACGTGATCCGCAGCGTCTCCGGCATCCCGTTCCTGAAGGACATCCCGATCCTCGGCTGGGCGCTCTCCTCCGAATCGGAAACGACCCGCACGTCCGAACTCGTGCTGATCGCCCGGGCGGAACTCTCCGGCCCGTTCGACGTCGCGCCGGAGATCATCCGCAACGACATCTCCACGGTCGTCGACAAAGTCTCGAACGCGGCGGAACACCCGATCACCAACCTCGGATTCCAGCAGCTGCTTCTTGACAGCGACGACAAGTTCGAAAACGGCAAGACCGGCGAACCGGAAGTCGTCGAGCCCGAAGAGAATCCCGAACCTGATACGACCGGCATCCCCGGACCGATCCCGAATATCTGATCGAACGCCGATTGATCAAAAACAAAGAAAGGAATCTGAACCATGACCATCAGACATACGCTCATACCCCTGCTTGCCGCAGGGGTCCTTTCGACCTTCTTCCTCGCCGGATGCGGCAAGGAAAGTTCCGCGGGCAAGGACAAGGTCCGCGTCGGCTACCTCGCCGAACCCGCGCACGGCCTGCACTTCATCGCGAAGGACCTGGGCTATTTCGACGAGGAGAACCTTGACGTTGATCTTTTCCAGTTCAACACGACCGCCGAAGGCTGCTCCGCGGTCCAGGCGCAGAAGCTTGACGTCGGAACCTTCGGCACCGCCGCTCCGCTGCTTTTCATCGCCCGGGGCGTCGACTTCACGATCTTCGGCGGCATGATGATCGGCGGACAGGCGATCATCGTGAAGCCGGAGAACCTCAACAAGTTCAAAGACCTGAGCAACTTCAAAGGCAAGAAGATCGGTCTCGGCAAGCTCTCCACAGGCGACGTCATCTTCCGCGGCGCGCTGAAGAAAGCCGGGATCGACCCGAACAAGGACCTGGAGATCATCGAATTCGGCGGGCAGAGCGCCGTCGTGGAGGCCGTCAACAAGGGCGCTGTGGACGCCGGTATCGTCTTCAGTCCTCACTTCTCCCTCGCGAAAAAGAACTTCGGCCTCGAAGTCTCGAACTACATCGCCGACTTCCAGCCGGACTACACCTGCTGCCGCCTGATCGCCAACACGCCGGACCTTCAGAAGAAACGCGACATCTACCGCCGCTACCTCATCGCAGAAATCCGCGCGTACAAGTTCTACCGCGAGAACGAGGCGGAGACCATTCAGATCTTCGCGAAGGCGTTCAAGCTGGATCCGGAACTCCTGAAGGCCGACACCTACACGAACAAGACGTTCACTTCCAACCCCGATCCTCTGAAAAAGGGAACGATCGACTTCTGGGAGACCATGAAGGAGATCGACTACCTCCCGGAGAACGACGTCCATATCGACGACCACATCGACCCCACGATCTACCGGGAAGCGCTCGACGAAGTCCTGAAACGCTATCCGGACGACCCCATCTACAAGGAAATGGACGCCTTCTTCAAGGCGAACAACTGAGGAACGCATTTTCAGCCTCGAAACCTTACCCAAAACCTCCCCGTCAGATAGAATCGTGAAGATACTGCTCATCCTTGAATTCATCGGACTGACCGCCGCGGCGTTGTGGAAACACGACTGGTTCGCCGCCGCCGCGGGCGTCCTGATCCCGGCCGCCGCCCTGGTCCGCACGCTGTTCGTGTGGGACAAAGCCCGCCGCACGGCGATCGTGGACGTCGCCGCGGTCCTGGAAGGCTTTCTGCTGGCGTGGCAGCTGGTCACGTCCAACCGGCCTCTGCTCGATCCGGTCTATTTTCCGGCTCTCGACACCGTCCTGCGGCAGTTCTTCGCCGAACTGAAGGACATGGCGCACGGCATGCTTTCTTCGCTCTTCCTGCTGGGGACCGCGTACCTGCTCTCGCTGGGCACCGCAATCCCGGGCGGCCTGCTGGTCGGCAGTTCCGCGCGCCTCCGCAACGCCGTGGAGCCGTTCAGCAAAGTCCTGAGCGTGATCCCGCCGATCGTGTACATCCCGTACGCCATCCGGCTGCTGCCGAGTTTCAGCGCCGCCTCGATCTTCGTGATCTGGTCCGGCGCATTCTGGCCGATCTTCGCGAATACCGTCGCCGGCGTCGTGAACATCCCCGAAACCATGCTGGATTCCGCCCGGATGCTCCACCTGAAACGCCGCACGTTCATCTTCCGCGTGCTTCTGCCCGGCGCGATGCCGTCGATCCTGACCGGGGCGTCCCTGAGCCTGGTCTTCAGTTTCCTGCTGCTGACCGCCGCCGAGCTGATCGGCGCGACGGAAGGGCTCGGCTGGTATGTGAAGGACCGCGCCGACTTCGGCGACTACGCCAGAGTCATCGTCGGCATCATCTTCATCGGGCTTGTGATCACGGCGATCTCCGCCGCGTTCAAGCGGATCGAAAAGCGCATCCTGCGCTACAAGGAGGCCGGACAATGATCGAATGCAAGAATCTTACCGTTGCGTTTCAGAACAAGACCATCCTTGACCGGATCGACCTCGGCGTCGCCGACGGCGCGTTCCTCTGCCTGCTCGGCCAGTCCGGCTGCGGCAAGTCCACGCTGCTGCGGACTTTCGCAGGGCTACTGAAACCGACCTCCGGCGAGGTTTTCGTGGACGGCCGGGCGGTCGACGGACCGGAAGCGGCATGCTCCGTGGTGTTTCAGGACTACTCGCTTTTCCCGTGGATGTCCACGGGGAAGAACCTGATGCTCGCGCTCGCGACGTCGTTCCCTCAGAAGAGCAAGGCGGAAATCCGCAATCTGGCGGAATCCTACCTGGAAATGGTCGGACTCGGCGGCGTGTTCAACCAGTACCCGGCCGCCCTTTCCGGCGGCATGCGCCAGCGCGCGGCCATCGCTCGCGCCATCGCCACGCCGAGCAAAGTCCTGCTCATGGACGAACCGTTCGGCGCGCTCGACCCCGTGAACCGGGCGATGCTTCAGGACCTGGTCCGCGAGCTTCACCGCGATTCGCACGGCGCCCGGACCGTGGTGTTCGTGACGCACGACGTGGACGAGGCGCTTTATCTCGGCACGGAGATCGCCGTGCTCGGCAGTTCGCCCGGACGCGTCATCGCGCTGGAGAAGAACCCCGTTTCCCGCCAGATCCCCAGGGAAAAACTCTTCGAAAACGAATCCGTCATTTCGCTTCAGCGGAGGATCATGGAGATCTACCGCTCCGACATGAACGAAAAACTGAACTTGAGACAAACGTTCCACTCCGGGAACGGCATTTGACGAAAGGAGAACCATCATGAACAAGTTTTTTTATTGCACCACAGGCGCGGCCCTGGGTATTCTTTCCGTATTTCTGCTGAACGGCTGCGGCAAGGAGAGCGGCGACGGCTACGCGCTGCGCGTCGGCTACCAGCAGGGCGGCAGTTCGACGCTTCCGATGATCGCGCTGGAAGAAAAGTTTTACGACAAAACCGGCGTCAAGACCGACTTCGTCCTGTTCACGAACTCCAGCGACGGTCTGAACGCGCTGAACGCGGGCAAGCTCGACGTCGGCGTCTCCTTCGGCACAGGCGGCCCGCTCACATTCATCTCAAAGGGCTCCAAGTTCGTCGTGATCGGCGGCAATCTCTCCGGCGGACATCCGATCCTCGTGAAACCGGAGATCGCGGACCAGATCAAATCCATCGAGGACTTCAAGGGGAAAACAGTCGCCACGCCGCGCGTGTTCACCTCCGACGTCGTGTTCCGCGGCGCGCTCTCCAAGGCCGGGATCGATCCGAAGAAAGACCTTGAGATCATTGAGTTCAAACGCCCGACCGACGTGCTGGAAGCCGTCAAAAGCGGCAAGGCCGATATCGGCGTCGGAGCGACGAACATCATCGGGCAGACCCGTCAGGCCGGACTCGCGATCCCGCTGTGGAGCAACGACCTGTGGCCGAACCATCCGTGCTGCCGCATCGTCGCGACCGAGGACGCGGTGAAGAACCACCGTCCCGAGCTGATCAAGTTCCTGAAGGCGGAGCTCCTCGCGGAAAAGAAGTTCGCCGAGGACCCGGAATCCGGCGTCCGCGCGGACATCAATCAGCAGAAATTCAGCGAGAAACTCGCCCGCGACCTGGTGCTGGAGCCGCATATCCAGCTCTCCGTCGATCCGAACCGCAAGGGCGTGGAGGAAATGTGGAAGCACATGACCGACATCAACTACGCCGAGGGCGAGCTTGATTTCAGCAAGGTCATCGACACCTCGCTTTACCTCGAGGCGCTGCACGAACTGAGCAAAGAATCCCCCGATCCCTTCTGGGATAAACTCGAAGAACGTTTCAAGGAACAGAACCAGTGAACAACACGCCGCTGATCCAGTTGCATGACCTGGGGTTCTCCTACGCCGGAGAACGGACCCTTCACGGCATCAGCCTGACGGTCGAGGAAAGCGAATTCGTCGCAATCATCGGGCCGTCCGGCTGCGGGAAAAGCACGCTTCTGCGTCTCGTGAGCGGTCTGCTTATGCCGAGCACGGGCGAGGTGCTGGTCGGCGGCAAACCTGTGACCGGCCCCGGCCTCGACCGCGCCATGGTGTTTCAGGACTACAGCCTGTTCCCGTGGAGCAACGTCACCGACAACATCGTGCTGGCGCTGGAGCAGACCCAACCCACGCTCTCCAAGGCGGAACGCCGCCAGATCGCGGAAGAATACCTGACCATGGTCGGCCTCGCCGGAAGCGAGAAGAAGCTCCCCGGCGAACTCTCCGGCGGCATGCGGCAGCGCGCGGCCATAGCGCGCGCCCTCGCCATGAACTCGCCGGTCCTGCTGATGGACGAGCCTTTCGGCGCACTGGACGCGATCACCCGGGCGCGCCAGCAGGACATGCTGCTGGACATCTGGCAGAGCGGAGGCTCCCTCAAGAAGACGGTGCTCTTCGTGACGCACGACGTCGACGAGGCGCTGATCCTCGCCGGACGCGTGATCGTCCTCGGCGTCCGCCCCGGGCACATCGCGGCGGACATCGCCGTGGACCTGCCGAGGCCGCGTTCGAGGGAGAAATCCGTGAACAGCGACCAGTTCCGCGCCCTGCGGGACCGTCTGCTGCATGAACTCGATCTCGCGGTGACCCGTCAACTGGAAGCCGCCTCGGAAGTCCGGGAAGGAAGCGGAATATGACGCAGGAGACCATCAAAACGAAACAGGACAAACGGGACCGCAGAATCGCGGTCATCGGCACGACGGCGGTGTTCGTCGGGCTCGTCGCGCTGTACTCGCTGCTGACCGACGTGACGAAAGCGCTCGATCCGGTGCTGTTCCCCGGCTGGGGCGTGATCCTGCCCGAGCTCGCGAAATCGTCCGGCGAACTCTTCAAAGGGCTTTACTACTCCATGCGGCTTCTGCTGCCGTCGCTCGCAGCCGCGATCCTCGCCGGGATCAGCATCGGGCTTCTCGTCGGGATGCACCCGAAAGTCAAGCTCGTCCTGATGCCGCTCTTCCGCGCGCTGAACCCGTTCCCGCCGACCATGCTGATCCCGTACGCGATCGCGGTCCTACCGTCCTTCTGGCTGTCCTCCGCGTCGATCATCTTCATCGGCGTATTCTGGCCGGTCCTGATGAGCACGCTCCACGGGATCGCCATGCTGGAGCCGCGCTGGATCGACAATGCACGCTGCCTGCAGCTGACCGGACGCAAGCTGATCTTCAAGGTGATCCTGCCGGGCGCCATGCCGCAGATCTTCTCCGGGATCGGCTCCGGCCTGATCTTCAGCTTCATCCTGCTGACGGTCGCGGAGATGTTCGGCGCGAAGGCCGGACTCGGCTTTTTCGTGCAGTATTACGCCGACTTCGCGGAATACGGCAGGGTACTGGGCGGCATTCTCTTCATGTCCACGGTGGTCGTGATGATCATGACCGTTTTCGACCGGATCCAACGGCGCGTCCTGTACTGGACGCAGAAACGATGAGGTAAGTTATGGAAGAACAATACGATCTTGAACTGACGGAACGCGTGAAACAGTACGGCAGGGAGATCGGCGCGTCGCTGGTCGGCATCGCCGACGCGCAGGTCCTGAACGAGGCGCTCGAACAGGATTTCCGCCCGGAGGACTGCCTGCCGGGATGCCGCTCCGTGGTCGTGCTGTCGCTGCATATCCCCGACGGCGCGCTGGAGATCATGCGCCGCGGCAAGATGAACTACAGCTACAACATGTTCGGGTACGCCTACCTGAACCGCGAGCTGGATTACCTCATCTACCGCATGACCATCTTCCTCGAAAACGAGGGCTACGCCGCCATGCCGATCCCCGCCCGCGGCACGCAGTACGGCGCGCGCAAGCCGTATTTCGGCCCCCTCTCCTACCGTCACTGCGCGGTCGCGGCCGGACTCGCGACGTTCGGCCTGAACGGCCTCGCGCTGACGCCGCAGTTCGGGTCGCGCCAGAGATTCGTCGGGATCCCGACCACCGCGCCGCTCAAACCGGCGGAAAAGCTCATGGACCAGTCGATCTGCGACCGCTGCATGGAGTGCATCCGAAACTGCCCGGCGCACGCGCTCTCGCTCAATCCGCCGCATGAATGCAAGCTCGGCGGCATGACCTACCGTTACGCCCGATGCAACCAGGCCGCCTGCACCCACGTTGCGCGCGGCCTCAGCACGAAGGTCTGGGAAGGCGCGCTCTTCAATCCGTGCGTGGACGTCCCGGTCGAGGAGAACCAGAGCAAGGCGGGACATTACGAAGACCTCTGGAACAAACGCGACGCGCGCATCCGGATCAGCGAGCACGCCGAGGCGACGTACGGGGCGACCCTGTGCGGACGCTGCATGGCGTTCTGCACGGCCGGACACGACGCGATGAACCGCAGGATGCGCCCGGACCAGACCGCGTACCAGAACGACGAGGTCCTGCACAAGGACGGCACGATCCATGTCGCGGACCGCGTCGCCGCCCTGCGGAAACGCGCCGCTCAAACCGAACAGAAATAACCCTTTTTCACATAGGAGACTTTGACCATGGCAAAGAAACAAACCTGCGACCTCAGCTGCTCGGAATGCTCCGTGCGGAACTGCTACCGCAAAGACAAAAAGTACCCGGCGTTCTGCCTCACGGAACAGTACAAAGGCGCCGTCGACCAGACGAAAAAACTCTACAGCTCCAATTCGGTCGACGGACGCATCGCGCGCGCCGCCGCCGAGATCGAGGGCGAATACTACGGACGCCTGACGCGCCTCGAGGAGACGATCCGGTTCGCGAAGAAGCTCGGCGTGAAGAAACTCGGTATCGCCAGCTGCATCGGCCTGCTCGACGAAGCCTCGCTCTACGCTCAGATCGTTCGAACCGCCGGGATCGAGACGAAGACCGTGATCTGCAAGGTCGGCGGCGTGGACAAGTGCGACATCGGCTTGCCCGACGGGCTGAAAGTCTGCCCCGGCTGCAACGAATCCTGCTGCAATCCCGCGCTTCAGGCGCAGATTCTCAACGAGTGGGGCGCCGAGCTCAACGTGCTGGTCGGGCTCTGTGTCGGGCACGATGCGATCTTCACGCGTCACAGCAAAGCCCCGGTCACCACGTTCATCGTGAAGGACCGCGTGCTCGGACACAACCCCGCCGCCGCGCTCTATACCGCGAAGTTCTACTACAAGCGCGTGCTGGACGAAAAGACGTTCCCCGAACCGCGCAAAGAAGCAGTCGAGGCGGAAAAGGAAGCCGCGAAGAAACGCAAAGCCGGGAAAAAGTGATCCCCGCCCGGTAAAAAGAGCTGACAAATATCAGCGGTTAAGACTTTTGGAACAGGGCTGGTGCGCCCCGGTTCCGGAAGTCTTTTTTCGTCTTGTTCCAATCCATTTTCCGCGAACGCTTATCGAATGATCCGAATACCGTTTCCGGCTGAAAGATGTAATAAAAATCCGTATTTGCAAAAAAAATAGGGCATGGTTTTTGTTTGACATTTTGATTTAGCGTGATATATTGTAGGTAGAATTTAGTGATAATAATGGTCAGAGACGCGCGAACAAATGAGTTATCAGGGGAAATCGCACTTTTTCTCGAAAAAAATGCAGTTTCCGCTAAGATTTACGGGATTTTCCGGTCTAATTGTCGAAGAAACTTTTTTTAACCCCGAAACGCATCGAACAAAACTGAGATAAAACCGGTCGAAGGAAACGAATAACAGCGATGCCGAAACCACGGGCGGCGGAACACCCCGGTCATGCCGCGGAACAAGGAGGTCGAACATGTCAGAGATCATCACGAACGCAATCGAAATTCAGTCCGGCGTCATTTCCTCCGGGCTTACTGTGGACATGGGCGGTGAAGTGACCGTATTGTCCGGCGGCACCGTCACGGATGCAGAGGCCGTCAACTACGGCTACTTCTGGGTTGAAGAAGGCGGCTATATCAGCAATATCCGCATCACGAATAGCGGCGATGCGATGTTGAACGGCGGACTCGCGGAAAACCTCACAATGGAATCCGGCGGCCAAGCCGATATTTTCGGCGGTACCATGCGGACTGGCACGATCCTGAACGGCGGCTATGGGGCGATCTACGAAACCGGCTCCGGGCTGGACGTCGCCGTCTCGGCGGGCGGGCGTTATCTGGTCTACGGCGGATATGCTGAAAATACGATCATTTCGAGCGGCGGGTCCTTCACGGTCCAGATGTCCGGCGGCCTCGCGGACAAGACCACGATCGAGGCGGGCGGCCATGCCCGTATCGTGTCCGGCGGCGAGATGAGGGAAACGATCCTGAACGGCGCGCGTCTGGACGTGATCTCCGGCACGATCAAGGCTACCACGATCAACGGCGGCGAGCTGCATATTTCGTCCGGCGGACCTGAACTCGCTTCGGGCTACGCGGAGAACACGTTCGTGAACGGCGGCTCGTTTATCGTTTACGGTGGCGTCACGGTGAAGGATACGACGGTAAACAAAGGGCTCTTCATGGTCTCGTCCGACGTGACGGCGGACGGCGCCACGGTCAATGCCGGAGCAGGTCTGCTGGTCCTGAACGGCGGAACTGCCGCCGCGGTCAGGGAAAACGGCGGCTATGTCGAGATGGAGGACGAATCGGACGTGGTTTTCGCATCCAACACGTTCTCCGGCGTGGTCCTGACCAACATGTCCGCCACGGTCCACTCCGGGACGACTGCGCACTTCACCACGCTCAATGAAGACGCCGTCCTCCGCATCTATTCCGGGGGCGAAGCATATTATACCACAATGAACGGCGGAACCCTCTTCGCGACCTCGGCCAACGTCGGAGGCATCACGGTCAGCGGCGGGTATGCGTCGTTCGAAAGCACGGCGGTTAGCGATCTCTCGCTCTTTGGCGGCACGGTATTCGCCGATTCCGCCACGGTCGTCAGCGGCGCGGCCCTGAACGGCGGCGTCTTCCGCGTCCAGAGCGGCACGATCGTCATCGGCGCCGAGTTCAACGGCGCGGACATCGTCGCGGATCCGGGCGCGGTCTTCTCCGGGACCATCCTGAAAACCGGCCATGTCGAGATCACGTCCGATATGATGGAAGAGGTCACGATCGGCGGCGCCACGCTCACCGGGATCGCCGGGGCGTTCTACGCCGTCACGGTCGACGCGGGGATCGCGGATTTCAACGGTTCGCTCGTCTTCAGCCTCACGGTGAACGGCGGCACGGTATTCGCCGACTCCGACTCGATCATCACCGGCGCGCTCCTGAACAAAGGCGGAACCCTCAGCGTCCGCAGCG
This sequence comes from uncultured bacterium, assembly GCA_902774245.1. Lineage (GTDB taxonomy): Bacteria > Verrucomicrobiota > Lentisphaeria > Victivallales > UBA1829 > UBA1732. Next base: position 28,259 of record CACYHQ010000004.1, read on the forward strand.
GCACGCTCGTCACGGGCTGCGAGTTCTGCGGCGGCACGGTCCTGATGGAACAGGGCGCGGTCTTCTCCAGCTCGATCGTAAGGAGCGGCGGGGACGTGACGGCGCAGGACGGCGAAATCTACCGGACCGTGGCGATCGACCAGACGGCGAAGATGTACGTGCAGAGCGGCGCGTCCGTGTCGGACGCCGTCGCGGTCAAGGACGCCGAGCTGATCGTCCAGTCCGAGGGCGTCGTTTCGGGCGCGGACGTGGTGGGCGGCGTCGTCACCCTGACAGGCGGCACGGCACTGGACATTTCCCTGGGGAAGACCACCCTGCCGTTCAGCAATGGGCTGTTCTCGACTCCCAGCGTCGTCTCCTACGGCAGCGCCCGGCTGGTCGCAGACCGCACTGCCGTCCTGCGCATTTCAAGCGGCGGGCTGGCAGTCGGTGCCTATGCGTCCGAAGGAAACGCTGGCTATGGATCGGAATACGTCGGGATCTATGTCGGCGACGGCGGCGTGGTCTCCAACACCACGATTGACAAGGCTGTGCTTTACGTCTCAAGCGGCGGCGTGGCGCGCGACACGAAGATTTCAGGCTATTATATGGCCCCCATTGGCGGCTACGTCCTTACCCACTATCCCACATATGGAAAGATATCTGTCCTCTCCGGCGGGTACGCCGAGAACATCGACATGAACCAGGCGATCCTGAAGGTCTCGGGCGGGACCGTGCGGAACCTTGTGGCGTCGAACTGGTCGGTGATCGACCTCTCCGAAGGAGGCGTCATCGGCGGCGCGCTGGAGCTGACCGGAAGCGCGAAGCTGACGCTGGGATCGAACGGCGGGACCATCGACTTCGACATCTCGGAGACCGCCCCCGGCGCGGCCGCGGTCAAGAAAGGGCTTTCCCTCATCGAAGGCGCGCCGCTCTACACGCTCACGGTCTCGGACACGCAGGAAACGGGCATCTACCACCTGGCGACGGATTCGCCGTCGTTCGCAGGCGCGTTTACGGTCCGCAGCACGGACCTGACGCCGCTCGGAACGCTCACCGTCGGCGGCTCCGTCCTGATTGGCGACCTCTATTATACGGTGAAGGTCCGGAACGTCAATGTGGACCTCATCATCTCCACGGAGGCTCCTCCGCTGGAAGACCCCTTCGCGGTCTACGTCGACTCCGCATGGTCGGACAAGCCGTTCGGCAGCATCGTGGAGCTCGCAGGCGGCGGCACCGCCACGATCGGCTACGACGCGTTCGCGGACGGGGACGAAGCCGTGGCGGCGGTCAAGCCCGGCGGCGTCGTGTATATCACGGGCGGAGCCGTCTCCTTCGCGGACGTCGTGGCGCGGGACGTCGTCGTCCTGGGTGGCGCGTCCATCAGCGGCGCGCTCTCGGACTACGATGCCGTCGTGACGCTGGAAAGCGGCGCGTCCGCCTCGGGCATCACCGTCCGGGGGGAAAGCACCCTGAAGCTGAAGAGCGGCTCCGTATGCAGGGAACTCAGCTTCATTGACCAGGCGGCGACGGTCAAGGTGGAGTCCGGCGCGACCATCAGCGGCGCATATTTCGCGAAATCGTACGCGGGGATCACGATCGACGGCACGATCGAATTCGACCTCTCCAAACCCGGGACCGGCACCCCGCTGCGGGGTCTCTCCATGTACAGCGGGACGCCGACCTGCGTCATCACGGTCGACGCCGCCAGCCTGAAGACCGGCCAGTACATCCTGGCAAGCGACATGTCGTATAAGTTCGGCCAATACAGCTATACGGTCCGGGACATCGACGGGACGGTGCTGGGCGTGATCCCCGCCGCGTTTGTGGTCGACAATCAGATGATCTACGGCACGGCCGAGATCGGAGATTTCCGGTATACGATCAGTTACAAAGGCGGCGTCGGCTATGGAATGGGCGACACGGGAAGCGCCGTGAGTCTCTCCGTCGAGAAGATCGACCCGGACAAGGAATCGTATGTCTACCTCAACGCCTCCTGGAAAGACAAGGCGGCCGGGGAATCGGTCACCGTCACCCTGCTGAGCGGAGGCACGCAGATGGCGATCATCGGGCAGAACGCGTTTGCCGTCCTGGACGATGCCGTGAACGCCGTCGCCGAAGACGGCACGATCGCGATCTCCTACACGAAGCCTGCTCAGTCCGGCATCATCGTCATCGGCGGCGGCACTGCGACTGTCATAAGCGGCACGGATGTCATCTCCGTCTCCGGAGAGACCGCATCCGGCACGGGGGGCACCCAGACCGAGGACGGCATGATCTACTCGTTCCCGGAGGGGCTCCCCCGGAACATCGACCTGATCGGCACCGGCGCGAAGATCGAAAACGCCCTGGTCCAGGCAACGCTTTCGATCTCGAACGCCATGACCTCGAACCTTTCCGTGGTCGAGGGCGGCGGGATCGTCGCGGTCTCCGGCGCGACCTGCATCAGCGTCGACGTGGCGGCGGGCGGTTCGTTCCTGTGCCGCAGCTCCTACAACCTGATCCGCGATCTGCACGTCGTTTCGGGCGGCACGTTCGGGATGTACAACGACGTCACCATTGTTGTCGGAAGCGGCGCCAGAGAAGTGAGCGGGACATGCGTCTTCGAATCCGGCGCGGACATCACGATCAACGGCACCGTCAATTTCGACCTCTCCGGCTCGACCGCGGGCGGCGTGCTGTTCGACGGCCTCAAATACGTGAAAGGCAATACGCAATACAGGATCACGGTCGGGGAACTGCTGGAAAGCGGGCTCTACCACCTCGCGGTCAACGCGAACGAGATCACGGACGGCATCACGCTGTATGTGAAGAACGGAAACAATCTCAACAACGCCGGGACGCTTATGCCGGACCAGACGGTCTGGGTCGACGGACGTGGTTTCCTGCTCACGTTCGCGGACGGCGCGCTGGACCTCATGGTCATCGCGTTCGAGCCGCAGACCACGGTCTACCTGAACGCGGCCTGGGACGGATTGGAGAAATATTCGGTCGTCGAAGTCCCCGGCGGAACGGCTGTACTCGGCATCGACGCATTCGCGGACCTCATGCCCGCCATGTCCGCCTGCGCGGACGACGGCTCGGTCATCATCGAGGGCGGGACCTACACCTTCTCCGGGACCGTCGAAAAGAATCTCGTCGTGCAGAACGGAACACTGAACGCCGACAGCCTCGTACTCACGCAGGACCTGACGCTGGACGCGGGAACCGTGCTCATCGGCGGCCTGACCGTATCCGAATCCTACTCACAAAGTCAGTCGGGCGGATCGATCGTCTGTTCCGGCTCGGTGCGCCTGAACGAGGGAGCCACCGCCGCCGGGACCATCGTCGTGAACTCGAAACACGGCATCGTGCTCGACAACGCCGCCCTGACCGGAACCATCACGGTCAACACGGGCGGCATCCTCTCCGGCAGGGAGACCTTCACGGACGGCATGGACATCACGGTCAACGGATACATCGACTTCGACATTTCCGGTTCGACCGCGGGCGAAGACCCTCTGATGCGTGGGCTTTCCCGGATCAAGGGCAGCCCGACGTATACGCTCACGGTCGACGCGCATCAGGAGGCCGGGACATACTGGCTGGCGGACGACGCGGCGGGATTCAACGGGTCGATCACGATCCGCAAACAGAGCGGCGCAGTCCTGGGGACGCTCACGGCGGGAAAACCGGTCCAGATCAACGGCACATACTACACGGTGCGCGGGACGCTCTCCGAGGGGAAGATGCAGCTGTATCTCCTCGTCGGGGAACAGACCCCGCCCGAGACGGTCTATCTCAGCACAGACTGGAGATGGACGGGCGACGGCTCTCTGGTGGAGGTCCCCAGCGGCACCGCCAATATCGGCTACGACGCCTTCTACAGTGCCGACGACGCAATCGAAGCGTCGCTCTTCGGCGGAAGCACCATTGAGATCATCCGCGGGATGTACTCCTTCACTTCCGACCTCGAGATCCCCGGCGACGTCGTCGTGAACGGCGGCACGCTCTCCGTTTCCGCGGGCGGCAGCAGGCTCCTCGGCAACATCACGGTAAACAGATACAGCCTGCTGATCCTGGAGGAAGGAGCCTCCCTCGGCGGATCGATCGTCCTGAACACAGGCGGGTCGCTCACCCTGAAAAACGGCATGGCGGTCTCCGGCTTGGAGCTCTCCGAATGGAGTACGATCCGGCTGGGCAACGGTTCCTCCGCTTCCTCCATTCGCCTGCTTAACAACGGGCGGATGGATGTGGACGCGGGCGGACTCGCGTCGGGCATCACGGTCGAAGCGGTCGGCGGAACACAGGGGAGTCTCACGGTTTACGCGGACGGTTTCGCGTCGGATGTCACGGTGCAAGGCGGCAGGCTGACCGTGAAAGAGGGCGGCACGGCGTCGGATATTACGGTGTATGGCGGCAATCTGAGCGAGGATTACGGCGGCGTCATATCGAGCCTTACGGTCGCCGGCAGCGGCAGTGTCAGTATAAGAGGCAAGCTGACCGGCAGATGCTCGTTCGGAGAAGGAGCAAACATCATTGTCGGATCGGGCGATGAAAACGCGCCCAGCTGGCCGCCCCCGGCTGACTGGATTCCCCCGGCAGCCACGATCAATTTCGATTTGTCCTATACGAGCGTGGACGGGCCCGCGCTATACGAGGGATTCTCACGCATCAGCTACAAAGGTACACCGGCGGTCTACACGCTGACAGCCTCCGCTTCGCAGGAAAACGGCGATTATCTGCTGGCGAACGGCGTGACGTCGTTCGCCGACAGCATCACGGTCTCCAACAACTACGGCATCCTCGGCACGCTCGCAATTGATCAGGTCCTGATCGCGAACGGGGCCATATACATGCTGGGACTCGAAGACGGCAAACTGAACCTCAGTATTTCGGGGTATGTGCCGCCGGAAGCTGTCTATCTGAATGCCGCCTGGACAGGACTGCAGAACGGCAAAGTGGTGTCTGTTTCCGGCGGGACGGCGATCATCGGGTACGATGCGTTTTCGGTCGGGAACGATGCCGTATCCGCTGCGGGTACCAACGGCACGCTCACGATCCTGGGCGGCACATTCACGTTTACCGCCGGGATCCTGCCCGACGCTACAGCGCTGGACGGATCCGCGGTGCGTGATTCCGCCGTACTGAACACGCTGACGGTCGAGGCCGGGGCCTCCGTGTGGAATATGCAAGTGGCGGAGGGCGCGACGCTGACGGTCAGGGCGGGCGCATCGGCATCGAACCTTCTCGTTTCCGAAGGCGCGACACTCATGATCGAGGCGGGCGGGAAGCTCACCGGCTGGGGCGTGTTCAGCGAAGGCGCGAACATCACGGTCGACGGCACGCTGGACTTCGACATCTCCACCCTGACCGCCGCAAGCTCCGCGCTGTACGAGGGATTGAGCTATGTGCAGGGCGATACGGCCTATACGCTCACGGTCCGCGCGGCGCAGACGCCCGGATTCTATTACCTCGCGTACGGCGCAGGCGATTTCAAGTCCGCGATCACGATCGTCGGGACCGACGGGACCGCGCTCGGCACGCTCCGGGCGGGCATCTCCACGCGGATCGGCGACGCGCTCTACACGCTGAACCTCGGCGACGGCATCCTGAGCCTGTCCATCGCGCCCGCGGCCGAGACGGCCCGGAGCGACATCGACGGAAACGGCATCAGCGACGTGCTCTTCCAGTACACCGGCGGCGATTACCAGACCGGATACTGGATGAACGGCAAGGACACCTGGCTCGGCGCGAACATGCCGCATTCCGCCGAATGGACACTGCTCGGCGCGTACGACATGGACGGCGACGGGATCGCGGATTCCGTGTTCGTCGGCAACACGGTCGTGAACAGCGTGAAGGGAGCATACATCGGCTACTACAAGGGCGGCGTCGACACCGACGACAACTGGATGAACATCCACTTCCTCGAAAACGAGGAGGAAAACGTCTGGGCGAACAAGATCGGCAACCTCACCGGAAACAACAACAGGAACTCCATCGTGTGGCATTGCGCCGGACTCGGCGCGCTCGGCGTCTGGACCGACGGCACCAGCAACTGGGTTTCCCTCGGCGCGGGCTTCGATTCCGACTGGACGATGGTCGGCTGCGGCGATTTCGACGGCGACGGACGCGATTCCGTCGTGATGAGCTATATGGGCGGCGTGAAGTATTACGCGATCGGCATCGACGGGAGCGCGGTCGACATGGGCGCCCTGAACTGGAGCGGCTGGGAAACGCGCGCCATCGGCGACTTCGCGGGCGACGGAAAGGATGACATGGTGCTGTTCCACAAGGAAACGGGCGTCATGGTCAAGCTCGCCGACGGCAGCGTCGACAACTACACGGTGCTCGGCCAGCTCGCCGCCAATGACTGGTTCGTGGTCGGCGCGGGCGATTACGACGGCGACAAAAAGGACGACCTGCTCGTGCGCCAGTATTCGACCGGCATGCTCGGTTACTACAGCTCCGGCGACACGTCGAAGTGGGTCGAGCTCGGCCGCGGCGTCGACATGGACTGGACCGTCATCGCGTAACAAAGTATATTCTTCGTGCCGGAGCGCAGCCCGGCACGAATTCAACACAGCTTGCGATGCCCCCTGTACCTGGAAAACGGGTACAGGGGATTTTTTTGCGTCTGTCCGTATGGGGTTCTTTTTCGGAAACCATGCAAAAAAAGCCGCAAAACGACGGTAGAAAACGCGCCCGTGCGTGAAAAATATAGAAAAAAGTCGGAGAAATGTTCATTTTGCAGTTGCAGAAATCGCTTTGACGGGGTATAGTTAAAGTTGATTTGAATCTTCGTGGAGTTTATCTTATGATCTGGCTTGTTACCGGTTTGACCGTTCTGCTGCTCGTCGTCGGGCTGATCGCGCTGTATCAGCGCATCAGGATCGCCCTGCTCCGCGGCAAGCTGAAAAGCGCCATCCACGCCAACGCGCAGACCAGCAGCTACCTGAACATGTTCTCGCGCGGCGTCCGCCAGACCGAGAACAAAAGCGAATGGATGAGCGTCACGGCGAAATATCTCTCCGACCTCATCCAGGCTGATTCCGTCTGCGTCTACCTGTACCGCGACGGCGCGTTCTTCCCGTCCGGCATGACCCCGCACTATCCGCTCCAGCTCTCGCGTCCCCTGTCCTGCGACCTGAACGATCCCGAGGCCAGGGACAAAATACAGTCCGCCGCGCCGAAAGACCTCGCCGACCTCATCCTCGCGACGGTCCTCGCGCACGAATCCCTGCTCATCAGCGACCCGCGGCATCCGCTCCTCACGAAGATCACGCACACAGAGACCGTGAAGACGTTCCTCGCCGTCCCCATGATCTACGAGAAAAACCTCCTCGGCATCATCTGCGCATCGAACAGCTCCACGCCGCACCGCAAGTATTTCACGCAGGAGGAGGTCAACCGCCTGACCCTCCTCACTGCGCCGGTCATCCTCGCCCGCAACATCCTGGAGATGTACGACCGCCTCAGCCAGCAGCAGCGCATCTCGCAGGAACTCGAATTCGCGCGCACGCTTCAGCGCTCTCTGCTCCCGCCCGACTGTCCTCAGTGGGGCGGATTCTCCATCCAGGCCGTGTCGCGCGCCGCGAAGGAGGTCAGCGGCGACTTCTACGATTTCGTCGAGATCGACTCCAACCGTCTGCTCGTGGTGATCGGCGACGCCTGCGGCAAGGGCATCCCGGCGTGCCTCATCATGGCCATGACGCGCAGCTTCATCCGCGCCAACATCCCGCATTTCACCACGCTGAAGGCCATGCTTTTCGAGCTGAACGACAACCTCTTCCGCGACATGGGCGACGGCCGCTACATCACGCTCGCCGTCTGCCTGCTGAACAAGAAGGAAAACACGGTCGAATACGCCCGCGCCGGACACACCGAGCTCATTTTCTATGTCCGCAACCACATCCGCAGCATCAACCCGAACGGCGCCGGCCTCGGCCTGCTCCCGTCCGAGCTCACCGAATACGACACCTTCAACACCCAGTTCGGCCCGGAGATGTCGTTCATCATGTTCACCGACGGCATCAACGAGGCGGAAAACGCGGACGGCGAACAGTTCGGCATCCAGCGCATCAAGGACTGCTTCATGAAGTCCTGCGTCGCGCAGGAATCCCCGCGCGAGGCCGTCGCCAAGATCATGGACAGCGTCGACCGCTTCTCCCCCGCCAACGGCGAACAGGACGACCGCACCGTCGTCGTCATCTCGCCCCTCATCTGAAGAAAGGAACCCAGACTATGAAACTCGCCTCAAAATTCGCGCTCCTGATCGTTGCCGCATGCGCGGTTTCCTTCCTCTCCGCCTCGTCCTGCGCCTCCACCGAGGCGAAAAAACAGCAGCAGATGGCCGAGCTCACGCCCGAACAGATCGCGAACATGTCGCCCGAGGAGGTCGCGGAATACTACGCGCGCAGGACGAGGCTTCGCGCCGAACAGGCGAAGCTTCAGCAGGAAAAAGAGGCTTCCAACCAGGGCTTCTTCTCCAGTGTCCACAGCGTCGAGAAGCGCGAACGCCTCGGCAACGTGAACCAGCGCCTGGAAGACAATGCGGCCAACGCCGTTTTCCCGTGGCAGACACACGATCCGCACCGCAGCGAAACCCTCCTCGGACGCGGTTCCGCCATCTACAACTGGTAACCAGCAGCACAACCGATTCCACGAATCCATGAGTATCACAAACACCGAATACATCGTCACGGGCGCGGCCGGGTTCATCGGCAGCGCCGTCGTCTGGGGACTCAACCGCAGGGGCATCGACGACATCCTGATCGTCGACCACCTCGGCGAGTCCGAAAAATGGAAAAATCTCCGCGCGCTTCATTACGCCGACTACATGGAGAAGGACGACTTCTTCCGCGAGCTCGCGGCGAACGGCCTGCCCTCCGGCGTGAAGGCGGTCATCCACCTCGGCGCATGCTCGTCCACGACCCAGCTCGACGCCTCCTACCTCGTCCATAACAATTTCGAGTGCACCAAGCTCCTCGCCACGCTCTGCGCCGCGCGCGGCGTCCGCTTCATCTACGCCTCCAGCGCGGCCACCTACGGCGCGGGCGAACAGGGCTACTCCGACGCGCTCGACGGCATTCCGGCGCTCCGCCCGCTGAACATGTACGGCTATTCCAAGCAGATGTTCGACCTGTGGGCGATCCGCAACGGCCTGGTCGACGCCGTCGCGGGCATGAAATTCACCAACGTCTTCGGTCCGAACGAACGCCACAAGGGCCCGATGCGCAGCATGGTCTGCCGCGCGTTCGAACAGATCCGCGACACCGGGACAGTGAAGCTCTTCAAGTCCTGCCGTCCCGAGTACGCCGACGGCGAGCAGAAACGCGATTTCGTGTATGTGAAGGACATCGTGGAAATGATCCTCTTCCTGCTCGACCGGCCGGACCTCTGCGGCATCTACAACGCCGGAAGCGGCCTCGCCGAGACCTGGAACGAGCTCGTTTCCGCCGTCTTCAACGCCATGGAGAAGCCGCGCAGGATCGAATACATCGACATGCCGGAAATCCTCCGCGGCAAGTACCAGTACTATACCTGCGCCGACATGACGAAACTCCGCGCCGCAGGCTTCAAAGGCGGACGCACCCCGCTCGCCGAAGCCGTCGCGGATTACGTGCGCGGCTACCTGCTCCCGGACAAATATCTTGGCGACGAATCCTCGAACTGAACACAAACTCCTCACGAACCCCTCACGGCAACCGCAAGGAAACCTTCCAATATGGCAAATGAACCTAAACTGAAAGTCGGCGTCATCGGCACCGGAGTCCTCGGAAAGTATCACACCAACCTGTACCGTACAGCGCCCCACGCGGACCTCGTCGGCATCTACGACGCGGACCCGAAAGTCGCGGCGGACGCAGCCAAGCAGTTCAACGTGCAGGCGTTCGAGAACCTCGACGAGCTCGTGGACCGCTGCGACGCCCTCACGGTCGCCGTTCCCGCCACGCTTCATTACGAATCCGTCATGCCGCTCCTTCAGAAAGGCAAGCACGTCCTCGTGGAGAAGCCCATCGACTCCGAGGTCGGCCGTGCCCGCGAAATGGTCCGTCTCGCCAACGAAAAGGGCGTCGTGCTCGCCGTCGGCCACGTCGAGCGCTTCAACCCCGCCATGGATTTCCTGGAGAAAAACCGCAACAACACGCTCTTCATCGAGGCGCACCGCCTCGCGAAATATCCCCCGCCGCGTCCGGGCCATCTCCGCCGCGGTACCGAGGTCAGCGTCGTGATCGACCTCATGATCCACGACCTCGACCTCGTGCTCACCATGGTCGGCCAGGAGATTGAGAAATTCGACGCCGTCGGCGTGCCGATCCTCAGCAACACCGAAGACATCGCGAACGTCCGCATCAAGTTCGTGAACGGCGCGGTGGCGAACATCACCGCCAGCCGCATCAGCGCGGGCCCCATGCGCAAATTCCGCGTCTTCCAGACCGATTCCTACATCTCCATGGACTATTCGAACAGCACGGGCGTCATCTACCGCAAGGGATTCCTCGGCGTCGGCAAGAAGGACATCAAGTGCACGAACACCAACGCGCTCGCCGACGAGATCAACAACTTCGTCGACGCCGTGATCGCCACGAAGGCCACCGGGAAGATCGTCCCGCCGAAGGTCACGGGCGAACAGGGCCTCCGCGCGCTTGAGCTCGCCGACGCCATCTGCCGCGAGATCCACGACTACAACTCCAAGTACGGTCTCTACAAGTTCAAAAAGTAAGATCGTCCGCTCTCCTCAATGCTGACCTGCTCAAAAGTCAATCTCTCGCTCGCCGTCACCGCGAAACGCCCCGACGGCTATCACGACTTGGATTCGCTGTTCTATCCGTTCCGCGATCCCTCCGACGTGATCCTCCTCAAAGACGCACCCGCGTCAAACGGCGTGACCATCCGCTGCGATGCGCCGGGCGTCCCGCTCGAACCGGAGAAGAATCTCTGCGGCAAGGCGGTCTACGCGTACTGCAAAGCCGCCGGAATGGACGTCCCCGGGCTCGTCATTCATCTTGAGAAGCACATCCCCGTTGCCGCCGGAATGGGCGGCGGGTCCGCCGACGGCGCGACCGTGCTCCGCCTGCTTCAGGAACGCTTTCACGCGCTTTCGGAATCTCAGCTCGAAGACGCGGCGTTCTCCCTCGGCGCGGATGTCCCGTTCTTCCTGAATCCGCGCCCCTCGTACGTGACCGGAGCGGGCGAACACCACACGCCCGTCGAGGGGCTGCCAGAACACCTTCTGATCCTGCTCGCCGCGCCGCAGTTCCCGGTCAGCGCGGCATGGGCGTACAAGCACATGGACCTCCAGCGCGCCATTTCCACGCCGCCGCGTACCAACGAGCTGATCGACGCCCTCCGCCGCCGAGACTTCGAATCCGCCGCGCAGTTCATGCGGAACGACCTCGAACACGCCCTTTTCGACAAATTCCCCCTGCTGCTCCTTCTCCGCGCGTTCCTGCTCGAAAACGGCGCGCTCCGCGTCATGGTCAGCGGCAGCGGCCCGACCCTCCTCGCGCTGTTCCGCGACGATGCCGCCGCGCAGGCCGCATACGCTCGCGCGACCTCGGAATTCGATCCCGCCGTCCGCTTTATCCTGCCCGCCTGAAAACTCAATCATACGCACCACCGAAGCGCAAGGAGACGAACGTAATGAATCTTTTGGAGTTTGCAGGTCTTGTCCTTTTTGTCCTGTTGCCCGGCATTGTCGTCACGGTCGTGCTGTTCGGACTGTTTTACCGGAACCGGAACGGAGAACCGTGGGTCCGGCGGCGTCTTCTGTTCCCGTTCCTTCTGATGCTGGCGCATACGCTTCTGTACCCGCTGGCATTTCTGCTCGGGATCAGCCAACTGTTTTATCTCTGGTTTTTCCTCATTCCGGTCCTGCTCATCGTCATGATCGTCTATCAGGTCCATTCCGTCGCATGGAAAAACCGTGATCTGCGGATCGCGGCAACGGCGCTTACGGTCTATCCCATGTCTCTTTTATTATTCGCAGTTCTCGAAGCCGTTTTATTGCCATTGACCTGAATCCCGCACACGAATCCCCGGCAGGTCACTTCGCCGTCTCCTCGACGGTCGCCGTCACGAAGAGCAGCGTGAGCATGTCCGGCTGATACGCGGGATTGCTGATGCGCGCCGCCAGGACGGGCTTTCCAAGCTCCAGATACAGCGTCTGCCGGAACGCCGTCGTGTCGAGCATGGGCAGTTTCAGCGTACTGGACAGGATCTCCTGTTCGGTCGAACGCCTCGGACGCGCATAACGGTCCGCCTGACCGTCGTCCTCGTCCTCGCCGTCGTACGAATTGCCGTAGAACGAATACGTGTAATTGCGCCAGCCGGTCTGGGTCGCCTTCTCGAAACTGTAGTCCAGCTGCACCGTCTTTTCGTCGCTGAGGATGCGGACGGCGGCGCGCAGAGCCGTCCCGGTCCAGACGGACTCGGTGTTCAGGGGTTCGGCGAGATCGCCGGGCTCCTGTCCGGGCGCCCATTTCAGCGGGACGAACTGCGTCCTCGTGTTGAGCCGGATGGAGACGGGTTCCTGCGAGGGGATCAGGCGGAAGCTCGGGCTGTAGAGGTCGCGCAGCTGGTTGCTCTTCAGGAGCTTTTTCATGAAGTCGTCGGACGGAACGGCGGGGCATCCGTCGGAACTCCCGGCGGCGCAGATGTCGTTCCATTTCGCGCGCACGATCTGGAAAACCAGCCTGATGAGCTTGTTTTCGTTCGAGGTCGCGGGCGCAGTCTTTTCCGGCGCGGGCAGAGCTTTGGTATAGAACACGTGCAAGGTCCACGCGCTCCCGGACGCCGCCTTCGCGACGATCATCGGTTTGCCGCCGGTCGAGGCGAGCGCGCTGGAGAAGGAATTGTCGTCGAAAATCGGGCTCTGTCCCCTGCCCCAGTCGCCGTACTCGGTGTTCGTGAACCCGGTCAGTTTCCGCATGCCGGACTCCAGGGAGAACACGCGCGGAGGGCGGATGTCGAGGAAGAACTCGTTGCCGTAGGACGAGGGATCCCCGAAGAACGGGAAGATGCTCGCGAGGTTGTTGTACGAATTGCCGTCGTCGCCGGAGGAATCGTCCTCTTCGTCCTCATCCTCACTGTCTTCGGCTTCGCTGTCGTCCTTGGCTTCATCATCCGAATTGCCGGAGACGACGTTAGGGGTATCCTCGCCCTCCTCGTCCTCGTCGTCCATGTCGGGAGGCGGGAGTTCGCGGTCGTTGAACGATGCCATATCGGGGGCGCTTTTCGGCATGATGTAGAAATCCGGGAAATACTCCGAGCGGGACATCTTGAACGCGACGGGAGCATTCGCCGCCGAATATCCGGCGGAATACCCGATCACGCGGTAGCCGCCCTCCCTGTAGATCGCGGGCAGAAGCTCGTCCGTCGGCTGTGAATCCTCCGGGAGCTTCATGGATTTAGCGGCGGCGGCAAGCACCTTTTTCGGGACCGCGATGACCTGATACTCGAAATACTGATACGCGCCGGAACGCTCCGCAGCGGCAGTCGCGGCATCCTTCTCAGGCGCAGTCTCTTTCGCCGGAGCGGTCGCCTTCGGCTCGCTCTCTTTCGCGGCGGGAACGGCGGGCGCGGCGGTCTGCGCAAACACAGGCAAACTCAGGGCAGAGAGAACGAAAAACGAAACAAAAACGAAAAGCTGACAGACGGTGTGTTTCATGGAATCCGGCTCCGGGACTTACAGGGATTCATCTTGATGGAAGCGGTTTTTTACCAAATCAAAAAGTATCACCACATGGAAAAAAAGTCAACCCGTTTCCGCGAAAAAACGCGAAAAAAGAAAGCCGGCGAAGATGAGTTCGTCGGCTTCCGGGGAAAGCGAATCAAAGGATTCGGATGTTATTTCGTCTTGACTGGCTTCGCCTCTTTCACGACGAGCAGGACCGGGTACTTCGCCTCGGATTCCGGCACAGTGTACATTTCGCCGGTAAGCGTCGTGGCGGCATCGGTCAGGGAGACGTCCTTCGGCAGGGCCACGGGGATGACCTCGTCGGCGGTCTTGCCGTAGGCGGTCGCGAAGACGTAGGAATCCCTGCCCTCGAACTCGACCGCGGGAGCGGCCGCGCCGGAGTCGTAGGCGCGGATGCCGGCGACCTCGAAGTGCGCGAGCTTACCCGCGAAATGATGACCGGAGGCCTTGTCGACCTTCTCGAAGTTCAGGTTGGCGGGACGGTCCGCCATGAGCGGGTTCATCGCCAGGATGGCGACGACGACGATCACGCCGGAAAGCAGCGTGGCGGGCAGGCCGACCGCGAGCCATTTCATGAAAGTGACGTGCGAGGCGGACGGACGTTTTTCGAGCATGCCGAGCGCCACGATGTTCGCGGTACTGCCGATCATGGTGATGTTGCCGCCGAAACATGCGCCGAAGAGGAGCGCCCACCACAGCGGGAAGTCCTTCACGCTCTGGGAGAGCTGTTCGATCACGGGGCAGAACGCCGCCACGAAGATGACGTTGTCGACGAACGCGGACCCGACGGCGGAGGAGAAGAAGATGAACGGGACGAGCTCATACGGGCTGGTGCCGCAGATCTTGGAGAAGCCGTTCGCCATCACGAGGTCGACCTTGGTGTATTCGAGCGTGCCGGCGACGGCGAAGAGGAGCATGAAGAAGATGAGCGTCCACCAGTCGACTTCGCGTTCGATGTAGTAGCGCGCGCGGTTCTGCTTGATGATCATCACGATGCCGGAGCAGACGAGCGGCGCCACGATCAGGACGGTGTTCTTCGGCAGGCCGAGGAGCTCTTCGGTCGGGTGGTGGGAGGCGATGGCGCACACGGTGCAGATCAGGAGGATCAGGCCGGGCTTGTACGGCACTTTCACGCGCGGAGCCAGAGAAAGCCCCTGCGCGAGGCGGCTCTGCAGGCTTTCATCGAATTTCTTCAGGTCCTTGCGGAAGATGAAGAGGAGCAGCGCGATCACCGCGAACAGCGAGACGAGCATGATCGGGAACGACCACATCATGAAGTCGCCGAACGTGAGGCCGCCCTTCGTGCCGATGTAAATGCCGACCGGGTTGCCCATCATGGTGCCGGAGCTGCCGATGTTCGTGGCGAGCACGGCGATCAGGATGTACGGGGTCGGGTTCAGTTTCAGGCGGTCGCACACCTGGAAGATCAGGGTGGAGATGAAGATGATGGACGTGACTTCGTCGACAGCGCACGCGAGCAGCGCGGACGCCACGCTCGTGACCGTGATGAACTTCATCCCGGAGAGGTTCGGCATTTCCACGATCAGCTGCACGATCCACGTGAAGAAACCGAGGTCGCGCAGCGCGCCCACGATCACCATCATGCCGACCAGGAACAGGATCACTTCCAGCGAGGACGACTGCACGAAGTGCGGAATGTCAAGCGAGCCGGTGAAGATCAGGACCGACAGGCCGAGGAACGCCAGCGCCAGACGGAACTTCCAGAAGAACAGCGTGCCCATGATGAGGCCGATGAACACGGCGCAGGCCACAGCCTGGTGCGATTCAAGCGCGTGCGAGAAGAAGCCGCCGAGGCCCACGGTCAGGCTCACGGCCAGCAGGATCATGAAACGCGAAACAAAGTATTTGACGGAAATGGAGGAGGATTCTTCCGACATGGTATCTGTAACCTTTCTTTAGTTATCTCGTATTCGTTGAGCCGCGGTCATTCCCAGAAGAACTTCGCGCAGAATTCGCGCAGGGAGACCAGACCGGCCAGACGGCCGTTCGCGTCCGTGATGATGAGCTGCGCCGTCTCCTGAGCCAGAAAGAGCTTCGCCAGCTGGATCGCCGGGACGTCTTCCGAAACAGGCTCGCCGAGCTCCTGCATGATGTCGGAGACGCGCGTGTCGCTGGCGCTCTTCAGCAGGTCGACGAACGGCTGGAAGCGGTAGATCGGGGAAAGGTTCTCCATCCAGAGGAGGTGTTCCGGCAGCGTGTAGGTCAGGATGTCCTTCAGCGACAGCACACCGCGCAGGTCGCCCACGGAGTCGATCACCGGCAGGGACGCGCTCTGGGTGGTGGCGAAGATGTCGATCGCCTCGCGGATGGTGTCCGTCTCGTGAAGCGGGGTGAAGTCGGTGCGCATCACGTCCTTCGCGAGCAGGTATTCCGGCATTTTGATCCTGCCGGTGGCGAAGAACGTGGTGACTTCCGCCGGGGTCCGCAGTCCGGCGACCTGGCGGATGTTCGCCGGGTCGGAGAACGATTTCGCCAGCATGGACATGACCTGCAGGTGCAGGTTCGGGTCCTCCACCGGGGACAGGATCAGCACCATCACGTTGATGAACACGTTCATGTTCAGGGAAATGACCTGCGTGTTTACGCTCTGGCCGCCGTACGTGATCCCTTTCGGGCTGCACGCGATGGCGATCATCGGCTTCTCGAGCCCGGCGATGCGGGCGTGCGGCACGGCGAGGCCGGGGGCGACGATGCACGGGAAGACTTTTTCGCGTTTCTCGATCTCGGCGCGGGCCACATCGATGTCAAGCTGGGGGAAATGGCGTTTGAGCATATCCAGCAGCATACCGATGACTTTTGCGCCGTCGGGCTCCGTCACGCCGCAGGCGATGTTGTTCGCAAACAGGTAATCCGAAAACTCGTTCTTCGTTTCACTCATGGTGGGGATAACCTCCTGGGTCGTTCCATGTGTTAAAAAAAAAGAAATCCTTTTAAAATAGCACGTAATTCAGAATTTACAAGTTCAGAACACGTTTTTTCCCGGACTTTTTCGTGCCGTGTTTTGCCGGGCGGAAGCGATCCGCCCCCGATCCCGTCCTACGGCGTTTTTTTCATCGTTTTCTTCCCGGAACGGAACTTTTTTTCGTTTTTTTTCTTAAAAAACCATGTTTTTTCGCTAAGATTTTCGGTTTTCGCGCGTCTAATTGTCAGAGAAAACGTTTCGATCACACTCTGTACCACCTGCAACACAAGGAGCGAACCATGAAAAACAACCGATTCAAAACGCTTTGGGGCGTGGCGCTCGGCCTGGCCCTCCTCGCCTCAGCTATTCCGTTCACTGCATCCGCCGGATTTGGCGGCACCCGAGGCGATCCCCCAAAACCGGATGAAGTCGTTATCGAGCTGTATGGATCTGTTCGAGGAAAGAGGACGGCCTCCTTTGTTTTCGAAGAAAAAACCATCCAGTACAAAGGGGATGGTTCAATGTATCCGAATCCGCCGTTCCGGGTCAACGGCGTTCTTTGGGAAGACATGAAAACTCCGTTTCAGCTGAACTTCACGCCCGATTTCGAAAACGCATCCATTCTGGAACAAAGCGGACATGATTTTGAGCTGATCAAGGGAAAAAACAGCTTCACGGTCTCGATTAAGAATTCACAAAATACGGAATGGAAATACAGGATCAAAATCGCGGCAAAATATCAGAAAAAACGGGAGAATGCTCAGCCGAAAACCATACCCGCGCAGGAAATCAAGAATCCCCCTGCGCTCACCACAAACGGCGAAACGGTCATGTACGGCCCGATGATGATTTCCAGTATCAACGAACCGACGGACGGCATGGACCACCCGAATTTCAGCGTTTCACGGCCTGTACACATGTATCGTCATGACAACGGATTTATCATCAAGGGAACGGTTGACCAATGGGCAGGTTTTCGAATCCAGGGGAATTCCATTTTTTATCAAAATTATATGACGTTGCCTAGGGGAACTAGCGGCGTCAGTCCTGTATTAAAGGGAGGTAAGTTCGCATCCGGCGTCACCGTCGACGGAAAGAGCTGGAGCAATCTGGCCAAACCGTTTCAGCTGGACTTCATTCCAAAAGCTTCGGCCGAAAAGACTATCACTTACAGAGCGGAACAATGCGAAATAATATATGCCTATCATGATAATGTTCTCGAAATTTCGATTAACAACAAAAGTGATAAACCTGCTCCGTTTGAATTGTTCTTTGCATTCAGGGATCCTGCTGTAAATCAACCCTGAAGCAGAGCGAATCTGCCGGCATTACCACCCGAAACCGAACGTATTCGCACACTGCCGCAAAGCGGCGCCGAAGTTGCGCATTGCTCCGAAACGGCGCGAAGAACCTATAATTATGCAGTTTTGCACGAGCGGACACGGGAGTGCCGCCGTTGTTCCTCCGGTCCGGAAACGGGCCGGAGGCATTTTTTTTGCTTTTTTTTCGCGTTTTTCCGCTTCAACCGCTTGAAAAACATGTTGAACCGCAGTATATTAAAAGATTGTTTTTACTTAAAAATCATCCGATTCAGAGGTCTCACTCTTATGATTACGAAAAAGAATCTCGTTCTGCTCGGCCCGCCCGGCGCCGGCAAAGGCACGCTCTCCGATCCCCTGATGGCGCAGGAAAAGCTCGCGCACATCTCCACCGGCGAAATCCTCCGCGGCGAAGTCGCCGCCGGCACCGAACTCGGCAAACAGGCGGAAGCCTGCATGAAGTCCGGCAAGCTCGTCCCCGACCAGGTCGTCGCCGACATGGTCGCCGCCCGCCTCGCCACGCCGGAATGCGCCAACGGATTCATCCTCGACGGCTTCCCGCGCACGGTCGCGCAGGCCGAACTCCTCGAAGACGCCATGCAGCGCATCGGCATGAAGCTCGACGCCGTGATCCTCTTCGAAGCACCCGAAGACCTCCTGCTCCAGCGTCTCACCGCCCGCCTCACCTGCAAGAAGTGCGGCGTCGCGTTCAACAAGCTCTTCGCGCCCCCGAAACAGGAAGGCGTCTGCGACCGCTGCGGCGGCGAGCTGATCCAGCGCGCCGACGACTCCCTCGAAACCGCGAAGAACCGCCTGAAAGTCTACCACGAGCAGACCGCCCCCCTCATCCAGTTCTACGAAGGAAAAGGCTGCCTCGCGCGCATCGATTCCTCGCTCCCCGTCGACAAAGGATTCGCTGCGCTTCTCGCGCTCCTGAAGTGATCCCGCGGGTTCCCGTATGCGCCTGATGAAACGCAGAAATTTTGTCATTCACACGCCCGAGGAGATCGTCCGCATCCGTGAGGCCGCGCGCGTCACCGCGCTCGCCCGCGAGGAGATCGCCGCGCTTGCCCATCCGGGCATGACGACGCTCGAACTCGACGAACTCGCCGGGGCCGTGATCCGCGCCACCGGAGGGACCCCGACGTTCCTGAACTACAACGGCTTCCCGCGCAACATCTGCATCTCGGTCAACGACGTGGTCGTGCACGGGATCGCCAGCGAAAAATGCGTGCTGAAGGAAGGCGACATCGTCAGCGTGGATGTCGGCGTGACCCTGAACGGCGGCATCGGCGACACGGCGAAGACCGTGCTCGTCGGCAACAAGCCGACCACGAAAGACATCGAACGCCTCCTCGCCGGAACGCAGGAAGCGCTCGAAGCGGGCATCGCCGCCGCGCACCCCGGCGGGCACGTCGGCGACATCTCCCGCGCCGTCGCGGAAGTCGCGAACCGCTACAAGCTCGGCATCGTCCGCGACCTCGTCGGACACGGCTGCGGCACGCGTCTCCACGAACCGCCCGAGGTGCCGAACTTCGTTTCCACGAGCGAGGGCCCGGTCCTCGCGCCCGGCATGGTCCTCTGCATCGAACCCATGCTGAACCTCGGCACGGCGCGCGTGTATGTGGAAAACGACAACTGGACGGTCCGCACGGCGGACGGCCTGCCCTCGGCGCATTTTGAACACATGATACTGATAACTGAAACTCATACGGAGGTCTTAACACGTGTCTAAAGACGTTGTCAAAGTAGAAGGCGTCGTCCGCGAACTGCTCCCCAACACCATGTTCCGGGTCGAACTTGAAAACAAACATATCGTCCTTGCCCACATCAGCGGCAAGATGCGGCTCCACTTCATCCGCATTCTTCCGGGCGACACGGTGACGCTTGAGATGTCCCCGTACGACCTGACGAAGGGAAGGATCGTTTTCCGCCAGAAATAACGTCCGCGGCACTTTTTTAAGTTAAGAAACTGCAAATCAGCCCCCGGCGCTTCCGCTTCGGGCATACCCATATTTTTTGATTTGATTCAACCATAACCAATAAACGCCCGCAGGGCAGAAAAGGAAAATCAACCATGACGAAACGTGACCTCGTTGTCAAAATCTCCGCTGAAACCGGTCTCATCCAGACCGAAGTCGCCAGCATCGTTCAGAAGACCCTCGACTACATCGCCGACGAACTCGCCGCCGGCCGCGACATCGAACTCCGCAACTTCGGCGTCTTCGAAATCCGCGTCCGCAAGGGCCGCAAGGGCCGCAACCCCAAAGTGCCGCAGATCACCGTTCCGATCCCGGAGCGCAAGGTCGTCAAGTTCCGCGCCGGCAAGGAACTCAAGGACCGCGTCGCCAGCCTCAAGATCGACTGATTCCGGAGTATCCGTCCCATGCCGAAAATTGCTCCGCCTCCCGGAGTGAGCGACATCTTCCCGGACGAGGCGACCGCCTGGCTCCAGCTCGAATCCGCCGCCCGCAAGGTCTTCGGACTTTACGGGTTCGGCGAACTCCGCACCCCCATCTTCGAGTTCACCGAGGTCTTCCAGCGCGGACTCGGCGGGGAGACCGAAGTCGTCCAGAAGGAAATGTACACGTTTGAAGACCGAGGCGGCCGGAGCCTCACGCTCCGTCCCGAAGGCACCGCGGGCGTCATGCGCGCCCTCGCCGGAACCGATGCCGCGAACGGCGTCGAGCACCGCGTCTTCTACATGGGCCCGATGTTCCGCGGTGAACGCCCCGCGGCGGGCCGCAAGCGCCAGTTCCACCAGGTCGGCGTCGAGAACGTCGGGCGTCCGGCATCGCCGGGCCTTGACGCGGAAGCCATCGCCATGCTCTGCCATTTCCTTGAGGAAATCGACATCACAGGCTTCAATCTCCTCATCAACACGCGCGGCGTGGCGTCCGACCGTCCCGCGGCCGAACAGGCCCTCGCGGAGCATTTCCGTCCGCATCTCGCCGAGATGTGCGACGACTGCCGGGCACGTATCGACCGCAACGTCTGGCGCATCCTGGACTGCAAGCAGGCGTGCTGCCGTCCGTTCATCGAATCCGCGCCCGATCCCGCGCAGTTCTTCAGCGCGGAGTCCCGCAACTACTTCAAGAAGGTCTGCGACCTCCTCACGGAACAGGGCATCCCGTTCACGGTCGATCCGCGTCTCGTGCGCGGCCTCGACTACTACGTCCACACGGTGTTCGAGCTCACGCACTCCGGACTCGGCGCGCAGAACGCCATCGCGGGCGGCGGCCGTTACGAGCTTCAGCTCCCCGGCCTCCGCAATCCGATCCCCGGTGTCGGGTTCGCAGCGGGCATGGAACGCCTCCTCATCGTGCGCGATGCGCTCGGTGTGACGCCACCTCCGGCCCCCGTGCCGAAGGTCTATCTCGCCTCGCTCGGAGACGCTGCACTGGCGTTCAATACGTCTTTCGCCGCGAAGCTCCGCCATGCGGGCATCTCCGCCGCCATCGACTACGATGCGAAGAGCATGAAGTCCCAGATGCGCGCCGCCGACCGCATGAAAGCCGAATACGTGATCGTGGTCGGCGATTCCGAACTCGAAGCGCAGTCCGCCAAGCTCAAGCACATGGCCGACGGTTGCGAGATCGAGGTGAAGCTTTCCCTCGACGGCGTGCTTGCCGCACTGGCCGCCGATGCGGAAGCAAAGTAATCCGGTCTCATTTTCGACTGGCATAAAGCCGCGGGATTCGTCCTGCGGCTTTTTTCATACTCAAATCCTGCCGGGAATACCCTCCCCTGCCCGGCTTTATTTCTGATCCGTTTGTTTCTGTTTTTCGGATTCCTGACGGTCGATCTCTTCGGCTTCCTCGTCCGTGAAAGCGTCGATAATCATGTTCGGGAACAGCGTGACCAGGTACTTCGTGTTGTCCGAGAAGAAATGCGAGATGGATTTGCCGTAGGACACCTGCGGATCGAGGATGTTTCCGTTCAGATAGAACGGCCATTGGAGCAGCGCGAAACGCGCCGACGTCTCAAGCTCGGCCTCGCCGTCTCCGGCCAGGTCGATCGTCCCGGTCGCGTGATAACTCTCAATCACCTCGCCCTCCAGGTCAAGCGATTTCAGTTCGATGACGCCCTGCCGCACGGACATTTCCATCGTGCCGCGTCTGAACTCGACCGGCGCGTCGCCGGAGATCATTTCCATGAGGGCCCCGGCGGTCGTCAGGCGCAACGCGCGACGCAGCATCTCGCTTGGCACGTAGTCGATCAGGCGCGGCATACTGACCAGCGGCAGAAGGAGGATGTTCAAGAAGAGCGACCGGTCGCGCAGGTACGACCGCAGGGAAACGCCCTCCAGTTCAGCCTTGCAATCCGCCTTCAGATTCTTCGTCAGGGCTTCCGTCGTGAAACCTTCGCCATGTACGGAAGCATCCAGACGTTTCACATAGCCGTGCAGACTGCTCGGAATCTCCGGGTTGTCGTCCGTGGCCAGGAACGCGGTGAAACTCTTGTCGAACGGGATATTGGTCAAATCCGCCTCGACGTCGAACGGCCACGCACCGTCCTTCAGGTGGATTTCCGCGGACGCGACGCCGGAAACGTCGCCGGAGAACTCCGCATGCGGCACCAGAATCGCTGAATTGTCGCCGCCCTGGAGTTCCAGCAGCCCGGCCCCGGAAAAGATCAGCGCGTGCTTTTTCGAGTAGATCCCATGCAGGTCCAGCTCGAACGTCTTGTCGATAAGCGAAACCGCCGTCTTTTCCACGCCGGGATCGGTATTATGGTTGTACTGGAAATACGACACGGCGAACGGCAGGTCAAGCGAGCTCGAAATGAACTTCGGCAACGCGTCCTCCCCGCGCCGGTACAGGTACTGTCCGGAAATATGATCCTCGCCATAGGAATCCGCCAGGCGGATCAGGGCGTCGCCGTACATCTGCTTGTCCGCCCAGAACAGACCGCCTTCGATCCGTCCGGAGAGCTCGGGAAACTGATATTCCTCCGGGGTGTCCGACTGCAACTTCAGGCGATTGACATTCAGGCCGCCAGTCCAGTTCATTTCCTTGAAATGATGCTCCGCCTGGAAGTCGACCTCCCCTGCGGCTTCCAGCTCCTCGAAATAGAAACTGCGCTCCACCCCGTACCCGATCAGATACAGGGCCTCCGGCCCGAAACGCGCCTCGGGGAACTTCATCCGCGTCCGGAATTCGTCCGCCAGATCGACCGTGCCGGACCCGCTGGCGAACAGCGTCTGCCGCGCCTGACGGTCCTGAATATCCACGTTCAACTCCGGCAGGACCAGGAATTGTTTTTCTGTGTTGAACTGAAAACTCCCGTTCGCGCCCAGCCGCGCCACCTCGCGCGGCTCTCCGTCGATCAGGACGGTCAGATTGTTTCCGACGAGTTTCCCTTCGCCGCCGATAATCGTCCCGTCCTCGCTCACGGTAATGTCGAATTCGGAAGTCACAACGCCGCCCGCGAGGCGGAAATCGTCGCCGGTCAGCAACGGCTCCAGGAACGAAACCGGAAGGCTGTTCAACTTCAGATTGAGTGTCAGCGGCGACCACGAAAACGCACCGTTCTCCCACATCAGCCCGCTCCCGTACTGGACGGACAGGCTGCCGTCTCCGTTGTCGATCTTCGCGCTCATCCGGTTCAGCGTGATGCGGGCCGTCTCCGGCTCGCACCGGAACTGTGCCGCGGCCGTGGCGTTCACGAACCGCAGATGCGGCAGTTCCTCCCGTCCGGGGAAGAACTTGATCTCGAGCTGGCGCGCCAGCGTGTCGCTGAGCCGGTCGACCTCGATCCCGCCCGAGATGGCGGATTTGCTTCCGCCGGACGCGCTCACAAATGCGTGGAAATCATTCCCCGCCTTCAGGTCCAGCGAACAGTCGAGCTGCCAGCCCCGGTCGTCCGGCTCCAGCCGGAAATCCGCGTCGCCGATCGCATCCAGCACCAGATTCTTGTATCCGCTCCCGTTCAGCGCGAGGTGCGACAAATGCGATTCCTTATGAAGCGTCGCCTCCATATTGATCAGATCGACCTCGAGTGCGGCGGTAGCGGCGTGTTCGGCCTCGCGCAGATTGGCGTCGTCCAGGAAACTGCACAGTTCGGCCAGAGCCTGGTCGCCGTACGTCTCGATCATGCGGTACGGATAATAGTTCAGGTCGCCTTTGAGCGAGAGCGTGCGGACATTGTACGTTCCCGCGAGCTGCCCCTTGCATATCTGCTCCTCCCCGTCGTAAAACGCCATGCCGAAACGCGACACATCGAACGAGCCGATCCGGGTGATACCCTCGGTCTCGAACACCGCGTCCGCATCGAACACAAGCCGCCCGCCGTCATGTGCCCGGACCTCTGCTTTCGCACCGCCCAGAAGACATATTTTCTCCGGGTCAAGCTCGACGAAGTAATCGAACGAAAGCCCCTTGCCCGCCGAAGCGAACGGCAGGACAGGGTCGAACGGCGTCAGGTCGACGGCGTTCTCCGTCGCCACGGTCAGCTTCGCCGGATGCGGATTCATCGTGTACGTCGCGTCCTCGTGCCGCACAAACTCAAACACGCCGGTCGTCCCGAAATTGAGGCGGCCTTTGTTCGGTCCGGTCAGGTGCCCCGAAACGGAATCCACCGTCACGCCGCCGGTCACAAGGTCGAATTCCACATTTCCCTTCGCATCGAACAGAATATCCCCGGGGATGCTTACGTTGCGGCAGACCAGGCCGTTCCCCTGCGTGTCCACCCCGATCTTGAGGCGGAGTCTCTCTCCGGCGAGCGCGAGCGTTCCGAACACCTTGAAATCCGTTTTCTCCAGACTCAGGTCCAGCTGCCCGTATTCCCAGCTGCTCGCGTTCGTCCATTCCCCGCCGAATCCCAGGTCGGCGTTTTCCGGGTCGTACTGCATGACCAGATCCACCGATTGGAACGCCGGAAATTCCAGGTGCGAATCCGGCAGGTCGATCACAAGCGGCTCGTTCGCATCAAGGGACACGATCAGTTTTTCGCCGTCGTCGGAGGACAGCACATTAATCCGGCCGCCGCATTCCAGAGACCGCTGCGGATCGTTCAGGCGGCATTTCACCCCGAAATTGATCTCCGGACGCGTCAGGCAGCCGTCCTCGAACTTCGCATACAGATCGGAGACGGCGATTCTGCTCCGCACGGCCCCTGCCTGCCAGCCCGCCTCGGCGTCAAGCAGCGTCAGGTCCGACATCCGCACGACCGGTTTCGACGCCCGGTCCCAGATCAGATGGGAGTAAGAGCGGACTTTCTCGCCGGAATCCGGCTCGTCGGCGGTTTCAGCGGCGTGTTCTTCCCTCATTTCCGCAAGCGCGGCGAAGTCCAGCGAGGCGCGAAGTCCGTCCACATGAACATTCGACACCCGGATTTCCTTCAGTCCCAAGCCGTTCAGCTCCACGCCATCGAGACGCAATCCGCACGATTTCGCCTCGATCACGCCGGCGGGAGTCCTCATCTTCAATCCGGTCAGCATGATCTCGCGGTTCGAAAGCGACACCAGCACGCCCGGTTCTCCCTCGACCTCCACGCCAGCGAGCCATGCCCCGACCGGCACGATCCACTGGTCGATCGTGAAGAGCGCCGCGAGGACAGCGAACGCGAACAGGAATACAATGATGCCGACCGTCAGGAAAACGGCTTTCAGGGTTCTGCGCAGCGGCGACCGCTTTTTTATTTGGTTCGGTTCGGACATATATGGTTCAGCCGGACAAATTCGAAGGATATGACAAAATGCGCCCTCGCCCGGCAGGGTTTAATTGAAAAGAATTCAGCTCAATTTAATTTACATCCGGCATGGCTTTTTTCAACCTTACAGTTTAAAGAACAAATCTTTTTTCGCGTTTTTTCGAGCGCGGGATCGCTTTTATCCGAAACAAGATCTTCTTTCCGCTTCATTTTCCGCCTCAAACAGATATGAGAATTATACAGAATTATCCATTCGGCTGACGTTAATTAACCATTTTCCATCCTCGACCGGATATAATTCTTCCGAAAAGCATGGTTATTTCGACATAAACATTTGATTTTTCGGAATTCCAGGTGTATATTATTATTTCAAAAAGGCTATTCCATCCTTCACATAACCTTTTATAATCAAACTTGTGAGGTATTTATCATGGCTACAAAAAAAACTGTCAAAAAAGAAACCGCTCCCGCTAAGAAGACTGCCGCCAAGACCGCGGTGAAAGCCGCCCCGAAGGCCGCTCCGGCGAAAAAGGCCGCCGTCAAGGAAATGCCGAAGACCGCAAAAGCGCCGAAGACCGTTAAGATCATCCCCGTCAAGACCGACGATCCCGAAGAAAACATCAAGCGCTTCGCCAAGACCGCCCTCGCGATGAACTTCGTGAAGGCCCACAACGGCAACTGGAACCACGCCGACTGGCTGAACTTCCTCCGCGAACTCGAAGAAAAGGGCTATTTCCCGATCGACACCGACCGCGTCGGCCTCATCCTTGAGGAAAAGAAGGTCATCTTCTTCTCGAAGTAATCTTCCATTTTTTCTCCGAAGACACACATGAGACTCCCCCGAATCGCTCTCACCATGGGCGATCCGGCGGGCATCGGTCCTGAAATCGCCGTCCGGCTCGCACGCGCGGTTTCCGCCGGGAAAACTTCTCCCGCGGAAGTCGCGATTTATGGTGCGCCGGACGTCATCGAAGAGGCCGTCCGCCGTTTCGCCCCCGGATTCACGCCGCAGGTCGTCCCCTGCTCCGACCTCAAGTTTTCGCAGATGCGCCCCGGCAAGCTGGACGCGCGCTGCGGACTCACCGCGCTCGAATGCTTCCGCACGGCCACGCTTGACGCCATCGCGGGCAAAGTCGACGCCATCGTGACCTGCCCGATGAACAAGGCGGCGGTCAATCTGGCCGGGATCCCGTTCAGCGGCCACACCGAGCTGCTGGCGTCCCTCTGCGGCGTCCGCGATTTCGTGATGATGCAGTCCGCCGGCGATCTCCGCGTCGTCTTCGTCTCCACGCACATCCCGCTCGCGCAGGTGCCGTCCGCCGTCACCTTCGACCGCATCGTCTCCGTCACGCACCTGCTCCGCGACGCCATCGTCGCCGAGGGCATCGTCCACCCGAAGATCGCCGTCGCCGCGCTCAATCCGCACGCGGGCGAGAACGGCAACATGGGCATGGAGGATGAGAACGTCGTGAAACCGGCGGTCCGGGCGCTCGCGGCCGAGGGCATCAATATCCAGGGCCCCTTCCCCCCGGACACGCTCTTCATCGAGAGCATCCGCTCCCAGTTCGACGGCATCGTCTCCATGTACCACGACCAGGGCCACATCCCGTTCAAAATGCTCGCTTTCGACCGCGGCGTAAACTCCACGCTCGGCCTGCCCGTCATCCGCACCAGCGTCGACCACGGCACAGCCTTCGAGATCGCGTGGAAAGGCACGGCCTCCGTCGGCAGCCTCACCGCCGCGTTCGAGCTCGCGTGCAAACGCGCCCTCTCCCGTATCGCAAACGCCTGAACCAACCACTCCTTCCGCCCAATGTTCGAACTCGACATCACACGAGATTTCTCCGCCGCGCACAAGCTCGTCGGTTACAACGGACTCTGCTCCGCCCTTCACGGACACAACTGGACCGTCCAGGTCTTCATCCGCGCCACGCAGCTCGACGAGATCGGCATCGCCGCCGACTTCACCGTCATCAAGCGTGAACTGACCGCCATCCTCGCGGGCTTCGACCACAAGTACCTTAACGAACTCCCCGAGTTCCAGGGCATCAATCCGACCAGCGAAAACATCGCCCGCATCCTCTATGAGAAACTCGCATCAGCGGTCAATATCCCCGGCGTCAAGCTCGACCGCGTCCGTGTCTGCGAATCCCCCACCTCCGGTGCGACCTTTATCCCCGACCGGAATTGACGATCCCGTCCGCTTTTTCCGGTGTGGCCCCTTTTCCTTGTAACTGGTCCATTCTTATCAAAAGAGATATCCAATATCGGCTAACTGCACATGACAGTAAGCCACTCAAAAGCGACCAGAAGATAGAACGCGAAAATGGCCGCCCCTTCCCATATGATCAGTTTCGTCCGGTCGTTTTTGTTCAGGAAATACAGCAGATACAGAAACATCCCCGGGAAAGACAAAACGTAGATATAGTTCAGCGCAGAGTTCAGCCACTGCAAAGCGACGTCCCGGAAACCGACGTTTGATTCCATGTTAAGAAATGGACGGTTCGGGATCAGAAAGCTCAAAACCAACTCGATCGTATGCAGCAATACCAGAATATCTAAAACCAGTAAACGCCGTCCCGCGTCCCGGTCCCGCTTCCGGCAGCGGAAAACGAGGATGGAAAGCATGACAATGGCAATGACGCCGGCAATGAAGGAGGATATTGTCTCTTCATAAGACATTGTCAGCTCACATCCTGTCTCTCGGGATTGAGTTCAGGCTGTTTTACGCCTGCCAGTGGCGGTTGACGGGCCAGTACTGGAACGCCGGGGTCTCGTACGGATGCGACTCCTTCAGCGCCGTCAGAACAGCCCCCAGCACGGTTTCCGCGACCACAAACTCCAGCTTCCATTCCTTCACGTGTTCCACGCGGCCCTGTTCGCCGTAGTACGGATGCGCGCCTTCCAGCGGGCGGAACTGTCCGGTCCCCTCGGTCTGCCAGCAGCAGGAATCGTAGTTGCCGAAATACCCGGCTCCGGCTTCGAAGATTGCCATTTTCACGGCTTCCACATGCGAATCCGGCACATAAACGTCAAGACGATAAAAATGCATAACGGCTCCTTGTAGATTCCTTATGGTTTGCGGATGCGGAGGAAAAGGCGCGTCCCCGCCTCGTGAGGCAGAGGGAATTCGGTCGTACGTTCGGCTCTGACGCGTTTGTCGGCGGTCAGCGCGGGCCATTCGTCCGCGGCCTGGGATTCCGTGCGGAACACGCACAGGCTGCCGCCCTGCCCCAGCAGATTGCGGCATTCCTTGACCAGTTCGGGCGCACCGGCGACCGCGCGCGCCGTGACCGTGCGGAAACCGCCGCGGTATTCCGGTTTCGCGGCGAGTTCGTTGGCGCGGGCGTGGACCGGATGCAGATTGGCGAGCCCGGCGGCGGACACGGCGCGTTCCAGAAATGCGATCTTCTTGCCGCGCGAATCGATCGCGGTCACATCGAGTCCGGGACGCGCGGCAGCCAGCGGGAACGCCGGAAGTCCGGCGCCGCATCCGATGTCAGCCATGCGCACGCCGTCGGCGAAGAGTTCGGGCAGGGCGCGGAGCGCCAGCACGCAGTCGCACACATGCTTGCTCCAGTAGGATTCCGGCGGGATCGCCGTCAGATTCAGCGATTCGTTCGTCTCGTACAAAAGTCTGCCGTACTGAGTACAAAGCGCAATAAAATGCTCCAGACGGTCCGTTCCGATGCATTCAAGCAGGAAGGCGCGTTCGGCGGCGTCCGGAGAGGGAAATTCGACCATGCTCATGCCTCCACGGCGCAGTAGCAGGACATCGCGAACAGCAGCAGGAAATACGCGGCGGACGCCCAGCGCACGGCGGGCTTGCGGAACGACAGCCGGAACCAGTCGCGGAGCCAGTACGGCTTGGCGGAGATCAGGATCCCGATCACGCCCGCGAAGAGCACGAGCGCCGCCAGGACCGGATAGCCAGGCAACTGCGCAGGATAAGCGGCCTTCAGCACGGCATGCGCGCCGAGGATCAGGATCGCGGCCGCGGCACGGGCGAAGAGATAGTTCAGGAAGATCGCGGCGAGCACGATGGCGACGAGGATCAGGGGCAGGATAAACGTCTGAAACGGCGAATCCGGCATGAAAATCGGACGGATGTTCGGGATGCACCAGAGCAGTGCGATCACGGTCAGAATCGTGCCGGAGACACGTTCGCGCGGGAGTTTTTCGTACAGAGCGCGCACGGCAGGCTCGCGCCGCACGGTCAGGATGAATGCGGCGGCGGCGACGAGCGAAACGGCGGCGGCGATGGCGAGCACAACGGAAAGCGGCATACCGGATCACTCTCCGTCTATGATATTCAGCGGGATGATCTCCCGGACCTCATCCCGGCTGTATTCCGTGGTAATGCCCGCGGACTGGCGGAACGAGAACCTTTTCGAGTCGTCGGAATACTTGTCGGTCAGGCGGCCGGTGTACTTGCTGCCGTTTTTCAGGATGATCGTGGTGTCGGGCAGCCACGCCTTGATCTCCGACACCTGTTCGGTCTTGCCCTTGCCGACCTTGACCGTAATGTTCTGAACATCGGGCTTGGCATGCTTGTTCGACACGGTGATCGTGTGTTCGCCGGAGGTGAGGTTCTTGATCGTCACGCGCTTGGAGACGTCGCGGGATTTTCCTTCCGGTTCGGTCCGGCAGATGAACTTGCCGTCAAGATAAACGTTCATGCCGGGCGGGTTCACGGAGAGAATGATGCTGCCGAGGTTCGAATCGAGCGTGAACGTGCGGTTCATGGGCTCGCCGGGATGGACCGTGACGGTCTGTTCGAGCGTGTCATAGCCGTCCTTGCTCAGACGGACCGTGTAGTCGCCGGCCTCGATGACGTCGCGTTTGTAGGGCGTCACGCCGTAGTCGATGCCGTTGATGAAGAGCGCCGCACCGGTGGGGACGCTTTCGATCGAAAGGGAGCCGGGAAGCATTTCCATCTGGGCGTTGAGTTCGGTCGTCTCGTCGCGGTTCACCGTGACGATCTTCTCGAAGGGCTTGTAGCCGTTTTTCGTGAGGCGGATCTTGTGCTGGCCCTGTTCGAGGAAGTCCTTGAACGGCGTAGTGCCGTAGGACTGGCCGTCGATCTCGATCTCGGCGGCTTCCGGGGTGCTGTCCAGCGCCAGCGTGCCGATGTTGTTCATCAGCGGCACGTTGATCAGGATCGGACGGCCGTTCTGCACTTTCCAGGAGATGTCGCGGCGCGTATACCCCTGCATCTGCACGGAGGCGGAATAAGATCCGAGCGCGAGATCGGGCAGCAGGACGGGCGTGTCGCCGATGTCCTTCCCGTTCATCTGCACATGCGCGCCGGTGGGTTCGGAGTCGATGATCACGGTAGCATTTTCCGGCACGAGTTCGACATGCGCCTCGACCTGGCGGCCGGGCACGACGGTCACAGGCAACCACGCGGGCTCATAGCCGTCCATCGCGAACTTCACGATGTACATGGCGGACGGCACAGGATTTGTCACGCGCGGGGTGGTACCGATGACCTTGCCGAGGATGGAGACTTCCGCGCCGGACGGATCGGACGTGATGTTCATGCTGCCGTAGTCGCTCGTATCCTGTTCTGGAGCCTTCTTTTCGCAGGAAGGCAGAAGGACGAGCGCCGCCGCGGCGCAGACGGCACAGACAACAGAGAGAATAAGTCGTTTCATCATATCATTTATTCCCCGGAGACAGTTTTTTCTCGATGTTGATTTTTGTTTCCCGGATCTTCCGGTAGGTCTCGCTGTCGGCCGGGAAGATCGAAAGCAGGCGGTTGCACTCGGCAACGGCCTTGTCGTATTCGCGGAGTTCGTAGAAGAGACGGACATTCTTCTGACCTTCCAGACGGATCTCCTCAAGTTTGGCTTCGGCCTTCGCGAGACCGTCGCGGGCGGTCTTCCACTCCACCGGCTTCGGATCGTCGAAGAGCTGGTAGCGCCTCAGGGCGAGCTTGTAGTTCGTGATGGCTTTCGGCAGGTTGGACGGCGTGGTGTCGATGCTGCGGAAGGCCTCTTCGGCGACGAAAAGGAACGTACGGGCGTCTTCCAGGATGCGATCGACGTTCTGCGAAATCACGCCGAGGTCGTATTCGTCGAGCAGCGTCTCGTTGATGATGGTCTCCACACGGTTGAACGTCTCGGAGACGTCGTTGGACACCTTCACGTCGCAGAATTTGTTGTCGAATCCGACCATGATGCGGCGGTGCTGGCGGTTGTCCTGCGAGGTCCCGGCGATCTTCTCCTGCTGGAGTTCCATGAACCCGGTATCCAGGATCTGCTGTTTGAGCCTGGCGATCAGCGTGTCGGGGATGGGATCCTTGAAGAGCTCATAGTAACGGCGCTTGTTCTGCGGCTCGTCCAGCGTGACCTCCATCTGGCCGTTCTCGATCTGAAGCACGAAACGGAACACCTTGATCCCGTCCTCCACGGACTCTTTTTCGTAGTAGAGGACAAAGGGATTGTCGACCTTCTTTTTCGGCGGGGGCTGATTGGAGGGCGTCCGCGGGGCTTCCAGTTTGAGGAACAGCCCCAGGCCGACGATGGCGGCCAGGATCACGATCAGGGCGAAGATCACGTTGCTCAGGATCTTTTTGGAGCCGGACGGACGCGGCTTGTCCTGTTGCTTCTTGAAAAGGCCATGCGGAACCTCGGCGGAAGAAACGGGTGCGGAGGCTGCCGGAGCGGCTTTCGGCTGTTCCTGGACCGGCGCAGGATCGACCGGGATCGAAGATGTCGTGTTCTGCGGACGGAAGAAGAACGGCTGCTGAGGCTGCGCGGACGGAGTTGGCTGAGGCTGCGGAGCGGCGGACGGGGCGGGATTCGCGGCCGGAGTCGCGCCGGAATCCAGAAATCGCAGAAGCTGGTCGCCGATTGAAATGACGGTCCCCGGGGCAAGCGGGGAAGCCCCGATCACGGGAACATCGTCGACGAGCGTGCCGTTGGTGCTGCCGAGGTCACGGATCAGCCAGTTTCCAGCGGCGTCGCGTTCGATTTTCGCATGGTAACGCGAGACGCCCCCCATCGGCAGCTGGATGGTGTTGTCGCTCTCGCGGCCGATCGTCGCGCCGGCCGGCGAAAGCTCCATCGTCTGCCCGGTCAGGGCGCCGTTCAAATACATGATTTTCATACTGTCGGATTCTCCTTGCCGGGGCACACAGTGCTTTGTTCCCCGGCTGTATGAGTGGAATACTTGGTCCGTTTCTCCGGCGGGACCGTCTCGGCGTTCAAATCAAGCCGGTCGCCGGGCATTGTCCCCGTGTGCGCGAGCGCGCCCGCGGGAAGCTCGATCACAGACTGCGCCCCCCTGCACCAGATGGCGGGCCGCCAGGGACGGCAGTCCGGGTGCGTCGCCAGGACGGTGTTGTCCGCCCCGAGGAAGATCACGTCTATGGGAAACGTCATAAAAAACGTATGGATGCTGGAACATGACGGAAAGACCATCGCGTCGATCCCGATCTGATCGAACGGGCGTCCGATCATCCCCCGCAGGCGGTCGCCGAACGACACGGCCTGAAAGGTCCGGTAGGAAAGCACGGTCTGTCTAGTCAGGTTCCGGATCATTGGAACATCTCCAGGGCGCGCATCAGCATCGGCGCGATGACAACGGTGAACACAGCGGGGAAGATCAGCAACGCCACCGGGAACAGGATTTTCACGGGGGCCTCGCTCGCAAGCTTTTCGGCACGGGCGAACCGTTTCGCGCGGAGCTGTTCCGCCTGAATTCTCAGGACCTGACCGATGCTCACGCCGAGTTCGTCGGACTGGATGATCGCGTTCATGACGCTGGTCAGCTCGGGTTGGCGGACGCGCTGCGTCATTTCCTTCAGGGCGGTCTGGCGCGGCTTGCCGAGCTGGATCTCGTGCAGCGCCTTGCGGAGTTCAAGTCCGAGTTCGTCCGCCGCGCGCCGCCCGAGAATATCGCGCAGAGCCGTCACGAAGTCCTTGCCCGCTTCGACCGACAGAGTCAGCAGGTCCAGCACGTTCGGCAGGGCTTTCAGGATTTGAAGATGGCGTTTCGCGATCAGGCTCCTGAGCCACACCTGCGGATACAGCACCGCACAGAACAGCACCAGAATCCCGGCCATCGCGTTGTCCGCGGCGAAAAAGAGGATCGTGAAAAAAATGCCGAACGCGCCGAACAGGATGCGGACCGTCATGAACTGTTCGGCCGTCAGGACCTGTTCGTAGCCCGCCATGGCGAGCTGTTCGCGGAGTTTCTTCATCGTCCCGCCGAGGGACTCCGATTCGCAGAGCCGCCGGAAGTTCGGCGAGAAGGGCAGGAAGATACGGAACAGCACCGGAATAGGCCGGGCGTCCTCGCCGAACTGCGCCTTCTCGACGTCGATCGCAGAGACCATCTCCGCCACGAGCAGCACCACTGCCGCCGCGCACAGACCGGCGAAAACACTTGCGAGAAGCATGTAAACCTGATCCATATCCCGTCCCTCCTTACACGTCGATCGTCGTGATTTTCCGGATCCAGAGGAACCCGCAGACGACCATGATCACGACCGCGATCAGGACCACGATCCCGACCAGAGACCCGAAGAATGCGTCCATCAGATCGGGCGCGAGACGCATCATCGCGAACATCAGCACGAACGGCACGGACGCGATCAGCCACGCCTGCATGCGTCCCTGGGAAGTCAGGGCGCGCACGCGCTGCATGATGCGCATGCGTTCGCGGATCACGCCGGCGAGTTCCTCCAGCACGGAGGTCAGTTCGCCGCCTGTCTGGCGCGCCGTAATGATCGCCACGGCGACAAGCTCGAAGTCCTGCGACTCCAGACGGTCCGCCATCTTGCGGAGCGCGGTGTCGAACTGCACGCCGAGGCGGAGTTCCTGCAGGAGCAAAGTAAATTCAAAAGAAATGGGATACCGGTTCTCCGAAGCGACGTTTTCCAGCGCCTGCGTGATGCTGAACCCGGCCTTCAGGGCGCTGCTCATGGAAAGGAGCGCGTCTTCCAGCTGTTCGTTGAACTTCGCCAGACGCTGTTTTTTCAGCATTCTCAGGTAAAATCTGGGCGCAAGGAACGCAACGACGGCCGAGATCGTTCCGATCGCGATCGTGCGGATCCAGTTGACCTCGTCCGACAGAAACGAGCTCAGGCCGCCGAACAGGATGAACGAAACGGCGGCGATCGCGATGCTCAGGTCCAGGATCCGGTTCGCGGGAAGCTGAAGCAGAACGTCGTCCAGTTCGACCGCGGCTTCGGCAAGGAAACGTTCCTTGTAACGTGCCGAGGTGTAAGATGTGAACTCCACGATCACGAACGTGGCGAAGAGCGCGCACAGTCCCGCGCAGACCGACGCCAGCAGATACATGTTGTCGTAAATAAAGTCCATCATCTCACACGCCCCCCCTCATGCCGGGCTTCTTCGGCGGGGTAAAGATGGAGATGTCGAGGTCGAGATTCGCGCGGCGGATGTCCTCCATAAAGGTCGGGATCGCCCCGGTCGGCTCGAAATGTCCGAGCAGACGCCCGTCCTCGCCCCAGCCGTCCTGCTTGAACGTAAAGAGGTCCTGCATGGTGATGATGTCGCCCTCCATCTTGGTGATCTCGCTCACGCAGACCACCTTGCGGCTGCCGTCCTTCTCGCGGTTGATCTGGACGATGATGGAGATGGCGGACGCGATCTGTTCGCGGATGGCGCGCAGCGGCAGGTCGAAACCTGCCATCAGGACGAGCGTTTCCAGGCGGGCGAGCGCGTCGCGCGGGGAGTTGGCGTGGATGGTGGTCAGCGAGCCGTCGTGACCGGTGTTCATCGCCTGAAGCATATCGAGCGCCTCGCCGCCGCGGCATTCGCCGATGACGATACGGTCGGGACGCATGCGCAGGGAGTTCCGCACCAGGTCGCGGATCGTGACCTCGCCCTTGCCTTCGATATTGGCCGGGCGGGATTCGAGGCGGACGAGGTGTTCCTGCCTCAACTGGAGTTCGGCGGCGTCTTCGATGGTGATGATGCGTTCCTTCGCGGGCAGATAGCCGCTCAGGATGTTCAGCAGGGTCGTCTTGCCGGAACCCGTACCGCCGGAGATCAGGATGTTCTTGCGTATCTTCACGCAGATGTCGAGGAAATGCGCGATTTCGGCCGTGATCGAGCCGTAGGAGATCAGATTCTCCACCGTGAGCGGCGTTTTCGCAAACTTACGGATCGTGATCGAGGGGCCGACCAGGGAAAGCGGCGGGATGATCGCGTTCACGCGGGACCCGTCCTTGAGGCGGGCGTCCACCATCGGCGAACTTTCGTCGATGCGGCGTCCGAGCGGAGAGACGATACGGTCGATCGCAGCGAGCACCTGATGGTCGTCGGCAAACGCGGTGTCGGTCTTGTACAGGACGCCCTTGTGCTCAACATAGACATTGTCCGGGCCGTTGACCATGATCTCGGTGATATCGTCGCGAGAAATGAGGTCTTCCAGCGGCCCCAGCCCGATCGCCTCGTGATAAAGCTCGTTTTCGATCTTCTCCTGCGTGACGCCTTCCGGCAGCGGGATGGAAAGCTCGTTCAGAATCTCATGGATGGTTGTCCGCGCCTTCTGCTCCAGGTCATTTTCCGAAACGCTGTTGAGCGCAAGCCGTTTCATGTTCAGCCGGACCAGGAGTTCGGCGTGTGCCTGTTTCTTGATTTCCTGCACGAGCGGACGCGCCGACATCGGGATACCGCTCACAGCAAGGATACAGGTCTGATACTGTTGTTCGGGATTCGCCGGAGCGGAAGCCTGAAGCGGCGGGGCGGACATCGTGCTGACCGGCACAGCCGCGGGCCGGATCGCGCCGACATGGATGTGGACGGACCCGATCTCGATATCGCTGTCCGCAGGCACGTTCACGAACTCGCGTCCGATGCGCTGTCCGTTCAGGTACGTGCCGTTGGAACTGCCGAGATCCGCGATGCGGAGCGTGGAGTCCGAGGCCTGAAGCACGCAGTGGAGCTTCGAGACGCCCACGAACGGCAGCTGGATCGGCACAGCCTCGGAGGAACCGACCTGGTATTGTCCCGGCGGGATGCTCAGCGGGGAGTCCGGCTGTCCGGGCATTTTCAGAATGACTTCGACCATGGAAGGAACTCCTTGCCCGGCTCAATACCCGGACGTTTTCTTGAGCAGCTGTTCGCGTTCGGCCGTGTATTCCTTGATGTGCTGCTGAAGGTAGGCCCAGTCGACGCTCTGGACGTCGGTCGTGATATTCGGGTCTTCGTAGCTGCGCAGGGACAGCGTCAGCGAGCCTTTCTGCTGCGCGAAAATGATCATCTCGACTTCTTTCGGGGTCAGCTCGAGCGTGACAGTGCTGTAGGAACGCCCCGCGGCGGAAGCGTTGGGCTGTGCGCCGTTCTGCTGGGCATAGCCGATGTCCGCGCCGGTGGCCAGCACCTTGACGCGCTGGAGGATCGTCATCGTGACCGTATCGAGCGAGGAATCGCCCTTCGTGTCCGGGAAATGGAATGTGCCGATCACGTCGACAAAATTGTTCGGGCGGATGAGGCCGGAAACCGAGGAGACCTGGCTGACCGGGATCGAGATCGCGCGCCAGCCGGAGCGCGTCTGCGCAGGAAGCCCGGTGCGTTCCTTCGTGAAGACCTGCTTGAAATCGCGCCAGGTGAGGATGTCGCCTTTTCTCACGATGGAACGAAGCGGAGACCCGATCACGTCGGTCCGGCGGTCCCACGGGATCTCAAGCGAATTCGCGGCGGCACTGACAAACCGCATGGCCTCGTACATCTCGATATCCGACTCCATGAGCTTGTCGCCTTCGGACACATCGGCCTTCATCCTGATCAGACGGACCCGGACGGCGCTGTTCATGATCTTGCTGCGTTCCTGTTTGATCTGCTGGTAGGTGAAGATAAACGCCAGCACGCCGAAAAACACCGCAGCCAGCATCAGAATTTTCTGTCTCATTGATCGGGTCTCCTGTTTGAACTTGATTTCAGGGGGAATGGACGGCATCCGGCCGCCCGCATTTTGAGCAGACGCTTATTTGTCGACAAGCGCGAACGCCATGGAAAGCTCCGTGACCACGCGGCCACCGACGGCGAGCGTGCCGTTGCCCTTGCCGAATCTGCGCGTCAGGTTCGGCAGCTCCAGAACCATGACGAGCTGGTCGCCGGGGAAGACCGGAGCTTTGAACTCGGCGGATTCGATGCCCATGAACAGCGCGAGCTTGTTCTTGTTAGCCTCATGACCGAGCAGGAGGAGCGCGCCGGACTGCGCGATGATCTCGGACTGGATCGAGTTCGACAGCACCATGTAGCCGTCGGAATAGGTGCGGATCGGCGGCTCGGTGTGGCCGAGGTTCTTCACCGCGGTCACGCGGGTCTCTTCGAGCTTCGACACGTAGTCGACGTACAGGAACGGATAACGGTGCGGGATGATTTCCATGACAGAGGAAACGTCGCGCGGATCGTCGTCCTTCTTGTCGAACGGACCGAACTCGGGCGGCTCGGGGATCGACAGCACGCGTTCGCGCACCGCCATCACGAGTTCGGCCTGACAGGCGAGTCCGCCGTTGTTCTTCACGGTCCCGCTGAGCTTGGCTTCACCGTCCGCAATCTCGTTGACCGAGACTTCGACGAACATGCGGTCGCCGGGGATGTTCGGGCGGCGGAACTTCACGTTATGAATGCTCTTCACGTAGATATCAAGCACGCCATGCGGGTCGAGGCGTTCCCGGACCGCGAGTTCCGCGAGCTGGGCCATGGCTTCCACCTGAAGCACGCCGGGCACAATCGGACGTCCGGGGAAATGTCCTTGGAAGAACTGGTCGCCGATGGTGAGGTTGCGCCAGCCGACGAGATGGTTTTCGTCAATCACTTTCACGCGTTCGAGCATGAGGTAATCGAGGTTGACGGGCAGGATCGTCCGGAGGTCGCGGACGGAAAGAACCGTATCGGTTTTCATCGTTTGTCTCCTTTTCGTTTACTTTGCGGCCGCGGCGGCTTCCTGTTCGAGCATGAGCGCGGCGAGTTTACAGTGGGTCGGGTGGCCGGACTTGACCGACAAGACATGCGCATGGACGCGCTTGCCGACCAGATACAGGTCCCCGATCATGTCCATGATCTTGTGGCGGACGAGCTCGTTCGGATAACGCAGACCGTCCTTGCAGATCAGCGCGCCGTCGTGCAGGATGATGGCGTTGTCGAGGCTGCCGCCCTTGGCGAGTCCGGCGGCGATGACCTGTTCCAGCTCCTTGTACGGGCAGAACGTACGTGCGCCTTCAAGCTCGTTCCGGAAGGTTTCGGGCGTGACCTGGCAGGAAAAGAACTGCGTGTCGAGGTCGCTATAGCCGAACTGCGTAGTGAACGTGATCCGCAGGTCGTCGGCGGGCAGCAGCGCGAGCATCGCGGATCCTTCCTCGAACACGATCGGGGCCTTCGCGGTCCAGTAGTGCGCTTCGGCGTCCTGTTCCTGAAGCCCTGCCTCCATAATCCCCTCGAAATACGGCTTGGCGCTTCCGTCGGCGATCGGCGGTTCCGGGCCGTCCATCTCAATGTAGGCATTGTCCACGCAAGCGGCGTGCAGGGAGGACATGATGTGTTCCACGGTCACCACGAACGCTCCGGTCGTGCGGGACGCGATCGTGGTCGCGCGGCGCACGTCGACCACATTCCGGGCGTTCGCCTGGACTTCAGGCGCACCGGGCATATCGATGCGTCGGAACACGATTCCGGTGTCAGGAGGTGCGGGGAGGATGCGGAGCGTGGCGCGGGCCCCCGTGTGCAGGGCGATGCCCTTGACGACGGCCGGGCCTTTCACGGTATTTTGTTTCGGCATGGTTTTTCTCAAAATCTCATGGTTAGTTTCGGAAAAAAATATTTTTCTCTGTAATTTAGCGCTTTTTCGCGTGATTACCAGTCAAAATGGCGTTATATTATAAAGAAAGTTGTGTTTTTTTCCATTTTTGCGCCTTTTTCGGAGATTTTCCGGCATGAACCACCGACATCGCATCATCATCCTGCTCGGCCCGACCGCCTGCGGCAAGACCTCGTTCGGCGTCGCGCTCGCCGCGCGCATCCACGCCGCGGTCCTCAGCGCCGATTCCCGTCAGATCTACCGCGGACTCGACATCGGGACCGGTAAGGATCTCGCGGAATACGCCCCGCCCGGACAGCCCGCCGTCCCGTACAAACTCATCGACATACTGCCCCCGGACGCCGAATACTCCCTCGCCGAATACCTGCGCGACGCCGCCGCGGCGGTGAACGAAGTCGAGGCGGACGGACGCGTCCCGCTTTTCGTCGGCGGCACCGCACTGTATCTGCACGGCATGGTGTTCTCGTACCGCCTCGCG
This sequence comes from uncultured bacterium, assembly GCA_902774245.1. Lineage (GTDB taxonomy): Bacteria > Verrucomicrobiota > Lentisphaeria > Victivallales > UBA1829 > UBA1732. Next base: position 68,095 of record CACYHQ010000004.1, read on the forward strand.
CCGGGCGCGCCGGTTCCGGAATACCGCGCGTATCTGCGCAGTCTCGACACCGACGCGCTCCGCAGGCTTCTGCTTGAGCTCGATCCGGCGAGCGTCGTCCCGGCGAACGAACCCGACAACCGCATCCGTCTGATCCGCGCCATCGAGCTCGCCCGCGCGGCGAACGCGAACGAACTCCCGAACGATCTGGAACGCCCCTTCCCTCCGTCCGATTTCCTTGTGCTCGGTCTCTACAGGCCGCGTTCCGAAACGCGTGCCCGCATCCTCCAGCGGCTCGACGAACGCCTCGCGAACGGCATGGTCGAGGAGGCGGAACGTCTCCACGCGGATGGCATGAACTGGGAAAAAATGGAATTTCTCGGTCTCGAATACCGTTATCTTGCGCGTTATCTGCAAGGGCAGCTCACGATGGAGGAGATGCATGATCAGCTCTACGCGAAAATCTGTCAGTTCGCCAAACGTCAGGATTCCTGGTTCCGCAAATTCGAGAACGACGGCTGTCCGATCCGCTGGCTGCGACCGGACCGGATCGACGACGCCGAACGCCTCTGCCGCGACTTCCTAGCCGGACGACCTCTTCCCGCGCCGGATTTCCGGCTCGCCGACTGCAAATATCCGGTTCATCCCGAGGCGGATTCAGGGGGAAACGGAAAAAAGGTGCGATGAAGCGGGAAAAAAGAGTTGAAAAACGGTTTTCCTGTGATATATTTATAGGATAAGTGTCTTTATTAACGCATAACCCGCAACCTATGGAGATTTATTATGTCCGGTCACAGTAAATGGGCAAATATCAAGCACAAAAAAGAGGCAACCGACAAGAAGAAAGGTCAGGCGTTCTCCCGTCTGGCCAAGGAAATCATGGTTGCCACCAAGCAGGGCGGCAAGGATCCCGCTTCCAACATTAAGCTCCGCATGGCCCTCGCCTCCGCGAAAGCCAGCAACATGCCCCGCGAAAACATCGAACGCGCCATCAAGAAGGGCGCGGGCGAACTCGGCGACGTCGCCTACGAAGAGATCACCTACGAAGGATACGGTCCCGCCGGCACCGCGTTCGTCGTCGAATGCCTCACCGAAAACCGCAACCGCACCATCGGCGACGTCCGCATGACGTTCGACCGCAACGGCGGCAACCTGGCGGCCAGCGGCGCCGTGTCCTGGATGTTCCAGCGCAAGGCCCACTTCATCATCGAAGGCGACAACGCCGACGAGGACAAGCTGATGGAACTCACGCTCGAAGCGGGCGCGGAAGACATCACCGCCGAAGACGGCATCGCCGAAATCTGGGCCGCCCCGGAAGCCTTCGCCGACATCGCCAAGGCGCTTGAAGACGCCGGCATCGAATGCTCCGAAGCCAAGCTCACCCGCAAGCCGGAAAACACCGTCGGCATCAACGAACTCGCCAAGGCACAGCAGGTCCTCCGCCTCGTCGAACGCCTCGAAGAGCTCGACGACGTCCAGGCCGTCTACTCCAACGAAAACATCGCCAGCGAAGTCCTCGACGAGATCGACGCCCAGGGCTGACCCGCGGCTTCGTTTCCCGCTCGGAGGGCGTCCCGGATGATCATCATCGGCATAGACACCGCCATCCGGAAAACCGGATACGGCGTGATCGACATGCGGACCGGCGGTTCTGTCCGGATACTGGACTGCGGCCTGATCCGCAACGCGCCCTCCCTGCCCCACAGCGAATGTCTCAGGCGTCTTGCCGGGGGCATTCGCGAACTTGTTTCTTCGTTCAAGCCCGAGGCCGCCGCCATCGAATCGGCGTTCGTCTCCCGGAACGTGAAGACCGCCATGATCCTGAGCCTCGCGCGCGGCGCGGTCATCACCGCCCTCGCCGAATGCTCGGTCCCGGCGTTCGAATACTCCCCGAAAAGCGCCAAGCGCGCCGCGACCGGACTCGGCGAAGCCGACAAAAGCCAGGTCGCCGCGATCATGGCGAACCTCGGCGGACTTGACATCTCGCAGATACCGGACGACGCCACCGACGCGCTCGCGCTGGCCTACTGCCACGGCAATCTGGTCCTGCGCGCGGGCAGCGGCATCGTCAAACAACCTCAACCCATCTGATCTCACAGAAGGCATGCTATGATTCTCACAAAATACGGTAAGAAGGAATGGGGGATGGCGCTCGCCGCTTTCCTCGTCGTTTTCGTGCTCTGCGCCGCAACCGTGTTTCTCAAAATCCTCCCGCCCGGCATCGCCGGCGCGATCATCGCCTTCGCCGCGCTCGCATGCTTCGCCGCCTGCGCGTTCTTCCGCGACCCGCCGCGCAGGATCGCGGCCGATCCCTCCGCCATCGTGTCGCCCGCCGACGGCGTGATCAAGGACGTGGAGCTGATCAAGTCCGAAACCCTGGAAAACGACGATCTCCGCCGCCTCTTCCACGACAAGGACATCCTCCGCATCGGCATCTTCCTCTCCGTCTTCAACGTGCACATCAACCGCGCGCCGTGGGACATGAAGGTCGAGTTCAAGTTCTACAAGCCGGGCAAGTATCTCGACGCCCGCGATCCCGATGCCGGGAAAGTCAACGAATCCATGCTCATCGGCGGCACCTGCCCGTTCGAGGGCGAAACATTCCCCATCGCGGTCCGCCAGGTCTCCGGCGCGATCGCCCGCCGCATCGTCTGCCCGGTCAATCCCGGCGAATCCTACACGCGCGGACAGAAATACGGCATGATCAAGTTCGGTTCCCGCACGGAACTCTACATCCCCGCCGGAATGGGCATCGACGTGGCCGTGAACGTGGGCGAAGCCGTCCGCGCAGGTTCCTCCATCCTCGCGTTCGTCCGTCCCGAGGCGAAAGCAAAACTTCACGCGCTGGCCGAAGAGGCCGCCGCAAAGGACCTGTGATGAATCCCGAAAACGAACAGGAACATCCTGCGCCGCCCTCGCGGAAACTGCAACAGTGGCTTCAGTTCGTCCCGAACAGCCTCACGCTCTGCAATTCCCTCTGCGGATACGCCGCCATCCTCGTTACGCTTCAGGCGTACAAGCATGTCGACGACCAGCAGGCGATGGCAACGATCTTCGCCTGGAGCGCCGGGCTCATCCTCTTCGCGATGGTCTTCGACATGTTCGACGGCTTCACCGCGCGCCTCCTGAACGCCGCCAGTCTGCACGGCATCCAGATGGACTCCCTCGCCGACATGACCACGTTCGGCATCGCTCCCGCCACGCTCGTCGCCGTCATGGCGCACAACATGCGTCACATCGAACGCGCCGGCGAGTTCATCCCGATCTGCATGCTCTGCGGTATCTACCTCGGATGCGCCGCGCTCCGCCTCGCCACCTACAACGTCCACGCGATGTATGAAAAGAAAAGCAGCGACATCTTCACCGGTCTTCCCTCACCCGGCGCGGCCGCCGCGCTCTGCACGATCATCCTCTTCGCCGCCACGGAAAAAGGCAGCAACACTCTCCGCGAGTACTTCCGTTATCTGCCGATCTACGCCACGATCCTCGGCTTCCTGATGGTCAGCCAGGTCCCGTACCTGCATTTCGGCAAATACCTCGCCTCCGCGAAATACCACCCGAAGCGCCTCATAGTCATTGGGCTGCTGCTCCTTGCCTGGCTCGTTTCCTCCTTCCTCGTGAATCCCTTCCTCTTCCCCTTCCTCCTCGTGAATATTTACGTCGTCTGGGGACTGATCGCGTATTTCGCGCTGAAGATGGGATTCGTGAAGCGCTCGCATCCGCTCGTGCCGCAGCAGGGCGAGGATACGAACGACGGAGACCGCAAATCATGAACATCCTCATCACGGGCGGAGCCGGGTTCATCGGCTCCCATCTCGCCGAATCCTGGCTGAAGGACGGTCACAGCGTCTCCATCATCGACGACCTCTCCACAGGCTCGCTCGACAACCTCAAACACCTCCCGCATCAGGAGCGCATTGAGTTCGTGAAGGGCAGCGTGATCTCCTCGCGCGCGCTCCCCCGGCTCATTGAAAAAGCCGACATCGTCTATCATCTGGCCGCGGCAGTCGGCGTCGAGCTGGTCGTCCACGACCCGATCCGCACGATCGAGACCAACGTCTCCGGCACCAGCCGCATCCTGAAGCTCGCCGACAAGCTCGGCGGACGCCGCGTGTTCGTCGCATCCACCAGCGAAGTCTACGGGAAATCCGCCTCCGTGCCGTTCCACGAGACCGACGACCTCATCATCGGCCCGTCCACGCATTCCCGCTGGAGCTATGCCTGCAGCAAGCTCATCGACGAGTTCCTGCTCATGGCGTACCACCGCTCGAAAAACCTCCCCGGCACCGTCACGCGCTTCTTCAACACGGTCGGCCCGCGCCAGACCGGGCGTTACGGCATGGTCATCCCGCGTTTCGTCTCCGCTGCGCTTCAGGGCAAGCCGCTCCGCGTCTTCGGCACCGGCGAACAGACCCGCTGTTTCTGCCATGTGGCGGACACGGTCCGCGCGCTCCGGCTCCTCCCCGACTGCGAGGCGTCGTTCGGCGAGATACTGAACATCGGCAGCACGAACCGCATCACGATCCGCCAGCTCGCGGAAACGATCATCGACCAGCTCCACAGTAAGTCGAAGATCGAGGTCGTTTCCTACGACAAGGCCTACGAACCGGGCTTCGAGGACATGCTCCACCGCGCCCCGGACTGCACAAAGATCGGGCGCATCTGCGGCTGGAAAGCCGAACTTCCCCTCGACCGCATCATCTCCGACGTCGCCGACCAGATGCGCGCGAACTGACCTCTTCTTTCAGCGAACACGCAATCCGTTGACAATAAGCGCAATAAAGCTTGTTATATTTAGTCCCCCGAAACGATCCGGCAGGCAGGATTACTTCTTCATGGCGGTGATCTTCACCAGGAGGTCGGCGATGTTTTCCGTGCGGAGCGGCTTCAGCAGGATTCCGGTGAACGGCGCGGGATCCTCTTTCTTGCACATCTCGACGTCGGCGGTCAGGGCGTAGACCGGGAGGTTGCGCCACATCGGATTGCGTCGGATCTCCTCGGCGAGTTCCGGCCCGCTCATGCCCGGCATCCAGACGTCGGTGAGCACGGCGTCGAACCGCGTGTCGTTCATCAGCTTCAGCGCGTCCGCGCCCGACTCGGCGCTGACGGTGTTCTTCACGCCGAGCTTGCGGCAGAGCGCCTCCAGCACCTTCAGGTTCAGCTTATTGTCGTCGACCAGCAGCAGCGCGAGGTTCATGTCCGCCGGGAGCGCACGCGTCTCTCTCTGCGGTTCCATATTGGCGGGCGCCTCGGTCTGGTACTCGACATGCGGGAGTTCGACCGTGAACGAGCTGCCGACTCCGACTTCGCTGTCGATCCTGATCTTGCCGCCCATTTTCGCGGCCATGAGATTGCAGATGGAGAGTCCGAGTCCGGTGCCGACGACCTGCGTTTTCGTACGGATGCGCACGAACGGCTGCATGAGGTCGGCGAAATGGCTCTTGTCGATGCCGATGCCGGTGTCCTGCACGGAGAAGGCGAGCAGTCCGGTCTTCTTCCCGTCGGCATTGTCCGCATCCGGCGTGAACTTGATATGCAGGGTGACGCCGCCCTTTTCTGTGAACTTGACGGCGTTTCCGATGAGGTTGAAGAGAATCTGGCTGATGCGCTGGGAGTCGACCTTCACCCACGGGATATCGTCGGGCGCGTCGAGCTTCAGATAGAGCGCCTTGTTCTGCGCGGCGTCGCCGACGATGGTGAGGACGTTTTCGGCGAGGCGGCGGAAATCGCACATGGCGGGGTAGAGTTTGAGCTTGCCCGCGTCGAGCGAGGCGAAGTCCAGCACGTCGTTGATCAGCTGCATCAGGGTGTTGCCGCTGAAGATGATGTTGCCTAGGTATTCCGTGACCTTCTCCTGCGGGAGCCCGCCCTGCTGGAGCAGTTCGGAAAATCCGATGATCGAGTTCAGCGGCGTGCGGATGTCGTGGCTGACGCAGCTGAAGAAGAAGCTCTTGGCCTTTTCGGCGGAAATCGCCTTGTCGCGCTCGGCCTTCAGATTCTGCGTGAGCTCGTATTTCAGGAGCAGCATGTTCGCTGTATGCTGGAAGCTGCCCAGCATCTCGTAGTCGGTCTGCGAGAAGGAACGCCACGGATCTTTGAAGTAAAGCGCGACGACGCCCCAGACGTGGTCCCCGTGCATGAGGCGGAACGAACAGCGCGTGCCCATTTTGATGGCATGGATGAAAAACGCCATGCGCTGATCCGCGATCGGCATGTTCTGCAGGTCGTTTTCGACCGTGATCTCGTGACTTTCCAGCACGGCCATCCATTCGTTGTCGGTGCTGTTGTAGTTGCGGCGTTTCGGCATATTCCGGAGGAACGACTGGTCGCTGTCCTCGAATCCCCATGTGGCCAGGATCTCCGGCCCGGTCTTCTGAAAATGAAGGAAGCTGCCGCCGTCCGCGGCAAAGTAATTGGAGACGATGCGGATGACCTCGCGAACAGCACTGAGGTCATCGGCCGCGTCGGAAAGGATCGCGGTCATACAGGAGTTGATGGCTTCCTGACGGCGGATGCGGCGGTCGGATTCGGTGATATCCACGGCAAACATGAAGATGTAGGAAAGCTTGTTCGAATCGTCCGTCACGCCGTGGGCGTCGATCTGCCAGATCTTGCCGTTGATCTTCCGTTGGACGGAAGACGTGCGAAGACCGTTCATGATCGACTGGAGGAGCTGCGGCTTCACCTCGCGTTCGAGCGTGGCGATCGACTCCTGGTACGGCTGGTTGCAGCGGAGCAGACGGCCGGAGCCGTCGAACATCGCCACGGGGATGATGGTGTTGTCGACGAGCAGCTGGTTTTCGCGTTCGCGGCGCTGGAGCTCGCGTTCCGCCTCGCCGCGTTCCACGGCCATCGTGAGCAGAGACGCGGCGGCCTGCATCAGCTGGAGGTCGGCGGCGTCGAATTTGAATTTCGAGACGGTGTAATGGGCGGCGAGACCGCCCCAGAAACGCCCCTTGATGCTCACGCGGGCGATCAGCGCGGATTTTGCGTGGCAGACGACGTCCGGCAAATCCGTGTAAAGCGTCTCGACGTCCTCGAACGCGAGCACGGGCTCTTTGCGTCTTTCGCGGCACTGCTTCATGATCGGGCAGTTCGGATCGTGCCTGCCGATGCGTTCGACTCCGGGCCGTGTCCATTCGTTCGTAAGGCGGATTCCGCTCGAATCGCTCTGCGGCAGCAGGAGGATGCGGTCGCAGTGCAGGACGTCGAGTATCTGGCCGGCCATGTAGTCGCAGAACGCGCGGATGTCGTGATTGTCGTTGAAGTAGGCGAGAATGTTCATCTTGAACTTCTCGATCCCGTGCATCTTGCGTTCCTCGGTCACGTCGTGGGCGATGCCGATCAGCATTTTCTTGCCTTGGTCGGTGCGGAACGGCAGCAGCCATTTTTCGAAAACGTGCCAGCCGACTCCCGGCACGACCTCCTCGACTTCGGCATGGATCAGATCCTTCGACTCCATGACTTCGGCGTGTTCCGAGTTCAGCTTGTCCGCGACCACGTTCGGGAAGATATCGTAGTCCGTCTTGCCGAGCACCTCGTCGCGCGTACGCCCGATCATACGGCAGAACTTCCGGTTGCACAGGGAATAGCGGAAATCGTGTCCGGCGTCCTTCATGAAGAAGGACATGGGCAGCGTGTCGATGATCTGCTCCAGCAGGCGCTTGGAGTCCGCCAGGTTCTCCTGTTCGCGGATGCGGTACAGGATGGCGGCGAACGTGTCCACCATCATGAGGCGGGGTTCGCTGTTGTAGGCGGGGAACGGCATGCGTCTCGTGAACTGGATTATCATCGTGCCGATGTAGCGCTTCTGGTTGAAGATCTCGAACGCGAGGTGGCAGCACGGATATCCGGGGCACTTTTCGGGGATCTCGGCCAGTTCCGGCACATGGGCGATCTCCGGGATCGCGCAGGTGTGCCGTTCCTTCAGGATCGGCCGCATGTAGCCGACCATCTTTGCCCTCAGTTCCGGCGTGAGTTTCGGCAGTTTGTCCGCCATGTCCGGACGCACGAAATCCATCTGCGTGTCCATCTCGCGGTTCAGCCACACCATACGGCAGCTGTCGAACTCGCGGAAGATGATCTCGGTGATGATCGACAGGACCTTGTTCATGTCGGTCTCATTCTGCGTCTTCTTCAGGATCTCGGCATTCGCCGTCTCGTACTTATGGAAGAACGCTTCCGCCGTGATGTCCTCGACCGCGCCGAGGATCAGGCGGCGTCCGGACGGATCGACGTACAGGTTTTCCGTGATATGGACGAACTGCGGAAACCCTTTGTCGTCCAGCAGCGCCAGACGGAAGTTCTGCGTATGCTCCGGATTCTGCACCGTCTTTTCGGAAAAATCACGCCATTTCGCGGCGACCGGCGCGGGAATGAAGTCGGCGGCGGTCTTACCGCGCACAGCCATCTGATCGATGCGGAAGATCTGCGCGAAGCCGCGGTTCGCACGCATGAAACGGAACTCGTTGTCGACTTCCTGCACATACATGCCGAGCGGGATGTTGTTCGCGAGGGTCCGGAGAAGGCTTTCCCGCTTGGCGGCATCGGCCGGATCATTGTCGGCGGACTGCGCGGACTTCACCGTGAAGAAGAGGATGCCCGCCTCCGTGCCGTCGGACAGGACGACCGGCTGCATGACGGATTCGTACCACGCGCCGGAGGATTCGGTTTCGGCGCAGGCATGGAACACAAGCTCGAATTCCGGCAGAGAAACACGATATTCGCCGTCGGCGGATTTTACGAAGTCAGCCGGAATCAATTCGTCCAGCGCGAGTCCGGCAAGCTCGCCGGAACCCCGTCCGAACGCCTTTTCCGCGGATGGATTCCCGTACAGGATGACGCCATCCCGCCCCCGGACGATCACACCGTCCGACAGATGGCGGTATACAGCATCAAAAGCCCCCGAAGCGAAGCGGATCGTTCCATTTTTCGTTTGTTCCCCGGCCATATTTTCGCGCGTCCTCTATACTTAATTCAAAAAAATAATCTTTTACTTTATCACGGTTTTTCCGAAAAGTCAAGCGCAAACAATTGTTTCACTGGGTATAGGAAACAAACATATTCAGCGTGAAGCAGCTCATTTATTTTTTTCGTTTTTTTCCGCGCATCCGGTTGATTTTTCTTTCATCGGCTGTATGTTATACAAAAAGTATTTCCGCTCGAACGACACGTCATTCCGGCCTCGCCGGGAAAGGATTTACCCCGTGAAACTGAGATCGATCACACTCGGAATCGTCCTCGCGGTGACCGCCGCCCTGCCCGCCTGCATCTGCACGCAAAACGGATCGTCCGCCCCACAGGAAACCGCGATCCATCATATCTATCGTGGCAATCCGCTCACCACACGCTCGGACCTCCAGAAGGCCGCCGTCGACATCCTCCGTCCCCTGCTCCCGTACTACTCGGAAGGGAAGGCGCGGCTGCATCAGGGCTACACCGGCGCGAGCTACCCGGACAGCACGGCGGAGATGGAAGCGTTCTCCCGTCCCGTATGGGCGCTCGGCCCGCTCTGGGCGGGCGGCGGCGGCAATCCCGAGCTGTGGAACACCTTTATGCACGGGCTGATCTCGGGCACCGATCCGGCGAATCCCGAGTATTGGGGCAACGTCGGCGACTACGACCAGAAGATCGTTGAAATGGCGTCGATCGGGCTGGCGCTGGCGATCGCGCCGGAACAAGTCTGGGAACCGCTGACGAAGGAACAGCAGGACAACGTGTACAACTGGCTGAACAACGCGAACCTCCGCAAAGCATGGCCGTGCAACTGGGAGATGTTCCGCGTGGTCGTGAACCTCGGATTCCGGCGCGTCGGGCGTCCCTACGATAAAAAATCGGTTGAATCCGCGCTCAACGCCATTGAGCCGTGGTATCTCGGCAACGGCTGGTACACCGACGGTGAAAACGCCCACGTCGACCACTACAATTCCTGGGGCATGCATTTCTACTGCCTGCTGTACGCCGCGCTCATGAAGGACGAGGACCCCGTCCGCGCCGAACTCTACAAGGAGCGCGCCCGCGTCTTCGCGCAGGACTACATGTATTATTTCGGCGACGACGGCTCCGCGATCCCGTACGGACGCAGCCTCGCCTACCGGTTCGCCGAGGCGGCGTTCTGGGCGGCCTACGCCTACGCGGACGTCGGCGGGATCGAACCCGGCGTTCTGAAGGGGCTCTTCCTGCGGAACATGCGGAAATGGCTCAGCCGTCCGATCTTTGACACGAGCGGCGTCCTGACGGTCGGCTACGCGTACCCGAACATGAGCATGGCGGAAAGCTACAACGGGTTCGGCTCGGTCTACTGGGGCATGAAGTCGTTCCTCGTGCTCGCGCTTCCCGAAGACCATCCGTTCTGGACCGCCGAAGAACTCCCGATGCCAAAACTCCCCGCCTCGCGCCGCATGGACGGTCCGCACTTCATCGCCCAGCGCGACGGCGCGCACTGCGTGTTCTTCGCCGCCGGGCAGAAGCCGCGCATGCAGCACACGCACGGTCAGGCGAAATACGAGAAATTCGCCTACTCCAACCTGTACGGATTCGGCGTCCCGAAGGGCCCCTACGGGCTCTCCCAGATCGTCCCGGACTCCATGCTCGCGATCACCGACGTCGGCAGCGACCGCTACGCCGTGAAGCGCGACACGAAGGACTACGAAGTCACCGACGACTGGATCCGCACCGACTGGTCCCCGCTCATGGGCGTCACGGTCCGCACATGGATCATCCCCGCCCTGCCCTGGCATGTCCGCATCCACGAAATCACCTCCGACCGAACGCTCCAGACCTTCGACGGCGGATTCGCATTCCCTGCCGACGGCGTCTCCGTGAAGACCGAACGCAAGTCCGTCTTCGCCTCGCAGTCCGGCGGCATGTCCTGCGGAGCCATCGACCTCTCCGGCGGCCGCACCGCGGTCAACCAGAGCACGGAGCCGAACACGAACCTGATCCTGCCGCGTGCGACCATCCCCGGACTTCAGGGCAATGTCCCGAAGGGCACGACCACGCTCGTTTCCGCGTTCTTCTGCGGAACCGGCGACCGGGGCGAGACGCCGTCCGTGACGACCGCGGACAACGCCTACACCGTGCGCATCGGCGGCAGAACCATCGTAATCCCTCGCAAAAAATAAAGGAAAAATATTTAAGGTTTTTACGTTTTTCCGCTTGATTCTTTCCGTTTTCTGTGTATATTTAGCTTTTGAAGGAACAATCAACCCGAGTTAAGTTCAACTCCAACCCCCAAGGAACCACAAAATGAACCGTAAATCGACCGGAAGCATGCTCCTCGCCCTGATCGCCATGACCATCGGCGCGACCGCCTGCCAGTCCGCCCCTGTCCCGGAAGCCGATCCCGAAGCCTCCGTCAAGGGCACCATGACCGTGAACATGAACGACAAGCTCAAAATCTCCGACACCATGTTCGGTATCTTCTTCGAGGATATCAACTACGGCGCGGACGGCGGCCTGTACGCCGAGCTCGTAGCGAACCGCGACTTCGAATGCACCCCGGCCGACGCGCGCGGTTGGAGCTCCAAGAAATTCTGGGCCGTCGACGGCGGCAATATGAAGTTCGACATCGCCACCGCCGATCCGATCCACGCGAACAATCCGCACTACGGCGTGATCTCCGTCGACGGGGTCGGCCCCCGCCTCATCAACGAAGGCTTCGGCGGGTTCCGCTACGAAAAGGGCGCGGACTACAACTTCTCCATGTTCGCCCGCCAGCAGGGCGACAAGCCCGTCAAGATCGAAGTCGGCCTCCTCTCCGATACCGGCGCGGTCCTCGCATCCAAGACGGTCACGGTGGACGACAAGACCTGGGACAAGGTCGACTTCACCCTCACCGCCAGCGCCGGCAACTCCACCGCCGACGCCTGCGGCAAGTTCTACCTGAAGCCCCTTACCGCCGGCGCGGCAGTCGCCGTCGACATGGTCTCCCTCTTCCCGAAGGACACCTTCAAGGGCCGCAAGAACGGTCTCCGCAAGGACCTCGCCCAGACGCTCGCCGACCTGAAGCCGCAGTTCGTCCGCTTCCCCGGCGGCTGCGTGGCGCACGGCAACAGCTGGCAGGACGACTGCTACTACTGGAAGGATTCCGTCGGCTCCCTTGAGGAACGCAAGCCGATCAAGAACCGCTGGGGCTACCATCAGACCCGCGGCCTCGGCTATTTCGAATACTTCCAGTTCTGCGAAGACATCGGCGCGTACGCGCTCCCGATCATCACAGTCGGCGTCGACTGCCAGTTCTCCGGCGGCCAGCACGCCGTCCCGATGGACCAGATGGGCCGTATTGTCCAGGACGCCCTCGACCTCGTTGAATTCGCCAACGGCTCCACCGACACCAAGTGGGGCGCGCTCCGCGCCAGGATGGGCCATCCGAAGCCGTTCGGTCTGAAGTACATCGGCCTCGGCAACGAGGAACAGATCACCGACGCCTTCGAAGAACGCTTCAAAATGGTCAACGACGCACTCGTCAAGAAATATCCCGAGATCGTCGTGGTCGGCACCGTCGGACCCGGAGCTTCCGGACGCGACTACGACCGCGGCTGGAAATTCGCCCGTCAGGAGAAACTCCCGATCGTCGACGAACACTTCTACATGAACCCGAACTGGTTCGTGGAGAGCGCACAGCACCGCTATGACAACTACGACCGCACCGGTCCGAAAGTCTACGCCGGCGAATACGCCGCCCACGCGCAGGGCAATCCCCGCCCGAACACCATCGAGACCGCCCTCGACGAGGCCATCTTCCTGACCGGCGTCGAACGCAACGGCGACGTCGTCGTGATGTCCTCCTACGCGCCGCTCCTCGGCAAGCACGGCAACATGCAGTGGACCCCGAACATGATCTATTTCTCGAACACGAAGATCGACAAGACCACGACCTACGAAGTTCAGAAGCTCTTCGGCGCCAACGCGGGCACCAACTACCTGAAGAACAAGCTTGATTTCGGCAGCGCCCTCGACCGTCGCCAGACCCTCAAAGTCGCCGCCTCCGCCGTCCAGACCAAGGACGGAGACACCGTCCTGAAGTACGTCAACACCCTCGACCAGGCCGTCTCCATCACCGTCACGCTCGACAACGGCAAAGGCATCCCCGCCTCCGCGAAGCGCACCGTCCTCACCGGACCGTCCTTCACCGGCAAGGAATACACGCTCACCGACAACTACATCAAACTCGGCGAAAAGTTCACCGTGAACCTCCCCGCCCACTCCATGACCGTCATCCGCTTCTGAGCGGACGGCGGTTTGCCTGAGACAGGGCAAACCTGACAACGAAAGCCTGTTCCGGCCGCAACCGTTCGGGACAGGCTTTTTTCCGCGGTTTTCCGCCTCGGAATAAAGAAAAATCAAAAAAAAGAAAAGATTTTTTCGGAAGATACAATATTTCGTATTAACGAAACGTTATTTGATTGGTTCGAGACGATCCGGGCATCGCTCGCCCCCCATGGATCCGGCGGACAGAATGCCTGCCGGAAGCCCGGACGCCAACGGCAATACGACAGACAGACAAGAGAAAGGAACCCCGGCTATGAAGAAAAACTACACAGCATTCATTCTCGCGGCTTTGGTCATTCCGGCAACAGGGCTTCTCGCGCAGGGACGCGGCGGTCGCGCAGGCGGAGGCGGAGGACGCCCCGGCGGCGGAGCAGCAGTGTCCCGTCAGCCCGGCGGTCGTCCGAGCGGCGCAATGCCTGCTCAGCCCGGCGGCCGTCCCGGAGGTCCTGTCCCCGGTGAACGCCATCTCGGCGGCGCTGTCGTTATCTCCGGCGGGCGTCCCGCGGGACGCCCGATTTCTCCGCCGCAACCGCCCCCTCCCCCGACGGGCGGCCCGGTGGTCGTCAGTCCCGAATTCTTCGATCCTCTGCTGCCCGGCTACGGTTCCTACGGCTACAGATACGGCCGCGTGATCGTGGTCCCGCCCAGTGTCATCGTCACGGAACCGGACGTGGTGCAGCAGGAAGTCGTCGTTGTACCGGCCGAACCCGCAACGGAAGCCAAGCCCGCGGTCGAGGTGAAAACCGAGGAAAAACCCGCCGTTGCGGCCGCTCCTGTGAAGGCGGGCGACTTCCAGCTTGTGCTTCTGGAGGACGATTCGGAGGACGCCACGCCCGCGGTCTGCTACAAAACAGGCGAGGAGATGAAGTTCACGTTCTCCGTGAATAAGCTCGCGCAGAATCCGGTCGAAGGCAAAATCTTCATGAAGTGGAAGCGCTCCGGCGACGACGGCAAGGTCGAAGAGGGACGTAACGAGATTTCGGCGGCCCAGGCCATTACGCTCGCCACGACCATCGACCGCCCCGGATTCGTCCGCATTGAGGCTTCGCTCGAGGACGAGGCGGGACACGACCTGAAGAGCAGGTTCGAAGGCGGCGCGGGCGCGGAGATCGAGAAACTCAAGCAGGCGGTGCCCGAACCCGAGGATTTCGACGCGTACTGGGCGAAACAAAAGCAGGAGCTCGCCGCCGTGGCCGCCACGCCCGAGCTCAAGAAGATCAAGGCCAAACAGGACGGTTTCGACGCCTACGAGGTCAAGATTCCGTGCGCCGGACCGCGTCCCGTGACCGGCTACCTCATCATCCCGGCCGGCGCGGAGGCGAAATCCCTGCCCGCGAAGGTGCATTTCCAGGCGTACGGGGTGCGCGACCAGGCGGTCCCGGACGGCGTGCCCGGCATGGTTTATTTCGACGTCAACGCGCACGGGATCGAGCTGAGCCAGCCGAAATCCTACTACGACGGCATCCGCGCCCAGCTCGGGCACTACGCCTACAACAACGAGGAGAACAAGACGCCCGACACTTCCTATTTCCGCTACATGGCGGTACGCGTGATCCGCGCGTTCGACTTCGTCAAGACCGTGGCGGCGTGGAACGGCAGGGACCTCGGCGTGATTGGCTACAGCCAGGGCGGACTTCAGGCGGCATGGGCAGCCGGACTCGTCCCGGAGATCACCCACGCCGAGATCGGCATGCCGTGGTGTTCCGACGTCGGCTGCGCCAAGGCGGGCCGTCAGCGCGGCACCTGCCCGGACTACCAGCCCGGACTGGACTACTACGACCCGGTGAACCACATCAAGCGCGCCCCCGAAACGTGCCTGGTCGACATCGTGCGCGCCGGGCTCGGCGATTACGTCGCGCAGCCCTCCGGCGTCGCGGTCCTCTTCAACAACGCTCCCACAAAGAAGCGCGTGATCTACTACCAGAACTGCGCCCACGCCGAGCCGACCGCCCTCTCCACCCCGATCGTCATGCGGACCGAAGACTGGCCAGACCCCGAGGCACAGGCAAAGTAAACAGCAAATATCCGGGCGGAATCAAGCATCCTGATTCCGCCTTTTCTCTTCGTAACAGAAAGGAAAGGATCCCATGAAAAACCGGCTTCTCCTCGTCTTTGCATTGTCGATATTGACCGCGGCCATATCTGCCGCATGCTGTCAGGAAACTGTCCCCAGGACAGAATCGGAACCGCTCGCAGAGTACCGGCTATCCAATCCGTCCGCCGGAGAAAAGACCAGGGCCGTTTATCGGTTCCTGTGCGAAAACTACGGAAAAAGGATCATCTCCGGCCAGCAGGAATCGACCTGGATGGGATCGCCGGAATACGAAATGGACCTGATCCGGAAGGAAACGGGAAAGACGCCGGCGCTTCGGGGGCTGGATTTCATGAACGACGATTTCGACGGCGTCACGAAACGGGCGAAGGAGTGGTGGGACCGCGGCGGCCTCGTCACAATCTGCTGGCATGCCGGGATCTACGGCGGAGGATACAATGAATCCAAGAATGACGCGCCCGATTTCCGGCTTCTCCTGGATGAGCAGACCGAGGAACACCGGAAGATGATCGCGAACTGGGACCGCGCCGCGCGGGCGCTTGCGGAATTGCAGGATGCCGGCGTGGTCGTGCTGTGGAGGCCGTTCCACGAATTCGACGGCGGATGGTTCTGGTGGGGCAAAGGCATGCCGGCAGATTTCATTCAGCTGTGGCGCATGATGTACAAACGCTACACGGAGCATTTCCGCCTGAACAACTTGATCTGGGTTCTGGGGTACTCCGGCGAGGTCCGGGACGGCTGGTATGTCGGCGATGAATTCTGCGACGTGATCGGCTCCGACACGTACGACGGGACCGAGCACCGGGCCGGATGGGACAAACTGCTCCGGGTCGGAACGAAAAACAAGCCGTTCGCGTTTCACGAATGCGGGAATCTTCCCCCGCTTCAGGCTTTCTTTGAAAAAGACTGCATCTGGTCCTGGTTCATGATCTGGCACACGACCTGGCTGGAAGCGAACAAGGGCGGGATTCTCCGCGAATACTATAACGATGAACGCGTCATTACGCTGGAGGATATCAAAGACCGTTTCCGCTAAGAGATCCGGTCTGATGTGTTTCTTCAGGACTTCAGGTTGCGGAGGGCATCCGGGTTGTTCCCGATGATCATGCCGACTTTTCCGCAGGTTTCCAGTTCGGCGCAGTCGCCGCATGTCCCGACGTTCCGCCCCAGGGCGCACTGCCGGATAGGGCACAGGGATTCGCAGTAAGGCGTCTTCACGCCGTCGACCCGGCAGCCGGTGCAGTTGATCATGGCGGGAGTGATCTCCACGCCGTTCAGCTCGCTCCAGTGCTTCGCGACTTTTTCGCGCAGCGCGTTGTCGTCGTGAAGCGTCGCGGTCCGCGCCTCGCATTGTTCGCAATCCAGTCCGCAGTATGCGATCAGATCCTTCATAGTGGCCTCCTTGGATGTATTATTGGTATCTGCTACGATACAATACCATAAACCATCCAAAATGTCAAACGGACACGAAGGAAAGATTCTTGTTTCCCGCTTGAAAATGGGACGATTCCTGCTATAGTATCGTCCGGGATTTTCTCCCGCGTCATGCCGAGGAACGGTCCGTCTTGGGCCGCCGGACGGCATGCGAACCCGTCGCGAACGAATCCGCCATTTTCCGAAACTGACTTCCCATGGACGCCCGTACCTACATCGCAATCGACCTGAAATCGTTCTACGCCTCGGTGGAATGCGTCGACCGGAAGCGCAATCCGCTCACGACGAACCTCGTGGTGGCGGACGAAAGCCGCACGGAAAAGACGATCTGCCTCGCCGTTTCCCCGTCGCTGAAGGTATACGGAATCCCCGGTCGTGCGCGGCTGTTCGAGGTCGTCCAGCGCGTCCGCGAGGTCAACGGGGAACGTCTGGACCGCGCGCCGGGTCATCGTTTCCGGGGGAAATCCGACAGCACGCCCGAGCTCGCGAAGGATCCGTCGCTGGAGCTCGGCTACATCGTCGCCGTGCCGCGCATGGGCCGCTACATGGAGGTCAGTTCGCACATCTACAGCATCTACCTGCGGCACGTCGCCCCGGAGGACATCCACGTGTACTCCATCGACGAAGTGTTCATCGACGCGACCACGTACCTGAAAATATACAAGCTCACGGCACGTGAGTTCGCCATGAAGCTCGTCCGCGAGGTATTGTCGGAGACCGGCATCACCGCCACCGCCGGGATCGGGACCAATCTCTACCTCAGCAAGATCGCCATGGACATCGTTGCAAAGCACATCCCGGCGGACCGCGACGGCGTACGCATCGCCGAGCTGGACGAGCAGACCTACCGCGAAAAACTCTGGACACACCGTCCGCTCACCGATTTCTGGCGCGTCGGACGCGGCTATGCGCGGCGGCTGGAATCGCGCGGGATGCGCACGATGGGCGACGTGGCGCGGATGTCGGTGAAAAGTGAGGACGTGCTGTATCGCCTCTTCGGGATCAACGCCGAGCTGCTGATCGACCACGCGTGGGGATGGGAACCGGTCGGCATCGCCGAGATCAAGGCGTACCGCCCGGAGAACAACAGCCTGAGTTCCGGCCAGGTGCTGAAGGAGCCGTACGACTTCGAAAAGGCGAGGCTCGTGACAAAGGAGATGACCGACCTGCTCGCGCTTAGCCTCGTCGAAAAGCACCTCGTGACCGACCAGCTGATCCTGACCGTCGGGTACGACGTCGCGAACCTGGCGACGCCGGAACTCCGCCGCAAATACAAGGGCGAGATTCACATCAACCACTACGGACGCGAGGTACCAAAGGGCGCGCACGGAGCCGAAAATCTCGGCGGGCACACGTCCTCGTCGCAGCGCATGATCGAGGCGGCGGCCGCGATCTTCGACCGGGTCGTCGACCGGAATCTGCTTGTGCGCCGCATCACGGTCGCCGCGAACCATATCCTGACCGAAAACGAGGTGCGCAAACAGCCATCCGAGCCGGAACAGCCCGACCTTTTCACGGACGCCGCCGCGCTCAGGAAACAACAGGCCGCCGAGGAAGCCGAACGCGACCGCGAGAAACGCCTCCAGAACGCCATCCTGGACATCAAGCACAAGCTCGGCAAGAACGCCATTCTGAAGGGCATGAATCTGCTGGAGGGCGCGACCGCGAAGGAACGCAACGAGCAGGTCGGCGGGCACAAGGAATGAGGTGAACCATGGAAAAACAACCCCATCCGTACGAAGACATCCTCCATCTGCCGCACCATGTTTCGAAGGAACGGCCGCACATGTCCATGCTCGACCGCGCCGCGCAGTTCTCGCCGTTCGCCGCGCTGGTCGGATATGAGGACATCATCGACGAGACGGCACGCCTGACGACGCCGGAACGCGAGCTGGACGAGGCGGAAAAGGCCGAGCTTGACCGGCGCGTCGGCATCCTCGCCGCGCACCTCGGAGAAAAACCGGTCGTCACGGTCGAATATTTCGTCCCGGATGCGCACAAATCCGGCGGCTCGTACCGAACCCGCACCGGGGCGCTCGTCCGGATCTCGCCCGTGAGAAAGATCCTGACCCTCGCCGACGGCACTTCGATCCGGTTCAAAGACGTCGTCGGGATCGAATCCGACCTCTTCCGCGAAGAATTCTAGCCCCCCTGCCCTATGGAAACGCCTATGGATTATGTTCATCACTACATGTCTCCGCTCGGCGGGATCACGATCGCTTCGGATGGGACCGCGCTCATCGGGCTGTGGTTCGATGAACAACGTTTTTTCGCGACCTCGCTTTCCCCCGAACAAGCAGAAAAAAAGCTCCCCGTCTTTGAACAGGCCGTCCGCTGGCTGGACCTCTATTTCAGCGGCAGGAATCCCGGATTCACGCCGCCAATTAAGCTCCGCACAACAGAGTTCCGGCAGGCGGTCTGCAACATCATGCTCGCCATCCCGTACGGACGCACCATGACCTACGGAAAGATCGCGGAGATCGTCGCCCGGCGGAAAGGCGTCCCGCGCATGTCGGCGCAGGCGGTCGGCGGCGCGGTCGGGCACAATCCCGTTTCCCTGATCGTGCCGTGTCACCGGGTCATCGGCGCAAACGGCGCGCTTGTCGGATACGGCGGCGGACTCGACCGGAAAGCGGCGCTGCTCACGCTGGAACACGCCGATCTATCAGGCGATTTCGTCCCCTGACCGGCCATCGTACAAACGTCAGGCGTTCGCCGCCTTCTTCTGCGCCTTTCTGACAGCCTTGATCTCTTCCCAGCGTATCCGGGCGGCGATGGCATCCTCCACTGCCCGGCACAACGTGTCAAAATCGAACCGTTTGACCTTCGTCGCATCCAGATAAACTCGCAGAAAACCACGGCGTTCCTCCTGCGTAAGCGTATAGTGCCACAGAAAATAACCGAGGTCCTCCGCGATGCGCTGTTTCAGCCGCCGTCCCCACGCACGGCGGCATCTGGCGACATCGATCCAGCGGATTTCCATCTGACGCCCCTCCGCGTCCGGTTCCGGCAGCTTGCGCCAGAGCTCGTTCATCGGCGTGAATCCGCCGTGATAGAGCCCCGCATCGTGCAGTCGGGCGATGAGAACGAAATTGCTGCGCGTAAATTCATCACGCATCGCCGTCTCGTGCGACAGCGACTCGAAGAAATAACGGCCGTCCAGGAACCCGTCGGCGAACTCCGTTGCGAGGAAGCTATTACGGATGCGGAAAAAACCGCGCCCCTCGCCCACTGCGACCAGTTTCACCAGGGGCAGCCCAAGGCGCGCCAGTCGCTTGATCTTATATGCTTCCTTGGTCGCCTGTGTCCATGAAAACCCGTATGGCATCCACCGGATGTTGACACACCACTTGCACGCCAGGTCCAGGCCGGACGCAGTCTTCAGGCGAAGCACAGTCTTTTTTTTCGTCCGCCAGAGCACTTCCAGCCCGGAATCTGCCACGGGCGGACCCGCCCGCAGAACATCGCGGAGTTCGGCGGCGTCCGTTCGGACCCAGCACCACGAGCGCGCCGGGGTCCATTCCCATCCGGTGAATGCGCCGGAAATCGTTTCTTTTCGCATTGTTTTTCCTGTTTTCGTGGGAAGGATTGACCTGCGGACAATGTTCCGGCCATCCATTACGAAAAACAGCCTTTCTTCCGCTTTCTCTTGTAATATACTCATTCTTTTCTTAAATTCAAGTTCGAATAGAAGAAAATGTCGCTTTTTCTCCGGATTCGGCCGGAATACGGTCGGAATCCGGCCCGGAATCCGTCCCAAAACCGCATCGCCGTCTTGAAACGCAGGAAAAAGATGTTATATTTATCCTCATCAATTCAACAATAACAGAATCCCCCCCCAGCAGAACCGCATCATGAATCACGACCGGACGCAGACCGGCTGTTCACCGGACCCCGTTTCCACACTTGACGATACCGTACAGAACCGGAAGCCGTCACGTTCGTCGGGCCGCTCCCGGCAGGATACGCGCCGCCGGGATTTGTTTCTTCTGATCTGTTGTGTTCTGTTCGCGCTTCTGGCATCAATCCGGGTCCTGAATATCTGGAGCAACACGCCCGAATACGACGAGATCTGGACGGTCCGGAATTACAGAAACCTTCCTGTCTCAGCCGTTTTTACCGACGTCTCCACACCAAACAACCATGTTCTGAACACCCTCGGCATCAAATTCTTCCTGACCTTGATGCCGCACCACAATTTTGCCGTGAGGTTGACGGCGCTGCTGGGGTTCTGCGGACTCTTCGCGACCCTGCTCCGGGCGGTGCTTCTGCTCCTGAAAAACGACACGGCACGGGCGGCGGTCCTGACAGCGGTACTTCTGAACGGCATGCTGCTTCATTATGCCGAAACAGCACGCGGGTATTCGCTTCAGGCATTTTTCGTGTTCGGGCTGCTGTTCTCCCTGCTCTGCTTTACATTCAGGCCGCCGGAGAACCGCGCGTTCAACGCCGTCATGTGGCTGTTGTGCGCGGAGGGGACATGCCTGTCCGTCTCGTCCGGCGTGCTTTACGTCGCGATCCTGACCGGATTGTGGGTGCTGCTGTATGTGTCGTTCCGCGACGGAGTCAAAAAGATATGGCAGGACAACCGGCCTCTGATCCTCGCCGGGATTATCTGGAGCGTGTTCGTCCTCGCCTGGTACGGCGGCAACTATTCGCGGTTCGCGGAGGGACGCGCCATGTTCGGCGATTCGTTCCAGTCTCCGGCGCAGTTCCTGACATACTGTTTCGATGCCATGCGCGAGACCGGGCTGCTTTGGACGTTACCTCTTCTGATCCTCTGCGGCATCCTGCTCCGGGGAAGACCGCAATGGCGCATCTGCGCGCTGACCGGAGGCGCGGTGGTCCTGATGTTCGGTTCGGCGCTGATCACGAAAGGCGGCCCGGCGCGAATCTATCTGGCATTATTCGCTCCGGCGGTCTTCGGGATCGGCATGGCGGCGGATGCCCTGCTGACAGACAACAAAAAGCTCAGGAAAGCAAGCCTGTGGCTTCTGCTGATCTTGGCGGCGGTCTGCATTTTCTGTTCGGACAGGGAGCGCAGGAAAGCCGCCGCGCCGGACCTGGCCGCCGTGTTCCGCGAGGTCACGGAAATGGATTCCCGAATATTCGTCTCCTACAAATCGACGGACCTGTACGTGCTGAGGATGCTGTTCCGGGAGGACATCATCCCCGACAACGACGAACGCCAGCGCAACCCCGAAATGCTTCTGTTGTTGAATGAAAACACCATTTCCGCCGTTCATACCGGCGATCCGCCCGTCGAGGAACTCATAGAACCGGACTCGGCTCCGGCGGACAGCGGATACGTCGTGCCGGGGGAAGATCTCAAATTCTGGCTCTACCGGCTGCGTCCGCTCAAGTCCGGCGAAACACTGGACGGGAAAGCTGTTCTGTGCTTCTCGGACGATTCCATCCCGGACGACATGAAGCACTGGCTGATCGAAAACTGCGGGATCGTGAACAGCATGCTATTCTCGCCGGAAACCACACGTCTCTGCTACGGATTCACCGGAACGAGGCTGAACGTGACCGCCGATATGCTGCTTGAGATGGAGGAAGCCGCAAAGGGCGGACTCTTCTTCCGGATCGTTTCAGAATGATCTCTTAAACAGAAGTTCAGCCGGAAACTCGACCGTTTTTTGATCGGTTTTCCGGCATATTTGCTTTTATAAAACGTGCTTTTACAGCACCGGATAGCTGCCGAGGAGCTTCAGCTCTTCCGTGAGCGGTTTCAGTCCGGCAAGCGCGGCGGACACGCGCGGAGCATTCGCGGCACCCTCGATGTCGACGAAGAACCGGTAGTGCCAGCAGCCGGACCCGGAGGGACGGCTTTCGATCATGGTGAGCGTGACGCCGGCGTTTTTGAACGGTTCCAGGCAGTCGTGCAGTGCGCCGAAACGTTCGCGCGCGGTGAAGCAGATGCAGCATTTCGCGTGCGGCATGAGCGTGTTTTCGGCGCGGGACAGAATCAGGAAGCGCGTGCGGTTGTCCGGCGTGTCCTGGATGGAACGGTCCAGGATGTTCAGGTGGTACTGTGCGGCGATGCTTTCCCCGCCGATGACGGCGGCGTTCGGGCTGAGCGCGGCAAACTCGGCGGCGCGCGCGTTGGAGCCGACTCCAACCGTCTCGACATCCGGGAAATTGCGTTCGAGGTATTTCCGGCACTGGCCGAGCGACTGCACATGGCTGTAGATGACGCCGATCTTCTCCTTCGGCACGGACGCCATGAGGCAGTGATGGATGTTCATGGACGTCTCCGCGTATATCTTCAGCGTGGTCTCCGCCAGCACGTCCAGCGTGCCGATCACGACGCCCTCGGTGGTGTTCTCGACCGGCACGCAGCCGTATTCGCATTCGCCGGTCTCAACCGCCGCGAAGACGTTCTGGATGCCGGAGCACGGACGGTACTCGGCCGTCTCGGCGAAGACTTTCCGCGCGGCCTCGTGCGTGAATGTCCCGGCGGGGCCGAGGTACGCCACGCGCGGCTTGGAGGTGGAGATGGAGTGCGGCGTGCCGTGGCGCAGGCGCTCCGCGGCGCTCAGGATCAGGCGTTCGGTCTCGTCGAACCCGATGCAGGCGTCCGTGACGGACACGCGCGGATCGGGCGTGACGCCGGGCATCAGGTTCTGTTTGCCGGGCAGGAGCGAACTTTCGAGCATCAGGCCGACGATGCCGTCGTTTCCGGCGAGCTTCTGCGCCAGGACGTCCTCGAAAACGATGTGCTGACGGGCCGGGTCGCGCCGGGAATTGCCGTGGCTGCAGTCGACCGCGACGGTGCGCGGGATGCCGGCGTTTTCGAGCTTGCGGAGCGCGGCGTCGATGCACGCGGCGTAGTAGTTTTCGCCGGAGATGCCGCCGCGCAGGACCAGGTGGCAGTACGGATTGCCCTCGCTGCGGATGATGCCGCTGCGGCCGTCGTGCATGATCCCGATGTAGCTGTGCGGCGCGCGGGCGGCGCAGATGGCGTCCACGGCGATCTGCAGGTTGCCGTCTGTGCTGTTCTTGAACCCGACGGGCATGTCGAGCGAGCTGGCGAGCTGGCGGTGCGTCTGGGATTCCGTGGTGCGCGCGCCGATTCCCGCCCACGAAACGAGCTCGGCGAGATAATTCGCGATGGCCGGGTCGAGCAGTTCCGTGGCGGTGCCGAGCCCGTACGCCGACACGTCCAGCAGGAGCTTGCGGGCGAGCTCCAGACCGCGCGCGATGTCGCTGCCGCCGTCCAGATCGGGGTCGTAGACGAGCCCCTTCCAGCCGAGCGTGGTGCGCGGTTTCTCGAAATAGCACCGCATCACGATCTTGACCTCGTCGGAGACGCGTTCCGAGAGTTTCGCGAGCTTTTCCGCGTATTCCAGCGCGGCGGGCACGTTGTGGATCGAGCACGGCCCGGCGATGACCACCAGACGCTTGTCCGTCCGGTCGAAGATGCGCCGCAGTTCCGCGCGGTTCCGGTTGATGTGCTCCACGATGTCCGCGTTCGGCGCGAGTTCGGACGCGAGCTGTTCGGGCGATTTGATGGGCTGTTCCTGGTTCATTTTGTTGTCCTTTGTGTTGAGTATATTGTTTTTTGAGAAGTCGTTTTCGGAAAAAAAAAAAAGAAAACCGCATTCGGGATTCGGGGCCCGGATGCGGCTGTGTCTGCTTGAAAAAGAAACCGGGTCGGGCCTTCTTGGGGCCGAACCCGTCTGTTGTCATGACTTTCGCGTGTACACGTGCAAACGGGCTTCGTCAGGCGGTAAATCGCCAGAAGAAGCCGTAAAATCGAATGCTGTTGTTCACGGAAATCGTTTTCATAATGGTTTTACTATACACCCGTTTCCCATAAAAGTCAACCGCCCTTCTCATCTTTTTTCGAGAAAAACAATGAAAACAATGAAAAATGCTCTGCCGTCCGGTCCTCAGCAGGACATATTACAACATGCCCTCTCGGAGTCAAAAACAATTCTGAAAGCAGACTATATTATTGAGCTCCTCTAGTTTGCTGAGCGAACATATCATTTAATTCTTTATCACATTCGTTTATAATATATTCCGGAACAGTATCATATTCTCTGGGATTAAGTTGAAACAGGTAATCATTTTCAACATGGAATGTTTCGTTTACAAATCTGCGAACAATACTGTTCCCGCTGTTATCTTTATTGATCAGTCTATAAAGTTGCAATTTCTCGTAGTTGCTTTGTGTCGTATCATATTCCTTTTTCAATTGCAATATATCCGATGCCTTGCTATACTCAGCTTGATAATCGAAACCAGGATAGTGAATCCTAATTTCACTAGTCGCCTGGTTTATTTCATTCTCCGTCATATCTCGTTCAGCAGATGAGGAAAGACGATATTTGGGAACTTCGCGATCTTGATGAAAGATATTTGACAACAAGTGCCATGCCATAGAATCTGGATTCTCTATTTCGACGAGTCTCCTCAAATAAATAAGTTTGATTGTAGTATTTGACACAATTCTGATATTATCTAGAGCTATTTGATGGAAAGAGATTATGTTTTCTTTTTTTATACTTTTTTCCATTAAAGCACCTTTTCGTACAGACAGGAAAGAGGCTTGAGGTTGGACAGTAAATTTCGAAGGCAAAGTATATATAATATCTATTACGGTACTAAATTCATGTGTAAGAAGAAGCACGGTCTTATTTCTAAAACAAGATTGAACATCTCCTAGAAAAAGCATATGAAGGATGGCAAATTTTTTGTTCCCATCAAACGAGGAGATCGGATCATCTAAAATAACAAGGTCAGGTTTTTCTTTAATAGCACTAAACATGAACAGAACTAGAGCAAAGGCATTTCGTTCACCATAGCTCAAGTGATCTCTCACAGCATTTATACTTGCATTTAAAGAATCATTGTGTGAAAGAATCATTTTGTACTGGTGATCATCAGTTTCTTTTATCTCAACAGAATAGTTATACCCAGCCGAACTCATAAAGGCATTTATTGCATTTTTGTTCTGTTCAATCGTTCGCTGGATTAGAATTCTCTGCTGAGCGACAGCTCCCTGTAATTTCCCTGCGCTTTCTAACACAGCATCTAGCGAATGATTGATAATATCTATTTTATCTTTTAATTCTTTGGACTGCAAATGAGAATATAGTGATATATTCAGTTTGTATTGATTTAATTCATCTGATATTTTTTCAGCATCTTTTAGGGAATGATAACCGATGGTTTTGAGCTTATGTAGTTGTCCCAAAAGATTATGTACCTGTGTTTTAATCTCAAGCAAATACTCCCTTTGCTGATCATTTATCCCTGTTACATTGTCAATTATCTCATTAACGCTTTTTGCTGTTTCCTCTGAAAAATATTGAAGAAGATTTTTGAATACAATAATCATTTTATTTAATTGTTCGACAGATTTTGCATCAAACTCTTTTCCCACTTTTTCAATAAGATCTTTTTGTTGACTAATTGAATTTGTACAATAAGGGCATTGACTTGCAATTTCTAGATATTGTTTTCCATCCAATTGCCATTTTAACCAACCAACATTGTTTTTATTCTGCAAATATGGGGAATAAGCTTCAAGACCAAGAGGAATATTGTTTATTTTGTTGCCCTTTCCTATTCCTTTTGCTATAGCGCCAGCTGCAGAGTATCCACTTTTCGATTTGCCGAAACCTTCAATAAACTGATCAAATGTTTGAATAAGAAAATCTAATTCTGGGTGTTTTTGGAATGTTATATTAATATCTTTCAAAAGTTTCTCTATCTCCGCCAAATGTTTATCGTAGTTATCAGTTCGAACAAATATTTCAAAACTATCTTTTATTACTTCATCTTTTTGAAACATATATTGATTGACATAATCTTCATTAAAAATCATAACACTTTTTATAGATTCAATTCCTGTTATTTCAGGAAGATTATTCTGCACATCACCAGCATACTTAAACGGAACAAGTTCCAATAATCTGTTTTGATCGTTGAGCACCTTTGCTGATATTGCTTTCCCAATTGTTGTCTTACCTGTTCCGTTAATTGCATACTTTACATTTAAAGTATTCTCAACAATTTCCACGTTTCCGGATTCAATATTGTTGCATCGTGTCAAAGAGATATTCATTTTTTTCTCCTTATTTTTGGGGAAGAAGTTCCAATTTGTTTTTCTATATTATTTTAGCAGTCCTTCAAACAAAAATCAATCCTTTTTTTTGAAAAAAAGAAAAAAAGATTTAATTGACACTGATATATATTAGTGTGTTTAGCCTCAAAAATAGTTTGTATCTGTATTTATATGGGAAAAAGTGCGCTCTTTTACGTTTTCTGTCGGGGGATTGGCATATTTTGTAAAGTTTTGGAGTGAATGGAGGCGGTTTTTCGGGCGGTTTTCTCTTGAAAGTCTGCTGAATATCGGTCAAAAATCCGCCTGAAACATGTTTGGCACGGGATATGCTTATTCTTCCGGCGTAACCTCAAAATCCTTTCAGGAGAAACACAACATGAAACTCATCATCGCGTACATTCAGCCCGACCGGCTGAATCCCGTCAAGCAGGCGCTTTACGCCCGCAGCATCTTCAAAATCTCCGTCACGAACGCGCTGGGCTGCGGCCAGCAGCGCGGATACGTCCACATGTGGCGCGGCGCGCTTCAGGAAGTCAACCTGCTGAAGAAGGTCCGCCTCGCGATCGCAGTCAACGACGAATACGTCGAGACGACCATCGAAGGCATCTGCGAAGGCGCGCGCACCGGACACATCGGCGACGGCAAGATCTTCGTGCTCCCCATGGACGAATGCATCCGCATCCGCACGGGCGAACGCGGCAACGAGGCAATCGGATAACCCCGCAACATCGGAAAGGAATTCAATTTATGAATAAGATGATGACAGCGGCTCTGATGAGCCTCGTTTTCGTTGGCATGTGCGCCGGAGCCGAAGAAGCGGCGGAAGCAGTCGCCGAAGTCACGGCGGTAACCGAAACGGTCCAGGAGGCCGCGGCGCCCTCGACCGCCGATTATGCGATGTTCGCGGTCAACAATCTGTGGGTCATGGCGGGCGGCATGCTGGTCTTCCTGATGCACCTCGGATTCGCGTGCGTGGAGTCCGGTCTGGCCCGCGCGAAAAACTGCAACAACATCCTCTTCAAGAACACCATGACCCCGGCGATCGGGTTCCTATCCTACGCCGTGTGCGGATTCGCTCTGATGTACCCCGGCGTACACTGGATCTGGAACAACTGGTTCGGGTTCGCCGGATTCGGCCTGCACCTGCCCGCGGGTGATCCGATCGCGTACCATAACGGCGAGTTCACATACTGGACGGACTTCTTCTTCCAGGGGATGTTCGCCGCGACGGCCGCCACGATCGTGTCCGGCGCGGTCGCCGAACGCGTGAAGCTGAGCAGCTACCTGATCTTCACGGCGGTCTACGTGTCGGTCGTGTACCCAATCGTCGGTTCGTGGGGCTGGGGCGGCGGCTGGCTCGACGCCATGCACTTCCACGATTTCGCCGGGTCCACCTTCGTGCACAGCGTCGGCGGCTGGGCTGCCCTCTCCGGCGTGATCCTGCTCGGACCGCGCATCGGCAAGTACGTCGACGGCAAAGTGATGCCCATCATGGGCCACAACATGCCGCTCGTGACCATCGGCGTCTTCCTGCTCTGGCTCGGCTGGTTCGGGTTCAACGGCGCGTCCGCCCTCAACGCGGAGCCGCAGAAGGTCAGTCTCGTGCTCGTGAACACCATGATCGCGGCCAGCGCGGCGGTCGTATCCAGCATGCTGACGAGCAAGATCATGCTCCACCACCCCGACCTCTCCATGACCATGAACGGCTGTCTCGCCGGTCTGGTCGGCATCACGGCCGGCGCGGACTGCGTGAGCGTGGGCTCGGCGGTCATCATCGGCCTCATCGCAGGCGTCATCGTGGTCCCGGCGGTCGTCATGTTCGACCGGCTCCACCTCGACGACCCGGTCGGCGCGCTCTCCGTCCACCTGGTAAACGGCGTCTGGGGCACGCTCGCGGTCGGCATCTTCTCCGTCGTGCCGGAATACACGTTCAAGGTGCAGCTCCTCGGCGCAGCCGTCGTCGGCGTCGTGTCCTTCGTGTCCTCCTTTGCGATCTTCTTCGCGCTGAAGAAAATCACCGGCATCCGCGTCAGCGAGGAGGAAGAACTCCGCGGCCTCGACCTCTGCGAACACGGCGGCGAAGCCTATCCCGGATTCCAGTTCTTCGTCAATATGTGATCGCAAGCGAATATATATACAACATTCCCTGCCCCGGTCCGTTCAACATACGGTCCGGGGCTTTTTGTCAGGAAACGTAAATCGACCAATGAGCTATTTACTCGGCTTTCTGATAGACGCGAACATAGTCGACGTACATGTAAACGGGGAACGGCACTTTGGTCACGTCGCCGCCGCTGTCGCCGCCGAGCGCGAGGTTCACCAGCAGGTAATGTGGCTGATGAAACGGATTCGCAACGGAACGGAACCGGGCGTTTTTGACCTCGGCGATGGAGGAATCGTTCACGGCGTGCCCGTCGACTGAAAGTACGATGCGTTTTTCATCCCAGTCCATCGCGTACACGTGGAACTCGTCGGCCCAGCCGGGGTTATCGCGCGTGAACCGCCTCAACGGCGTGCGGACAGTGTTCCATTCCGGCGACCACTGGCCGCCTGCCGCGGACCAGCAGAAATTCGCGAGAACGGTCTCCTTATAATACTCGAAGATGTCGATCTCGCCGCAGGACGGCCAGCTTTCGGACACGCCGAGCGTCCAGAACGCGGGCCAGGAGCCCTCCATGAGGGGCGCCTTGATGCGCGCTTCGATGCGTCCGAATTGGAACGAATGCAATCCCTTCGTGATGAGGCAGGCGGAGGTGTATTCGATTGGGCGGTTGTCCCCGCCGAACCCGAACCAGCGGCCATTTCCACGCGGATTCGGCAGCGGCTGTTCGTGATGTTCGCCCGTGATGACCAGGCATCCGTCGCGCACCTCGGCGCTCTCCGGACGGTACCATTGCGCCTCATGGTTCCGCACATATCCGGTCTCATAGGTCCAATTCGCCGGATCGGGCCGACCGTCCACGTTGAACTCGTCGGACCAGACCAGTTTCATCCCGGCGGGCGGATTCGGCGCGAAGGGATCGGCGGCGGGCGCGGAAACGGATTCCGAGGACTCCGCGTTCTGCGTCGACTGGGCGGGACCGCAGGCGGCGAACGCGCAGGCGAGGAGAACCGGAAGGGACAGAAGGGACAGGGCTTTCATCATCAGACCTCCTGAGCTGGAGTTGCGTCCGGGAGCGGACAGTGGAAACATTCGAGGGAAAAACCGCCGCCGCATGAAAGGAAGCACGCGGACGGCGGAGTTGTTTTACAGCTACCTCAATTCGAGGCGGGCATGGACATCAGGAATTCGGCATTCGTCGAGACCTTTTTGAGCTTGGAGATCAGGACTTCCATGGCTTCGACGGGTGGTACACCGGTCATGGCCTTGCGGAGCGTCCAGACGCGCGGAAGTTCGTCGCGGTGAAGCAGGAGCTCTTCCTTGCGCGTGCCGCTGGCTTCGATGTTGATTGCGGGATAGACGCGTTTGTCGACGAGACGGCGGTCGAGATGCAACTCCATGTTGCCGGTGCCTTTAAACTCCTCGAAGATGACCTCGTCCATCTTGCTGCCGGTGTCGATCAGCGCGGTGGCGATGATGGTCAGGCTGCCGTAGTCCTCGATGTTGCGCGCCGCGCCGAAGAAGCGTTTCGGCTTGTGCAGGGCGTTGGCGTCGACGCCGCCGGTCAGGATCTTGCCGCTGTGGGGCTGGAGCGTGTTGTAGGCGCGGGCGAGACGCGTGATGGAGTCGAGCAGAATCACGACGTCCTTCCGGGATTCCACCAGGCGTTTGGCCTTCTCGATGACCATTTCGGCGATCTGCACATGGCGTTCCGGCGGCTCATCGAATGTCGAGCTCACGACTTCCGCGTTCGAGCTCACGCTCATCTTCATGTCGGTGACTTCCTCGGGGCGTTCGTCGATCAGGAGGATGATCAGGATGACCTCGGGGTTGTTCTTGATGATCGAGTTCGCCATCTTCTGCAGGAGCACGGTTTTGCCGGTACGCGGCGGCGCGACGATGAGGCCGCGCTGGCCGAGTCCGATCGGCGTCACCAGGTCGACCACGCGTCCGCAGAGTTCGTCCGGGGTGGTCTCGAGGAAAAGACGGCGGGTCGGGAAATACGGCTTCAGTTCGTTGAACGGAATGATGTCGCGCTTGCACTCGGGCGACTGGTGGTTGATGCTCGTCACGCGGAACATCGCAAAGAAGCGTTCCTTCTCGCGCGGCTGACGGATTTCGCCCTCGATGAAGTCGCCCGTACGGACGGCATAACGGCGGACCTGGTTCGGGCTGAGGTAGATATCCTCGGAGGACGGCAGGTAGCTGTAGTACGGGGAACGCAGGAAACCGAAGCCGTCGGGCATGACCTCCAGGAAGCCGCTGCCGACGAGGATGCACCGGTCGCTGTTGGCACGGATGATCTCGAAGACGAGCTCGGATTTCGTGAGGACGCCGACGCCCTCAATGCCCATGTCGCGCGCCATCTGGCTGAGCTCGGTGATATTCTTCTGCTGAAGCTCGGAAATGTTCAGGGTCTGCGGCGGGATCGGTTCGCCGTTTTCGTCGTATTCGATGCGCGGGCCGTTGTTGTAGTTCTGCTGCGTCATCTTCATAAGACGGCGGATTTCGGCATAGGTCGGATCGTCGCCGCCCTGACGGATGCTGTTGTAGCCGCCGTTGCCGCCGCCCTGGAACCGGCGCTTCTGGTTCTGCTGGTTCTGGTTGTTCTGCTGCTTGTTGAACTGGCGATTGTTCTGCTGATTGTTGTTATTGAACTGGCGGTTGTTCTGTTGATTGTTGTTATTGAACTGGCGCTGATGCTTGTTATTGCGTTGCTGATTCTGATTGTTCTGCTGATTCTGGCCGTGGTTGCGCTGCTGGTTGCCGCCCTGCTGCGGACCGTTGTTCTGGCCCTGCTGCATGGCCGGACGCGCGGCGGGTTCGCCCTGCGCGGTCTCGGCGGATTCGCCCGGCTGACGCGGTTCGGCGGGGGCCTGTTCGCCGAGGCTTCGGGTCTCCATGTTGTCGTCGTCCGGGAAATCCGGCATAGAGGCTTCGCTGCGCGGCATGCGGGCGGGGGCTTTCGGAGCCGGGGGAACATAGACGATGCTGTCGTCGTCGGGCGGGAGGTCGACGGATGCGCCGCCGGATTCGTTCATGCCTGCGACCACGATCTCGTTCGGACGTATTCCGCCGGGGAATTCCTGTTCCTGCGGATCGCCGTCGAAATCGCCGTCGTCGTCGAGGTTGAATTTATAGGTGCGGACGGCTTTCAGGCCCTTGCGGGAACTCGGCGTGAAGGAGTCGACATGCTGGACGGAGGCAGGGTCGTAGTCGCCGTCGTCGCCGAAATCCGAATCGGATGAATTGTTGCCGGATGCGGCGGGCTTTTCTTCCGCGGGTTCCAGCGGCAGATCGGGCGCGGTATCCATGGCGGCATTGTCGTCGGAACGTTTTTTCGGCGGACGGCCGCGGCGTTTTTTCACGGGTGCTTCGGCCTCCGCTTCGATAGCCGGAGCTGACTGCTCCGGCATTTCATTCGGTGCGGAATTTTGATTTTCGGACTGCATTGCTTCCAGTTCGTCAGACATCATTTGTTCCTTTCGGATATGGTTATTTTGAATTTGAATGATAAGATAGTACAAGAAAAGAGATTATGACCGGATTGATTTCAAGTGCTCGACCAGATCGAAACACTGTGTTCGCAAATGATTCAGGCCGCCGTTGTTAATGAGGCCGAAATCTGCGCGGGCAAGTTTCGCATCGGCGGACATCTGCACGTCCAGACGCGATTCCGCATCTTCGCGCGTCAGCCCGTTGCGCTCCATCAGACGTTCAATCTGCATCTCACGCGGCATCCACACCGCGATCGTGTACAAGTATTTCGTTTCCCAGCCGATCTCAAAAAGCAGCGGGACCTCGACCATGACCAACTCTGTTTCCCTGACGGCATCCTGTTCCATAAGCTCGTGAAGACGCTGTTCCACCGCCGGATGAACCAGGGCGTTCAGCGAAGCAAAAGCCGCCGCGCGGTCCGATTCGGCGAAAAGCCGTTTCGACAGCGCCGCCCGGTTGATGCGGGAATCCGGGGTCACGACGTCGTCGCCCCAGTTTTTCCGCATTCCGGCAAGCAGGTCCGGCGTGGGATGTTCATAAAGATCGTGGCAGATCGCATCGGTGTCATAGACATGGGAGAATCCGGCTTCCAGCAGGAAATGGCCCGCCGTCGTTTTTCCGCATGCGATTCCGCCGGTCAGAGCAAGAGGTTTCAACTCTTCCGTCTCCGTGCGGGTTCTTTTCGGGTTGTGATTCCGGAATGCGTTTCTTGTGCCGTCCATGGCAAACATATTCCGGGGATCCGGCATTCCGTCCGAACATGATACAGGCGGATGGTGCCTGCCGGACGGGGGAATTTTATGACCTGCGGTCCGGATAAACAACAGAGTTCCGGCAAGGTCATAAGAAAGGGAATGAGTTAATGTAGCACGCCCTGTTCATTTTTTCAAGCGGAATTCGGGAAAAATGTGGAAAAAACGCCTGAATCCGCGTTCCATCCAGGCTAATGGTCGCGTCGAAAAAACGTCTCCCGGTGCGGTCCGCGTCTTTTTTGGTGGCACTCCGGAAAAATCGGCGATTCGCGGTTGATAAATCCCCGATTCACGATTATATTATTATGATAAAAAATCTTTGAAAACAGATGCGCGGCTTCCCCGTTTTTTCTTCCTCTGCCCCGTTGACGGACATCCTCTCCACGAACCGGATTGTGTGCCGTGAGAAGGGCTCCCGGACGAACTCAAAAAGCATCGGATGCCGCGCAGGTAAAACACGGGAAACGACGATGAACGAGATCGGTTTTGACAACACACGCTATCTGGAGGAACAGTCCGCCGAGATTCTGCGCCGCGCCGAGCGGTTCCAGAACAAGCTTTACATCGAATTCGGGGGCAAGCTCGCCTACGACTACCATGCCGCGCGCATCCTGCCCGGCTTCGACCCGAACGTCAAGCTCAAACTGCTCCAGCGCCTGAAGGACAAGATCGACGTCGTGATCTGCATCTATGCGGGCGACATCGAACGCAAGAAGATCCGCGCCGACTTCGGCATCGCCTACGACGCCGACACGCTCCGCATTATCGACAACCTCCGTTCGCTCGGCATCAGCGTGAAAGCCGTCGTCGTGACCCGCTACGAAGACCACCCGGCGGTCAACAACTTCATCACCAAGCTCGAACGCCGCAGCGTCGCCGTCTACAAACATAAGACCATCAAGGGCTATCCCGCCGACGTCGACCTCATCGTGAGCGATTCCGGCTACGGCGCGAACCCGTACATCGAGACCGACCGGCCGATCGTCATCGTGACCGGACCCGGCCCCAGCAGCGGCAAGATGGCGACCTGCCTTTCCCAGGTCTACCACGAACACAAACGCGGCGTCGCCGCCGGTTACGCCAAGTTCGAGACGTTCCCCGTCTGGAACCTCCCGCTGAACCACCCGGTCAACATCGCCTACGAGGCCGCCACCGCCGACATCGGCGACGTGAACATGGTCGACTCGTTCCACCTGGACGCCTACGGCACGACCGCGGTCAACTACAACCGCGATATCGAGATATTCCCCGTCGTCCGCCGCATCATGGAACGTATCATGGGCAAAGGCAACGTCTACAAGTCCCCGACCGACATGGGCGTGAACCGCGTCGGATTCGCGATCTCGGACGACGCCGTCGTGCGCGAGGCATCCAAACAGGAGATTATCCGTCGCTGGTTCCGCTACAGCTCGGAATACGCCGTCGGCGCCACCGACATCCGCACCGTCCAGCGCGTGCAGATCCTCATGGACAACCTCGGCATCAAGGGAGAGGACCGTCCCGTGGTCATCCCCGCCCGCGAGACCGCCGCGCAGGCCGCGCAGATCCCCGGCCACGGCAACGACGGTTTCTTCTGCGGCGCCGCGCTCCAGCTCCCGGACGGACGCATGATCACCGGCAAGAACTCCCCGCTGCTCCACGCCGCGGCCGCATGTGTGCTGAAGGCGCTGAAGGCGCTCGCCAATCTCCCGCACGAACTCGACCTGCTCTCCCCGGACGTGATCGACTCCGTGGCGCACCTCAAGAAAACGCTGAAGAACCCGCGCGTCAGCCTCGACCTCGAGGAGACACTGATCGCGCTCGCCGTCAGCACCACCGCCAATCCCGCCGCGAAGCTCGCGCTCAACCATCTCTCCCAGCTCAACGGCTGCGAAATGCACCTCTCCCACCTCCCTGCGCAGGGCGACGCTGCCGGTCTCCGCAAGCTCGGCGTCAACCTCACCAGCGACCCAAAATTCGCCAGCCGCGACCTCTTTGTGGAATGATCCGCCATGACTGATCCCGTCCAGGCCAGAAAACAAGTTCTGAAATCCTGCCGCCGCGTCGTCCTGAAAGTCGGGACGCGACTCCTCGCCGACCGGAACGCCATCGCGCGCCTGGTCACCCAAATCCACGCCCTCCGCGAATCCGGCCGCCAGGTCATCCTGGTCTCCTCCGGCGCAGTCGGCATGGGCATGCGCGCCGCCGGGCTCAAACGCCGTCCGCGCCACCTCTCCGAGGTCCAGGCGCTCGCCGCCATGGGCCAGGCCACGCTCATGGCGATGTACGAGGCGGAATGCCGCAAATACGACTTCCGCGCCGCCCAGCTGCTCCTTACGGCGGACGATCTGCGTTCCCGCGAACGACACCTCAACGCCGTCAACTGCATCGAGGCGCTGCTTGCCCACGACGTGCTTCCGATCATCAACGAAAACGACCCGGTATCCGTCAGCGAGCTCAAATTCGGCGACAACGACACGCTCGCCGCGCTCCTCGGCTCCATGATCCGCGCCGACCTCACGATCATTCTCACCACCGTCGACGGCCTCCTCGACAAGAACCCCGACGGCACGCTCGGCGACCGCATCTCCGTCGTGCACGGCGTGACCGACCAACTGAAGGAGATCGCGTCCGGCACCGACGACGCCGCGTTCTCCATCGGCGGCATGGCATCCAAGCTGAAGGCCGCCGAAGTGCTGAACAGCGCCGGCGAAGCGCTCTGGATCGCCTCCGGCGAAGACGCCGACATCATCGCGCGCATCTTCGCCGCCGAGGACGTCGGAACCGTCTTCCTCCCGCAGGACGGCATGCACAAAATGGGCTCCCGCAAACGCTGGCTCGCCTCCTTCTCGCGTCCCGCGGGCGTCATCTCCATCGACGACGGCGCCGCGAACGCCCTGGTCAAAAAGGGCTCCAGCCTGCTCCCCTCCGGCGTGGTCTCCATCACAGGCGCGTTCAAACGCGGCGACGTGGTGAAGATCGTCAAAGCCTCCTCCGGCGCAGTCCTCGCGAAAGGCATCACCAATTTCTCCTCGGACGAGGCCGCGCGAATCGCGCATCACAAATCCGGCGACCTGACCTCCATCCTCGGCTGCGACGCCGAAGACGAGCTGGTCCACCGCAACAACCTCGTCCTGCTCTGATCTTCCCCCTGCCCAGCTCGGTTACACCATGAAGTTCTACATCAAGACCTACGGCTGCCAGATGAACCTGCGCGACTCCGATTCCGCCGCCGCGCTCCTCATCGAACACGGTTTCAGGCCCGCCGACGGAGAGGCCGACGCCGACCTCGTGATCCTGAACACGTGCAGTGTTCGCGACCAGGCGGAACGCAAGGCGATCGGCAAACTCGGATTCCTCGGCAAGCTCAAGCGCGAACGCCCGTGGATGATCTTCGGCATCATGGGCTGCATGGCGCAGAGCCGCGGCGCGGAACTCCTGAAGTCGATCAAGCACCTCGATTTCGCCATCGGCACAGACCAGATCCACCGCATCCCGGAGATCGTCGAGCAGATCGCCGCAAAACGCGAAAAGGCAGCCATCTTCGACCGTGCGTCCGCCGAGACGCCCGGCATCGACTCCCACAGGTTCGACGGCGCGGAGTCCCCTCATTCCGCCTTCGTCTCCATCATGCGCGGATGCAGCCGGTATTGTTCCTACTGCATCGTGCCGTTCGTGCGCGGACCGGAACGCAGCCGCCCGATGGACTCCATCCTCGCCGAATGCCGCACCCTCGCAGAGCACGGCGTGCCGGAGATCTTTCTGCTCGGACAGAACGTCTCCGCCTACGGGCTGGACAATACCGCTCCGCCGCCCGACGACGCGCCCTCGCCCTTCGGCGAGCTCCTGAAAGGCATCGCCTCCATCGACGGCGTCCGCCGCATCCGGTTCACCTCGCCGCACCCGGCCTACTTCACGCAGGCGCTCATCGACGCGTTCACACAGACGGAGAAGGTCTGCAAGTACGTGCATTTGCCGCTTCAGTCCGGCTCCGACCGCGTCCTCAAGCTCATGAACCGCCCGTACGACACCGCAAAATACCTCTCCATCACGGACCGTCTGCGCGCCGCCGCGCCCGGCATCTCGTTCTCCACCGACGTCATCGTCGGCTTCCCGACCGAGACCGAGGCGGATTTCCGGGCCACGCGCGAACTCATGGACCGCGTCGGATTCGACAACGCGTTCATCTTCAAGTATTCGCCGCGCAAAGGCACGCGATCCGCGCAGATGCCCGACGACGTCCCGCAGGAGGTCAAGGAGGAGCGCAACCAAATCCTGCTCGCCGACCTCGAACGCCGAGCCGAAGCCGCCAACAAAAAGCTCGTCGGACAGACGTTCGAACTCCTCGTCGAAGGCCCCAGCAAACGCAACTCCGCGCGTTGGAGCGGACGTACCGACACATTCAAACAGGCTGTCTTCACGCCCGATCCCGCCCGGTCCATCGCATGCGGCGATTTCGTGCGCGTGAAGATTGTGCGTTCCACCGCCACCACCCTCTACGGCGAACTGGTCTCCGCCGAAAAAAAGATTTGACGCCCAACGAAAGGCTTCCACGCATGAAACTGCTCTTCTTCTCCGATGTCCACGGCGTACCCGGCACGCTGGAACGCCTTCTCGAACACGCCGACTCGCTCAAGCCTGACCGCATGGTCCTGCTCGGCGACGTCCTGTACCACGGCCCCCGCAACGGCGTGCCCGGCTGGTACGATCCGCAGAAGGTCGCCGACCTCCTCAACGCCCGCCGCGATCAGATCCTCGCCGTGCGCGGCAACTGCGACGCCGACGTCGACCAGTTCCTGCTGAAGTTCCCCATCATGGCGGATTTCTCCGAGATCCTCACCGAGTCCGCCCGCTTCTTCGTCACGCACGGGCACCTCTGGAACGCGACCAACGTCCCGCCCGTCCCGCAGGGAACCATCCTCGCGCACGGACACACCCACATCCCGGAACTCCGCCCCCTGCCCGAAGGCGTCACGCTCTTCAATCCCGGCTCCATCTCCCTGCCGAAACGCAACTTCCCGCCGACCTTCGGCTTCTTCGACGGCAAAGACCTGACCGTCCGCCGCCTCGAAGACGGCGCAGTCCTGATCCCGAACTGAGGCCTCCCGTACCCTCGCGAAGCACAGCATCACGTCAGTGGAGGCTTTGCCTCCCCCTCGTGCGGGCGCGCTATCTATTAAAATCAGGAAAAAATAGCGGAATCTCCCGAAACACGCCTTGAATTTTTCGTTCGCGAGGCTACAGTATAGTGAGAGATTATCATTTTTCACATACAACCAACTGACATCAAAACTTAAAAACAAGGATTTCTCATCATGATGAAAAAACTTGCCTGCCTCGCAGCCTGCGCCGTTGCCGCGTTCGCTCTCTCCGCCTGCTCCTCCTTCGAAATGGCCACGAACACCAACAACGTGAAGTTCACGACCGGCGAGGCCGAGACCCTCGGCCACGTCAACGCCGACATCTGGGGCGTGTACGTCTTCGGTCTGCCCGTGATCTCCGGCAGCTCCGTCGAACCCGGCAAGTGCGTCGTCTTCAGCGACACCGTCGACACCAGCAACGCAGTCTCCTTCCTGACCCACAACGTCCAGAAGAAGCTCAACGCCAGCACCGTCGTCGACGTCACCAGCGAACGCACCACCGGCTGGCTCGTCCCCACCGTGTTCTTCTTCTACCGCGACATCCAGGTCTCCGGCAACGTCCTGAAGTAATCACGGGAGAACGTCTCTCCTATGCCTGACGCGAAAGGCAGCGGCAGTCAACGTCTGGAGAAAGTCCGGCGCAACATGCTCCGGATGACCTCTCCCGACGGATTCGGCGACGACAGCGCGAAGGAATTCGGTTCCCTCTCCGCGATCAATGTCCCGCCATGGCTGGCGCGTGCCGACGCGTCGTTCGACCGGGCGGTCAGTATGATTCAGAAATCGACGCCGCCCGGCCCATCCGCGCCCGCTCCCATGGTCCGCCTCGAATACTGGCGCGCGGTGCGGTCGCTCCTGCAGGAATCGGAGGAGAATCTTGCCTCCATCCACCACGTTTTCGAGAAGGCGGAGGAGATCCCGTTGGACGTCTCCGTCTATCTCGCGTTCGTGCGCTTCCTGCTCCGCCTCGTCATGCAGATCGCGATGGCCGCGCGGTCCGGTGTCGAACTCGCCGCGGACGCCCGATGGTTCCCGTCACCGCTCTTCCCCGCTCACTTCCAGGACACGCTCGCCGACGCGGAAGCCGTTTTCACGGCCTCCGAGGGCCGCATCCGCCAGTTCGCGCTCGACAGTCTCGCGCTTGACACGCCCGCGCTCGACAAGATTCGTTCGGACTGCAAAAAAGCTCTGCCGAAAGTCGCGAAGGAACGCTACGAACGCGCATTCGCGGCCTTCACGGAGCATTTCTCGCATTTCGGGGAGGATACGTCCGCATGACCCCCCAGAAGGAAGTGGCTCCGCAGGAGGAATCCAGTACATTCGTACGCCCGCCGAAGAAAAAAGACTGGCGGACCGTCAGCATTCGCATCGGCGTCATCGCCGGCGCGACCGTCTTCATCTGCCTTTTCGTGCTCCGTCCGATGATCATCAACGGCGAAAGCATGATGCCGACCTATTCCAGCCGGGGGTTCACGTTCGCCTTCCTGCCCTATTTCAAGCTCTACGCTCCGCAACGTCAGCAGATCGTCATCCTCAAGCATGCCGGATTCAATACATTTCTCCTCAAACGCGTGCTCGCGTTCCCCGGAGAGACGGTCGAAATCCGCAACGGCGTCCTGTACGTGAACGGGAAGCCGCTGGACGAGCCGTACGTGAAGAACGGATGCAACTGGAGCTTCG
The DNA here is from genome assembly GCA_902774245.1 of uncultured bacterium. GTDB lineage: Bacteria > Verrucomicrobiota > Lentisphaeria > Victivallales > UBA1829 > UBA1732. The sequence goes on from CACYHQ010000004.1 coordinate 108,065, forward strand.
CCCCCCACGAAGTGCCGGGCGGCAAGATTTTCGTCCTCGGCGACAACCGTTCCATGCCCATGAAGGAGCACATGGGCGGCATGATCGACCACAGCCGCCTCGCAGGCGTTCCGATCTGGTGAGCGCACATGGCCGGGCTTCACCTAACAAAACAAAAATGGTTCGCGCTCGTCGCGGTCATTTTCGCCACGGCGGCCGCCGTCTGGTTCTTCTATTTCCGCACGGACGACACGATCGCGGTCAAAAAACGCCTCCGCGAAGCGGTCGAATTCGCCGAGAAACAGCCCAAAGGCTCCGGCATCAACCTCCAGGCGGCGGGCGCGGCGCACGCGCTCGGCGAGTTCTTCGCCACGGAGACCGATATCAGCATCTCCGGCGAATCGCACGGCCAGACCTACACGCTGTCCGCCACCTCGCGCGGACAGGTCGTCTCCTCGTATTTCATGCTGCGCCCGCTGATTACTTCTCTGTCGGTCAGCCTCGCGGAGTTCGAAGTCAAGTTCACGGACGCCACCCACGAGGCCGCCTCGGTCAAATGTTCGGCGATGGCGACCGGCACGACGCAGAACGGCGATTTCTTCCGCGAAGGCCGCCTGATCTCCGCCGAGATGATCCGCGAGGACGGCGAATGGCGGTTCCGTTCGCTCCGGGCGGATCCGGTCGTCAGTTTCGATTGAGTTTCACTTGTTTTTGAAAGGATTTGATTTCCTATGATCTTATATGCTATTGTCGGAGGGATTGCCGGTTTTATCCTCGGCGCGCTTATTATCTTTCTGTGGATGAGGGCGAAATCGCGCACCGACGCCGCCCGCATCGCCGAACTCGAAACCCGCACCGCCGCGTTCGATCAGGCGATCGCCGACAAAGTCCGCGCGGAAAGCGCGCTCGAACAGCTCAAAATCTCCGCTCAGCGCGAACTTGATTTCGCGGTTCAGGCGACACAGGCGAAAGCGGACGCCGCGGCGAAGGCGCATGAAGCCGAGCTCACATCCGTCCGCAGTCAGGCCGCCGCCACGCTCGATGCAGAGAAAAAACGCGCCGCGTCCGAACTCGATGCAGAGAAACGCCGCGCCGCGTCCGAACTCGAGGCCGAACAGAAAAAAGCCGCCGCCCTGCTTGATGCGGAGAAACGTAAGGCGGAATCCGAGCTCGCCGCCATGCGCGAGGCGCAGGCGCAGATGGAAAAGGTGACGAAGGAGCGCACCGAGCATCTCCGCCAGGAATTCAAGGTCCTCAGCGAGACCATCCTGAAGGAGCGCACCGAAAACCTCCAGACCGCCAACAAAGAACAGCTCGCCGCCATCCTCTCTCCGCTCCGCGAACAGCTCGCCGTCTACAAGAAATCCATGGACGACGTCCGCGAGAACGGCGTCAAGCTCAACGAATCCCTGAAGCACCAGTACGAATCCATGGTCAAGATGACCGAGAAGATCGGCACGGACGCAAACAACCTCGCGAACGCGCTGAAAGGCCAGAGCAAGACGCAGGGCGACTGGGGCGAAATGATCCTCGAGACCATCCTCCGCAATTCCGGCCTCGTGAAGGGCGTCCACTACCGCACGCAGGACACCATCCGCGACGATTCAGGCAAGACCGTGAAGAGCGCGTCCGACCACATCATGCGCCCCGACGTGATCGTGAACTACCCCGACGGGAAAGCCGTCGTCATCGACAGCAAGGTCAGCCTCACCGCCTACACGGACTACGTTGCGGCCGACGACCCGAAGAAGCGCGAGGACGCCCTCCAGCGCCACATCCGCAGCGTGCAGGCGCACGTCGACGAGCTCGTCAAGAAAGACTACTCCGCCTACCTCCGCAAGGGCGATTCCGTCGATTTTGTGGTCATGTTCATCCCGAACGACCCGTCGTATCAGGCCGCGCTGCAGGGCGATTCCGGCCTCTGGAACCGCGCGTTCGAGAAACGCATCCTCATCGTGAATCCGTTCAACCTGATGACTCTCCTCTACATCATCAAGGTCGCGTGGAACCGCATGGCGCAGGAACGCAACCAGCAGGAGATCGTGAAGACCGCCGAGACCCTCCTCGCGCGCGTCCAGCGTTTCTTCGCCGCGTTCGACGACGTCGGCCGTCAGCTCGAATCGACCGGAAAAAAATACGAGGCCGCCGTGAAGGCGCTCAGCGGACGCCAGGGACTCCTCGGGTCCGCCGAAAAGCTCAAGACGCTCGGCGTCCCGGCGAAGAAGGACCAGAAGATACCCGAACGCTTCACCGCCCCCGAATTCTCCTCCGATCCGCTCACCGTCCGCCTCATCGGCGAGGACGCGGAATCCGAACCGGACGACGCCGGAACAGACGACGCTCCCGCGCTGTCCGATGAACTTGATCTGCCGCTGTCCGGCACGGACGACGCTTCCGGCGATGCGGACGCAACCGATGAACCTTGACCTGAAAGACCGCCTGCCATGAAACTCTTCTCCGTTCTCTTCTGCCTTTTCGTTTTCGCCGCCGGACTTTTCGCCGCGCCCGTCGATGAATCTTCATGGAAACTCGCCGCACAGGGGGACGACCTCGCACTCTCGCTCACGCTGCCCGACAACGCCCACGCCTACGAATCCTCCACCGGACCTGTCCTGCCCGACGGCGTCGCGCCGGTCTCCGCACCCGCCCCGAAACAGGAAAAGGACGTCGTGACCGGCGAACTCGATTCGTTCTACGTCGGGCCGGGCGTCATTACCTGGATTCTGCCGAAGGCCGCCGCGACAAACGGGAAGCTCAAGGTCAAATGGCAGGTCTGCGTCGGCGAAATGTGCTACATGCCGGGTTCCGCCGAACTCGCCGTCCCCGGCGCCGCCTCATCCACAGCTGAAACAAAATCTTCCGCCGAAACCGAGGTAAAAAACGAAGATAAGACAGAGGAAACCGCGGTCGAGCTTCTGCCGTTCGAACTGGTGCGTTCCGCCGACGGCTATCTCCCCGCCGAAAAGTTCCTCGGGTTCCTCACCGGAGACGAATCCAAATACTCTGCGTTCACGTTCGCGGGCAAAGGCTTCCTGATGATGCTCCTGCTCGCGATCCTCGGCGGCATCGCGCTCAACCTCACCCCGTGCGTGCTGCCCCTGCTCCCGGTCAACCTCGCCATGATCGGCGCGGGCCGGGCGTCCGGCAACGGCAAGCTCACGCGCGTGTGGCACGGCATGGCGTACGGCGCGGGCATCATGATCACCTACGGCCTGCTCGGCGTGCTCTCCGTCCTGATGGGCACCACGTTCGGCGGCATCGACTCCAGCTGGATCTTCAACGCCGCCGTCGCCGTGATCTTCGTCGTGCTCGCGCTCGCCATGTTCGACCTCTTCGTCATCGACTTCTCCCGCTTCGGCGCGTCCGTCCGCATGCCCGAATCCGCCCACTTCGGCGGCATCTTCCTGATGGGCGCGCTGTCCGCCGTGCTCGCTGGCGCGTGCGTCGCCCCGGTCCTCGCCGCAGCGCTCGTGCAGGCCGCGAAAATGGTCGCGCACGGCGATTATTACGGCCTCGCCCTCCCCTTCGCGCTCGGATTCGGCATGGCGCTCCCGTGGCCCGTCGCCGCCGCCGGGATCGGACTTTTCCCGAAGCCCGGACGCTGGATGATGCGCGTGAAACAGCTCCTCGGCGTGTTCATCCTCGGACTCGCCGCGTATTACGGCTGGACCGCCTGGACCCTCTTCGCCGACGGCCGCGCCGAAGCCGCAGGCATGGCGTCCGCGCAGGAATCCGCCGGAGCGACCGCCGGGATCAACGCCGCGCTGAAGGAATCCGCCGCCACTGGCCGCCCCGTTCTCCTCGACTTCACCGCCGCATGGTGCAAGAACTGCAAGGCGATGGAACTTTCCACGTTCCAGGATCCCGCGGTCAAGGCCGCCATGGACGGCATGATCTTCCTGAAAGTCCACGCCGACAAGCCCTCCGCCCCCGAGACCGCCGCGCTCATGAAGGCGTTCGACGTCCCCGGCCTCCCCGCCTACCGCATCATCCGCCCGGAGCAATGACTGTTCTCCCGGTTCCGGAATGACCGTTCGAATCATCATTCATGGATGCCTGCGATTTATGAATAGGAAGCCGCTCACAAAAATCGGGAACTTCCTTGCCCTTGTCATTCTCATCATGGAATTCCCTGTTTTCAGCTTCCTGATCGCACTGGATCTGACGGTCAGATATGTTGACTGCATCGTCCCGAAAAGCCTGGCTCTCTTTCTGGGGGAAAAGCTGTTCCCGATCGTTATGATCATCCTCATCCTGCTTGTCAGTCTTGCGTATTTCCTTCTTCTTATCGAGGCACTGAGTTCCCTGTACCAAAGGAAACAATACACGCTCTGCTGGCTTCTGCTGTCGGCATTGCTGATAAAAGATATTCTTTACTGCGTGCTTTGCCGTCTGGGGATATTGGGCATCCCTGCCGCATGATTCTTCCCCCCTGCGCGCCTGTTTCCGGAAAATCCATTTCAAAGAAATCTTCCTTTTTTTCTGAAAAGAGGTTGACATTTTCTCCATCTCGCCGTAAATTATAGTCGTTGAATCGGAAACACTTTCCCAACGCAGGAGAAAAACAGCATGTGTCAGCTCGACAGACTGCGCAGTTTACGGAGCGGTCTCTACGAGATCGCAAGAAAACACAAAGCCGGCAAGGTTTATGTGTTCGGTTCCTGCGCCCGCAAGGAAGAGACGCCGGACAGCGATGTCGATTTCATCGTCGAGTTTCACGGAGCGTCCGCCTTCGACCACATGCGCCTTGAGCTTGAACTGGCTGAATTTCTGAAAACGCCCGTCGACGTGGTGTCGATGGGGGCTCTCGGGCAGGATTATTTCGCGGATCAGGTCCGCAGGGAAATGGTACTCTTATGATCCCGGACATCAGCCGTATTGAACACATGATAGACGCATGCGAGAAAATCATGCGCTTCACGGATGTCCCGTTTACGGTCTATGATTCCTCGGACGAAAAGAAGGCCGCCGTAGCCCGCTACTTCGAGATTCTGGGCGAAGCAGCCAGCCGTCTTTCCGATGAACTGAAAGCTCAGCACCCGGAAGTTCCGTGGAGGGTTGCGACCGCTCTCCGAAACGCCCTGATCCACGACTATATCAAAATCGAATATCCTGAACTTTGGAAAACAGCAAAGAATGATATCCCGGTCATGCTTCCGCAACTGAAGGAAATCCTTCAGGATTTGCGCACAAAAGACGGGCAGAACTGATCTTTTTTTCCACCTCGCATAACTTCAAAAAGAAAGGCTGTATCATGAAGTTGTCAGGCAAGAGAATCCGGCGGATTTTGATCGTATGTTTAACGGCGGTATGCCTCGTGCTCATGCTCTGCGCGGGATGCGTCAGGAACGCCCTTCAGAAAAATCTCCGCCAGGGCGGCTATATGGAGTCGTGGAGCGAGGAGGACGGCCGCGTGCTCTCCGGCTTGTCCTACGGCAAGGAAGCGTCGAACAAGTACGACCTGTATCTCCCGAAAGACCTCGACCCGAAGGCGGACGCGCCGCTGCTGCTCCTGATCCACGGCGGCTCCTGGACCGGGGGGAAACGCGACGAAGTGGCGTATGACTGCAAATACTACGCGAAAAACGGCTGCATCACGGCCACCATGGATTATTCCCTGGTCTCGGACAAGAACGACGTCACGATCAAGACCATGCTCGACGAGATTACGGCGTGCATCGCGGCGCTCAAAAAACAACTCGCGAAGGAAGGGTATCAAGCCCCGAAACTCGCCGTCGGCGGCTTCTCCGCGGGCGGGCATCTGGCGCTGCTGTACGCCTATTCCCGCGCCTCGGAATCCGCCATCCCGGTCGCGTTCGTGTTCGACAAGGTCGGCCCGGTGTCGTTCCACAGGGAATTCTGGGGCGACCGGATCGCCGCGATGCTGATCGGCTACGGCGCGCGCGTCGCGGTCGACCCGAAGAAACTCGACACGCCCGAGTTGAAGGCGGCGGCGGACGCGCTTTCCCCGCTTCACTTCGTCAATGAAAAATCCGTTCCGACCGTCTTCGCCTACGGCGGCAGGGACGACCTCGTCAAACCGATCCACCGCGACGAGCTCGCGAAGGCGCTGGAAGCGCATCACGTCCCGAACGTCCGTGTCGATTTCCCGAACTCCAACCACATGCTCTGGGACGATCCGGACAGCACGGAGACCTTCCGCAAGGCCGTCCTCCAATACTGCGACAAGTACATGAACCGGAAGCCGTCGGCCGAAAAGAAGGAAGAAGCGAAGCCCGCGGAACAGAAGGATGAGGAGAGGCAGCCCGATCTGAAGGAAAAGGATGAGGCGAAATAAGCCGTTTCATCTGTCCGTCTTCGTCACAAATATTCCGCCTCGATCCATTTTGAAATGCCGCAAATAAAGCATCAAAAAAAAGCTTTTTTGTAAACTTGACATCTGGTCAAAACATGCTATAGTATCCTAAAAAACAACTCCATTTTTCTTAAAAAGCAATCCCCGCCTGACCGCGGCAGACGATTTTTCCCCATTTTCAACAAGGAGCAGACCATGACAATATCCCGCAAGAATCGGTCCGTTACGGAAAAAGCCTCCTCCATTCAAAAAACCACCTCGAAAATCATAGCGCTGACGCTGGTCTGCCTTTCCGCGGTCCTGTGGCTCGTCGCCTGCTCGGACGGTTCCCTGCCGCCGAAGGAAGGGGCGGAGCTGTGCCTGAACGAATTCTGCGAAGCGGTCAAAGCGGAGGACTGGACAAAGGCGACCGGAACCATCGACATGGCGACGGCCGATCCCATGCTGCTGAGTGTATGGAACTGCGAAGCATATACCGAAGCGGAAGATCTCCTGAGCAAAGGCAAAAACCTGAAAAAAGCGCTCGATATCCTGGCGGAGATCCCGGACAGCAGCGAGGAATTCACGGGAATCCGGGAATCTCTCGCCACGCTCCCCGCCGCTTCGCGGAAAAAGATTACCGACCAGCTCCCGAGTATCTGCCGATTCCTGCGTGGAGTCGATGCGTTCCAGCTGAAGATGTTCGTGCTTACCCTCTCCGAAGACCGGAAGTTTCTCGAGGTCTCGAAGGACCTTGTACGGCTTCAGCTCTCCTCCACGGAGGAGCCATTTGAAGCCGTCTTCCGAAAGAACGGAAAGGAATGGCGTCTTTCCTCTCTGGAACGCCGGCTGACGGCGGGGCGGGAAGACCCCTCGGAAGTTGAACTTGTATATGCGAAAACGACGGCGAAGAAAAAATACGATGCCGGTTCCCCGGAACAGGCGCTCGTGGATTTCTGGACCGCCGAATCGAAGCTGGATGTTGACGAGGTGCAGACTTTCCTCGCCGACGATTACATCAAGGTCGATGTCAACACGGTCCAGCGGACGAAAGCCGAATATATCGAACAAGGACAGGGGCTCAAAGGCGATTCGCTCTACGAGTTTTTCCGGTCCGAGATCGAACACACCGATGCCGGGACCGACTGGACTGCATTTTCGGAGTACCTGAAGTCGCTCGCGGGAAGCGAGGTGGAAGAATTCCTAATGGAGCATTACCGGAAACGGAACAGATCGGAGGGAAAAATGCTGCTGCAGACCATGTCCGTAGTCCCGGACAGCCGCAAGGTCGAGGGCGACAGCGCGTCCCTGGACGTCACGGTCTGTGATCAGACACTTGGCCGCATACAAATCCATGTCGAACTGGTCCGCAAGGACGGCAAATGGCTGATCCGAAAAGAAGTTTATACTCTCCTGCCGCCCGCGACCGACGCGGAAAAGAAATCCATGGGCAAGACGCTGCGCCTGATGGGCGTGGCGTTCGACGACGAGGACGAAAACAGGTTCGCCGGCATCTACGACAACATCGACAAAGCGCCGCTCACCAGAAAAAGCATCGACGAAAAGGAATACAGGGCGCTGTGGGAGATCCTGAAGACGGAAGACCGGTTCGTCTCCTACGACGCGGCACGTTTCCTCTACGATCAGGACAACCTGTTCCCGGAGGAAGTGAAACAGCTCAAGTTCAACGAGGATTCCCGCCTCGACCAGCTTGCCGCCAAGCTCCGCGATTTCTATTTCGTCAACGACCCGAACGCCGTCTTCCCCGGGGCGGACGAGGCGGAACGGGCGGAGGAATGGGGCACGCTCAGCCGCGTGATCGTGGGCAAGGCGGTGCTCGGCAGGTTTGTCTGGGGGCGTTACCAGAAGCATAAGGCGGGCTATCTGGATCAGATGCTGGCTTCCTGGCTCGAAAAGGCGAAGGTCACGGACGACAACGCCGACCTCATCATCAATCTCTGGTCGAGTTATCCGCCGGATCCGAGGGTCTGCGACCGGATGAAACTGATCGACACCCTCGCAAAAAACGGCGCACCGGAATGGGTGACGAGTTATCTGCGCGGCTGGACCTCCATTCAGATGGCATGGGAAGCGCGCGGCATCGGCACCGCGTCGACCGTTACCGACGAAGGCTGGAATAAGTTCAGGCTGTACCTGAACGACGCCGACCGCTACCTGGACCGCTCCATCAAGCTCAATCCCGACAACTACTTCGCATACTGCGAAAAGATCACGACCGCCATGGGTCACGGGACCTCGGCGCAGGAACTGGATAACTTCAGGAAAGGCATCGCGATCGCGCCGGAAGACGGTTCGCATCTGGGATACCTTCTGACCGCGCTCATGCCCCGCTGGGGCGGCTCCCGCCACGAGATGAAGCAGATACTTCTGGAAGGCATGAAACAGGATGAAAACAAATCCCGCATCCCCCTCGTGTCATTCAACTACATCAACCTCGACATGTTCAACAATGAATTCGTGCCGCTCACGTTCCGCTCGTTCTACATGGATCCGGTCGTGCAGGATTGCGGCGAACGCCTCTTCGCGCAGGCGCTGAAGAGGAGCAAGGACGCGTACTACCAGAACGTGATCCGCTTCGAACAGGCGCTGTTCTACCTGAACAGTCTCCGCTACGAGGATGCGCTCAAGGCATTCGACAAGATCACGTACAAGGGGAAGGAGCTCGACAAATTCCTGTACGACAACAGCGTGCTGAAATTCCAGACCAATTATCCCGTCGTCCCGATCTACGAGGACCCGAAAGCGGCGTTCGATCTCAGGCGAAGCGCCGTCGCGCCGATCCTCCGCAGGATCGAGCTCAATTTCGTGACGGAAAAGATCCCGCCCGCGGTCGCGCGCCGTCAGTTGCTTTCGCTGGCGGAAACCGACGAGGCGAAATCCGATCCGTCCATCCGGAACTCCCTGATCGACCTCGCCGCCGCGTGGGGCGAACCCGAACAGGCAGGCGCGAATTACAAGACGAACCAAAACCATTCCGCCCCCGCGTGGGAATGCGCGTGTTTCATCGCCAATGAGGACCGCATCCGGTTCTTCTTCGATCACGGCTACGATGTCGGGGCTGTGCCGCATTTCTTCCTCCGCGCCAGGTATTACGCCGGACTCACGCTGGACGCTTCGAACCGGTCCAAGCTCGAACAGATCCGCAGGATGATCGCTGCCGAGGCGAAAAAATACTGGAAATACGTCGTGGACGATACCGATCCGGAACGGACGATCGAGGTGGAATACGATTCGCCGCGGATCGACTATGCAATGGTCGCAAAATCCGCAAAGTCCTCCAACAGGGACCTGCTGGTGATCGAATATGAATCCATCCACCAATTCATCTTCAATCTCAACGGCGACGCCCTGACCATCGAGCCGTTCCAGTACGCGCCGCTGCCGTCCGTCGTGATGGTCAACGGGAAGCCGTGGACCAACCTGTCGAAGCCGTTCCGCCTTCCATTCAAGCCCGATCTGTCGCACGGGTTCTCCATGCTTCTCCGGGGCGCGTCGAAGTGGAGCACGCAGGCGTTCTGCGACGGGGACAAGCGCGCGGAACTGCTGGTCTGCCCCGTATATGAATTCGACCGTGCGAAGATGGCGTTCGCCGTCCTGTTCGGTTCGAACGCCCTTCCCCCGGCGCCCCAGTCGCAGAAGCCCGCGCAGCAGGTGATCGGCGGACTCAACCCGAAGCGCGTGAACTCCGTTCCCTTCGACCCGGAAACGATGAACGGAGAATCGGCCGAAAAACGGAGGAAGTCGATCGTCTTCGAGGGAATGATCGACGGCGCCGGGCTCTTCACGTTCAACGGGAACAAGGTCACGTACAAGCATTCGACGTTCGATTACCCCGACTATATCAAGATCAACGGCGTCACATGGGACAACCTCAACGTCCCGTTCAAGCTGGATTTCACCCCGGACTACTCCAAAACGAAAGTCGTCGAGATGGACGGCCGCGGCGGGATCCGGTTGGACTACACGCAGGACAAGCTGGAACTCTTCATCAACGACAGCGAGGCATCCCGCGCCGAATATCGCGTCTCCATGTATTTTGAGGACAATTGAACAGTCTGGAAAGGTTTTGACATGACATCCGCACGCTCGATTTACAGATTGTTTGCCGCCCTCGCCGCCGCGCTTTTCATGTTTCTCTGCACGGGATGCAGGCATGACGTAGTCAATGAGCAAGGCGAAACGGTCAGCGCCGTGATTACGCCGCTCCAGATCGGTCCACTGCTGTGGCCCGTCGGGGAGGAAGATGTTACCACCTACGGCATTTCCACTGGATTGGCGACATATGACAGAGACTCATGCGGGATCTTTGCCTCGATCCTGGGATCGGGTTTTAGCGGAACCAACTACGGGGTATCAGCTGGTCTTTTATTCGCAATAGAAGGCAGCGATTCAAGCTTCAATGGGATTTCGGCCGGGCTTTCGGATCTTCCGGATTTCCTTGGATACGCCCCGCCTTCCGGGACGCAGAACGGCATTTCCGTTTTTCCGTTTATGGTCAAAAGCAAAACAAACGGGCTTTCCGTTGAGGCTATGACTGCAAAAAAGAGGTTCAACGGAATTGACTTTTGTCTTTGCAACATTTACGGGACCAAGGGAGCCGGACTGCAGGTGATCGGACTGGATTGTTCCGGGTACAACGACAGCAAAATTACCGGCTGCCAGATCGGAGGCATTTTGACCTCCGCCGTTCGCGGTGCGCAGATCGGTGCGATCACGTACAATTCGGGGATAGATCGGGGACGCGATCGCCGGGATTCGCTCGGGAAATGCCTGAATTTGGGCGTTATGAACCTCGATTTGACGGAGGGGTTTCAGGTCGGGGCGGTCAACAACACCTCGGAAGGAAATCCGGTTCAGATCGGGCTGTTCAACACCACGTTTGAGGGCAGTCCGTTCCAGATCGGATTGCTGAACATCAACCCGAACGGATTCCTGCCGGTCTTCCCGTTCTTCAATTACAGCGTCAAGAAGGGCGCGTACGAACGCGAACAGGAATCGGAGGTCGGGTTCTGAGTTCGAATCCGGCGAAAAAGGAAGACGGAAAACGGAGGCGTTTTCATGCACGAGATCAAGGCGGCAAAATACCCGAAACCGAAACAGTTGTCCGATCCGTATCAGCGTTACGGCGACGAGCTGAAAAAAAGCATCCTGCAAAAGGACGGATGTTATCTGAACGCACGCGAGCTCACGGTCCTGTTTCACGGGTCGACGCCCGCCGGGACCTACGACGAATCCGCCCATTATCTGCCGGACGTCACGCGTTGGCTCGCCGCGCACTACCGGGAATGCGTGCATGCTCGCGATGAGGAGTACGAAGAGCTGTTCAAACGGTTTCTCATGTGGACGGTCTTCTTCCACTCCGAACTGGTCAAGGACGGCACGTGGGACGACCTGAACCTTTATCTGTCCGATCTTTTCGCCCTCGCGACCGAACGCTTCGAGCTGTACGGCGGCGATCCGGAGGGATTCGAATGCGTCCAATACTTCTTCGCCTATTTCGGGCACGGGTCGTTCATGCAGACCGACGACCCGCTCGGGACCTGCAGGGATTTCCCGTTCGGGATCACGGACGAATACATGGCGCGCCGTTTCCATAATCCGGTGTCCTGCGCCGATCACGCGTGGCTGATCCTGCTCGTGATGGGCAACCGCGGACTGACCTGGCGCTACGGCTTAAACGACATCCACGACAGCGCGTTTCTGGAAAAACTGTGGAACGATCCGGCGTGGCGGTCGGCGGCGGTCACGACTGTCATCGCCGAGACCGAGGCGCACCCGGAGCTGACCGACTACTGGTCGGCGTGCCTGGACTACGGGCTGTTTTTCTGATTTGCCGCGTCCCGAAAAAAAGAGTGAAATCACCGGTTCTTTCAGCTTGCAATCCGCACAGACAGGTGTATGTTATAACGAACAGTCAAACAACAAACAACTGGCGGAATCGAAAAAACGAAATGAGCGAAAACGAAGATAAAAAATCCCTCGTGGTCTTTCAGGACAAGACTATCCGGAGAACATGGCACAACGACGAATGGTATTTTTCCGTAGTGGACGTCGTCGCCGTTTTAACGGACAGCGTGAACCCGCGTGATTACTGGTTCAAAATGAAGAAACGAGTTCATTTTGAGGATGGATTTGAACTGTCGACAATTTGTCTACAGTTGAAATTGCCCGCTCCGGACGGAAAGATGCGGACAACAGATTGCGCCAACATCAAAGGCATGTTCCGTATTATCCAGTCCATCCCCTCCCCGAAAGCTGAGCCGTTCAAACAATGGCTGGCGCAGGTCGGCTATGACCGTGTGCGGGAAATCGAAAATCCCGAACTGGCTCAGGAGCGCATGAAGGCGCTTTACGAGCAGAAAGGGTATCCGAAGGACTGGATCGACAAACGGCTTCGCGGCATCGCCATCCGGCAGAACCTGACGGACGAATGGAAGGAACGCGGCATCACGGAGGAACGCGATTACGCGATTCTGACCGCCGAGATCAGCAAGGCGACGTTCGGCATGACACCCTCCGCATACAAAACATACAAGGGGCTGGACTCGCCCAATCAGAATCTTCGCGATCACATGACCGACCTGGAGCTGATCTTCACCATGCTCGGCGAACGCGTTACGACGGAGCTTTCCCGACAGGAGAAGCCCACGAACATGCCCGGACACAAATCGGTCGCCAAACGAGGCGGAAGAGTCGCCGGAAACGCCCGCAGGGAAACGGAAAAAGAATTGGGGCACTCCATCATCAGCCCGAAAAACTTCCTGCCGAACGGCGACACGCCCGGCCTGCTTTCGGAAGATGAAACAAAAGATACGAAAAAGAAAAGATAATATCCCGCATCTCAATTCATGATCGGTTTATGGGCGTACACGCAGGGCAGATAACGGGCAACAGTTCCTCCCAAAAACGGGACGGGCATCCGGCACCGCCGCAAAGGCACATTTTTATTAAAATCTACCGTTTCGGACTGGATTTTTTCCCGTTTCAGTATCATATTATATGATACTCTTTTTTTCAGACCCCATGAGAAACAATGTTATGAATCATCCTGAAACCATTCTCGTGCTGGATTTCGGATCCCAGTACAGCCAGCTCATCGCCCGGCGTGTCCGCGAACTCCACGTCTACAGCCGGATCGTCTCCTGGAAGACCCCGGCGGAAGAGATCCGCGCCGCCGCGCCCGCGGGCATCATCCTGAGCGGCGGCCCCGCGAGCGTATACCAGGCCAACGCCCCGAAATGCGACCCGGCGATCTTCGAACTCGGCATCCCGGTGCTGGGCATCTGCTACGGCCTCCAGCTCATGGTCGAGACGCTCGGCGGCGAAGTGGCGCACGGCGACGCCCGCGAATACGGCAAAGCCATCGTCACCTCCACGGCCGCCTCGCCGCTCTTCGAGGATGTCCCATCCGAGACCCAGATGTGGATGTCCCACGGCGACAAGGTCACGCGTCTGCCCGAGGGCTTCAAGACCTGCGCGAAGACCGACAACACCGAGTTCGCCGCCGTGCAGGACCTCGACCGCCGCCTCTTCGGCATCCAGTTCCACCCGGAGGTCGTCCACTCCCCGATGGGCCCGCTCGTCATCGAGAATTTCTGCCTCGGCATCTGCGGCTGCTCCGCGAACTGGACCATATCCGACTTCATCGAACGCTCCGTGGCGGAAATCCGCGAGACCGTCGGATCCGCGAACGTGATCCTCGGCCTCTCCGGCGGCGTCGACTCCTCCGTGGCCGCCGCGCTCATCCACAAGGCGATCGGCGACCAGCTCACCTGCGTCTTCGTGAACAACGGCCTGCTCCGCAAGGACGAGCCCGAACGCGTCCGCGAGCTCTTCGGCGGCACGTTCAAGATGTCGCTCGTGTACGTCGACGCGACCGATCGGTTCCTCTCGAAGCTCGCCGGCGTCAACGAGCCCGAACGCAAGCGCAAGATCATCGGCGGCGAGTTCATCCAGGTGTTCAGCGACGCCTGCGCGAACATCCCCGACGTGACCTTCCTCGCGCAGGGCACCACCTACCCGGACGTCATCGAGAGCATCTCCATCGACGGCAACCCGAGCGCCGTCATCAAGAGCCACCACAACGTCGGCGGCCTCCCCGCCCACATGAAGTTCAAGCTGCTCGAACCCCTCAGCCGCCTCTTCAAGGACGAGGTGCGCGAAGTGGGCCGCCAGCTCGGCCTGCCCGAAGAGATGGTCATGCGCCAGCCCTTCCCCGGCCCCGGACTCGCCGTCCGCTGCGTCGGCGAAGTCACGCCCGGCAAGCTCGCCGTCCTGCGCGGCGCGGACAAGATCATCGTCGACGAGATGAAGAAGGCCAACCTCTACTACAAGATCTGGCAGACCTTCGCCGTCTTCCTCCCCGTGCGCTCCGTCGGCGTCATGGGCGACGAACGCACCTACGAGGACGCCATCGCCATCCGCGCGGTCGAAAGCCGCGACGGCATGACCGCCGACTGGGTGCGCCTCCCCTACCCGCTCCTTGCGCGCATCTCCAACCGCATCATCAACGAGGTCGACGGCGTGAACCGCGTCGTCTACGACATCACGTCCAAGCCCCCGGGAACCATCGAGTGGGAATGAGGGCAAGCCCTCAACTGCAGTAGTGCTCTCAGCTCCGCTTGAGCACGAGGACAAGTTCTCGACTGCGGTAGCGGCTTGCTTCGCATCGCCACGGAGATTTATCACTGCACCCAATCGCCCGTGCCGCCATCCGCGCGGTACGGGTGTTTTTTGTCCGGTCGAACGCAAAAGACGGTCAAAAACCGAAAAAAGGGAGGCGGAACGGGGTTTTCGAGTTGATTTTGCGCCCGGGATGCGCTATATTATAAGAATCATTTTAAAACGCCAACACTTTTTCAGGACATATTGCACCATGGCCAACAAAAATAAGAAGAAAATCGAGTCCTTCGAACAGCTCGCCGCCGCCCAGCAGCACAAGCGTCCCGCCGCTCCGCAGGAGGAGCCCGCCATTTCCACGATGCTGGACGAATTCGAAATGTGGATGGCCGTGAACTGGAAGAAGGCCATCATCGGCGTCTGCGCGTTCGCCGTGCTCGTCTCCGTCATCATCATCATCCAGGGCGCGATCCAGCGCGCCGAACTCGCCGCCCGCCGCGAGCTCGCCAACGCGGGCAGCATCGCCGAACTCGAAGCCGCCATCGCGAAGCATCCGGGCAACAAGGCCGCGGATTTCGCGCGTCTCCGTCTCGCCGGCGAACTCATCACCGCGAATCAGCCCGGCGACCTGGAAAAGGCACGCGCACAGCTCCTCGCCGTCGCCTCCTCCTCCAAGTCCGAAACGTTCATCAAGGTGCGTTCCGCGCTCGACGCCGCCTACCTCCTCGAACAGCTCGGCAAGAAAGAGGACGCCGCGACCGAATTCGAGCGCATCGCCGGACTCGCCCAGACGCCCCGCGACCTCGGCGTGGAAGCGGCCTATTCCGCCGCGCGCATCTTCTCCGGCCTCGACCAGATGATGAAGGCCGACGCCGCACTGAAGAAGATCAACTTCACGGCCGCGGCTGCCGACTCCTCCGCCGTCTACGGCTACTGGGCATCCCTCGCCAAGCAGCTCGACGAACAGATCCATCCGAAGACCGCGTCCGTGGCCGCTCCGGCCGACAAGCCCGCCGAAGCCAAGCCCGCCGACGCTCCCGCGGCCGCGGCTGAAACGCCCGCCGCATAAGCAACGGGGCTTCCTCGGATGTCCGAATCCGGCGGCCTCACCAGACGCACCGAATCGCTGCTCCGCGCGCTCCGCACGCGCCACGGTCGCCGCGATTCCGAATACTGTTTCTGCGACGGTCTCCGCGCGTCCCGTGAAGTCGTCACGCTTGCGCCGGACCTCGTCGAACTCGTGATTCTCCGCGAAGGCACCGCCCTGCCCTTCCCATCGCCCGTCGAACCGGTCGTTTTACCTCAATCTGAATTCGACCGCATCGCGCCCACTGTCCATTCGCAGGGCATCCTCGTGCTGTCCCGCCGCCCGGCGCCCGTCCCGATGGACGCTCCCATGGCCGATCCCTTCGCGCTCGTGCTTGACCGCGTCGGCGATCCCGGCAATTTCGGCACCATCCTGCGGACGGCGCGCGCCGTCGGACTGCACGAAGTCTGGCTCACGCGCGGCACCGCCGACCCGTTTTCCGACAAAGTCGTCCGGTCCGCGTCCGGGGCGCAATTCTCCCTGAAAATCCGGTACGGCGGCGACCTGACCGAGCTCGCCGCGGACCTGCGCAAACTCGGCGTGAAGACCTGCTACCGGACGCTTCCGGCGAGCGGCGGCAACGTCTTTCTGGAGCCGGACCTCTTCGATCGCAGCGCGATCATCCTCGGCTGCGAGGCGACCGGTGTGGCCGAACTCGAAAACTCGCGCGGACTGAACATCCCGATGCCCGGCGACGCGGAATCCCTGAACGTGGCGCAGGCCGCCACGGTCATTCTCTTCGAGTACGTCCGCCGGATGTTCTGATTCGCCTTACCTGTTTTGTTCAGGATCGCCATACACGGCATAATCCGGCTTGCCGCCGTATGCACGGGAATCCACGGCAAAGTAATTGTCCCCTCCGTCCGGATTCGTCCCGGCTGTGTTGTCGATCGCATAAAAGCTTCCGTCATCCAACTCGATGACCACCTCAACTCCAGACTGTCCGTCTGTACTCCCGTCAAGGACATGCACGGAAGTGACATGCGGACCGCCGTCGTCCGCGCGAACCGGTTCGTACACCACGACGAACGGCCGGTCCCATGTGTGTGGGTCCGTCCGGCGGATCATCAGCGTCGGCACGGGCTTTTCCCTGAAGAAACGGTCGAAATACCGGAAGTTCGCGGGCGATTCCGCCGTGTAGAATTCGCGCCGGAGACCGTTGTCCGGGATGAAGACATTCATCTTCAGTCCGTCCTTCCCGACGTCGAAGCTCCCCTTGATCGCGCCTGCGCCTTCCATGCCGTGTACATTTTTCAGGAAATCGTAGCCGAACCCGGACGCCGGATCGAACGGAGAAATCTCCCTGCCGCCGTCCATTTCGAACTTGCATCCCGTCCCGAGGTTGTGGTAGAGGTAATCGAACGTCTTCCCCTCGCCCTCCAGCATCTTCACGCGGAAGATGTCGAGATAGAATCCGGTCTTCGGCGAAGTCCGCACGATGGCGTTCACGCGCCGCAGCTCCGCCTTCAGCGTTTTCAAATTCAGCACCGTCGACACGTCGGAGAACTGGATATTGTCCCGCATGCCCGGCTTCGGTTCCCCGCCCGGCACGGGCATTGGATCGGCGAGGTTGATCTTGAGCGGCAGATACGCTTTCGAACCGATTTCCGCACCGTTCACGACCACGGTGTTGTGCCCGACCGCCATGCGGTTGAACATCCGGTGCTGGATGTGCCAGTAGTTCGGCCCCGCGCCGAAATCGCATCCGAGGATATGCCCGCCTCCGTACAGCTCCATCGCCAGGCCGTTTTCGTGGTAATGGCCCGACTTTTCCGAAAAGCCGTACACGCTGTACGCCAGCGCGTCCTCCGGTCGTCCCGTCGAGCTGAACGAACGCCCCATCAGGAGCGCGTGGGCCGGGCTGAAGGAGACGCGCGGAATCGCCGGTTTCGCCTCGACCGGGCGGAGTTCCGGCACGAACGCGAAGAGCGGAAGCCACAGGTCGCCGCTGAACTCGCGTCCGCCCGCGAAGTTCAGCATTGAGGTAAACAGGTCTTCCAATTCGCGGTCGCCTTTTTCGCGCGCATACGCGATCATCAACTCCGCCTGAAGCGTGTACATCGTGGCGTAGCCGCCGTCGCCCCACGCCGTCGAACGACCGTTCGGGAACGCCACCTGCGGGAACGCACACGCGCCCTTCATCAGAAGAGGCCGGTCGTCCAACACATGGATCCCCTGCCTGTCGTACAGCCAGCCGAACTGCACGAGCTGTTGGACGGATCCCTGCCCATAGCCAGCGGGCGGTTCCGGCCACAGCCCGGTGTCGGGCTGGAGATTGGCGGCAATCACATCCTTGTACGCGCCGTTTCCGGGCGTCGTGCGGTTCAACAGCTGATCCAGATAATACTGCCGTCCTTTTCCGCCGGGCATGTCCGCGTCGTCGTCCATCGCGAGCGTGTACGGAATCGCGCAGAGGTGTTCGTTCAGGTTCCAGTTTCCAAACAGGCCGCCGCCCCGCGTGATCTTGTTTTCCACCATCTTCCGGAACATGATCCTGAACTGCTCGAACGCCCACTTTTTGCCCTGAGGATGTCCCGGCGCCCACAGCGGACCATTTCCGTCTTCGCGTCCGTTTTTGAACTCGTCCGATTCGAAATACACGCGGTCAAGGTACGGATAGATGAAGTCGTAGATCAGCGGCACGGCCAGATAACGCCGCCCGTCGCCGAGCGTTTCGTAGCTCAGATAACCGTGTGAGCTCACCTCGTCTTTTTCGTTCGGTGCGACGTCCTCCGGGTTCAGCTGCTCCTGCTGCGCCGCGCCGCGCACGAACACCCACAGGATATCCGCCGCGAACTTCGCGTGTGCCTCGTCCCCGGTGAAATAATACACGATGGCAGCCCGGAACGCCAAGTTCAGGATCGTCATATTCTCGTTCTCAAACGCCAGCCCGGTCTCATCGAACGGCACATCCGTGAGCTTGCCGTCACGCATCAGCTTCAGGTTGCCGTCGTCGAACGGGATCAGGTCCTCAAGTTTCTGTTCCGTGCCGTTGCCGACGCGTCCGGCTGCCACGCGCACCGTCGGGTACTTCGCGTTGCCCGACCTCGCCGCAAACGGGACGGCGTTGTCCTTCGCATGGAAAATGGTATGGCGTTTTCCGTCCTCCCAGTTCATCTGCATCCGCGAGACGATCCAGTCCGGGTCGCTTTTATGACGCTCCACGTACGGCTTTACCTCGCGTTCGAGCCGCGCGTACATGTCGCCAGCCCATTTGCATGTTTTGATCTTCTCAAGCAATTTTTCACGGTCGGCGGCCATGGCATAGATACGCGGATGTCCCTGCGGAAGCCGAGCGGGGATCACGATGTCGGGAGCGACTTTTTCCTGAACCTCCGCGGCATCACAAAACAGCGCAGATGCCGGGAAAGCGGCAACGACAACGATTGACGGGATCCATTTCGACAGCTTCATGTGGAATCCGGCTCGTTTACGCCTGAAATCCGTCCAGTGCGCGTTGATACGCATCCAGCACGTTTTCGGAGAACGCGCAGAAAATGACCTCTTCCGGCAGTTTCCCGGCCCACGTGCCGACCGCGTCCACTGCGATCTTTACCGCCGCTTCGAGCGGGTAACGGTACACGCCGATGCTGATGCCCGGAAACGCCACCGTGCGGCAGCCGTTTTCCTCCGCCAGCGCCAGCGAGTTCAGGTAGCACGAACGCAGCAGGTCGGGTTCGCCGTGCGTGCCGCCGCGCCAGACCGGGCCGGGCGTATGGATCACGTAGCGCGCGGGCAGATTGAATCCGGGCGTGATGCGCGCCTCGCCGGTATGACAGCCGCCAAACTTCAGGCAGGCTTCGTAGAGCTGACGGCCCGCGGCGCGGTGAATGGCGCCGTCGACGCCGCCTCCGCCCAGCAGGGAACAGTTCGCGGCATTGACGATCGCGTCGACGCGGAGCTTCGTGATGTCGTTCAGGACCGCGGTCATTTTCATGGTTCTTACCTCCTCAATCAATCCTGCTCCTCGCGCGGGATGAACTCGCGGACGGTACGCAGGACCAGTTTCAGTTTCTGCGCGGGCTTCGCGCTGGCCAGGATCGCCGGGATCAGGCCGTCGCGCCTCAGCATGCGCTTGTTTTTCTCCAGATACACCAGATTGCCGCGGCAGGTCACATTCGTGATCCCCGCGTCCGCGGCGGCGAGGCGGATCCGGCACGTCATCAGGAAATGGTCGACTTCCGCCGGGATCGGCCCGAACCGGTCGCGCAGTTCGTCCGCGAACGCGTCGAGGTCGTGTTCCGAGGTGAACATCGCAAGCCGTCTATAGCAGTGCAGACGCACGCGCGGCGACTCGACGTAGCCCGGCGGGATGCCCGCCGCGATCATACCCGGCGGCGGTTCGACCGCGAAACTCAGGAAATCGAGGTAAAGTTCGCAGTCCGGCGCGGTCGGCAGTTTCTCGCCCTTGAACATCGCCACGCAGTCGCGCAGGAGTTCGCAGTACAGGTGGAATCCGACCGCGTTGATCTGCCCGCTCTGCTCCTCGCCCAGGATGTTGCCCGCGCCGCGAATCTCCAAGTCGCTCATGGCGAGCTGGAACCCCGCGCCGAGGTGCGTGTAGCGCCGGATCGCCGCCATGCGTTTGCGCGCGTCTCCGGTCAGAATGCCGTCCTTCGGCAGGAAAAGGTACGCGTACGCCTGCCGCACCCAGCGCCCCACGCGGCCGCGCAGCTGGTAGAGTTCGGCGAGCCCGAACCGGTCGGCGCGTTCGATGATGATCGTGTTCGCGTTCGGGATGTCGATGCCGGATTCGATGATCGAGGTGCAGACCAGGATCTTTGTCTTGCCCTCGATGAAAGACGACATCACGACTTCCAGCTCGCTCTTGTCCATCTGGCCGTGCGCGACGCCGAGCGGGACGTCCGGAAACATCGCCCCGATCTCGGTCGCGACCTTGTCGATCGATTTCACGCGGTTGTGCAGATAGTACACCTGGCCGCCGCGGTTCAGCTCGCGTTCGATCGCCATGCGCACAACGTTCTGGTCGTACTGCGCGAAGACCGTGCGGATCGGCAGCCGGTTCACCGGCGCGTTCATGAGCGTGCTGAGGTCGCGGATGCCGGAGAGCGACATATGGAGCGTGCGCGGGATGGGCGTGGCGGTCATGGACAGCACGTCCACGGTCGCGCGGAGGCGTTTCAGGCGGTCCTTGTGCAGCACGCCGAACCTCTGTTCCTCGTCGATGATGACGAGCCCGAGGTCCTTGAACCCGACGTCGTTCTGCACCAGCCGGTGCGTGCCGATCACGATGTCGATCCCGCCGCTTTTCAGGCGTTCGATGATCCGGTTCTGTTCCGGTTTCGTGCGGAACCGCGAAAGCTGTTCGATCACGATCCCGGTCCCCGCGAACCGATCCTTGAACGTCATGTAATGCTGCTGCGCCAGCACGGTCGTCGGCACCAGCATGGCAACCTGACGCCCCGCGAGCGCGCATTTGCACGCCGCCCGCATCGCGAGCTCGGTCTTGCCGTAGCCCACGTCGCCGCAGAGCAGACGGTCCATCGGGCGCGGCGACTCCATATCCGATTTGATCTCGGCGGCGGCGCGCAGCTGGTCCGGGGTCTCCCGGAATGGGAACGCCTGCTCGAACAGTTCCTGTTCGGGGTCGTCCTTCGGGAACGCCATGCCCGCCTTCTTCATGCGGACGGCCTGGATTTTGAGCATTTCGAACGCCAGGCTCTGCACGGAGTGGCGCGCCTCGTCGCAGGCTTTGTTCCAGCGGCCGGAGTTCAGACGGCTGAGCGTGATGCGGGTATTTTTCGATCCGACGTAGCGCGTGACAAGATGCGCATGCCGTACCGGGATCCGCACCACCTGATCGTCGCCGAATTCCAACACGATCATCTCCGAGCGTGCTCCGGCGGCCTCCGCGATATCCAGTCCGAGGTAACGGCAGATGCCGAAATTCAGGTGGACCGCATAGTCGCCCTCCTCAAGGTCGCCCGCCGAGATCACGCCCGCCGCGTCCTCGCGCGAAACAGGTTCGGTCCGCGGCGTGTCGTCCTCAAACTGAAGCTCGTGCGCCATGCTCCGGCGGCGGTACGGCAGCGCGAAAAGCTCGCGGATCGTCAGGACCGCCAGTTTCTCCTTCGGCAGGAAGAACCCGCACGGCACGCTACCCTCCTCCACGCTCAGGAATTCGTTTTCGCACAGGTCGTGGTCCAGGATCCAGCGCCGCACCTGATGCGGATCGGAATCCGGCCCAACGAGCAGCGTCACATGCGTTTTCTCCTCGATCCACTGGTGGATCCGGCTCGCGGTCAGCTGCTGCGCCAGCACGGAAAACGCCTGGTCCAGCGATTTACCGTCCGCGTCGGCGTCCACGGCGAACTCATGCCCGGCGGCCGCCGCCATCGCGTCGCGTCCGGTGGAGTAACACGGGAACGCCTCACACGGTCCGCCGTCCGGCATCGCTGCGCCTGCGGCGTCTTCAAGTGCGACAAGACGGCCCGCCGATCTCATTTTCTCCTCAAACGCCGCCCACTGTTCCACCTCCTCCGGCGTGCCGTAACGCGTCAGATGCGTCCGGATCTCGCCGGGGGCCTCCTCGACCAGCACGGAATCATTCTCCAGGAGGTACTCGAACGCCGGGGCGGAGGCGTATTCCGCGCCGTTCACGACTGTACCGTCGCCGCCCGATCCAGACCGCAGAATTACGCGGTAGGAATCCACCTTACCAGTCGACATCTGCGTGTCGGGACGGAACAACCGGATGCTGTCGATGGTGTCGCCGAAGAACTCAATGCGGGCGGGCGACGTCTCCGAGGAGGAAAAGATGTCGATCAGGCCGCCGCGCCGCGCGAATTCGCCGGGCATGCCGACCTCGATCTCGTCGTCGTAACCCATTTCCACGAGGCGTTCCGCGAGGTCTTTCAGATCGACCTCGTCGCCGACCTTCAGCACAAGTTCGCTTTCTCGCATCAGGCGCGGCACGGGCGCGGGCGAAGTCAGGCTCGTCACGGACCCGAAAAACACGTCCGGCGGATTCTCCAGAAGCCGGTGAAGCGCTTCGGCGCGGGGGGAGTCCGATTGAAGCAGACTCTGCCGCCGTGTCGAACCGTCCGGCAGGGCGTGAACAGATATCTTTTTTCCGGCGACCTCGCCCCAGGCGGTCAGGTCATCACGGCACTGTTCCGCGCGAGATTGCGATGCCGCCACATAGAAAAATCTCCGTTTCCCGCCTTGCGGCCCGTCGGTTTTCTCCATCTGTTTTTTTGACACAGACGAGGTTTTGGCACTGGATGATTTCGATCCGCCGGAAACGAGGCTGAGCAGAGCGATCGGCATGATATCGGATTCGAGCGGGCCGATGCGTCCGGCACAGCCATTCGCTTTAGAGATTAAACCAAAAAAAATACTTTTCCAACCTCTTTTTTTCATTTCACTCTTGCCTTTTTCTATTTAGAATGTACATTATATGCAATTGTTTTTTAAACTTGGGGTTTATCCCATGACATACGAATGCGAAAAAGCTGTTGCGGAGGCCGGAATCGAAAACGGTTGCGACTATCAATATAACAGCTCAACGCAGGAAAACAAATCGCCGAGGTCTTTTTTTCGATGAAAAATGATGCGAAACAAAAACGGATTGCGGTTCCCGCCGCCGAAAAAAGCGCGAAAACGGCTGCTTCCAGCAAGCAGGCAAAAGGCGCGTCCGGCAAGGTGAAAGCCGCGAAATCAACCGTTGCGGCCAAATCCGCCCGCGTTTCCGCATCTCCGAAAAAAACTCCCGCCGCCCCTGCGAAGAAATCCGCTCCCGTGAAAAAAGTTGCTCCTGCAAAGGCGACTTCAGCAAAGAAGGCCGCTCCCGCGAAGAAAACGATTCCGGCAAAGAAGACCGCTCCGGCGAAGAAAAAAGCGTTCAAGCCCGAGGTCCTGTTCGACGAGGAACCGGTTGTGAAAAAGGCCTCTTCCAAGGTCAAGTTCAAAGCCGCAGTCAAGCTCGAACCGGCGAAGAAATCCTCCGCGAAAGCCGCTCCGGCAAAAGCCGAAGCGAAGCCCGTTGCGAAGCCGGAAACGAAGAAGACTTCCGCAAAGAAGAGCCCGATCAAGGTCGCCGCCAGGAAACCGGCCGTCAAGGTCGAGATCAGGACCGCTCCGGCGAAAAAATCCGCTTCCAAGCCCGAAACGAAGAAAGCAGTTCCGGCAATGGCCAAAGCCGAGCCGAAGAAGGCTAAAGCAACAGCCACGCCCTCCGAGAAGAAGGCTTCCGCGAAGAAATCCGTTTTCGCCTCGGCAGGCAAGAAAGCCACGCTCAAAGTCAAAGTCGAATCGGCGGAAGCAGTCGTTCCGGCAAAGAAAACCGGCACGGTCGACGCGAACGGCGTTCCGGCGGTGCTGGAAGACGTCGAAGACGCCTCCGAGATCGATCTTTCCAAGTTCATGGCGGAATCGAAAGATCCCAAGATGGACAAGAAGAACGCGAAGGCCGCGGCGAAGAACGGTCCCGTCACGAAGAACGACTCGATGAAGGTGTACATGCACGACATCGGTCAGATCTCACTGGTCTCGAAAGATCAGGAAGTCACGCTGGCGGCCCAGATCCACGGCAAGGACCACGACGACCACGACGAGGCGCGCGCCACGCTCATCGAGGCGAACCTGCGCCTGGTCGTGAAGATCGCGCACGATTTCAAGGGGCTCGGACTGCCGCTCCTCGACCTCATTTCCGAGGGCAACATCGGCCTCATGCGCGCCGTGGAGAAATTCGATCCGTCGAAGGGCGCGAAGTTCAGCTCCTACGCCGCCTGGTGGATCAAGCAGTCCATGCGCCGTGCCCTCGCCAACCAGTCGCGCGTGATCCGCATCCCCGTGCAGTCCGCAGGCAAGATCAACAAGATCAAATCCGTCAAGATGAAACTCACGGAAAAGCTCGGACGTGAACCGACTGACGAAGAGATCGCCGCCAACCTCGGATTCAGCGGACGCACCGTGACCGGTCTGCGCCTCGCCGACCTCCGCACGTTCTCCCTGCACGACCCCATTCAGCAGGGCGAAGACGGCGAATTTCAGGACATCATCCCCGACCAGGGAGCGATGTCGCCCGACCGCATCCTCGGCGACGAGGAATCCGTCCACCGTCTGCTCTCCCTGCTCTCCCAGCTCGAGGATCGCGAACGCCTGATCCTTCAGCTTCGCTTCGGACTCGACGGCAAGCGTCCGAAAACGCTGGAAGAAGTCAGTCAGGAGATCCACCGTACGCGCGAACGCGTCCGCCAGATCCAGAATCAGGCGCTCGCCAAGCTCCGCGCCATGCTCGCCGATGAGGCGGGAGAATAACCGACGACCCGAATTCAAGAGGTTTTACCGATGAAATACGATGCAACAGATTGTTCAGGAAAGGGGGTGAATTAATATGGAAGCAACGGAAGTCAAACTGAAGAAAGGCGACTCGATCGAACGCGCACTCCGCCGTCTGAAAAAGAAACTCGACAAGGAAGGCACGCTCAAGGAACTCCGCAACCGGAGACACTACGAAAAGCCGAGCGAAAAGAAACGCCGCACGCAGCGCCGCAGAGGCTGATGGCTGATCTTTTCAACCGATAACCCCGCTCCGGGACGCCCCCGCGACGTTTCCGGAGCGGACGCACCAAACCCCATTTCTCATCGTTTTCATGTCCGATCCCACCTCCAACGCATCATCGAAATACGGCGTGCCGCGCAAATTCTCCTGGATGCCCACGCTCGACGGGTACATCCTGCGCTCGTTCCTGGTGCCGTTTTTCATCCTGCTCTTCGCCTTCACGCTGCTGTTCATCATCATGGACATGTACAACGACGTCGGCGACTTCCTCGACAACAAGGCGTCCGTCTCCGTCTCCGTCGAATACTTCATTCTGAAAATCCCCGGAAACATCCGGTTCATCCTTCCCATCACCGTCCTTCTCGCCTGCATGTATGCGCTCGCCAATCTCGGCCGCAGTCGCGAACTCACGGCCATCCGGGCGTCCGGGATCTCGCTCAGCCGATGCGGCTTCCCGATCTTCGCGGTCGGTTTCTGCGTGATGCTGGTCAATTTCTACTTCAACGAAGAGCTTGTCCCGGAAACCACGCGCCAGGCGGAAATCCTCAGAAAAACGGTCAACAATGAACACTATGAGGAGGAAAGCAACGCCCGTCTCCAGTTCCACAGCGGCGACCGCCTCCGCAGCTGGTATTTCGGCCAGTTCGACGACGATGATTTCCAGGAGAATGTCAAGCTCAAGATATTCAAGAAGAATCCCGATAAGCCCAGACAGCGCATCCTGGTCCGCACGATCGAAGCGGAAAAGACGCGTTTCGTCCCGGGTGTCGGCTGGGAATTCTACAAGCCGGAAATCCACGAGTATTCCTCCGACGGCCTCCCCGGCGACACTTCGTTCGCAGACGCCGATCCGCTGGTCTTTTCCGAGGAGGAGATCCCGGACAAACCGTCCGTGATCGTCAAGTCCGTCATCGAACCGGAAGCGCTCTCCTCGCTTGAGATTTTCTTCATCCTGCGCGACAATCCGAGCATGGCGGAGAATCTCCGCCGCATCTACCGGACCATTTTCTACAACCGTCTGGCGTTCCCGTGGGCGTGTTTCCTCTGCGCCTTCTTCGCGTTCCCGCTTGCCACGAAGAACGAACGCTCCGGCATCTTCACGGCCATCGCCTCAGCCGTCGGCATCGCCGTGCTCTATCAGGTGCTCAACGAAATCTTCATGGTCGCCGGGAAGAGCGGCTATTTGCCGCCGATCCTCGCCGGTCTTACCCCGACCGTCGTCTTCGGCGCATACGGCATCTATCTGCTGAAAAAAGCCGGCTGAGCCCTCTCCGGCACATCTTCAAAAAAACAATCCGGCCGCGCACTGCCTCAGATGCAATGCACGGCCTTCTTTTTTTTGCCGGGAATCAGGATCAGCAGCAGCCAATAAGATGCGGAAAACAGCTGCGGATTTTACGGTCGAGGACGAGCCGCGCGTAATGCGCCGTATCGGTGAGGCGTTCGTCCAGCAGCACGCCCGTTTCCGCGAAACCGTTCACCACGTCGTGATTGTCCGAGCCCGCCGTCCACGGCAGACCGTAGCTGTCCGCGTACCATTTCGCGCGGCGGTTCTCCTCGTCCTTGCGATGGCCGTTCAGGATCTCCACGGCGTCGACCCGGTCCGGGAGCAGGCGGATCATCGGGATGTAGTAATCCTGCCGGAACGGATGCGCATGGACGATCGTGCCGCCTTCGGAACGGATATACTTCAGGTAATCGACAAGTGGAAGGCGGTCGATGAACGGATGATCCGCAAGCCAGTTTTCGTCCAGCCCGTAGGTCAGGAAATCGTTCCCTTCGGAGGAATCCTCCCACGCGAAAAACACCTGCATGCCGACCTGATCGCCGTATTCCTTCGCCGCACGGTAGCCCGCAGTAAAGAGCTCGACGCGGTCCCGCCACGGCAGATCGCGCGGCACGGTGCTGTTCCCGTTGAAGAAATGGTCCGTGATGATGATGCCGTCGTAGCCGCGCACGTGGTAGGCCTCGGCGACCTCGCGGCCGGAGGATTTGGCGCATTTGCTCCCCTCCGAGGTGTGGACGTGCGTATCGTAACGGTAAAGTCTCGGTTCGCTCATTTTGAACTTGTCTCCTTTTTTTATGACAGCAGCCGGGGCAGGAACTCCGCGACCGCGCCGAACAGCAGCGGGATCGTGAAATTGTCGTCCAGGTGGATTTGCTCGTTGAAGAATTCGGCGATGCAGGACACGGCCACGCCGGACAGCCAGATCGCAAGCGTCGCGCCCGGCAGGCCGCCGACAAAACAGAATCCCGCCGCGATGATCCAGCCGCTCAGCAGGAACGCCAGCGAACCTTCCAGCGACTTGCCGTTGAAGAAACGGTGACGCCCCCATTTCCGCCCGATCAGCGCCGCGGACGTGTCGCTCAGGATCAGGATCGCGAACGCGCACGACGCCACGCGGTGGGAGAAACACAGCGCGGTCAGGCAGGCCGATGCGTACATCGGCGGCGCTCCGCTGAACCGGAATTGCCCCGGCTTGCTCTCGCGGGCCATCTTGCCGAACAGTTTCTTGTAGAGCGGCGTCACGTACGGAACCTGCCGGAACACGGCGATCTCGATCAGGACGTTCAGCACGGCGAATGTGCCGAACATGATCACGTTGAACAGCCGCGGGAGGTAAAAAAGAGAGAACGGCATCCAGAGCGAGCTCAGATGCACCATTTTCCGAAGGACTTCCTGTCTGTAAGGGATTGCCATCGCTGTTCTTTTTCCTGTGTTTATCTCATTCCCTGCTCTGCTGTTCGGCATAATGGCGGCGGCGGGAGTCGAACCCGCGACCCGCTCTTTGGGAGTATTCGTCCTGTATCGACGCTATATATTGCTTTTCAGTTGATTGCACCCGCAGAAAATGCTTCTTGGTTGACGATTGCCTGTTTTTTTTGACGGTTACGCTGTTTTAGAGACAACAACGGCAAGTATCGTAAAAAAGCCGTCCGATGGAAAAATATACTTCCATTCGGCTGAAAGTCAAGCTCGTCTCTTTGAAATCTTATGTCGTATTGGCAGCCGCTATCTCCCGCCGGATTATTTTCCGCATGCTGCTCATGTCAGCCTGAACGGAACAATCTATGTTTCTCCGGGAGCCCTGCTCAGAGATGCAGAAGAAACGTCCGGATATGACGCTTCGTCTCAGTGTCGGGTCCCCTACGTTTATATTGAGGTTGTTAGCGCTCTTTATTATAGCGCAGGAGCCGACATTTTCAATCACAACCCATATTTTAACCGGACAGCAGTGCCGGACAGCAGTGAAAAGAGCTTGAGAAAAAGAGGAAAAGTGAACGTGTTTTATCCTCAAACGGAAAAGAGCTGATTTTGCTATAGTTGGCCCCCCACAAAAAACGCCGCAACAGATTGCTCTGCCACGGCGTTAAGTTCAAACTATGCCTATTATCACAAACTGGCAAGGATTCCTTTCCCTTCCTCCTCAAAGATGCGCGCCGAGGTAGCATCAAAGAACGCACCCATGCCGGACAACAAGGCAAACTGGTCGGAGCCGTCATCGCCGAACTGGAGCGTGATTTTATCTGCTGTTATGCCGGAGACCCGGACGCTGTTTTCGCCGTCGGCGTAGGTCAGCGTTTCAGTATTCCAGTTGTCCTCGCTACCAGACGCGAACCACAGCGTGACCTTGCCACCAGCGAGTTGTTCGACCGTGTCGGTTCCCCAGTTGTCGCAGAACGTGAACACATCGTCTCCTCCGCCTCCATGCATACGGTCATTCCCAATGCCGCCCGCGATTACATCATTGCCGGACGCGCCGACAATACGGTCGTTGCCCGCATCGCCGAACAGGAAGTTGTCGCACTTGTTCGCCCAAATGGTATCGTCACCGTTACCGCCGCGAATCGTGAGGCCGTCGCCCGTGTATTCAAAGCGCTGGCTGGTCATGTCCACGATGTCGTCGCCCGCACCGGCACGGATTTCGTTGATCCGGGCGATACGCGACTGTTGTTCAGAAACAGATCCCGGCAACGCCGTATAGATGTCGTCCACAAAGAGCGCGTCGCCGTTCGCGTCGTCGGTCATGAGCAGGGTATTGGCATCGTCCGAGCCCTCGAAAACATCCGTGAGCTTGTTCTTGCCGACAAGCATAACGTTTTCCTTTGTGCCGCCCCATAGATCATCGGCGGAGCCGACATGCTGCGCCGCATAGCTTTTTTTCCATGTGCCGACGGCATTCATGAAGAACACGTCGGAATTGCCGTCCGCATTGGATCTGACGAGTTTCGGATCATCGGTCACCTCTCCTGCGACGACAGGTTCAATTATAGTCCATTCTTCGCCGTCATCGGCTTTGACGCGCACCTGATAGTTGCCCTCAGGCAGTTGGAAGGAATCCAGCGCGTTGGTATCGGCATTGAGCTGGACGACATGCTCGAAATCGTCCGTGGAGTATTCCACAATGTACTGCGTGGCTCCCGTAATCTCTTCCCATGTCTGCGTCTGCGGAATGACGTCACCGTTCATGCAGGTGATTGTCAAGGAAGCGGCGGAAATACCGCCTTCGTCGTTTTGCGAAGCGACCTTCACCGTCAGGACGTTTTCCCCGACCTTCAGCGACGCCGTGTTGACCGTGCAGGTGAAATCGCGGGAATAGCCGGGCGAGATATAAGCGATGCCGCAGGCCCCGATGATGACGTCTCCGCAATAGACATACGCCATAGTCTCCTCCGACATTTCCTTTCCGTCGTTGGAAACCGTGAAAGTCAGCGTGACGTCTTCCTTCCATTCGACGGGGTCTTTTCCGGCCGACAGATTATCGATCGTCAAATCGGGCGAAGCGACCGGAATATAACCGTTAATTCCCCCATAGAGACGCAATGCGTCCATTTCTTCCACGGTATACCACCGGGTGGTTTCATCCCCCCATCCGAAATCCAGATGGAACATATTTCTGGAGCTGTCGTATCCGTCTGCGACAATGGCATGACTCTGGCTTCGGACCGAAACTCCGGTCGGCCTGCCGTGAAGAAGTTCGTACGCCAGAACATCATAGTACGACATACCGGACTCATGTTGTTCCGCCGCTTCGTCTTTTTCGAAGCCCGCCCGGATAAACAGGTCTCCGTTCCAGGCCGTTGATGTTTCTTTCGAAGTATAATCGGCCTGCTGAACCACTCCGGCGGCGAAACACAACGCGGCAATGCAGTTTTCGTCCAGGATATTGAAATTCTGCAGCAGCTTGTTTGTCTCCGCAAACGAAAGATGACCGCTTTCCGGGTTATCGGAGCTTTCGATCATGATGTAGCGATTGCTCTGGTAGGCATCCGAGTCCGCCAGGGACAAGGTGAAATCGAGCAGGCCGTTCTGTATCCAGTAATAGATGATCTGCGATGCGGCGGTATTGGTGCAGCCGACCACGCACCGTTCCCCTGTTACCGGATAGATCGGGCAATATTTGTTGTAAGGATCCTCCTGATCCCATCCTGCGCTGAGCGAAAGCAGAGCCTTGCTCTCCGCGTATTTCAGGATGGCAGGGCTGCCGTCGACGGAACCGGACCAGGAGAAACCCATGATGTGGTCCAGCATGTGCGACGCCACCGTTATAATCTGTTCGTCGGAATACCCGGAATCCAGCAGGACAAAGGCGTTGTCGTCCCTGACCTGATCGTTCCCGTCGCATGTCTCGGCAATGCCGAAGAAATCGCCGTATTCGTCGAACGCGGAGCTTACGCCGAAATATAGCGTGGAGAATTCGATGCCATCGGGGCGCTCGAGCGTGAACGCGATATTGTACTTTCCGTATCGCTCCGAAAGGGCGGAAACGACGGCCGCCCGCTGTTCGTCCGAAAACGCCGGATCGGCCACGGAGAGGTCGAACGACAATTCAAGGTCCGGATTGCTGTACCGGGCCAGATTCTCCCCGTCGAAGTCCAGATAAACATACTGCGTCGGCTGTGTTGCGTTCACGCTCAGGATCAGATCGCCGTCGTTCAAGTTCAGCGTATATTCCTTGTTGCCGACCACCACGGACCGGTCCAGCGAAAGCGAACCGAAATCCGCGACGGAATTGTACACCGAAATCGTCTTCGTTTCGAATCCCCGCGCCCCTTCCGCAAGCTTGTAGTCGCCGTAATCCTGCGAATTCGAGACCGGGAGCGTGAAAGAAGGACAATCCGGCGTTTCGGCGAGACCGGCCAGATTGACCAGTGCGCTTTCATTTCCGGGCGAGATCACCGAAAGATCGAGTTGCAGCTCGGCGCCGGGATCGAACGTGATGCCCTGGCAATCGACATGTCCCGTGACGATGCCGCCGCTGGAGATTACGGCGGACTGGATCGTTCCGCCAGCTCCGAGTTCCAGCCTGCCTCCGGCATAAACCGTGATACCGGTCGCCGTGCCGTTGGAGGCAACAAACATAATCCCGCCTTCGTTGACCGTGGCGTCGTTTGCGGAACCGTCGGACCCGACCTCCAGGCTGCCTCCGGTATTGATCGCGACTCCGGTCGCTTTCCCGCCGTCTCCGACAATCGCGCTGCCGCCGGAATTGACCGTAGCGCCGCTTGCCGAACCGCCGGACCCGACCTCCAGGCTGCCTCCGGCATGGATCGCGATTCCGTCCGCTTTCCCGCGGTCCGCGACAATCATGCTGCCCCCTTCGTTGACAGTGGTGCTGTCCGCCAGACCGTCGTCGGAGACCGTAAACTTGCCTCCTTCGTTGACAGTGGTGTGATCCGCCTGACCGCCGCGGACGTAGAGTCCGCCGTTAAAGTCCAGAGTAGCACTCGTTGCGGTCGTACTCGAGTGGACCGTGGCATAGCGTCCGTAGTTCAGCACAAGTCCGCTGAGCGTATTGGAGAGGAACGTAACGGTTGCGCCGCCGTCGACTTCGACATATCCGCCGTTTTCCAGAATCCCGGTTGCCGTGCCGCCCGCGGAGACATACATGGATCCCCCGCAATTGACAGTGGCGCCGTTCGCCATGCCGCCTTCGGACACCTCGAACTCGCCGCCGTTGACCGTGGTGCTGTCCGCCGTGCCCCCGCTGTAGACGCGGAGACTGCCGTATTCGTTGACCGTGGTGCTGTTCACAATCCCCCCGCTGTGGACGCGGAGACTGCCGTATTCGTTGACCGTGGCGCTGTTCGCCGTCGTGCCGGAATGAACGGTGGCGGATGCTTCGGAAAGGACCAGTCCGCTGAAACAGTTCGAGACAAAAGAAACAGTCTCATCATCCTCGAAATCCACATACCCGCCATTTTCCACGATCCCGGTCGCCACGCCTCCATAATAAACATAAAGTTCGCCGCCGGAGGCAAGCATGATATTGGTTGCCGTGCCGCCTCCGGAGACTTGGAACTCGCCTCCGTTGACCGTGATGCTGTCCGCCGTCCCGCCGTCCTCAATAATCATGCCGCCGCCGTTGACCGTGGCGCTGTTCGCCGTGCCGCCGGAAGAAACAGCAAAAGTCCCGCCTTCGTTGACCGTGGCGCTGTTTGCCGTGCCGCCGTCCCGGACATACAGATTGCCGTAGTAGTTGACCGTGGTGCTGTCCGCCGTCCCGCCGTTCATCACGTACATTTCGAAGTTGTCGTCAAGCGTTTTGCCGTCCATGACGGAGGCGCTGGACAGCAGCTTGTTTCCCGAGCCGAAATAGACGCCGGAATACTCACTGGCGAATGTCACATATCCTCCTTCATAGACATTGACATATCCTTCGCAGGGCGTCCACACGATATTCGTCGCCGTACCCCCGCTGTAGACAAGCAGGCAACCGCCGCCGGTCATGATGGTGCCGTCCGCCGTCCCGCCGTCCCGGATATGCATGCTGCCGTCGGCGTTGACCGTGACGCTGTTCACCGTGCCGCCGAGGACGGATATGATACCGTCGACATCGATCGTGGCACTGTTCACAATGCCGCCGGAAGAGACGTACAGGAATTGACAGTGGCGTCGATCGCCGTCGTACCGGAGTGAACGGTCGCGGAAGCCTTGGAAAGAACGCATCCGCTGAATGCATGTTCGACAAAGGAGACTGTCGCGCCGTTCGTGACGTACACATATCCCCCGTCTTCCACGATTGCCGTGGCCGTGCCGCCGGAATAGATGCGGAGATAACCGCCTTCGTTGACCGTGGCGCTGTCCGCCGTACCGCCGGAGGAAATGTACATGTTGCCGCCTGAGTTGAGCGTCGTGCAGTCCGCGATGCCGCCGGAGGAGACATAAAGACGACCGCCGGAATTGACCGTGGTGCTATTCGCGATGCCGCCGTCGAGCACGGTCATGGAATCGTTTTCAAGAATGATGCCGCTTTCGACTTCTCCGCTGGATATGATGTACGCCATTTTCTCTCCTCCTCATGCGATTGTTGCCGCCTGTTACGCGCATCAACTAAATATATAGTACTTCTGTGTATTTTACAAGTGCTTGAAAAATAAAAAAACAACAATCGGAAACTTTTGATGTCATCAGGTCAAAGCCTCCATACGCCGCCATACAGCGTCAGTCCCCCCGTGAAAAACGAATCTGGCCGGTTTGAACTGTCGTCGATCACGTTATTCATTACGTGTCGAAATCTTCGGCAAGAGGCTTGAAATGCCGTTGAAAAATGCTATAGTATCTCATCTCGCGATCAGAAAAACACATCGGAACAGAGGACGAATATGTACCGCAACACGAAACATCAGGGGATCGTCTTCCGGATCATGGACAATGGCGGCCCTACCGACGACCGGGAATCATATATCGAGGAGGCGGCGGCGGAGATCAACCGTTCGAAGTCGCTTTGCCACAAGGCGAACATGGCGGCCCCGACCGACCCGTCGTACCGGACGTATTTGGAAGAACTCTTTCAACGCAAGCTCGACGATGTGACCATCCTCACGCCGTTCTACTGCGACATGGGGATCCGGGTCAGCCTCGGGCAAAAGGTCTTCATCAACGACAACGTGTACCTCTGCGCGGGCGGCGGCATCGAGATCCAGGACGGCGTGCTGATCG
Source organism: uncultured bacterium (assembly GCA_902774245.1). Classification (GTDB taxonomy): domain Bacteria; phylum Verrucomicrobiota; class Lentisphaeria; order Victivallales; family UBA1829; genus UBA1732. The sequence goes on from CACYHQ010000004.1 coordinate 142,536, forward strand.
CGCCGCGGGTGTGCATCGCGACGGTGAACCATGACGTGAACAATCGCCACCGTTTCTTTACTTACCATAAGGTGACCATTCGGAAAAACGCATGGATCTGCACCAATGCCACGATCTGTCCCGGCGTGACGATCGGCGAAAACAGCGTCGTCGCAGCCGGAGCCGTCGTGACAAAAGACGTACCCGACAATGTCGTCGTCGGCGGCAATCCCGCCCGGATCATCCGCCATCTGGATCCCGAGGAGCAAAAAGAAAAGTTCTGAACCGGTCCGCGTTCTTCCCGCTTTGGGCTGATGGGCTTCCATTGAAAGCGGAGGGGTGACGCGGGAAACGGTATCGCAAGTAGGTTGTAATACAGGGCCGGTTGCATGGTGATGATGTAACCGCCCCTCTTTGGATTTGTGTTTCGGAAGAATCTTCTACCTCAACAACAGCGGCCGAAATACCATTTTTAACCTCAGATCGTGGAAAAATCGTGGAAAACCATAAAAAACAGTGATAACAACTCCTGCTTCTCACCTCAAAAGTCCGTCAAGGTACCCCAATGGGAGGATTGTTTCGGTTGTAGCTTGCCGGGACACATGGTTTTTGCATCGACTTGCTTTTTGAAACGAGCTGAACGGGCAGTTTTTCTGAGCTCAGAAGCTTTCCACGTTTTTTTCCACGATTTTTCCACGATTCGTGGCACGAAACATAAAAAATCACCATGTTTCACAGTGTATGAAAAATGGTGATTTGAGCTCAAATTTGGCGGTGGCAGCGGGGATCGAACCCACGACCTGCTCTTTAGGAGAGAGCCGCTCTATCCAACTGAGCTATGCCACCGCTTCAGAGTCTTTGCAAAAAAATAATGGTCCGTGATGATCCGGCACCTGTTTCTTCTGCATGTTTTGTGCGGTTTCGAGCAAGTATATACTATAGCGCCGTTTCACCGAAAAATCAAGCGGCGATCCGAAAAACGATGTTCCTCTTCGGGGATTCGCTCCAAGGCAAAAAAGATACCCTTTAGGGTATACGGGTTCCTGACGCCCGGTTTTTGAAAAAAAGTTGGTGTCCGGCACAATATCAAGCGCGGCGGGAGCGTTATTTGATCAGAAGCGCGCAACAGAAACAACAAACTCAACCAACACACGATCAGGAGCCTACAATGAAATCCATTTCCCATCTTCTCATCAATAAACTCTCCGCCGTCATCATCATCGCCGCGGTCGCCGGGCTGGTCTCGATCAACGCGTTCGCACACACCAACGAGCACATGGGCTTCGGCGGATTCCAGCCCTTCGGCGGATTCGGATACGGGTATGGCGGATACGGGTTCGGCGGCTACGGCATGGACTTCGGTTACACCTTCGCCGGATTCGGCGGATTCGGGCACGGCATGGACTTCGGCGGCCACTTCGGCGGACATCATTCCGATGTTCATTTCGCTGGCAATTTCAGCGGATTCGGACCTGGGTTCACCGCTCAGAACGTGGTCCACGCATCGAACCGGAAGATCGTCCCTCTGCCACCCACCGCTTCGGCCGTGAACACGTCCATCACCTACGATGAATCCGGCGAACTCCACGTCCGCCCGTTCGACGACGAGGACCTCTTCGTGGAGGATTGAGGAGAGTTCAGGTCTCCTCGAAAACAACGATTGTTCCACGGGGCGTCTCCCAGGGGGTGGGAGGCGTCCCGATCTTTTTGCATTGATGAAAGCCCATATTCTTTCAATCGGCACTTGATTTTTCCGCCTTTCCGCTGTAATTTATCTGCCGGAAGAAATCATAAAAAACTCCCCCCTCCCCCCGGTGCATCATGGCGCAGAACAACTCATCAGAATCCGCCGCAGAACAAAAAACATCCGAACATATCGTCGTGGACGAACGCCTGAAGCTCCGGCGGCCGAGGCTCGGATGTTTCCTGCTCTTCTTCCTCTTTTTCTTCTCCGTCATCGGGTTGGGACTTCTCCTCTTCTCCACGACGTTCAAGCGTCCGATCCTCTGCGAGACGCCGACGGATCGCGTTACCGTGTCCGATCCGTGCCGCGTCCTGCACGAAGAGGACCTGGAATTCGTGACGGAGCTCGCGAACAAGGTGGCGGACGAAGGCAACTGCGACATCGCCGTCATGTTCGTGGACGAGCATTTCGAAGACTTCCATGCGCTGTTCGACGCCGTGCTGGCGGACTGGTCGCCGGACAAGGGCGTATTGTTGATGTACGGATTGCAGGACGACAACATCAAAATGGCTCTGACGGGCGGTGAATGGCGTCTGACCGGGCACGACGAATCGCGGCTCTGCGGTGAGGTCGCCATTCAGGACTCGACCTGCCGGGCGAACCGGGTATGCTATCTTCTGAACCACCTGAAGGAATCCCTCGAACGGGCGAAACACGACGACCTGCCGAAAGGCACGCTGGAGCATTTCGACGGCGTCTATTTCGACTGGGCCCCGATGGCGCAGCCGGACTCGCTTCCGTATCTGGCCGCCGTCATCAGCATCGTGATCGGGATCATCGCGATCATCTTCGGGCTGGTGTTCTGGAGAATGGGACGCACGGAACGGGCAAACAATCTGGCCCGTTACCGCGGGATCCTGGACGAATACGAACGGAGGCATCCGAACGAGCCGGAACTACAGCTCCTCGACTGGAACGAATATAAGGAAAAAGGCATCGCCAAGGTCCTTCGCCACCCGATCCTGCAAACCGTTTCGATCCTGCTCGCCGTGTCCCTCGGTGGACTTGTCGTTTCCTTCGGCGTCTTCAGCGGACCGGAGCAGGATCAATACACGATGGACAATGGGATCAAAAATCCCTATCCCTCTTCCCGCCGGGCGACGTACACCAGGGAAGTCCCCGAAGCGCCGTCCGGGGTCGTCGTCGACCTCGCGGACGCGTTCACGCCGGACGAAGAACGCGCCATTTCCGAGGCGGTCGGCCATCTGGAAGACGCCGTCGGCGGACAGGTCCAGGTCCTGACCGTGAAGACCCTCGGCACTGCGTTTCTGGAGGACTACACACTCGAGGTCGCCTCCCGCTGGGAGATCGGCGAAGCCGGAAAAGACAACGGCGCGCTGCTCTTCCTCGCCATTGACGACCGCAGGAACCGCATCGAGGTCGGTTACGGCTGGGAAGCCTTCCTGACCGACGCCCGCTGCGGCGATCTGCTCCGCGACGCCGTGCCGGAACTCCGCGAGGCACGATACGCCGACGCCTGCCTGAAGATCATCCAGGGCATGGAGCGCTATCTCGCGGAAAACCCGGTCCTGGATACCGCCCGCGGCCTCGGGCAGAAAGGCGCGGTCGCGATCATCCCGTCCGTCAATCCTCCCGAATCGTCCCGGGATCCGCGTCAACCGGATTACATCGAGGCGTTTCTGGGCTCCTTCGGCATCCTGCTCGCCCTGCTGGGCGTCGTGCTCGGGTACTGGGGACGCGTCATGAAGACGTCGGTGCCCGGTTACTTCCTCTTCGATCCGGTCGAATTCCGCAAACTGTATTCCGGCAGCAGCACCGGCTCCTCGTCAGGCGGTTCGAGCCGGAGTTCCGGCCGCAGCTCAAGTTACAGTCACAGGTCAAGCTCTTCTCACAGGTCGGGCGGTTCCCGCAGATCGGGCGGCGGCGGCTCGTTCGGCGGAGGCGGCGCGTCCGGGAGATGGTAACCCCCCACAGTTGTCTCTTTCCCTTGAAAACAGGAAGGCTGCCGGTCTCGGATTGAGGCGCGGCAGCCGAATCTTTTTTGAAGGTGAAAACCGAAGCGGTCTTACTTGACCGGCTCCGTGATGCCTTCCTTGGTCTGCGTCAGCGGTTTGACCGTGCCGTCGTCGTTGAAGAAGAGCTCGTCGATGCAGACGGAACGGCGCAGGCCCTGTCCCTTCTGTCCGTCGCGGTCGAGCGTGCCGTTGTGGTAGAAGAGGAACGTGCGGCCCTTGAAGTCGATCACGCCGGGATGAATGGTGAAGCTGTTCTTCGCCGCGCCGGTGACCTGGCCGCGGAACGTCCACGGGCCTCTGATGTTCTCGGCGGTGGAGTAGTTGATGACCTCGCCGCCGCGTCCCATACCGGGGTAGAAGTTGTAGTAGAGACCGTTGCGCTTGTAGAGCCATGGGCCTTCGGTGTAGTTCCGCATCCCGGTGTCGGTGATCTCGCCGTCGAGCTCGATCATGTTGTCTTTCAACTTCGCGACGTAGTTGTTCGTGTGTCCCCAGGAGAGCCACGCGGTGCCGTCGTCGTCGATCAGCACGGTCGGGTCGATGTCATTCCATCCGGCGCGGCCGCTGGTCATGTTGTCGAGCACGACCGGTTTTTCGACGGGCACGAACGGGCCGACGGGCGAATCCGCCACGGCGACGCCGATGGAGTTGCCACCGTTCTTATCGTCGCGGTACGTGCAGTACCAGTAGAATTTGCCGTTCTTGTGGGCGACCTGGGATGCCCACGCCGTGCCCTTGATGCCGCTCGGGAACTGTTCCGGCCGCAGCAGGACGCCGTGGCTGCGCCAGTGGACGAGGTCGTCCGAGGAATAGCAGCGCCAGTCGGCGATGTTGTAGTTGCCGGGGAGACCGTTCTGCTCGCCGTCGCGGTAGACGTCTTCGCCCGTATAGACGTATACGCGGTTCCCGACGACCAGCGGCGCGGGATCAGCGGTCCAGGCGTCCGTGAAGATCGGGTTGCCGGCGGGTTCCAGGTCGGTGCCGTCGTAGACTTTGTTTTCGAGCGCCTTGAGCTTTTCGCGTTCGAGCTGGCAGGAGGTGACAAGCAGGCCCGAAACGAGGATCGAACCGGCGAGGAGGAGTTTGGATTTCATGGTTGCTCCTTTGGTGAACTATGAGGTGAAAGGGTGTGTTTTTGATATTTGAAAACGAAAACGAGCATAATATACCCATCCCCCTCGAAAAAGTCAAACGGAATCGGGAAAAAGCTTCTTTTGTTTTCAGCGGAATTTCCGCAGGCGCAGGGCGTTCGTCACCACGAAGAGCGAACTGCACGCCATCGCCGCCGTCCCGAGCATGGGATGCAGACGCCACCCGAGCACCGGATACAGCGCGCCCGCCGCGACCGGGATCCCCAGCACGTTGTAGAAGAACGCCCAGAAGAGATTCAGGCGGATGTTGCGCATGACGGCGCGGCTCAGGCGGACGGCGGTCACCACATCGCGCAGGTCGCCGCGCAGAAGCACCACGTCGGCGGTCTCCATCGCGATGTCCGTGCCGCCGCCGATGGCGATCCCGACGTCCGCACGGGCGAGCGCGGCCGCGTCGTTGATGCCGTCGCCGACCATCGCCACCTTGCCGCCGTCCTGCTGAAGCTCGCGGATGCACGCCTCCTTGCCGTCCGGCAGGACGCCCGCGATCACACGGTCGACCCTGAGTTCGGACGCGGCGGCTTTCGCCGCGACTTCGGTGTCTCCGGTCAGCAGCACGGTCTTCAGTCCGAGTTCATGAAGCGCGCGCAAGGCGTCCGCGCTGCCGTCCTTCACGGTGTCGCGGAGCGCCATGACGGCGCAAAGCTTTTTCGCGTCGAGGTCCGCCATGAAAAGCAGGCTGTGACCGCCGGATTCCAGCTCGCGGATCATGGTTTCCTGCGCATTCAGCGGGATCTCCTCGCGCTCCATCAGGCGCGCGTTGCCGCAGACATAGCGGACGCCGCCGACCGTGCCGGACACGCCCATCCCGGGCGTCGCGGAGAAACCCTCCACGCCCGAATCCGACACGCTCACGCCGTGTTCCTGCGCGTACTGCACGACGGCGCGCGCGAACGGATGTTCCGACTTCGATTCGAGCGGCACGGCGATCCGCAGGAAAGCCGTCTCTCCGCCGTCCGACTGCGTGCCGTCCGGGTTCAGCGTCACCACGCGGGTCACGCGGTGCCGCCCCTCGGTCACGGTCCCGGTCTTGTCCAGCACCACGGTTTTCACGCTGTGAAGCTCTTCCAGCGCGGCGGCGTTTTTGAACAGGATGCCGTATTTGGAGCCGACGCCCGTGCCGACCATGATCGCGATCGGCGTAGCGAGCCCGAGCGCACACGGACAGCTGATGACCAGCACGGCGATCGCGGTCGTCAGCGAGAAATAAACGGTCTGATGTTCGACGAACAGCCAGAAGCAGCCCGCCGCGAGCGCCGCGACCAGCACGGCAGGCACGAAAATGCCGCTCACGCGGTCCGCGAAACGCGAGATCGGCGCACTGGAATTCGAGGCGCTTTCCACCAGCCGGATGATGCGCGACAGCGTGGAGTCGCGCCCGACGCGTTCCGCACGGAACCGGAACGAGCCGTTCACGTTCATCGTCCCGCTCACCACGCGGTCGCCCGGCTCCTTGCCGGCGGGCACGCTCTCCCCGGTCACGCTCGACTGGTCCACGACGCCGTTTCCGCTCACGACCACGCCGTCCGCCGGGATCGACGATCCGGGCCGGATCACCACGACGTCGCCGACTGCGAGCTCATCGGCCGCGATCTCGATCTCCTGTACGCCCCGGACCACGACCGCGGTCTTCGGCGACAGGTTCATCAGGCGGGACACGGCGTCCGTCGTGCGGCGTTTCGCCCGCGCCTCCAGGTATTTCCCGAAGGTCACGAGCACCAGGATCATGCCGGACGTCTCGAAATACAGGTTGCCCGCCGCCCCGGTCACGCGTGCGGCGTCCCCCTGCATCTTCCCGAGCAGCATTTCTCCGGTCATCACGAGGCTGTACAGCACGCTCGCGCCGGATCCGAGCATGATCAGCGAATCCATGTTCGGCGACAGCTTCAGGAAACGCCGCGCGCCGCTCACGAAATACACCCGGTTCACGAACAGCAGCGGGATCACGAGGACGAGCTGAAGCCAGGCGGCGTCGAGCGGATAATCTTTCAGGAAGCCGTGCATGGCCGAGAACGCGACGCCTATGAGCGGGATCATCAGGATCGCCGACCAGAGGAACTGGCGGAACAGTTCGCGGCTCGGATCGGGAATAGACGCCGGAGCTTTCTTCTGTTTTGCTTCTGCCTGCCCGGCGGTTTCCGGCGCGGAAGCCGCCTTTGGCGCTTTTTCCACAAGTTCAGCCGTGAATCCGGCGTTCTTCACGGCATCCATGATCTTCTGCGGCATATCAGGTGCATTTTCGCATTTCACGGTCATGCGCCCGGTCACAAGATTGACCTCGGCGTCCTGCACGCCGGGGACCGCCCTCACTGCCTTCGCCACGTGCGCCTGACAGGACGCGCAGCGCATCCCGCCAACCTGAAAAACATGTTCAACAGCAAAAACCGGCGCAGGCGATTCCTCCACTATTTCGGCCGTGAATCCGGCGTTTTTCACCGCAGCGATGATCTTCTTCGGCATGTCCGGCGCATCGTCCGTCTCCACGGTCATGCGTCCCGTGATCAGATTCACCTCGGCGTTCTGCACGCCGGGGACCGCCTTCACGGCCTTCGCCACGTGCGCCTGACAGGATGCGCAGCGCATCCCGCCCACCTGAAATACATGTCTCATCGTTCAACCTCCATTATTTATAAAACCGTCATCATATCGGGATCGCCATCGTGGTCGCGGATTCAGGCGAACCTGCCATCGGGGAATGCGTCAACTGGGCAAACGCCGCGGCCTGCTCCTCGTTGCCGATCGCCGCGATCAGGTCGCCGACGTGCAGCACCGTATCCGGGCGCGGATTCGCGTCGATCCTGCCTTTATGGATAATACCCACGATGGACATCCCGGTCCGGGCGCGGATCTGCGACGCCTCGATGGAATGTCCGGCCAGCGGGCTGTCCGGCTGAACCTGCGTCCATTGAAGCGCGATCATGCCGTTGAACGCACGGATTTTTTCGGCGAGCGCGAACGCCGGGCTGTCTTCGAGCATGGGCTTGTAGCGGCTGGCACGGACGGAATCCAAATAATTCTGGATGCGCGCCTCGGAAATGTCGTTCAGGACCAGGATGCGCCGGGTCAGCTCCAGCGACACCTCGAAATTCGACAGAATGATCTCGTTGACGGTCTCGTCGGAGAGGCGCTTTTCGTTCTCGGGCGAGGCGGCGCACATGACCGTGAGGATGTCCGAATTGAACTTGCGGGCCAGTTCGATGATCGCCAGGCATTCTTCAAGTTTCTCAAGCATCGGCACAAGGACTTTCGCGTCCCGGATATGGGCCGCTGTCAGGATGATGTCGCTCATGGGGTCGCCGTAGATCACGTTAAGCCCCTCGGCCTGCGCCTCGCGGTAGGCATCGTAGAACGGTTCGACAATCACGTATTTCAGTTTCAGACGCGTCAGCACGTGCGCGATCACGCGCGAGATGCGCCCGCCGCCCACCAGCACCATGTGGTCTTCCAGGTCGGGCTGAGGCAGCTCAATGGTTTTGCTCTGCAGATTCCGCCAGACCGTCCGTCGGAGCAGGGAGTAAACAGGAACCGTGAGGTTATTGATGATCGGTCCGACGATCATGGAGCAGACGACCACGCAGAGGATCAGCGAGTACAGTTCGGTCGTGATGAATCCGGCCAGCAGACCGGTCCCGATCACCACGAACGCGATCTCCGAGGTCGGGAACATCCCGAAGAACATCGCCACGGGAATCACGTTACGGTACTTGAAGATCCACGTGACGGCGGCCAGGAACGTTGTACGGGCAAGTCCGGTCAGGACGACCAGCACGGCCACGAGCCACCAGTGCATACCCATGTAGTGTACGTCGAGCATCATCCCGATGGAGACAAAGAACAGCATGGCAAAGAAGTCGCGCACCGGGGACAGCTCGGACAGAGCCTTTTTCCCGTATGCGCTATCGCTCAGCACGATGCCCGCCAGGAACGCTCCGAACGAAAAGGACACATGCATGACCACGGAAATCGCGCCGGATACCAGCGCGATGCCGGTGATGGAGAGCAGGAACAGTTCCTTCGACTCCAGGCGCGCCGCATGTTCCGTGAGTTTCGGCAGATAGCGTGCCCCAACCGTCAGCATCAGCGCCATGAACACTGAACTGAGCACAAGCGGCATCAGCGAGGAAAGGCCGCCCCCGGCCGACGACAGGGCGCCGAGCTGGCAGACCAGCAGCATCAGCGGCATCACGGTCAGGTCCTGCACGATGGAGACGCCGATCATGACGCGTCCGGAGAGCGAGTTTTCAAAGCCTTTGCTGGAGAGCGTCTTCAGGACGACCGCGGTACTGGTGGAAACAAAACAGATGCCGAAAAGGAACAGCGAGACGTTCGAGCTGAACAGCGGGATTTTCGTGTCTCCGGCGAAATTGACGGACGGATCGCGGCTCAGCAGCCACGCGATCCCGGTCCCCGCCAGGAAGGTGAAAAGGACCTGCGCCAGCGCGCCGAAGACCGCGATTTTGAAAACGGGCCGGATGTCCTTTTTGGAGAACTCCAGCCCCATGGAAAACAGCAGCAGCGCCACGCCGACGTTCGCCAGCGAGTTCACCGCAGTGTTTGCGACTTCGCCGAGCCCGGCCTTGAACAGATAACCGACCACAACGCCCGCGAGAATATACCCCAAGATCAGCGGCTGTTTGAGCTTCTTCGCCACGGCGCCGCCGATCAGGCCGGTAACCACGATCAGGAGGAGCGCTGTCAGGATCGCGTCCTCGTCCGTGACGCTCATGTTGCTCGTCAGATCGAGGAACCAGGTCCGGACATGCACCAGGAACTCTTTCATCGTCTCCGCCTCCCCTTCGTCCGGGCGGTCAGACGTCGCGGTCCATGGAGAACTGCGTGTCGTGGAGCTTGCGGTAACGGCCGTTCATGGCCAGCAGCTCTTCGTGCGTGCCGCGTTCGACGATCTCGCCCTTGTCCATCACCAGGATCAGATCGGCGTTGCGGATGGTGCTCAGACGGTGCGCGATGGCGAACACGGTACGGTTCTCCATGACGCGGTTCAGAGCATCCTGAATGAGTTTCTCCGTCACGGTGTCGAGCGCGCTGGTCGCCTCGTCGAGCACGAGGATCGGCGGGTTTTTCAGGATGATGCGTGCGAGCGCAATGCGCTGTTTTTCGCCGCCGGAGAGCTTGCAGCCCTTTTCGCCGGCCTCCTCCTCGTATCCGAGCGGATGCGTGCCGGAAACGATGAAGTTGTGCGCGTTGGCGCGTTCCGCCGCCTGCTGGATCTCCTCCATTGTGGCGCCGGGACGGCTGTACGCGATGTTGTTCGCGATGGTGTCGTTGAAGATGATCGGTTCCTGCGTCACGATGCCGATCTGTCTGCGGAGCGAGGCGAGCGTGTAGTCGGTCACGTTCCGGCCGTCGATCAGCACCTCGCCGCCCGTCACGTCGTACAGACGGGACAGCAATGACGCGATCGTGGTCTTGCCGCTGCCGGTCTCGCCGACCACGGCGACCATCTGGCCGCGCGGAATGGAGAACGAGATGTCGCGGATGACGTCGCGGCCCGGCTCGTAGGCAAACGACACGTGATTGAAGACGATCGCATCGCGGAATTCGCGGAGCTCGACGGCATCGGGCTTTTCGGGGAGCGCCGTAGTCGTGTCGACCAGGTCGAAATAACGGTCCGCGGCCGCCATACTGCGCTGCAGATTGTTCACGATCTTGGTGATCTCCTTGATCGGCTGGTACATCAGGAACGCCGGCGCCAGAAGCATGAACATCTGGGAAATCGAAACGCCGCGTGAGTACGCGTACACCAGGAACACCAGGGAGATCGTGACAGTGACGGTCTCCATGACCGGCGCCATGAAAAGCTTCAGGCGGAGCGCCTTCACGACCGTGCGGAAATACTTGCCGTTCACCAGCACGAACTTGCGCGCTTCACGCGTTTCCGTGTGGTTGGACTTGATGAGCAGGATGCCGGAGAACGTCTCGTGCATGCGCGAGACCAGCTCGGCGACCTGCGCGAACGCGCCTTTGTAGATGCGGCGGATCTTGCGGCCGAGCACCATCACCGGGATCACGCACAGCGGCATGCCGACCACGATGATGATCAGCATGGTGAACATGTGCTGCTGGACGCTCGCGATGATCATGGCGCAGAGACAGGCAATGATCTCCAGCGGACACCGCGTGATGTCCGCGATCACGTCGGCAACCGAGTGCTCGATCATGGCGGTATCGTTGGTGCAGCGGCTGATGAGGTGCCCCACGTCCTGGCGCCCGAAGAATTTCATCGACTGGGAGAGCAGGCGTTCGTACAGCAGATTGCGCATGTCGGCGATCACGCGGACGCTTACCCAGCGCATATTGTAGTGATTGATATAGGTCGCGAGGTTTTTCAGGATCCATGCCAGAATGAACAGCACGGCGTAGACCATGAAGAACTGCCACGTCATGCGCCCGGACTGGTCCACGATCGGGAACTCGAATTCCACGGGCCACTGCACCGTGACCGAACGTTTGCCGACCTCGATGGGCAGGTGGAACGTCTGCTTGTAATCCCGGAGCTTGTCCAGCGACTTGGTCAGTTTCGGGTCGGTGTCGACGGGATGCATGATCTCCGTGACCATCTGCGTCTTTTCCTCCTCGGTCATGCCGGCCGGGGCTTCTTCGACCGCGCGGATCACCTCTTCCGCCGTCTTCTGGTTTTTCTCGGACTGTGCGGGGTCCTGGTCCACGATCATCGCCATGTCCGGCAGGAGCATCAGTCCGCCGAACATCGATCCGCCGACCGTCAGGCCGGCCAGGATGCCGATCGTGAGCATGAGCCAGTACGGGCGGACGAAGCGCAGAATGCGCCAGTAGCTCACTGACTTGAATTCTTTCTCGTTTTCGGTGCGTCTGCTCATGGATGTGCGGCGGGGTGTAGGAGGATTGGATTTAACGGATTAATGTAACACCTTGCGGCGTATTTTTCAAGCTCGCAGGGGGAAAACCATGAAACTTGCACGATTATTTTGCCTCGACCGTGTACACCCAGCCGCCGTCCTTGCTCCAGGCTCGGTCGATGCGGACCGGGATCTGACGCGTATCGGAGTTCGCGGAGAGCTTCGCGAGGATGCCTTCGAGCTCGTAGAGGTTGTCCTCGATGTTGAGCTTCTGCGCAAGTTCGGCGGCGGAACCGGAGAACGGCGCGACGGATGGAAGCGAGGATTCGAGTTCGGTCAGGAGCTTGATGACGCCCTTGCTCGCGAGCTTGTACGCCTGCACGCCGGGCTGGTGGAACGCGTTGATATGGATGAGTTCGGCGTAGGCCGCCACGGCGCGTTCGTACAGCGCGATGATCATGCCGAGGCAGAACGCGTTCACTTCCGGGATCCGCATTTCGATCACGCTGCGGCCGTGCCCGCGGAGGGCATTGGAGAGACCGGTCAGGAATCCGTGCAGATAGTCGCCCATGTCGATGCCGTCGGAGACGGGCGCGGGCGTGCTGTCCTTCAGGACCTCGATGAACGTGATGAAAAAGTCGTTGCGGCCGTCGTTGAGCTGCTGGATGAACGCGTGGGCGTCGGTGCCGCCCTTGTTACCGAAGACGTTCAGCCCCTGGTGGACCACGTTGCCGTCCAGGTCAAGCTCCTTGCCCAGGCTCTCCATCACCAGCTGCTGCAGATAGCGCGACAGCAGGATCAGGCGGTCGGAATACGGCACGATCACCATGTTCTTGTCGCCCCTGCCGCCGCCCGCGATATACCACATTGCGGACATCATGTAGGCGGGGTTGTGCAGGAGCGCCGGATTGCGCGTGAGGGCGTCCATGTGGCACGCGCCTTCCAGCAGCGCGCCGAAGTCAATCCCGGCGAGCGCGGCGGGCAGATGCCCCACGATGCTGGTCTCGCTGGTGCGGCCGCCAATGGATTCCGCCATCTCGAACGTCTTCAGCCACCCCTCGCGGGAGGCGTGCAGATCGAGCTCGCTGCCCTTCATGGTGATGGCGCAGGCATGCTTCGCGAACGGCAGTCCGGCCTTCGCGTAGGCATTCTCGCAAAAGATCATGTTGTTCTTGGTCTCCTGCGTGCCGCCGGACTTGGAGATGTTCACGACGAGCGTGGTCTCCAGGTCGCACACGCGCATCGCGTCGGCGGCTCCGGCCGTGTCGGTATTGTCGAGGAAATAGATCTTCAGGTTGCCGCCGCGCTGTTCTTCGCTCAGCTCGTTCCAGTACGGGCCGTTCAGCGCCATCTGGAGCAGCTGCGGACCGAGCGCGGATCCGCCGATGCCGTTGATGATCGCGGCCTGGAAACGCTTTCCGGTCGATCCGGTCAGCTTGCCGGCGCGAATGTCGGCGGCGAATTCCTCGACGTCGGCGAACTCGGCGCTGCCGGAGTACACGGAGCGGTCGGTGAAATGCGTGACCTTGCGGTGTTCGTCCGGGTTCTTGATCTCGCCGCATTCGATCTTCTGCATTTCGGCGTGAACGGACGTAAAACGCGGTTCGATCGCCTTTAGATCCTCGTCCTCGAATTTCATTCCGGCGAAGTTGATCTGGAACGACGATTCCCCGTCGATGATAGTATATTTATGGCAGCGTTCGATCCACATTGCGCTCTGTTCCGACATAAGTCCGTCCTTTCGAAGTTGACTCAAATAAATGACCGGTTCCGATGATAAAACGATAATCTATTAATATAGCACGCGAATACCGTTTTATCAAGTTCATATCCATGTTTCCGGCGGGAAAAGATATCCCCAAGCCTCACCTGCTTTTTGCAAATCGAAAACAGCCATATTCCGCTTGACAACCGCGGAAATACAGTGTATAATAAAAACGAGTTCGATTCCCCGCGTCTTATTACACCTCAACACCGGAGTCCGGGACATGAAAAGATCACTGTTCGCTTTCCCCTGCGCCGCCATCCTCGCTATCATCCTCGCCGCCTCGTTCGCGCCCGCCGTGCTGTTCGGACAATCCGCATCCGAAAAGGACGCCGACAAAAAGGAACCCGACAACGCCCCGATCGTGAAGGTCTCGCTCTACAAGAACGGCTTCTGCTTCGTAACGCGCGAGATCGCGCCGCGCGTCTGGGACAAACCGCTCGTCCTGACCCGGAGCATCGCGCCCCGCCACGGCACGCTGTGGTTCGATGATCCGACGGCGAGGCTCCGCCGCACCACGGTTGAAAAATACGTCACGCCGGAACCCGCGCCCGCAGCGAAGAAGAACGATGCGCCGGGGTACCGTCCCGAATGGACCACCATGACCGACGTCTTCGAGTGGCAGCAGGTCACGGTCCGCACGAAGGACGGCGAAAAGATCTCCGGCCGCGTGGTCGGCAACCAGAAGCCTCTGCCGCAGGAACAGCCGAAGGAAACGCCCGTCGAGATCATGGACGAGATGTCGGCGTACCGGTCCTCCTCCATGCCCGTCCGCATCACGTCCTCGGCCTCCACCGTGAAATCGCATTCCTCGTTCGGCGCGAGCTTCCTCACGCTCGAAACCGAAGACGGGAATTTCATCGCCGTCCGCCAATCCGACGTGGTGGAGATCAACGCAAAGAGCCTGTACGAGGGAGACGACGTCCCCCAGCCGCCTGCACCGAAGCCGGTCAAGCAGACCGAGGAGATCCAGATCGTCGAAGCGACGATGGAAGATTACCGCCCCGTGCGGATGCGCTACCTGACCGAGGGGATCACCTGGTCGCCGTTCTATCGGCTGGACCTTTCCGAGGAGAAAGGAAAAGACGGCGGAGGCAAGGTCACGGTCAGCGCCGCGGCTACGGTCATGAACAACTACAGCGATTTCGAGAATGCCGAAGTCGAGTTCATCTCCGGGTTCCCGAGCCTCGATTTCGCGTCCGTCGTCGCCGCCGTCGCGAAAAAGCTCCCCATGAGCACGTTCCTCCAGTCGCTCGCCAATCCGTCCGCCGGCACGCCGAACTACATCCGCAACGCCACGTCCGGCATCCTGAGCCAGAGCGTCATGAGTCAGAGCGTGATGAGCAACGCGCGCCCGGTCGTCCAGATCAACAAGGAAGACGAGCCGGACGCGCCGCCGTCCAAGTGGTCCGCCTCCGGCATGGAGGACATCCAGTACAAGTCCGTCGGGAAGCTCACGATGAAGAAGGGCGACGTCGTGTATCTCCCCGTCGCATCGAAAACGGCGGATTTCGAATACGTCACGACCTGGTCGGCTCCGCTTCAGGGCGAATTCTCGTTCGGGGAAAAGACGCCCGACACGAACGTGTGGAGCACCGTCCGCTTCCGCAATCCGTTCGATTTCGCCCTCACCACCGCCCCGTACGAGATCGAACGCGACGGCAAGATCCTCGGCCAGAGCACTGGCTCCTGGTTCGGCTCGGGCGAACTCGCCTCCGTCAGGATCACGCACGCGCTGGGCGTCTCCTGCACCATGTCCCACTTCGAAAGCGGCAACCGCGAACGCGTCTTCCGCGTGCCGAGGGCGGAAGGTCTCTCCGAACTGCGCTACCGTTACCCGGACGTCACGGTCGAGCTTGCCCTCGTGAACCGCACGGGAAAGGATGTGAAGATAAGCGTCGATTCCGTCTTTTTCGGCGAGCTGATCGAGGCGGACGAAAAACCGGCGAAGTCCGTCATGACGACCGACCGCACCATGAACAGCAAGAACAAGCTCGTCTGGGACATCACCCTTCCCGCGAACAGCAAAAAGACGCTCACCTACACGTACAAAGTCATCAAAGACAGATAACACCGCATTTTGAAACGTTCTCACCGCCGGAGCAGGTGAAAAACACCTGCACCGGCGGTTTGTTTCTGCTTGAAAAACGCCCGCCCGCGGAGTATATTATTGTTTGCGAATCTTTTTGACAGGAGATACAGGATCATGCTTGACGACAGAGACTATATGAGACGGAGGCCCGAACCGGAGAATACGGTACAGACCGGGCTGAAATGCGTTTACGCGCTGATCGCGATCAACGTGGCGGCGTTTATTCTGACGATGGGACAGCGCGAGTTCGCGATCAACGAGCTCTGGCTCAGCCCGGACCACTTCATCGGCGGGATGTTCTGGCAGCCCCTGACCGCGATGTTCATGCACGACGGGATCTCGCACATCCTGTTCAACATGTGGGGACTCTACATCTTCGGCGGCATCGTCGCGCCGCGTCTCGGCGGCAAGGCGTTCCTCGGGCTCTACCTCTCCACCGGCCTGCTCGGCAACATGGTCTGGCTGGCGGCGGCGTGGAACAGTCCGGCGGTGCTCTGCGGCGCGAGCGGCGCGGTCATGGCGGTCACGGCCGCGGCCGCGGTCATGGCCCCGGAGACGCCGATGCTCCTGCTCTTCATCCCGTTCCCGATCAAGCTCAGGACCATGGCGATCGTGTTCTTCGTGCTGGAGATCGTGCTGGAGATCACGGGCAGACAGCCCGGCGTGGCGAATCTCGTCCACATCGTCGGGTTCGTCGGCGGCTATCTCTTCATCAAGTTCTTCTTCCGCCGAGAAATGCTCTGGGATCCGCTCGCCGCGCTCGGCGGACGCCGCGGAATCCGTCAGCCGCGCGGCAATAATGGCAATTCCGCTTCCGGCTGGACCTATCACCGCAGCCCGGACCGCGAACCCGATTACGGCCCGAACTTCAGTACGGGGTCCAACTACGGATTCAACGGTACGCGCGTCTCCCAGCGCGAGCTCGACTATCTGCTCGACAAGATCTCGCGCTCCGGCATCAACAGCCTGACCGAACAGGAGCTCCAGCGCCTGAAGCAGGCCCGCGAGGAAATGCGCCGCTCCTGAACTCATCCCCTCCCCACTAGAAACCAATTCCCCTACCCCATCCCCGATTCACACCGAAAGGAACCGCACCATGAAAATCTTCTGGGTCACCAGCGAAGCCACTCCCTACGCGAAAACCGGCGGCCTCGCCGACGTCTCCGGCGCTCTGCCGGAAGCCCTCGCCAAACGTGGACACCAGGTCACGGTCTTCATGCCGTTTTACCGTCAGCAGATGGGGAAACTCAACCTCAAATTCGACGAACGCCTCGACCTCATCGGCGTGCCGTTCGGCCCGAAGATCGAGTGGGCGGGCGTCAACATCCTGAAGATCAATAAGAACCTCACGTTCATGTTCCTGGAATACGACCGCTTCTTCGACCGGCCGCGCCTCTACGACTGGGACGGGAAGGAATACGACGACAACGCCGAGCGGTTCGCATTCTTCTGCCGCGCCGCCATGGAGGTCGCCGTGCTCCGCAAGCTCAATCCGGACATCCTGCACGTGAACGACTGGCACGCCGCGCTGTGCAGCGTGTACCTGAAGAGCGACTACTACCGCACGCTCCCGGCGTTCCAGAAATGCCGCAGCGCCCTCACGATCCACAACATCGGCTACCAGGGCATCTTCCCGAAGGAGAAGCTGTACTGGACCGGGCTGGGCTGGGACTTCTTCAACTACACCTGCCTTGAATACCACGACTGCGTGAACTACCTCCACGGCGGCATCATGACCTCCGACATGGTGAACGCCGTCAGTCCGACCTACGCGTCCGAGATCCTCTCCCCCGAGTACGGATTCGGGCTCGACGCCTCGCTCCGGCACGTCGCCGCGCGCGGCAGGCTCCGCGGCATCCTGAACGGCATCGACGTGGACGAATGGGATCCCGCGAAGGACAAGACGCTGCCCGCCATGTTCACGCCCGATGACCTCTCCGGCAAGGCCGTCTGCAAGGCGGCGCTTCAGAAGCAGTTCGGCCTGAAACAGGATCCCGATGTACCGCTTTTCGCTACGATCTCCCGTTTCGCCGAACAGAAGGGGCTGGACGTCTTCGCGCGCGGCCTCGAGTATCTCGCACAGAACTTCGACATGCAGTTCGTGGTGATCGGCAGCGGCGACATGTACCTGGAAAACTGGTTCCGCTACCTCGCCGGAAAATTCCCCGGCAAGATCGGCGTGTACATCGGATATGCCAGCCAGGCCACCGCGCACCTCACGGAGGCGGGCGCGGACTTTTTCGTCATGCCGTCCCGCTACGAGCCCTGCGGACTCAACCAGATGTACAGCATGCGCTACGGCACGCTCCCCATCGTCCGCAGCACCGGCGGCCTCGCCGACACCGTGATCAACCTCGACAACGACAAGGCCCCCGCGACCGGATTCGTGTTCTGGGACCTCAACTCCATGGCGCTGAACAACACCATCACCTGGGCGGCGAACGTCCGCAAGGCCAAGCCGGACATCTTCAATAAGATGATCCGCCGCGCCATGACTACTGATTTCTCCTGGAACCGCACCGCCGGGAACTACGAGCGGATGTACGAAGATGCTCACCAGTGATTTCGACTACGAACTGCCCGAGGAGCTGATCGCGCAGGAGCCTTCGCAGGTCCGCGGCGCGGACCGCATGCTCGTGCTCGACCCGGCGACCTCGGACGTCTCGATCGGGATGTTCGAATCGCTCCCGGACTATCTGCGGCCCGGCGACGCGATCGTGCTGAACAACACCCGCGTCATCCCCGCGCGCATGTTCGCACGCAAGGAGTCCACCGGCGCGGAAGTCGAACTGTTCTACCTGAATCCCGACACGGAAGGACGCTGGATCTGCCTGGCGCGCGGCGCGAAACGCCTCAAAGAGGGAACCGTCCTGCGTCTGCGCACCTCCGGCGGCGAACTCTCCCCATATCGCGTGATGGTCGCCGGAAAACTTCCCGACGGCTCGTGTGTGATCGACCTCACCGGAAATGACCCGCAGGAGGTTTTCGCCGCCTGCGGACACCTCCCCCTGCCCCCGTACATCAAGCGTCCCGACCAGCCGCTCGACAGCGACCGCTACCAGACGATCTACGCGCAGTGCAAGGGCGCGGTCGCGGCCCCGACCGCCGGACTGCATTTCACCGAAAAGACGTTCGCGGCGCTGAAGGAAAAAGGCGTGGAGCGGATTGAGCTCACGCTTCACGTCGGCGCGGGCACGTTCAAGCCCGTGTCCGAGGACAACATCGAAGACCACCCGATGCACGCGGAGTATTTCGTCTTCACGCCGGAGGCCGCCGACCGCCTCAACCGCGTCCGCGCCGCCGGGGGCCGCATCCTCGCCGTCGGCACCACCTCGCTCCGCACGCTCGAATCCTGCGTGGACGACCACGGCGTCTTCACGCCCCGCACCGGCGAAACGTCCATCTACATCTACCCGCCGTACCATATCAAGTCCGCCGACATGCTCCTCACGAACTTCCATCTGCCGAAAAGCACGCTCCTCATGCTCGTGTCCGCGTTCGCCGGCATGGAGCCGATCCGCAAAGCCTACCGCATCGCCGTGCAGGAACACATGAAGTTCTTCAGCTACGGCGACTGCATGCTCATCACCGGGCGCGTCTGAGCGGACGGAGGGGGAACGGAGGCGCGCATGTCGAAACTGCATCCCGAGTTCAGGCCGTCGGACATCCCGGACAAGCCCGGCTGCTACATCTACCGCGACCGCTTCGGCACGGTCATCTACGTGGGCAAGGCGGCGAACCTGCGGCGGCGCATGAGCCAGTATTTCCAGGACTCGCGCATCCGCACCGCCGACCCGAAACTCCGCTCGCTGATCCACTCCATCGCCACGTGGGAGACCATCACGGTCCGCACCGAGGACGAGGCGCTGATCCTCGAATCCCGCCTCATCAAGGAGTACGCTCCGCACTACAACGTCCTCATGCGCGACGACAAGCGCTACCTGATGCTGAAGATCGACCCCGCCGAGACCTTCCCGCGCCTCCGGTTCGCCCGCCTCAAGAAGGACGATTCCTGCCTCTATTTCGGCCCGTTCCCGAAGGGCGGCGCGCTCCACCTCACCGCCGACTTTCTCGTGCGGCATTTCGGCATCCGCGTATGCCGCTGCGCCGAGCCGGGGCCGGAGGACCGCGCGCACTGTCTGGCGGGGACCGTCCGCGACTGCTGCCGTCCGTGCGTGGGCGAGGTCACGAAGGAGGAATACGACGAACGCGTGAAGAAACTGATCGACGTGCTGAACGGGCACATCGGCGAGGTCGCCGCGATCCTGAAACAGCGCATGACCGAGGCCGCCGCGAAACAGCAGTTCGAGAAGGCCGCCAACCTCCGCGACGTCGCCGACAACCTCGACTGTCTCTACGCCGGACGCCGCCGCAACCTCGCGAACGTCAGAATCCCGTCCCTCGACACCGGGGAAGGCGCGGTGAAGGAGCTCGGCGAGGAGCTGTGCCTCCCCGTCATGCCCGAAAACATCGAGTGTTTCGACATCTCGAACATCTCCGGCACGCTCGCCGTCGCCAGCATGGTGCATTTCACCGGCGGCCGCCCCGACAAGAAGAAATACCGCCGGTTCCGCATCCGCACGGTCGAGGGGCCGAACGACTTCGCCATGATGAAGGAGGCGGTCACACGGCATTTCAGCCGCCTCATGGAGGAGGGCCGCCCCCTGCCCGACCTGCTCATGGTCGACGGAGGCAAAGGCCAGCTCTCCAGCGCCATCGACGCCCTTGTCGCCATTCATTGTCCGCCCTTCCCGATCATCGGCCTCGCGAAAAAACACGAGGAGGTCTTCATCCCCGGCGAATCCGAGTCCATCCGCCTGCCGCTGGACAGCGCCGCGGTCAAGCTCCTGCAGGCGGTCCGCGACGAGGCGCACCGGTTTGCCATCACCTACCACCGCGAGCTCAGATTAAAAACGATTCGCGATTCCCTGCTGGACGAGATCGAAGGCATCGGCGAGGCGAGAAAGGCCGCGCTTCTGCGCGAATTCGGGTCCGTCCGCGCGCTCCGAAACGCCACGGCCGAGGAGATCGCGTCGCGCGTCAGCGGCATCGGCGTTGAGTTCGCGCGCACCATCCGCGACTACTTGGACAAGCACGCCGCCGACGGCTCGGTCGATCCGCTCTGATTACTTCTTCAGCACCTCAAACAGCGCGCACACTTCGTCGTCGTACAGACAGCGGAAACGTTCCGGATGCGCTTTCGCCGCACGGTACTCCCAGCCGGGATCCGGCAGGCGTTCCGCATCGTCGCTGAACTCGATATAGAGATAGTCCGCGCCCGCCGCGTCCAGACGCGCGATCCATTCCTCCGCATCGACCGGATCCGACCTCATTTCCGCAAGCGATCCGAATTCGTGCGGCTTCAGCGAATTCTTCCTGTTGATCGGGATCGAGACCACACGGTTTCCGGTTGCATCCTCCATGAACCCGTAGGAGAACATGGTCCCGATCACCGCCGTCGTCTTCGGACCCTCGTCCTCCGACGCACGGATCACCTGACGGATGCATTCCGCAGGGCCGCGACCGAACACCAGCACGTTGCCATGTGCGCGGACGCCGGGGTCAAGTTCCCGCGTCGCCGAGAGGAACGACCCGGCGGGGAAACACAGGACGAGCACAGCGCAGACCACGCGGCGCATCCAGCGTTCCGGCACGAACATCATCGCCGAGCCGGAGAGCGGGACCAGCACGTATCCGTATTTCGCCGTGACCGGAGAATAATAGGCAGCCAACAGAACTGTCAGAACAGCAACGGGAAACACGCGCGGGAAGCGTTCCGCGGCGGGCGTCAGCGCCACGGGCAGCAGCAGGGAATCCGTCATGATCCACGGGATGAACTGCCGCGCCTGCGCGATCTCCGGATACACGCTCAACTGAACGGCAAACAATCCGATCAGCGCAAGTGTCAGCAGGATTATCAGAGCGCGTTCCTGCGTTTTCTTACAGATCAGCACGACTGCGAGCACGGCGAACGGCGCCAGCCCCCACAGGATCCCGCTCGGGATGTTCAGACCCCACGAGCCGCCGCGGAAGAAGAAGTCCCACGCCTCCGCCGTGAACCCGACCGCGTGCCGTTCGAACTCCAGTCCGGCGTTGAAAATCGGCGGGATGCGCACGGGGTAGAACGGATTGCCCGTGACGATCCAGCTCCGCAAGTAGAACGGCGCAGCGAAGATGACAGACATGACCGCGGACACGACAACGCATTTGCGCGCGTCCGGCTTCCGCACGAAGTAATACGCCATGACAGCCAGAGCGAGGACCGGCGCAAGCATCAATCCGGTCAGCTTGATCGAGGCGGCGATCCCGAACAGGATCCCCGCCCCCAGGCACGATGGCACGTGACGGAGGGACGCCCCGGCGCACAGCAGCGCGAGTCCGGCGGTCAGATATCCGCCGTTCAGCACGTCCGTGTACGCCATCGCGGCGTTGCCGGAGACCATGCTCGTGAACATGACCAGCGCGGCGGACGCGAGGCACGCCGTCCGCGACGCCCCGAACAAATTGCCCAGCACGCAGACAGCTCCGGCGTTCAGCATCAGCGCCCACACCTGCAACAGGCACGCGAAATCCGCGCTCCCCGGCGTCGGCGCCATCAGAAAACAGTACAGCATTTCCCCGTACGCCGGGTAGTATTCGCATGTATAGCCCGGGACCGGAACATACGCCAGACTGCCGTCCAGAAGCCACATCGCCGGGAAATACAGGTGGTAGAAAAACGTGTCCGTCCCGAGGTGCGCCGCGAAACACGACATGCTCAAAATGACCGTCCCGCACAACAGCAGCCCGAAACAGAACTTTTCCTCACGCAGCTTCAGGAAAAAAGCAGGATTTGTCGAAGCGGACACCTGTCCTTCCTCTCCGTCATTCTTCTGCACGCGCCGCGCGATCCAGTACAATCCGACCGAAAACACCAGACAGCATATCTCCACGGAAAAGACCGAAAGGCATCCCAGCGTCCCTGGCACCCCCACGGACGCCAGCATAATCGCCGTGCCGTACGCCGCCGCAAGCAGGAAACGTTCCGCCGCTCCGAGCACAGGCGACCGCGCGGCATTCCACGCCGCAAGCATCGCGACCGAAACGGGGATGGCCGCGAACAGGAAGAAAAGGACTTTGCAGAGAAACAGGATCAGCATCTCAAGTGTTCCGTTATATTGATGTGGTTTTATAGTATAGTTCTCCCCGTGCTTTTTTCAAGTCGTTTTCCGCATTATTCCGCGTTTTCGCGATCCCCGGCACGGTTTTCTCCGCGGATCAGGTTGAGGGCACCTCTATTAATTGGTCTTCGGAGGCTTTTCGCATCTGGGCAAATTCCAATTGGTAAGATTTTCGGTGGTTACCTTCAGGTAGCCACTCTCAAATCTTCCTGCATTGTCCTGTTTGCCCATCTGTGGAAAATCCTTCCGCTCGAATTAATAGAGATACCCTTGAAAAAAGGCATTTCCGTGCTATTGTATCTCATACTACATTCATTCAACATCCATATGAAAGGATTTTTACCATGTCTATCGAACTCGCAAAAGCATTCTGTGTCCGCCTCATGTCCGACGACGAATTCCGCGACGCCATCGGCCGCGCCGCCTCCGCCAAGGAGATCGCCGACCTCGTCGCCGCCAACAACTACACGTTCACCAAGCACGACCTCCTGAAAGTCGTCAGCGACCTCTCCGGCAAGAAGATCGACATGGAACACCTCTCCGCCATGATCTGCGAGGTCTACGAGGAAGAGATCAAGACTGAAGGCGGCTCCGCAGATGCCGTTGCCGAGTGGCTTGCATCCCTCCAGTAATCCGTTTATTCCCCTCCGGCGGACCGTGTCGGCACGATCGGAAAAGGACGCGTATTCCCCGCAGAACGGACTGACGGAAGCTCCGTTTGATCCGGCGGATTACGCCCGTCAGGAGCATCCCTCGTCCATGGAAGACGAAACTCCGGACGGGGACGTCGAATCATCCGCATCTGTTCCCCGTTGGTTTCTGCAGATTAAAAGCCGCTGGCGGGATGTTTTGGCATGGTCCTTTGCCGTTCTCCTGCTGGTGCGGATTGCCGTCGCGTTTTACTTCGCGGAATTCTGGATCGGCTATCTTCCGCAGTTCGGCCTGCTCGCGCTTCTGACCGCCGAACTCTTTTTTTCCAAAGACCGCTGTATTTCCCTGGTCTCCTGCATCCTTCTTGTTGACAGCCTCATAGCGGACGGCTATCATCTGTTTACATACAGAGCTGTATACCACCATAGACTCGAACTCAACTGGCCGTATGATGACCGCATCCAGATCGCGCTGGTGACGCTCGGGCTTGTTTTAATCGTGTGGAGAGATAGGTCCATCCCCAGGTTGGTCACGGCCGTTCCGCTCCTGGGTATCTTCCTCGTTCTCTTTGTGATCATAATCGCCAGCCTCTGAACGGCGACATTGCTCCGCCGTAAGAAAAGCCCTTTTTTCTCCGGATTCTCCTCGGAAACATTCGCGCGCGCATTGCATTTTTATAAAAGCTGTGCTATATTATAGTTTATATTTGTTTTTCAACGCTTTTCACAAACACAGACACTTATGCAGAACATCAGAAACATCGCCATCATCGCGCACGTGGACCACGGCAAAACGACCCTCGTCGACGAGATCATCCGCCAGGCCAAGCTCTTCCGCGAAAACCAGGAAATGCACACCTGCTTCCTCGACAGCAACGAACTCGAACGCGAACGCGGTATCACGATCCTCGCGAAAAACATCAGCGTGAACTACCGTGACACCAAGATCAATATCATCGACACTCCCGGCCACAGCGATTTCGGCGGCCAGGTGGAACGCGTCCTGAACATGGCGGACGGCGTCCTGCTGCTGGTCGACAGCGCCGAAGGCCCCCTGCCCCAGACGCGTTTCGTGCTGGACAAGGCGCTGAAGCTCAAACTCCGCCCCATCGTGATCATCAATAAGATTGACCGTCCCGACGCCCGCCCGCAGGAGGTCCTGAACGCCGTTTACGACCTTTTCATCGACCTCGACGCGACCGAGGAACAGCTCGAATTCCCCGTGCTCTACGCCAGCGGACGCGATGGCTGGGCCACCACCGACCTCGAAAAGGGATCCCGCGACTCCATTCTCCCGCTCATGGACGCGATCATCGACCATATCCCGCCGCCGCCCTTCAACGAAGGCCCGGCGCAGATCCAGATCACCACGCTCGACTACAACGACTACGTGGGCCGCATCGGCATCGGACGCGTCCACCGCGGCACGCTCTCCCTCGACAAGCCGCTCTGCCAGATCAAGCGCGACGGCCAGACGTTCCAGACGTCGATCAAGCAGCTCTTCGTATTCGAAGGCATCTCCCGCAAGGAGGTCCGCGAGGTCCCGTGCGGCGACCTCTGCGCACTCGTCGGCGTCGAGCACATCGACATCGGCGACACCATCGCCGACGCCGCCGCGCCGGAGGCCCTGCCCCCGATCTCCATCGACGAGCCCACACTCTCCATGATGTTCCGCGTGAACGACTCCCCGTTCTTCGGGCAGGAAGGCAAGTTCATCAGCAGCCGTCACATCCGCGAACGCCTCCTGAAGGAAGCCGAACGCGACGTGGCGCTCCGCGTGGAGGAAGGCGACGGCGACAGCTTCAAGGTCAGCGGACGCGGCGTGCTCCACCTCGCGATCCTCATCGAGACCATGCGCCGCGAAGGCTACGAGCTCACGATCACCAAGCCGCACGTCATCATCAAGGAGATCGACGGCGTGAAGAACGAGCCGATCGAGGAGCTCACGGTCGACGTCGACGGGACCGCCGCCGGAAAGGTCATTGAGATCGTCGGCCTCCGCCGCGGCGAGATGATGAAGATGGAACAGCACGGTTCGCGCCAGCTGCTCGAATTCATGATCCCCACGCGCGGCATCATCGGCCTCCGCAGCAAGGTCATGACCGCCACCGCAGGCGAAGCCATCATCTCCCACCGCTTCGACCACTACGAGCCCATGAAGGGCGACGTGCCCAGCCGCACGAACGGCGTGATGGTCAGCATGGGACGCGGCAAGGCCGAAGCCTACGCCATCGACGCCCTCCAGCTCCGCGGCACGTTCTTCATCGACCCCGGCGTGGAGACCTACGAAGGCATGATCGTCGGCTCCCACTGCACCGACGACGACCTGGAGGTCAACCTCCAGAAGGCGAAGAAGCTCACCAACATGCGCGCCGCCGGCTCCGACCGCAACCTCAAGATCGCGCCCGCCGCGAAGCTCTCGCTCGAGGAGGCGCTCGAATACATCGAAGACGACGAATACGTCGAGGTCACCCCGCTCAACATCCGCCTCCGCAAGAAATACCTCACTTCGCTCGAACGCCGCCGCATCCGCGGCCGCATGCTGAAGGGCGAGGCCGAGGGCGCCGAGTAAGGCGCGGAGAACATAACACTTCCGACGCATTCCCGCTGAAACGACGAAGACGGCCCCATGATCGATTTCCAGAACGTCACCAAGCTCCTGGGCGGCAAGTCCATCCTCGACAACGCCTCGTTCCGCATCAATCAGGGCGAGCGCGTCGGCATGGTCGGCCCCAACGGCGCAGGCAAGACAACCGTCTTCAGCATGATCCTCGGAGAGCTCCCGCCCGACAAGGGCGAGATCCTGATCCCCGAACGCCTCCGCATCGGCATTCTGCGCCAGCAGATCGACCTCTCCGACAAGCAGGAGGACGTGCTGTCCTACGTCGCCGCCACCGGCGAACTCCCGCTCATTCAGGCGCGCCTCGCGGAGGTCGAACGCGCCCTCGAGACCGATCCCGCCAACCGTCAGTTGCTCGACGAGTTCGGCCACTTGCAGACGACCTACGAACACCTCGGCGGCTACGATTCCGGGCATCGCGCCGAAGCCGCCCTCGCCGGGCTCGGGTTCGACGAGGACGCCTTCCACAAACCGCTGAACTCGTTTTCCGGCGGCTGGCAGATGCGCGCGTCCATGGCACGCGTCCTGCTCTCCGAACCCGACATCCTGCTCCTCGACGAACCCTCCAACTACCTCGACATCCCCGCCGTGGAATGGCTTCAGCGCCGGTTGCGCGTCTACACAGGCACCCTCCTCCTCATCTCCCACGACCGTTTCCTGCTCAACTCCCTCACGAACGTCACGCTCGAGATCAACGGCGGCAAGGCCACACGCTACTCCGGCAGCTACAGCAAGTACGTCGTCGAACGCGAAACGCGTTCCGCGCTCGCCGAGGCCGCCCGCAAGAACACCGAGAAGCGCCGCGACAAGCTGAAGGAGAACATCGAGCGTTTCCGCTACAAGGCGAGCAAGGCCGCCCAGGTCCAGATGTGGATCAAGATGCTCGACAAGATCGAGACCGAGGAACGGCCCGAACAGCTTCATTTCCAGGGGCGTATCCGCATCCCGGAGCCGCCGCGCTGCGGCGCCGAGGTCTGCGCCGTCGAAAACGTCTCCCACTCCTACGACGGCTCGCGGTTCGTCTTCCGCGACGTTTCGTTCACGGTCAACAACGGCGACAAGCTCGGCATCGTAGGTTACAACGGCATGGGCAAGACCACCCTGCTCCGCATCATCGCCGGCACCCTCGCCCCGACTTCCGGCCGCGCCCGCCTCGGACACAACGTCGTGATCGGCTATCAGGCGCAGGAATTTGCCGAACTCCTGCCCGCCGAGGAGGCCGCGTACGACGTCGTGAAGCACGCCGCGCCCGGCGACACCCCGCCCTCGCGCATCCGCGAGATCCTCGGCGCGTTCGGATTCTCCGGCGACGACGCCATGAAGCAATGCAAGGTGCTGTCCGGCGGCGAGAAGATCCGCCTCTGCTTCGCACGCATCTTCGTGAACCCGCCGAACCTGCTCATCCTCGACGAACCCACCACGCACCTCGACATCGCCGCGCGCGAGGCGCTGCAGGATGCCATCATGAACTACAAGGGCACGGTCTGTTTCGTCAGCCACGACCTCGAATTCATCCGCGGCACAGCCACCACCATCCTCGAAATGCGCCATGACCGCGTGAAACGCTTCTTCGGCAACTTCGACTACTACAAGGAAAAGCTCGCCGAGGAGGAAGCCGCGAACGCGCCCGCCTCGAACAATCAGCAGAACAAGGCTTCTTCGTCTAATTCGTCCGCCTCGTCCAATTCGTCCGCGAATTCAGGTTCCGCCGCTCAGCCCCAGCCGCAGACCGCGGGCAAGGACCGCCGCCGCGAAAAGGCCGCGAAACGCAACGCACTGCTCCCCGAAAAACGCCGCATCGAACGCGGCTTGGCGAAGTGCGAGAAGATCATCGAGGATGCCGAAAACGAGAAGGCGGAGATCGACAAGCAGCTCATGGAAGCCACGCCGCAGACCGATTTCGCCGCCCTCCAGAAACGCCGCAAGGCGCTCGATTACGACATCGCCGAGGCCACCGTCGAATGGGAACGCCTCGCCTCCGAACACGAAGACTTCATGAAGAAATACAACGACGCAGACTGACGTCTGCACGTTTATAGCACCTCTCTTCGCGGCGCGGCTCCGTTCGCGCCCCGCGACTTCATGAAAAAAACAACGACGACACCGGCTAAACGTTTTTCAGTCGCCGCCGTATCTCTCACTATCCCCCCAAAAATAATACCGCCATTCGCGCCTCGCAGTCAGGGAAACAAGCTCCTTCCCCAATCAAAAAAACTCTGCCATTCGCGCCCCGCGGTAATGAAGAATGTCGTTCCGCAATCTAAAACTTCCGCCGTCCGCGCCTCAGCGGCAAAAGAAAAGATTCAACCTCATTTTTATTCCTTTGCCCTTCGCGCCTCGCGTTCAAATCATCTGTCGAACTCGTGCAAACGAGTTCACCGAGGCGGCGCAGCCGCCCCCAGCGAAGCGGCAACTTTATTCGTTGTCCTTCTGTTTGTCCTGATACCACAGGAAATGATCTATTTTCCGCCTGATATTGGGAATATCCTGTAATTCATGAACAGCAATTAGTGTGTCAATAATTCTTTTGTATTCAAGATAGTTTCGAGTATTTCTACAACCGGAAATATACGTTGACCTGACATTTAGATAAAAAGGGATCGTCTTTGCGACGATATTGTCATAGATCGAATAGTCATCTCTTCCATAGCAGATTGTGTTATGGTAACAGCAATACTTTGTCGCAAAGGAGAACAAATTGACGGTTTCAAACCCTGCAATCATTTCCACTGCTTCCGGGTGTCCGTCATGAATCATTTGATCCAACTCAGCCCCATGTGCCACGATTTTGTCGGCCAATGAAAAAACAGAGGTCCCCTTTTTCCCATACATTTTGAGGTTCGTAGAGTTCGTGTAATCTATCAACAGTATTTTATGAATCACTATGTCCCGAACTTTATTTGCATGATGCTTTTCTGCCCCCAAATAAAGGTCTAATTCCTTCCCATATTTTTTATATTTGGGGTCACGTTGAACAGAGTCCTCAACCTCATCAATTAGATTCGGTGTCGCGGCCCGATATCCATTGTCCTCCGGATTCTTCCGTGTCCATTCATGATTGATTAACAGACTATCTTTAAATATGTAATTTTTCGGCATACTTATTTCTCCTGTTTTTTTGCATCGTCTTTCAAATGCTTCAATTGTTTGCTGGCGTCATGACTCGCAGCGACTCCCCCCGCTCCCAAGAAGATACAAATAACAGAAATTATTAAATTTACGGGGAGCAGACAAAAACCGGTAATCAAAAATAGAACCCCCAAACAACCACAGATATTACTCTCCGTATGTTTTTCATTTATTTTTTTCTGTATCTCATTTTTTAACTCTTTTTCTTTCTTCTGTTCCTCTTGTTCCTCCTCCTGTTTGTGTTTCAGCACTTCAAGCAGTTTTTTCCTTTGCAGGTCTTTAATCTTTTCAATGGTCTGCTCTGCTTCCGGAGAATCAATATTACCCATGATTTGAAGAACGGTATCTGCATAATCATAATTCTTTTGAATAAGTTCAACACAAAATCTGCAAAATGCTTCGAATTCATCCTCGGTAGGCCCCACAATGCTTATATCTTGCCATTCTTTACTCTGTATGACTGTTTCATCCAATTTATAAAACAAAAACAACATGCTTTGAAACAGGGAAATAGATTCCATGAAACCGCTATTGGGAAAAGACTCCCAAAACCATTTTAGATTTGCAACGGAGATATAAAAACTATCAATACGTTTTTGCAGGGAAAAGATCTCATCCGTATTCAACGACCAATCCGGCATTTCCTTGGATGCTTTTTGCCTTTCCGTAAGCAGTCGTTTAAATAAATGCAACTCATCAAATGATCGTATGTTTTGTTTTGCACCAAACAAATCCATCCGCAATTGTTCAAGTTCCTTAATTTTAAGATAAAGGGACAATTCTTTGCTAAAATCGCGGGATATAATCGTTTCTTCTTTCTTCAAGGCCGCTTTTGTTTGTGTGTATAATTTACGATATTGCAGGTCTTCTATCGCGGCATGTACGATCCTTTCAAATTCTGCATTTGTTTCATAGAAAAGCAGAATTCGTTCTATGGCAGTATTTTGTTTTTCCAAATCATCTATTTGACATGAAACATCATACAGTTTGAGTTGCTGTTGTTTTGAAAATTCTTTGGCTTCTCGTTCTTGCTTCGCTAATTCTTCCATTTTTGCTCTATGCAGATCATTTGCTTCTTTTTCCGCTCTTGCTAATTCCTCCATTTTTGCTCTATGCAGATCATTTGCCTCCCGATCAAGTTTTGCCTGCAATGCCTGTTCTTTTTTTGCACGGGCGACTTCTTCCGCAGCATCAGCACTACGTTTTGCGGCATCTGCGTTTCGCTTTAACTGAACATTACGGTTGTGTTTTTGCCAAAAGTCCATGGCATCGAAATCAGATTCTTTTTTTGAACTCATCTTTTACCTCGCTATGTTCTTTGTGTGGAAGATACGATTTTATGCGCGAGGAAACGGCCGGTTCAGATTGCAAATGTCAAGTTCAAATTCTTGACGGTTGAGTACAAAAAAGCCGGACGCTTCCCCATGCGAGTACACGAGGGTCCGACCAAGAACCCGATCCAGAGACGACAGAGAAACGCCCAGCAGAAACGGAGACACAATGCTCCTGCTGGTATTTCGTACTCTGGATCAAAAGATTAATTGCAAACTTGGTCGGTTTTCGTGTACTTTTGATTGAAATACGGCTGAAATGAGCTTGAAACCGGATTCCCGAAGGTCAGGAAAGCGATTCCAAAACACAATTTACACGTTGTCGGAGAAAAATCAAACGGTTTTTCTGCTTTTTTTAGTAAAAAACCAGTTTTGAGGGGAAATAAAAGGACGCGATGCGTCCACGCTTCGCTGGGGGCGGCTTCGCCGCCGTGGTAAGCTCGCTCACGCTCGGCATCAGGTTCATTTTACCGCGAGACGCGAGCAGAAGAGGAATTAGAGTTATGGATCAGCCTTTCTTTACCACGAGACGCGCACGGCAAAAATTTTTCAGGTAATGCGGTACATTCACGCTTCGCTGGGGGCGGCTTCGCCGCCTCGGTAAGCTCGCTACGCTCGACACTTCCTTTATACTTTACCGCGAGACGCGCGGACCAGGTAGTTCATATTGAGGGGAAGATTTCTTTGTATTACCGCTGAGACGCGAACGGCAAGAGATGTAGTGTATCAGGGAAGATCACCTCATCGGCGTGGTTACCGCGAGGCGCACAGACAAAAAGAAAAACCTAACGTTCGCTTTCGTTTTTGTTCCCGGCACCATTCGACCTCTTCGGAGCGGATTGGTTCGTGTTTTTCCTGATTTTGCGGCGCGTTTTTCCGGTTATGGATTTGATTTTCGCATGCGGCGTGCTATTGTATCTTTATCTTTTCACTATCCCCCTTCACTCCAAGTGGCAGCTCCGTTTATTCAGGAAGCGCCCCAGCAACACCTAAGGAGTCCAGCATGCCCGAAAAAATCTATTTCTGCAACTTCCGCACGAAAATGTACGGCGCGCCCCTGCCCGACAAACTCCACAACCTCATGGCGAAAGCCGGATTCGAGACGCTCGACCTGCGCGACAAGTTCGTCGCGATCAAAATGCACTTCGGCGAGCTCGGCAACCTGGCGTTCCTGCGCCCGAATTACGCGAAGGTCGTCGCCGATTTCGTGAAGCAGCGCGGCGGAAAGCCGTTCCTGACCGACTGCAACACCCTCTACCCGGGCTACCGCAAGAACGCGCTGGAGCACCTCGAGACCGCCGACCTCAACGGATTCGGCCCGCTCACCACGGGCTGCCACGTGATCATCGGCGACGGGCTGAAGGGCAACGACGAGGTCGAACTCCCCGTTCCGAACGGCGTCCACTTCAAGACCGCGAAGATCGGCCGCGCCATCTCCGACGCGGACGTGATCATCACGCTGAACCATTTCAAGGGCCACGAGCTGACCGGCATGGGCGGCGCGATCAAGAACCTCGCCATGGGCTGCGCATCGCGCGCGGGCAAAATGGCGATGCACAGCGACGGCAAGGCGGAACTCGACCGCGACCTCTGCATCGGCTGCAAAATGTGTTTCAAACAGTGCGCGAACAACGCCCTGCACTTCGACGCCGCCGCGAAAAAGATGTCCCTCGACCGCGAAGCCTGCGCCGGATGCGGACGCTGCCTGAGCGTGTGCCCCGTCGACGCCATCCACGCCTCCATGGCGAAGTCCACCGAGCCGCTCGACGAGAAAATGGCCGAATACGCCGCCGCCGTCGTGAACGGCAAGCCGAATTTCCACATCAGCCTCATCTGCGACGTCTCGCCGAACTGCGACTGCCATTCCGAAAACGATGCCCCGATCATCCCCGACATCGGCATGCTCGCCGGATTCGACCCCGTCGCGCTCGACGTGGCCTGCTGCGACCTCTGCAACAGGATGCCGCGCATGCAGGGCTCCTGGATGGACGATTGCGGGCACGGACACGACGTCTTCAACGACGCGCACGATAACACCCGCTGGCGCGTCACCGTGGACCACGCCGTGAAGATCGGATTCGGCACCGACCAGTACGAGCTCATCGACCTCGACACAAGGACAAGTCCTTGACTTGAGTTGTGCCCGGCTACGCTCGGGCACGGTGGGAAAACAAATACACCCCAGTCCGTATCCGTCACACAACGGATGCGGATTCTTTTTTCAAGTTAACGGCTTATTTCCTTCAGCAAATCCTCTGCGTAGGCATCGCCTTGGGCGGCGGCCTTTTCCAGCCACTTCTCCGCCTCGGCCTTGTCCTGTTTCACGCCTTTGCCTTTGAGGTACAGATACCCCAGATTCCGTTGGGCGGCGAAATCGCCGAGCTCCGCCGCTTTCCTGAACCATTCTGCGGCCTGTTCCGGTCGTTCTTTTGTCGCATAAATCATCCCGAGCGCCCGCATCGACCGCGCATCCCCCTGGTCGGCGGCTTTCTGATACCACAGGACCGAATCGGGATTCCATCTGTTCCTGTTTCCTTTGTAACCCAGCAGGAGCCCGAGGCAGAACTGCGCTTCGACTTCGCCCTGTTCCGCGTGTTTCCGAAAAACGTCTTCCACCGCCACCCTCTGCGTTCCCCAAGGATCACCCGCGCGGACAATGGCCAGCCGGATTTCGGCCTCACTGCTTCCCAGTGCGGCGCCTTTCTGAAACAAATACTCAGCCATGGCACGGTCTCTCCTGACTCCGGCGCCCTCGTAATAGAGCTTGCCCAGCTGAATCAGCGCGGCAACGTCGTTCCGTTCCGCGTCTTTCTGCAACCGCTCAAGGTCGATCCCCTCCGGGAGCTGTTTTACGACGGCTTTCGCCGCCTCCGTGCCCGGTTCCAGCCAAAGCCCTTTCGCCTTCAGTTCCTCGTCCGAAAGCCTGCCCAGGTCCTGCACGACATCCGGGTCCAAAACAACATAAAACAGGTCTTCCTCCAGCCAGAACGGCTGCGTCCGCCCGGCGGGATACTCGAACAGATCGTCAATGCCGTCGGGGTAATGAAAATGCGTGCCCAGACCACCCACCTCGATTTCCTTTCCGGCCAAAGGACCGTTTAAGACATCGGCATAAATCTTCGTCTCCGTGTCCATATTCCACCGGAAATGCGTCACGCGGAACAAGGACCCCGGAGGAAGCGCGAAACGGATCACTTTTCTTTCCTCCCTGTCCCAGATCATGCCGTCGCCTTTGCCGCCGATCGAATACCCCTGCGAGTTCAGCTCCTCATACGTTTCCAAACTGGCCTGATACCCCTCGCTTGACACCTCATATCCGGAAAAATCCTGATCATAGGCATACAGCAAATCCGTTTTCCTCAGGTAATCCAGCGGATCCTGCGATTCGAAGTAATCGTAATCCACGCATCGCCCGGGCACCTTCACCAGATAAACATGGCCGCCCTCGTAGCCCTCGCCGGACATGGACCAGGAATAATAACACGACGATGCGAATAACGACAGCAGCAGGAACATGCCGTTCAGCAGAAACAGAGGCAGGCGGGATTTGAATTTCATCGTATTGCATCCTTTTTTTGCCGTTCTGCGAGGGCGGGATATCTCGTTTACGCATGCCCCCTCTGCAAATATACTCAAAGCTCTTTCAGGATTTCCTGAAGATGATGTTTCAACGGAGCTAAATCGTTCCGGTAAGCATCCCACATATATTCCGGGCGGGGTCTCACATAATCGTGAATCAGGATGTTTCTCATCCCGATGATGTCGCCCCAGGGGATTTCCGGGTGTTTTGCCTGAAGCGCATCGGAAACCTTGTTGGCGGCTTCCCCGAGGATTGCGAAGTTGAAGGACATGGCATCCAGCAGAAGTCTTGATTGAAAGAATTCCTCTTTCGAAACATCCTTCATCGCATCCTCAATGCGGGCGATGCCCTGAATCATGTGTTCGATCCTGTCGCGGTTAGTTGTCATAACAGGACCATGTCCTTTCTGACATTGGCCGCGAATGCGTCTTCGGACAGAGAGTCTTCCGGGATCAGGTCAACTTTGCATCCGAGAAGCTTTTGCAGGTCGTATTGCAGCCCGCCGAGGTCGAACAGGGAAGAGTGCGGCTGAAACTCGGCAATGAAATCGACGTCACTGTCGGGCGTCTCCTCCATCCGGGCGCAGGAACCGAACACATAGACCTTGCCGGCCTTGTGCTTTCTGGCGATCGCATAAATCTCGCTCCTCAAACTCCGGATTCTGTCGAGCTGGCACATTGTCTGCCTCCTGATTAAAAAGAATCTTTTCGATTCAATATCTATAATTTACGACCGGAACAGGAAAAAGTCAAATCGGTTTCCGAACAAAAATGAAGGGGCCGGAATCCTCAACAGAGTTCCGGCCCCGTGAAATCGCAAGATGCTCAAATTGCAGTGTGCGCGAGCGGATGCCGCGCACTGCCACAGCACCGCTTGCGGTGTTAATTCTTCTTGCCGTCGAGCTCTTCGAGGGCGGCCTTGCGGCTGAGGCGGATCTTGCCGCTGCGGTCGATGTCGACGACCTTCACGCTCACGACGTCGCCTTCCTTGCAGATGTCGGTGACGTTCGCGACGCGATAGTTCGCCATCTCGGAGATGTGCAGCAGGCCGTCCTGGCCGGGCAGGATCTCGACGAACGCGCCGAAGTCCTTGACGGTCTTGACGACGCCGCGGTAAATCTTGCCGATCTCGGCCTCGGCGGTGTAGAACTGAATCTTGCGCTTGACCTCTTCGAGGATCTCCTTGTTGCCGGCGAGGATGCTGACGGAGCCGTCGTCCGCGATGTCCACCTGGGACTGCGTGGATTCGGTGATCTCCTTGATGTTCTTGCCGCCGGTGCCGATGAGGGCGCCGATCTTGTCCGGGTTGATGTGGATGACTTCCATCTGCGGAGCGCGCGGGCTGACCTCGGGACGTGGCGCGGCGATGCAGTCGCGGACGACCTTGTGGATCTCGGCGCGCGCGGCCTTGTTCTGCTGCATGGCACGTGCGAGCGTGGCGATCGGAATGCCGGGGAGCTTCAGGTCGAGCTGAAATCCGGTGATGCCTTCCTCGGTGCCGCAGACCTTGAAGTCCATGTCGCCGAAATGGTCTTCCGCGCCGATGATGTCGGTGAGGAGGAGTTCCTTGCCGGTGTCGTCGGTCACGAGGCCGCAGGAGATGCCCACGACCGGGGACTTGATCGGCACGCCGGCGTCCATCAGGGCGAGCGTGGCGCCGCAGACGGACGCCATGGAGGTGGAGCCGTTCGACGCCATGATCTCGGAGACGCAGCGGACGGTGTACGGGAAGTCCTTCGGCACGACCTGCGCGACGGAGCGTTCGGCGAGGTTGCCGTGTCCGATCTCGCGGCGGCCGGGACCGGCGATGCGGCCGGTTTCGCCCGTGCTGTAGTTCGGGAAGTTATAGTGCAGGTAGAATTTCTTGACGTTGGTGCCGCCGTAGATCTTGTCGGATTCCTGGGCGTCCTTCGGGCCGCCGAGGGTGGCGATCACGAGCGCCTGGGTCTCGCCGCGCTGGAAGAGCGCGCTGCCATGGACGACGGGGAGCACGCCGACTTCGGCGGAGAGCGGGCGGATCTGGGTCACGCCGCGTCCGTCGGGACGGTAGCCCTTCTCGAGGATCGCCTTGCGGATGGTGGCGCGGACGTACTTGTCGAACGCCATGCCGAGGTAGAAGTTGAAATCCTCTTCGCCGTAGGCTTCGAGGTACTGTTCCTTGAGCTGTTCGGCGCAGAGTTCCTTCAGGGCGGAGAGGCCCTTTTCACGGTCTTCCTTGCCGGGGACGAGGCACGCGGCCTCGATCTTGTCGGAGATGAGCGCGATCATGGCGGCGTTGAAATCTTCCGGGACGAGGTGGAGCGTGGGCTCCTTCTTCGGACGGCCGACCTTGGCGGCGAGTTCGAGCTGGGCTTCGCACTGCTTCTTGACGATCTCGTTGGCGAAGATCATCGCCTTTTCGAGCGTTTCCTCGGAGCATTCCTTCGCCTCGCCTTCGATCATGATGACCTTGTCCGGCAGGCCGGCGTACACGAGCTCCAGCGTGCTCTTTTCCATTTCCTGGATCGTCGGGTTCGCGATGAACTCGCCGTCGATGCAGCCGACGCGGACGGCGCCGATCGGGCCCTGGAACGGCAGGTCGGAGAGCACGAGCGCGGTGGACGCGCCGAGCATGGAGAGCACGTCGCCCTCGTTCACGCCGTCGGCGGAGAGCAGCAGGCCGCAGACCTGGACTTCATCGAAGAAGCCTTCCGGGAAGAGCGGGCGGATCGGACGGTCGGCCATGCGGCAGATCAGGATTTCCTTGTCGCTGGGACGGCCTTCGCGTTTGATGTAGCCGCCGGGGAACTTGCCGGCCGCGGAATACTTCTCACGGTAGTCGACCTGCAGCGGGAAGAAGTCCTGGCCTTTCTTCGCCTCGCCGGAGCAGGCGGCGGAGAAGACGATGGTGTCGCCCTGACGGACCGTGCAGGAGCCGTTGGCGAGGTGAGCGAGCTTACCGGCTGCCAGCGTGAGGTCGCGGCCCGGTCCGATGTTGATTTTGACTGAAATCTCTTCCAGCATATGGGTACCTCCTTGAGGTGGTTTAGTGCCTCAGGAGCCTGCATGTCCCCGAATGGATCATCGGTCTGGTTGCCCGCGTGGAACCGCGGTATCAGCCTCCGCGCCCGGACTTGGATCGCTGTCCATGTCGGGAGCTGATAACGTCAATTCCACACCGGCCGCCGTCGGAAGGGTGCATCCATTCAGTTTCAGGGCTCGCGTCGCTTCGTTTCGCGCATGGCGTCGAACGGAGCAGGCGAGCGTGGCTCCTGTTGGCGGTTGTTGGATTGTCCGCCGCGCTGTCTGACCGGAAAATCCGGCGTTTTTCACGCGGCAAACGGATTGAATGAAAGGGTTATAATACACAAAATGGCCACGCCCCCGGGTTCATGCCGGGAACGCAACCATTTTCGCGTGTCGATTCAAAGAGCAGCGTGCTGTCACTTCTGGCCGCGGATACCGAGTTCGGCGGCGAGGGAGAGATAGCGCTCGTGGTTCTCTTTGGAGAGGTACTTCAGCAGGCGTTTGCGGCGGTTGACCATGGCCATGAGGCCGAAACGGGAGCTGTTGTCCTTCTTGTGAGAACGCATGTGATCGGTGAGTTCGGCGATCTTGGTGCTGAGCACGGCAATCTGGACCTCGGGGGATCCGACGTCGCCCTCGTGGCGGGCGTATTTCTGCATGATCGCGGTTTTAGTTTCTTTTTCCATTGAATTCCATTCCTGTTTATGGGATTAAAACGAATTTTATCCTTTTAAGATACATCCTTTTCCGGAAAATGCAAGCGCGATTCGCTTTTTTTTGTCATTTTTCGTTCCTTCCGGGCTTCGCGCTTGCATCGGCCCGCCTCGCGTGATATATTAATAGGTTATAACATTTTCAACCGAAACACAACGCGTCCGCCGCGAAACCGAACGGCGGCGCACCAACCTTCAGGAGTTTTCCCATGCTCGAAGCGCTGAAAAAGAATGAATCGTTCCACACCCGCCGCGGCCCGGTCGTCCTCGTCATCATGGACGGCGTCGGCATCGGCAAGTACAAGGAAGGCGACGCCGTCCTCGACTCCAACACGCCGTTCCTCCACAAGATGATGGCCACCCTCCCGATGACCACGCTGAAGGCGCACGGCACCGCGGTCGGCCTCCCCAGCGACGCCGACATGGGCAACAGCGAAGTCGGGCACAACGCCATGGGCTGCGGCCGCGTGTTCGAACAGGGCGCGAAGCTCGTTTCCGCCGCCATCGAAAGCGGACGCATGTTCGAGGGAGCCACATGGAAAGCCCTGATCGAACAGGCAAAGAAGGGCGGCACGCTCCACTTCATCGGCCTCTTCTCCGACGGCAACGTCCACAGCCACCTCAACCACCTGAAGGGCATGCTCGAACAGGCCAAGAAGGAAGGCGTGAAGAAGATCCGCATCCACGCGCTCCTCGACGGACGCGACGTGCCGGAGACCTCCGCGCTCGACTACATCGACCCCTTCGAAGCCTGGCTGAAGGAGTTCAACACGGACGGCATGGACTGCCGCATCGCCTCCGGCGGCGGGCGCATGGTCATCACCATGGACCGCTACAACGCCAACTGGGACATGGTCCGCAAGGGCTGGGAAACCCACGTCCTCGGCAAGGGCCGCTACTTCAAGTCCGCCCATGAGGCCGTCGAGACCCTCCGCGCCGAGACCAAGGCGATCGACCAGGACCTCCCGCCCTTCGTGATCTCCGACGACGGCGCGACCCCGGTCGGCCCGATCGTCGACGGCGACGCCGTGGTCTTCTTCAACTTCCGCGGCGACCGCGCGCTCGAGATCAGCAAGACATTCGACGCCGAGACCATCACCGAGTTCGACCGCGGCCCGCGCCCGAACGTGTACTACGCCGGCATGATGGAATACGACGGCGACCTGCACGTGCCGAACCACTTCCTCGTGAACCCGCCGGAGATCGACCGCACCCTCAGCGAGTATCTCTGCGCCACCGGCATCAAGTCGCTCGCCATCAGCGAAACCCAGAAGTACGGTCACGTGACCTACTTCTTCAACGGAAACCGCACCGGCAAGTTCGACGAGAACCTCGAGACCTACATCGAGATCCCGTCCGACATCGTCCCGTTCGAACAGCGCCCGTGGATGCAGTGCGCGATCATCACCGACCGCGTCTGCCAGGCCATCGACAACAACGAATTCCAGTTCATCCGCCTCAACTTCCCGAACGGCGACATGGTCGGCCACACCGGCGTCTACCAGGCCGTCCAGACTTCCATGGGCGCGCTCGACATCTGCCTGGAGCGCATCTACAACAGCGTGAAGGCCGCCGGCGGCGTCATGCTCGTCACCGCCGACCACGGCAACGCCGACGACATGTACGAACACGCCAAGGACGGCTCCGTGAAGCTCGACAAGAACGGAAACCCGAAGCGCAAGACCAGCCATTCGCTGAACCCGGTCCCGGCGATCCTCTTCGACCCCGAGTTCCAGGGCGAATACGACAACGCCGCGCTGAACTCCGGACTCGGCATCAGCTCCATCACCGGCACCTGCATGACCCTGCTCGGTTACTTCCCGCCCGCGGACTACGACAAGTCCATCGTGAACCTGAAGTAGTCTTCGCTCACCCCGGAGCGGACGCGGCGGTTTTTCCTCCCGTCTCCGCTCCGGCTTCCATCTTTTTCTGTTCAAAACAGTTCCGGCGTCCCCCCCATGCGCTCCCTCATCCTGATCGATTCCTACGCTCAGATTTTCCGCGGATACTTCGCGGTGCGTGTGCTCACGTCCCACGACGGCACGCCGACCAACGCGGTCTTCGCGATGGCGAAGTTCCTGCTCAAGCTCCACGCGGACTACCCCGTCGACACGTTCGACGGCGCGTTCGTCTTCGACCTCGGGAAACCCGCGCACAGGCTGGAGCTCGCCCCAGACTACAAGGCGAACCGTCCGCCCGCGCCACCCGACCTGAACGCGCAGGTCCCGATCATCCGCGACCTGATCCGGGCGTTCGGCTGGCCGCTCTTCGAACAGCAGGCGTGGGAAGCTGACGACCTCATTTCCGCGCTCGCGAACGCGTTTTCCGAACGCGAAATCCGTATCATCTCGGCGGACAAGGACCTCGCCCAGCTCATCAACGACCGCGTCACCATGCTCATCCCGTCCCGCTCCGGCACCGGATTCGAACTGCGCGACGAAGCCGCCGTGCTCGAAAAATTCGGCGTGCCGCCGTCCGGCATCATCGACTATCTCGCGCTCGTCGGCGACACGGCCGACAACATCCCCGGCATCGAGGGGGTCGGCCCGAAGACCGCCGCCAAGCTCATTTCCGAGTGCGGCTCCATCAATGCCATTCTTGCGAATCCCGCCTCGGTCTCAAACGAAAACCTCCGGCGCAAGCTCGTCGACGGCGCGGAACATCTCCGCACGAATCAGGCGCTGGTCCGGCTGCTCCGCGAACCTCCGGCGGGCGCGAACTGGTCCGACGCCATGCTCGAACGCACCGCGCCGGATTTCCGCCGCATCCGCGAGCTCGCCGCGAAGCTCGATTTGCACAGCGTCATCCGCGACATCGACAAGATCGCGCCGGAAAGCGCGTTCGAGGATACATGC
The DNA here is from genome assembly GCA_902774245.1 of uncultured bacterium. Lineage (GTDB taxonomy): Bacteria > Verrucomicrobiota > Lentisphaeria > Victivallales > UBA1829 > UBA1732. The sequence continues at coordinate 183,122 of CACYHQ010000004.1, forward strand.
GACGATCCCGACGATCTCTTCGCCGCAGCCAAGCCCGCGAAACAGGAAAAACCGGCTCCCGCCGCCGAAAAGGCAACGGAAAAGCCCGCTTCCGATCAAATGGAGTTCGATTTCTGACATGAATACCATCCGCGACCACCTCGAATCCGTCCGCGAGCAAATCGCCGCCGCGGAAGCCGCGGCCGGACGCCCCGCGGGCTCCGTCCGTCTCCTCGCCGTTTCCAAGACCTTCCCCGCCGGAGACGTCGCCGAGGCCCTCGCGTGCGGCCAGACCTGTTTCGGCGAAAACCGCGTGCAGGAACTCGCCTCGAAGGTCCCCGCCCTGCCCGCGGAGATCGAATGGCATCTGATCGGCTCGCTCCAGTCGAACAAGGCCGCGAAGGCCGCCGCGCTCGCGAGCTGGATCCACTCCGTCGATTCCGAAAAGCTCGTGCGGAAGATCTCCGCCGCCGCGGATTCTCTCAACAAAACGGTCAACATTCTTTTCGAGGTCAATTCCGGCGAGGAGAACAAGACCGGGTTCCGTTCGTCCGACGACCTCCGCGCCTCGCTCGAAGCCGCCCTCGCGCTCCCCGGCATTCGAGTGCGCGGCCTGATGACCATGGCGCCGCTCGGGTCCGACGAAGCCGCATTGCACCGCGTGTTTGCCGCGCTCCGCACACGGCGCGACGCGCTCGAACAGGAATTTGACATTGATTTGCCCGAACTCTCCATGGGCATGAGCGGCGATTTCCGCGAAGCCATCGCCGAGGGCGCGACCATCGTCCGCATCGGCACCGCGATCTTCGGCGGGAGACAAAGTCTCCACTAAGCAGTGCCCGGCTACGCTCGGGCACGGGGGGAGGACAAGTCCTCCACTGAAGAAGAGGCTTTCTTCGCAACGCCACAAATAAGCCTGAGCCTCCATGATAGATGTGTCGAGTTTCGGGCACAAAGACTGCTCTCAAGACAATAGAAAAGCCCGGCACACTGCAAGCAGTGCCGAGATGTGCATGACTCCGCTCAAGTACAAGGGCAAAGCCCTTGACGGCGGTTGTGCCGTGCTTCGCGACGGCACGATCACCCTACCCTTGATTAACAGAAATGCCCGGCACACTTGACATGTACCGGGCCGAGTTTCCCTGTTTTCGGGATTCGCCTTCAGGTTTACTTCTTTCTGTCGATATGGAGAGTGAAGTCAAACTTGAAAGTCGAGTTGCGGTTGCCGCGGGTGATGTATTTCTCCAGCGGGCCGGGTCCGCAGCTGTTGCCGCCGAGCGGAGCCTGGAAGAGATCGACTTCGAGGACGGTCCTTTCGGACGGAGACAGACGGTCCGGCGTCCTGGCGTCGCGGATTTCCTTCTGCGTCCACGGGCTGGCGGTGAACTCCATGCCCTTCTCGTTGTTTTCGCTGCGGACGGTGACGGTGGTCTTGCCGTCGTCGGAGGTGAGGCGGACCCAGCTCGTGCCGGTGCGGTTGCCGTAGTGCTGCGTCTTGGAGTACTTCACGAACATGTCCTGCACGGTGGTGTGGAAGGTGTCGTAGTACGTGCCGGTGCGGCGGTCGACGTAGTTTTCCTGCGGGCCGCGGCCGAGGTAATCGACCTTGGCGTAGTCGGAGGTCAGCTCCATCGTGAACCCGAGGCACGGGATGGCGCTGTTGCGTTCCTCGAAGTCCGGCCTGATCGTGTTGCAGGAACGGATCGTGCCGTCGGCGTAGATGGTGTACTTCGTGTTCACGAAGTAATTGAAGCCCTTGCGCACGTAGAGTTCGACTTCCACATCGACCTGCTTGGGGGAGACCTGGACCGCCTTCAGGCCGCGGCATTCGTCATCGAGCTCGGCGTTCATGGCGCGGTCGATATTGCCGCCGATCCAGCCGTCGTTGTCGACGCGGGCGCGGGTGAAGTTCAGTTCCGGGCCTTTGCGGATGACCATTTCGCCGTCGCAGGTGATGAACTCGATCTTGCCGTCGACGAACCGCACGACGAAGTAGTCGTTGTAGACGGTGATGTTGTTGTTGCTGTGGTCGATGAACGCCAGATCGGGGCTCTTCGAGGTGTCGGGCTTGAGCGGAGTCGCATCGACGCCTGCGGTGAACGCCTCGTAGGCGACCGCGTACTTGCGGGCTTCTTCGACCTTGTTGCTCTTCAGCAGAGCAACCGGATCGGCTTCCTCGACGAGCTTGTACTGGACGAGGGAGTCCTTCTGGGACGGGAAGACGAGGATGAACATGTCCTTCTTCATGCCCGAGGGCACGTTGAACGTGAACATGGCCTTTTCGCCGGGGGCGAGGTTCGGGACCTTCTCGGTGAGGACGGTGCGTCCGGCCTTTTCGTCCTGGCCGCCGGTGAAGACGGCTGCGACGGTGTAGCCGGAGATGGTCTTGTGGAAATACTTGCTGGTGAGTTCGAGCGTGAACTTGTTCGCGTCGTCGGGCGTGAGGTCCTTGAAGCGGAGGTACTGGTAGACCTTCTTCACTTCGAGCAGTTTCGGGGTGACCCAGCGTTCGGACGCGATCACGCCGTTGTCGCAGAAGTTGCCGTCGTTCGGGTTGTCACCGAACATGCCGCCGAACGCGAGCGCTTCGCCGGTGACCGGAGCGGCTTTATAACGGTTGCCCTCCACGCGGGTGGCGCGGATGTTCTGGTCGACCCAGTCCCAGATGCAGCCGCCGACGAGGCGCGGATGCTTCTCGAAGGCGTCCATGTACTCCTGGAAGTTGCCGAGGGCGTTACCCATGCAGTGGGCGTATTCGCAGACGAAGAACGGCCATTTCTCGCGGGTATTCGCGCCGGTGCCGTTCAGACCGTCCACGGACGGATACATGGTGCTGCCCATGTCGGTCACGCCGTCGGTGTGGTTCATGTCGCAGGAGTGGATGAGGCGGGTCTTGTCGAGCGCCTGGATCGCGCGGGAAGCGGCCGCGAGGTTGTTGCCGCGTCCGTTCTCGTTGCCGAGGCTCCAGAAGATGACGGCGGGGCAGTTTTTGAGGCGGTTGTAGTTGTTGAGGTTGCGTTCCACGTAGGGCTGTTCCCACTCGGGGTTGCGGGTCAGGTCCTGCTTGCCGTGGCACTCGATGTTGGCTTCGGCAACCAGGTAGATGCCGTACTTTTCGCAGAGTTCGTACCAGTACGGGGCATCCGGATAGTGCGAGGTGCGGACAGTGTTGATGTTGTGGGACTTCATCAGCTGGATGTCTTTTTCCATGACCTCGCGCGTGATGGCGCGGCCCATGTCGGGGTGGGTCTCGTGGCGGTTGACGCCCTTCAGAATGACTTCCTTGCCGTTGATGAGGAGCTGCTGCTGCGGACCGACTTCGACCGTGCGGAACCCGAGGTTGACCTGCACGGTCTCGGCGTTCTCGGCCGAGTTCGCGACGTCGGCGATCGTCATCTTCAGCTGATAGAGATTCGGCGTTTCGGCCGTCCACTTGTCGACGTTCGGCACGGTCACGCTGACCGGGACCGCGACGTCTTCCTTGCCCGGCGCGACCTGGACGTTCGCGCTGCCGGAGAGGATCTCGCGGCCTTCGCGGAGGAGCGTGTACTTCACGGTGCGGCTGGCGGCCTTGTCGCTGTAGTTGCGGACGAGGATCTTTCCGTCGAGCGTGCCGGTGGTGTAGTTGTCTTTCAGGAGCGAACGGAAATCGAAGTCGCGGATGGCGACGTCCGGCGTGCGGAACATCACGACGTCGCGGAAGATGCCGGAGTGACGGAAGAAGTCCTGGTCCTCGAGGTAGGAACCGTCGGTGAAGTGATACACTTGCACGGCGAGGGTGTTCTGACCGGGCTTCAGGTACTTCGTGATATTGAATTCATCGGGATTGTACGAGTCTTCGGCGTAGCCGACCTTCTCGCCGTTCACCCACACGTAATATCCGGCGGACACGCCGTCGAACTTCAGGAACACCTGGCCGCCCTTCCTGAATTCGGCGGGGACGGTGAACGTGCGGCGGTAGGATCCGACCGGGTTGCGTTCGCGGAACGCGGTCTGCCACTGCGCCGGGGCGTTCGTGACGATCGGCGGATTGCTCGTGTTGAACGGATAGTTGACGTTGGTGTACAGCGGGGTGCCGTAGCCCTGGACTTCCCATGTGGACGGCACGGGAATCGTCTTCCAGGAGGAATCGTCATAATCGGGCTTGAAGAAGCCGGCCGGGCGCTGCGAGAGCTCAAGCTGGCCGTCCTGTCCGGTCATGGTGACGAAATTGAACTTCCAGTCGCCGTTCAGCAGGCTTTTCTGGCCCGCGTCGACCGGAAGCGCGGAATCGGAGCGGACCGGTTCCACGTTCACGAAATTGATCTTCTGGTTTTCCCATTCTTCACGCATGCTCAGATCCTGTTGGGGTTGCTGTTGTCTGGGGCGCTGGCCCTGTCCCTGACCGCGCTGTCCCTGCTGGGCGGGAGCCTGGGCAAGAGCCACGCCCATCGCCAGTGCAAACGTTGCCGTCAGACCGATAAAAGCTGTTTTCGGCGACATACCGTCATCCTTTCTGAATTATGGTTGATGAAGTAGTTGAGGTGAATCCGAATAATATCCTACCTGAAACATAGCAGTGTTTCCGGAAAAATCAATCCGGTTTTCCCCCTTTTTTCGCTTTTTTCGGCACGAATCCGCGCTTCCCGCGTGAAAACACGTTCCTTAACCATAAAAAGGAACAAAAAACAGGATTACCGGCTCAGGATCCGGTACACCGCCGCCGCGCACTGCACGGCGAACGCCGCCGGCATGAACGACACCGTCCCGATCAGCGGATGTCCCGCCTCGTCGAGCTTAGGTTTGCGCGGCGTTTCCGTGGAATACACCGCCGTCACGCCGTGCTCGAATCCGAGGTCGCGAAGCCCTTTCCTGACGAGTTTCGCGAGCGGACACACTCGTGTCTCCGCGATGTCGCCGCAGCGGATCGCGCCGGGATCGGTACGAAGTCCCGCCCCCATGGCGCTGACCACGGGGATGCCGCGCCGGACACACTCCGCGAGAAGCGCAATCTTCGAGGGAACGGAGTCGATGGCGTCCAGCACGCAGGTATAATGTCCGGTATTGAGCACGCTGGGCATGTCTTCCGGCGTGAGGAAACGTTCCATCACAGTCAGTTTGAGCTTGGGATTGATGTCCATAAGACGGTCTGCCATGACGATGGCCTTCGACTGGCCGAGCGTACTCGTGAGCGCGGGGATCTGACGGTTGATGTTGGTCGGCTCCACCACGTCGCCGTCCACGATCGTCATCGCGCCGACGCCCAGCCGGGAGACGAGTTCCGTGGCGAGTCCCCCTACCCCGCCAAGGCCGACGCAGAGCACCTGTGAACGCAGTATTGTTTCGACGGTCGAAGCGTCTTCGAGCGCGAGCATGCGCCCAAGCCATTCCGGGGCGGGATCAAGTTCAGACGGGGTCATGGCGGAATATCCTTTTGAAGTTGGCGCTTACGGTTTCGGCGAGCTCGGACGGCGAAAGCAGATGCATGGCGGCGGCCTCGGCAAAGATCTGCTCAAAAAGCTCCGGAGATTCGTCCGTCTCGATCAGGATACGGTCGAGCGGAATCTCCGCGAAATACTCCATGTTTCCGGCATCGCGGAGCAGGCCCGCGCCGAACGACAGCACACAGCCCGCGTCCAGCAGATCGAACGCCTTGCGTTTCGTCCCGCGGAATCCGTGGATCACCCAGGCTGGCGCATCGTCGGGCAACGACGATTTGAGGCGGAGGAGTTCGGGGAAGCATCGCACGCAGTGGATCATCAGCGGCTTGCCGCGCCGGACGGATTCCGCGATCTGCGCCTCAAAGACTTTCATCTGAAGCGGCAGAGCGGCGTCCGAAGTGCGATCCAGGCCGCATTCGCCGATGGCCAGACAACGGGGAGAATCGAACAGCGGAGCAAACGCGTCAAGCTCATATTTTCCGGCGTCCCACGGATGGATCCCGGCGGAGAAAAAGCAGTTTTCAGGTACGGGAGACAAGGGCTCGCCGATGTTCCACAGGCGGAACACTCCGTCGTTTTCAGCGGGAACGCCGTGCGCGTGCGCGTCCGGCGTCTTCGGGCCGTTCAACGGAACCGGACTCATTTGTCACCGTTGCGGACAAAGAGCGCGGTGAAGGAGCAATCGCAGTCGGCGTGACAGGGCAGAGTCGTGAGCGTGCCGTCGGTCCTTGAGCCGTCATGCGGGTTCTTGAACGGTTTGAGCTTGAAATCCGGGCGGGCCTGAAGGAAACGCTTCACCACGCCCATGTTCTCTGCATCAAAGACGGAGCACGTGGCGTAAATGAGCTTGCCGCCGGGCTTGACCGTGTTCGCCGCCTTGTCCAGGATTGAGAACTGCGTCTTTGCAAGCTTCGGCAGTTCCTCCAGCTTGAACACCCACCGCATTTCGGGGTTGCGGCGCCAGCGTCCCGAGGCGGAACACGGCGCATCGACCAGCACGCCGTCGTATTCGCCGAGCGCACCGCCGAGCGGGGTCGTGATGATGATGTTCTTGAATTTCGCCGCGAGCATGCGTTTTTTCAGCTGAGCGAGCACGTCCTGACGGATATCCGAGGCGTAAATCTGAACCTTTTTGCCGCCGATGGCAGCAAGTTGAAGCGTCTTGCCGCCCGCGCCGCAGCAGCAGTCCCACCATTTTTCCTTCGGCAGGGGATCGGCGGGCCACACGATGCACTGGGACGAATAATCCTGCACCTCGAAATTGCCGAACAGATTTTTCACTTGGTCCGGATGCGCGTGCGGCGTTTTCACGCGCACGGCGTCCACGAGGACCTCGGAGCCTCGTTCCGCCTGAATATTCTGGGCAGCAAGACGACGGATGAGCTCGGTCGCCGTGATGTTCTGCGCCCTGAGCCACAGCGGGGAATGGGATGTGAGGCCATCAAGCCATGCCTGACGGCTTGCTTCCGGCACCTCGTCGGGCATCCACTCGGGAACCAGGTCGTACACGTCCAGATCAAGGTCGGTATTCGTGACCGTGCGAAGACGTTCGAAGGGGTCCTTCATCGCGGCCAGCGCGTCCGGCGCGACGTCGCACCAGAACGGGAACACAGGGCAGGACGGATCATCGGCGGCAAGCGCCGCAGAGAGCGCGGGTCCGGGGATGTTCTCCCGGTCGATGTCGAAGAGTTTTTCGAGGCAGCCTTTCCAGCGGAAAAATGCGAAAACGCTGCTCGTGATGGCGTGCCTGTCGCGCGAGCCGTATTTGTGGTTGGCGCGGAAGAATTCCGCCAGGAACTTGTCCGCGGGCAGGCCTTTGTCCTCAAGGTCCTGCCAGACGAGACGGATCACGTCCAGACACGCCGTCGCCAGCGTCTTCAGTTTATTTCCGGCCAATCCTTCGAGCATAACGGTGGCCCTTTCTTATTTCAGCTTTCTTCCTTCGGGAAGAGGATCACCGCGGCGTGCGCTTCGATCGCCTGGCAATGTCCAACGGAATCCAGTCCCTCGGCGGTTTTCGCCTTGATGGAGACATGGTCGGCGCCGATGCCGAGGACCGCGGCGAGAGCTTCGCGCATCTTCGGGACATACGGAGCGAGTTTCGGTTTCTGCGCGATGATCGTGATGTCGGTGTTGCCGATCCGCCACCCCTGGAATTCAGGCAGGGCAAGCGTTTTCCTGAGCAGCGATTCGCCGGAAGCACCGAGGTACTGCGGATCGTCGTCCGGGAAATGCTGCCCGATGTCGCCGAGCGCGAGCGCACCGAACAGAGCGTCGATCAGGGCGTGGACCGGAGCGTCGGCGTCGCTGTGGCCGTCGAGCCCGGTCTCGTTCGGGATATGGCAGGTGCAAAGCATCAAATCGCGTTCCGGCGCCATACGGTGAACGTCGTAGCCGATTCCGATTCGCATGTCTTTCATGGGATCCGTGTCTCCTTTGCTTCCGCGGAAAACGAAGTTAGATTATTCCTGGCCCCTGCGGTTGACGACCGTAGCCGATTCGATGACCCAGCCCTGAAGGCCGCGGCTCACGACTTCCTGCTTGCGGTATTTCAGCTCGCGGGTGAGCGTCTCTTTCTTTTCCGCGATCTCCTCCGCCGTGGCGGGCGTATGCGCGGTCACGAAGACGAATGCGGGATCGCCGAACGACTTGTCCGGGGAGGAAAGCTTGCCGACATCGGTGGTGAGGATCTCGTTCGTGCAAGGCAGATAGGGATTGCCTTCGATCTCGAAACGGGTCCGGGTGACTTCGGCATGCCAGGTACCCTTCAGGGATTTCACGAGTTCTTCCATTCCGGCGGCGTCCTTCTGTTCCGGCGCCTTCAGCGCGAGCTGGGAGGCCGCCTCGTCCGCCAGAGCGTATTCACGCTGGGAGAGGAGGCGCTTCTGCGCGACATCCTTCACGTCGTCGAACGGCTGGACCACGGCCGGACGGCGGGCGGTCATCAGGAACATGGACACGCCGTGTTCGCCGATCTGGAGGTTGGTGTAGGAACCGACGTTCTTCAGCTCCGTGACGGCGCGGATGAGGTTGCTGTCGATATGGAGCTCTTCATTGGCCGCTGTCTGGGCGGTGAGGTTCTTGACCTCGGAGATCTTCAGGCCGGCCTTCTCCGCCTCTTCGCGGAAGAGCTTCTGCGGATCGGCCTGGAAGGCTTCCTTGTCCGCGCGGATCGCCTCGCGGAACGACTTGTTGAACGCACGTCCGGCCTCTTCCGCCGCATCGCGTTCGACCACAGTCTCAAGCTCCTTGCGGATGTCGTCCTTCACATCGTCGAACGCCTGTTCCGTGCCGTCCGCCTTGGTGAAAAGGGCTTTGTTGGCCTCGTAGTAATCCTTGATCTGGTCGTCCGTGAGCTCGTTTTTCTTCACCGTGTAGGCGACGAACGCGAGCAGGCCGTCGGATTCCGGTTCGCTCAGGAAGAGGTTCGGATTGGCCGCGTAGAAATCCTTGATTTCGGCGTCTTCGAGCTTCACCTGGTCCTCGAACGCCTCGTGATCGAACGTGACCATGTGGTACGTGATCTTCTGAAGCAGATTTTCGATTCCCGTCTTTGCCTCTTCGTCCGTTACGATCACGTTGGAGGACGTCAGCATCGGGACCTTCTGCATGCGAATCATCGTGCGGACCGCCTCTTCGAGGTCGGCGAAACCGAGTCCGGAGGGAGCGAGGCATTCATTTTTATATTTAAGGTAGCGTTCCTGAGAGAACTTGCCGTCCTCGTTCATGAACGCAGGCAGGCTCTGGATCAGATCGGCGACTTCCTTGTCGCTCGCCTGGATATTCAGGACATCGGCGGCCTTGATCAGGAGCGCGGCCTGGAACGAGGCATCCTCATCCGGAGACGAAACACGGTGCGGAGCAGAACCATAGGAGGCGGCACGGACCATCGAAACGACCTGGCGCGCGTTGCTCACGTCGCCGTAGGTGACCTTCTGTCCGAGCACGGCCCCGTACTGGGAGTTCATGCCGATGTTCCCGCCGAACAGCAGGGATCCGTCCACGCCCGGCGTGAAGAACCACACGAACGAGACGATGATGACCGCGGTAAAAATGGCAAAAGTGACTTTTCCGTGCTTCACCAGCACGTTGTTCATTTTCTGAATGATCATGGGTTGCGTGACCTCTATTGGTGCGGAATTGTTTCAGATGAAAATACAAAACATTAATTTAATGCCAAAAAGCGAAAAGTCAAGGTCACACCTCGCAAAAGTCGGGGAAATATTCGCGGAACCGTCATCCGGAGTTGTACCAGCGTTCCGCGCATCACGCCCAGTCGGCTCTCGTCTGCCGCAAAATGCAGAAGATTTTTCCCTTGAAACAATAGAAGTTTCCGATTTGCGCTTGATTTTTTTCTATACGGATGTATAATATATTATGACTTTTCCCGAAATCACACTGGAGTGTTGAATATGCTTAAAGCTTTCTTTTCGGTCTGTATTCTGTTCACTGCGTCCATTCTTTTCGCGGGCGCGCCGCAGCCATCTCTGCAGGACAAATTCGACAGCCTCGCAAAACATCAAACCTTCGGCGAACCGGAAATGATGGAGCTTCGCGCCGTCATGGCAGCGGAAAAGGAATCCGGGGAGAAAGTTGACTGCACGTTCTGCCCGGATGCCTTCACATGGTATCTTGCCACGAACGGTTTCTTCGACGAGGCGATCTGGCTTTTCGACCACAATGCCGACTACGGCATCAAACACTCGGACGGCATGACGCTCCTGCATGCAGTTTGTCGCGACGGGAAGCAGAAATTTGCCGAGGAACTCATCAAGCGCGGCGCGGAAGTCAACCTCCCTGACAACGAAGGACGCACCGCCATCCATTACGCCGCCATGAGCGGAAACAAAGATCTTCTGGAATCTCTGCTCCACCTCGGCAGCGACCCGAACAAGCTCACGAAAAAGAAAGAGACTCCGCTCCATTTCGCGGCAAAGTATTCCGGCGTGGAAGAGGTCAAATTCCTCGTCGAACACGGCGCCAGCATCAAAGCCATCAACTGGGCGCTCGTCGAAAGCCTCAAAGACCAGCGCCGCCGTCAGGACAAGCTCTATTTCGAAACCGATGAAGAACATATCATCGGGCTGAAAAAAACTCTCGGGCTGAAAACTCCGGAGTTTTTTCAGGAAGACGAAGAGGACGAAGACGAAGACGACGGCGGCGAACGTTATGCGGATGCCGTCAGCGGCCCTAAATCTTCAGGTTCAAAAAAGGGTGTCAAGGTCCTCGAAGACCTTGAACATATTCCGCTTGAGCTCCTCCCCAGAGACGTCAGCGACGCGGCCAATACGGACGGCATGACGGCGCTTCATTTCGCGGCGCAGAACGGCGACATCGCCATTGTTCAGTTCCTGATCGAACATGGTGCGGACATCAAGGCGCAGGATATTGTTTTCAGCCGAACCGCGCTCCATTTCGCCGCGGGAAACGGCAATCTCGACACCGTCAAGTATCTTGCGGAACACGGCGCTGATATCCAGGACAAAGACGACTACGGCGCCACCGCGCTCCATTATGCGGCAAAACACAACAAACTGGATGTTGTCAAATACCTGGTCAGCAAAAAGATGGACTACACGGCCAAGGACGTGCGCGGCTGGAGCGCCATGCACTATGCGGCTGATGGCGGCAGCATCGACGTGATCAAGTACCTCCTTGCGAAGGGACTTAACATCAATGAACTGAACAATGCCAGACGCACTCCTCTGTTTTTCGCCAGAGGAAACCGCGAGCTCCGCAGGTTCATGATCGAAAACGGCGCGAAACAATAACCGAAACAACGTCGTCCGCGCTTAGCACATCGTTCTGACACAGATACATATCTGTCGCGGACGATTTGGTTTTTCGTTTCCGTATCTCCTGTTCGTCTCATCCTTACCCCCGGACATGTTTTGTCTTTTTTTGGATAAAAAAACAGTCCGGGACTTGCGAAAAAAGCCATTCCGTGATACAGTAAATGAATTGTTTTTTCACCTGTCGGCGGGACGTCCTCATCCCGCCTGATCATACATCCTGAAAGGATTTTATCATGTCTTTTGAAACCGGAAGCATCTCCCTCATGATCTGCCCGCTCCGCAACCCGATGCCGGAGAATTATCTGGAACTCTTCGCGAAGCATTCCGCCGGAAAGCTCGACGACGTGAAGGACGAGCCCGTCCTCGGCTGGGTCAGCGGACGCCATCTGCTCGAAAGCAAAATCGACGACACCACCTCCATGTGCGGCGGATTCCCGTACCTGAACCTCCGCAAGACCGAACGCAAGGTCCCCTCCCAGTTGCTGAACGCCGTCTGCCGACGCGACGAGCTCGCATACATGCAGGCGAACGACTGCCTCTTCGTCCCGCGCAAGGAAAAGAAGATGATCAAGGAGGCCGCGATCGAATCCCTGATGCCGAAGATGGTCCCCACGATCTCCGCCACGCCGTTCGTGGTCGACACCGCCGCGAACGTGCTTTATTTCGGCGCGGCCTCCCTCGCGAAGTTCGACGTCTTCGTGCAGGAGTTCACCCGCGCGCTCGGTTTGGACGTCGAGCCCGTGCCGATCTCCGTCGACGAGCTCATGGTGACGCTCCTGAAGAAGAACGAGACCGACCTGCCCCCGCTCACGCTCACCAATCTCGCTTCCGGCATGGACGAACCCCAGCCCGGACGCGATTTCCTGACCTGGCTCTGGTACGAGGCGGAAGTGAACGGCGGCCGCTGCTCCGTCGGCGACCTCGGCACGTTCGTGCTGGCGATCGAAGGCCCGCTCACCCTCGCGTATTCCCCGGGCAAGACCAAGGATCCCGATCTCGCCGGTTCCGGCGAAAGCGTCGTCAAGCGCGGCAATCCTCTGGCCTCCGGCGAGGCGAAGGCCGCTCTTTCCAGCGGCAAGAAGCTCCGCAAGGCGCGCGTCTCCTTTGCCCGCGAAGGCGGCGACGCCGAGGTCGACAAGTGGTCGTTCACGTTCGACGCCGACGCGTTCACGTTCGGCTCAGTGAAGCTCCCGACCGGCGAGGAGATGGAACGCGAATCCGCCTTCGAGGAACGCGTCTCCAATCTGAACATCCTCCACACCGTCTTCAACGCCTACTTCAAGAAATTCGCCGCGGCCGTCATGAACGGCAAGAACATCGCCACCGAAAAGGCGATGCGCCAGTGGGTCGCCGACCGCGAATCCCTCTGACCTCATAATTAGGTGTTTCAATGGACCTTCCGCGGGGCAGCAATTCAGCCGGTGCGGCCGGATTCGACCGCATCACGCCCGAATATTTCCTCCCCGCGCTGGAGGACGCCCTCGCGTGCCGCCTGACCGGGCTCGCCTCAGCCCTGCCCAGCTACATCAACCGCGTGTACGAGATCGAGGCCGCCACGGGCGAACGCCTCGTGGTCAAGTTCTACCGTCCCGGACGCTGGACGCGCGAGGCGATCCTGGAGGAACACGAGTTCCTGTGGGACTGCGACGGCGAGGAGATCCCCGTCGTGCCGCCCTACGAGCTCGAAACGAACTCCACGCTCGGCGAGCTCGACGGCGTTTTCTTCGCCGTCTTCCCGCGCATGAGGGGCCGCGAAATCGAGCTCGAACAGGATGAAACACTCGAACGCATCGGGTCCCTGCTCGGACGCATCCACGCCTGCGGCGAACGCCGCGCCGCCCCGCACCGCCTCCGCATGACGCCCGCGAGCTTCGCCGAGGCCGCCATGCACCGCATCTTCGGCCGGGGCGTGGTCGACCCCTCGTGCGAACAGGAGCTGATCGACCTCTGCGACGCCATCCTCGACCTGGCGGAGGCGGTCTATCCGCCCGACGACGCCATGATCCGCATCCACGGCGACTTCCACCGCGCGAACGTGCTTGACCGTCCCGGGACCGGCCTCATGGCGATCGACTTCGACGACATGGCCGCGGGACCGCCCGTGCAGGACCTCTGGCTGTTGCTCCCCGGCACGCTCTCCGAATCGAAACATGAGCTCGACGTGATCCTCTCCGCCTACGAGGTTTTCCGTCCGTTCGACCGCGCCTCGCTCCGCCTCGTCGAGCCCCTCCGCGCCATGCGCATGATGCACTTCCTCTCCTGGTGCGCCGTGCAGTCCGGCGACGCCGGATTCCGCAGGCAGTACCCCGACTGGGGCACGCGCACTGAACCAAAAACCGAGCATAAACAGCCTCGCGGAAAGAATCCCGTTCTCGCGGCGTTCCTCCTCGGCGCGATCGCCGGAGCCGCCGCCATGTTCTGCGCCGGATTCCTCTACCTCCGCCACAACCTCATCGTCTCGTACGAATTCCCCGGCCTCACCGCCGACGATTTCGACGACGCGTTCGAGAACGCCATGCCCGCGGAATCCGGCTGGAAAGCCTCGCGCGAGGCGTGCTCCCTGCCCCTACCCTCGGACGGACGTGCCCTCTACAACTGGAAACTCTGCAACCGCACCTACGCGCGCGGCCTCATGGACGACCCGGACCACGGTCTTGCCCTGCCCGCCCTGATCCCCTGCACGGTCAGCGTCACCGACGATCCTGACAGCGGACACGCCGTCGTCTCGAGGCTGAACACCTCGCTCCTCGGCGTGATCTACGGCGGGAACGCGCGCAAAGTCCTGCGGTCCGGCATCGCCCCGGAACAGGAGGCGCTGGTCTCGCTTCTCGCAGACGGCATCCGCAAAGAAAAAGCACAACGAAAGGAAACCGAACCATGAGCACCGCAACCGGTCCTCTCAATACACCTGAAAACGCCGCCGACGTCATCCACGACGGCAACCCGTATTTCGACGGCAAGCCCGCGAGCATCACCCGCGAATACCCGACCCAGCTCCACGCCATCGGCCCCGACGGCCGTCTCCGCCTCGGCGCGGCGTTCGACCTGATGCAGGACATCGCGGGCGCGCACGCCGAACTCCTCGGCGTCGGCATCCACGACCTGCGCCGCCTCGGCATCACCTGGGTCCTCTCCCGCCTCATGATCAAGTTCGACGCCCTGCCCCCGCGCGCAGATTCCGTCCGCCTGAAGACCTGGCCAAGCGGCGTCCACCGTCTCTTCGCCATGCGCCAGTTCGAGCTGACCGATCCCGCCACCGGGCAGCGCATCGCCACAGCCAGCAGCTACTGGCTCATGCTGAAGCTCGCGAACCTGCGCCCCGTCTCCCCCGACGACGTCACTGGCAAGTTCCCCTCGAACCCGGACAAGCCCATCTTCTTCGAAGACTGGGGCAAGCTCGACCCCGCGCCCGGCTCCGACCCCGTCCGCACCGACATCGGCCAGTCCAAGATCGACTACAACAACCACGTGAACAACGCACATTATCCGATGTTCGCGCAGGACTGGCTCGCCGCCAAGCTCGGATACCCCGTCCGCGTGAACTCCATCCGCGTCAACTTCAACTTCGCGCTCCGCCTCGGCGAATCCATCGTCACCACCGGCGAACATGACGGCGACACCTTCCGCGCGGTCGGACACACGCCCGAGGGCAAGAACGTCTTCGCCTGCGACGGCACGTTCGCCCCCATGGAGATCGCCGAAAAATAACCGCTTCCCTCGCTCAGCATTTCATTTTCACGCCTCATATCCGACAGGAGACACAGCATGAATCCCGAACTCAACCGCCTTTCCGGTCTGCTCAACGAATCCGTCGACCGCGGCGAATACGCCGGCGCGTCCGTCATGGTCCTGCACAAGGGCGAGGAGATCTACTACACGGAATACGGCTATGCCGACGTCGAATCCGGGCGCAAGATCGCCCGCGACACCATCTTCCGCATCTATTCGCAGTCGAAGCCGATCACCGGGACCGCCGCCGTCATGAACATCGACCGCGGCATCCTGTCGCCCCGCGCCATGGTCGCGCGCTTCCTGCCGGGATTCGCGAACCAGCGCTATGACACCGAGTTCGGACAGGGCCTCGCGATCGTCAGCGACCGCCCGATGTACGTCTCCGACCTGCTGAACATGACCTCCGGGCTGCTCTATCCCGACTGCTCGCCCGACGCCGCCATGGTCGTGCGCGAGATGGAGGACCTCCGCAAGCAGGGCGTCCAGCTCTCCACGGTCGAGTTTGCGAACAAGCTCGGCGGCTGCCGTCTCGCGTTCAAGCCCGGCGACCGCTGGGCCTACGGCTACTCCGCCGACGTGATGGGCGCGGTCATCGAATGCGTCGCCGGGAAACGTTTCGGGCAGTACCTTCAGGACGAAATCTTCGGCCCGCTCGGCATGAAGGACACCGGATTCATCGTCCCCGCCGGCAAGCGCGACCGCCTCGCCACCGCCTACGACCACCGCGACCACACGCGCAAGCGCTTCGCCTACGCCGACTGGCACCTCGGGCTGAACGCCTACCGCGAGGACACCGCGTTCGAGTCCGGCGGCGCGGGCCTCGTCTCCACCATCGGCGACTACGCCGAGTTCGTGAAGATGCTCATGAACCGCGGCAGGTACAACGGACACAAGTTTCTCTCCGCCTCCGGGTTCGACTACCTCATCTCCCCCCAGCTCACGCCGCACCAGGCGCGCACGTTCACCTGGCAGGACCTCGGCGGACAGAACTACGGCAATTTCCTCTTCATGAAGACCTTCGGCGGCTGCTCCTCCACCACCGACGCCATCGGCTCGTTCGGCTGGGGCGGCTGGCTGGAGACAAACTTCACGCTCGACCTCAAAAACGGGATCGCCGTCCTCTTCATGGCGCAGAACCAGTCCCCGCAGGACAATTCCCACCTCTTCCACCGCCTCCGCAATGCCGCGTACTACGCATTGACGTAACAGGCAACACACCTGCCCGAGCGAAGCCAGGCACAAAATCGGCACCGCTTGCGGTGTGCCCGGCTATGCTCGGGCACGAAGATGAGTAGTGTCATGCTTTCCGTTTGTTCTTCCGGACGGTCTTAATGGCTTCGTCAATATCCGCCGCGGTAACGTCGGCTTCCTTCGCCCAATTTTGAACCTTGCTGAGCACAGCCTCAAATTCGGCGAGGTTCGGCTCCTTAATCGGCTTCAGTAAAATGTTATCTTTGTCCGAGAAGACGACAAACTGAGTTCCGGCATCCAGCTTTAATGCCGTGCGGATTTTTTTCGGCAGGACGATCTGCCCCTTGGTTGACATCGCGGTAATCATCGGCATGGAACGCCTCCTTTCAAAGTAAGAATTTCTTACCTTACTATAGCCGCCTTTTTCAAAAAGTCAAATCCAAAGTAAGATTTTCTTATTGAATCATTCCGTCGGGACGAGCGCGAGGCGGAAACCGGTGAAGATATCCCGCAAATCGAAGCCGGCTTACATAAACGGAAGACGGCGGGTTTCCTGGGATATGACTCTCTCGTCTTCGAATGTCAGGATATATTCCCTGCTAAACCAGCCGATTCCGCCCCGGTTATTGACGCGCCATTGTTTCCGGTCATAAAACAGAGAATCGGACACGAGATCCTCCCATGAATGGAAGTATGATCCGGCGGAATGCAGATAAACCTCCTCACCCTCCTGGGGAATTCCGCGAATGGATATGTACGGTTCGTCCAGTTCGACCAGCTTGTCATAGACTTCCCGCTTTGTCATCCCGACATAATCCACATCAGGAAGCGGCTTGAATCCCGTCCCTGAGGAAAACAGGATCACATCAGTGGCATCCACACAACCGGTGAGAAAAATGACCGCGACGAGGCAGCAGAACAACAGGCAGATGGACCGCTTTCGTTTATTGAGTTCAGTGCAGTTCATCGTCAAACCTTTCCGACAATCTCCCCCTCTGTTTCACGTTCACAGTTCGGATTCAATTCGCGTTGTTCCGTGCCGGCGCGTATTTCCGCGTGGACGATTATTTCAGCGCGAGCATGCGTTCGATGGGCTTGCGGGCGGCGTCCATGATCTCGGGGTCGAGCACAATCTCCTCGCATTTCCCCTGAAGCGCGGCGAGCACGTTTTCGAGCGTGATCTTTTTCATGTCCGGACAGACGACCTGCGGCAGGAGCGGATGGAACACCTTGTCCGGGTTCTCCCGCTGCATGCGGTGGATGATGCCGAGCTCGGTGCCGATGATGAACTCCTTGAAGAGGGATTCGGACACGTGGCGGAGCATGCCGCCCGTGCTGAGCGCGGCGTCGGCCGCCTCGATGATCATCGGACGGCATTCGGGGTGCACCAGCACCTCGGCGTCGGGATGCGCCGCGCGCGCCTCGCGGATGCTCTCCAGCGTGATGCGGTCGTGCACGGGGCAGCAGCCGCTCCACAGGGACATCGGGCGGCCGAGTTTGGCGGTCATGTTCGCGCCGAGGTTGCGGTCCGGCAGGAACATGATCTTCGCGTCCGCCGGGATCGCGTCCAGCACGCGTTCCACGTTGCCGGACGTGCAGCACCAGTCGACCTGCGCCTTCACGGCGGCGGTGCTGTTCACGTACGCCACGAGTATCTCGTCCGGGTGCTCCTTGCGGTACTTGCGGACCTCGTCGACCTGCGCCATGTCCGCCATGGGGCAGCCGGCGGTGGAATTGGGCAGGATCACGCGGGATTCGGGCGACAGGATCTTCGCGGTCTCCGCCATGAAGCGCACGCCGCAGAAGACGATGAGGTCGGCCTGATATTTTTTCGCCTTGACGCTGAGCTCCAGCGAGTCGCCGCAGAAATCCGCGACGTCCTGGATCGCGCCGTCCACGTAGTTGTGCGCGAGGATGGTCGCCCCGGTCCGCTCCTTCAGCGCCAGGATCTCTTTCTGAAGATCGGCGGGATCGCGTTTCATTTCGCGCCTCCGGCGCCGGCGTCCTTGCCTTCGAGCTCCGCGATCTTCGCCTCAAGTTTTTCGATGCGGCCCATGAGCTTGCGGACGCGGATCGGCAGGGCGAAACGCTCCAGATAGGCTTCCTGGCTTTCGCCGGGCACGCCGAACACGGTTTCGCCGGGGGGCGTGCTCTTCTGCGCGGCGGAGCAGCCGAGCACCTTGGAGCCGTCGCCCATGGTGATGTGGCCGTTGACGCCCGCGCGCGCCTGAAGCACCACGCCGCGTCCGAGCTCGGCGCTGCCGGCCACGCCGGACTGCCCGATCAGCACGGAGGATTCGCCCACGATCACGTTGTGCGCCACGAAGACCTGGTTGTCGATCTTCACGCCCTTCTTGACCCACGTCATGCCGAAGCGCGCGCGGTCGATGGTCGAGCACGCGCCGATCTCCACGTCGTCGTCGATCCGCACGATGCCGTTCTGCGGCACCTTCACGAGCCCGCGGAACGTGGCGTTGTAGCCGAATCCGTCCGCGCCGATCACCGCGTTGCCGTGGATGATCACGCGGTTGCCGATGACGCAGCGGTGCATGATGCACACGCCGGGGTAGATCGTGGTATTCTCGCCGACCTTCACTTCCTGGCCGATGTAGGCGCAGGCGCAGATCTTCGTGTTCTTGCCGATCTCCGCGCCTTCCATGATGACGGCGTTCGGGCCCACGTGTACGCCCTCGGCGAGCTTCGCGGTCGGGTGGACGAACGCGGTCGGGTGGACGCCGACGGGGTAATCGAGCGGTTTCGGCGCGAAGATCGTGCAGAGCTTGGTGAAAGCCTTGTCCGGGTCCGCGCAGTGGATGTTGGTCTGCCCCTCGGGCGGCTCGTATTTCCAGTCGTTCGGAACAAGGACGACCCCGGCGTGGCTTTCGCGCTGGGCCTTCAGGTATTTCGCGTTGTTCAGGAACGACACTTCGTTGCGTTCCGCCAGTTTCAGGGAATTGACCGCGGTGACCACGGTGTCCGGATTGCCGACGAGTGTGCCGTTGACGATTTCGGCAAGTTCGGATGCTTTGTATTCTTTGCTCATTTCAAGTCCTCTTATGGGTAAGTTGGGTGTTGTTGATTCAAGTTCAGATCAGGCCCGTTTCGGCTCAGTCGCCGGACGCCGCCGCCCCGGCGGGGTCCTTCGCGTTCTTGCGGTAGCCGCGGTTCAGGTCCTGGATGATCGCGTCGGTGATGTCGAGGCCGGGCTGAACGTAGATCACGAACCCGACGTCGTTCAAAGATTCGCCGGACTGGTCGAGCACGATCGTGTAGCCTTCGAGCACGGCCTTGTTGTGGACGGCCTTGCGGATCTCGTCGACCACCTCGCCGCGCAGTTTCGTGTACATGTCGCGGATCTGCGTCTTGCGGCTCTCGCTGTAGCTGGTCATCTCCTGCTCCTTCAGCTTCAGCGATTCGTACAGCTGCTGCGCCTTCTGGCGCTTGTTCTCGCGTTCGGCGGAGGAGTATGCGATGTTCTGCGAGTCGTCGCGGGCGGACTCGTACTGCTTGCGCAGGTTCTGGTACTGCTGGTTCAGCTGGTTGGAATACTCCTTGAACACCTCCATCTGCTGGTTCAGCTTGATCTCGATGGTCTTGGTCTTCTCGTATTCCTGGAACGCCTTCTGCATGTCGATCACGGCTATCTTCAGCTCGGCGGCGCGCGCCCCGGCGGTTGCGAGGGTCAGCGCCAGCACCAATGCGGCGAGGATTCGTTTCATGGTCTCGTTCTCCTTTCGGGAAAAAAGTTCTCTTTAAAGATAGAACAAGTCTTGAAATATACAAACGCAACACGTATTTTAAACCGGATTTTTTTCACTTTTTTTGGAGTTTTCGCCCTATGAATCCCGATCCCATCCAGTCCGCGGCGGACGTCATCGCCGAAAAAAAGAATCTTCTCATCTTCACGGGGGCCGGAGTCTCGGTCGAAAGCGGCATCCCGCCGTTCCGGGGCGCGGGCGGCCTGTGGCAGCAGGTGAACCCGGATTTCTTCGAGATCGACCACTTCATGCGGCATCCGGTGGAGTCCTGGAACCGCATCCGCTCCATCTTCTACGACCTGTGGGGAAAATGCCCGCCGAACGCCGCCCACCTCGCGTTCGCCGAGCTCGAAAAAATGGGCGTCGCGTTCTCGCTCGTCACGCAGAACATCGACAATCTCCACCAGGCGGCCGGCTCGCGGAACGTGATCGAATTCCACGGCACGCTCGGACGCCTCCGCTGCACCCGGTGCTCGTTCTCCGGGCCGCCGGCCGCCGACCTCCTCGCGGGGAATCCGCCGTCCTGCCCGAAATGCGCCGCCCTGCTGAAACCCGACATCGTTTTCTTCGGCGAAGGCATCCCCGAACACGCCATGGACCAGTCGTTCGCGGACGCCGAATCGTGCAGCGTGTGCCTCGTGAGCGGAACTACCGGCGAGGTCATGCCCGCCTGCATGGTGCCGCACACCGCCAAACGCCGCGGCGCGGTCGTCATTGAGGTCAATCCCGAGAAATCCGCGTTCACCGGGCATATCACCGACATCTACATCCGCGGCAAGGCGGGCGAGGTCATGCCTCAGCTCGTCGCCGAGATCAAAAAGCGCCTCGCGCAATGATCCGCTCCGGACTCCCCGTCGACGCCGTCCTGCCGCAAATCGCGGACGCCGCGCGCGCCTGCCGTCCGCTGGTCATCACGGCGGAACCCGGCGCAGGCAAAAGCACCGTCGTCCCGCTCGCCCTGCTCGAACCGGGCGTATTGCCTGCGGGGAAGATCGTCATGCTGGAGCCTCGCCGCATCGCCGCGCGCGCCGCGGCACGGCGCATGGCGTCCTTGCTGAACGAGCCGCCGGGGAAAACCGTGGGCTACCGCACGCGCTTCGAGACGCTCGTTTCGGCGGACACGCGCATCGAGGTCGTGACCGAGGCGCTGCTCACGCGCATGCTCCAGCGCGACCCGTCGCTGGAGGGCGTCTCCGCCGTGATCTTCGACGAATTCCACGAACGCAGCATCCACGCCGACCTCGCGCTCGCTCTCACGCTCGATGCCCGCTCCATCCTCCGCGACGACCTCCGCATCGCGCTCATGTCCGCCACGCTCGACGCGGATTCCGTCGCCAGGCTGCTCGGACAGAACACCGAGGTTGTCAACGCCTCGGGGCGCTGTTTCGAGGTCAAAGTGAGCTACGCCCCGCTGAAACCCGGCGCTCCGGTCGAACCGCACGCCGCCTCGGTCGTGCTGGACGCCATGCGCTCAAACGAAGGTGACGCGCTCGTTTTCCTCCCCGGCGAGGCGGAAATCCGCCGCACCGCCGCCGAACTCGCCTCCATGCGCCACGATTTCGAGGTCCTCCCGCTCTACGGCTCGCTCTCCGCCGCCGAACAGGACCGCGTATTCGCGCCGTCGGACCGCCGTCGCGTCATCCTCGCCACGCCCGTCGCAGAGACCAGTATCACGATCCCCGGCATCCGCATCGTGGTCGATTCCGGCCTCGCGCGCATGCCGTTCTTCTCCCCCGCGTCCGGCATGGACCAGCTCCGCACGGTCAGAATCTCGAAGGCGTCCGCCGAACAGCGCCGCGGCCGCGCCGGACGTACCGCGCCGGGCATCTGCATCCGCCTCTGGCACGAGTACGAACAGAACGCCATGCCGGATTTCGCCCCGCCGGAGATCGAACATGCCGACCTCACGAAGCTCGCGCTTGAGCTGGCACAATGGGGCGTGGTCCGCGAAAAGGCCGCCGCCCTGCCCTGGATGACGCCGCCGCCCGAGGTCAAGCTCGACTACGCGTTCAACCTGCTGACCGGACTCGGTGCGATCTCCGCAAAGACCGGACAGATCACGCCGCACGGAAAATTCCTGCATCGCCTGCCTGTGCATCCGCGCCTCGCAAATGCCATTCTCTTCGCCGACGAGCACGGACTCCGCCGGGAGGCGCTTCAGATTGCCGCGATCCTGTCCGACCGCGACCCGCTCGTCAATCCCCAAACCGCCGACCTCGCCGAACGCCTCGCTGCGCTCGACAAAGCTTCAACCGCACCGGCGGACCGCCAAACGCTTGACCGAATCCGTAAGGCCGTTTCTCAGCTCGAATCTGCACTTTCTCGTGCCGGAGCGAAGCCCGGCACTGCCGCAGTGGAGGACTTGTCCTCCCGTGCCGGAGCGAAGCCAGGCACAACCGCAGTGGAGGCCCCGCCTCCTCGTGCCGGAGCGAAGCCCGGCACTGCTGCAGTGGAGGACTTGTCCTCCGTCCTCGCGGCGGCGTACCCGGACCGCATCGCGCGGCGGCGTTCCGGCGGCGACCGCCCCGAATACCTGCTCTCCAACGGCATGACCGCGAAACTCGGCGCGCGTGATCCGCTCCGCGATTCGGAATACCTCGCCGTGGCGGATTCCGGCGGACTCTCCGGGCAACCCACGATCCGCCTCGCGCTCCCGCTCGACATCGCCGAGCTCGAAGCCGCCCTGCCGGATCTCTTCCGCACGCGCCGCGAAACAATCTGGGACGACGATGCGCTGTGCGTCCGTGTGTTCACCGTGAAGGCGGTCGGCTCGCTCACGATCGAACGCAGGCCGTCGAATCTGCGCCCCGGCGACGATACCGCTTCCCTTTTGATCGCCGCCGTCCGAAAACGCGGCTTCGCCTCGCTCGGCATCTCTCCCGCCCAGCTCAAATTCCTCCGCCGTATCCAGTTCCTGTATGTGCACGGCTGCGAGGGCTTCCCCGACTGCTCGGAACAGCATCTGCTCGACACGCTCGAAGACTGGCTCGCGCCGCACCTCGACGGCGTCAGCCGCCTCGACAGGCTCGCGAACCTGGATTACCGTTCCATCTTCGCCGCCATGCTCCCGCCGAAGGCGCAGTCCACGCTGAACTCGCTCGCGCCCGAACGTTTCGAGGTCCCGAGCGGCTCGCACATCGCCATCGACTATTCCGACCCCGCCGCGCCGATGGTGCGAGTGAAGCTTCAGGAGGTCTTCGGCCTCGCGCATTCGCCGAAGATCGCCGGCGGACGCGTCCCGCTCGTGTTCGACCTGCTCTCGCCCGCCATGCGCACCGTGCAGATCACGCGCAACCTGGACGAGTTCTGGGACGGCTCGTATTTCCTCGTGCGGAAAGACATGCGCGGACGCTACCCGAAGCACAACTGGCCCGAAGACCCCCGCACCGAGCCCCCTTCGCGCTCCAGCATCAAGCGCCCCCCGAAAAAGCCCTGAAAAAAACGGGGGCTACATGGATGCGAGGAAACCCGCGCCGGATTCCTCGAAGACTTTCCGCGAGGTAAAGGCGTCGAACGCCCCAATCCCAGCGAGCGCGACAAACTGTTCCGAGCCGTCATCGCCGAACTTGAGCTCGATCTGCCCGGCCGCGACCCCCTTGACCTCGATACGGTTTTCGCCGTCCGTGTAGGTCAGCGTTTCTGCGTCCCATTTCTTCATATCGCCGGACGCGAACCACAGCGTGACTGAACCGCCCGTGAGTTGCTGGACCGTGTCGGCGCCCCAGTTGTCGCAGAAGGCAAAGACGTCTTTCCCGCCTCCGCCGTGCATAAGGTCATTTCCGATGCCGCCCGCGATCACGTCGTTGCCGGACGCACCGACGATCCGGTCGTCCCCTGCGTCGCCGAAGAGCACATTATTGCCCTTGTTCGCCCAGATGGTATCACCGCCGTCGCCGCCGCGGATGGTCAGGCCCTCGCCGGTGTACTCGAACTGCTGGCTGGTCATGTCCACGATGTCGTCGCCCGCGCCCGCCCGGATTTCCTGAATTCTGTACAGCCGGGCCGTGTTTTCCGCGACACCCTCCGGCAGATCGGTATAAACGTCGTCCACGAAGATCGCGTCGCCGTTCTCGCCATCGGTCAGGCACAGCACGTTCGGGTCCGCCGAGCCGAAAAAGAGGTTCCGAATCCGGCCTTTTCCGTTCGCGGAAACGAGTTCGTTCGTCCCGGACCAGTCGTTCACGGAACCGACATGCCGCGCGTAACAGACGCCGTCCCATGCGCCGTCCGTCGTGGCGAAGAAAAGGTCGTCGCTGCCGTCCAAGACCGCCTGCACGACCTTCGCGCCGGGATCGTTTTCGGACACGATCGCCGTTCCGACCGCCCATTCGCTGTTGGCATCGGCTTTCACGCGCCACTGATACGTTCCCGAGGGAAGGTTCGGCGTGTCGACCGCGTTTCCGGCCGTGACCACGGAAATCACATGCTCGAAACCATCGGTCGAATACTCCACAACGTACAGCTCCGCTCCGGTCGCTTTCCACGACACGTTGTCCGCCGTTCCCGCCGGAGCCTGAGGCGTCAGGTCGGGAACCTGGACCGTCACAGACAATATGGAATCCGTCAGGGTCAGCGCATAGTCATTGTACCCAACTTGGACCGTCTCCCCGACCGCGAGCGTGCCGAGTGATCCGCCCGCCGTGTTCACTATGGAGATGGTCTTATCGAATCCCGCCGCGCCGTCCGCGAGCGTGTAAACATAGCTTCCCGCCTTCATATCCGTATTTACCGTGAGCGTATAGACCGGCGTCCCGCGGATCAGGGACAGATCGTTCACGAGCGCGGCCTCCCCGGCGGAAGTCCGCGTCAGGTCGAAATCAATGACGCCGCCCTCTTCCGCGGAAACGACTGCCCCGCTGCTGAATTTCAAACGCCCCGTGAGTTTGCCGCCGTTGTCGAGATAAAGGCTTCCGCCTGATTGCACTTCCGCCATGTCGGCCGTGCCGCCGGAGACCGCGAGCCGCCCCAGCGAATCGACTGTAACGCCCTCTGCCGCGCCGCCGCTGAAGACCTGCATCTTTCCATCGGACCCGATCAGCGTATCGTACACGATGCCGCCGCTGGAAACCTGCACGATGCCGCCCAAACCGATTTTGGTATCGTACGCGGTCGTGCCGGAATGAATCGTGGCGGAACCCCTGGACAGCATCAGGCCGGAGAAAGAGTGCGGTGCGAACGTGACCGCCGCATTGTTCATGACGTCCACGTATCCGCCGTTCTCCACGATGCCGGTCGCCGTGCCGCCGGAGATCGTGAGCCGCCCCAGAGAATCGACCGTAACGCCCTCCGCCGTACCGCCGTTGGAAACGACCATGACGCCGCCGAAATTGACCGTGGTCCCGGTCGCAACGCCTTCATGTATGACCCGGAATTCCCCGCCCCGCAACACCGTCGTGTCCTCTGCGGTCTGGCCCGTTGACACGAAAACCTTCCGGCCGGAACGGACCGTGTATCCACTCACGGATGCGGCGTTGTCGCCTCTGACCGTAAGCTTCAGCCCTCCTCCGGAAAGCTCCAGTTTGTACGTTTTGCCCAGGAATTCCGCAGTCTCCCCGACAGCAAGCGTGCCGAGCTCGCCGCCGTCCGCGATATTCCTGACTGTGATCGTCTTGTTGAATCCCCGCGCCTCGGTCGCGATCGTGTAAAAACCGTTATATTGAAGCGGGGATACGGTAAGCACGAAATCCGGGATGTTATCAAGGACGGAAAGCTTCAGGATCACCGCGCCGTCGTAAGGAGACAAATCGGCGATGTCAAAGTCGACCACGCTCCCGGACTCCACGGTCGCGAAGTTCGCGCCGGAAAGATCGGTCGGACCGGAGATCGTGCCGCCGCTGAGCAGATGAATCTCCGTCCCCGACGAGATCGACGGCGCGCGCAGTTCGCCGGCGACGTTCACCGTCTTGTTGCCGGAGAAATCGTCCGTGAAGAGCGACGCGCCCGACGCAATGTTCACGACATCGAACCCGGAGACGGCTTCGATGCGGTTGGAGCCGCCCGTGACGTTCACCGTGAAGACGCCCGTGTGCCCGATGGGGTAAGGATAGGAAGGACTCCACGTCGTGACTGGATACAGTCTGCCGCTAAAGTAAACGCCGTCGATGTTGTAGGTCACATCCCCGAGGAACGCATCCTGGGTGGACTGGTCGTAGGTGACCGAAAGCGCCGTCGTCCCGCTGTTCCCGAGCGTCGAATCGGTAATATTGAAGACGACGTCAGCGTAGGAGACTTTCTGCGTCGAGTTGTTCGAGAGCCAGAACCATTTGTTGATCGGCACGCTCACGCGCTCCAGGGTCAGGGTCACGGTGGCGGGATTGTCTTTCGTGCCGATGACGGAATCGTGCAGCAGGCTGATGTCTTCGTTGATCTCGGAGTCGCGGATGGTCAGCGAGACCGTCTTCGTGTTCGTACCGAACGTGCAGGATTCGGTCAGACGGAGCTGCGGAGTCTCCCGGCCGATCGGCCAGCCGCTCCCCAGCACGGAGTTTTCGATCATGATGGACACATTCCCATCGATCTTGCCGGTGCGGGCGACCAGCCAGCCGCTTTCGGAGCCGAACATGCTCCCCGAGATGACCGTGACGATGTCGCCGGAATACGACGCGGCGGCAGTGTCCTGTCCGATCCTCAGCAGCGGAGCCGCCGAGTCCGTCAGATACAGGCTCACCGTTTCCGGGACCGTGATGCTCTCCGAGGAAAGGCCGTTGATGTAAAGGCTGTCCCCTGCCTGGAGCACGGGAAGCGCATCGCTCAGGAGGGCAAACGCATTGACGCCGAAGAACAGCTCCTCCCCCGTGATGGAATGTGTCTGCCCCGTAATGGCATCGGTATAAGACGGATCAACGTAAAAAGTCTGTCCAGCCACGATTTGTACCAGCATAGTCGCACCTCCGAATGTGTGTGTTGCCTGTTTTCGGTTTCGGTCTGCCTCACGCGCGTGAAAGATGGTCGTAACACCCAATACTATAGCATGTTTCAACGTTTTGTCAAATAGTAAAAAGGTTATTTTTTTTCTTTGTTTATTCCCTAAACTATTTGCCGTTTTTTTGGCAAAAATGACTTTTCGGATATGGTTTTTGCGGAGAAAAAGCCCCCTCGATTCTTCTGAGGGGGGCGAGAAAGAAGACGAATCCGATTCTTACTTTTCCGGTTCGTCGAGGAGGACGATCTCGGCGGTGACCGGGAAGTGGTCGGACGAAGCCAGGCCGTTGCGGAAGTCGTTGATCGTGCCGTGGGAGAGCACGCGCACGCGGCTGTTCACGAAGATGAAGTCGATCGGTTTCCGGTGGGTGCGCTCCCTGCGGTTCTCGTGGAAATCGTGGAACGTCTCGTCGCCCGCGCCGTAATGGTCGGTCTCGGAGACGTCGCGCGCATTTCTCAGCACGCCGAGCACGCGCCGCACGGGCATGTCGTCTGCGGTGGAATTGAAGTCGCCGGTGAGGATGAACGGGTATTTGTCGATCATGGGCGCGAGGCGTGTGAGGAGCACGTTGATCCCCTGGATCCGCGCCATCGCGCTCCGGTTGTCGAGGTGCGTGTTCGCGATGACGAAGCGTTTATTAGTCCGGCGGTCGAGCAGGAGCCCCCACGTGCAGATGCGCGGGCACCCGGAATCCCAGCTGGAGGAACCGGGGGTTCCGGGGTTGTCGGAGAGCCAGAACGTCTCCTGCGAGATCACGTCGAAGCGCGCGGGATCGTAGAAAACGACGTTGTGCTCGTCGCCCTTGTGCTTGTCGCGCCCGATGCCGAAACAATTGAATTCGAGCGAGGAGCAGAGGTCCTTGATCGGGCCGGAGAGCGTCTCCTGCGTGCCGATCAGCTCGAACTTGTTGTCGCGGATGGTCTTCACCATGCGCGGCAGGCGGTCGCGCCACGAATTCGGCGCACGGTCGCTCGGCCCGCGCACGTTGTAGGTCGCCACGTGGATCAGGTTCTTTTCCGCAGCGGCGTCCGCCTTCGAACCCTGCGCGCCGGAAAGGTCCAGCGCAGCGACAAAGCTCAACGCCGCGGCCGCGGCGATCATCAGCACAACCGGTTTCATTCTGAAAGAAAAGTTCATGGGACGCTCCTTTCCCGTTGGTTCATTTAATTGGTTGCTTCCGGCTCCGCCGTGATCAGCGGCAGCAGATTCCGGCGACCGTTTTCATTGGCCTCGGCCTCGCGGACGCTCCGGACATCCAGATCCGCCGCACCGTCCGCCAGAATCGCGCGCACGCGCTGTCCCGCCGTCAGCCCGCCGACGCCCGTGATCTGACGCCCCGTGCCGGGTTCCGCCAGATAGACGTAGCCGCGTTTCAGAATCCGGAACGGATCGTAGGCGTCGAATTCGGCGCGGACGCGTTCCAGGCGGTGCGTGGCGGCGTCGGCACGGCGCAAAAGCGCGGCGGACGCGCTCTGCATGAGCATGTCCACGCGCTGCATGCGTTCCAGCGCCAGGCGCATGGAATCGCGGAACACCTTCGACGCCATCACGTGCGCGAGGCGTCCGGCGGACCGTTCCACGGCGTACGCGGCAGCGGTATTCATCCTCACCTTCAGGTCGTCCAGCGAGTCGAGCAGCACGCGTTTCTCCGGGATCAGCTGTTCCGCCGCGCCGCTCGGCGTCGGCGCGCGCATATCGGCGACGAAATCCGAAATGGTGAAGTCGATCTCATGCCCGACCGCGCTCACCACGGGTATCTTCGAGGCGTAGATCGCGCGCGCCAGCACCTCTTCGTTGAACGGCCACAGGTCCTCCATCGAGCCGCCGCCGCGGGTCAGCACGATCACGTCCACGCCGCCTGCCCGGTTGAAGAACCGGACCGCACGCGCGAGTTTCTCCGCCGCGCCCTTGCCCTGCACGGGGGCGGGACACAGCCGTATCTCAAGGTTCGGGAACCGCGCGAGCGCGATCTTCATGAAGTCCTTCACGGCCGCGCCCATGGGGGAGCTGATGACGCCGATGCGCTTCGGCAGGAACGGTATCTCTTTCTTGTGCTCGGGGTCGAAAAGGCCTTCCGCAGCCAATTTTTCCTTCAGAAGCGCGAACTGCCGGTGCAGATCCCCCACCCCGCACAGCTGGAGTTTTCTGATGTAGAACTGGTAGTCGCCGCGCTGCGTGTAGAGCGACAGCGAACCGAACACCTCGACCTGGTCGCCGACCTTCAAGCCGAGCCTGCGGCACACTTCCGAGCCGCTGAAAAACACCGCGCGCACCTGCGATGCCGCGTCCTTCAGGGTCAGATAAACGTGGCCGGAACGGTACGGATTGTACGAGCCGATCTCGCCGGTCAGCCAGAACGGGCGGAACGAGCCTTCGAGGATCGTGCGGACCGCATCGTTCAGCTCGGTAACGGTCCAGGGGCGTTCCTCTCCGGCAAAGCCGGACGATTGTTCCGGTTCACCCCACATCGCCGGATTTTTCCCCGGATTCTTCGTTTTCGGAGCCGGGCAGGATCGCGCCGCAGCTCACGATCAGGCGCATGGCGTCGGACACGCTCATATCGAGCATGATGCACTCCTCACGCGGGATCAGCATCAGGAAACCGCTTGTCGGGTTCGGCGTGGTCGGCATGAAGACGCTGATCAGGTCGCCCTTGCCGAGACGGCGCGCCGCCTCGCTGTTTTCGGGCGTGTTTTCGTTGGTCATGAATCCGATCGCCCAGCAGCCCTTGCGGGGGTATTCGAACAGGACGACCTGCTGGAACATATTGCCTTTTTTCGATGACATGATCGTGTCGCCGATCTGCTTGCAGGTCGAATAGATGAAGTTGACGAGCGGGAGTTTCAGGAGCAGCGCCTGCGCCTTTTCGATCACCTTGCGGCCGATCGTGATCTTCGTGAGCACGCCCAGGAAGAACAGCGCCGTCAGCACCACGGTCAGCGCCAGCACGCGGATGATCTGCGTGCGCCAGATGGCGGGGAGTTCGGACATCAGCCCCAGGGAATCTGCGAGCGTGAGCCCCCAGCCCGTGAGGCGGGAGTAGACATACCACGCCACCCAGAGCGACAGCAGGATCGGGACCGCAACGAGCAGGCCGGTCACGATCATGTTGCGGAAAAACAGGAAATGTTTCTTTTTCGGTTCGGATTTATTCGGCATCGTCGGCGTCCCCTTCTTTCTCCCGGATCGGTTCAAGTTTCAGTTTGCGGATCGTGCGCGAATCCGCCACCAGGATCGTGGCGCGGAACACGCCCGGTTCCTCGTAGACCTCCCTCGCGCGCGGGATACGTCCCAGACGGGCGCAGATATAGCCGCCGATCGTATCGGCCTCCTCGGAATCTTCAATCTCGATCCCGGCCTCGGTGTTCACATCGTCCACGAGCGTGCGTGCGTCCAGGATCACGGATCCGTCCGGCAGGTGTTCGGTCGGCTCCTCGAAATCCTCGGCTGTGTCGTATTCGTCGTGGATCTCGCCCACGATCTCCTCGATGATGTCCTCGAACGTGACAACGCCCGAGGTCCCGCCGTATTCATCGATGATGACGGCGAAATGATTGCTTGTGCGCTTGATCTGGCGGAGCAGGTCGGAGACTTCCTTGGTCTCCGGGATGAAGATCGGCGGACGCGCCAGTTCGGTGAGCGTTTTCCCCTCCAGACTGTGCTCGTCGATGAAGTCCTTCGCGTACAGGATGCCCTTCACGTCGTCCAGGTTCGCTCCGTACACGGGGATGCGGCTGTGGCCGGACTTGATGAAAAGGCGTTTGGCGTCGGCGATGCTCGCGGAAGCCGGGATCGCCTCCAGGTCCACGCGCGGCGTCATGATCTCGCGTACCTTCATCTCGCCGAGCTCCAGAATGCCGCGGATCATCTGCTTTTCCTCTTCCTCCAGGCCGTCGACCTCGTCCTCGTCCGGGCCGTCCAGCATGCTCATGATTTCGTCCTCGGCGGAGGCGAGTTCGTCCGGGGCGTCCGCCCGGTGCCAGTCGTCGCCCGCGGTCGTCACTTTTTCGATCAGCGCGGCGAGCGGATGAAAAAACTTGCTTGCGACGATCGGGACCGTAAACCTCAGAACGGCGAGGTCGAACCGCAGGATCACGAGGCGGGCGGCGAGTTCGGAGATCACGGTCAGGATCGTGACCGCGCCCATGATGACCAGCCAGCCCCAGCGGTGCGCGAATTCCGGAGCGATGGAGCCGGTCCACTCCATCGCGAGCACGCCCGCGAACGCCGCCAGCACACACAGGATCAGCTTCAGCAGCGCACGCAGGGATTCCTCCCGGTCGTGCCATTCCTCCAGCTGTTCCGCGAACTTGCGGTCGCGTTCGGCCACCTTCAGGATGCGTCCGCCGGTCAGCGAGGAAAAAGCCTCGAACGCGGCGGTGATCCAGAGGTATAAAATTGAGCAGAGAATGAGGAGCGCCAGGTTCATTCCGCGGATTCCCTATGTTCCATCGGCGGGATCAGCCCGGCCTTGCGGAGTCCCGCCATCACGCGTTTCTCGGCGCGACGCATCACGCGTTTCGCCTTCGGGTTCAGGTCGTCGTATCCGGCGGCATGGAGCAACCCGTGCGCCACGTACAGCGCCACTTCCTCTGCGTACGGCAAGCCGCGTTTCACGGCCTGTTCGTAAGCCACGGAGGGACACACGATCAGCTCGATCGAGGGATCGGCGTCGTCCGGGACATCGGATGCATCGGTTTCGTCCGCGAATCCCGGATCGTCCTCCGCGCGGTAATCGAAACTGATCACGTCCGTCGGCCCGTGATGCCCCAGGAAATCCTCGTTCACGCGTTCGATGCCCGCCGGGGACAGGAACGACACGCAGACGCCGCCCGGCACATCGTGAAGTCCGGCGAGTTCGGCCGCCGCGGCGGTCATCCTGCGGAGACGGGCGCGGGACGGAGCGGGAAAGCATTTGCCCGCGCGCCAGATGGTAACTGCTTTCATGATTTCTTCTCCCCGGACGGCTCCGCCTTCGCCCGCGAATACGAGACGCGCGTATGGTTCATGGATTTGAACGTCTTCAGGAACGATTCGCGGATCTGGGTGAGCTGTTCCAGCGTGATGCGCGCAGCGTCCAGCTGTTTGCGCTGGAGCTTTCCGTTGAATATCTTTTCCACCAGGGCGCGCACGTTTTCCTCGGTCGGGTCGGACAGCGAGCAGACGGCCGCCTCGCAGCAGTCGGCCAGCATCAGGATCACGCATTCCAGCTCCTGCGGCAGCGGGCCGGGGTAGCGGAACGGCGCTTCAGGCGGAGTCTTCCCCGTGCGCTCCTTTTCCTTCTCGTAGAAGAACGAGATGAAGTCGTTGCCGTGGTGGCACTCGATGGCGCGGCGGATCGGGGTCTTCAGCTTGTATTTCTTCGCGAGCTGCACGCCGAATTCCACGTGGCAGCAGATGATCTCCGCGCTCTCCGCGGGGTTCAGGTCCTTGTACATGTCTCTGCCGTTGGAGTTCTCCGTGAACATCTCCGGCGAGGCGAGTTTTCCGACGTCGTGGAACAGCGCGTACGCCTGCGCCTTCAGGGAAACGCCGCCCACGCAGTTCGCCGCCTCCTCGGCGAGCAGCGCCACACGTTCGCAGTGGTGATACGTGCCGGGCGCCTCCATCTGGAGCTTCTTCAGCAGTGGATGGTTCCGGTCGGTCAGCGACAGATACGACATGTTGCTCGTCACGTCCAGCACGGTCTCCAGCGCGATGATCAGTGCGGACGCCGCCATCGCGGTCAGCAGTCCGGCGGTCAACGGCACGGCCAGACTGAATCCCAAACGGTTCCAGTCGTGCATGCGGACGCTCGTCAGGAAGTCGGGATTCTGCTGGAAGATCAGCGATGCCAGGCACATCGTGACGGCGCAGGAGAAGAACGACCGCGTGAAGAATTTCTTGTAGTCGTAGACCTGTCGCACGCAGACGGTACCGACCGCGCATACGAAGAGGCCGGAGGCGAACGCCGGGAACGAGAAATCCAGCGCCACGGCGGACACGCCAGCCACGAAGAGGCCGGCGAACACGGCGGAACGTCCGCTGTAGACCGAGGCGATCACGAGCGCGGGCAGAGCCAGCGGCATCGCCAGATACAGCGGCACGACCGGATACCCCTTGCCCAGCGCGAAATCGTTGTACACTTCCATGAACAGCCGGTTGCACAGCAGGGAAACGATCACCACGAAGCCGATCAGCCATACCGAACGGTTGTTGCCGATGAGCTCGGGGTGGACGCGCACGATGTAAATGCAGGAAAGCACGATCAGGAGCGCCACAAGCATCGTCTTCTGGAAGAGATTGCTCCATGTGCGCTGTTCGCGGAGATAATCGCTGTAACGGATCTGGTACGCCTTGTACATCTCCGCCTGATCCTCGCTCAAAGTCTCGTTCTTGTGGATCAGGATCGTGCCTTTCTTGTGGAAGATCTCGGGCTCGCGGACTTCCTTCGGCACCTCGGCGAATTCCTCGTCAAGACGCCGCCGGGTCAGTTCCGCGTCGTAGGTCAGGTTCCCGTCCGCATACAGGCCCCGGAAGAATCGCAGGAGAGGTTCCTCGTAGGGTACGCGCTGGTCGTAGGACACCGTGGTCAGCAGGGAATTCACGGTCTGCGCGGCGGCGATCTCCGGCGTCGGGAGGTCGCTGAGCTTGAACGGGCCGACTTCGCGCGAATCGGAATCCATGATCTTCGCGTTCATCTGCGCGTTGACCGTCCGGGCGCCCTCGCCATCGGACAGCTTGCCGGTGAAGGGCTGCGCCTTGTTGCGTTCCTCCGCGGTCGCGATGCCGCCGAACACGATCTCCTCCACCTGCGCGGCGGCCTTTTCCTTCCGGGCGTCGTCGAGCGCGGTCTGGCGGAGGAAGAAATACAGAAGCGGCGGCATTTCCTGCACGAACGACACCATCGCGGCCGTTTCCGGGTCGGCGTTTTCCGGCGCGACATATGCCTTGCGCTCTTCCTCGGCGGCGTTCCGGCGCAGGACTTCCTGATTCAGGAGCTCATAACCCTTTATGATCTTTTCGGAGCGTTCCGGGTCGAACCGGAAATAACGCGGGAACTCCAGCGCGAACGTCTGGAAGATGCGCGTCGCTTCCTTTTTGTTCTGGTATGAGAAATCGCAGACGGCCTCGATATCCTGCGCGGCCTGCGAGCCTTTTTCGATGGACGGCAGATCGCTCTGGCTCGGAATCCAGAGCAGCGCCACGCCCGCGCCGAAGACCATCAGGATCATCAGCAGGGACACGATCAGCGAACGTTGCATCCATGCGCCGATCAGCTCGAAAAACTCGTTTGACTTCTTCTTTTCCTCGGCCATTGTTTCATTCCTTCCTCATTTCCCGCTCATCTCGTAGGCGCGGATGATCTTTTCCACCAGCGGATGCCGTACCACGTCGCGCGTGTCGAACCGGCAGATCTGCACGCCGTCGATGCCGGAGAGGCAGTCCAGCGCGTGCGGCAGCCCGGACTGGCCGTGGGGGATATCCGCCTGCGACGGATCGCCGCAGACCACGCACTTCGAGTGGAATCCGAGGCGGGTCAGAAACATGAACATCTGTTCGTTGGAGGCGTTCTGCGCCTCGTCCAGGATCACGAACGCATGGTTCAGCGTGCGTCCGCGCATAAAAGCCAGCGGCGCGACCTCGATCACGCCGCGCGACATCAGTTCCTCGGCGGCGGCATAGTCCATCATCTCGTGGAGCGCGTCGTGCAGCGGACGCAGATACGGGTTGATCTTCTCCTGAAGCGTGCCGGGCAGGAATCCGAGGTTTTCCCCGGCCTCCACGGCGGGACGCGTCAGGATGATGCGGTTGAATTTCCCCGCGACGAGCAGGGAGACGGCCATCGCCATGGCCAGATACGTCTTGCCGGTACCGGCGGGACCGACGCCGAACACCAGGTCCTTGCTCCGGATCGCGCGCAGATACGCCAGCTGGTTCGGGGAGCGCGCGGAAACGTCCTTCTTGCCGGGACCGACCGTGACACGTTCGGCGAAATATGTGCCGAGGTCCTGTTCGCGTCCTTCGCGCCACGCGTCCAGCGCCAGGTCGAATTCGGACTGGTCCAGACCGCGGCCGCGTTCCTTCTGGAGGCGGCGGAGTTCGCGCAGGAATCCGTCGCCGCGTTTGTCGGGGGTATCCTCCACGGACATCGCCCAGGATTCGCGCGAGGCGAACTTCACGCCGAGGGCGTATTCCGCCGCGGCGAGATTCCCGGTCAAGTTCCCGGCGAACGCCGATTCCAGCGCGCCAGGACTGTCGAAATAGACGCGTCCCCCTCCGGTCTTACTGTCGGGGGAAGCGCTGTCGGGATCCTGTTCCGTGGATTGCATGGAGCGTAAAGATTTCCTTCGGACTTACTTCGAGGAAACGGGGACCTTCTTCACGGCCGGGATGACGAGCTTCATCTTGGGCTTCAGGAAATTCGGTTTCCCGTTCAGGAGTTCTTTGTTCGCGTCGAAAATGATCTCCCACGCGGTACCGTCGTGGTAGAGCGCCTTGGCGATCGTGGAGAGGGAGTCCCCATCCTTCACGATGTACTCGGTGGAGGGCTGGTCGGGATCGACGGCCAGGACTTCACGGGCAGGCTTGGCGGCGTCCTTCTGTTCCGCGACGCCGGCCTTCTGTTCCTTCGCGGGCTCGTCCTTGATGCCCTTCGCGGCGCGGACTTCGGCGCGGCGCTGCGCCATGATGTCGTCGTTGGTCATCACATTGAGCTTTGTGATGCCGGCATCCTTGCAGTAGTCAATGACGGCGTTCAGGTCGGCCACGGTGGAATCCGTGCGGCCGTACACGATCACGGCGATGTCCTTGTTGAGCTTGCCGGCGTCACTGAGTGCGTTCTTCAGGCCGATGGTGTTCACGCGTTCGCCGTTGACGGCATACACGCCGTCGACTCCGGCTTCGGCCGGGAAGACGTCGACGCGCATGAACTTCGCGGGCGCGGAGGGCTTGGCCTCGACCGGCTTCGGCTGTTCCTGCGTCTTCGGCTTGGCGGCTTCCGGCGTCTCGTCGACTTTCTTCACCGGAGCGGCTTCCGTGATGGTCTCCTTTTCCACGACGACCACAGCGACGGTCTCGGTTTCCTTGCCGTCGACCGGACGCGGTTCCCCGAACGCTTCCGCGTAGGCGGGATTGCCGTCCGGCATTTCCTCCGGCGGCTGCCAGTCGGGATAGGAATTCTGGATTCCGGGGGTCCAGGCTTCGGCTTTTTCGTCCTCCGGAGGCGGCACGTTGGAGGCGCAGGAGACGAGAGCGAACATAGCGGCGAACGAAACGGCGAACGAAAGCGATTTCATAAGGAACCTCCGAAAAAAGGATTATGTTGTAAACTCAAATTGAATGTGTTGTCAGGTCCGGTCATTTGCAGCGGCGCAGAGCGATCACACCGTTGTGGCCGCCGAATCCGAGGTTGGTGTTCAGCGCCACGTCGACCTTGCGTTCGCGCGCGACGTTCGGCGTGTAGTCCAGGTCACACTCGGGGTCCGGCGTGGTGTAGTTGATGGTCGGCGGGATGATCCCGGTCTCGATGGCCTTCGAAGCGATGATCGTTTCGAAGCCGCCCGCGGCGCCGAGGCCGTGGCCCATGGCGCCCTTGGTGCTGCTGATCGCGAGCTTGCGGGCGTGGTCGCCGAACAGCGCCTTGATCGCCTGCGTCTCGCACAGGTCGTTCAGGTGCGTGCTGGTGCCGTGGGCGTTGATGTAGTCAACGTCTTCCGGGTTCAGTCCGGCGTTGTCAAGCGCCATCCGGAAGGCGCGCATGCCGCCGACGCCGCCGGTCATGGGCGCGGTCATGTGGAACGCGTCGCCGGTCGCGCCGTAGCCGACCACTTCGCAGTGGATCTTCGCGCCGCGCTTCACGGCGTGTTCGTATTCTTCCAGGATGAGGATGCCGGCGCCCTCGGACATCACGAAACCGTCGCGGTCGCGGTCGAACGGACGGCTGGCGACCTCGGGGGTGTCGTTGTAATGGGTGCTCATGGCCTTCATGGAACAGAATCCGGCATAGCCGAGGCGGGTGATGGAGGATTCCGCGCCGCCGGTGACCATCATGTCGGCGCGTCCGTCGGCGATCGCGTCGAAGCTCGCGCCGATGGCGTGCGTGGCGGTGGCGCATGCGGAGACGACCGAGAAGTTCGGGCCGCCCGCGCCGCAGCGGATGGAGATCATGCCGGAAGCCATGTTCGTGATGATGGACGGGATCATGAAGGGCGAGACGCGGCTCGGGCCCTTGCTCAGGAGCACGGCGCACTGGCTCTCGATGGTGTGCAGGCCGCCGATGCCGCTGCCGACCACCACGCCGATACGGTTCACATCGAGCCCGCTGCCTTCCTCACGGAAATCGGCCGGAAGTCCGGCGTCACGCCGGGCTTCGTCGAAAGCGACCAGAGCAAACGTGACAAAGCTGTCGACTCTGCGGTAGTCCTTTTCGGACACGACGCTCTGCCAGTCGAGGTTCTTCACTTCGCCGCCGACCTGCGTCTTGAAATCGGTCGGGTCAAACTGGGTCACGCGGCCGATGCCGCAGCGCCCGTTGACCAGGGCGTCCCACATGGTATTCACATCGTTCCCCACGCAGGAAACCGCTCCGTATCCGGTTATTACAACTCGCCGTCTGTTCATCATGGTATCTTATCTCCGGTCGCTTATGTAGAAAAAGAAAAAAAGGGGTCACTCAAGACGAATGACCCCGGGAAGCAAAAGAAGGAAATTATTCCTTGGCAGCAGCCATCTTGCTTTCGATGTACTTGATCGCATCGCCGACGGTCTTCAGGTTTTCGGCGTCTTCGTCCGGAATCTCGGAGTTGAATTCTTCTTCGAGAGCCATGATCATTTCCACGATGTCGAGGGAGTCGGCGTTCAGGTCTTCGACGAAACGGGCGTCATCGGTGACCTGGTCTTCGGCGACTGCGAGCTGCTTCACGACGAGCTCTTTGACTTTTTGTGCGATTTCAGCGGACATGTTAAATCCTTTCGTAATGGTGAGAAGGGTTGGTTTTCGTTTTTTTGTAACGTGTATGGATTATAATATACACCGTTTTTGCGATTTTGCAAATCCAATGCACGCTTTTTTGCGTTTTTATGGCCGAATGATGCTTTTTACATCCCGAGTACAGTATTTGAGGAGTATCTCCATTGATTCGAACCCGATCAACAGAGATGCCCTTTTTACATCAGGAAGCCGCCGCAGCAGTTGATCACCTGGCCGGTCACGTAGTCGGAATCCGGGCCGCAGAGGAACGCCACGACGTTGGCGACGTCCTGGGGCTTGCCGCCGCGCTTCAGCGGGATCAGGTCCAGGAAGAGCTTCTTGGCTTCGTCGGGGAGGTTTTCGGTCATGTCGGTCATGATGTAGCCGGGGGCGACCGCGTTGACCATGATGTTGCGGCTGCCGAGTTCCTTCGCCACGGACTTCGTGACGCCGATGACGCCGGCCTTGGAGGCGGAGTAGTTGACCTGTCCGGCGTTTCCGGCACGGCCGACCACGCTGGAGATGTTCACGATCTTACCGTAGCGGGCCTTCATCATGGGACGGATGGCCGCTTTGATGAAGTTGTAGGTGCCCTTCAGGTTGACGGCGATCACGGCGTCCCAGTCCGCTTCGCTCATGCGCATGAGCAGGTTGTCCTTGGTGATGCCGGCGCAGTTCACGAGGATGTCGAGGCGGCCGAACTTTTCCATGACCGTCTTGATCGACGCTTCGGCGTCTTCATACTTCGCGACGTTCGCCGCGATGGCGATGGCATCGATGCCCTGTGCGCGAAATTCCGCCACGGTCTTGTCCGCCGTTTCCTGCATGATGTCCACGACAGCGAGTTTCGCGCCTTCTTTCGCCAGGCGTTCGCAGATCGCGCGTCCGATGCCGCGGGCTCCGCCGGTCACCAGCGCCACTCTGTTTTCGAGTTGACTCATTGTGTTTCTCCTGATTCGGTTTCAGTATGATTGGGTTATAAGATTTGTTTTCTTCAATGAAAAAGTCAGGCGTTCGCCAGTCCGTCGACGCCGGAGACGTTGTGCAGGGCAGCGCCCGGCAGGATCTTCCGCACGAGACCGGTCAGGACCGTGCCGGGGCCGAACTCCACGAAGCGTTCCGCGCCGAAGCGTTCCGCCATGACGCGCACGCAGGTGTCCCAGCGGACGCTGCCCGCGACCTGGGAGACCAGGTTCGCGCGGATCTTCGCCGGATCGGATTCGGGTTCGCCCGTGAAATTCTGGAGCACGGGGAACTTCGGCGCGTTCATCGGGACGGCGTCCAGCACGGGAGCGAGAGCCGCGCCCGCGGATGCCATCATGCGGCTGTGGAATGCTCCCGCCACGTTCAGCGGCAGGGCGCGCTTGACGCCGCGTTCCTTCAAAATCCCGCAGGCTTTCAGGACCAGGTCCTTCACGCCGCTGATCACGATCTGGCCGGGCGAATTGTAGTTCGCCACGTCGATGCCGCATTCCGCGCAGACTTCCGCGATCACGGCAGGATCGCCGCCGATGATGGCGGCCATGCCGCCCTCGGCTTCGTGACAGGCGGCGTCCATCAGGGCGGCGCGCTTCGCCACGAGCTGCAGGCC
This sequence comes from uncultured bacterium, assembly GCA_902774245.1. Lineage (GTDB taxonomy): Bacteria > Verrucomicrobiota > Lentisphaeria > Victivallales > UBA1829 > UBA1732. Next base: position 222,461 of record CACYHQ010000004.1, read on the forward strand.
GTCCTCGAACGTGAACGTCCCGGCGGACGCGAACGCCGCGTATTCGCCGAGGCTCAGACCGCCCGCGGCCACGGCTTCCTCGCCGGGATTCTTTTCGAGCCACGCGGCCAGACATGCCATGCTGGTGGCATAGATCGCGGGCTGGCAGTTCGCAGTCGCGGTCAGGTCGGATTCCGGACCTTCAAAGCAAAGTTTGGACAGGCTGCGGCCGAGCACGGCGTCCGCGCGGTCGAAGATCGCCTTCGCCGCGGGGGATGCTTCGTACAGGTCCTTGCCCATGCCGACGGCCTGGGCGCCCTGCCCCGAGAATAAAAACGCTGTTTTCAATGTCGGTGTCCTTTCATGGATGACGCCCACAACCGGAATTCTCTAACCTTTCCGAAGAAAAAAGCAGGCATAATAAAATATCACAATTTCCAGAAAATGCAAATCCGCACCTCAAAAAACGAGGCGAGGATGTTTCCGGACAAGCTGCCGTATCAAACCAGCGCCTCCCGGAGCATGTCTTCCGACACCGGCCCCGGGCGCAGGATGCTCCACGCGCCGTCGCGTTCGATTCTGATCACGGTCGACGCTACGGAATCCGGCGGGATCGCGCCGCCGTCCAGCACGCCGTCTGGCGGGATCGCGAGTGATGCAAGCGCCTCTTCAACGGTGTGAGCCGCAGGCTGACCGGAAAGATTCGCGCTGGTCGAGGCGAGCGGACGCCCGTACGCCGAAAGCAGACTCAGCAGCGCGGGATGGTCGGGGATGCGGAATCCGGTGAACGCGTCACAGTCCGGCACGATCAGGGTCACGGGGCCGGGGCAGAACGCCGCCGCGAAACGTTTCGCGGTCTCCGGCATGGCGGGAAACGCGGCCTCCGCGGCTTCGCGCGAGGCGAAAAAGAGCGTGAGGAGTTTGGACGCCGGACGCCGTTTCATCTCATATATCTTCGCGCGGGCGACTTCGTGCGAGGCATCGCAGACCAGTCCGTAGACGGTCTCGGTCGGGACTAGCAGGACGCCGTCATCGTGCCGCAGAATATCGCAGAAGACCGCGGCGGCGGACGCGTCGGAACAGGGAATCCGAATCATGGAGATCACTCGGAATAAATATAGATCACTTCGCCCTCGCGGGACAGATGGTACTGCTCGCGGGCGACTTTTTCAATAGCGGAGGCGTTGTGCTGGAGGTCGTGGACTTCCTGCTGTAACGTGAGGTATTCCGCCTTCACGCGGTCAAGGTCAGCCTGAAGCGACACGACTTCCTGCTTGGTGCTCTTGTACTTCCGGTACGCGGGCAGCACGAGGATGCCGGATACGATCAGCACCAGCACCAGCAGAATATAAATGACGCCTGTCAGGAGTTTTCCCATTGTATTTACCTCGATAATACACTAATATAGCACACTCTTCGAGAAATACAAGAAAAAAAGAAAAAATCCTCCGCCCCTATAAAAAGAGCGGAGGAAAAGACACTTGTGTGTGCCCGGGCGGAGCCGGGCCACTGCAAGCAGTGTCGATGCTGTGCTCTGCTACGCGAGAGCACGTGCCCGGGCGTAGCCGGGCACTATTCGGCACACTTTGTGTGTCAGCCGAGCTTGGCGACGCTTTCGTCGATCTTCTTCTTGATCGTCTCGAAAGCGGCCTGGTTCTGGAGCTGTTCCAGCGTGTTCAGGGCGTTTCTGAACTTGGTGCGCTCGACGACTTCATCGCCGATGGTCACGCAGATCGTGCCGTCCTGTTCGGGGCGGGACGAGAACGCGGCGTCCATGTCGACCTTGTCCGTGTAGTTCTTGCTGCGGACGTATTCGGAGATCATGCCGATCAGGAGCTGGCCGGGGCAGTTGTCCTGCTTGGCGCAGATCGTGACGGTGATCATGAAGCGGTTCTGAGCGGTGCCGCGCATGATCGGAATCTTCGCGTCGAAGATTTGGCTGCGGTTCTGGTAGACCGTGTGCAGCAGGTGGTGCGCTTCGTGGGAGCCGGGCTTGCCGCCGATGTGCTGCTTGTAGCACTGGTCGACCAGGAAGTTGTCCTGGCTCTTCTGGACCTGCTGGGACTTGTCGGCCGCGTAGAGGCCCTGCTGGCGCTGGATGCGGATCGCGTTGGTGACGCCGACGGGCTGGCCGCCGCCGGAGATGCAGCCGCCGGGGCACGCCATGACTTCGACGAAGTCGTAGTGGGCTTTGCCGGAACGGATGTCGTTGATGAGGCGCTTGGCGTTGGCGAGGCCGTGGACGACGGCGACGCGGATTTCCCTGCCTGCCGCGGTCACGGTGGCTTCCTTGAGGGTGTTCATGCCGCGGACGTCCTTGAAGTCGACGGAGGCGAGCGGCTTGCCGTCGAGCTTTTCGACCGCATAGCGGAGAGCGGCTTCCATGACACCGCCGGACGCGCCGAAGATGACGCCGCCGCCGGTGGCGAATCCCATGGGCATGTCGAACGCTTCGGGCTGGAGCTCATTGAGCTTGATGCCCATGGAGTTGATCATGCGCTGGACTTCGCTGGTGGTCACGACGATGTCGACTTCCGGCTTGCCGTCGACGGCGAACTTCGGAAGCTGGGCTTCGAACTTCTTCGCCGTGCAGGGCATGATGGAAACGACCACGAGGTCTTCGCGCTTGCAGCCGAGCTGTTCGGGCAGGACCTTCTTGGCGATGGAGCCGAACATGGCCTGCGGGGAACGGCAGCTGGAGATGTGGGGGATCATTTCGGGGTAGTAGATCTCGGCGAACTTGACCCAGGCGGGGCAGCAGCTGGTGAACATCGGGAGCGTGCCGCCGTTGGCGATGCGGTCGATGAGCTCGGTCGCTTCCTCGAAGATGGTCATATCGGCGGAGAAGCTGGTGTCGTAGACGTGCTTGAAGCCCATGAGCTTCAGTGCGGCGACGAGCTTGCCCGCCACGTTCTCGCCCGGCTTCGCGCCGAAGTATTCGCCCAGCGCCACGCGGACGGCCGGAGCGATCTGGACCACGACGGTCTTGCTGGGATCGTACAGGGCGTCCCACACGCGGTTGCGGTCCTGCTTCGGCACGATCGCGCCGGTCGGGCAGACGGCGGCGCACTGGCCGCAGTTCACGCACTCGACGGTGCCGAGGGAAGCGCCGAAGGCCGGAGCCACGCGGGCGTTGGAGCCGCGGTTGGAGAAGTCGATCGCGCCGATGCCCTGGATTTCGGAGCAGACGCGCACGCAGTCGCCGCAGAGCACGCACTTGTTCGGGTCGCGGACGAGCGACGGGGAGGAGAAGTCGATCGGATCGTCCTTCTTCACGGATTTGAAGCGGATGTCCTGGACGCCGAGCTGATAGGCGATGCGCTGCAGGGTGCAGTTCTCGTTGCGGGCGCAGGTCGGGCATTCGCGGTTGTGGTTGGCGAGCAGGAGTTCCACGCTTATCTTGCGCATGTCGCGGATTTCCTTGGTGTCCGTGTGGACGACCATGCCGGGCGCGGGGGCGGTGGAGCAGGACGCCATGATGCCCTTGCCTTCGACAAGGACGAGGCAGAGACGGCAGGCGCCGTAGATGCTCAGTTCGGAGTGATAGCAGAAGGTCGGGATCTCGATCCCGGCTTTGCGGATGACTTCCAGGAGGTTGCGCTCGTTTGTGAACGTGACTTCCCGTCCGTTGACGGTCAATGTTTTAACGGTATCGGCCATGATGAATGATCCTTATAGTTTTCAGATTCCCTTGACTGCGCCGAACTTGCACGCGGCCTTGCATGCGCCGCACTTGATGCATTTTTCGGGGTCGATGCTGTGCGCGGTCTTCACCTTGCCGGTGATCGCGCCGACGGGGCACTTGCGGGCGCAGGCCGTGCAGCCTTTGCACTTCGCGGGGTCGATCTCGGGACGGGCGAGCGCCTTGCATTCGCCGGTCGGGCAGATCTTCTTGAACACGTGGTCTTCGTACTCCTGGCGGAAATAACGCAGGGTGGAGAGGACCGGGTTCGGGGCGGTCTTGCCGAGGCCGCAGAGGGAGCCGAGCTGGACGGCTTTCGCGGTCTTCTCGAGGAGGTCGAGCGTCTCGGCCGTGGCGCGGCCTTCGATGATGTCGTCGAGCAGCGCGAGCATCTGCTTCGTGCCTTCGCGGCACGGCACGCACTTGCCGCAGGATTCGTTCTGCGTGAACTGCATGAAGAACCGCGCGATGCGGACCATGCAGGTCTGCTTGTTCATGACCACGAGTCCGCCGGAACCGACCATGGCGCCCGCGCTCTTCAGGGAGTCGAAGTCAAGCGGGAGGTCGAGGAGGTCGGGGACCAGGCAGCCGCCGGAGGGGCCGCCGATCTGCACGGACTTGAAGTCTTCGCCGGTCACCTTGCCGGTGTTGTCCGTCACGCCGCCGCCGATGTTGTACACGATCTCGCGGAGGGTCGTGCCGAACGGGACTTCGATGAGGCCGGTGTTCGCGACGTGGCCGGTGAGGGCGAACGTCTTCGTGCCGGGGGAGTTCTGCGGACCGACTTCGCGGTACTTCTCCGCGCCGTTGCGGATGATGTACGCCACGGAGGCGAGCGTTTCCACGTTATTGATCACGGTCGGCTTGCCGTAGAGGCCCTTCTGAGCCGGGAACGGCGGCTTCGGCATCGGCATGCCGCGTTTGCCTTCCACGGAGGCGATCAGGGCGGTCTCTTCGCCGCAGACGAACGCGCCGGCGCCTTCCATCACGCGGATCGTGAAGTTGAAGTTCGTGCCGAAGAGGTTCTTGCCGAGCAGTCCGTAAGCCTCGGCGTCGGCGATCGCCTTGCGGATGCGTTCGACGGCCAGCGGGTATTCGGCGCGGACGTACACGACGCCTTCATCGGCGCCGATCGCACGGCCGGCGATCATCATGCCTTCGAGCACGGCGTGGGGGTTGCCTTCCATGACGGAGCGGTCCATGAACGCACCCGGGTCGCCTTCGTCGCCGTTGCAGATGACGTATTTCTTGTCGTTCTGGGAAGCGAGCGTGAATTTCCATTTGAGGCCGGTCGGGAAACCGCCGCCGCCGCGGCCGCGGAGTCCGGCGTCGATCATGGTCTGGCAGACCTGTTCCGGGGTCATCTCGGTGATGGCCTTGCGCGCGCCGATGTAGCCGTCGCGGGCGATGTACTCTTCGACGTCGTCCGGCTCGATCATGTAGTTGGCCAGCACGACGCGGGTCTGACGGGCGTAGAACGCGATCTCGTCCTCATGGCGGCAGGCCTTGCCGCTGACGGGATCGACGTAGACCAGACGGTCGATGATCTCGCCGCCGATCAGCGTCACGTGGACGATCTCGGCCGCATCTTCGGGTTTCACATGGCAGTAGAAGATCCCTTCGGGTTCGATGCGGAGGATCGGGCCCATCTGGCAGAATCCCTGACAGCCGGACTTGGAGAAGTAGGTGACGCCCTCGTTCTTGGAGCAGTCGTGACGGTCGAGGACGACTTCGATGTGTTCGCCGGCTTTTTCGAGCTCGGCGCAGATGGCGTCGCGGACCTTCATGGAACCGTTGGCGATGCAGCCGGTGCCGCCGCAGATGATGATGCGGCGTTTGAGCTTGGCGACGACTTTTTTATAGTTCGCGGCGATCTCTTCCAGATTCGGCGTTTTGATTTCGGTGCTCATCGTATGTGATTCCCTTCGTTACTTGTTTTCGGATTCCGCGGCGGCGGCTTCGGCGGCCGTGATCTCGTCGATGATCTTCTCGACCTGTTCCGGCGTGGCCTGGCCGTGGACTTCGCCGTCCACGACGATCACGGGGGCGAGACCGCAGGCGCCGAGGCAGTTCACGATCTCGACGGTGAACAGCAGGTCGTCGGTCGTGCGCTTCTCGTCGCTGAGGCCGAGCTTCTTGTAGATGGCCTCAAGCAGCCCCATGGATTTCTTCACGTGGCAGGCGGTGCCGTCGCAGAGGCGGAAGATGTGCTTTCCCTTCGGGTTCAGGGAAAAGTGAGCGTAGAACGTCGCCACGCCGTACACATGCGCCACGGGCACGTCGAGCGACGTGGCCACATAGCTGATGACGTCCTTCGAAAGGTACTTGTAGACTTCCTGCACCTCCTGAAGGATCGGGATGAGCCGGGAGGGGTCGTTCCCGTTCTTTTCGAGAATCTCGTTGACCGCCGCGAGGTGGTGCACCATCGCGCGAGTCTTTTCCAGGGTTTCCTGCATAGGTTTCTCCATGGGGTTGATGTGGGTATTGGGGTTTATTTATGTTGATCGTTCAAACGTATTTGATGACGACTTTCTTCAGATACTGGGTTTCGAGCGTGTGCGCCAGACGCTGCACGATGTTGCGGCGCAGCTCCAGGTCGTGCGGCAGGTTCGGATCCTGATGTGCCTCGTTGATGCGCGTCCCGACCAGGAACGTGATCACGTCGTTGCGGAGCATCAGGCGGGTCAGAAGCCCGGCGGGGTCGTTGTGGCGGCCGCCGTCGACTTCCTCCAGGTAGGTCGCGGCCTTCGAGAGCGTGAAGATGCCTTCCGTCACGAGGTTGACGCCGTCCATGGTCGACATCGGCGGCATGTCCGGGGAGATGCTCGAAAGGTCCATTTTCAGCTCGCGGCCGAGTTCGCGCGACACGATCTCCGCGCTGGTGCCGCCGCAGATCGCCTTGTCCCCCACGAAATTCTTCAGGAAGGACGCGCATTCGGCGTCGCGTGCGGAATCGTACGGAGGCCCGGTGAAAAGCAGCATCTCGCGCGGATTGCGGAAATACAGCGCGGCGCAGGTCATGTCGTCCTTGTTGATGTTGTGCGGCTCCTTGCTGATCGCCTCCGCGATCACGTGTTCCGCGACCTCGTAGGAGGACACGTCCAGGCTGTTGCTCAGGTATTCCACGAGGTAATCGGACACGCCGCTTTCGCGCCAGCCGAGCGGAAGGTCGTCCGAGCCGATCGCGGCCTGCGTGACGCCGTCGGAGAAGAAGACGATGCGGTCCCACATGTCGACTTTGAAGTGGTACACGCGCATGCTGCGGTTGTCGTATTTGGACGGGTTCAGCTCGTCATACGGCACGGTGACGACCCTGTCGTTGCGGAGCAGCACGAACGCCGGATTGCCCATCTCGATGATGCGGACGTTGCCGTCCGGCCAGGCGTTCAGGATCGTGAACGTGGCGTAGCTGATCTTGCGGACCTGGCAGATCGGGAGGGCGTCCATCATGATCTCGGCGGCGTGCAGGATGCCGCGGGGGCCGGTGAGCTCGTTGGCGAACTTCAGCGCCATCGTCGCGGTCATGGAGGCGAGGATGTTCGCCTTCACGCCGCTGCCCAGACCGTCCGACAGCACGGCCACCACCCGCGAATCCTCCATGTTCTTGATGAACTTGAAGGCGTCGCCGCAGATGTCCTCGCCGTGCTTGCGGCACTGGCTGAATCCGAGGTCTATGAAGAAGGGTTCGCTCATCGTCCGGTTACCTGAGGGTCATTTGTATTTCTTCTGGAACTCGTCGTCGACCGGCGAATCCGCGTAGTTTTCCGCGATGGACCGCAGCAGGATCTCCGTGTCGGCCATGTGTTCGCCGAGCTTGCACGCGATGTCCTGCACCGTCGCCAGGTTCTTGCGGATGACTTCGCGCGCCTGGGCGGCGATCTCCTCGCGGCGGAATTCCGTGCGGGTCACGTCGAACATCATCGCGCCGACGACCTGTCCGGGGTCGATATTGAAGATGTACAGGCTTATGAGTCGTCCGTTCACGTGGATCGTGTCGCGCGACAGCTCGTTTTTCGTGGTCAGGACCTCGCGGAAGAGGTCGGAGAAATTGATGAAGGTGTCGAGCGCCGCGCCTGCCATGCCGGGCAGCACATTCCACACGTCGAGCGCCGATTCGCCGCAGAGTTCCGCGAACCTGTGGTTGGACTCAATGAGCGTGAGACTCTGGTCGACGATCACCACGGCCGCCGGGATGCACCGCAGGATGGCGTTGGATTTCTTCTGGGCGAGCTTGCGCATATAGGAGACGCACATGTTCGGTTCGGCCTTGCCCGCGATCAGCGCCTTGGCGAAGTTGAGGCAGGTATTGTAGCCGCAGCCGCCGCAGTTCAGTTCGTCCTCCTTGTTCTTCTTGCCCACGCGGAGCAGAGCCTGACGGATTTCGTGCAGCGAGACATCGTTCCCCGTCGCGGGCGCTTCCTTGTAATCGAGGCCCAGCGTCACTTCCGGCTCGCGGTCGGAGACCGTCTCCGGCACGTCCGCCATGCGGAGGATGCGGAGGCGTTCCAGAAGCCCCGGCGCGCCGTGTTCCGTGCCCGGCCCGTGGACGCAGCCGCCCTGGCAGGCGAGCGTTTCGAGGAAGACCGGTTCGCGGACGTCGCGCGGATGAAGCCCCTCAAGAGTGAGGCGGAGGCTGTCAAGTCCGGTCACCGCGACGTATTTCACATGGCCGCAGCCCGGATGCAGTTTGATCGTATCGTTCATGCCGCCCTCGATCGGGTACAGCGTGCCCTCGCGCGCGGCCTGCGGCACGAAGACGTCCGCGTCGGTCGTCTCCACGCGCCACGGGTCGATCTGCATGTTCTTGAACCACTGGCGCAGACGCGAGAACAGCATCGCGAGCGAGATCAGGTCGCCGTGACGGTCGGATTCGTTCTTCTTCGCGATGCACGGCCCGATGAACACCACCTTCGCGTTCTCGCCGAATTCCTTCTTCAGGAGCTTCGCGTGGGTCAGCGCGGGCGACAGCACTTTCGTGATGCACGGCGCGAACTCGGGCATGTATTTGCAGATGAAATCGTCGACCACGGGGCACGCGGACGAGATCTTGAGTCCGCTCTTGAAATCCTTCAGTTCCAGCGCGAGCGCGTCGGAGACCGCCTGCGCGCCGATCGCCGTCTCGCCGACTCCGGCGAATCCGAGCTTCTTCAGCGAGGCGATCATGTTCTTCGCGGGGAGCCCCTTGAACTCGCTCACCCACGACGGCGCCAGCGAGACATAGACGGGGTCGGGACCGAGGATGAGCTGACGGGCGCGCGTCATATCGTCGCGGATCTTCTTCGCGTGAACGGGGCAGACCTCGACGCATCCGCCGCACGCGATGCAGAGTTCCGGCATGACGGAGGCATGGCCGTCTTCGACCTTGATCGCTTTCACGGGGCAGCGCCGGACGCATTTGAAGCAGTCCTGGCACTCGGCGTCTGCGGTAAAAACCGGATATCCCTGGTTCATGGCTCAGTCCTCGGGTTATTTGTTCGCGAGAAACTCGCGGTTCAGAATGTCGATCAGGGCTTCCTTGCTCACGTGGCTGTAAGTCGTTTCGTCGATGATGAGGTTCGGCCCTTCGGCGCAGAGGCCCGCGCAGCAGCGGCCGGAAAGAAGCACGTCCGCCTGCAGGTTGTTCGACTTCAGGAAATCCTCGATCACGCGGAGATTCTCCTCATTGCCGCGGGCAAAGCAGCTGCTTCCCATACAAATGACGATTTTGCGTTTCATGAAACGGCTCCAGGTATGCAGGTGGAATCAATGTATCTTTCGGAAACGGACCGAAAACGAACGCCGCGGTGCAACGGCGGGCGCATTCGATATTTTTTTATCGATTATATAATTTACCACAAATTCCACGATTTTTCAAATCAAATTCTGCAAAAAGTCTTAAAAACTAACGATATTTTTTCCCGTCTATCCGTCATGTCGCACAAATCTCTTCATGTTTCCGAACAGGTCAGTCATTCCTACAACAAAAACCTTCCGAAACCCGGACCGGATTGCATGCGGACCGGGTTGACCTTTGGAACATGTATGATTTCAGATAACGGATCAGGACCGGGATGAGGGAGTGGGCTGGTCCTGGTACTGGCACTTCACCGTTGTTGTTTTGGATTTCGACGGGGACGGCGGTTCCAGGTGGACCACCACGTCGACGATGTTCAGGTCGGATTCCACGAGCAGGTCGCGGACCTGATGCGAGAGGTCGTGCCCCTCGCGGACGGTCATATCGGGATCGACGATGATGTGGATATCCGCCCAGATCGCGCCGCCGGTGTTGCGTGTACGGAGCGCGTGCGCGCCGATGACGCCGGGGAGCGAGGTCGCCATGCGGTAGATCTTCGCCTGGTCTTCACGGGAAACGCCCGTCTCGGAAAGCTCATGCAAGGTAGGACGGACGATCGTCCAGGCCGCATGAAGCACAAAGAAAGACACGAGGATGGCGCCGACCGGATCGATGAATTGCAGTTTCGGGAAGAAATAGGCGACCGCAATGGCGATCGCGGCGGGGATCGAGCTGATGGCGTCGCTCCGGTGATGCCAGGCGTTGGCCTCCATCGCGCTCGAATTCACGGCGCGGGCTTTCGCACGGGTCCAGCGGAACAGCACCTCTTTGGATATGACGGAAAAAACGGCGATCGCAAACGCATATCCCGCGGGACCGTGAGACGATCCGTGGCGGATCATGCCGACAGCGTCCCAAACAAGTCCGACCGCCACGGCGGCGAGCGCAATGCCGATGAACGCCGAAACGAGCGTTTCGATGCGGCCGTGTCCGTACGGGTGTTGCCGGTCGGGCGGTGCGGACCAGTATTTCACGCCGAGGATCACGGCCAGGTCGGTCACGAGGTCGGACAGGCTGTGCACGGCGTCGGCGAGCAGCGCCTGACTGTAGAAAAACAGTCCGCCCGCGGCCTTGGCGACGGCCAGGACGATGTTCAGTATCATCCCGACGACCGTGACGAACCGTACGGTGCGGATGGTTTGCGTGTTCTGTTTTGTTTCAGACGGCATAATTCGATACGCGCTCCGCCGGAACGCCGGGAGAGAAGCGGCATTCTTTTGAGCGAAGAAAAAAAGTTGGAGTGTGCAGGAGGTTATTCAACTGAAACAGAACTATACCACGAAATCCGGAAAAATCAAGATGACACGAAAAAAAATGTCTTTTTCTTCTATTTATAGCTTGCATTCTCTATTTTTTGCTGTAAGTTATGGTATTGAAAGTACGGAATGCCGTCCGTCGGGACTGCGTTCCACGTTCGCTCAGACTTTCATCCGCCGATAATTGAGGTATTACGATATGACAATCCGTCCCGTCAGCACTACCGGAACAGGCCGGAAGCCGTTTTCCGGCCTGCGCATCTGCGCAAGTCTTTTCCGCTTTGCGATCCTGCTTTTCCTCTTCTGCTTTGCAGTGTTCCCTCTCTGCGCGCAGGACAAACGCCAGTTCAATATCCTGCTCATCTTCTCGGAGCACACCGCGAGCGAAATCCGCACGGACTTGACCGGCTCGTATTTCAACGAGCTGGCGAACCTCGGCATCATGTTCGAAAGCGACCTGGTCGAGCTGGATTCGCTGCATGACCAGAACCAGACCAGCTGGGACGAAAAGCTGTCCTCGAAAAAAGAGGCGATCGAGTCGGGGAAATACAAGCTGATCGTGGCCTTCGGCGAACCCGCGTCCAACACGCTCAAAAACATCCTGCCCGGCATCCCGGATCAGACCGCCGTCATCCTTTCAAACATGAAAGCATTCCCCGAGGAATGGCGTCAGCGTCACCCGAACACGACCGCGGTCGTCCGCCGGATCGACCCGCGCACGAACATCCAGTTCGGCCTCAAGCTGTTCCCGGAACGCAGGCACGTCGTGTTGCTGGCCTCGCGTTTCGGCTGGTCCGACCGGCAGGACATGACGCTCCGCAACGAATTCGCGGGCATCTGCGACTTCACCACGGTCTACATCTCGGACATGGAACGCGAATCCGCGTTTCGGAAGCTCGCCACCGCCCCCGCGGACGCGTTCATCGTCTCCAACGACTGGGACATCTACCTGCCCAGCATCGGCAGCCGTTCGACCATCTGGTACCAGCTCATGCAGGTGCGTGACGACCTCCCGATCATCGGACGGCGGCGCGTCCTGCTGGACTTCGCGATCGGCGGCTACATGTCCTCTATCGAGGAAGTCGGCAAGAAAACGGCGGCCCTCACCGGACAGCTCGCGAACGCCAGGGGCTCATCCCCCGCCGCAAAGATCGAGCCGGTCGTCATCGACGAAGAATGCGTGATCAATTACAAACGCATCAACTACTGGGAATACAACAAGGAAGCCATTCCCCACGACGCGGAATGGGTCAACAGGCCACAGTCATGGACGGAACGCAACCAGGAACTCCTCATCACGCTCGCGATCCTCTTCACCATCCTCCTCGCGTTCTTCCTCGGCAGCCTCATCTACTTCCTCAAGTACCGACACATGACCAGCCGCTTCCTCGCGATCCACGGTCACATGCCGCTCCTCGTCGCCGCCTACTCCACCTCCGGCGAGGTCCTTTACGCGCACGTGCCGTTCAATGACCCGGACGCCTCGCAGAACCTGGAAGACCTCCGCACGTCGCTCACCAACACGATCCGCGTCGAGATGGCTGAGACCGCGATCTCCGGCAAGACCATGACCGTGAACCGCAAGCACGGGGACAAGAACTACACGGTCACGCTGACCAAGCTCGACAAACGGATCTTCAAGCACGAAGCCGTGCTGGTCGTCGCGCAGGACACCACCGAAATGGCCGAACTCCGCGAAAAGTCGTTCAACCTCGCGACCAGACTCCAGCTCACGCTCCGTGCCATCGGCGACGGCGTCATCGTCACCGACCGCATGGGCTTCGTTACGATGGTGAACCATTCCGCCGAAAAGATGACCGGATACACGCAGGCGGAAGCCGAAGGCAAGACCGTTCAGGACGTCTTCAACACGGCGTCGCCCGACGGTTCCGCCACGCTCTCGCCCGTCGAGACCGCCATCCGAGAGAACCGCATCGTCACCAACACCGACAGCCTCACGATCACATCCAAAGACGGAACAAAACGCCGCATTTCCACCTCGACTTCCCCCATCCGCGGCGCAAAAAACGCCCTCCTCGGCGCGATCGTCGTCTTCCGCGACATCACGGAAGAATACGAACGCCGCGAGGAACTCGACCGCAAGACGCACGCGCTCCAGACCGCGACCTCGCTCGCCGGCCTCGGATATTTCTACTATACGCCGGAAACCGACACGTTCGACGCGCCGTCGCCATCCGACGCCATCTGGCCCTTCGAAAACGGCAAGCGCGTCCAGGCCGAAGACTGGATCCTCGCGGACGATCTGCAGAACTACCTCACGCAGCGGCGCTCGCTCTTCCACGGCAACTCCGATATGCTCGAATGCACGTTCCGCAGCGACTTCTTCGGAAAACGCCGCCATTTCCGCATCACCGCCGTCAAGGACAAGTCCGTACGCAGGAAAAACCTGCGGTTCTTCTTCATGATCCAGGACATCACGAAGGTCCGCGACCTGGAGACCGAGGCGGCGAACGCAATGCTCTTCCTGAAGACGCTCTTCAGCATCATGCCCAACACCGTCACCGTGCGCGATTACGACGACGGTTACCGTCTTCTCATGGCGAACCAGAAATACTGCTACCAACTCAACACGACCGAGGAAAAGATCATCGGCACGAACTATAACGATCTTTTCGAGCCGGAGCTCGCAAAGTCTTTCCAGGACATGGACGACGAAGCCTCCAAACGCATCGGCGAAGTCTGCACGCATCTCGTCGACGTGCCCACGCACGACGGCGAGGGCGTCGCGCAGATATCCCACGTCGCGTTCAAGGATACGTCCGGACGCCTGCTCATCTTCGGGTGCAGCAGCGACGTCACGGAGCTGCACAACGCGATCAAGGCCGCCGAATCCGCGGCGAAGGCGAAGAGCCTCTTCCTCGCCACCATGAGCCACGAGATACGTACGCCGCTCAACGCCATCCTCGGATTCAGCCAGCTGCTCCAGGACGAATCCCTCCCGCACGGCGAGGCCAGCGAATATCTCCGCAGCATCCACTACGCGGGCAACGCCCTGCTCTCGCTCATCAACGACATCCTCGACCTTTCCAAGCTCGACGCCGACCAGATGATCATCCAGCCGGAGCCGACCAATCTGCGCGAACTCATGCTCGAGCTGGAAGCCGTCTTCACCGCCAAGGCGAAATCGCAGGGGATCGACCTCATCACGACCGTCCCGGACGACCTCCCGATCCTCAATCTGGACGAACGCCGTCTCCGCCAGGTCCTCCTGAACGTCATCGGCAACGCCGTCAAATTCACGAAGGAAGGCTCCGTCACCGTCTCGCTCGCGTTCTTCAAGCTCAACGAAAAGCGCGCCGCCGTCACCATCCGCATCGCCGACACCGGATGCGGCATCTCGAAGGAATCCCTCGGCAAGATCTTCGAGCCGTTCGTGCAGGACAAGATGTCCTACCGCGGCATCCGCACGGAAAACGGGACCGGGCTCGGACTCTCCATCGCGAAGCGCCTTGTCGACTGCATGAAAGGCTCCCTTACGGTCGAAAGCACGCCCGGCAAGGGCAGCGTGTTCACCATCCTGCTCCCGGAAATCGGAATCTGCGCCGACGCCGAACTCAAGCAGGATGAACAGACAAGCGGAGGCAAGCTCGACCTTACGAAGAAGATCCTCGTCGTCGATGACGTCCCGCTCAACGTGAAGGTCCTCTGCGCCATGCTCCGCAAGATGGGATTCGATCCGCTCTCCGCGCCGTCCGGCGCGAAAGCGCTCGAGCTGATGAAGACAACGAAGCCCGACATCGGCCTGTTCGACCTCTGGATGCCCGAAATGAACGGCATGGAGCTGGCGACCGCGATCCGCGCGAACCCGGACTGGACCGGCATCAGAATCTACGCCGTCACCGCCGACACGGAGAACTCCTCGAACTTCGACATGAGCATGTTCGACGGCATCGTCATGAAGCCTGTCACGCAGGACTCGCTCATGAAGATCCTGAGCTGAACCGGAGACGACATATCGTTCATTCGGCTTGACTTTCTCCGTTTTTGTGGTATAGTATGAAAGAAATCCGACATTCAAACTTCAACAGAAAGGAGTGATGCCATGAAATTCTTTTTCGCCCTTTGCTGTTTCCTGACAACAGCTGTGCTCGTCCCCGCCCTTTCCGCGGGCGAGTGGTTCACCGATTTTGAAAAAGCCAAAACCGAATCGCTGAAGACCAAACGTCCGATCTATATCCTGTTCACGAACTCGGACGCCGCGCCCGACCGCAGCCTCGAACGGACTATTTTCAGTCAGAGGAAATTCCAGGACTACGCCGACAAAAAGCTCGTACTGCTCAAGATCGACTTCCCGAACGCATCCCATCTTCAGCCGAAGAGCCTTTCCCAGCAGAACAGGCAGCTCCGCACGCAGTTCGGCATCACCATCCTGCCGACCGCCCTGCTGCTGGATGCAAACGGGGATATCTACATCGATTTCCTCAAGGCCGACGGCAGCGCGGAGAAGCATCGCAGGAAAATCAACGAGATCATGGACTTCGATCCGCCGAAACGCTACGCCGAATACCTCGACGGCTTCGTGAAGAAATATACGCCGCCGAAACCCGAGATCAAGAAAGTGGAGACGAAAGCCGACGACAAGAAAGCCGAAACGAAGAAGCCCGCGAAAAAGCCCGCGCAGAAAACGGACAAAAAGCCCGCGGAAAAGCCTCAGGACGCCAATACCGCGGAGACTAATATCCCCGATGAAAACGGCATTATCCGCATCCCGCTCAATCCTGAGGGCGATCTCCAGGAATGGCTGAAAGCAAATCAGGCCGAAGAAGCAAAAGAAGAGGCCCGGGAAGCAGAAGAGGCAAAGGAAATCCTCGAAGAGGCAAAAGAGGCCATCGAAGAGGCCGAAAAAGCAGCTGAGGAAGCGAAAAAGGCCGCGAAGCAGGCTCCCGCTGAGAAATAAGCCTCTTCATCAAAAAAAACTGATACAAAAATCCCGTGCTGTTCATCGCAGTACGGGATTATTCTTATTTGACAATATGGAAACGGCGGTGATTACTTCAGCGGGATCAGCTCCACGAAATAGACGTCGTTCTGCTTCATGTCCAGGCCGAGCTGGAATTCCTCGCCCTTCATGATCGTGACCTGCGCACGGTACATCGGGCGGAGCTGGGAAACACGTGTCAGACGCGCGATCTCCTCGCGGCTGATGTCCGTCTTTGCACCGTCCTCCTCCAGCCACGCGGAATACGCGTCGCCCGCCCGGTAGCCGATACGGGTCACGCGCAGATCGTATTCGCCGGCCTTCAGTCCGGTGAGGCTGAACAGCGCATGGCCTTTGTCCTTCGCCGGATGCGGATCGAAGAAGGTGTCCTGGTTGCTGATCCTGCCGCCCTGCGTGGGGTGGCTGAGGTCCCAGAAGAGCGCCTGCACTCCGCCCTTCGCGTCCTTGCAGACGTACGACGACGCGTCGCTGGAGACGAGTTCCGTCGGGCCGAGCGCCGCCAGGCACTGGTACGCGCGGTAGGCGGCCTTCGGGATGCTCTGGAACGTGATGAGGCCGAATCCGCCGTGGAACGGACGCGGCGCGGGTCCGCATTCCTCGAAGATGTCCGTGAACGTCCACAGGCTCATGCACGCCATCTTTTCCGTATTGCGGAGCTGTTCCAGGATGAACGGCGCGGCGAAATACGAATCGTGCACCGGGTCGACCGGAGACGGCGATGCGTGCCACTCGGTGATGTAGACCGGGACGTCGCAGCGGAGGTTCTTGCGGATATCTTCCAGCTTCTTATTGAAGCAGTCGGCCACGTGCCGGAGGTTCTTCATGAGGTAGATGAAGTTGCCGCCGAACCGGTCGATCTTCGGCAGAGCCGGGTTCTCGGGGTCGAATCCGTACTGGTGGAACGAGATGAAATCCAGAGGCAGACGGTTCTTGCGGCAGTATTTCACGAGCGGCGCGATGAAGTCGAGCCCGGCGCCGGAGGGACCGCCGACCGGATATGCCTTGTTCACGGACTTGACCGCGCGAACTGTATACTTGTAGAGTTCGAGATAAGCGTCGAGCATGGTGGTCTTTTTGCCGGGATCCCAGAAGACGTCCAGATCCGGCTCGTTCCACACCTCGAACCGCCACGTCTTCACCTCGTCCTCCCCGTAGCGTTCGGTCCAGTGCTGGACGGTCGCGCGGATGAGGTCGGCCCAGCGTTCATGTTTCTTCGGCGGAGTCACGTTGGCCTTCCACCAGAAGATCGTGGTCTTGCCGGAGGCGAGTTTTTCGGGCATGAAGCTGAGCTCGACGAACGGCTTGACGCCGATGGAGAGCAGGAAATCGAACACGTCGTCGATGTACATGAAGTTGTACACGGGATTGCCCGCCTTGTCCTCGCTGTACACGCGCATTTCGTCGTGAAAGAGGCCGTGTGCGCGCAGGTACCGGAATCCGAGTTCCTTTTTGCATTTCGCGAGCTGCTTGCGCCAGGTGTCTCGCAGACCTTCGCCGATGCGACCCGCCCCGACGCAGTCGCGCCAAACATCGGACCGTTCGCCCTTCACTGCCTTGAAATCGGCCTTGATGATGCGTTCCGGCGCGGTCTCGCCAGGATAGACTTCGGGTACCGCCTTCTTTGCGGCGGATTTCTTCGGCGCGGATTTCTTCGCAGCGGCGGACGCGGGTTTCGCGGACTTCTTCGCGACGGTCTTCTTTGCGGCGGATTTCTTGCTCGGACTCATGGTTTTCTCCTGTTGTTCGCCCCGGATGCCGGAGCCTGTTTTTTGAGAATACAGAATTCTGATGAACATACAATAGCACGTTCTGGGCGTTTTCCCATATACTTTTTGCACGAATGTATATTGTCTTTAAACAAAATCACTCGGAGACAGAAAAAAGCGGCACAGGCCGGAACCTGTACCGCTTGCGATCAGTTGAAGCGGAATACGCTTAGAACCCTTCGAGCAGGGACTTCTGTTCTTTGTTTTTCTCCGCGGCTTTTTCCGCCGCATCCTTCGCATTGAGGGATTCGGGGCCGCGAATGGCATCGGAATCCCGGTCAAGCGGTTCGTCGAGCAGGGACGAACTCTTCGGATCTCGCATATCCTCCAGGAACTGGATGTCCTGGATCTCCTCGTAATCGACGTCCTTGCGCGCCTCGCGTCCGCCGACGACCTTCACGATGCCGGTGTCCGGGTCAAGCACAAGGCGGGGCGGACGGTCGGTCTTCATCAGGATCTGACGGTTTTCGAGGTTGCCGTCGGTATTGTACTGATAGTAGGCATATACTTTCGTGCTGGCGGGCAGCAGGACGCTGAGACGGGAAAGGAAGTCGATCTCGCATTTCGGGCGGAGATCGGGCCCCAGGTCATAGCCGATGTGACGGAGCATGTAGACATTGTCCTTGTCCTCGAGCGTGAGGCAGTAGATGTTGGACTTGCCCGTAAAATAACTCAGGATGCGGTATTCGCGCGTCTTGATCATGCGGTGCTTTTCCTCCTTCGTGCCGTCCTCATTGACCTTGGGCTCTTCCGGACTGTCGTCGAGCAGCGGCAGACCGACCGTGCGCGACCAGATCACACTGCCGCGCACGATGTTGAAATGCGCCTCCTTGGACTGGTACGGCGTGGGCATCTGCGGATGGCGCAGCACGGCTTTTACGGTATAGCGTCCGGTGGAACGCAGATCGTAGTGCTTGCTGAGGTTGAACATGTAGGATTTTTCGCCGCCGGGGGGCAGGATCACGCCGGTCATATCGGGCAGCGGAGCGTCCTTCGGCGTGCGGATGAAGGACGGGTCGTTGCGGTCGGAACGCCGGATCTCAAACTGGAGATTGCCCTTGAGGCCGAGGTTTTCGCCGAACGCCAGCGGATGTGCGGAGAGGTTGCGCATCGCGACGCGTACGAAAACGGATTCATATTGAAGATAGTTGACCTGGACCGGCTTGACGACGATCGCCACCTGTGCGCGGACGCACAGAGGGATCAGAAACAGAACAAGAACCGCCGCCCGGAAATGACGCAGTTTGGAATACATGGCTCAGCTCCTTTCCATAAGAAGGTTGTAAGACGCTTCGGCGACCGCTTCCGGGTCGACCGACGCGTGACATCGTGAATCTTTACAGTAGCGCAAAAAACAGCGATTGCAAGCGATTTCCGGAATAAACACGGATTTTTTTTCGCAGTAAGGCCCGGTCAGAGCGGGATCCGTCGGTCCGAACATGGCGACGACGGGCACGCCGAGCGCCGCGGCGATGTGCATCGGACCGCTGTCGTTGCAGATCATCAAAGAAGACAGGCGCACCGCCTCCAGCAGTTCGCCCACGCTTGTCTGTCCGCAGATCGAGGCGACGGGCAAATTCTTGCTCTTCGCCAGGATTTCGTTCGCATCCTCCGCTTCGTCATGCGTTCCGGCGAGCAGGAACTTCAGTCCCGGATCGCGGCGGGCGAGCGAGGAGATCACGGAGAAGAAGAAATCGGCGGGCCATTTTTTTGTCGCCCAGCGTGCGCCCGGCGCGATGACCGCGAAACGCTCCGGCACGGTCCCGCCGAACGCGGCGGCCACGACCTCGCGGGCGCGGGCAGCGCTTTTTTCGTTGACCGGCAGATTCAGGCTGAAATCCAGGTCTTTTCGCCCGAGGAAATCCTTCATCAGGGCATTGTTGATCTCGACTGCATGACCGGGTTGCTCGTGGCCCTTCAGATAACGGGTGTAAAATTTTGACGCGGGGCGTTCGCGCGGGGTCGCGGGGCCGCAACGGAGTTCGCAGCCGGTGAGACGTCCGATGACGGCGCTCCGGACCAGTCCCTGCAGGTCGATCACGGCGTCGTAGGGTTCGCGCCGGAGATCGGAACACAGACGGATGAATTCCGGCAGGAACTGAAGCGGCTTGCGGAGTTTTCCGTCGCGAAACAGGATCACGCGGCGGACGCACGGAAGGTACGGCGGCAGGTCGGCGAACGCCGGTTTCACGACCCAGTCGACAGAAACATCCGGACAGGCTTTCGCCAGCGCCGAAACGGCGGGCATCGCGTGCAGGATGTCCCCCAGGCTGCTCGGTTTTACGATCAGATAACGCTTCATGGTGCTCAGCGTCCTCTCCGGTCCATGCGGCGGACGGCGTCCGTCCGGCGATCACATGCCATGTTCGAGACGGGTGGCCAGGCATTCCGGCAGACCGGCGGCACGGATTTTCTCCTGCGTCCCGGCGATATCGTACGGCAGACGGTACCGCGTGAGCGTGCGCTGGTCGGTGTCGTACACCGCGAACGTCGCGCGCGGGTCGCGGTTGCGCGGCTGGCCCACGCTGCCGACGTTGATCAGGTATTTGCATCCCGGCTGGATCGGCAGAACGATCTCGTCGGCCTCGTCGGACCGGAACATCATGCCCTCTTCGTCGGGCTTGACCGTCCAGAGTTTCAGCTCGTCGACAGGCAGTTCGCCGGGACGCGCAAGCATTTTCTTGCAGTATGCGATCGGCACGTGGGAATGTCCGCAGAAGCAGAGTTGCGTGTACTGGTAGGAGAAATTGTCCATCGCCTGATGAATGTCGAAAATATAGCCCCATTCCGACGGACTGTCCAGCGACGCGTGGACCGCGGTGAACGGCGTCCCGCGCACCTGCATTTTGTACGGCAGTCCGGCAAGGAAGGCGTGCTCCTCCCCGGTCAGCATGTTCTGCGTCCACAGGACCGCGCTTTTCGCATGGGGATTGAATCCGGCCATGACCGTGTCGCCGTTCGACGCATATTCGTCGTGGTTGCCCTTGACGAACGCGACGACGGGCAGCGAGCGCATGATCTCCAGGCATTCGTGCGGATTGGCGTTGTAGCCGACGATGTCGCCGAGGGAGAGATAGGAGTCCACCGCGAGTTCGCGGCAGCGGGCAAGCACGGTCTCCAGCGCTTCGAGGTTCGCGTGGATGTCGCTCAGGATCGCATATTTCATCGCATGTCAGCCTTGGATGGTTTGAGAATTCAAAAAAACATTTCATTGAATATACCACGTCCGATGCCGATTTTAAAGAGCAAATAGCGGAAAAATCCGTTTTTTCTTCAATAAATCTGGAAAAACATACTTTTCGACTTGAAAAATCGGCAATCATGCCGTATTTTTTAGCGATATTTATTTTTCTTCACACCAAATGAGGTTTAAACGTGCTTGACAGTGATTATGTATTGGAGCTGCTCCAGGAAAACGGTTTCGTGACCAAGGAGCAGGTCGACGAAGGCTGGAAAAAAGTCGCCGACTCGGACGGCGAACTCGATATCCTTGACGCGCTGAAGTCTTTGCGCTACGTCGACGAACAGGAAATCATCAACATGCTCGCCCAGCAGTACGGGCTTGAGACCATCGACCTGTCCGCCTTCGTCATCCCCGACGAAGTGATCGCGGAACTCCCGGCGGAAACCGCCCGGCAGTACCAGGTCGTCCCCGTCATGCTGCATGACGACATCCTCACCGTCGCCATGTCCGATCCGACCGACATGGAGACCGTCGACACGCTCCGCTACCTGCTGAAGCGCGACGTCGAGGCCGTCATCGCCCCCGCGAAGCAGATCCAGAAGGTCCTCGAGGCCAGCTACGGCGGACTCGAAGGCACCGTGGATTCCTACGTCGGCAGCGTCGACACGTCCAAGCTCGAAGTCGTGCAGACGGACGAGGACGAGGCCACGAAGGAGGCCATGAAAGCCGCGAACACCAACCCCGAAGACGACGCCCCGATCATCAAACTCGTCTCCCTGCTCATCTACAACGCCTTCAAGCTCCGCGCATCCGATATTCACCTCGAGCCGATGGAAAAGAAATTCCGCATCCGCTACCGCATCGACGGTGCGCTCCGCGAAATGGAAAGTCCGCCGAAGTACCTCCAGACGAACATCATCAGCCGTATCAAGATCATGTCCAAGATGGACATCTCCGAGAAGCGCGTACCTCAGGACGGACGTATCCAGATCGAGGTCTCCGGCGTCGGGCTCGACCTCCGTGTTTCGACCATTCCCACCACGCACGGCGAATCCATCGTCATGCGTATCCTCGACAAGTCCAGCATCCAGCTCGACATCCCGAAGCTCGGTTTCTACACCGACGACCAGGAAAAGATTGACCGCATCATCTCCATGCCTGACGGCATCTTCCTCGTCACCGGCCCGACCGGTTCCGGCAAAACGACCAGTCTGTACGCCTTCCTGAACACCATCAACAAGCCGAACCGCAAGATCATCACGGTGGAAGACCCTGTCGAATACCAGCTCAGCGGCATCAACCAGGTCCAGGTGAACCCGATCGTGCAGATGACGTTCTCGAACGCGCTTCGAGCCATGCTCCGTCAGGCGCCCAACATCATCATGGTCGGTGAAATCCGCGACTTGGAAACCGCCGACATCGCCATCAACGCATCCCTCACCGGTCACTTGGTGTTCAGCACGCTGCACACCAACGACGCCCCCAGTTCCGTGACACGACTGATCGATATGGGAGTGAAGCCCTTCCTCGTGGCGTCCTCCGTCCGCGCCATCATGGCCCAGCGACTCGTCCGCCGCGTCTGCAAGAACTGCATGGAGCCCTACAAGCCGTCCCCGGACGAAGTCCGACTCCTCCACCTCGACAAGGACTACCTCGACTCCGCGAACCTCGTCCATGGACGCGGCTGCCCCGCTTGCGGCGGCACCGGGTACAAGGGACGTATGGGAATCTACGAGATCTTCCTCATCACCGAGGACATGCAGTACCTCATCTACAACAAGGAAAGCTCCGACAAGCTCCGCGCCGCGGCACGTCAGAGCGGTATGAGAACCCTGCGCGAAGACGGCCTCCGCAAGGCCGCCGCCGGAACCACCACGGTCTCCGAAGTCCTCGCGGTCACCGTCGGCGACGAAGAATAACGCAATCAACCACACGGATCTTATATCATGCTTGACTCTGAAAATCAAACACTGAAAGACATCCTCCTGAACGCCAACGCGTGTTCCGCCCAGAACATGAAGGAAGCCGAGGAGGAATTTGACCGTACGGGGAAACCGCTTCAGCAGATCCTGGTCGACTTCCAGATCCTGACCGAGAACGAGATACTCAACTACATCGCGGAAAGCCTCGGCACGACCGTCGTCGACCTCTCCATGCTTGAGGTCCCGAAAGAGGTCATCGACCTCATCGACGCGGACAACGTCCGCATGCTCGGCGTCGTCCCGATCGATGCGGACGACACCACCGTGACGCTCGCCGTGCGCAATCCGCTGAACTACCAGATCGCTGACGAAATGCGCTTCGTGCTGGGCAAGGACGTGATGATCGTCCTCGCCGAAGAAAAGCAGATCGACGCGTTCATCGACAAGTATTATCCCGTCGACATCAACGGCGTGAACGACCTCCTCTCCGAGATGGACGCCATGGAAGGCTCAGACTACGCCTACGCGAACGCCGAAGAGGACGCGAACAAGGCCCCGATCATCAAGTTCGTGGACGCCGTCCTCTACCAGGCCATCCGCGACAAGGCGTCGGACATTCATTTCGAGCCGTTCGAACACGAATTCAAGATCCGCTACCGTATCGACGGCGCGCTTTACGAGATGTCCCCGCCGCCGCGCAGCCTCGCCATCCCGGTCATCAGCCGTGTGAAGATCCTCTCCGGCCTGAACATCTCCGAGCGCCGCAAGCCTCAGGACGGCCGTATCCAGCTCAAGATTGCCGGACGCCCCATCGACCTCCGTGTGTCCACGCTCCCGACCTCCCACGGCGAATCCGTGGTGCTCCGTGTTCTCGACCGCTCCGTCGTCAACCTCGACCTCGACGTCCTCGGCATCAACGAAGACACGCTCAAGAGGATCCGCGAGATCATCGCCATGCCGAACGGCATCTTCATCATCACCGGCCCGACCGGTTCCGGCAAGACGACCACGCTGTACTCCGCGCTGAAGGAGATCAACAAGGTCGAGGACAAGATCCTCACGGCCGAAGACCCTGTCGAATACGACCTCGAAGGCATCGTGCAGCTCCCGATCAACGACGCGATCGGCATGACGTTCGGACGGGCGCTCCGCGCCTTCCTCCGTCAGGACCCCGACATCATCATGCTCGGTGAAACGCGCGATATCGAGACCGCCGAAATGGCCGTCCAGGCCTCCCTCACGGGACACCTTGTGTTCACCACGCTCCACACCAACGACGCCGCCGGCGCCGTGACCCGTCTGATCGATATGGGCGTCCAGCCCTTCCTGATCACGGCCTCGCTGATCGCCATCCTCGGTCAGCGACTCCTCCGCCGCATCTGTCCGCACTGCCGCACGGCGTTCGTCCCCACCGACGACGACCTGAAGCTCCTCGGACTCCAGCGGAAGGACATCGGCGACAACAAATTCTACTACGGCAAAGGCTGCCCCACCTGCAACAACACCGGGTACAAGGGACGTAAAGCCATTACCGAACTGCTCTGCATGAGCAGCAAGATCTCCTCGCTGATCCTGGACTCCGCCCCCGCCGTCGTCATCCGCGACAAGGCGCGCGAACTCGGCATGACCACCATGCGCGAGGACGGCATCCGCGCCATCCTGAACGGCGAGACCACGATGGAAGAAGTTCTCAAATACACGTAATCAACATAAAGGGCCCTCAAAATGGTTGAAATGGATGAATTACTGGATCTCGTCGTCACCGAAGGCGTCAGCGATTTGCACCTCGAAGTCGGCGTTCCCCCCGTAATCCGCCTCCACGGCGAAATGACCCAGCTTGATCTTCCTCCGCTCCAGCCGGAAGACACGGAGGCGCTGGTCAAGTCGATCGCCTCCCCGCGCCATCTCCAGCAGCTCGCCGAAGACGGCGGCACCGACTTCGGTTTCGCGTTCGGCGACCGCGCGCGTTTCCGCGTCAGCGCGTTCAAGCAGAAAGGCTGCATCGGCTCGGTGCTCCGCCAGATCCCGAACGAAATGATGTCTCTCGCAAAAATCGGCCTCCCGCCGAGCATCAAGGACCTGCTCTACCGTCCCCGCGGAATGATCCTCGTGACCGGCCCGACCGGTTCCGGCAAGTCCACCACCCTCGCCTCGATGATCAACGTCATCAACGAGGAGCGTGCCGTGCACATCATCACGGTCGAGGACCCCATCGAATTCTACCACCACCACAAGAAGAGCGTGGTGATCCAGCGTGAAGTCGGCGCGGACGTCCCGAGCTTCTCCGAAGCACTCCGCCGCGCCCTCCGTCAGGACCCCGACATCATCCTCGTCGGCGAATTGCGCGACCTGGTCACCATCGAAGCCGCAGTCACCGCCGCCGAAACCGGTCACCTGGTCTTCGGCACCCTGCACACCACCGGCGCGGCCCCGACCGTCGACCGTATCGTCGATGCTTTCCCGACCAACCAGCAGCCGCAGATCCGCACCCAGCTCGCCGCCGGTCTCGTCGGCGTCATCTCCCAGGTGCTCCTGCCCCGTATCGACAAGCCCGGACGCGTTGCCGCGTTCGAGATCATGATCACCACACCCTCCATCCAGGCGCTGATCCGCGACGGCAAGACCTTCCGTATCACGTCGGACATCCAGACGGGCGCGAAGTTCGGTATGAACACCCTCGACTCCCACCTCGTCGACCTCTACAAGAAGGGCATGGTCTCCTACGGCGAAGTCATCACGAAGGCACAGGACCCCGAAGGCATCGTCCAGACGCTCGCGAATACCAACATCTGATCCGGTTTCTCATTCAACATTCACATAACCTGGAGTTCACAAAATGCCGATCTTCCAATACACCGCGATGGACGCATCCGGTAAGGAACAGAAGGGACAGCACGAAGCCGCAAGCGAAGAAGCCGTCGCATCGTTCCTGAAGGAACAGGGGATGTTCCCCACCTCCATCAAGCCGCTCGCCAAGGCGGCCAAGGCAAAAAAGGAAAAGGCCAAAGCCCCCGGCGCCGCAAAAGGCCTGAACATCAACCTCGGCCCCACGGTCATGAAGGGCAAGGACCTGACCGTCTTCACCCGTCAGCTCGCCATCCTGCTCGACGCCGGCCTCCCTCTGATCCGCTCGCTCAAGACGCTTGAAAGACAGGCGAAAAACCCGGCCGTCAAGACCATTCTCGGCAAGGTCGCCTACTCCGTCGAAGGCGGCTCGACCTTCTCCGAAGCCCTCGCGCAGCACCCGAAATCGTTCGACAAACTCTACCTGAACATGATCCGCGCAGGCGAAGCCGCAGGTAAGCTCGAACTGATCCTCACCCGTCTGGCAGGCTTCCGCGAAAAGGCCGCCAAGATCGCCGGCAAGGTCAAATCCGCCATGGTCTACCCGGCCATCGTGCTCTCCATCGCCATCGGCATCACCATCTTCCTCATGATCTTCATCGTCCCGAAATTCGAAGTCATGTTCACGGAAATGCTCGACGGCGCGCAGCTGCCCGCCATCACCCAGTTCGTCATGGGCGTCAGCCGCTGGCTGCAGAACAACATCATCATCGCCATCATCATCGTGGTCGTCCTCGTGATCGCCACGAAGTTCATCCTCAAAACGGAGAAAGGGCGGTTCTACTTCGACAAGGGCATATACAACGCCCCTGTCATCGGCCTGCTCATCTCCCGTAACGCCATTTCCAAGTTCTCCCGTACGCTCGGCACCCTCATGGGTTCCGGCGTGCCCGTCCTGAATGCCCTCCAGATCGTTCGCGACACCGCCGGCAACGAACTGGTCTCCAAAGCCGTCCAGCAGGTCCACGACGCCGTGAAGGAAGGCGAACCGATGGCGCCCCCGCTGCTCGCCACCAAGATCTTCCCCGACATGGTCATCAGTATGATCGAGGTCGGCGAGGAAACAGGCAAGCTCCCGGACATGCTCGAAAAGATCGCCGACACCTACGACGAAGAAGTCGACAACGCCGTCAGCGCCCT
The DNA here is from genome assembly GCA_902774245.1 of uncultured bacterium. Classification (GTDB taxonomy): domain Bacteria; phylum Verrucomicrobiota; class Lentisphaeria; order Victivallales; family UBA1829; genus UBA1732. The sequence goes on from CACYHQ010000004.1 coordinate 249,027, forward strand.
GACATCCATGATCGAACCGTTGATGATCGTCTTCCTGGCCGTCATCGTCGGCGGTATCGTCATCGCACTGTTCAGCCCGCTGATCACCATCATCCAGACTCTCGGCGGCGGTTGATCCGCCTCGTCCACGGTCCCGCCCAGGAATTCCCCGGACGGGACCTTTTCTTTTTCCGGAGGTACGCGCAAATGCGCTGCTATCTGAACATCGGAAATACACACACGCAGATACTCTACATCGCGCCCGACCGCCTCAATTTTCAGGAGACGGTCGCCACGGACGATTTTTCGCCGGAAATGATCCGCCCGGATGAATTGTCATTCATCGGAGCCTCATGCGTCGTCGAACGGATGTTCCCGGTTTTGGCGGACCTCGGCGTCCATCTTGTGACGCCGGAGGCCGCTTCGAAATTCGTGGACTTCTCCCTCGTCGATGCGTCGACGCTCGGACAGGACCGTATCGCGAATGCCGTTTATTTGACCAAAAGAGCCACTCTTCCGGCTGTTTCGCTTGATTTCGGCACCTGCATCACCGCGGAGATCGTCGACGCGCAGAAACGCTTTCTCGGCGGCGCGATCTTCCCCGGACGCACCCTTACGCGCCGTGCCCTCAATCTCTACACCTCGAAACTCCCGTTCGTCGAACTCGCGGACGAATTGCCGCAAAACCTGGGCACGAACACCGCCGACGCCATCCGCCTGGGCGCCGACGCCGCCGCCATCGACGCCGTGGCGGGATTCCTCGCCCGCGTCGAAAAGATGCTCGGGAAACGTCCTGCCGTCTACGCCTGCGGCGGCGACCGCGCGTTTTTCCTGCGCGCGCCGGAACTCGCCGGTATGAGGGACGGCAAGGACAACTTCACCCTGCGTGGAGTCGAGCGGACTTTCCGCTGAGAAACGTCCCATGAGGATCAAGATCTGCGGCATCAGGAACGACTCGGATTTGAAGGCGGCGCTCTCCGCCTCGCCGGACGCGGTCGGATTCCTTGTCGGACAGCTCCATCCCTCGCCGGATTTCATCCTCGCATGCACCGCGCGACGTCTCGCGAAATCCCTCCCGCCGTTCGTCCAGCCTTGGCTGGTCACGCATTTGTCTTCCCCTGAAGAAGTCCTCGACCTCGCCGACGCCGCTGCGATCCACAACATCCAGCTCCACGGGGAATCCACGCCGGAGGAAGTCTTCGCGATCCGCGACGCCCTGCCCCCGTGTGCCAAGCTCGTGCGCGCGGTCCATCCCGAGTCGCAGGACGCCTTTTACAAATTCGCCGAGTTCGTGCCGTTCATCGACGCGTTTTTGATCGACACGCTCAACCCGAAGACCGGACAGGTCGGCGGGACCGGACTTACCGGGAACTGGATCCGTGCCGCCCGTTTCGTGCAGGAATCCCCGCTCCCGGTCATCCTCGCGGGCGGCCTTACGCCCGTCAACGTCGCGCGCGCCATCGAACGCGTCCATCCCTATGCCGTGGATGTGAACACCGGAGTCAAGGCGTCCGCGGACCGCACGGAAAGTGCCCCTCTCTGCCGCGCATTCGTAAAGGCGGCACGCCTGGCGGATTATCAGATATAGCAGCCCTCCCCTATATCCGAGCATAGCCGAACACGATTCGACACTCTCCGTATGTGCGCGAGCGTATGCCGCGCACTACAACAGTGGAGGACTTGTCCTCCCCGCGCTTTCGTAAAGGCGGCACGCCTGGCGGATCTTTATTGAGTTCGTTTTCAGCTCGGATCAAAATATCTTCTGGTAATACGCGATGCTGAGCCAGCGGTCGAATTTCCGGCCCGCTTCGTGCACGGTCCCGGCATACTCGTAGCCGCATTTCCGGTGCAATTCGATGCTCGGCAGATTCTCCGAATCGATCACGCCGATGAGCGTGTGGATGCCGATCCTGCGGCATTCCTCCTCCAGACGCGTCATCAGTGCCGTCCCGACGCCCTTTCTGCGCGCGGAGGGTTCGACATAGACGGACAGTTCCGCCGCATGCCGGTACCCCTGATGATGCCGGTACGCGCCGCAGGAGGCGAATCCTAAAAAAACGCCGTCGTCCGACTCCGCCGCCAGCACGGGATAACCTCCCGCCGCATGATCGTCGAAATACTCACGCATGTACGATTCCGGGTGCGGATCGCAGTCGTACACCCAGGTCGTGTGCAGGATGGCATCGTTCAGCAGCGCCAGCATGTGCGGGGCGTGACGGTCAAAATCAGCTGGTATGATCTTCATTTGTTCACGCTCAATTTCCGGTCAGGGCGGGCAGGACGCCCACCTGACGCCATACATAAGCCCGGCGGTCGAGTTCCTCGCCGTTGTCCCAGAAGACCGGGCAGATGCCGTTTTCGCGCGACAGGCGCACGATGGAACGGAAGTAATCGACGCGGCTCGCGCGGTCCTTGTTCCGCAGCAGGCAGCCGTACTCGCCGATAATAACCGGGATGCCCTTATCAAGATAATGCTCCTTCAGCTTCCCGAAGTTGGCTTCCATCGTCCTGTGGTCCTCGTCGCTGCCCCAGTTGTACTGGTAGCCCCAGCTCGTGCCGGGCGTGGCGATGGCGAACTGCGGCGGCAGGTAGTAATGCACGGAGACGATGCAGCGAGGATCGTCGGGGAGGACCAGATGGTCGCACGCCTTGTCGAGGTCGGCCCCGATCCCCGGCAGCAGCAGCCAGCGTTTCTTGTTTCCCCCGCCCGAAGCGCGAATCAGCTTCACGAACTCATCGTTCACGCGGTTCACGAGCGCGCCGTTCTCTTCAATCGGCAGGTCCGTGAAATCGATCTCGTTCATCGACTCGAAGATCAAGTGGTCGGTGCGTTCGCGGAAACGTGCGGCGATCTGCCGCCAGGCGGCGCGGAACTGCGTCATGGTCCCCTCATAGTCCTTCGACGCCTTCTCCAGCCAGGTTTTTTCGTGGTGCAGATTGAGAATCACGTACATCTTTTCCGCCAGCGCCCAGTCCACGACCTCCTCCACACGCGCCATCCAGGCGGGATCGACCGAGTATTCCGGCGCGTCGCCCATGTGCGGCCTCCAGGTCACGGGGATGCGGATCGTGTCGAATCCCTCGTCCCTGATGAACTTGATCAGCTTGCGCGTGGTGTGCGGATTGCCCCAGGCGGTCTCCGTTTCCAGACCGCCGAGTCCGCCGCCGTTCGGCAGGGAGTCGAACGTGTTGCCGAGGTTCCAACCGTATCCCATACCGGACACAAACGCAATGCCTTCCGACACGTCGTCTTTCGAGGAGACACAGGACAGGACACACGCGGACAGACAGAGGATAAACAGGAAGAAGACGCTTTTTTTCGCTGAGAGACGGGACATGGGAACCACCTTTCTTGAGATGCAAAACAAACGGGGTATATTGCGCCTAATATAGCATACTCCGGCCGTATTTTCAACCGGAAAGCACCGGCAATCGTTCCTGTCGGTGAAAAAAAAGAGAAATGTCTGAAAAAACACTTGTTTTCAGTTGATTTTTCGGAAAAACGATGTATCTTTATTAAAGTCGGTAAAAAAGACCTCAATTTCTTTTCCCGCCTGTTCAGTTCATATCTTTTTACGGAGCTCGTTTTTCATGAAAAGAATCATATCTCTCGCAACAGTCCTGATCCTCGTCTGCTGTGCGGTTCTCTGCCTCTGTTCCTGCGGAAAAAGGCAACCGAAACGCACCGTCAGCCAGGATACGGTCCGCCTCATGCAGAAGACGCAGGCGGAACTTGAGGCTTGCGTCGAGCGTTGCAGATCCGCCGCGCAGGAATCCAAGGACAGGGAAATCCTCCTCGCCCTCGCGAACTCCCAGCAGGTCCTCGTCGACCGTCATAAAACAATCATCAACATCCTCCTGAAAAAATACAAATTCGAGAAGATCTCCACGGTCTCCTATCCGATTGAAATGGATCCGCGGACAATCGTCCTCGCTCCCGTAAAAGAATATCGGGAAATCCTGGCCACTGCCGACCCGGAAAGGACCCTGCGTGAAGTCCTGATCGCGCTGGAAATCACAAATAAAGTGCTCTCGTCCGACATGGACATCGAACTGATGATTGATCCTGATGCCGATGAAATTCCGGAACTTGATTTCTATCTCTGCCCCGTCTGCGGCCACCTCACCTTGGAGGAACCGGAGAAAAACTGCCCCGTCTGCCATTCCGACAAGGACAGACAGATCAAGCTGAAGAACGGTGACCTCCCGCCCCAGGAAACGGGCACGTTCGTCACGGTCTCGGATTAACCCTTTCCCCCTGTTTTCCACGCCGGATAATTCAGTTCATCCGGCTTTTTTTTATTCAGGCAGAAAGCTTTTTCCAGTTCGGGATTTCAGCTGGCTTCAGGATCTTTGTGTGGTACAGGATCGAACCGCCGATCACGAGACCGGGGATCAAAAATGGGATCGCCTCCGCGAAACGGGCGATGATGCCGAATCCCAGCACGTACATGCGGTTCTTCGCGACCTGCTTTTTCAGCACGGATACATGAAACCCCTGGCGGATGGCACTGTCGTGAAGATACGACCGTCCGCAGATCGCGCCCCGGAACACAAACCCCACGACGGGGATCCAGAACAGCAGAAAATAAATCAGATAGGATACAATTGTCAGCAGGATATAGCCCACGGTGAGGCGAAGCGTTTTGGCGTAGGACTGCTCCGCGCCGGGATGCTCAGGGTATTCCTTTTTCTCGAAGGCATCAACCAGAATGTCGAACAGCATGTTGCCGAACATCTCATAGAAGGTCCCGACGAAATACAGCAGGATCAGCGGGATGACGACCCACAGGAAAGCCGAGAGGCACCAGTCCAGGACCGTCTGAAGCCATGACAGCCATCCGGGGAACTCCGCACTCGCGAGCCATTCCCGGAGCCACGGAGCGGCCCACCAAATGAGCGCGGACAGAATTCCGGCATACAGCAGCAGCACGACCAGCAGCGGCGGCAGGGCGTACGGCCACAAACGCGGGCGCGTGAAGAAAATCTTCATCCCGCGAAGGGCGCATTCCGCGCCGTATGTCAGATCGTCCAGTGCTTTCATGCCGAGGGGCCTGTCCGTTGACGTTTTACAAAGACCTTACTTCCCGTCGTGGAAGCTCGTCCAGAGGTGTTCCTCCTCGTCCGTGCGCTGCGGCGTGACGGCCTCCATGCGAAGCATCCTCGCCAGATTGTGCGCCAGTGTGCGCATGGTCTGAAGCCCCTCGGCGTCCTTGCGGACGTCGTCCGGCATGAACCCGTGCACGGAGTTCCAGTACTGCGAGGACGCGATCGGCATCTGGTTGATCGTGAAATATTTGTTCAGGCGGTCGAACGCCGCGCTCGCGCCGCCGCGGCGGCAGCTGACCACGGCCGCGCCCGGCTTGAATTTCAGGAGATTCCCGGAGGAGAAGAAGAACCGGTCAAGCAGGGCACACAGTGCGCCGTTCGGGCCAGCGTAATACACGGGCGATCCGATCACAATGCCGTCGGCGCGCTCCGCGGCCTCGACGAGCGCGGGCAGTGCGTCGTCCTGAAACGCGCACGCGCCGCGTTCCTGACAAGCGCCGCAAGCCACGCAGCCGCGCACGGGCTTTTTCCCGAGCTGGAAGATCTCGGACGTGACATTTTCCGTCTTGAGCGTGGCGGCGATCTCGGACAGGGCGGTGAAGGTGCAGCCTTCGGCGTTCGGGCTGCCGTTGAGCAGGAGTACGTGCATTGCGCGGTTCCTTTCAGATGGTACGGTTGAAGGAAGAAATGAGGCGGGCCGGAAAACGTTCCGGTCCGCCGTCAAAGATGTCAGATGGAAAAAAGTCTCAGCTTACTTCGCGGAAACTTTCCGGATCCAGGCGTCGAGGGCGGGACCGGCGTTCGCGGCTTCGGTGCCCTTGTGCGCGAAGACTTCGGGGAAATAGTTGATTCCGGGGACCGCGGCCTTCGCGTCGGCAAGGTACTTGAACGTGGCGGGGTTGCCCTGTCCGTGCGTGCAGAAGAGCGCGACGGTCTTGCCCTTGAAGTCGTAGGACTGGAGGAACGTGCGGACCGGCGGCGCGTAGGTGGAGAACCAGATCGGGGTACCGACGTAGATCGGATCGTACTTGGAGATATCGAGGTTCATTTCCTTGATGGCCGGGGCTTTCGGCTGCTGGAGGTCGCGCTGGCCGAGCTGCATGACGCTGCCGAAGTCGTTCGGGTACGGCGTGACCATTTCGATCACTGCGATGTCCGCGCCGGTCTTCTGCTGGAGCATTTCGGCGACGACCTTGGTATTGTGCGTGTCGGACCAGGTCCAGTACACGACCAGCGGTTTTACCTTCGCGGCGTCCTTCGCGGGCGCATCAGCGGATGCGCTGGAATTCCCTTCGCTGGCACAGCCAAGGAACGCGGCGGCGGACAGGAGAGCGGATGCGGCAAGCATGAATGCATGTTTCAGTTTCATAAGATCGACTCCTTCAAAAAAGTTGTTTTGTATTTGGAAACTATACCACGGAATCCGCCGTTTTCAAGCGCGGAACCCGAAAAAAACGGAAGAACGCGGGAAATCAGAGCCCCTGTTTGGAGATCCGGGCCGCCTGTTCCGCATCGATCGCGTGCGGATACAGCCGGTCGCAGAAGATGTCGAAGACGGTCTCGGACGCGGCGGTTTCAGGTGCGGATTCGAGCTTCTTCGCCGCATACATCCTGCCGTTTCGGCTGACTAGCAGGCGTTTCTTCGCGGGATCCCACGAGACGCCGAGCTTCACCCACTGGTTCGCGGGGAAGAACGCCTCGTCGCCCGCCGGACGGCTCACGGCGTAGGTCACGCCGTCGACTGTAAAGATCACGGGATAGTCCGGCGAGGTGGAGAGATCGAACTCCTCCCACACGGACAGCACGGGAACAACCGTCTCCGGGATGGCCGCAAACCGGACGCTCGCCGAGAACGCGAATCCGGCGCCGTCGGCGGGATTCCACCATTGTTCCGGACGCCATGCCGTGCCCTTCAGACGGTGGAACGGCGCGGGCTCGACGGCGGGGGCCGCTTCAAGTTCGATCGCCGCGGACGGCTGCTGCGCGGGCGTCTGCACGGTTTCCTGCGCGGGCTGTTCAGGTTCGGCCGGCTTCCGCGCCTTCTGGAAGAATCCGGCGGCGGACAGGAACGTCACGAAGATCAGCACAGGCGAGATGAAGCGGATGAACACGGACCAGGAGATGACCGGGAGCCGCGTGCGGTTGAATTTCTGTATCTTGGAAAGACCCTTCGTGTCGGCTCCGGTGCGGTAGAGTTCGTGCGCCGCGCCGTTGGTGCCCCAGACCCAGCCGGCGTAGAACGCCGCCGCGAGGCCGTTCAGGAGCAGGATCCAGTTGCTCGCCACGTAGTCGATCAGGTCGAAGAGACTGCCTTTCACGCCGCCGAACAGCCCCGTGAGCAGGCGGTGCAGCGAAGGCAGATGCGACCAGTCGTTCACGCTGAAAGAGATCACGCATCCAAGCCCGGTGATCAGCACGGTCGAGAGAAGCACGGAGGCGCGGCGCGAGAGCTTCAAATTCTGCATAAAGCTGGACACGACCGCCTCCTGCAAGCTCAGGCCGCTGGTCAATGCGGCGATCGCCAGAAGCAGGAAGAACAGGCCGTTCCAGAGCCAGCCGAGGCCGCCGGGGATGGACTCGAACGTGATCGGCAGGGTATTGAACACGAGCGCGGGTCCCTGCGCCGGGTTGCCGCCCTGTGCGAAAAGCGCGGGGAAGATGGCGAGTCCGGCGAGCAGCGCGATGAGCGTATCGAAGAAGACGATCCAGAGCGAGGATTTCAGGATGTTGCGTTTCTTGCTGAGGTAGCTGCCATAGGTGATGAGAATCGCCATGCCGAGGCTCAGCGAGTAGAACGCGTGTCCGAGGGCGTCAAGGATGCTCGATCCGTTGATCTTGCTGAAGTCGGGCTTCAGGAAGAACTCCACGCCTTTCGATGCGCCGGGGAGCGTCACGCTGCGGATCACGAGCACGACCACGAGCATGAAAAGCAGCGGCATCATGATCTTCGAGACCGTTTCGATGCCCTTCTTCACGCCGAACCAGCAGATACCCGCCGACGCGAGCATGAAAGCAAGCGTCAGACCGGACGACAGCCAGCCGTTGGACGATACGCTGCCGAGGTACGCCCCCGCCTCTTCCGGCGAGGCGAAAACGAGTTCATGCGCGAATGATTTCCACGCGTACAGGAAGATCCAGCCGCCGATGATCGCGTAGTAGGACAGGATCAGACCCGCCACCAGTGTGCAGGAGAATCCGACCGTGGACCACCCGTAGTGGTAGATCAGGATGCTCAGGATCACCAGCAGGACGGACATGCCGTAGTTATGGGACCCCGCCAGCGCGGCGGCAAGCCCGAGACCGAATCCCGAGGCGACTTTCGGCAGGCGCGGCGAACGGATCGCGAAGTGCTGGAACGCCTTGATCGGGTCGCCCTGCGAGGCGCGCCCGATGGCGAGTTCCGCCAGCATCACCGGCAGGCCGACCAGCGCGATGCAGAGGAGATAGATCAGGACGAACGCGCCGCCGCCGTTCTCCCCCGTAATGAAGGGGAACCGCCACACGTTGCCGAGTCCGATGGCGGAACCGACCGCCGCCATGACGAATCCGAATGAACTGCCCCAATGCTCGTGTTTAACGCCGTCTGCCATGTGTGTTGTCCTATGCCGTAAATAGTTGGTCCGCTCCTCAGAGCTGGATGTTGTCGATCAGGCGGGTGGTGCCGAACTTCGCGGCCACCGCAATCGTGAAGTTTCTGCCGGGTTCGAGCTTGGCCGCGGGCAGCATCGTGTCCGAATCGGTCAGCTCGACGTATTCCACCAGGCCGCCCGCCGCCGTGATCTCCGCACGGATGTCGGCGATCAGCTTCGACGCGGAAACGCCGGGCTGCGCGGCGAACGTCTTCTGCGCACGGAACAGGCTGCTCGAAATCGCCAGCGCGCGGCGGTGTTCGTCTTCGGAGAGGTATTTGTTGCGCGAGCTCATGGCGAGGCCGTCCGCCTCGCGCACGATGGGCGCGGTGATGATCTTAATGGGGAAATTGAGGTCGCGGACCATGCGGCGGATGATCGCCGCCTGCTGGGCGTCCTTCTGGCCGAACACCGCCAGATCGGGCAGCGCGGCGTTGAAGAGCTTCGAGACGACCGTGGTCACACCCTCGAAGTGGATCGGACGCGACTTGCCGCAGAGATTTTTGGAAATGGTGTTCTCGTAGACGTGGCAGGTCAGCGGTTCGGGGTACATGTCTTCCACGCCGGGCGCGAAGATCACGTCCACGTTCCGTGCTTCGCACAGCGCGCGGTCGCGTTCGAAGTCTCGCGGATATTTCGCGAAATCCTCGTTCGGGCCGAACTGGATCGGGTTCACGAAGATGGAGATGACGATCGCGTCCGCGCCGTTCGCGCGTGCCGCGTCGATCAGGGAGAGATGACCGTCGTGCAGGAATCCCATGGTCGGCACGAGACCGACGGTTTTGCCGGCCTTATGGGCGTCGCGGGACCACTGCTGGAGTTCGGGAATGGAATGAATGACCTGTGCCATAATTACACCTCGTTTTTCACTGCTTGTTGTTGCGTGCGATGCGGGCGGCCACGGCGCGTTCATAGGCGTCGAGGTCATTGATTTTGATCTGCGCCACGCCGGAAGCCATCGCGGCCTCGGCCACCTTGCGCGCCACGCGGGGCACAACGCGCGGATCGAACGGCTTCGGGATCACGAACGACGCCTTCAACGGGATCTCACCATCGAAGATGCCTTTCGCCGCCTCTTCGGGATACGCGGCGGAGAGCAGTCGGCGGATGTCCTCCGGCATCGGTTCCGCCACGATGTCCGCCAGCGCGCGGGACGCCGCCAGCTTCATCGCCTCGTTGATGTCGGACGCGCGGGTGTCGAGCGCGCCGCGGAAAATGCCCGGGAACCCGAGCACGTTATTGACCTGGTTGCTGTAGTCGGAACGCCCGGTTCCCGCCACGGCCGCGCCTGCCGCCAGAGCTTCGTCCGGGAAGATCTCGGGCGTGGGATTCGCCATGGCGAACACGACCGCGCCGGGAGCCATCGTGCGGACCATGTCCCCGGTGAGCGCCTTCGGCACGGAGACGCCGACGAAGACGTCCGCTCCCTTGATGGCGTCGGCGAGCGTGCGGGCGTCCGTATGGGCGGCGAAACGCTGTTTCTGCGGATTGAGGTCGGTGCGGCCGTCGTGGATCACGCCCTTGGAGTCGCAGAGGATGAATTTGGAACGGTCGGCACCCGCGGACACGTAGTATTCCGCGCAGGCGATCCCGGCGGCTCCCGCGCCGTTCATCACGAACCGGCAGTCGCCGATTTTCTTGCCGACCACGCGCAGGGCGTTCAGGATACCGGCGAGGGAGATGATGGCTGTGCCGTGCTGGTCGTCGTGGAAGACCGGGATCTTCATCGCCTTCTTCAGGGCGGGTTCGATGGCGAAGCACGCGGGCGCGCCGATGTCTTCGAGGTTGATGCCGCCGAACGAGGGTTCGAGGCGGGCGACGGTCTCGATCACCTTGTCCGGATCGGTGCGGCCGTCATCCTTGAACACGCCGCCGATGCAGAGCGCCACGGCGTCGATGTCCGCGAAACGCTTGAAGAGGACGGATTTGCCCTCCATGACGGGGAGCCCGGCCTCCGGGCCGATGTTGCCTAGCCCGAGCACGGCCGTGCCGTCGCTGACCACGGCCACGGTGTTGCCGCGTCCGGTGTACTCCCAGATCTTCTCCGGATGGTCGTGGATCTCGGTGCAGGGCACGGCGACACCGGGGGTGTACGCCAACGAAAGGTCGTCCTGCGTGGTGCAGGGTTTCGAGGGCAGGATTTTCAGTTTGCCCGGCTGCGGATTCGCGTGGTAGGCCAGACTGCGGGATGCAAGATCGTTCGACATGGTTGTATTCTCCAAAAGTTGTGTTGAAATTGTTCAGTTCAGATCCGGACCGGGATGCCGCGTCCGGCGAGGTAGCGCTTCGCGTCGCCCACGGTGTACGTCCCGAAATGGAAGATGCTGGCGGCGAGCACGGCGTCCGCGCGGCCTTTTTCGATGACCTCGGCGAGATCGTCCAGGTCGCCCGCGCCGCCGGACGCGATGACGGGCACTGGCACGGAATCGGCGACCGCGGCGGTCAGCTCGCAGTCGTATCCGGTCTTCGTGCCGTCGGTGTCCATGCTCGTGAGCAGAATTTCTCCCGCGCCCAGCTCCACGCCGCGCACGGCCCATTCCAGCGCGTCGATCCCGGTCGGACGGCGTCCGCCGTGCGTGTAGACTTCCCAGCGGTTCTCGCCGGGGACGCGCCGGGCGTCGATCGCCAGCACGATACACTGTGCGCCGAACCGGTCGGAACCCGCCCTGATGAGGTCGGGATTCAGCACGGCGGCCGTGTTCAGGGAGACTTTGTCCGCGCCGGATTTCAGCATCAGGCGGATGTCCTCCGCCGTACGGATGCCGCCGCCCACGGTCAGCGGGATGAACACCTGGTCGGCGGTCTTCGCGATCACGTCGACCACGCTGGCGCGCGCGTCGCTGCTGGCGGTGATATCCAGAAAAACGAGTTCGTCGGCCCCCTGCCGGTTGTATTCCACGGCGGCGGCCACGGGATCGCCCGCGTCCACGAGTCCCACGAAATGCACGCCCTTCACGACGCGACCGTTGTTCACGTCCAGGCAGGGTATGATACGTTTGGCAAGCATGTTCGTGCGACTCCTTACTTTCGATTGCGGAAAACGGCGGAAAAAGTTTATCCTATTACTATACATGAAAATGCACACATTTTCAAGGCGTTTTCAGGCTGTTTTTCATACTTTCGCGCGCGCATGAGAGATTCCGGCACGAAAAGAACGCCGTCCGAACATCAATCCGGGCGGCGTTGAAATGGTTACAAACGACTGACTTTTGTCCGTGCTTATTGAGGTCGGCGCGGGCGGTTGTTCTGTTTGCCGCCGTCGCGGTTTCCGCCGTCCTGACGCGGCGGACGCGGCGGACGGTTCTGATTCGGTTGACGCTGTTCGCCCGAGGAACGCTGGGGACGGTCGCCCTGTTTGCGTTGCTGCTGACCGTGCGGACGGTTCTGTCCATCCTGACGAGCGGGCTTCTGCGGCTGCTGAGGCGCGGTATTGATCCCGTTCTCCTCGCCGGATTCCGGTTTCGCGTCATCCGCGCCGGACTGCTTCTGCGAGGCGGATTCTCCCTGCCCCGCGCCGCCGCGCATCTTGTATTTGTCGAGGTACACGACCGAGACTTCCGAGGCGGGGCAGATCACGGTGTGCGTGGAGTTTTCCAGCTGGATCGTGACCTTCTGCGTCAGGAGGTTGCGGTCAATCACGCGGCCGCGTCCGTCCTTGCACTCGCAGAGCTCGCCGCGGCGCGGCATGGTCTTCTCCAGCTCCAGGTAGCCCTCGTGCTCGTATTTGAGGCAGCATTTCAGCCTGCCGCAGATGCCGGAGATCGTGGACGGCGTGAGCGAGAGGTCCTGCTCCTTTGCCATCTTCACGTTGATGGACGCGAAGTCCTTCAGGAACCGGCAGCAGCAGAGCGGGCGTCCGCAGTTCGCGATGCCGCCGAGGATCGCGGTCTCGTCGCGCACGCCGATCTGGCGCAGTTCGATATGCGTGTTGAATTCCTGCGACAGCAGTTTCACCAGCTCGCGGAAGTCCACGCGCCCTTCGGCGCTGAACTGCACGGTGATGAGCTTGCCGTCGTACGAATAATGCGCGTTGATCAGCTTCATGGGCAGGCCGAGGCGGTCCACGTACTGCCCGGTGGTCCGCAGGGCGGATTTCGCGCGCATCTGGTTCTCGTGCGCCTTGCCCTGGTCCACCACGGTCGCCTTGCGCTGGATCGCGTAGATCTCGTTCTTCTTGGCGGAGAACACGGTCCCGCCCGATTCGCGTTCCTCCTCGACGGGCGCGGCGGGAGTCGATTCCGGCGGAGGCGCGTTGAACTGCTTCACGATCTGGCCGTAGTCCAGGTAGAAATCCTTGCGGATCACGCAGTAGTCGCCGATGTGGAGTCCAAGCGAGGAATCGCACCGGGCGTTGTACCCGGAGCCGTTGTCCAGCATTATCCCGTAAACAATATCCATACGGTTTCCGATCTCTTTTTTTCAGGCCGCGGACTCCCGGCGGGAACCCCGGCAAAGAGGCTCCCGGCGCAAGCTCACGGCGAGCTTAAAACACTGCCGCACGTCACCAGCTGATGACAAGTTTCTTTCTCGAAGCCAGTTTGTCCAGCTTTTTGGCGTCCTTGTCCTTCTCGTCAACGCCGAACGAATACACGCCGACCTTCGTGCGGAGGTCCTGGCCGGAACGGCCGTTGACTGCGTTGACCGCGGAAACGGCTTCGACGGTGTTTTTGATCTTGCCGTCGTAATCGACGTCAAGGATGACCTGATACTGGCGGCCCCACGGATCCAGGATGCCTTTGGTCTCGTCATAGCCGACACCGACTTCGTAGAACACCATCTTCTTGGAGTTTTCGCCCGTGAGGATCTTGCACATCTGGACGTAGTCGCTGCTGCTCACGAGAGAATCGGCCGAACCGGACGTCTTCACCGGCCAGCAGGAGAATTCAGACTCGTACATGATGATGGCGGTCTTCAGGGACTGGCATTCACTGCTCGCCTTGGATTTCTTCGCGTTGTTGCGGACGACGCCGAGGGCGGGGAAGACAAGACCGGCGAGGATGCCGATGATGGCGATCACGACGAGCAGCTCGATCAATGTAAATCTTTTGGAAGAAGTTTTCATGGTATGGTTTCCTTATGAAGGTTGGGTTCGGTTATTTCGCTTTCGGGTTCTTGAAGTTCGCGATATCGTCGCCGAGACCGGGCGATTTCTTCGTGTCATTCTCCGCGTCGCCGACACCTTTGTCACGGCCGATGGAGTACAGGTCGTACGTGCCGGTGTTGTATTTGCCGGGGTTGCGGTAGCGGATCGCATTTCCCCACGCGTCGCGGATCTTGTCGGGGTTTCCGTTTTCGGCGGCAATGGAGACGCACGTTTCGTACGCATCGCCGAGGAGCTCAAGAGCGGGATCCTTCGAATCGTTCGGCTTCAGGTCGATGGAGTGGAAATCGCCGCCGTCCTCGTTGTAGGTGGAACTGCCGTTCGGGAAGTAATACCCGTGCTTGGCCTTGTACTGTTCGTTCGCGGTGCGGATGATCTCCATGACGGTTTTCGTCTTCGTCTCGTCGGCGCGGCGGTAGGCGACCTGCGTGACCTTGACCGAGATCGCGGCGAGCAGGGCGATCACAATGATCACGCAGAGAAGTTCGACTAATGTAAAGGGGTGTTTGAAGCGTTTCATGGCGTTCTCCCGGGTATCTGTTGAGTTTTCCAGTACGTACTATATCATGCAATCCGGCGGAATACAACCGGTTTTTTGTGAAATATTCCTAAAAAGTTATGGTTTTCGCGCGTAGGCGGGTCATTTTGGGGACGCTTCCGGCGCGGACGCCAGAATCTCCTGTTTCAGCACCTCGAACGCCTCTTCCTGAGGCAGATTCGCGAACGGCACGCCCTTGCGGAAAAGCGCCACGAAGCCGTTTTTCGATCCTGCGAGCCCGAATTCGGCGTCCTTCGCCTCGCCGGGTCCGTTCACCACGCAGCCCATGACCGCGATCTTTTTCAGGCCGATGCGGCGGCCGGACGCTTTCAGGGATGCCACGAGCTCCTCCACGCGTTCCGCCATGCCGATCAGGTCGTACTCGGTGCGGGCGCAGGTGGGACACGACACGATCTCGGGGTATGCGTCGCGCAGGCCGCAGACTTCCAGCAGGGCGATCCCCGCCTTCACTTCCTCGCGGGGCGGCGCGGTCAGGCTCACGCGGATGGTGTCGCCGATGCCGTCCAGCAGCAGCGCGCCGATCCCGGCGGCGCTCTTCAGGATGCCGCGCGAGGTGGTCCCGGCCTCGGTCACACCGAGGTGCAACGGGAATGGCGAACGCGCCGCGAACTTGCGGTAGGCGGCGGCCATGACCGGCACGGAGCTGGCCTTCAACGAGACCTTGATATCGTGGAAGCCGCAGGATTCCAGCGTGCATATCTGCGCTTCGACCGCCTCGCAGAGCGACTCCGCCATAGCTTCGTTGTGGTCTCCGCATGCGGCGAGCTTCGATTCGAACAGCCCTTTCGGCAGACTGCCGGTATTCGCGCCGACACGGATCGGGATCCCCTCCTCGCCCGCGGCCTCCGCCACGGCACGGACGCGGTCCGCGCCGCCGATGTTGCCGGGGTTGATACGAACACCGTGGACGCCCGCGCGGATGGACTCCAGCGCCAGACGCCAGTCGAAATGGATGTCCGCGATCACGGGAATCGGGGATTCCGCCACGATGCGGCGCATGGCATCGGCGGACGGCATGTCCGGCACGGCACAGCGGATGATGTCGCACCCGAGCGCGGCGAGTTCGCGGATCTGCGCGAGCGTGGCATCCGCGTCGGACGTGCGCGTATTCGTCATGGACTGCACGGACACCGGAGCCCCGCCGCCGACGACGACGCGTCCGACGTGCAACTGATTACTCACTCGCCGTTTCACCGGACGCCTCCTGGTTTTGAGCCTGTGTTTCCGCGGCTTCCGTTTTGAACTCGGTTTCCGCCTGCGCGGCTTCCGCCGTCTCACCGTCCTCCAGCTCACTGGAGGCGCGATGTATCTTAATATCCAGTGCGTTCGACCATTTCTGCGGCAACATCTTCTTCACATCGAAGAACGACACGATCGCCATGAACGAGATCAGCACGAACATGAAGAAATACGTGACCGGCTGGACCAGCTTCGCCGGGACCGGACGACGGATCGCGATCTCGATCAGCGCGATCATGATGTGGCCGCCGTCCAGCACGGGGATCGGCAGCAGGTTGAAGAGGCCGAGCGAAAAACTGATCATCACGACCAGGTACAGCCCCTGCATGAAGGAGCCGCTGAACGTCTTGATCATGTAGCGGCCGATGCCGAGCGGGCCGGAGAGATGCTGGACGCCGATCGTGGTGTAGCCGGTGTCCTGGCCGACCTTGCTTTGGATCGTGTGGCCGAGGCTCTTCAGCGTGCGTTTCGTCATCTTCAGGACGTTGCAGAACTGTTTCCACGGCGTCGGGTGATCGATGCGGTAGAAGCTCACGCCGATTTCGTACGGCACGACGATGCGCGGCGTAATCTTGAATTCCAACGGTTCCTCCGAACCGGAGCGCTTCACGGTCAGCGTGATCTCCTTGCCGTGCAGCTCGTCCTTGTCGTCGGTTTCGACGCCCTGTTCGGCAACAAGCTTGGAGAAATTCGCGGGGTCGTCCTTCAGGGACTCGCCGTTGAACGCCGTAATCACATCGCCGGGTTTCAGATACAGGGCCGCAGGCAGTCCGGGGATCGTCTCCTCCACCTCGCAGAGGTCGTTCGCGGTCGTGAAATAGATCCCGATCTGCGGACGCGGCTTCCTGCCGGGGACCGGGACCGGCGTCACGGGAACCTCAAGCTGCCGTCCGTCCCGGTCCACGGTCAGTTTGAGCGTCTTCCCGTCCGAGAACGTGATGAGGTTGATCAGCTCGTCGACGCCGTAGACGGGCTTGCCGTCGACCGCGGTCACACGGTCGTCGTCGCGGATTCCGGCCTTTTCCGCCGGTGAATTGTAAAACGGGGAAACATAGACGTGCAGTTCGGGCTGGAAGAACGGCATCATGACCTTTTCGCCGGGCATGAGCCGGTCGTTGGACTCCGGCATGTAGGAGATTTCGGACGTCTTGCCGTCGCGGACGATCTCCAGCGTAACCTGCTTCACGTTGTCGTCGTTCAGCATGATCCGCTGCGCGAATTCGTTCCAGCTCAGTTCGAACGCGCTGCCGTTCAGTTTCACGATGCGGTCGCCCTCGCGCAGTCCGGCACGGTATTCGGGGCAGTCCTCCGGGATGGTCCGCACGGTGAACTCGGAATAATGGTCGGTGTCCGGCTGCGGCATGCCGACCAGCCAGATCACCACGCCCAGCGCGAATCCGAAGATGATGTTGAACAGCGGTCCGGCGAACGCGGTCGCGATGCGTTTCCATGGCGCGGCGTGCGGCAGCGGATTGCCCGCGGCGTCGGTGACTTCGTCGCTGGTGGAGTCGATCTGCGGAAGCTCCACGTAGCCGCCGCACGGGATGCAGCCGATGCGGTACTCCACGCCGTTGATCTTCTTGCCCCAGATCTTCTTGAATCCGACCGAGAACGCCTCGATGTGGAGGCCGCAGAACCGCGCGACGATGAAGTGGCCGAATTCGTGCACGATGATGCACAGGCCGAAAAAGATCACCATCAGCAGGACCGATGCGATCAGGATCAGTGTTTCCATATCTTCAAAATCTCCTTTTCGATTTCAATTCATTTTGAGCTTGGGAGGACAAGACTGCGCGCATAGTCGCGCGCCCGGGCGTCCGCATCCAGGACCGCGTCGAGCGTCTCGTCGCCGCACCGTCCCAGCGCGTCCATGGTTCGTTCCACGATCCGCCAGATGTCCGTAAAACGTATGGTCCCCGCGCGGAACCGTTCGAACGCGATCTCGTTCGCCGCGTTCAGGATCGCGGGCAGAGCGCCGCCCGCTTCGAGCGCGGCGCGGGCGAATCCGAGCGACGGAAACCGCGATTCGTCGGGATGCTCGAACGTGAGTTCGCCGACGGTCGCGAGGTCGAGTGCGGGCAGATTCGACGCGGTGTGCTCCGGCCAGGTCAGCGCGTACTGGATGGGGAACCGCATGTCCGGCCGGCTCATCTGCGCCATCAGCGCGCCGTCGCGGAACCTTACGAGCGAATGCACGATGCTCTGCGGATGGACAAGGACTTCAATGCGCGGCCCCTCCACGTCGAAGAGCCAGCGCGCCTCGATCATCTCCAGCGCCTTGTTCATGAGCGACGCGGAGTCCACGGTCACTTTCGGTCCCATCGACCACGTCGGATGCGCCAGGGCCTGTTCCCACGTCATCTTGTCCATCTCGGACACGGGCGTGTTGCGGAACGGGCCGCCGCTGGCGGTCAGGATGAGCTGCGCGACCTCGGACGGACGCCGACCCTCCAGACACTGGAAGAGCGCGCTGTGTTCGCTGTCGACGGGCAGGATGCGGGCGCTGCATTTCTTCGCCTCGTCCGTGACCAGGCGGCCAGCCATGACCATGACCTCCTTGCTGGCGAGCGCGATCGTCTTGCGCGCCCGGATCGCCGACAGCGTCGGGAAGAGTCCGCCCGTGCCGACGATGGCGCACAGCACGGTCGTAATCTCAGGCGCGGCGACCGCTTCGCAGAGGGCTTCGCGCCCGGAAATGACCTTGCATCCGGCGGGAACCGCGGCGCGGAGGTCATCCAGACGGGCGGCGTCTTCCAGACACACGCAGTCGGGATGGAACTCGCGCGCCTGTTCCGCCAGAAGTTCCCAATTTTTCCCCGCGGCGAGCAGGGAAACGCGGATGCGGTCCGGCAGGGCGCGGGCGACCGCGAGGGCGCTTTTGCCGATGGACCCGGTGGACCCGAGCAGAGCGAGGTTGCAGAGGCTCATTCGTCCGCCTCCGCGTTCGGATTCGTCGTCACGGAGTATTCCCACGGATGGGAGAGCAGGAACGTCGCCGGGCCGTCGTTTTCGAGCGAGACGAGCATGTCCGCGCCGAACCGTCCGGTCGCCACATGCCCGACGCCCTCGGTCTTCAGACGTTCCGCGAAGTATTCGTAAAGTTCGTTGGCCGCAGCCGGATCGCCCGCCAGGTCGAATCCCGGACGGCGTCCCTTGCGGCAGTCGGCGTAGAGCGTGAACTGCGACACCACAAGCGCGTCTCCGCCGATGTCCAGCAGGGACTTGTTCATCTTGCCCGCATCATCCTCGAAGATGCGGAGTCCGGCGGCCTTTTTCGCAAGCCAGTCGGCATCGGCGCGCGTGTCGCCATGCGTGACGCCCACGAAGAGCAGTACGCCATGCCCGATCTCGCCGACGATCTCGCCGGCCACGGTCACGGACGCCCTGCGGACCCGCTGAAGCAGCACTCTCATGCGTCGTTTCCTGTTCGGCTCAATTCAGGTTCAGATCTTCGCCAGGGCCTGTTCGAAATCGGCCTTGATGTCGTCGATATTCTCGATGCCGACGGACAGGCGGATGAGGTCCGGGGGCACACCCGCCGCCGCGAGCTGTTCGTCGGAGAGCTGGCGGTGCGTCATGCTTGCGGGATGCAGCACCATGGTGCGGACGTCCGCCACGTGGACCACGATGGACGCGAGCTTCAGGGAGTCGATCGCGCGCACGCTGGCCTCCTTGCCGCCGACCGCGCCGAAGCAGAGCACGCCGCTGGCGGCCTTCAGATACTTCTTGCAACGCTCGTGTTCGGGGCTGTCCTCAAGTCCGGGGTAGTTGACCCACGCGACCTTCGGATGCGCCTTCAGGAACTTCGCCATCTCAAGGGCGTTTTCGCTGTGGCGGTCCATGCGGAGCGCGAGCGTCTGCATGCCGAGGTTGATGAGGAAGGCGTTCAGGGGCGGCAGGATCGCGCCGGTGTCGCGGACCCACTGCACGCGGAGCTTGGTGGAGAACGGCGCGGCGGGGAAGTCCTTCGTATAGATCAGGCCGTGGTAGCTCACGTCCGGCTCGGTGAATTCGGGGAAGTTGCCGTTCGACCAGTCGAAGTCGCCCTTCTCGACGATGATGCCGCCGATGCTCGTCTGGTGGCCGTCGAGGTACTTCGTGGCGGAGTGCGTCACGATGTCCGCGCCGTAGTCGAACGGGCGGCACAGGTAGGGCGTGGCGAACGTGTTGTCGACGATCAGGGGCACGCCGAGGCGTTTCGCGGCTTCGGAGTACGCCTCGAAATTCAGCACGCACACGCTCGGGTTCGTCAGCGTCTCGGCGAAGAGCGCGCGGGTGTTCGGGCGCGCCGCCGCCACGATCTCGTCCGCGGTGGCGTCGTGCGGGACCATGGTCACCTCCACGCCCATGCGCTTCAGCGTCATGGTGAAGAGCGTCACGGTGCCGCCGTACAGGGCCGCGCTGGCGAGCACGTGACCGCCGCTCGGACAGACGTTCATGATCGCGAGCATGTTCGCGGTCTGGCCGGAGGTCACGCCTACGGCCGCCACGCCGCCTTCCATCTCGGCGATCTTGGTCTCGAGCGCCGCCACGGTCGGGTTCGCGAGGCGCGTGTAGAAAAATCCGTCGGCCTTGAGGTCGAAGAGGTCGGCCACGCTCTGCGCGTCGTTGTATTTGTATGCAGTGCTCTGGAAAATCGGAAGCTGGCAGGGTTCGCCGTTCTTCGGGGTCCAGCCGCAATGGATTGCCTGGGTTTCGGGTTTCCAGTTCTTGGAATTCATGGTGCGCTCCTTGTTTTGCAGAATATACGTTAATCTAAAAATAACATCCCATACAATAACATGCTTTCTCCCGTTTTTCAACTCAAAACCGCAAGTTCTTCGAGTTTTTTATAAAAACGAAGCCCTCACCCCCGTATCCGGAGTGAGGGCCGATTGTGCCGGAATGATTACTTGACACTGTGTCAGTGGAGGACTTACTTATCCGCCTCAGTCGCCTGTGTATTTCAGGTCCGGCTTGCGCGCGGCGAGCGTTTCGTCGAGGCGGCGCACCGGGGTGGTGACGGGCGCGGCGTGAAGGGATTCCGGGGCGTTCTCGGCGGCGCGGGCGATGTCCTTCATGGCCTCGATGAACTCGTCGAGGATTTCCTTGGACTCGGTCTCGGTCGGCTCGATCATGATGGCCTCCGGGACGATCAGCGGGAAGTAGATCGTGGGCGGATGGAATCCGCGGTCGATCAGGCCCTTCGCGATGTCGAGCGTGTGGACGCCGTTCGCATCGAGCTGACGCTTGCCGGAGAGGACGCATTCGTGCATGCAGGGGCGCTTGTACTTGCGGTCGTAATACGCCTCAAGCTGCGACGCCACGTAGTTCGCGTTGATCACGGCGTTTTCGCTGACGCGTTTGAGGCCTTCGCGGCCGAGCGTGAGCAGATAGGCGTAGGCGCGCAGGATCACGCCGAAGTTGCCGTAGAACGGCGCGATGTAGCCGATGGATTCCGGGTAGTTGTACTCCAGGCAGCAGATGCCGTCCGAACGCCGGATCACGCGGGAGGTCGGCAGGTACGGCACGAGGCTGATGGAGACGCCGACCGGGCCGGAGCCGGGGCCGCCGCCGCCGTGGGGGGTGGAGAACGTCTTGTGCAGGTTCACGTGCATCACGTCGAACCCGATGTCGCCGGGGCGGACGCGCCCGACGATGGCGTTGAAGTTCGCGCCGTCGCAGTAGCAGAGGCCGCCCGCCTGGTGCACGAGCTTGCATATCTCGGACACGTTCGGGTCGAAGAGACCGAGCGTGTTCGGGCACGTCAGCATGATGCCCGCCACTTCGGGCGACAGCATCGACTTCAGCGCGTCCAGGTCCACGTTGCCGTCCGCGTCGCTGGGCACGACTTTCGTCGTGAACCCGGCCACGGTGGCGCTTGCGGGGTTCGTGCCGTGCGCGGCGTCCGGGATCAGCATGTACTTGCGCGCGGTGTCGCGGCGTGCGCGGTGGTAGGCGGCGATCAGCATGCAGCCGGTGAGTTCGCCGTGTGCGCCCGCCATGGGCTGCATGGTCATCTGGGAGAATCCGAGGAGTTCGGCGAGCATGCGTTCCGTCTCGTGGAGCACGATCAGCGCGCCCTGGACCAGCACGCCGCCGCGGCGGAGCTGGGGCAGAAGCGGGTGCAGGTCGGCGAATCCGGCGAGGCGCACCACTTTCTCGTGGAACTTCGGATTGTATTTCATGGTGCAGGACCCGAGCGGATAGAAATTGGTGTCCACGCTCATGTTCATCCGGCTGAGCCCGGTGAAATGGCGCACGACCTCAAGTTCGGAGGCTTCGGGCAGGCCCGCGGGTTCGGCGCGTCGGAGGGCGGCGGGGACCGCGGACGCGGCGGGGACGTCGCACTTCGGGAGCACGACGCCGGTACGGCCGGCACGGCCGGTTTCATAGATCAGCTTCATATCAGCGCCTCCATCGCGTTTGCAAGCGCCTTGATCTCCTCGCGGGTGCGTTTTTCGGTCACGGCCACGAGGATCTGGTTCTTGCGTTCGGGGTAATAGCGTCCGAGCGGGAATCCGGCGGCGAACCCCTTGTCGATGAGCTTGCCGACCAGTTCCGCGCCGTCGAGCGGGGTCTCGATCACGAATTCGTTGAAGAACGCGCCGGATCCGACCGCCGACACGCCGTCGAGCGCGAGGAGCTGTTCGCGGGCATACACGGCCTTCGACATGCAGAGTTCGCCGACCTGTTTGAATCCGTTCTTTCCGCAGAGGGAAAGGTAGATCAGGGCGTTCAGCGCGCACAGGCTCTCGTTGGAGCAGATGTTGCTGGTGGCGTGTTCGCGGCGGATGTGCTGTTCGCGGGTCTGGAGCGTCAGCACGTAGCCGGTCTTGCCGTTCAGGTCCACGGTGCGGCCGACCACGCGGCCGGGCATCTTGCGCATGTATTTGGACTTGACGGCCATGAATCCGAGGTACGGGCCGCCGAAACTCAGGGGGATGCCGAGGCTCTGCCCCTCGCCGGTCACGATGTCGAATCCCATCTCGCCGGGCGTCTTCAGGCAGCCGAGCGCCACAGGGTACGTGGAGCACACGGCGAGCGCGCCTTTCGCCTGTGCGGCGGCGGCGATCCCGGACAGGTCCTCGACCTCGCCGAAGAAGTTCGGGTACTGCACGATCACGCACGCGGTGCGGTCGGTGACAGCGGCGGTCACGGCATTCAGATTGGAATCCGTGCCGCGTCCGTCCGGGATCTCGATGCGTTCCAGGTCCAGGTTCCGGCAGTAGCATTCGATCATGCGGCGGAAAATGGGGGAGACGGCGGCAGAGATCACGACCTGACGGCGTCCGGTGATGTGGGCGGCCATCATCATGGCCTCGAAAAGCGCGGTGCCGCCGTCGTAGAGGCTGGCGTTGGAGACCTCCATGCCGGTCAGACGGCAGATGGCGGTCTGGTATTCGTAGATGGCCTGGAGCGTGCCCTGCGAGGCTTCCGGCTGGTACGGGGTGTAGGCGGTGTAGAACTCGCCGCGCGCGGCGATGGCGTCCGCGGCCGCGGGGATGATATGGTCGTAGTAGCCGCCGCCCACGAAGTTGATCAGGTGCGTAGCGTTCATTTCGGCGAGGCCGGAGAGATACGACATGACCTCGAACTCGGATTTGCCTTCGGGGATGCCGTCGAGCGGGGGCGCGGGGAACTTCACCCCGGCCTTCTCCCACATCTCCTCAACAGAGGCAAATCCCGCCGCGGCGAGCATTTCCGCCCGGTCGGCGTCGGTATTCGGGATGTAAGGCATGATTGTCGCCTTTCTGTTGGTGAACGGGAAAGGGGGGATCAGAGCGATTCGACGAACTTGGCGTAGGCGTCGGCGTCCATCAGGCCGTTGAGGTCGGACGCGTTCACGCCTTCGAGCTTGCAGATCCAGGTGTTTTCCGGATCGGCGTTCAGCGCGGCGGGATCGGCTTCGAGGTCGGCGTTGCCTTCGCCGACTGTGCCCGCGACGGGCGCGTAGACGTCGGAGACGGCCTTCACGGATTCGACCGTGCAGAGGACTTCGCCTGCCGCGACGGACTTGCCGGACGCCGGGATCTCGACGTAGGTGATGTCGCCGAGAGCGTCGGCGGCGTATTTGGAGATGCCGAGCGTGGCGGTGATTCCGTCGAGTTCGATCCATTCGTGCGATTCAGCGTAGTATTTCGCCATGGTTTTCTCCTGAAATTGAGTTGGTATGGGTGTAAAACGGTTGTTTGTTTGATTGAACGGGAAACATTATTTTTTCGGGTTGGCGGTGCCGTGCGTCCAGAACGGCAGCGGAGCGGGCTTCGCCTTCACGACGGCACGGTGGAGTTCCACCTCGAATTCCGCGTCCGCCGGAATCTCCGCCGAAGCGTCGAAATACGCCATCGCCACGGCGCACCCGAGCGAGGGCGCGAACGTGCCGGACGTGATCGTGCCGACTTGCGTTCCGTTGAGCAGGACGGGCGTCCCGGTGTGGGCGGCGCGGCGGCCTTCCAGCACGAGTCCGCGCAGATGCTTTTTCGGCGGGACAGTGCGGAGTGCATCGGAACCGACGAATTTACGGTCGGATTTGTCGAGTTTCAGCATCGCGCCGAATCCGGCCTCGACCGGAGTGGTCGCCTCGTCCATCTCGTCGCCGTACAGAGGATAGCCCATTTCCAGACGGAGCGTGTCGCGTGCGCCGAGTCCGGCGGGCTTCACGCCCGGACAGGCGAGGAGTTTCCGCCACACGTCGACCGCGTGCGCGGCGTCGAAATACAGTTCGAAACCAAGTTCGCCGGTGTAGCCAGTGCGGCTGATGAGCATGTCGAGGTCAAAGAGTTTGAATTTACCCCAATGGTAATATTTCGGCAGGGCGGCGGCGTCCAGACCGAGCGCGGTCAGGACAGCCATGGAATCCGGCCCCTGCAGGTCGAATTTCGCCATGGAATCGGAGAGATTTTCCATCTTAATAGACGCGGGAAGGCGTTTGCGGAGTTCGGCGAAATCGACCGCGATTCGGGCCGCGTTCACCACGATGAAGAACTCCTCCGCACCCATCCGGTACACGATCAGGTCGTCGATCACGCCGCCCGCTTCGTTCAGCAGAAAATTGTAGCGGCAGACGCCGTCCTTCTGGTCCGCCACGGAACGCGCCAGTGCGGCGTCGAGCGCTTCCACCGCGCCGGGTCCTGCGGCGGTGAACTCGCCCATGTGGCAGATGTCGAACAGTGAGACGTGTTCCCGCGTGTACTTGTGTTCGGCAAGGATGCCTTCCTTGTACTGGACCGGCATGTACCAGCCGGCAAAGGGGACCATGCGCGCGCCGAGCGCGACGTGTTCGTCGGCCAACGGGGTTTTCAGGAGAGATTCGTCCATGGGAAGCGCCTTTCTGAGGCGGGAACCGGGAAAGACTGGATGCGCCGGGCCCGCCGTTTGTAATCAAAAAAAATGTATCAGAATAATATAGACTTAAAACGGTTTGAAATCAAGACGACAAGAGTGGAAATCAGCCTTTTTCCCGTCTTTTTGAATCATGACCGCCGCGCTTCCTTTTTTCGCTTTACGGGCCGTCGTTCCGGAACATGTTCAAAACACGCGTTTTTCGTTCCGCGCATGGCATTCCGGGTTGAAAACAAAGGGATTCCGGAGTATAGTATATAGCATTGTTTTTTCGCACGCGCCCGAAACGGAACAGTATCCGAATCCGTCCAAAGAATCGCGCGCCAGTCGGAGAGTATCAAACCGCCTTCCGGCACACAATACAGCCCATTTCACTGCCTTGCAAGAAGGAGTTTTCAAACCATGGCCAAGAAAGAAACGAAGGAAATGCTGAAGAAGCTTTTCCTGCACCACCTGATCTGCTCTGTCGGCACACGCCCGGAAAAAGCCGTCAACCTGAACTGCTACCATGCGCTGGCGCTGACCATCCGCGACCTCATGATGCGCGACTGGATCGCCACCCGCGACGAATATGAAGAGAAAAAGCCCCGCGTCGTCCACTACATCTCGCTTGAATTTCTGATCGGACGCACGCTCGGCAACGCCATGGTCAACCTCGGCGTCGAAGAAGAGGCCGCCGAAGCGTTGGCGGAACTCGGTTTCAACATCGACGAAATCCGCGACGAGGAAGTCGACGCCGGTCTCGGCAACGGCGGCCTCGGACGTCTCGCGGCCTGCTTCCTGGACTCCATGGCCACGCTGGAACTCCCGGCGTTCGGCTACGGCATCCGCTACGACTACGGCATCTTCAAGCAGATCATCCAGAACGGCTACCAGGTCGAGGAGCCGGACAACTGGCTCAGCCGCGGCAACCCGTGGGAAATCCGCCGTCCCGAGCTCGCCTGCGTCGTCCAGTTCGGCGGCCACGTCGAGAAGATCCGCTACGACGCCAACCCGGACCGCCGCAGATGGGTCGACACGCAGGACGTGAAGGCCATGCCCTACGACACCCCGATCCCCGGCTACCGCAACCACACCGTGAACACGCTCCGCCTGTGGTCCGCCGAATCCCTCTACGGGTTCAACCTCACGAAGTTCAACCAGGGCGACTACATCAGCGCCAACCTCGAGTCCAGCCTGGACCAGAACATCACCCGCGTGCTCTACCCGAACGACAACAACTACGAGGGCAAGGAGCTCCGCCTCAAACAGCAGTATTTCCTCGTTTCCGCATCGCTTCAGGACATCTTCTCCCGTTTCGCAAAGAGCGGAGAGGACCTCAAGAAGCTCAAGGACACCATCGTCGTCCAGCTCAACGACACGCACCCCGCCCTCGCCATCCCCGAGATGATGCGAATCCTCATCGACATCCACAACTACTCCTGGGACAAGGCGTGGAAGGTCACCACGAGCGTCTTCAACTACACCAACCATACGCTCATGTCCGAGGCGCTCGAACGCTGGTCCGTGGAACTCTTCGAAAAGCTCCTCCCGCGCCACCTCGAGATCATCTACCAGATCAACTTCATCTTCCTCCGCCAGGTCGCCACGCGCTACATCAACGACAACAGCATGCAGTCGCGGATGTCCCTCATCCAGGAACAGCCCGAGAAGATGGTCCGCATGGCCTACATGTGCGTCGTCACGGCCAAGCACGTGAACGGCGTCGCCGCGCTCCACACCGAGCTTCTGCAGAACGGCCTCTTCCGCGACTTCAACGAGTTCTTCCCCGGCAAGTTCGTGAACGTCACGAACGGCATCACGCCCCGCCGCTGGCTCAAGAAGGCCAACACCGGACTCTCCCGCCTCATCGACGGCAAGATCGGCGACGGCTGGCCGAAGGACCTCAACCAGCTCGAACAGCTCGCCAAGTTCGCGGACGACAGGAAATTCCTCGAGGAACTCGCGAAGATCAAACGCGCCAACAAGCTCGTCCTCGCGAAGTACATCAGCGAGCACAACGGAATCGAAGTCAACCCCGATTCCATCTTCGACGTGCAGGTGAAGCGCCTCCACGAGTACAAGCGCCAGCTCCTGAACATCCTCCACGCCATCACGCTCTACCTGAAGCTGAAGGACAACCCGGACATGGACTTCGTCCCGCGCACCATCATCTTCGGCGCGAAATCCGCCCCGGGCTATTACATGGCGAAGCTCATCATCAAGCTCATCAACTCCGTCGCCGAAGTCATCAACAACGACAAGTCCATCGGCGACAAGCTGAAGGTCGTCTTCCTCGCCAACTACCGCGTCTCCCTCGCCGAAAAGATCATCCCCGCCGCCGACCTCTCCGAGCAGATCTCCCTCGCCGGCACCGAGGCGTCCGGCACCAGCAACATGAAGTTCGCCCTGAACGGCGCGCTCACCATCGGCACGCTCGACGGCGCGAACATCGAAATCCGCAACCAGGTCGGCGAGGACAACATCTTCATCTTCGGCATGAACGTCGACGAGGTCCGCCAGCTCCGCGAGCGCGGCTACCGCCCGAACGAATTCGTGGAGAAATCCCCGCTACTGAAGCGCGCGCTCGAGCTCATCCGCACCAACTTCTTCTCGCCCGGCGAGTTCGACATCTTCAAGCCGATCCTCGAAAGCCTCGACTCCGACAACTACATGTGCGCGGCCGACTTCGATTCCTACGCCGCCGTCCAGGAGCAGGTCGCCGAGCTCTACCGCAAGCCGGCCGAATGGCAGAAGAAGTGTCTCCTCAACATCGCGAAGATGGGCTACTTCTCCAGCGACCGCTCCATCGAGGAGTACGCCGAGAAGATCTGGGAGATCAAGCCCTGCCCCATCAATATCTCCAGCAAGCACGGCTACGACCTCGCCGCGAACCAGCTGGCGAAAGAGTGAGCGTCCGCACGAACTGAAACTGGATTCATCCCCCCATGAACTGGCTCAGCTCCGGACCGTTCACCGTCTTCGACCTCGAAACGACCGGCTTCAGCGCGGTCCGCGACCGCATCATTGAGATCGGCGCGGTCCGCGTGGAGCTCGACGGCTCCGTTTCGAGGTTCCAGACGCTCGTGAATCCCGGCGTGCCCATCCCGCCGCGCCTGACCGCGCTGACCGGCATCGACGACGCCATGGTCGCCGACGCGCCGAAGTTCAGGGAGGCCGGATTCAAGTTCATGGATTTCGCCCGGAAATCGCGTCTGGTGGCGCATAACGCCCGGTTCGACCTGTCGTTCATGCAGGAGAGCCTCGCGCGCTGCGGCATGGAGCTGATCCAGGGCGGAGCCTACGACAGCATCCCGATCTTCCGCCGCGCCTACCCCGGGCTTTCCAGCTACAGCCTCGAATTCCTCCGCTCGAAATTCCCTGTGCCCGACAATTTCCCCGGCCAGCCCCACCGCGCCGCCTACGACGCCGATGTCACCTTCTCCCTCTTCACCATGGCGATGAACATATTGTGTGGCGACCCCCGCCACCAGGCCGAATGATCCACCCCTATCTCAGAAGGTAATAATATCCTCTGCCGTTCGCGTCTCGCGGTAAAGTAATCAGTCGAACTCGTGCAAACGAGTTCACCGAGGCTCGCGAATGCGAGCCCCCAGCAAAGCGGCAAATAGAATAATTTAGCCTAGTTTTTCTTTCCCAGAACTTCTTTCAGGTTCGGGTCATAGATTTTGTTTTGGACGGATTGATACAAAGCCTCGTCATCAGGAGCAGCAAGCACGGCACGGCAGAACCATAAATACGCCGCGTCATAATCTTTCTTCACCCCGATACCGTCCGCATAGCATTCCCCGAGGTGAAACATGCCCCATACATCGCCTTTTTCCGCCGCCTTGCGGAACAACCTGACGGCTTTGCGCGGATTATATTCTGATTCGTATTCGCGCGTACATTTGCAACCAAGCGAAACCATCGCTCTTATATGCCCGAGGTCCGCGGCCTTGCTCAGCCACTGGGACGCCGCTGCACGGTTCCGCCTCACGCCGATGCCGAATGAATAGCATCTGCTAAGTTCAAACATCGCATCAGCGGAACCATGCTCCGCCGCCACGCGATACCATTTGACAGCTTCCGCCTCATCCTTGCCAATGCCATCACCGGTCTCGTAGCATTTTCCGACCTGGAACATCTGTTCCACTGCCTTCGCCTTCAAATCCCGAAAGTCGTCTTCTCTCATCTTGATTCCTCCATTTGTCCTGAGCAAGAAAATAAAACAGATGAACAATTATTTCTAAAGCAAAATGTACATTCAGTCTTAGAAAAATCAAACTGTTTTTCCTTCTTTTTTTAATCTTTTTTCCGCTTTGGGGAGGAGGGGAAAGGACGCGATGCGTCCGCGCTTCGCTGGGGGCGGCTCCGCCGCCGTGGTGGTCTCGCTCACGCTCGGCAACAGGTTTAGTTTACCGCGAGACGCGCAAAACAGGGGGAAATGGAGGGGGAAAGTATCATTTCAGATGGAACCGTAAAGACGTTGAAGGGGAGGTCCGCGAAACGAGCGGATCTCCCCTGAATAGTAGTGCAAAAGTTTCTCTGATGAACAGAAAAACGGTTCTTATGCTCCGGGCTTCGTCTCCGAGGCGTTGACGAATGTGACGACGCGCTGCGGGAACGGGATGTTGAGGCCGGCGGCCTCGATCGCGGGCTTGAGCTGCGCTTTGATGGTCCAGTAGGCGGGCCAGTAGTCCGCCGTGGCGGTCCAATAGCGGAGCGTGAGCTGCACAGAGCTGTCGGCGAGTTCGGACACGAGCACTTCCGGCGCGGGGTCCTTCAGGACCATCGGCTCGTGCGCCATGATGTCCTTCATGACCTGAATGGCGACGGGCAGCGAATCGGCGTAAGCGATGCCGACCGTGATGTCCGAACGACGGACCGGGTTGCGCGAATAGTTCTTGATCGGCGTCCCGAAGACCACGCTGTTCGGCGCGGAGACGAAGAGTCCGTCCGGGGTCTTCAGGATGGTGGAGAAAAGGCCCATCTGCTCGATGGTGCCGCTGACGCTGCCGCAGTCGATGTAGTCGCCGAGCTTGTACGGGCGCAGGACCAGGAGCATGATGCCCGCGGCGATGTTGCTGAGCGAATCCTTCATGGCGAGGCCGATGGCGAGGCCGGCGGCGCCGAGCACGGTCAGAAGGCTGGCGGTGTTGAACCCGAAGAGGTCGAGGATGATGAGCAGGCCGATCACCCAGATGAGCGTACGGACAATCGTGTAGGTGGCGTAGGTGAGTGATTCGTCGCCCTCGATTTTCTTGAAGAGGCGCGCGATGATCTTCCGCGCCGCCATGGAAACGAGCTTGATGGCCACGAGCACGATCAGCGCCAGGATGACGGCCTTCACGAAGCGGATCACATCGTCGCTGTGGTTGTTCCACAGGTTCGTGAAGAACCCGGGACCCTGTTCGTGGATCTGGCGGACCACGTTTCCGGTCTCGCTCAACTGGCTTTCGAGGAGGGACTGTTTCTGCTGGGCCGTCGCGGGCGCGGTTTCAGCGGCGGCGGTGGCGGGCTGGACGGCCTCTGCGGCCGCGGCGAACAAGGCATAAGGGATCATGGCGAATACCTTTCCTGTGTGGTGAGAATATGTGTGAGGGTGAAATCGGAAAAACGGATCAGTTGGCGAACATGCGTTGGAGCTCCAGCTGGAATTCCTGGAGGTCCTGGCGGTCGGGTTTGCCTTCGAGCTTCTCGAACATCAGGCGGCCCATCTGGTCGAGACACCAGTTCCCGCTCGCGCCGGACCCGAACGACACGCCGCCGGTCGCCAGAAAACCGGGCCGCGCGAGCTGGTCGATCGTGACCGTGGTGCGTCCGCGCGGGGCAGCTTTGCCGTCGTCGGCCGCAGGAGCATCGTTTGCGGGCGCGGCATCGTCCGGGGGAAGCTGCCCGGCATCGTCGGCGGGGAGTTCGTCCGCCTCTTCGGCGGGCGCGGCGTCCTGCGCCGGTTTTTCAGCCTCGGGCGCGGCTTCCGGCTGAGGTTCGGATTTCTGCCAGAACGACGTTTCGATCTCGGACGCGATGAGGCGCAGTTCCATAAACGTCATTTTCACGCCCTGCTCGGCGAGCATGTCCTGGATTTTCGAGAGATTATGTCCTTCGCGGGTGCGGTCCGCGATGAACGCTTTGATTTCGTCATGTGTCATGGTTCGGCCCTTTCAAAAGAAATGCGGAAAAAAAGTCCAGTTAAAACAATAGGCGGTACGGCGGAAAAATCAAGAGGAATCCGCCGAAAAAAACCAAAAAATGCCGCCCTGCCCCGTCTTTCTTCTATCTTTTCTCCGCCTCATTCTCTCCGCGCCACCTCATATTGGTCGGATTTTTCTTAAATAATTCTTTAATAACTGCGTTATCCGGTTGAAAAACAAATCGACGGGGTGTAGATTATTTAGAATCTGTCCCCGTGACTTCGTTCCGGGGCTGTTTTTCCGTTTTTCCAACACTAACCCATATCTCACAGGAGAAACACTATGAAACACTCCAAATTCGCCTGGATCGCGGCATTCGCGTTCACCGCGCTCGCGGCCCTTCCGTTCAGCGGTCGTGCCCAGGACGACGCCGCTGTCTTCGAAAAGACCACGTCCCGTCTCGAAAAAGGCGGCATCGCGTTCAGCTACACGCAGGGCGCGGCGGCCTGCCAGATGGTCGACCAGATGTTCGACTCGTTCAACGTCCTGGTCCCGGCGGACACCCCCGAAGCCAAAGAGATTTTCACTGCCATCCGCGGCATCGTCGACGAATTCGGGCTGAAGACCTTCCAGGGCTCCGGCACCAGCGTGAAGAAGAACGGCGACTACTACCGCTGCATCGACTTCGAGTACGCGCCGGAACACAAGGGCGTGTTCTGGGACCTCGTCGGCGCCCCCTCCAAGGGCGCGGCTCCCGAGCTCAAGCTCACCTCACCGAAATCCGCCCTCGCCGTTTCCATGAAGTTTGAGCCCGGCGTGATCTATGCGTTCGTCGACAAGAAGCTCCGCGCCACGCTGGACGAAGAGACCATGGCGGCGATCGACGAGCAGATCTCCGATCTCGCCAGCGCAGGCATCCAGCCCGACAAGCTCCTCGAGTGCATCTCCGGTCTGTCGTTCTACGTGGAAGGCCGCGAGTTCAAGGAAGAAGACTTGCAGGGCGTCCTCGCCGGGGAAGACCCCACGGCGGCGATCATGGCCCTGGTCCCGAAATTCGCCCTCGTCATCACCACGAAAAGCGATCTCTGCTGGAAGGCGCTGGAGAACTTCATCTCCAAGTCCAGCCCCGAACTCGTGAAGGACGGCAAGATCGTCCCCGTGGACGGCATCGCAATCTTCCAGGCCGGAAACTACCTCGTCGCCACCAACGATGAAGCCGCCATCCGCGACCGCATCGCCGGAAAAGGCTCCGACCTGACCGCCGACGCCGAGTTCGCCAAGATGCTCGCGCTCGCGGACAAGGATTTCTCCAGCTTCTCCTATGTTTCCGAAGACTACTTCAAGATGATCGCCGGCATCACGGCCACGTTCGGCGCCATGGCGAACGACGTCGTGGGCGGCGCGCTCCCCGCGACCGATCCCGCCTCCCTCGCCATCATGAGCAATTTCCACGCCACCCTCGCCACATCGAAGATCGACGCGGAAGGACTCGTCTTCACCACGGTCACGAAGGACCTGCAGATCGCGCTCCTGAACTCCGGTACCGTCGCAGGCTTCATCTCCGGCCTGCTCCCCTACGTCGGACCGTTCGCGAAGGGGATCATGAACAACATCAACAGCTCGGATAAAGACAATATCGAACAGCTGAACCGCCAGTTCAGCGCCAACGCCGCGTTCGCACTGCTGAAGGAAGCGAAGGTTCCGGAAGGGAACGGCGTCTTCTTCACCGTCGCGGAAGACGGCAGCGGCGCGGTCTTCGCGAAATGGAATGCGGAACACGGTCTTGAGACCGTCGGCGAAACGGACGAAACCGATTTCCCGTACGTCGTCCTCGTCTCGCCGGAAGCCGCCTCCAAGGCCGACAAGCCGGAAGAAACGGTCGTCTTCTACGAGGATCCCACCGAATTCTTCGACGGCATCTTCGTCGTGTTCGGCAACGGTGAAGTGAAGTTCCTCGAAGGCAACTTCGAAAATCACGCCGAGGCCATGGAAGCCGCGGCAAACACCTTCGGACTCTCCGACAAGGCCGCGGCCGACCTCCTCAAGAAGGCCGCCGCCATCGACAAGCTCTTCGACCTCTGATCTCTCCGGTCAGTTCTGACGCGCGGGCCTTTTTCCTCGGTCCGCGCAATCCGACAGAGTATCTCCGCCCTCGGTTTCACCATCGGAACCGGGGGCGTTTTGTATCTCCGTGCTCATCCGTTTTTCCATAAACAAAACCCGAAAAAGAACGATTCCGCGCTTGCAAACGACTTGAAGCATGGTATAGTATAGAAAAAAGCAGAATAAACACAAACGGAGACAGATATGCCGACTTACACAAGCACCGGCCCCGGAGGCGACGTCCTCCTCTACAACCCCCTGCCCGAAGCCGAATACATGTACGGCTGCACCCCGACCGCCGCCGCCATGATCCTCGGATATTACGACCTCTACGGCTACCGCGGGACGAGCCTCTCCAACATGATCGAGGGGACCGTGGCGCTGAAGTCGCGCGCCACGGACGGCAACGCCTACGACATGGACGCGTTCGACACCGTGCTCGGCAGGGCCACCGCCACTTCGAGCTACGTGTACCGGTTCCATTCCCGCAACGGCACCCCGACCACGTCCGCACAGGAGCTCGAATACTCCTTCACGAACGGCGGAGCGGGGCCGGACCTCAGGACCGACTGCTGGGACTGCATCGCCGACTACCTCGGCACGGGGCAGTACTGGCGCGGCAACGGCAACCTCTCCACCACTGTGACCTACTGTTCGCTCGAAGACCTCCTCACGAAAAACTACAGCGACGTCAGGTATACGGACGGCGTCTACACACGCACCATCACGTACAAAGACAAAGCTCTGATGTACGGGCTGTACCTGTACGTGCAGTCGCGCGGCTACCGGATGGACTGCGAAATCTCCGGTTCCTATCAGGTCGACTGCAACGGCGGCGATTTCACGTTCGAGGACTACATGCGCGAGATCGACTCCGGCCGCCCCGTGCTGATCTCCATCGAGGGGCACTCCATGGTCGGATATGGGTACAACGCCTCATCGAAGGAGATCATCTTCGACGACTGCTACGAATCCGGTCAGCGCATGGTCTGGGACGGCACGTATTATTATTCCGGCGCGGACCGCAGGCTCCAGTCGATCAGCGTCATCGGGATCAACACAAACGGCAACGTGGACCTGACGCTCGTGAACCCGTCCGGGAGCAAGGAAAAGGTGATCCTGGCGGGATCGTCCGGCGCGACCTCCTCCGCGGACTGCTGTTTCGCCGGGACGACCGTGTACCTGACATATTCCATCCAGAACACCGGTTCGAAGGAAAGCCGCGATTTCTACACCGCGGTCCGCATCAACGGCAATATTGTCAGCTCCAGTTCGGTCTACTCCATTTCCGCGCAGTCGACGCGCAATTACAAAAACGTCTCCCTCGGCAAGCTCGAAGTCGGCATGCACAACGTCCGCGTGACCGTCGACGAGAACAACGCCGTCCAGGAGCTTTCCGGCAAGAACAACGTCGAAGAGGCCAGCATCCTCGTCCTCAAATCCGGCACCAGCATCATCTCCGGGACCAGGATCGTCTCCAGCGGAAAATCGGTCAGCGGCACCTACGTCCAGGGCGGCGGCACACTGGATCTGAACGGCGGCCGCGCGTACAACACCATCCTGCGCGGCAAGATCACCAACAGCTCCGCCGACGGCACTGTCTGGTTCTACAACGGCAGTGCAAATGTCATGCAGGGCGGCCTCCTCTCCGGCACAGACATCTACGGCTACGGCAAGGCGACCGTCTTCAGCGGCGGCACGATCGCAAACACGAATATCTATTCGAAGGGCGCCACGTCCGTCTATGACGGCGCAACGGCTTCGAACACGTCGATCGGATCGGGCGGATACCTCGAAGTGTACTCCGGCGCAAAGCTCACCGGGGCGCTTCAGATCGACAAGGGCGGGACCGCCACGATCTTCGACGGAGGCATCCTGGATTTCGACCTCTCCTCAATTTCGCCCGGAGCCGCGGCACGCGTGAACGACCTCTCCCGAATCAATTACAGCGCCCCCGTCTACACGCTCACGGTCGCGGGAACGCAGAAAAACGGAAAATACAAGCTCATCGAAAACGCCGCGGGATTCAACCAGACGATCTCCGTGCGGAACACCTCCGGCAAGTCGCTCGGCACGCTGAAAGTCGGGCAGAAAACGAACATCGGCGGCGTGGATTACAAGCTCGAGCTCGGCAAAGATGATGTCCTGTCCGTGTCGGTCGGCGCGGCCACTCCGACTCCGCCTTATGTCGCCAGGGGCGACCGCGACGGAAACGGGGTGAGCGACGTGATGTTCGTGTGGACCAAGAAATGGGATGAAGAAACGCAGTCCTATGTGACCGGCAACTATGCGCACGGCTACTGGATGAACGGCACGAACGACTGGTGGAGCGCCAAT
>CACYHQ010000005.1 GCA_902774245.1 uncultured bacterium
GGGCGGCGGTGAAGGCGGCGGCATGCCCCCGATGGGCGGCGGCATGGGCGGCTTCCCGATGATGGGCGGCTTCGGCGGCGGCATGGGCGGCTTCCCCGGAATGGGCGGCGCTCCTGGCGGCCAGCAGCAGGAAGCCAAGCCGGACAAAGGCAGCCAGCTTCCGAAAGGATACAACGCCGACGGCCCGACCTATGTGAAGGTCGACCTCTGCACCGCGGACAAGAAGTGCCCGATCTGCTCCCTCTGGGATTCCGCCAAGAAGGAATGGAAGGACATCGAGCCCCCGAAGAAGACCGGTGGCGGCGGCATGGGCATGTTCGGCATGATGGGCGGCTTCGGCGGCGGTGGCGGCGTCATGACCAATAACGGCCAGCCGATCGGCGTCAAGCAGATGGCCGACATCAAGTTCGCGGCCGACGGCTCCAGCTCCCAGTACATGGATGGCTATCTCCCCGAGATCAAGGCGGGCGAGAAGGCTCCGGCCATCCTCTACATCCACGGCGGTGCATGGATGGGCGGCAGCGCCCGCGGCTGCAACGCCGGATTCTTCGATCGCCTGGTGAAGGCCGGCTATGCCGTCTTCTCCCTGAACTACCGTCTCTCCAGCGAGGCTTCCTTCCCGCGTCCGATGAACGACGCCAAGGCCGCCGTCCGCTGGATTCGCGCCCACGCGAAGGAACTCAACCTTGACGCCGACCACATCGGCGCGATCGGCGACTCCTCCGGCGGACACATGGCGGGCTTCCTCGGCACCACCAGCAACATCAAGGGACTCCTGATGGGCGATATCGGCGACAACGCCGAATATTCCTCCTCCGTCCAGGCCGTCGTCGACCTCTTCGGCCCGATGAACGTCCTCACCATGGACCAGCAGGCCAAGGACGCCGAGGCCGAAGCAGGCCGTGGCATGATGGGCCACGACGCCGACCAGGGCCCCTACAGCTCCTACGTCGGTCTCCCGATCCACAGCAACCGCGAGACCAATCCCGCTCCCGCGCAGCGCGCCGATCCGGGCATGTATGCCCACACGCTCGATCCCAAGACCGCTCCGGCCTTCCTGATCCAGCACGGCACCAAGGACAACGTCGTTCCGATCGGATCCTCCAAGGAATTCGCCGAAACCGTCGCCAAGTACATCGGCAAGGACAAAGTGATCTTCGAAGGCGCCGGATTCTTCGATGGCTGCGGTCATGAAGACGGCCGTTTCTTCGACGAGAAGAACTCCAAGCGCGTTATCGAATTCCTCGACAAGTATCTGAAGCCCGCGAAGAAGTAATTCTCCGGTCCTCTGATATTCCGCCCGGCCGGAACCTCGAAACTCCGGCCGGACGTCAGGAAAGACACACGGCACTCCGGACTCCGGTCCGGGGTGCTTTTTTTTATGCACTGCCTGCTTGCTTTTTTCGGAAACAACCGTATAGTATTTACATGCGATACTTGTTTTGTGTGAATCGAAATCAAAAAAATGAGGCGAGAAGATGAAACTCCTGAATGCGATCTGGGATTTTATCAAAACCTTGATCTGTTGCGTGGTTGTCCTCGCCTTATATTTCGGCGTGGGATCGTTTATCTGTTATCGTCTGTTCCTCGACAATCCGCAGGGAATCATCGGATACATCATCGGGGCGGCGATCCTTGTCATGATGCTGTTCCATGTGTTCTGTCTCATCTACGCGGGAATCTGTCTCATCAAAGACGCATGGGACGGGCGGAGGAAAAAGAAGGAAGGGGAAGACGAGATGTCGCGGGAGGATATCGAAGAACCGTCCCAACCTGAACCGGACCGCTCGCCGGATCCG
The DNA here is from genome assembly GCA_902774245.1 of uncultured bacterium. Lineage (GTDB taxonomy): Bacteria > Verrucomicrobiota > Lentisphaeria > Victivallales > UBA1829 > UBA1732. Next base: position 1,800 of record CACYHQ010000005.1, read on the forward strand.
AACCATCCTTTGTCGGCGGATGAGCTTGCATCGTTCTCCGTGCCCGATGCGCAAGAGTCTTCCTGCGAAAAGGCGAAGGATGGACCTGCGGAAAAAGAAGAAAGAACACATCACCATCATTCCGGCTGTACGGTCGTGATCGGCGTGCTTCTGATTATCGCGGGCGCGTTTGTCGATGTCTATGGTACATGGTCGGAACGGTCGAATCTATTTAAGCAGGGCGTAGCGGCGTACGAAGCCGGGGATTATGGAAACGCGGTGCAGTGCCTCTCGCAAACCACGGGGTATGCGCGTGCGTGTTATCTCCTCGGAATCTGCTATTATGAGGGGAAGGGCGTGGAAAAAGACTGGGACAAGGCGTTCCACTGGTTCCATGAGGGCGCGAAGATGGAGGACAATCCGGCGCATGATGCTGTGCGCGACGCCCAGTACATGCTCGGGCTGTGCTTCGAACAGGCCATCGGCACGGAACGGGACATGGGAAAGGCGCTCATCTGCTGGGGAAAAGCCGCGAAACTCGGACATGCCGAGGCGCAGTACCGGGTCGGGCAGACTGCGATCCTTGAATTTCAGGAGTTCGATGATGGTGTGAAATATCTTAGGCAGTCCGCAGAACAGGGCAATCCGTTTGCCATGCGTTTCCTCGGGTTTGCCTACGAGGGAAAAAACAAAGCGGAATCGGATGACTGGTACACGAAAGCCGCCGCGGCGTTGTACAAGGCGGCGAAACAGGGGGATCCGCGCGCGATGCACGATCTGGCGGGGCTCTACCGCGACGGCAAGGGCGTGGCAAATGATCCCGCCGAGGCGGAAAAGTGGTTCGAACAGGCCGCGAAAACGTATCTTGCGCTCGCCGAACAGGGCGACCCGGACGCGCAGTGCATGATCGGCGGATTCTATGCCAGGGGCATCGGCGTAAAACAGGACGCGGCGGAGGGCGTGAAATGGTTCCGGAAAGCCGCCGAACAAGGCTGCATGAAAGGAAAGGCTCTGCTGGGACTGGCGTATTTCGAGGGCAGGGGCGTGAAACAGGACGAGGCGGAGGGCGTGAAATGGCTCCGTGCCGCCGCCGAACAGGGCGACGAAACCTCCGAAGAATTCCTCTCCGAACACGGGAATTGACCGGACCGTTTTCCCTCCCGCAAAACAAAAAAGACCGAATCCGTGAGGAAACGGTCTATTTTGAACCGGTTGTGTACGGGGATCAGAATCTTCGGAAGCCGTTTCCGAAATCGTCGCCGTAACCGTTCGCGCCGAATCCGTCAAAATCGTGATTCCGGGAATTGCCGAAATCGTCGTTTCTGATCTCGCCCTCGAATCCGCGTCCGCCTCTCATCCGGCCGTATGCGATATTCGGGAGCACGGGCGGCATTGGAATCGGCATCATGCCGGGGGCGGGAGTCTCTTCGAATCCGAAGGGTTCGCCGTTTTCGCTGAACTCGGACGGCTCGCCCTGCGCGGCGAACCATCTGTCGGAGTCTTCGAGGCTGCGCTGTTCCTTTTCCCGCGCCTGTTTGATCGCGCGTTTTTTCCTGCGTGCTTCCTCGCGTTCGGCGCGGCGTTCCTCCGCCTCGATACGCCTGGCCTCGGCCTCGTTTACGACAGGTTCGTCGGAAACGGGATGAATTTTCGCCGGGCACACTTTGATGAGGACGATGAAGGCGGCGGGAACGAGTGCGGCGGCGAGAATGATGGAGGAAGTTTTCAGCATGACAGGACTCCGGGATGATCGTTGGTTTCGGTTTTAGATTATTTTGGTTTTAAAGAAATATACACCTCGTTTTTGAAAAGTCAACCGTGTTTTATTTCGATTTTAAAGTTTTTTCGGCAAAAAACGAAGAAAAAACGGAAAAGCGATAAAAAAGTCAACCGGACCGTGTTGCGATCCGGTTGACTCGATTGTCTTATGTCGGGAAATCCCGATTCAGCTTACTTGGACTCGGCCTTGGAGTCGGTGAGCTTCTTCTGGAGATCGCGCATTTTCTCGCGATACGCAGCGGGATCTTTCTGACGGAGTTCCTGCGCGGCCTTGTATTCGGCCGGGAACTTTTCCTGGATCTCGCTGACGGTGCTCACAGAGGCTCCGCCGCCCTGGCCGCCCATGCCGGGGCCCATGCCGCCGGGCATACCGCCGCCGAAGCCGCCCATGCCGCCGCCGAAGCCGCCCATGCCGCCGCCGAAGCCGCCCATGCCGCCGCCGGGGAATCCCGCCGGGGAATCCACCCTGGCCGTTACCGGGACGCTGGCCGCCCTGGCCCTGGGGACGCTGGCCTTGCGGACGCTGGCCGCCCTGGCCGCCCTGACCGAATCCGGGGAATCCGCCCTGGCCGCCGGGAGCAGCACCGGGAGCACCGCCGGGGGCGCCGCCCTGACCGAATCCGGGGAATCCGCCCTGGCCGCCCATCGGGGGCATCTGGCCGCCCTGGCCGCCCATCGGAGGCATGCCGCCCTGACCGAATCCAGGCATGCCGCCCTGACCGAATCCGGGGAATCCGCCCTGGCCGCCCATCGGGGGCATACCGCCGCCGAAGTTGGGCATACCGCCGCCGAAGTTGGGCATACCGCCGCCCATGCCGCCGCCGAACGGGAATCCGCCGCCGCCACGCTGTTTGGCCGCGTTGATCTCTTCTTCGGTGAAGACTTTGCCCTTGGCCTTCTTGCCTTCTTCGGTGCGCTTCTGCGCGAAGAGCCACTTGAAGGTCTCAGGATCGGCATACGCCTTTTCCCAGGAGTTGTGCTCGACGCCTTCGTAGACGGTGAGTTTCACGTTCTTGTTGCCGGCATCCTGGAGCGCCTTGTACATCTCGCGGGAGAGGTTGGTCGGCACGAGGTTGTCGCGGTCGCCGTGGAAGATGCTGATCGCCATGTTCTTCAGGACAGGAGCCTGCGCCGGATCGGCGCCGCCGCAGATCGGAATGGCCGCCGCGAAGAGATCCGGACGACGGGAGATGGTGTCCCAGGTGCCGTAGCCGCCCATGGAGAGGCCGGTGATGTAGACGCGATCGGGATCGGCGTCGAATTCTTTGATCTTCGCTTCGATCATGTCCGGGATGAGGCCGGTGGACTTGGAGGGCAGGGGCTGGAGAGCCGCGCCGGAACCGCCGCGGTGCAGCGGAGCCCAGAGCTCGGAGGACGGGCACTGGCAGGTGATGAGCACGACCTTCTGCTTCTGGTCGCGGATGTTCTTCACAATGTCGGACACGCCGAGTTCGTTCTGCGCGAGGTTGTTGTCGCCGCGTTCGCCGATGCCGTGCAGGAAGACGAGGATGGCAGGCTTGCCGGGCTGTTCCTTGTTGTAGAGGTGCTGGCAGATGTTCAGCTTGTCTTCACCTTTCGTGAAGGGCTTCTGTTCCAGTTCGGTGTCCTTGAGGATCTTCTGCCATTTTTCAGTCTGGCTCTGCTGCTGGCCCTGCTGCGGGGCGCCGCCGCCCGGGAACTGGGCATAGGCCTGGTTTGCCGCGATGGCGCAAACCGCGATCGCGATCATTCTGACGGAGCATTTCATTTTGTTGTTCTCCTGTTTGTGTTGTTTGGGGTGTTGGTTTGGTTATAATGGTGAAAGGAACATCGTTTTTGTAGCGGAATCGTGCGGCGTTCGCGCACACGAATCCATTCTTCAAATAATATAACGTGGGAAGTGCAGGATTGTATATGTACTATTTTGCATGAAAGATGTATTTTTTGTCTTATTTGGTTTAAAACCGAAGCAAAAACCGAGTATTTTCCCTTTTTTTCAGCCGGAATGACACAATAATCCCTGTACACCGCGATAGATAATCATGGATGCAGGGATAAAAAAAACCGCCGGTGGTCGGTCCGGCGGCGCGTGAGGTCAGAATGTGAGCGAGTTCAGGTAGCGGCAAGCGGCGAGTGCCGCCGTGGCGCCGTCGCCGACTGCGGTCGCGACCTGGCGGACGCCCTTCGTGCGGCAGTCGCCCGCTACGAACACGCCGGGCGTCTTCGTGAGGCAGGCTTCGTCCGACGCGATGAAGCCGTTCGAGTCGAGCTCGCAGACGTCTTGGAACGGCTTGTTGTCGGGCATCTGTCCGATGGCGACGAACACGCCTTCGAGGGTGAGGACGGATTCCTTGTCCTCGGCGGTGTTTTTGATTTTGATTCCGGTGAGTTCCGGTTCGCCGAGGAGTTCGGTCACGATGCAGTTGCAGATGATCTTCACGTTCGGGCGCGAACGCAGGATCGCGGCGAGGCTGGCCTCACCCGTGAGCTTGGGCAGGTTCTGCACGATCGTGACGGTCTTCGCAGTCTCGGAGAGCAGCACTGCGTCCTGGAGCGCGGTGTTGCCGCCGCCGATGACCGCGGTGTCTCTGTCCTTGTAGAAATCGCCGTCGCAGAGCGCGCAGTAGGAGATGCCGTGTCCGACGAGGTCGTCCTCGCGGGGGAGTCCGAGCGGCCTGTGGCGGGACCCCGCGGCGACGATGACGGACTTGCAGAGGTACTGCGTGCGCGGTGTGACGACGGACTTGATCTTGCCGTTGTCGTTGATGGCGGTGACTTCATCAAGTTCCAGCTCGGCGCCGTGGTGGAGCGCCTGGTCGACGAGCTTTTCTCCGATCTCGCTGCCGGAGAGCGCGAGGTAGCCGGGGAAGTTCTCGACCTTGGGCGAATACACGATCTGGCCGCCGAAGGATTCGCGTTCCAGGATCAGGACCGAACGTCCCGCGCGCCGTGCATAGACGGCGGCGGTGAGGCCGGCGGGGCCCGCTCCGACGATGATGATGTCGATCATACCCGAAACCGCTCCTTTCCGTCAGACTGCCACGGCGGCGGATTCTTCGATGAAACGGCGGATGTTGGAGACGTTTTCGAACTTCTCCATCTTGCCGCCGCTGATGACGATGAGCGTGGGCGCCTGGCGGATGCCGTAGAGATCGGCGGCGGCGATGTCCTCGTTGGCGAGGATCACATCGTAATGGACCCCGGCCTGGTCGAGGAAGCGCTTCGCCATCTTGCAGTTCGGGCAGGTGCTGGTGGCGAAGAGGATCACGCGGTCGGAAGCGCCTGCCGCGGCGGGCGCGGGCTTCTCGACGGGATGCTCGGTGGATTCATGGGCGGGGGCTTCGTGGTGGACAGGCTTGTGGCTCATGGATTTGCCGATGTCGTAGGTCTTGCGGTCCTTGTATTCCTGCGACTTGCCGTCGTTCCAGTTCTGGACTGGGCGGTAGTAGCCGGTGATGCGGCTGTAGACCTCGGTTTTCTCGCCGCACTTGGCGCAGGTGTTCTTTTCGCCGGCGATGTAGCCGTGGTTCTTGCAGACGGAGTAGGTCGGGGAGAGCGTGTAGTAGGGCAGGCGGTAGTTCTCGGCGATCTTGCGGACGAGGGTCGCGGCGCTCTTCCAGTCCGGGAGCTTCTCGCCGAGGAAGGCGTGGAAGACGGTGCCGGAGGTGTAGAGGGTCTGGAGCTTGTCCTGGATGTCGAGCGCGGAGAAGATGTCGTCCGTGTAGCCGACGGGCAGGTGGGAGCTGTTCGTGTAGTACGGGGTGTCGTCGTCGCCCTTGGAGGCCGTGATGATCTCGGGGAAGCGCTTGCGGTCGTGCTTGGCGAGGCGGTACGCGGTGGATTCGGCGGGCGTGGCTTCAAGGTTGTACAGGTCGCCGTACTTCTCCTGATAATCGGAGAGGCGTTCGCGCATGTGGTTGAGGACGGCGGCGGTGAAATCCTGGGCGGCGGGATCGGTGAGGTCGCGGCGGATCCACTTCGCGTTGAGGCAGGCCTCGTTCATGCCGACGAGTCCGATGGTGGAGAAGTGGTTGTCGAACTTGCCGAGGTAGCGCTTCGTGTACGGATAAAGGCCCTCGTCGAGGAGGCGCGTGATGACTTCGCGCTTGATCTTCAGCGAACGCGCCGCGATGTCCATCATGTGGTCGAGGCGCTTGTAGAAGTCCTCCTCGTCCGTGGCGAGGTAGGCGATGCGCGGCATGTTGATGGTCACGACGCCGATGCTGCCGGTGCTTTCGCCGCTGCCGAAGAAGCCGCCGGATTTCTTGCGGAGCTCGCGGAGGTCGAGGCGGAGGCGGCAGCACATGCTGCGGATGTCGCTCGGCTCCATGTCGCTGTTCACGTAGTTGGAGAAATACGGTGTGCCGTACTTGGAGGTCATTTCGAAGAGCAGGCGGTTGTTCTCGGTCTCGCTCCAGTCGAAATCGCGCGTGATGGAGTAGGTCGGGATCGGATACTGGAATCCGCGTCCGTTGGCGTCGCCCTCGATCATGGTCTCGATGAACGCCTTGTTGATGAGGTCCATTTCCGCCTTGCAGTCCTTGTACTTGAACGGCATTTCCTTGCCGCCGACGATCGCGGGCAGCTCGGCGAGGTCGTTCGGCACGGTCCAGTCGAGCGTGATGTTGGAGAAGGGCGCCTGCGTACCCCAGCGGGACGGAGTGTTCACGCCGAAGATGAAGGACTCGATGCACTTCTTGACCTGCTCGTAATTGAGGTTGTCGGCCTTCACGAACGGCGCGAGGTAGGTGTCGAAGGAGGAGAACGCCTGCGCGCCCGCCCATTCGTTCTGCATGATGCCGAGGAAGTTGACCATCTGGTTGCAGAGGGTGGCGAGATGGGACGCCGGGGCGCTGGTGATCTTGCCGGGGACGCCGCCGAGGCCTTCCTGGATGAGCTGCTTGAGGGACCATCCGGCGCAGTAGCCGGTGAGCATGGAGAGGTCGTGCAGGTGGAGGTCGGCGTTGCGGTGGGCGTTCGCGATCTCGTCGTCGTAGATCTCGGAGAGCCAGTAGTTGGCGGTGAGCGCGCCGGAGTTGGAGAGGATGAGGCCGCCGACGGAGTAGGTGACGGTCGAGTTTTCCTTCACACGCCAGTCGTTGATCTTCAGGTAGTCGTCGATGGTGGTTTTGAAGTCGATGATCGTGTTGGCGGTGTTGCGGAGTTTCTCGCGCTGGCGGCGGTAGAGGATGTAGGCTTTCGCGACGTCGGCGTAGCCAGCCTGCACGAGCACGGACTCCACACTGTCCTGAATGTCTTCAACGGCGATCAGACCTTCCTTGATCTTCGGCTCGAATTCGGCGGTGACCTTCAGCGCGAGGAAGTCGATGACCGAGGGATGGTAGTTCTTTTCCTGCGCCTCGAACGCCATCTTGATCGCGTCAGAGATCTTCGAGATGTCGAAGTCGATGACTTTGCCGTTGCGTTTCTGGACCTGATACATGTTTCTTGCTGCTCCTGTGTTGAAAATGTTATTGTTGAAAATTGAAAAAGTGTTCAGGATTCCGCCCCGGACGTGTCGACGCCGCGGAGCTGTGCGTTCGGGATGAACTCCCGGACGGCCTCCAGCGCGCGCTCCATCTCGTCGTCCGGCATCGCGCTCAGCCCTGCGCCGAGCAGATCGCCTGAATCCTTGAATTTCTGAAGGAAGTAATGCTCGACTCCGGCGTGCTCGCGGGCGAGCGCCGCCAGGTCGTCGACCGTGTGGAACTGCCGGACTACCGTCGTGCGGAGTTCATAGTAGTCAAGCGGGGCGATCCTGAGGTAGGCCGCGCTCTCCGCGACGCGTTCCGCCATGCCGGTTACACCGGCCGTCTCGTCGTACTTGGCGTAGGAGTTCTTCACGTCCATCGCCACGGCGTCCACGAGGCGGCGTTCCACGAGGTCCTGCAAGCGTTCGGGGAACGAGCCGTTCGTGTCAAGCTTGATGAGGAGCTTGTACGAACGCAGCAGTTCCAGCAGTTCGGCGAGGTCGGGACGCATCACCGGTTCGCCGCCCGTGATGCACGCGCCGTCCAGGATCTTCCCCCGCTTCGACAGGTAATCCTTCAGCTCGTCGAGCGAGATCATGGCCGAATCCTCCTGCGGGACCACCACGAGCGAGGCGTTGTGGCAGAACGGGCAGCGGAAGTTGCATCCGTGCAGGAAAATGGTGCATGCGACCTTGCCGGGGTAATCCAGCAACGTGAGCTTCTGCAGTCCAAAACGTGAGTCGGCGTTCATTTGAGCGGGGATAGTATGAATGGTGGTGAAAAACAGGTGGAGACCACAACATCTTGTGGTGTCTGCGTATAATATAATCAATCCCTTGACAAATGCAATACCGAAACGGAAAAATTTTATCAAAAAATATTCCGAAATTAATCCACAATTTTCATTGCGTCAAAATGACGCTGGAAATCCGGTGTGTCGGAAGCAACAAATACACTGATAATCAGAAGAGTAAATAGATTGCAGAATCCGAAGGGACTTTTTTCTGGAAAAATGCGGAATCGGGCTTGAAAAAAAGGAAAGAGCTGTTTGAGTCCGAAGGGAGGGCGCGGCAGGTGTTTTCTGAACCTTGTGGGTCAGCCTTCTGGGATGCCGCTTGAGGCGAGTTCCTTGTGGCGTGGCAGGTAGCCGAACTTGTAGTACAGGAGGCAACCGAGCATGAGCGCGGGGAAGAACGCCGCCGCGAGGAGCCCGGCTTTGAGGTCGTCGCCGAAGAACGACGCGATCCTGCCGACGTACACGGGGCCGAGCCCGCAGCCGAAGTCTCCGGGCAGGGCGAGCAGCGCGAACATGGCGGTGCCGCCGAGCGGGATGGCGAGGGAGGCCGTGCTGAAAACGCCCGCCCAGAGGATGCCCGCCGCCCAGCCGCAGAGGGCGCATCCGGCGAGCGCGAGGGGCGGCCAGGGCGCGAAGACGGCGGTGAGGTAGGCGGCGATGCTGAGCGCACAGCTCGCGATGAGGCAGTTGATGAGGTTGAGGCGCGTGCTGAACGCGGCGTAGAGCGTGCGCGATAGCCCCATGAGGAGCGCGAAGAGGCACGGTCCGGCGAGGTCGCCGGCCTCCTTCTTCACGCCCAGGGCGGATTCCGCGAACGAGGACGCCCACTGGTTCATGCAATGCTCGGACGCGCCTGCGCAGAGCATCATCACGGCCATGAGCCAGAAGACCGGGAGCTTGAAGAGGCCGAGGATGCCGAGCCCCCGTTTTCCCTCGTCGATCAGTGGTCGCATCGGCACGAACATGAAGTAGAAGCCGTCGAGGAGCGGGACCGCGGCCCACACGTACGCGAGCCACCGCCAGTTGTCGAGCCCGACATAATGGAAAAATAAGGTCGAACCGAGCACGACGATCATCTGTCCCCAGCAGTAGAACGAATGCACGAGGCTCATGGCGGCGGCCTTGCGTTTGAACGGGCACGCCTCGACGACCGGGCTGGTGACGGCTTCCACCACGCCGCCGCCCACCGCGTACAGCGCGACCGCGCAGGTCAGGCCGAGGAGGGGATTCGGCATGAGGTCCGGCAGGATCGTCATAAGTACGAGCCCGGCGGCGGAACAGAACTGCCCGATGACGAGCGTGAGGCGGTAGGAAATCCTGTCGGCGAGCTTGGCGCAGGCGAACGCCACGCACATCTGGAGCCAGAAGTTGCCGATAAGGAGATACGAGAGTTGCGCCAGCTTCAGGTCGTAGACGCGCATGAACCACAGAAAGAGCAGGGGTGCGAAGTCGTTGACGATGGCCTGCGTGACGTAGCTGATGTTGCAGGCGTGGAGCGTGTGGACGTAGCTTTCGCGGATGCTCATGTTGTGTTCAGATGTTAGGCGGTTTGCGGAAATGATGCACTAATAAAATAACCTCCCGCACGGACGATTTCAAACGCAAAAACGGAATCGGGCTTGATTTTTACGCGGACACGTGCGATATTATCAGGTCAAATCTTACATGAAAGGCAAACATGTTTCTCTCCATCGTAACCGTTACCAAGAATGCCGCGGATACCGTGGCGCACGCGGCGGAATCCCTCGGTCGTCCGCTGCCCGAAGACGTCGAGTACATTCTGAAGGATGCCGGATCGACGGACGGGACCTGCGAGGTCGTCCGCGGGATCCAGCCGGACGCGGTCGTCGTGCAGTCGCCCGACCGCGGCATCTACGACGCCATGAACCAGGGCTGGGCGCGTGCGAGCGGAGACTATGTGATGTTCCTGAACGCCGACGACCGGTATCTGCCGGGCGCGCTTGAGGAGATCGTGCGCGAACTGCGCGCGCATCCCGATGCGGACATTCTGCACGGATGCATCCGCGTGAACGGGCGGAAGTTCAGCCCGGCGCGGGGAATGGCGTCCTTTCACGGCGTGCGGATCTTTCATCCGGCGTCGGCGATCCGGCGTTCCCTGCTGGAGCGTCTGGGCGGATTCGATGTTCAATGGAAGATATGCGCCGACCTGGACTTTTTCCTGCGCGCGAAGGAATCTGGCGCGCTGTTCCGGTTCGTCGACCGGGAGATCACGGATTTCGCGCTGGGCGGCGTGAGCACGGTCCGGCGTCAGGAAACCGCGTCCGAGGTGCGGCGGATCCTGCTGAAACATGGATTCGGGCGTGTCTTCGCGGATGGATACTATCTTTCCGCGCGGCTGAGGGCGTGCGCGGCCCGTGCGGTCAAGCTGGTAAAAGGCTCCTGATCCACCGGAAATAGTCAAGCTCAGGCGGCGGACAGAACCCTTCGCCGCCATCTTCTTTGCGTTCCAGCAGGAAGACTGCGGCGAATTCCATCGGTTCGAGGCCGTGCAGGCGCATCGCGCGGTCGGCGAACGCGGAACGTTCCTCCGTCAGGATCACGAGCACGCGTTCGGCGTCTCCGGCTGACAATACCGCGTCCGCGAGCGAAAGAACGCGGTCGGGCAGACGGTCGAATCCCGCCAGCGAGAAAACCGGGACCTTCATGCCGAACTGGATGGCGGCCGCACCGGGGACGGCGTTGTGGACGGAACACGAGAACGACACGGGGCCGATCTGATCTTCGGGAAAGTCGATCAGGTCGTTCTGAAGTGCCGTGATGCGGCTCTGCACGCCGAGCATGCTGCCGAACAGCAGCGGGGCGTCGTCGGGACGTCCTTCGAGACGGTCGAGCGCGGAGAGGACAGCCGCCGTCATGCGGTCGGAACGCCGTCCGAGTTCGAGGCGGGCGCGTTCGGCGCGGAGGAAATCGTCGTCCCAGCGCAGGTCCGCGCCGGGGGCGGTGAACGAGGGTGCGATCAGGTGGAGCGCCATGATTCAGCCCAGCCTTTCCGCGATGAGGACGGCGTCGGCGCCGCCGAACGCCAGTGAAGTTGATGCCGCGAAGCGCGTTCCGGCGGGGAGTTCCAAAGGTGAGGTCAGCGGCGCGCACGAGAGCGCGGGATCGGGCGTCCTGCAGCCCGGACTGGCCGGAACGAAGCCGTCGCGCAGCATGAGCATGGTGAAGATGAATTCGAGCGTGCCTGCGGCTCCGAGCGTGTGCCCGGTGAGACGTTTCGTGGAGAGGAACGGCGGCGCGGCATCAAGTCCGGTCTCCTCCGCCAGTCCGGCGAACGCCGCCGCCTCGCACTTGTCGTTCAGGACGGTTCCCGTGCCGTGCGCGTTGAGGAACGCGATGTCGCCGAGCGAAAGCCCGGCGCGGGTCAGGGCGTCGCGGAACGCGCGTTTCATGCCGCCTCCGGTCACGTCCGGGGCGGTGATGTGCGAGGCGTCGCAGGACATGCCGAACCCGCGCAGCGCGAATTCCGGGATGCGGCCGCGTTTCCGCGCACATTCGGGCGTTTCGAGGATCACGACGCCTGCGCCTTCGCCGAGGTTCAGTCCTGCTCGCGCGGAGTCGAACGGCCTGCACGGGAAGGGCGAGGTCACGCCGAGCACATGGAATCCGGCGACCGGAGTCCGGTGGAGCTCGTCCGCGCCGACCACGATCATACGTTCGCACTGGCCGGAGAGCAGACAGATCGCGGCGATGGAAACGGCGTCCGCGCCGGAGGAGCACGCGTTGGAGACCGTGTGAAGCGGTCCTGTCAGCTCATATTCGCGGGCGATCGCCTCCGCCGGATTGGAGTTCAGGAAACGTTCGACGGGGAGGTTCTCGTCCGTGTCGGGATTCTCGCGCAGCCGTGCGTAGTAGGCAGTATCCGTGAACTGGTGGGCGATCGTCGTGCCGACGACGCATCCGGTCACGGAATTCCGAAGCATCTCAGGCGTGAGCCCGGCGGCATCCAGCGCCCGTGCCGTGATCGCGCGGATCATGGCGAGCGTGCGCGGTTCGTCCTGTTCATTCTTGAACGAATCGAGGTAAAACACCGGGTCGCTGATGGACGAATCGATCAGCTCGCGGGCGGGACGCGGCGCGGCGGGCAGGCGTTCATCGTGAAACAAAGCCAGCGCCTCGGCGTCGGTCGATCCGGCGCAGGAGAGATGCGCGAAACCCGTCACGACGGGATCAAACGGCATTCGGTGGATCATGTGCGGTCCTCCCATACATTTTCAAACAGGAAACAGTCGTAAGGATGCTCCGTCGCCATGCGTTCGAGTTCGGCGGCGTAGGTTTGGACATCCTCCTGAAACTTGACGCCTGACGCGCCGCGCAGAGGGCGTTTCGGGAAGACGACCGTCCCGAATTCGATCTGAAGCTCGCGGTAGGTCTTTCCTCGCGTCAGGAAGAACGGCACGACCGGAGCGTGCGCCTTCGCCGCCAGGAAGAACGCCGCGACGGGGAAACGCGCGGTCCCGCCGAAGAACTGCGCCGGCACGGAATCGGTCTCCAGGCATCGGTCGCCCATCAGACCGACGGCTCCGCCCGCGTCCAGTACCTCGAACGCCTCCAGCAGACCGCCGAACGCGCCCGCGGTGTCGATGATATGCATCGGGGCCGCCTCGCCGCTGCTGAACGCCCGGCTCTTGTCGATGTCGGCGTTGCGGTCCGGTCTCGCCACGAACGCGACCTCGCGGCCTCCGGCGTTCACGCAGTGCATGGCTGCCTGCCACGCGCCGAAGTGCGAACAGAGGAAGACGAGCCCGCCGGGGGCGTTCCTGACCCCGGCGAAGACTTCGGGATTGCGTTCGCGGACTTTTACCTGACCGTTGGCAAGCGCCACAGCCATGATCAGCGCCTCGCCCTGCGCCGTGAAGAGCCGCCATACATGGCGTTTCATGCGGAGCCCGCGGGCGTCGGGGAAACGGTGTTTCAGGTAGGGCAGGGCGCGCTGTTCCGCCTGTTTGTCCGTGAGCACGTACGCGAGCGCGATGAATTTGACGAAGAAGCACGCCACGGCCGGACCGAAGACGGACAGGACCCGGCGGAGGATCGCGGTCCCGAGCCTGTTCCTGCGCGTGTCGCTCAGGTTCGCGGCGGACTTTTGAGCGGATTCTCGGCTCATGCGCGGGCGCTCCTTCTGCGGATGATCGCGCGGCAGAGTTCGGCGGAGAAGTAGACGATGATCGCGAAGATCAGGGCGAAAACCGGCGCGAGGATGATGCTGCCGAGGAACCATTCGAACCAGCGCAGATGGATCTCTCGAATCGTGCTGTGAAAGTTCAGGTCCTCCGGGAGCAGGAATCTGCCATGCCGCAGGTAATAGCCGAGTTCGATGCAGACGACCGGGCAAAACGGCGGCATGAACGGATGTTGCGCCATGACCGCCATGGCTTTATTGAGGTGGAGGCGCGTTGCGACATAGAGGATAAGGATCGTGCAGAACCCGTACGTCGGGTATACGGCGAGGAGCGCGCCCACGAACGCCGAAAACGCGAGCCCGAGCGAGGATGTGTTTTCCCTGACGAGCCACGCCCAGAGTTCCTTCGGTTTCCAGATGCGCGGGAATTCGCGGGGCGTCTCGCGGAGTTTTTTGATGCCGACCGGGATGAGACGGCGGAACACCAGGCGCGTGTGCAGCCAGGTCATGCGGAGATTGTCGCGGAACGGATGGAAATGCGAGACGCGTTCTCCGGGCGGATCGTAGTGCGTGGAGATGGGCACCTCGGCGAGGTCGAGTCCGGCCCACATGCATCGCGTGAGGAGTTCTGTCTCGAACGTGTAATGCAGCGAGGAACACCTGATTTGCGAGATGTATTTGAACGGATACGCGCGGAATCCGCTCTGCGAGTCGGATATCTTTTTGCCGGTCTCGACGAGGAACCAGAAATTGGAGAACATGCGCCCGAACTTGCTGCGGCCTGGGACGTTCGGCACGGAGAAATCGCGGACCCCGGCGACAAGAGTCCAGTCGTTCCGTTCGAGGACCGGCAGGAACCGCGGGATGTCCTCGGGATCGTGCTGGGCGTCGGCGTCGAGCGTGATCATGTAGTCGTAGCCGCGCGGAGCGAGCGTGCGGACGGCTGTGAGGAGCGCCGCGCCCTTACCCATGTTGCGCGGATGCCGGATGACCTCGACGCCGGTCCCGGCATAGTATTCCGCCAAATTGATGTCCTCCGAGCCGTCGTCGATCACGAGGACGTCGGGCATGACGGCGCACGCGCGTTCGATCACGGAGGGGGCCGTGGATGCATGGTTGAAAACGGGGATCACGCAGCAGCAGCGCATGAGTTCATCCCCCTCAAGTTACTCCGCGCGGAAGATGCGCCGGGCGAGGTTTTCGGGACCGGAATCGTCCGGGAGCTCGAGCGGTCCGCCGGGTTCCGCCAGCAGCACGGTCAGCCTGTCCGACTCGTAATGGCAGATCATCACGCGACGGACGCCGGGCATCTCGAAGAAGTTCGTGACCTCATCCCAGAGGACGGGCCAGCGTCCGAGCGAATCCATGTAGAAACACGGTCCGGTGAGCTTGAGTGAGATCGCGGCTTCGCACGGGGGCGTGGTCGGAAGCGTGCCGACGAAGAGGTGTCCGCGCCCGAGGTGGCGTCCGTGCTCGCGGTAGTCGTTGAAATAGTTCAGGTTCTGTTCGTGGCAACCCTGCCGTCCGAAGTCGATGATGGCTGTTTCGCGGATGGAGTCGGCCTCCGCGTCGCGGTGGGCGAGGACGGAGGCGAGGATGTAGGTGCGGACCTTCGCGTCGCCGCGCCGGAAATTGTCGAGCCCGTAGACGTGCGGGAACTCGTCCTGCGGTTCGGCGACTTTCGCCTTGGCGTCCTGCGTGTCCTCGGCCGTATAGACGAGGCCGCGCCGCCAGGTGCGGAAGGAAAGGCCGTCGACCGTGACGCCGCCAATGATATGCCAGGGATATGCGCTCATGATACGGCCTCCAGGATGATGACGGCGTTCAGGCCTCCGAATCCGGAGTTCATGCACAGAACGCGCGGTTTTTCGAGTTTGCGGATCTCGGTCGAGACATAGCGGGCGGCTTCCGGTTCGGGGGTGATCAGCGAGGTCTGGGGCGGGATCAGGCCCGTCTCCAGCATGCGGACGCCGACCACGGCTTCCACGAGACCCGCGCCGGCGAGCGTGTGTCCGCACGCGCCCTTCACGGAGAGCATCGGCACGGAGCGTTCGCCGAAAACACGGTGGATCGCCTGAAGCTCCATGTCGTCGTTGTAGCGTGTGCCAGTGCCGTGCCCGATGACCGCGCCGATGTCGTCCGGGGTGAGCCCGGCTTCGTTCAATGCATGGACGATGGCTTCGGAGAGCGCTTCGCCGTGCGGCATGGGGGCGGTGATGTGGACCGCGTCGCAGCTCATTCCGCCGGATGCGAGGACCGCGCGCGGCTTGAGACCGAGTTCGGAGGCCTTCTTCGCGGAGCAGATGTTGATAATGGATGCGGCGTCGCCGAGCAGAAGTCCGTCACGGTTGCGGTCGTACGGACGCGCGATGGTCCGGGCGAGGGCGCGGAGCGTGGCGAAGCCGGAGAAGATGAATTCGCTGACGTAGTCGGTGCCGATCACGACCGCGGAATCTAGGCGGCCGGCGCGGATGTGGCGGTTCAGCGAGACGAACGCGGAGTTCGACGACGCGCAGGCGGCGGAAACGATGCGTCCGCGGTCCTTTTCGCAGACCTTCAGGGCGCGTTCCAGCAGCATGTCGCAGGTGCAGCGGCGTTCGGGATTGTCGATGTATTCGATCTCGCCGACGGTGCTGGCGAGGAAGAGTTCGGCGTCGCGCGGCATCTTCTTCGCGGTCGGCGCGAGGTATTCGAGGAAGAATCCGGGGATCTCCTGCGTGCCGTTCACGTCCGCGCCGGGGGCCATGGCCGCCAACGCGGTGGAAAATTTGTCGTTGTGGAACCGGGAGCAGTCGGAGAACGCGGCACGGTTCCGCAGAAGTCCGTTCCAGCAGGCTTCCACGCCGGGTCCGAACGCGGTGTACAGGTCGCAGTCGACGATCACGGGAGTACGGTCATCCATGACGGTACGCTCCTTCCTTCCAGCGTTTCAGGAACTCTTCCCAGAAGAGGGGCATGTGCCACAGAGGGGTGAAGTCGCGGGCGTCGATGAAGACCTGCGTGGTGCATCCTGTCGCGGCGACGCGACCGTCCTCCAGACGCACGGCGTACTCAATGTTGATGCGCGGGGCGTCGGTCCAGATGAGCGAGGCGGAGGTGTGGAAAACGGCATCGCAGGGGAGCGGGATGCGGTAGTCGTATTCGTCGTGGTAGAAGAGCGCGGAGACGTGCTCCTCCTCCAGACGGTCGTTATCGAAGCCAAAGCTGTGCGAAAGCTCAGTGTAGGCGGCCTCGAAAAACTTCGCGTAGTTGCCGTGCCAGGCGATCTTCAGCGGGTCGGACTCGCTGAACTGGAGACGGCGCGTGACACTGACTTCGAGCGGCGGCGGGTCGCCGGGTGTGCGTTCAAAATAGTGCTTGAACTCGGAATGTCTCATATCGCGCTTTCTTTGGGGGCGAAGATAAGTTTCGCCGCGGATACGCTTTTGCCGATGTCGTTCAGGAACGAGGCGTTTGCGGCCCAGGTGTTTTCGGCCTCGCCGGGTTCAAGCGTCAACGTGAGCGTGACCGGCATGTCCGGCGTGATCGTGCGGAGGTATTTGATGCGGCGGACGCCTGCAAGGCGGAGCGCACGCCCGAGGCGGCGTTCGGCCAGACGGCGGATGAAGGAAAGCTGGACGATTCCGGGCAGAATCGGATTGCCGGGAAAGTGTCCGCGATAGCCGGAGAAGGTGCCGGGAACGGAGAACGTGCAGGCGCCTTCGCCGTTTTCGCCGGCCTGATTGTAGATCGTGTCGATTTCATCCCAGATGGTCATGATTCGCTGTCCTCAAAAAGATCCGATACCGTCAGGATCAGACGGTATCCGTGTTTATTATTGTCGTATACGATGGTTTCGGGAAAAATAGTCGTATCATTAACAATATACCTGAAATACCAGGATTGCCAGTCGATAGTTTCGTTTTTAAAGTAATATTTCCCCATAACCGGCAATTTCGGCCCCCAAAACTCGCTGACAAGCGTTCCGCCGTCGTCTCCGAATGGTTCCCGACGGATGATCTTGCTGTCATCCTTTACATTTTCTGTCGCGCCATTTTTCACGCCGCGCCACGGGTCCAGACCGCCAAAGATGCGGAAGAAATCCTCCAGAATATATCCGGCGGCCTCTTCCTCATGTCCGTCCAGGAAGTCGATCGGCATGAACCAGTAGTCGGCGAGGGCGTCTTTCGTGCCCGCCAGTTCGAATATCTTGCCGCCGGACGGAGAGAACGCCGCCACGCGCATTTCGCCGGATTTGTCGTAGGAGACGGCGCACAGTGTAGCCTGCTTGAAGAACTTGTATTCGAACGTGACTTTGCCCTGGAACGCAAACGGTTTCATCGGTCTGGCTGGCGGCTGGACTTTGTCGCGGTAGAGCGGCCAGTCGGTTTCCGCCAGGGGCGGGATAGGATCGTATTCGTAAGGCAGGGAATGGCAGGCGGAGGTGAGAAGGAGAACAGGAACGAATGCGAGGAGGAGTATTTTGAGCAAGGGTGAAGGTTTGTTCTTTTGAACGAATCCTCTGCGGATGGACGGCAGAAGCAGAGCGGCAGCGCCCCAGGCGGCGAGTACGCCGGGGATCAGCGCGAATCCGGCTTCGTGGAGGAGCGGATGCCCTGCGAACGCGATGGTGAGTCCGCCCGCGGCGGTCGTGAGCGCGGAGGCGGAGATCGCGCGGAAAACATACGGATTCGCGGAGCGTTCGCTTCCGATCACGAAGACGCCATAGTCGATGGCGAGGCCGGAGAGCAGAACGAGGGATATTTCGGCGGCGAGGTTCAGCGGTTTGCCGAGGACCGCGTAGACGGCGCAGACGGTCAGAAGCGCCATCGCCACGGGGATCATCGCGCAGAGACTGTCGCGTACACAGCGGAAAAAGAGAAACGCGATCACGAAGACCGAGAGCACGGCGAGGATGACGGGGAGCGTCGCGGCGGACTTCATGTCGGACACAATCTGGGCGGGGATGTCCGCGCGGGAGATGGCGACGGCTCCTAAGATGTCGTACGGGACAGGCCCGGCTCCGGGGCGATGCTTGGCGAGGGCCGACTGGGGCAGGAAGACCGCCGCATACCAGCCGTTGCCGTCCGCCGCGGGACGCAGGATGCGGTTCAGGACGGGGTCGAAGACTTCGGGATAGGAATCGAGGTCGGGCGATTCGAGGCCGCGTTTGAGCGAGGCGAGGTAAGGATCGAAAGCATCCGGCTCGAAGCCCTCCTCTTCCGCGGCGGCGCGGAGCGATTCCGCAAAAGCATCATAATCGAACGATTCGCGCCAGGAAGCGAGATTGATCTCCCGAATACTTTTCGTCGCGTCGAACGGCGGCGGAATCAGGAAAGACGGAGAGAACATCCTGCCCTCAAGCTCGGGATCCGATTTGAGAAAACTGTCGCAGATCAGGCTGGCGGACATCAGCACTGTGTTCGCATCCTTGCCGGGAATTGCCAGAACGCCCTGCGCCGGACCGTCGAGGAAGAGGCGTTCCACTGCGTCCGCTGTTTCGCTGAGCTTCTCCTGTGCGGCATCGAATTGGCGGAGGTCGGTGCGGACCGTGAGACGCAGGGCCACGAGGACGGCGAACAGCGCCATCAGGCCGAAGCAGATGCCGGAGGCGAGTTTCGGGGAGAACGTTTTCAGCGGGCGCGGCTTCGGCAGGGGCTTTTTTGTGCGGATCAGAATGGACGGGAACAGCAGGAGCGTGAGCAGAAGGCTGGCGAGCAGGCTGATTCCGATGAATATGCCGAACTGCCGTACGCCGGGGATCGGCGTCAGCGCGAGCAGGAGAAAGACTGCGGCAGAGGTCGCCGCGCCCGTCATCAGGGACGGCGCGATGCGGATCAGACGCCGCACGGGGCAGGGCGTCTGCATGGCCATGTACACATGCACACCGTAGTCCACGGCGAGTCCGATCACGAGCCCGCCGGTAGCCGTCACGAAAAGCAGGACGGGTTCGCCGGGAATCGCGAGGAGTCCGACGGCGGCGAGCGAGACGACCGCGGGGAAGACCGGGATCGCCAGCGCGCGCAGATCGCGGCGGAAGAGCAGCAGGATCGCGGGCAGGAAGAATAGGATCGAAAGGATGCAAGCGAGCTTCACGTCCGACTTGATGACGCGTTCGTTTTCGATGGAGTGCGCGTGTGCGAGCAGGAGGTCGGTGCGTACGCCGGGCAGGGGGTGTTTTGCAAGGATATTTTCGAGGTCGCCCATAAGCTGCCGTCCGCCTTTTGTGTCGGCGGCGGAAATATCCGTTTCGAGCAGAAGAAGCCGATGGAGACCGTCCGGGGAAACGATGGCCGTTTCGCCATCCTTCAGGTGAAACGACGAGGCGGAACGGAATTGTTCGAGCGTGGCGAGTTTCGATGCGGCGAATCCGGTCGGGTCGGCCAGCACGAGCGAGGCGAATCCGCCGAACAGAATCTTTCGTTTGACATTCGAAACGATTTCGGCGGCATCAGGCCCGGAAAACGGCTGGAACTGCGGGATCCATTCCTGGAAGGAGGCGAGGGTGGCGGGAAGGTCGTCCGGCAGAAAACGGTTGTCAACGCGCGTGATGCCGGGGACGGATGCGATCTCGTCGGCGATGAGGTCAATCCCGGACGACGCGGCATCGAGCTGTTCCTCTGTGTCTGCGGTGAACAACACGGCGGACTGGTTGAAAAGCCCGGAGTTCAGGAGCACGGCGCAGGCGCGTTCGGACTTGCTGCCGGTGGGGAGCATGCGCGTGATGTCGGCGCTGAACGATGCTGCGAGGATGGGGAGCACGGCGAGGGCGAGCGCGAGAAGCGACAGAAACGCCGCGAGAACCGGGCGTCTTAAACCGAACAGAATGACGCGCCGCAAAAGGGATTTCATTTCTGTTTCGCCTGC
The DNA here is from genome assembly GCA_902774245.1 of uncultured bacterium. Lineage (GTDB taxonomy): Bacteria > Verrucomicrobiota > Lentisphaeria > Victivallales > UBA1829 > UBA1732. The sequence continues at coordinate 21,790 of CACYHQ010000005.1, forward strand.
CAGAGAGCGTCCGGGATGTCGGAATCGAACATGGAATCCGTATAGACGAGCTCGGTCACGTCGCCGTTTTTCTCGGATGCGCGGACCTTGACGATCTTCGTTTTCGATTCGTCGAGCGTGAGCTCGACTTCGGTGATAAGCGAGGCGGCGAAGCGTTCGGAACGCGGTTTCAGGACCACCGTGCCGTCCTTGCTCGCAGCCGCCTCGAAATCCTTCTCCAGCGCCTTCACGTCGCCTGACGCGAACGCCGTCATGGCGTCGGAGAGCATTTCGAGCATCGGGTATTTGGAGAAAGGCACGGAGACGGTCCTGTCGGAGTCGGCGTCCCACTGCGTGAGCTTGCCGTTCGCGATGATGCAGGAGTATTTGAGCGGTTTTTCGACGTGCCAGGCGAAGCGTTTTCCCGGACGGTCGAGGCAGAGTTCGCCGTTCAGAACCATCGGCTTCTTGAACGCCTTCAGGTGCTTCGTCTGGACGAATTTCGTGCGGAGCGTCTTAAAATTCGCGATGTTCGCAAGCAATTCCGCAGTGTCGGGGATATCTGCCTTGACTTCCGCTTCCATCGGCTTCGGCTCTGTCTGTGCGGAAACCTCCCCCGCGAAGGCGAGGGGCGCGCAGACGGTCAAAAACACCGTCAGGATGCGGAGCGCCGGGCTGAACGTCATTTGTTCTCTTCGTAGTTGGTCAGGAAGAGTTTCAGCGTGCCTTTCGCGGCGGGCTTGCCGTTGAGGAACGCTTCGTACCCGATGCCGCGCCATTTGCCGAGGTCGTACTGGACGTTGATGACGACGTCCACGGTGTCGCCGACGTGCGGAACGGCGGAGTATTCGGAGTCGACGACTTCGACCAGGAGCCCGCCGAAGGACTTGTCCTGGCGCTGGTACGCATCGAGCACGGCTGCGGTCTGCGCGGCGTATTCGACGAACGTTTCCGCGCCGGTGGAGCCGTCGGCTGCCGCCAGCGGATGGTCGGGATGCACCACGGAGGACGTCTTGCCTCCCTGGTCCCATTCATCGACGATCGTATCGATCAGTGCGAAAGGTTCGCCGTGCGGAAGGAGTCCGGCGGCGGGGTAAGGCAGTTTGGCCCGCAGAGCTTCGTGATCCAAAGGCGATTTGTTGGTTTTCGGAGTTTCGGATTCGGCCATGATGTGTGAATTCCTTCTGAAACGGTATGTGAATGTTTAAGCTGATTTTGCGGATGTGAGGCAGAACGGATAGCGCCGTTCCTGTTTCCACGCGTCGATCTCGCGGTCGAGCGCGGCGGTCTCCTCTTCGAGGATGCTGTGGACTTCCCGCCGGATGCGGAAATGCGGCTCGGATGCGATGCGTTCCTGCGGGATCGGCTTCAGCACACGCATGATGACGCGGCTCGGGCGCATGCGGAACGAACGGTCCGGGCTGGCTTCGTTGCCCGCGATGGCGACAGGGATCAGCGGTGCGTTGAGCTCCTTCGCGGCGCGGAAGAACGCGCTGTGGAACGGTGCCATGGTGCGGGAGCCGGAGCGCGTGCCCTCGGGGAAGACGTAGATGGTGCCGGAATTGCTCAGGGCGCGGCGGGTTTGCTCTACGATCTCCTCGTAGGTGAGGTTGTTCACGTCGATGAAGCCGCCCATGCGCGCGAAAACGCCGAAGAACGGCATGTGCAGCGCCCAGCCCTTCGCGGCGGCCATGGCGGCGCCCGCGGCGGGGATGATCGAGACCAGGAACGGGTCGGAGGACGAACGGTGGTTCACGACGAAGATGCCGTGGTCCGCGCCGCCGGAGAAGTCGTCGAGCCGGACCGGGATGTAGACGCTGTACCAGCAGCGGATCATGAAGCGTCCGAACGTGCGGATGAACTTCAGGACCGCGACGTTGAACGGCCTTCCGGTGAGGAGACAGAATATCCCCGCGATCAGGAAAAACGGCGAGGCCAGGATGCAGTAGAGCATGATGCATACGACCATGTGCGTGTAGACGATCAGGGAAAACATCTGAGATTCCTCTTGCGTGGACGGCAGGCGGATGAAAAAGGGTCGGGTTATTTGCCGGACTCCTGCTGCGCAGCCTGTGCGGCGGCAGCCTTCGCGGCCTCGGCCTGTGCCGTGAGCATCGCCTGGTTCTTCTCGAAGAAATCATAGACATCGCCGAGCGTGCGGACCTGCTTGATCTCCTCGTTGTCGCGGAGCGAGATGCCGAATTTGCGTTGAAGTCCGATCATGAGGTCGACCATGTCGAGGCTGTCGAGCCCGAGGTCGTCGAAGAATGTCTTTTCAGGGGAAAGGTCGGCGGGGTCGAGTTCCATTTCATTGACGAGTGCGCCGTTGACGGCTTCGATGATTTCGTCGCGTGTGAGATTCATATCGGGATCCTCCGGGAAGGTTGTTATACGTTGAGTTTGCAGATCAGGGAAGCGTTGATGCCCCCGAACGCAAAGGAGTTTTTGAAGAAAATACGGATTCGTTTTTCACGGGGCGCGGTCAGGTGGTCGATCCCGGCGCAGGCAGGGTCGACATCGACGAGGTTGCGCGTCGGGATCAGGACGCCGTGGCGCGCCATTTCGAATACGGCGGCCATTTCCAGCGGGCCGGACGCGCCGAGCGTGTGCCCGAGGTGGCCCTTGAGGCTGGAGACAGGGACGTTCGCGCCGAAGACCTCGCGGATGGCGGCGGCTTCGGCGGCATCGCCCTGAAGCGTGGACGTGGCATGCGCGCTGATGTAGTCGATGTCGGCGGGACTGATCCCGGCGGCCGCGCAGGTGTCCGCCATGCAGCGGGCGATGGCGGGCGCGTCGGACTGGCTGAGGCCGTTGCCGCCGCTGTTCGAGGTGTACCCGGCGATCTCGCCGTAAATCTTCGCGCCGCGCTTCACGGCGTGTTCGTATTCCTCGAGGCAGAAGATGCCGGCGCCTTCGCCGCAGACCAGCCCCTTGCGGTGCGCCGAGAACGGCTGCGAGCTTTGCGTCGGGTCATCCTCGACGGGCGCGTGGGCGTACATCAGGGCGAACGAGCCGGAGACTTCCGATCCCGTTTCGTCCGCGCCGCCGCAGAACATGACCGTTTCCTGTCCGGCCGCGATGAGCGCCGCGCCGAGTCCCATGGACTGAAGCCCGGAGGCGCAGGCGGAACACGGCGAGTAGATCGCGCCGTTGAGACCGAGCGTGCGGGCGAGGTTGAACGCCGTGGTATGAGAGGCGCTTTTGAAGAAATGCATCGGGGAGAGCCGGTCGCTCTGCCCGGAAATGACCAGTCCGTAGCCTTCGCGCAGAGTGCTGACGGAGCCCATCGTGGATCCGACGGCGCATCCGGCGCTCAGGGCGAGCAAGTCGTCCTGCGTGAGCCCGGAATCCTGCAAGGCGGCAAGCCCGGCCATCGCGGTGAAGCAGGCCGCGGGAGCCATGGCACGGCGGAGTGTGCGCGGCAGGACGCGGAAGCGTTCGGGATCGCGCGGAGCGGGCGCGGTCGGCAGGAAGTTTTCCTCTTCTCCGGCGCGCACGACGGCGCTTTTGCCAGCGGCGAGGTTGTCGAAGAGTTCGCCGGGCGTGATTCCGAGCGCGCTGTAGATGCCGCTGCCCGTGATGACGACGCGTTTCAGCCCGTTCATGCGCGCCTCCTGTCAGTGTTGGAAACGTTCAGCATACCAGACCTCCGTTCACGCCGATGACCTGCCCGGTGATGTAGTCCGAATACGGCCCGGCGAGGAAGGAGACGACGGACGCGACTTCCTCCGGCGCGCCTTTGCGTCCGAGCGGGATGAGCGGCAGGAGCTTCGTCATGTCGAGTTCGCGCGTCATTTCCGTGTCGATCACGCCGGGCGCGACCGCGTTCACGAGGATGTTTCTGCGGCCGAGTTCTCCGGCGAGCGCCTTCACCGCGCCGATGAGGCCGGCTTTCGCGGCGGAATAATTGACCTGGCCGGGGCGACCGACCTGGCCGGACGCGCTGCTGATCACGATGATGCGGCCTTTCTTCGCGGAGATCAGGGGCTGGACCAGCGGCTGGACGCAGTTGTAGAAGCCGTCGAGCCCGGTCCGGATCACGTCGTCCCACTCCGCCGAGGTCATCCAGGCGAAAAGATCGTCACGGGATATCCCCGCGTTGTAGACGACCGCGAACGGCGGCTTGTCGGCGAAAAGCTCCGTGATCACGCGGATGGTTTCCGCGCGGTCGGTCACGTCGAGCGAGACCGGCAGGAAGGACCGTCCGAGCGCTTCGACCTGTGCGCGCAGACCGTCGAGACGCGCCGTGTCGCCGCGGCAGGTAGCCGCGACGTCGAAGCCGTCCTGAGCCAAACGCAATGCGGTCGCATACCCGATCCCCCGGGATGCGCCGATGATGAAAGCGAGACGATCCGATGCCATAAAACGAAATAGCTCCAAAAAAATGAAATGCCGGCGCAGTGTGCGTGCGTCGCGTATGTATCTATATACTGTAACACTCTTTTTGCTTTTTTCAACCGGAAGACGCGGATTCTTTTGCGCCTTTTCCGAAAAAGCGAACGGAAAACGGGTCGGAAACGCGAAAAATGAGCGTGGATGATTATTCCACGGGGAAGGACATGGACTGCGTGGCGGCGTTCGTCCTGCGGCGGAAAACGCGGCCGGGGATGCCCTGTTTCGAGAAGGTCGGACGGCCCATGAAGTTGACGTGATGCCGGATGGCGAGCGGACCGAACGGGCCGCGCAGGACTTCGATCAGGTCGAACCGGTAACGGCGGTTCGCGGCGGCGTCGCCGAGGTCGTGCAGGAACGAGATCGCGGCGCGGAAATTGCGGCGTTTCTGGGCGTCGGAGAGTTCGCGCCACGGTTCGGGCCGTCTGCCGAACTGGCGCAGGTGGCAGTAGCGCGTCTTGACCTCGACAAACACGAATGCCGCGCCGTCGAGGCAGACCAGGTCGAGTTCGCCGAACGGCGTGCGGCAGTCGCGCAACAGGACCGTGTATCCCAGCTGCGCGAGAAGCCGTGCGGCGTCGCGTTCTCCGGCCGCGCCGAGACGTTTCCGCCAGGAGCGTTTCCGGGCGGACTGCCGGGGCGCGGGTGTCCCTGTCCCGTCGTCAGGCATCTTTCGGGAGGCGTTTGAACAGACCCCAGAGGTCGTCGCCGATGAAGAACGTGCCGAGCGTGTCGAATCCGCCGGTGAACCGGCTGAGAAGGACCGCCGCGACCTCGTTGAAATCGCGGGACGGGAGCTTGGAGAACACGAACTTCGCGGCCGAGTCGTCCTCGTCCGCCGGGCATTCGTTGAACACGAAGAGGATCTGGCGGCCGATGGGGCAGACTCCGGTGAAACGCACCGGTTTCAGGCGGTGCGCCGCCTTTTCGAGCGCTTGGCCCGCGGCTTCGGCGTCGAACAGGATGTCGTCTTCGCTGAGCGGTACGATCTTGATCATTTTCCGAACGCCCTCGTCTGGCCGGGTTGAATTGGTTCCGCGACGGGATTCGCGCGGAAATATTCCACCGCGTCGGCGTCATCGACGACGCAGCGGGGCGAAATCTCGACGAGCGCGGCGGGCGTGCCGTCCGCGTTGCGCGGAACCTGGATTCCGGCGAGCCCGAGGCGGCGCGCGTCGCGTTCCACGAGCATGGCGCGGCAGGATTCGGCGGAGTCGACGCCGGTGGCGTTCTTGGTCGGGCCGAACATCTCCTTGCGGGAGCCTTCCACCACGATGGCGCGTTCCGCCATCGGAAGCGCGTCGAAGATGAACGATTCGAGCTTGACCGCGTTCGTGGATTCGGGCTTCACGACCGTGCCGTCGGCGGCGAGGTACGGGACCTTCTTGTCCGCGCGGTGCCACGGGAGTTTCAGCGTGCCGTCCTGCGTGAGCGATTCGACGAACGTGCGGCTGATGACGTGGATGGCCGGGCTGCCGGAGAGGAACGCCAGTGTGCCGTCCGGGTTGAGGCGTTCGGCGAGCTCCAGCGGCATGTCGCTGTATTCGATCACGTGCAGGCGGCCTCCGGAGAGGCAGAAATTGCCGAGTTTTTCGGTCGGGCAGGTCTTCGGGAGCATGCGGCTGCTGATCTGCGAGCCTTCGAGGATGTGCAGGCCGATGAACAGTGGATCGGCGATCGGCACGAGCGGATTGTCCACCTGGAAATACGAGAGGTATTCCACGCCGTCGGCGGCCATGCGGTCGAGGCAACCCGAGGCGCGGAGCGCGAGCAGCGTGCCGCCGTGTCCGTTCGGGGAGAGCGCGAGGGAGTCCTTCGCGCCGATGATGAGCTTGCCGTCAAGCCCGATGGCGGGCATGGTGCCCTGCACGAAGAACCGGACCTGGCCGTCGGCGAGCCCGAAGAAATTGTTTTTCACGAAGAATTCCTTCGTCGGGGCGGCATTGAGCTCGCTGCACATGATGTACCAGGTCAGCGGCGCGCCATACTTTTCGGAGATGCGGCCGATGGATTCGGCGAAATACTGGAAGAGGGTCTTGTGCAGGACGGGCGTGATCGGATAGGTCCCCTTCGGACCGTCGAATCCGAGGCGCGTGCCCTGTCCGCCCGCGACCGTGAGCGCTGCGACTTTGCCCGCGCGAAGGACTTCCACGCCCTTCGCAGTCGCCTCGGCGTACAGCTTTTCCTGTTCGGCGGTCTTCGCCGGGAACGGGAAGAACGGGGCGGGCGCGAGGTCGGCGGGGATGGCGGTCTCCGGGCGTTTGAGGACGTATCCGGCGATGAGGCCGGGGAGGGCTTCCCAGTCGATCACGCTGAACTGGGCTTCGAGTTTGGCCTGCGCCGCGGCGTCGGCGGCGTCGTAGTGGGCGAGCAGATGCGCCTGTCCTGCGGCTTCGATGCGTTTTCTGAGTGCTTCCTGCATGTTTTTCCTCCTGAAAAATGAGTTTGTTTCGTTGTCGTTCGGATTAATATACATCCTGAATCCGCAACAATCAAACGCGCGCGTGTTTTTTTGCGCTTTTTGTGAAAACGAGGCGGATTTGAACAAAAAAAACGCGGAGCAGGGGGTTATTCCGTTCGCTTCGTCGGTACGAGGACGGGACGGAACCCGTAAAACGTCAGGCGGGGCAGAAGGCTTTTCCGGCAGCCGGGCAGGCGTTGCAGGACCTTGCGGAACTTGAAAAAGTACACCAGACGGTTGAAGCTCCGGTTGGCGGAATAGTGTTTCACCAGCATGGAGCCGCCGTCCGGGAATTGCAGGGTGAGCGGACCTTTCTGTTCCCGGTCATACTGGATCACGGGCAACAGAACCTCGGTTGAGGATTTGACGAGGAATATGGGCAGGAACAGAAAGTCGCTTGGCCCCGAGGATAAATAATGCTCTTTGTATTCTTCTTTTTCCCGTTTTTCGATCAGCACGATCCCGACTTCCTGATAATCCCTGCCGTACGGGATGCTGTACGTCGACGCCTTGACAAGTCCCGCAAAAGTCGTGCCGTAAACGATCCAGTTGTCGTGGTTGTAGGCTGCACGATGCAGACGGCGGACGTGATACAGACACTCCGTCGCCTGCTGGAAACACTGTATTTCGACCTGAAGCAGGACGATCAGGAACAGAAGCGCAAAACAATCCCATCCGAACAGCGGAACCTTCAGATAAAACAAAAACACATTGAGGAAACCGAGGATCAGAAGTTCGATCACGAGGTTGTATATGACCGCGCAAAAATAAGACAGCCGCGTCGGATCGTTCTCGGCATTGTTGCGAAGCTCCAGCTCCAGGCGGGACATGATCCTCAGCACGAGGATGAAGATCCGGCGAGAAAGAAAGACCAGGAAAAACACGGAGTAGCAGAGCCAGCGACCGTTCGAGGACGCTCGGACAAAGATGAAGGCGAGCGCAAGGACCAGCGGCACTGCCGTAAGCCAGAACGACCTGGACACCTGCAAACGTGCTTTTTTCTCGTCATCGCTCATTTTATGTCCGTTTCAAACATTTGTTTTTATTTGTTTTTATATACTATAATCTCGTGTTTCTCAAAAAGCAAACATTTATTTAGACAAAAAAGCCGGACTCCGCGAGGGAGCCCGGCCCAAATCACAAGAATGATTCGTTCAGCTTCGGATCACTTGCTCTCGGGGGAGAGGTCGGTGCCGAGGCGGAAGTAGTCGACGTCGACATAGCCGCCTGCGGTCTTCGTGGCGAAGTTGAAGATGCCGAAACGGTAGCCCATGAAGTGGGGCATGCTGTAGGGCATGCGGATGGCGTTGCCGATGCGCGTCCATGTCTTGCCGTCCTTGCTGTAGTAGAAGTAGGACTGGTCTTTTCTCTGGATGTTGAGCTTGTATTCGTCGGAGGCGGGTGCGTTGACCGGAGCCACGTCGACTTCCACGCGGAGGTAGGCGATGTCGCCGTCAAGCGGGACGGACGCGATTTCGTTCATTGCCTGCTGCGGCTGCTGGGGCTGCTGCGGGCCCTGTCCGGGACGACCGCCGCGGCCGCCGCGACCGCCGCCAGCGGGGGTGCACATCACGATGGTCTTCTTGCCGTCGGCCGCCTTGACGCCGACGAAGCCCCACTGGGACTGGAAGGAGGAGAGGCCGGCATAATCGCCGTCCTTCATGTTCTTGGTGTCGATCTTGATCTCGGCGGTGGAAGTCGGGCCGAACACGCGCTGCGTGAGGGTGTTTTTCGCCTTTTCCAGGGAGTTCACGACGTCGCCGGTCTTGAAGCGGATCCAGCCTTTGCGGTCGGTGAGGCTCCAGAGGGATTTGACCGGGATGTGGTTCCACTGCCAGACGAGCGGCAGATCGCGGTCGCCGGACTTGCGGTTGAACTCGTCGGAGGCGACGCACTTCGGGATGGCGGGGTGCTTCACGTTGATCGGGAGAGCGGGCAGGGTCTTGCCGTCGCCGTCGGTGCCGATCATCGGCCAGCCGTCTTTCCAGGTCACGGGGACGAGGAACGGGATGCGTCCGACGCCGCCGCGGTCGCCGAAGATCATGGCGTACCATTTTCCGTCCGGGGTGTCGACGAGGCCGCCCTGGGCGATGCCTTCGCACTGATAGACGAGCTTGGATTCATAGGGGCCGGTGATTTTGTCGGCGCGGGCGCAGTAGACGCTGCGGACGGACGGCCAGCCGATATTGAAGAGGTAGTATTTGCCGTTGATCAGGTGCATCTGGGAGCCTTCGAGGAGGCTGCCGGTGTTTCCTGCGTCGCGGGCGGTGTCGGCGCGGGAGACGAGGACCTTGTTCTGGATGCGTCCGTTGGCGTCGACGCCGAGGCCGCCCTTCTTGACGGCGGTGAGGTCGGAGGTCAGCTCGACGATCTTGCGGTCGCCGCCGTCCCAGATGATGTAGTTGCGGCCGTCCTTGTCAAGCACGAGGGAGTGGTCGTGGAAGCGCGGGAGCGTGGCGATGCGTTTCCAGTCGCCCTTCTTCGGGTCCTTGCTGGTCCAGATGTAGGTGCGGTTCGTGGGCTGGGAGAAGGAGGAGACGTAGAACGTGCCGTCCTTGTAGCGGATGCAGCTCGCCCATGTGCCGTTGCCGTATTCGTTCTGGCCGTTGGAGAGCGTGAGGCGGTCCTTCACGTTCTGCGGCAGGTCGTTGTCGAGCAGGTCGTCGTAGCAGTAGCTGACGATCTCCCAGTTCACCAGGTCCTTGGACATCATCACGGGCACGCCCGGGTTCATGTGCATGGTGGTGCTGGTCATGTAGTAGGTGTCGCCCACGCGGAGGACGGAGACGTCGGGGACGTCCGCCCAGATGATGGGGTTGAGGGGGGCCTGCTTGCCGTTGTCGGCGGCGGCCGGGGCGTCGTCGGCCGTGGCGCATGCCGCGGAGCAGCAGCAGACGGCGGCGAGAGCCAGGAGTGCGAAGGTGTGTTTCATAGTGTACCTTTCCGATTTGTTAAGGTTAGAAATTGTGAAAAAACGAAACTAATGCTGACGAATAATATAATCCGCGTGCGCGGGAATGGTATGCCGGATTTATTCAAAAATATATACTATTTGCCCAAACTCTGTTTGAGGCGAATTCAGCACGGCACAAAAAGGGGCCGGGCATCATCGTTCGGATGACAACCCGGACCCGTTTGATTCGCGGCTTAGAGTTTCACGGAGATCTCGGTGCCGCTGTAGTTCACGGTCTTGCCTTCGGATATCTTGCCGTCGCGCACGACGGTGACGCGGAAGGCGCGGGCAGGTTCCATGCCGGGATAGGAGCTTCTGCGCTGTCCGATCTTGAGCGTGGAGGCGTCGTCGTCCCAGGAGAACGCGATGTCGGAGAACTGTCCTTTTTCGTAGGCGTAGGTCTCGTTGTCGTCCTCATGGAGCGTGAACGCGGCGTTCTTTCCGGGGTACACGCGGATCTCCATCGGGGCGGTGGTCTTCTGCGTGGCGTACTCGGTATCCTCGCCGTTGAACGGGATAATGCTGCCGGCCTTGATGAAGAACGGGAACTGGTCCAGCGGGCAGGCACGGCTGACGGTCTTGCCGCCGTCGATGAGCTCGTTGGTGAAGAAATCGTACCACTTCGCGCCGACCGGGAGGGTGACGTCGACCGCCGCGTCGTTGTGGTCCGCGGAATACTTCTTCAGTTCTTCCGGGGTCCTCCAGCAGAGCTTGAGTTCGCGCGTGTAGAGGTTCTGGTAGTAGTCGAGACGGAACTGGACCTTCTGGCCTTTCTTCAGCTCGACGTCGGTGGATTTGTAGCGGGCGTCCGCCGAATTCCAGTCCTCGACGACCAGCTTGCCGTCGAGCCACAGGCGGAATCCGTCGTCGCCGGAGACGCCGATCTCGTACTTGCCGTCCTCGGGCGCGGTGATGAAGCCGGTGAGGCGGGCGGAGAAATGGTCGCCGTTGCGGAGTCCTTCGGGCCATTCCACGAGGGGCGGTCCGGGCCAGGAGAGGTCGACGACCTTTTCCGTGGAGGTGCTGACCTTGCGGCGCAGACGTTCGTCGTTGAAGTATTCGATCTTCACACCGGGCTCGCCGTCGGGCGTGGTGAGCGCGGATGCGTCGATGACCGGGGGACGCGGACGCGTGGCCTGGCGCAGGGAGCGCGTGACGGGCTGGACAAGCATGGAGGGGCCGAACATGAACTGGGCTTCGTTCGTGGTCGCGCCGGGAGTGTCCGGGAAGTCCATGACGATCGGGCGGGTCATGGTGTAGTGGTCCTGCGTGGTCATCCATGCGAGGCTGTAGATGTAGGGCATCATGCGGTAGCGGAGCTTCGCGCCGGAGAGGTAGGAATTGTACGCTTCGGGGGCGATGTCCTTGAAGCGCCATGGCTCCTTGCTGAAGCCGGTGCCGTGCCAGCGGTAGACCGGGTTGAAGATCGCGAACTGGTTCCAGCGGGCGAGCAGCTCCTGATACTCGGGATTGTCGATGCCGCGGAATCCGCCGGAGAAGAACCCTCCGGTGTCCTGCGTCCAGTAGGGCAGGCCGGAGAGCGAGGCGGAGAGGCCGCCGACGATGTCTTCCTTGAGGCGCGCCCAGCTGGAGGTTGTGTCGCCGGACCAGGAGAGGGCGGCGTAGCGCTGCTGTCCTGCCCAGGCGGAACGCGTGAGCGTGAGGACGCGCTTGTCGGAGGAGGCGCGCTGGCCCTCGTAGCAGCCCATTGTGGTCATGAGGGAATAGGAGTTCAGGTAGCGCGTGAAGTCGCCCATGGCGTTGATGCCGTTTTCCTTGATGTCGCGGATCATCTCGCGCTGATTGTGGCAGGCGGAACGCGTCTCGACCTCGGTGCCGTCCATCCAGGTGGCGTCGACGCCGACGTCGAGGAGGCCTTTCTTGACGTGCTTGAAGTAGATTTCGCGGCCTTCCTGGCTGTAGGCGTCGTACACGCGGCCCTGACGGATCCAGTGCGGCGGGTCGAACAGGAGATTCTTCGATTTAAGCTCACGCCCGACGTCGCAGTCGAGGCCGACGGTCGGCCAGATGGAGATCAGGACCTTCGCGTGGAGGTCGTTGTGGATGGTGTCGCACATTGCCTTCGGATCGGGGTAGCGTTCCGGGTCCCAGGTCATGCTGGTCCAGTTGCCGTCGCGGTCGGTCCAGTACTGCCAGTCCTGCACGATGAAGTCGAGCGGATAGTGGTTGTTGCGGAAGGTCTCGACCATGCCGATCAGTTCCTTCTGGCTGCTGTAGCGCTCCTTGCTCATGAAGAAGCCGTACGCCTGGCGCGGGAACATCGGGGCGTCGCCGGTGAGCTCGCGGTACTGCGTGATGACCTCGTCGAGGTTGTTGCCGGTCATGAGGTAGTAGTCGACGCCCGCGGGCGCGCTTTCCGACCAGATGGACATGCCGTTCCTGTCGTCCTTGAAAATGGATTGCGAGCAGATGTCCCAGAGGATGCCGTAGTCGTTGGACGAGGTGAGCACGTTCGAGTAGGCAGGGATGTTCGCCTGGACGATGAGGATCTCCTGTCCGCGGTAGTTCAGGTAGGGGCGGATCGCCTGGCCGAGCCCGTAGATCGCTTCGTCCGGCTGGAGCGTGAAGGTCTGTTTCACTTCGTACGTCGGGGCGTCGGAGATCGTGACCTCCTTGATCTCGGGGCGGACGCCGGATTTCTCGGCGAGAATGACCTTGCCGTCCGGACGCGTGAACGTCAGCGATCCGGTGCTCTTCTCGACCTTGACCGTGATGGACTTCGAGGTGAACGTGGCGGCGTCGGCCGCGTCCTGCTTGAGCTTGAAATCCGCCTTGACGGGCTTCGCGATCACGGAGATGCTCGGGTGCTTCGCGTGGGAAACGCCGTTCAGGTTCGAGGTCACGCGGAGCGTCTGCCCCTTGTCGCCGAAGACCTCGATGTTCTTCGTGAGGTTTCCCGCCTTGATTTGAAGTCCGGCGTCGGTCGCCTTGTACTCGAACGCGTCGTCGGCGAACGCGGCCCCGGCGGTAAGCGCGGCGAGTGCGCAGAGGACCGCGGCCGTGTGCATGCGGACGAATCCGGGCATGGGCACATGTTGTTTTTTACGGAACGTCATACGGAATCTGGCTCCTTTCATGGGAAGTTGAGTTGATTTTTGCCTGTTTCGTGTCGGTAATCGTTTCTTTCGCTTAACACTACCACGCGTTAAGAGTAAAGTCAAACAGATGTCCGTAAAAATCCGCCATTATCTGAAATAATCCTGTTTTGCGGACGTTAACGCTACGTTAAAAAAGACGGCCCCGCCCAAAAACACGGAAAAGAGCGGAGCCGTCAAGTCTGTGTCCGACAGTCCGGAGCGCGTTGTGCCGGGAGTAGAAGGCGGCCCCGGTAAACACTCATCCCCCAACGGGTGGCGGAAGAACCCGGATTGCGGAAAGAACCAGATAATTGATTTGAAGCATAACGCGTGCCAGTTTTTGCGGAAAAAGCGCCGCCCGCGGTTTTTGCGAAAAAAAGACACAAAGAAATGACGAAAAGGATGCGTCCGCCACTGGAAATCCTGTAAAAGAGGGGTATATTATTATGATATGTCCGCGGTTTCTGCCGAAAAGCATGCCGTTTCGACATCCGGGAGGCTCATTTTTGTTTACAAAAAATGTGAATCCGACCGGAAAGTTTACGTTTTGTGTAAAAACTGGAATCCCGGTTTTTGCCTGAAACAGAAGTTGGCACGGGATATGCTTCAAAACGGCAGACAACCTCAATAACCCAAGGAGTTGGACAGTATGAGCTATCTTAACAGGATCAACGCGATCAACGCGGTTGCAGAGTTCCCCGCATCGGAACCCGCGCCCGCAGCCCCCATCGAACCCGATCACAACTACGCGGAAGACGTCTTCGACGCCGCCTCCATGCGCGAGTATCTGCCGAAGGACATCTGCGGCAAGCTGCTCGCGACCATCGAAACCGGCGCGCCGCTGGACGTGCAGATCGCCGCCGACGTGGCCCACGCCATGAAGAAGTGGGCGCTCGAACGCGGCGCGACGCATTACACGCACTGGTTCCAGCCGCTGACCGGATCGACCGCCGAAAAACATGACGCCTTCCTCGAAATCAAGGACGGCAAGCCCATCCAGTCCTTCTCCGGCAAGAACCTGATCGTCGGCGAACCGGACGCGTCCAGTTTCCCGTCGGGCGGCATCCGTTCGACGTTCGAAGCGCGCGGCTACACCGCTTGGGATCCGACCAGCCCGGCGTTCATCAAGCGCCACGGCAACGGCGCCACGCTGTGCATCCCGACCGCGTTCTGCGCGTACACCGGCGAAGCGCTCGACAAGAAGACCCCGCTGCTGCGTTCCATGCAGGCGCTGTCCGTCGCGACGAAGCGCCTCATGAAGTGCTTCAATATGCCCGAGGAAAAGGTCGAGATCACGCTCGGCGCGGAACAGGAATACTTCCTGATCGACAAGCATTTCTACCTCATGCGCCCGGACCTCGTCCAGACCGGCCGCACCGTGTTCGGCGCGCCTCCGGCGAAACACCAGCAGCTGGAAGACCACTATTTCGGCTCCATCAAGCTGCGCGTGCTGAATTTCATGACCGAGGTCGAAAACGAACTCTGGAAGCTCGGCATCCCGGCGAAGACGCGCCACAACGAAGTCGCGCCCGCCCAGTTCGAGCTCGCGCCGATGTTCGAGGAAGTCAACCTCGCTTGCGACCACAACATGTTAATCATGGAAGTCCTCCGCCAGGTCGCCGGGCGCTACGGATTCGTCTGCCTGCTCCATGAAAAGCCCTTCGCGGGCGTGAACGGTTCCGGCAAGCACAACAACTGGGCCGTCTCCTACGGCAAGACCAACCTGCTCAATCCGGGCAGCGATCCGCGCCAGAACGCCATCTTCCTGACCGTGCTCTGCGCGATCATCGAGGCCATCGACAAGCACGCCGACCGGCAACGACCATCGCCTCGGTGCGAACGAAGCGCCGCCGGCCGTCATCTCCATGTACCTCGGCGACCAGCTTGCGGACGTGATCGACCAGCTCGAGCACAACGAGATCAAGACAAGCCGCAGTGCGGGCGCCATGCGAATCGGCGTTGACACCCTTCCTCCGCTCCCGAAGGACGCGACCGACCGTAACCGCACCAGCCCGTTCGCGTTCACCGGAAACAAGTTCGAATTCCGCGCGCCCGGCTCCAGCCAGTCCTGCGCCGGCCCGAACACCGTGCTGAACGTGATCATCTCCGAGGCGTTCGAGCGCATCGCTTCCGTACTGGAGAAGCTCCCGAAGAAGGACTTCCACGACGGCCTGCAGAAGGAACTCCGCAAGATCATCCGCACGCACAAGCGGATCATCTTCAACGGCGACGGCTACGCCGACAACTGGCTGAAGGAAGCCGCGAAGCGCGGCCTGCCGAACGCCAAGACCACGATGGATGCGCTCCGCTGCCTCACCGCGCCCGCCAACGTGAAGATGTTCGAGAAGTACCGCGTCTACACGAAGCGCGAGCTCGAATCCCGCTACGAAGTCTTCCTCGAGGACTACCATCGCAGAATCCATATCGAAGGCGAAGTCGCGCTCGAGATCGCCACGAGCCTGATCTATCCCGCCGTCGCGCAGGAATACGCCAAGCTCGCCGCCGCTGCCGCCGCGGGCAAGTCCGCCGGACTGAAGACCGGAGTGAAGGCTCTGTCCGCTTCCGCCTCCGACCTCGGCGCGAAGCTCGACGAGCTCAAGGTGAAGACCGACGCCCTCCGCAAGGCGCTCGGCGGACTTCATGAGGAGATCCTCGCCGCGATGGCCGATCTGCGCGTGACCGTCGATTCCATCGAGAAGAACGTCGCGGATGAAAGCTGGCCGCTGCCGAAGTACCGCGAAATGCTCTTCGTGTACTGATACTCAGCCGTTTCAGCTCAAATCTGAAAACAGTCCCGGTCGTTCCGCAACCCAGTGGACGGCCGGGATTTCCGTTTTATGGCGCGTTACATGGGTGAGAATCAAAAAAATTTAGAAAAATAATCGTTCAAAATGCCAAACTGGTTTGCATTTTTCAAATGACGTGATATATTGAAGCAAGCACCAACCAGAAACGCCCCTTCCAAGGAGTCCTCCGCTATGAAGTTTATGCTGATCGCTCTGAACGTATTACTTGTCGCAGCTGTCGCACATCTCGCCTGGACGTATTCGTCCGAGCCGCTTGAGTTTGCCTCGACGTCGAAAAAGTTCTCTCCCTCCAAGCTGGAACGGAAGAGAGCGATTGCGACCGTGAAGCGCGTGGAGAAGCATCCGCTGGATTCTCCCGAAGTGACGGAACAGAAGATCGCCGCCCTCATGGACCATAACATCTTTAAAACGGAGCGCGTGCCCGAAGCGCCCGCGAACAAGAACGCCCAGCGGAACAATCAGCAGATCCGCGCGGACATGAGCCTGGTCGGTACGTATGTCATCGGCGACTCTCTCGGTGCGATCATCCTCCAGCGGCTTCAGGGTAACTCCCAGCAGCAGCTGAAGGCGCTTCAGCAGAAGGAATACGAACAGTATGCTCTGTCCTCGAACCGCATCACCGATCCGAAGAAGAAAGCGGCAGCCGCGTCGGAATCGGGCGACGAGGAGTCGGTTGCGGTCGTTGACGAGAAGAAAGATGCCAAGGAAGGGCAGAAGGATCCCAAGCAGATCGTCATCGTCGGCGGCAGCCCCTCGATCTCCGCGAACAACGTGTTCCGTCAGCACCTGAAAGTCGGCGACACCACCGTGAACGGCTACAAGCTTGAGGAAGTGACCCGGACCAGCGCCGTCCTGACCAAGAACAGCGAGCGGATCGAGCTTACTCTGCTTACCCCGTCCGAGGCCGGCAACGTGACCCGTCAGACGCGTAATAACAACAATAATAACAATCAGAACAAGAACAATAACAACAACCAGAACAACAATAATAACAATAACCGGAATCAGCAGAATAATAACAACCGGAATAACAATAACAACAACCGGAACAATAACAACAATAACAACCGGAATAACAACAATAACAACAACTGGAACCGGAATTGGTGATCCTGTTCCGCCCAGTTGCGATTCAGGCCGGAGAACGGAAACGGCAGGCGGCGCCGACCGCTTGAGTTGATTTCGGATTCTCCGGCTTTTTCTATCCCCCGCCATGAAACTCCGCTTCCTGATATTCCTGATCGTATCGACCGCATTCGCCCTCCTGTTGACGAAACATGACGTGACGCACGTCGGAATCGAGACGTCGCGGTATTCGACGGTGGAATCCGTGCTGGAACGCGGCACGTTCGCGATTGACAACAGCTTTTTCACGACCCCGGACAAGTGCGAACGCAACGGGCATTTTTACGGGGACAAGCCGCCCCTTCTGACGTTCGGCGCGATCGCATGGGGCCGCGTGCTGAAGTGTTTCGGCGTGCGGTATTTGGACGGGGATTATTATCGCGCGGTTTACCTGACCGGCGTGCTGACGTTTATCCTTTCCTGCCTCACCGGATGGTTTTTCTACCTCGGATTGAGGCGGCGGCCGCGGATGCCGGAACCGTATCGGATTGCGATGTCCGTGCTGTCGGTCGTTTCTACGCTCGTGCTGTCCTATGCTGTCACGCTGAACAACCACACGGTGTGCGCGGCTGTGCTGATGGGACTGATCCTGCTGCTGGAACGCTGCGAGGAGACCGGACTGACGCGGCTGAGGGCGTTTATGGCGGGCGTCCTGGCCGGACTGATCCTGAACATGGAGTTCGTGACGGGCGGCGTGCTGGGGATCGCCGTGTTTGTGTTCGTGCTGACCTCTGTTTCGCCGCGCCGGATCGAAAACGCTCTGATGTACGCGACCGGCGCGGGCCTGCTGGTTTTGTCCGAGGCAGGGATGAACATGCTCTCCTACGGTTCCCCGCTGCCTCTGTATCTTTTCACGCACAAGCCCTCATTCACGGAGAAAAACTACCTGACCTATGCGTTCAATATCCTGTTCGGATTCGAGGGGTTCTTCCTGTACATGCCCGCGCTGCTGTTCGCCGGATTCGCCTGCGCATCGGAACGCATGCGCCGCGACCGGGTCTTCGTGTACATGATAGCCTCGACGCTTGCCGCGATCATCCTTTATGTCGTCGGTACGTCCGATTTCGGCGGCTGGTGCTACGGCTACCGCTTCCTGATCCCGTTTGCGCCCGTGTTGCTGTACTATGTCGCGATTTGGTTCGGGCGTCCGCGTCCGCGCCTGAAACGCTGGAATGTGTTCCGTCTGGCGCTGCTGTGGGGCGTGGTATTCTCCGTCGTGGGGGTGATGAATCCCTGGAATGCCGGATATGAAGGGTCAAGCACCCCGAAGAACGCCCTGCCGAATCATTTCAAAAACGGCTTCCTCGCGAATGCGTTCGTGTTCTGCTGGCAGACCTCGCCGCACTCCGCACTCACGCAGTTCTTCATGGACCGCGTCTACGGGCGGGAATACGCCATGCTGTATCTCCTGATGGAGCTGAACAACCGCAACGATCATGCCGGGCTTCAGCGCGTCATGGAAGAGCTCCGGGCGATGGAGGAAGCGTCGAAACCGGGGCAGGGCAACGCGCCGGAAAACACGCCAGAAAACGCGCCACAATAATCCTTTGTCCGCATTCCGGCTGCGTATGCCGGAAAATGAGCGTAAGAAGGGTGCTTCCGGACATGTTTTTTCCTTGAAAAAACAGTGTTCAAGGTGTATATTATATTTTCCACATAATCCCATTTTTTGACTAAGGAACAGACCCATGTCCGACGAAATCATCTCCGCAGAAGCCGAGCAGAAACAACTCGACGATATTTTCTCCCAGCGCAAGGCGAAAGCTGAAGAACTCCGTGCCGCGGGCATCGCCCCGTACGGCGTCTTCGTGGACAACATCATCCCGACGACCGAAGCGCGCGCGAAATACGTGCCGGACGTGGAGAATACCGAACTCGTGACCGTCGCGGGCCGCATCATGACGTTCCGCGTGATGGGCAAAGCGACGTTCCTGCACATCAAGGACCAGCACGGCAGCCTCCAGCTGTACGCCCAGCGCGACCTGCTCGGCGAGGAGGAATACAAGCGCTTCAAACGCCTCGATCCGGGCGACCTGATCGCCGCCAGCGGCCACATGTTCGTGACGAAGACCGGTGAGATCACGCTGAAGATGCATTCCTACACGATGCTCTCGAAGTCACTGCGTCCGCTGCCGGAGAAATTCCACGGCCTGACCGACATGGAACAGCGCTACCGTCAGCGTTATCTCGACCTCATCATGAACGATGAAAGCCGTTCCCTCTTCTTCAAGCGCATCCAGATCATCCGCGAGATCCGCAATTTCCTCGAATCGCGCGGATTCCTGGAGGTCGAGACCCCGATGCTCCAGTACATCCCCGGCGGCGCCGCCGCCACGCCGTTCAAGACGCACTACAACGCGCTGGACTGCGACATGTACATGCGCATCGCGCCGGAACTCTACCTGAAGCGCCTCCTGGTCGGCGGATTCGAGAAGGTGTACGAGCTGAACCGCAACTTCCGCAACGAGGGCATCGACCGCCGTCATAACCCCGAATTCACCATGATCGAGATCTATCAGGCGTTCGGCAACTGCGAGACCATGATGGAGCTCATCGAGAGCATGGTCACGAGCATCGCGCAGAAGGTGTTCGGCACGCTCCAGATCAAGCTCCCCGGCGACAAGGTCATCAACCTCGAACGCCCGTGGCGGCGCGCCCCGTACCGCGACCTCGTCCGCGAGCGCACGGGCCGTCAGGACTGGTTCGAGCTTCCGCGCGAAGAGAAATACAAGCTCGCGAAGGAACTCGGCGCGCAGGTGATGCCCGACTGGACCGACCTCGAGATCACGCACGAGATATACGAGAAGCTGATCGAGCACACGCTTATCCAGCCGACCTTCGTGACGCGTCTGCCCGCCGAACTCGTCCCGCTCGCCAAGAAGTGCGCCGACGATCCCGAAAGCGTGGACGTGTACGAACTTGAGATCAACGGACAGGAAATCTCCCCCGGCTATTCCGAGCTCAACGACCCGATCGACCAGCGCAAGCGCTTCATGGAACAGGTCACGCTGTCCGGCAAGGACCCCGCGCAGGCCGTCGACGAGGACTTCCTCACCGCGCTCGAATATGGCATGCCTCCGGCAGGCGGCATGGGCATCGGCGTGGACCGTCTCGTGATGCTCCTGACCGGCACGGAGTCCATCCGCGACGTCGTGCTCTTCCCGCAGCTCAAGCCTCGCCAGAACTGAGACCGCTTCCCCTCACGCAATTCCCATTCATTTGAATAACATTCTGAAAGTCTGAAAGGACCACGACCATGTATCTCGGACGAATCGTCTGCGCCGGCATGACCCGCGACGGCAAACCCTGCGCGGCCTACCGCGTCTCCTCCCGTTCTTTCCCGAACCGCAGCGCCAAGCTCATCACCGGCAAGATCGCCATCCTGCCGCGCGCCGGTTTCGAAAGCGACCTGGCGAAGAACCCCTACATCGCCTACAACTGCATCCGTCTCTCCGGCGCGGTCGCCCTCGCCACGAACGGTTCCCAGACCGATCCGATCATCGAGAAGATCGCCATGGGCGTGCCGCTGCGCGACGCGTTCGCATCCTGCCTGCTCGCGATGGACTATGAAAAAGACCAGCTGAACACGCCCCGCGTGGCGGCGGCCGTCGACGCCAAGGCAGGCAAGCTCGTGCTCGGCATCGTCCGCTGCGACGCCATCCTCGTGCGCGAATATCCCTGCGTCCCCGGAGAACTCCGTTTCGTCTCCACCTACACGCTCGACCATCCGTGCGGCGACAACGTCGACGATAAGTTCGACGCGGCCGACGCCCCGGCGATCTGCTCCTACGTGATCGGCGGCGGCCGTTTCGCTGAATTCGAGAACGCCGTGACCGCGGCGTCCGCCGTCTGGGACGGCCTCACGTTCCAGCTGGCCGCCCAGGACGCGTAAGCCAATCATAAGGAATCACGCCCGTGCCCCTCATGCGCGATTGCCTCTCCGGACTGAATCCGGAACAGAAGGAAGCGGTTCTTCAGATCGAAGGACCGCTCCTCGTTCTTGCCGGCGCGGGCACGGGCAAAACGCGCGTCATCACCTCCCGCATCGCGCACATGATCGAGGGGGGCATCCCGCCGGAACAGATCGCGGGCATGACCTTCACGAACAAGGCGGCGGCGGAAATGCGCGAACGCGTCGCGGCGATGGTGCCCGGCTCGGCCGCCGACAAGGTCACGCTCGGCACGTTCCACTCGTTCTGCGCGCGTATCCTGCGGCGCGACATCGCGTTCGCGGGCAACTACAACTCGAACTACAGCATTCTGGACGAAAGCGACCAGACGGGCATCATCAAGCAGGCGTCCGCCGAGCTCGGATTCGGCAAGGACGAGATCCCGGCGAAGGAAGTCGCGGCGTTCATCGGACGCTGCAAGAACCAGATGCAGTTCCCCGCCGACGTGACATCGGGCGGCAACGACGCGTTTCTGGCGATCTACGAACGCTACCAGCAGATTCTGGAGCTTCAGAACGCGCTGGATTTCGACGACCTGCTGTTGCTGGTCCTGAAAATCTTCAAGGAACAGCCTGAATGTCTGGCGCGCTATCAGGACAAATACCGTTATCTGCTGGTCGACGAGTATCAGGACACCAACGCCGCCCAGCTCAAACTGCTCCAGTATCTCACGCAGTTCCGGCAGAACATCTGCGTGGTCGGCGACGACGACCAGAGCATCTACGCATGGCGCGGCGCCGACGTCGGAAACATCCTGAACTTCCCGACCTATTTCCCCGGCGCGCGGGAGATCAAGCTCGAACAGAACTACCGGTCCACCAACAACATCCTCCGCGCCGCGAACAGCGTCATCTCCCACAACGGCGCGCGGTTCGACAAGAGTCTGTGGTCGACCAAGGGCGACGGCGAGGAGATCAAACTGGCGCAGCTGGAGGACGGCGACGCCGAGGCGGATTTCGTCTACAACATGATGGAGCACATCATCGCCGCCAATCCCGACTACTGCTACCGGGATTTCGCGGTGCTGTACCGTTCGAACTACCTCTCGCGCGTGC
The DNA here is from genome assembly GCA_902774245.1 of uncultured bacterium. Classification (GTDB taxonomy): domain Bacteria; phylum Verrucomicrobiota; class Lentisphaeria; order Victivallales; family UBA1829; genus UBA1732. Next base: position 43,610 of record CACYHQ010000005.1, read on the forward strand.
TGGAACAGACCTTCCGTTCGCACGGCATCCGCCCGCGCATCATCGGAGGCCAGGAGTTCTTCCAGCGCAAGGAGGTCAAGGACGCCGTGGCATACCTGAAACTCGTGCTGAACAAGCGCGACGACCAGAGTCTGCTGCGCGTGATCGGCGTGCCTCCGCGCGGGATCGGCGACAAGGCCATCATGCGCCTGCGCGACCTGCGGAAAGCGGCGAACACCCCGATGCAGGAGCTCCTTTCCGAATCCGCGTTCTCCGAATCCGTCACGAAGGCCGCCGCGAACTCGGCGGCGAATCTGGCGGCGGCTGTCCGCAAGGCACGCGAGGCATTCTCCACGCCCGGCGGCCTCGCCGAAAAGGTCACGGACTACCTCGAAGACGTCGGCTATCTGAACGGCTTCCTGAAGATCTACCGCGACACGGAAGAGGCGAAAAATCGCCAGGACAACGTGCTGGAATTCATCAATTCCATCTCCCAGCTCGAATACAACCAGCCGCCCGGAAGCGATCCGCTGACCATCGGCGATCTGCTCGAACGGTTCTCCCTCATGGACGATTCCGACCGCACGAAGGACGACAACGAAGACAACCGCAATGCGCCGGTCTTCTCCACCGTCCACGCCGCGAAGGGGCTGGAATTCCCCATCGTCTTCGTGATCGGCATGGAAGAGGGGCTCTTCCCGCATGAACGCGCCATGGAGGAGTCGTCGCGCGGGGTCGAGGAGGAACGCCGTCTGTGCTATGTGGCGATTACCCGCGCACGCGAACAGCTCATCCTCACGCTCGCCCGCAAGCGCTTCAAGTACGGCGAATACGAACTGCACAAGCCGTCGCGCTTCCTGCAGGACCTTCCCGACGAGCTCGCCAGCCGTCTCCAGTCGCAGGAGGATCTGATCCCGCACATGAACGAGGACGAACAGCGCGCTGCGTTCGAGGCCGTGCTGGAGGACCTCCGCCGGAAGATGAAGGAAAAAGGCTTCTTCCGCAACGGCAACGACTTTTAATCCCTCTGCCGTTCGCGTTTCGCGGTCAATGGAAGGACCTCCTCCTTATTTCTAAATCCTCTGCCGTGCGCGTCCCGCGGTAAGTTGAACCTGTCGCCGAGCCTGAGCGAGGCTACCAAGGCGCGCGGATGCGCGCCCCCAGCGAAGCGCGACGCGAACGCGTCCAAAAAAACAAACTTTCTGAAATCCTGTTACAGATTCTTTCCGGCAGGATTCGTGAGCAACTGATAACGTTTCATCAGGTCGGCGACGATGGCGGGTTCCGGCATGTCGGGCTTGTAGCCGTACAGTTTCATGACGGCTTTGTCGTTTGCCTGGTGCGCCTTGCGGAGTTCCGGCGGCATCGTGCATTCGTCGTACAAATCCGCCAGCGAACACTCCGGGTATAGATTCCGAGCATCCAGAATTCCCCGCGCCGTGACCTCAATTTGCTTCTTCTGCTCTTCGGTCGCGTCCGGCCACGGGAAATTGTTGTAGACAATGTTGCTGGAATACTGGTAACGCATTTCAAGCCGACCGCAAACCACGCGCATCCATGCCATGTGGACAATGGATGTCAGGGTACCAAAATGATACAGAGTCGCATTGGGAACAATAATTGCGCTTCCATTAATAATGAAATCCGGGGAAACAAAGGAAATGGGGACATAATGTCTTTTCTCGGATGACACTTTTGGAATAACCAACATACAGGAATCCGGCTGGCGGATTTCACCAAACAACATCGGATAATCCGCAAGTGCAAGAGTTTGAGGACGGTTGCTTTTTCTGCGAAAAGCTTCTGTCAGTTTAATTTTATTTAAAACGATAGGGGACTTTTGAATCCGCTGGGGAGAAATGCCTTTTAACCATAGACACCATCTCTTTTGATTACGGATCAATTCAACACCGCCAGCATATTGACGAATCATTATTCTGTTTTCAGGATCTTCGGAAAGAATCCCATTGACATCATCTTCATTTAAAATCAAATGTCCATCGTCAATCGGCATACTGCCGTACGATGCTAAAGGAACATTACAAACGGGTGTCTTGCGGGAAACAATAAGGACATTTGGCGCATCAAGCAAATATGGATTAATGCTATTCGCATGAGTTTCCGTACCGTTGGCGAAAATGATTTTTGGTCCATTCCCCGAACAGCTAAAACCGATAATAACGCAATGAACATGGGCTTTTATAGATGCCTCGCTGTCCCAACGGAATGTTCTATATGCGAAATCAATATGAATCCCCATTTTTTGTATTTTTGGCCAAAACAGAGAAACCTGTTCTCCTTGCGTAATGCTGTTGGTGGAGACGAACGCGGCCTTGATTCCGGTTCCCTGCATCAAGGTCGCGGCTTTAATATACCAGCCTGTTACATAATCAAGGTTGCCAACTCCGCCTGATTTTGCTCCAAAAAGCGTAGTCAATTCATTTTTCTGTTCCTTGCTCTGTTCCTTTTTTCCTACGAATGGAGGATTGCCCATGATGTAGTTGAGTTTGTCTTCTGGGACGACGGAATTCCAGTCCAGACAAAGGGCGTTTCCTTCTTTGATATGGGCGTTTGTTTTGAGCGGGAGAAAGTCGATTTTGTGCCCTACGATTTCCTCAGTTTCGCGGAGCATCTGGCTTTCGGCGATCCAGAGGGCGGTTTTCGCGACGGAAACGGCGAAGTCGTTGATCTCAATGCCGTAGAACTGGTCGATGGACATGAGAACCGGGGAAAGGGTTTCTCCGAGAAACGCTGTGCCCTCGCCGTGGATCGCCTGAATGACCTTGTTTTCGAGGCGGCGGAGGGAAAGGAACGTTTCGGTGAGGAAGTTGCCGGAACCGCAGGCGGGATCGAGGAAGGTGAGCGAGGCAAGTTTTTCCTGAAAGGCGCGGAGCCTTCGGACGGCTTCCTTCCGGTCCTTGAGCACAAGGATGTCGTCCAGTTTCTGCCGGAGTTCGTTCAGGAAAAGCGGGTCGATGACTTTGTGGATATTCTCGATGCTGGTGTAGTGCATTCCCCCGGAGCGGCGCGTTTCCGGGTTGAGCGTGCTTTCGAAGACCGCGCCGAAAATGGTTGGGGAGATGCTGCTCCAGTCGAAGTCGTCGCTGGCCTTTGCGAGGAGCAGATTTTTCACCTTGTTGTCAAGGAGCGGGATTTCGATGTTTTCATCGGCGAAAAGGCCGCCGTTAACGTAGGGAAACGCGGCGAGGTCGAGCGTGAGATAGGGATCGCGGCTCTCCGCCTTCGTGTCCAGGACCTTGAAGAGGTCGAGCATGGCCCTGCGGAGCTGATCGGGCTCGAACTTGCCGAGATAGTCGTGGAACTGGTTTTTGATCGGGAAGATGCCCGCGTCCTCGGCGTAGAGACAGAAAACGAGGCGGACGCAGAGCTTGTTCAGGCTTTTGAGAGTGGATTCGGCGGTTTTGTCGATGTAGCACTTCAGTATCTCGTCATAGAGGTATCCGACGAGTTGACCTGCCTGTATGGAAAGGTCCATCTCGCGTTTGAGATGCTCGTTTGCGACGTCGACCAGAAAGGAAAGCCGGTAGAAATCTTTCGGGAGGTCTTTCAGCAGGATTTCCTCGGGTTCCGCGGACGGATGTTCCCGGTCGTACACAAGGAACGAGGCGAAATTGCAGGTGACGACCCATCGCGGCTGTTTGGAGAGCGGCAGCTCCGTGATATAGCGTTTCGCCTGTTCAAAAGGAGTGAGGAAAGAGCCGTCGGATTGTTTGATCTTTGCCCGGAGGTCTTTGTCAAGCCCCTTTTGTTCGATCAGGACGCGTGTCGCCTCAATATAGCCGTCGATGAATCCGGTATGACCGAGGAGAACCGGAGCCTCAAACTTGATCCATTTCTCAGGTTCGGCTACCCCGAACACATCGCGCAGAAGCGCAAGCCAAAAGGGCTGGGATTCGCCTTTTTCGTACCCTTTGCCCTGCCAGTATTCGGCAAACTTTTTCGCGGCTTTTTTCTGCTCAGAGAAGGTCATGCCGCACCTCCTTTCCGAATGGGGAAATGAGGTAGAAAATAAGCCTTCTGACTTCCGGAAAGGAAATCAGAAGGCGTAAATATGGAGAAAGGGAGAAGCGCCGAATGAAATGAGGTGCAGACCGCCGAAGCGTCAGCAGAGGAGGTCTGACTTGTGCTTGCTTGCTTGCTTGCTTGCTTGCTTGCTTGCTTGCTTGCTTGCTTGCTTGCTTGCTTGCTTGCTTGCTTGCTTGCTTGCTTGCTTGCTTGCTTGCCTTGCTTGCTTGCTTGCTTGCTGTAAAAGGGTAATCATGGTATTATTCCGATTAGAATTAAATAATTATGGCATACTATACCCCTGCAAAGCAAAAAAAGCAAATAAATACCATATGTTTTTGATTTGTTTTAAATGAAAAAATTGCCGCTTCGCTGGGGGCTGCTGCGCCGCCTCGGTAACCTCGCTTCGCTCGACGATCTTTTTTCCTTACCGCTGAAACTCGAGAGGCAGGGGGGCGGTGTGCAAAAAGGAAGGCCCCCGCAGTCATTTCTGATTGCGAGGGCTGAGTTTTTGTTCTCTTTTTGTGCCGTTGCGAAGCAAGGCACTGTATCAGTGGAGGCGCTGCCTCCTCACTCGGCGATTACGAAGATGTGCTGATCGGAGTTGCATTTCAGCTCGGGGGCGTAGACGCCGCTGCCGCCTGCGGGGAGGGCGATGAAGCGTCCGGGGAGCTGCGCCCGCATCCGGTAGAACACGTTGGAATCGCCGCGCGCCATGTTGCGGAGGTAGAACTTGGCGCCGCGTTCGCGGTATTCGCGGTAGATCGGGGTCTTTCCGGTCCAGTCGTAGCCGCTGACTGGCTTTTCGAACTCGAAACCGGCGGGCATGCTGTCGGCGAAGCAGACGTAGTCGTAATCGTTCTTCGCGGTGGAGATCAGCTCGACCTCAACGAGTTCACCGGGGCGGATCACATCGCCGGACTTCAGCGGGACGCGTTTGTACTTGTCGCGCTTGAGGGTCTGGACGGAGCCCTGGAGGCCCGCGGCGAGCGCTTCCTGCACTTCGGGCACGAGGCGGTAGTAGTTGCGCTTGATCTTCATCTCGAGTCCGGCGGGCTCGATCTCGTCCTCCAGCGTGAAGTAGTTCAGCATGGAGTTCATGTAGAGGACGCCGGGTCCGTCGATGGAGACTTCGAGCTTGTGGTTGCCGGAGCCGAGGGCGTCGGGCTTGGCGAGCGCCACGAACGGGCTGTCCCACATGGAGGTCTTGTCGACGTGGAAGCTCTTGATCTCCTTGCCGTCGAGGCTGACCTTCACGTTCATGTCGGGGGCGTCTTCGCCTGCGGTCCTGATGTAGCGGGCGAGGCTGCGGACGACCGCGCCGACTTCACGGTTGCTGTTGCGCCACGGCGAATTGCGGATGTTCGTGACGAGGTAGTTCGCGAGCTTGCGTGCGTTTGGGTCGGACGGGTCGCCGTCGAGGAGCAGGTCGAGATACGCGGCGTTGGTCTCGTTCTCGTTGCCGTACCAGAAGAACCGGCATCCGGCCGGGATGTTGAGGTAGGAAGTCTGGTTCTCGTCGTCGACCATGCGGAACTGCGTGAGGTTGCGGACGACCATGGCGCGTTCCTCGGACTTGGGTTCGAGCGCGAGGCCGAGCATGGCAAGTCCGTACGGAGCGAGCTGGTCACGGAGTTCGTAGAGGAAGCCGTTCAGTTCCTTGTTGGGCTTGCCGGCCTTGGCGAGGACGCGTGCGACGAGGGCGTCGGTGTTGGAGACGCCTTTGTGCTTGCGGATCTCGGCGACGCGTTCGGTTGCGTGGGCCTGGAGCCAGGAGATGCCGCGGTTCATGGCGCTGTCGACGGTCTTGTCGCCGAAGGCGCTGACGTCGAGCAGGGCGTCCACGACGTAGGCGGTGGTGTCGGCGAAGGAGATTTCGCGGTAGCCGCCGAACCAGCCCCAGCCGCCGTCGGAGTTCGCCATGGTGAGGATCATCTTCAGATTTTCCGCCATGACGCGGTTGAACGTCTTGGCGTCGAACGACGGATCGACCTTGCCGTCCTTCCAGCAGTATTTCTCCATATATTCGGTATAGAGTTTGTCGCGGGAGGTCTTGGCGGGGTGGACGGTGTCGAAGCTCACGCCGAGCTTGGCGAGGGCGTTCTTCGCCGCCATGGACGGCACGAATCGGTTCACGACGCCGAACACGGTGGCTTCGCCGTCGGCCGCGAGGTAGGGCAGGAGTTCGACCATGGCCATGGCCGCGCCGGGGGCGAGGTTCACGGTGAGGAACGTCGTTTCGGGCTTGCGCTGTTCCGGGACCTTCAGCGTGACGGACGCGGACTTGTTGTCCTTGTCGAGGTAGGCGAAGTTGTTGACCTGCTTGTCGATGCCCTTCACGAGGACGGGCAGGGCGAGCTGGAGCGCATCGTCCTCTTCGCCAGCCTTCACGGAGAGCGTGATCTTGCTTTCGCCGACCGCCTTGGCATTCAGCGTGAACGGGCACGCGGTGTGGCCGCCCGCCTTGACGGTGATGGTCGCGTTGTTCTTCAGGGTCATGGTGTTGACCGTGTCGCCTTCGACCGTGAGCGTGACGTTCGCGGTGACGTCTTTCTCGGTGTAGTTGTGGACGTTCGCGACGGCGTTCACGCTGTCGCCGTTGACGAGGAAGCGCGGGAGCTCGAGGCGGGCGATGAGGTCCTTGCTGACGACGAATTCGGAATCGCCTTCGCCGACCTGCGTGTCAGCGGTGAGGGACCACACGTGGACCTTCCACGTGGTGAGGTTGTCGGGAGCCGGGACGTCGATCGTGGTCTGGCCGTTTTCGTCAAGCTTCACGAGCCCGGCGAAGAACGCTGCGTCGAGGAAGTTGGAGCGGACGAAGGAATCGCCGCCCGCGCCGCCGTCCATGCCTCCGGCCTCGGCTTCTTCCGCCATCGCCATGAGACCGTTCGCGGAACGCGCCGCGCCCATTGCCTTCATCTGCGGACGCGCCGCGGATGCGGGCATCGGCGCTTCGTCCATCGCCATGTCGGCGGATTCCATCGCGGCGCCGCCTGCGAAGGAATTCATTGCCGCGCCGCCTCTGCGGACCATGCCGCCGCCGAAACCGCCCGCCATGCCTTCGCCTTTGAAGAAGACGATGTCGTCGTCAAAGCTTTCGTACCCGAGCGTGAAGGGGATGATGCGCCCGTTCATCGCGAGGTTGTCGTTCATGTAGTGGACGCCGGGTCTCGGGTTGTTGCGGAGGGCGGTGTTGTAGTTGAGGTTCCAGTCGTTGTTGGCGTAGTAGGAGCGCTTCCAGTTCCAGAAGAAGGCGTTGATCGCCGGGATGCGGCTGGACGCGATGGCGTCGAGGGACTTGTCGTAGACGGTGAGCGTGACAGCGCCCGTGACAGGCTTGCCGTTGCCGTCCTTGACGGTGATCGTCATCGGGACGTTCTGACGCGGCTTGACGGCCTTCTTCGGGCCCGCGATGTCGACGTCGAGCATCTTGGAGATCGGCGGGACGGCGATCATCTTGGAGAGTTCCTGGACCTCGCCGTTGCCGACCGCGACCACGGAGACGTAGGTGTTCGGGCGGTCGCCGGGGAGGAAGTCCAGCTTGAACTCATGGGAGTATTCCTTTTCGCCGAGGCGGACGCACTGGTACTCGGTCTCGCGTTCCTGGCGCGTGAAGAAGTAGAGGGTCGCGCCGGGCTTCTTCATGGAGACGAGGATGGAAGCGGATTCGCCGGGGACGTACTCGCTCTTGTCGGTGGTGATCTCAAGCGGGAGCGTGCTGAAGAGGTCGCCGGACTTGTCGAAGCCCGCGACGAAGAGCGGATAGGAGCCTTCGCAGGTCACGGGGTTCTTTTCGTCCGCCTTGATGGAGGCGTCGGACGTGATGCTGGAGACGACTTCGTAGACGCCCTGACGGTCGATCACGAAGCTCACGCCGTTCTCGTCGCCCGCGGTCACGTCCATGACCTTCACGGGCTGGCCGACACGGTGCGGCACGCCGTTGGCGTCGAGGTCGCGCAGGTAGATGGAGACCTTGCCCTTTCCGGCGACAGGTTTGCCGTCGGGCGTGGTGGCCTTCACGACGAGCGTGACGGGCTTGCCGGTGCGGGCGAATCCGGTCTTCGCGACGGCGGAAACGTAGAAGGGCTGCGCGGCGGTCACGACGGAGCCGGAGCCGCTGACCACGCGGTTGGACTCATCGGTGACTTCGGCGTCGATGATGTAGCGGAAGTCGAGGTTGCCGAAGCGGCGCAGGGCATCGCCGGTGTCGATCGGGACGGTCAGGAAGCCTTCGTCGTCCGCGGTGCCTTCGGCTTCGGTGATGAGGTCGCGGCCCCAGGTGACCTGGCGGATGCTTTCATCGCGGTAGGCGGTGGAGCAGATCCAGTAGCCTTCGCCGAAGAGCCAGTCGAAGCGGCCGCGGAACGGGAACACGCGGCGCGCCTGTTCGCGGTGGACTTTGTACTTGATCTTCGCGCCGGACATGGGCGCGCCGAAGTAGTATTTCGCCTGGATCTTCGCCTCGAAGATGCCGCCGGTCTTCACCTGCGTTTCGGGCATTTCGACTTCGAGGAGGTATTCGGGCTTCTTGTATTCCTCGACGGAGAAGGAGACGCCGCCGTTTCCGGTGTTCAGGTTGAAGTTGCCGAGGGAGACATCGTCCGGGAGCGTGAATTCGCCGGTCGCCGCCGCGAGCATGGGATCGCCGGTGACGTTTTCTTCATACAGCTTCTTGCCGCGGGCGTCGGTGCCGGTGAGCTTCAGCTTATAGTCGGCGCGCTTCTGCGGCGCCTTCTCGTCGTAGGAGGCGCGGCGGGTGTAGACGGTGTACTTGACCGTGTCGCCGGGGCGGTACACGGGGCGGTCGGTGATCACATAGTCGCGGTCGCGTTCGTAGAAGCGTCCGGCGTTCATGGTGGAGTAGTAGGCGTTCGGGAGGAAGGTGAGGCCGTCTTCGGACTCGGAGAGGATGAGCGTGCGGTCGTTCAGGCGCTCGGGGAAGATGACCGCGCCGTCCTTGCCGGTCGTGACTTCGAACTCCTTCACGATGATGCGGTAGCGGCGTCCGCCGAACTCCGCCTGGTTGCGGTTGTTGGCGTATTCCGTCCGGTAGTTCATGATCTTGAGTTTGCGGTCGGCGAGCGGCGCGCCGGTCTTCGAATCATTGAGCGTGAGGAACCGGCCCTTGGTGACGGATTCCTTTGTGAGGATCTCGGGGGTGATCCAGACGAGGTTTTCATGCCAGGCATCGGCAGAATAGGTGCCCTCGGAGCCTTCGGGGATGGTGCGGATGATGTACGCGCCGGGCTCGGTGATCGGCAGCGGGACCTCCGTGTCGGTCTCCCAGTGGTGCGGTTTCGGCTTCACGTCGAACGTGAACTCGGTGAGCTTTTCGCCGATGGCGGGTGCCCAGCCCTTGTAGCCGGGGTCGAGCTGGTAGGCGTCGTTCGTGCGGTAGGACTCGTCGCCGCCCTCGCGGAGACTCTTCAGCATGATCTCGACGGCCTTTTTCGCGTCAGCCTTCGTGACGACCGCGCGGACCTTCGTGGTGTTGCGGCTGTGGTACGCCATGACGGGCTTCGAGCCGTACGGGACGACCTGGAGGCTCTGCGTGGTGCCCCAGTTGCAGAGTATCTGCTGGACCATCTCATTGTCGTTGGCCTTTTTGAACCAGTCGGCGGCGCTTTCGTACTGCATGCGGGCGAGGTAGAGACCGCCGAGCTGGGACGCGGCCTGCTGTTTGTAAAGCCCGGCCTTGTCGTCGTTCGCGAGTTCCTTGAAGATGCGGAAATAGCTGAACTCCTCGGGGAGGGCGATCTTGCGGACGCCGTCGGCGAGTTCGGCGACGGTTTCGACGTCTTTCAGTTCATAGAGATAATCGCGGTACTTGTCGGAGGTCTGGTATTCGTTGCGGACGCTCCAGTTGATCTGCGAGAAGTCGAATTCGTTGGCGAGGAAGGACGCCCATTCGTATTTGCTGCGGTAGTCGCCGAGCGCGATCGCCTGCTCGAACGCCCAGCGGACGCGTTCACCGTCGCTCTTCGCGGAGGCGAAATCCTTCGGGCAGCTGTAGAGGACCGGGGAGCCGTCCTTGTTGACCGGGGGACGCGAGGAGCTGCCGAAGTCGCCCTCGTCGTAGTCGGGGAGGTCGGTCAGGTCGGTGAGCGTCTGGAGCTTGTAGGACTGCCCGTCGGTGTGGCCGCGGAGGAGCAGTGCGGCGAGCGTGCGGTAGAATTTGATCTGGAGCGGCCTGGAGACGTTCTTCGCCTCTTCGGAGGCGGACGCCATGAAGCGCAGGTTCTGCACGCGGTCGCGTTCCGTGCTGTATACGCGGCGTCCGGCGTTGCCGCGGTTGGCGCCGCGCGTGAATGTATTATTGAAAAAATAACCGTAGGTCGTAACGGATGCATTGAACTCGGCGGCGAGGGAGACGTTCTTCGGGAAGCGCGCCGTCACGAACGCATAGGCGTCGTCGTATTCCTTCACACGGTTGTTGCGGACCAGGCTGGTACGGTACATACTCCAGATCGGACCGACGGCTTCGCTCTGGGACTTCGCGGGAATGGCCTCCAGCGCGGCGCGCGCGGCATCGGCGGATTCCTTGAAATTGCCCTGTTCCATGAGCTTGCGGATTTTGGAGATCGTCTCTTTTTCGGCAGGAGTCTGCGCCGTTTCGGCCTGTGCCTCGGTGTCGGCCTGCGGATTCTGCGGCCGACGGCGGCCCTGCGCCATTGTGTCCTGTGTGGCGAGGAGCGCCGGCAGGACGATCGCCGCGGTCAGGAGGAAGCGGATGTTTCGATTCATGGGAAAATCCTTTCTCTGGATGGTCCGACGGCCCCGGCGAGGCGGGCAAATAGAAGAGGCCCGCACCGTGCGGAAAGCAGCCGGACGATGAAAAATGATGGTTGATTTCTGGATGCTTCTGACAATTAGACGCGAAAGATATAGAAATCTTAGCGGAAAAACACGAAAAATCAAGTTTTTTTCGGATTATTCTTCGTTTTTTTCGATTCTTTCTTCGTTTTCGTCGTCGATATCGTCAGAATCTTTGTCCGCGTCTTTGTCCGCATCTCTGTCCGCGCTCCGGTCCAGTTCTTCGCGCGGCTGCGGTTCGCCGGCGGAACGCAGAATGCGGATCACGGTGTTCACGTCGCGCGGATCGAACATCAGGACCAGCGTGCCGTCGTCGCCGGGTTCGATGCGTTTGAACGCCGAGAGGGCGGTACGCGTGGAATCGTCCCCCATCGCCATCTGTTCAAGTTTGTTCGCCGCGTAATTCAATGCGGCATGCGGCATTGACAGCTGTCCGACAGCGCCGCTTCCGGGGATGAGCGTGAGCTCGCCTTCCTCAATGACGGGCGAGACATCGACGGAGATATTGGCGGCGCGTCCGGAGAAAACCGGCATGGAATAATGCAGATGCAGGCGTCCGGCGTCCCAGACCACAGCATACGGCAGGGACTGCGTTCCGGGTCGGACGGATTTCGCGATCTCGGCGTTCAGGAGCGTCTGCACCTCGTTCTGACTGAGGTGCAGGACGGCAGTCTGGACGACGCGGCCTTCCTTGTCGACCAGCGAACGCGCCAGACGGGTGATAACATTCGCGACGACGCCCGTGTCACTGCCGTCGAATTTCGGTGCGGGGTAAGTTGTCGACGCGCCGGTCGCGAGGAAGAAGAGTGTAACAACAAGGACGATCAGGGCGATCAGGAGGACAAGGAATACCGTCAGAATCCTGGTAAAACAACCTTTTCCCGAAGCCATGACCGAACCTCAAAGAGAAGATATAACTCTGTCTCAGTTGTTGTCGTCGTCGAGACGCATGGACCAGTAGTTGCCGGCGTTCCAGCGGCTGAGGCCCTGGTCCTTGCGGATGGTGGCGCGCGGATACATGTTCTTCACGTGGCCGTCGGCGAACGCGTAGTTCCACATTTTGCTGTGGAGCGTGGTCGTGGCCATGTCGAAGGAAGAGCTTCCGCTGGCCGATTCGTCGCCGCCCCACTGTTCGGACTGCTGGGACGGGCAGGAGATGGAGGACCACCAGGCGGAGAAGAATCCGGTACGATTGGACCGGCTGTGGGATGCGCTGGGGACATATTCCACGAAATAGATCATACGGGAAGGCATCGGGATCTTGCCGTACTGAAGGCCGACCCAGTATCCTCTTCCGTCGTTGCTGTCGTTGCAGATGGACTGGCCGCCGATCGTGTCGCCGACTTTTTCATCGTTGGTGGTGCTTCCGCCGGGGGAGTGGTTCATGGCGTAGGTGCGAATGGGCATTCCGGCAGAGACGCCCGTGTTGCGCGCATATTTGTCGGCGGGGCACTGGAAGAGCTTGATCGAGGTGAACCTGTCTTCGCCTTTGCAGTTCGGCACGCCTCTGGTCCCGACGTCCAGATCGCTCATCGGAGTGTACTTCAGGATCAGGCGTTCCCACAGGGAATCGTTGTTGCCGCCGCCGGATTTCGCGGGCGTAACGTATTTCGTGTCGCCGACGTACTGGAGCGCACAGACCATCAGCTGCTTCATGTTGCTGGCGCATCCGGCCAGATAGGCGCTGCGTCTGGCGGACTGAAGCGCGGGCAGAAGCAATGCGGCAAGAATCGCGATGATCGCGATGACAATCAGAAGTTCGATCAGGGTAAAGCCTCGGAACGTGCAAATGGTGTTTCTGTTTGTGCGTTTCATGGGGGTAGCTCCTTAATTGTTGGTTTTCTAATATACTTTATATCTAATCAAATAAAAAATCAAGAACCAAAACAGGGAAAACGGCTGTTTTTGACGTTAATTAACAAGATAAAACGTTAATAACGTGAATTAAGCTCAAATGAAACATGGTCACCTCCGCCGCAAAGAAATCCGTACTGTTTCTTTCATTTGTTAAAGACACCGACTTTCCTGTATTTGTCCGGTGTTTTTTTACTTTTTCCGAAAAAATACTTGACAGAACATACAATCGCGTGCTATGGTATAAATGATTCAATTCCGAAAACAAATCCCCTACACACAGCAACACAGGAGAACCCCCATGGGAAAATACCTCGGCGAAGAAATTCCGAAACTCGGATTCGGCATGATGCGCCTGCCGAAAAACGGCGAAACGATCGACATTGAAACGACCAAAATCATGGTCGACAAATTCCTTGCCGCGGGGTTTACCTATTTCGATACCGCGTGGATCTATCAGGGCAGCGAGGACGCCACGCGTCAGGCGCTGGTGGAACGCTATCCGCGCGAGAGTTTCCAGCTCGCGACGAAGAACGCGGCATGGGTTGATGACAAGACGCGCGAGGCCGCGATCGCCCAGTTCGAGACGTCGCTGAAACGCCTCGGGACGGACTACATCGACTTTTATCTGCTCCACAACCTCGGCGACAACCGCAGCGAACTCTTCGAGAACCTCGGGTTGTGGGATTTCGTGCTGGAACAGAAGCGCCTGGGGCGGATCCGGCACGTCGGATTCTCGTTCCACTCCACCGCCGATCAGCTCGACGACATCCTCACGAAGCACCCGGAAGCGGAGTTCGTGCAGCTTCAGATCAACTATGCCGACTGGGACCACAAGTTCATCCAGTCGCGCCTGAACTACGAGGTCTGCCGCAAGCACAACGTGCCCGTCATCATCATGGAGCCGGTGAAGGGCGGCATGCTCGCGACGCCGCCGGAATCCGTCGTAAAGATCCTCCATGACGCGAATCCCGACATTTCCCCCGCCGCGTGGGCGATCCGGTTCGGCGCGAGCCTGCCGGGCGTGATCACGGTGCTGTCCGGGATGAGCACGCCGGAGCAGATGGACGACAACCTGAAATCGATGAAGGGCTTCACGGCGCTGACCGAGGCGGAAAAGGAAACCGTGTTCAAGGCGCAGGAAGCGCTCGCCAAAGTCCCGATGATCCAGTGTACCTCCTGCGACTACTGCGCGAAGGTCTGTCCGATGAACATCGGCATCTCCGGCACGTTCAACGGACGGAACCTGCTCACGCTGTACAGCAACGTGGAGAGCGCGAAGGTGCAGATCTTCTGGGCGGTCGCGAACCTGGGCAAGAAGGACGCCGTGGAATGCATCGGCTGCGGCAAATGCGAGGAAGTCTGTCCGCAGCACCTCGAAATCCGCAAACTGCTCGCGGAAGCGGCCAAGGCCTTTGACCAAAAGAAGGCTTCGAAGGCAGATCCGAAAAAAGAGTAAGGATCACTTGCTAAGAAACGCTTTGCGTTCCGGCTCGGAATAATGCTCGATCGCGTACCTGAGCGTGGTACGCGCCATAACCGCCTTGTTTTTCTCCAGATAAGCTGTAAGCGCGGCGCGGTCGCGTTTGCCGATCTCGCGGAGCATCCAGCCGCACGCCTTGTGCATGAGGTCGTGCGGATGCGGCAGAAACCGGTCCACCATGCGGAACGGTTCGTCCGGCTGTTTCGCGCGGATGAACGGGAACATGGAGAGGACGGCGATGCGTTCCTCCCAAAGATGACCGGATGCTGCGAAGCGTTCCAGCGAGTTCACGCCGTGTTCGAACGCGTACGCACCGGTGATGTCCGGCGCGGTCAGGTCGACCAGATCCCAGTTGTTGACGAATCCGCCTCGGGCGAGGTCGGCGTAGTGTTCGAAGATGGCGGCGCGTTCCCTTTCGTCGGCTTTTTTCGACTGATATTTGTCCGCCAGGATGAGCAGGGCGCAGAGACGGAGTTCGTGCCATTCGGAATGCGCGGCGAGGACGGCTTCGCGGACGGGGAGGTCGCAAAACGCTTTCGCCGTGCGGCGGGTCACGGGGTTTTTGCAGCCGAGAAACTTGTCGCCTTCGCCGTACTGGCCGGGACCTGTTTTGAAGAAGCGCATAAGGATTTCCGCATCGGCGGGATTCGCCTGCGCGAGCATGGCATGTTCGAGGTCGGCGGCAGTGTGGACCGCGCCGGAAGAGGACGGATGCGTTTTCATTTGTTTGCTCATGCGGAAGCGAGACGCCCGGCGAGGAACGACAGCGCGAATTCGACGCGGAGGATATGGGGACCGAACGTGACGGGGGCGTAGCCGTTGGCGCGGAACGCCGCGACTTCGTCCGGCGTGAATCCGCCCTCGGGTCCGATCGCGAGCACGACTTTCCCCGGGAGCGCGACGGGGCAGGGCGCGGCGTCGACGGGATGCCCGATGATCGCGGTCGCGCCGTCCGTGAGCTGCGCGGAGAGTCCCGAACCGAAAAACTCGCGCAGGGAGCGTACAAATGTCAGCTCCGGCAGGACTGTCGTGCAACCCTGTTCCAGCCCTTCGATCAGTACGGAGCGAATCGCGTCTGGAGCCATGCACGAGCTCGTCCAGTAGCTTTTTTCGGTCTTCGCGGCGTGGAAGAACACCGCGCGGCGGATGCCGGACGACGCGATGAAATGGAGCGTCTTCTTGAAACTCT
Organism: uncultured bacterium; assembly: GCA_902774245.1. GTDB lineage: Bacteria > Verrucomicrobiota > Lentisphaeria > Victivallales > UBA1829 > UBA1732. Next base: position 58,957 of record CACYHQ010000005.1, read on the forward strand.
GCGGACGGGGCAGGGCGATCACGGGGAGGATGTTCGACGGCGGGGGCGGCGGGCTGGATGTGTCTTCCAGTTTGAGCCGGGCGGAATGCCGCGTGGATTCCAGTACGCGCGCCGTACCGATGCCGCCGCCGAGGATGCCCGCGCGGATGGTGTCGCCGGGCTTCGCGTGAAGGATACAGAAGATGTGTTCGGCGTGTTCGCCGCCGACCGTGAACTCGCGTTCGGGCGACAGGTCGCGCTCTTCGACGATCAGCAGGTTCATGCGGAGACGATCTTCCGGACGGCTTCGAGGATGTCGGCGGGTTCGGCCATGCGTCCCTTGCCGGAAGTGCCGCAGGCGAGGTGTCCGGTATCGGGTCCGATGGTGCGGACGCCGAGCTTGTCCGCGATCTTTGCGAGGTTGTCCTGCACGATGGGGCTGTTCCACATATTTTCGTTCATGGCGGGGGCGATCAGCACGGACCCGCGGAAGGTCAGCGCGGTCGTGGTCAGCGCGTCGTCGGCGATGCCGGACGCGTACTTGCCGATGAAGTTCGCCGTGGCGGGCGCGACCACAAGCAGGTCCGCCCACTCCGCCCAGTCGACGTGTTCCGGGCGCGGCTGATATTCTTCGAACAGGTCGGTCAGCACGCGGTTTTTCGAGAGCGTGAGGAATATTTGCGAAGAGATGAGCTTGAGGGCGTTCGCGGTCATGACGACGCGGACGTCGAATCCTGCGGAAACGAGCTTGGAACAGAGGTCGGCGGACTTGTAGACGGCGATGCCGCCTGTGACGCCGAGGATGATGTTTTTGCCGTTCATGTGCGTACTCCGTGGTTGTCAGACGATGCGTCTGCGTTTCGGATGGTTTCGGAGGCCGAGGATGAGATCGGTGAACTCTTTCGCGGCATGCGCGAGGTCGTCGTTCACGATGATGTGGTCGTATTCGTGCGCGTGGTCCATTTCGCCCTTCGCGTTTGCGAGGCGGCGGAGGATGGATTCCTCGGTTTCGGTGCCGCGCGCCCGGAGGCGGCGTTCCAGCTCCTCGAACGACGGCGGCATGATGAAGATGAACTCGCACGCCTCGCAGAATTCGGTGGAGTCGGAACAGAGCGCGCGGAGCTGCGCCGCGCCCTGGACGTCGATGTCGAGCAGGACGTCGATCCCACGCTGAATGCGGCCAAGCAGTTCGGATTTGAGCGTGCCGTAGCAGTTGCCGTGCACCTCGGCGTGTTCCGCGAACGCGTTTTCCGCGACGAGCGAGTCAAATTTCTCTCGGGAAATGAAGTAATAGTCGCGTCCGTCGACCTCGCCGGGACGCGGCTGGCGCGTGGTGCAGGATACGGAGAATTCGATGCCGCCGAGGCCGCCGATGGCGGCTTTGTAGATGGAGGATTTGCCGGATCCGCTTGGACCGGAGAGGATCAGGATCATGCCGGTGCGGTCCGGTGCGTCGGATGTGTTGTTCATGAGCGTGTTTTGTGCTGGAAAAGTCTGGCGGCGTTGACCGCCGTGAAATAGAGGTCGTCCGCTCCGGCCGCCATGGCTTCTTCGAGCGTGCGGCGTCCGGTGGACGTGCTGAAAGAGAAATCGTAGGTCTTCGCGAGTTCTTCGGGCGCTCCTTCGACCGCGCCGGAGAGCAGCAGGACGGGGATGCCTTCGCGGTGCGCGGCGTCGGCGACCGCGCAGCAGAGCTTGCCTTCGGCGGTCTGGGAATCCGTGCGGCCTTCGCCGGTCACGACGAGGTCCGCGCCCGCGATCTGACGGCGGAACGAAATCGCGTCGAGGATGAGCTCCGCACCGGATTTCGGCTGTGCGCCGCAGAACGCGCGGAGACCCGCGCCGAGTCCGCCTGCCGCGCCGTCGCCGGGCATTTCCTTCGGCAGCAGCATGGACTGGCGTTCCCAGACGGCGAAGAGGTGACGGAGGTTGAGGTCGAGTTTCGCGACCATGTCGGGCGTGGCGCCCTTCTGCGGACCGTAGACCTGTGCCGCGCCGAACGGCCCGGAGAGCGGGTTGCGGACGTCGCACGCGGTCGTGATGCGCGTATCGTGGAGACGCGGATCGGCTCCGGCGACGGCGATGCGGCTGAGCAGATGAAGCGCGCCGCCGCCCCGCGGGATGTCGTGTCCGCCCACGTCGAGCAGGCCGTATCCGAGCGCCTGCGCCATACCCGCGCCGCCGTCGACCGTGGCGGACCCGCCGAGGCCGATCAGGATGTCGCGGACGCCGAGGTCCAGGATGGCGCGGATGACTTCGCCCGTGCCGTAGGTCGTGGCGGTCATCGGGTCGCGTTTGATCGGTTCCACGAGGTAGAGTCCGCTGGCGGAGGACATTTCGAAGACGGCGGTCAGGCCGTTGTTGATGAGCGCGAATTCGGCCTGGACGGGCTTGCCGTCCGGACCTGTGACCGTGACCGTGCGGATTTCGCCGTGGAGGGCGTCGGCAAGCGCACGCGTCATGCCTTCGCCGCCGTCGGAAACCGGCACGGAAACGAGTTCGGCGTCCGGGAAGACGGTGCGGAAAGCTTTCTCAAGGACACGACAGACAGTCGAGCTTTTCATGCACATCTTGAACTTGTCGGGCGCGAACACGATCTTCATGGTCACAACTCCTTCTTGAGGATTCCTGAAATGATTTCGGCGGCGTTTTCCGGGGAGACCGGACGCGGGGCCGAGGCGAGTTTCATCGGATTCTTGACCGCGTCGGCGGCGATCCGCTCGACCATCGCGGCGTCGAAGCAGGGCAGCGCGGAGAGTTTCGGCGCGCCGGCGTACTTCGAGATGAAGGCAGCGGCGGCGTTTACGACGTCCTCCGGGGTCTTCTGCGGAGCCTTCGACGGGAAGATGTCCGCAAGTAGCATGGTGCGCTCCGCGACGGCCTTTTCCGCGAGGTAGTAGCGCCAGAAGGGCGGCAGGAGCATCGAGGCGGCGATCCCGTGCGGGACCTGGCCGTAGAACGAAAAACTGCCGAGGTGGGGAAGCGAGGTCGGACGGTCGGCGATCATGATGCCGCCGATGGTCGCGGCGGCGCAGAGGCGTTCGCGCGCGTTGACGTCGTTCGGGTCGCGGAAAACGAGCGGGAGATTGTCTTTTATAAGGCGGACCGCGCAGACCGCGTTTTTGTTCGTGGCGAACTTCGTTTCCGGCGAACCTGTGTTCAGCAGCGCCTCGATGTTATGCGTGAGGGCGTCCAGCGCGGTCGCGGCGGTGAGACTGTCCGGCATGGAGCGTCCGTAGTACGGGTCGATCAGCGCCATGCGCGGCACGATCTGTTTGTCGGCGATGAGGCGTTTCACGCCCGCGGCGCGGTCGACAATGTTCGAGTACGGCGTGACCTCGGATCCGGTGCCCGCGGTGGTCGGGATGGCGATGATGCGCCTGAAGTCCTTCCCAGGGAACTTTTCAGAGATTTTGTTCGATCCAAACAGCTCGGTGACGTCGAGTCCGGTCTGGTACGCGGCCCAAGCGGCCTTCGCGGCGTCGAGCACGCTGCCGCCGCCGATGGCGACGACTTCCGAGCACCGGCTCTGTTTCAGCGCCTCGATGATGCGCGCGACGTCGTCCAGGTCGGGTTCCGCCGGGATGTCGCACACGAGGCGGGATTCGAATTCATAGTGGAGCACCATGTTCGTCATGTCGGCGCGCGCACCGGATTTCGTGAGGGAGTTGCTTCCTGTCACGAACGTGACGACAGGCTTGTCCTCGGCGAGCAGGAGCTCGGCGGAGAGGTCGGTGAGGATGCCGGGGCCGAGGTCGATGCAGACTGGTTCGTAATGCTCGAACAGCTCAATGTAATCTTGTTCTGTGTTCATGGCTGGATCACTTTGCTACAATATTGACGAGGCGGCCCGGAACGGCGATGACCTTCACGACGGTCTTTCCGGCGAGGGCGGCGGCGACCTCCGGGTCCTCCAGCGCCTTCTGCTTCATGCCTTCGGCGTCGAGCGAGGCAGGCATCATGAGGCGGACTTTCGGTTTGCCGCAGATCTGCACGAGGATCTCGTGTTCTTCGACCTGCAGATGCGATTCGTCGACGCTCGGCCACTGCGCCAGGGAGACGGGGGCCTGCTTGCCGAGGCCTTCCCACATTTCCTCCGCGATATGCGGCGCGTAGGGGGCGAGCAACAGGACGAACGTCTCGGCGGCTTCGCGCGGCATCTTTTCGAGCTTGGAGAAGTCGTTGAGGAAGATCATCATCTGGCTGATGGCGGTGTTGAAATTGAGCGTGTCCGTGTCCTCCGTGACCTTTTTGATCGTCGCATGGAGCAGGCGGCGGAGGTTGGCGGGGACGGGTTCGTCCGTGATCGGCGTCTGCATGATCATGCGCCAGGAACGCTTGAGGAAACGGAAGACGCCTTCCACGCCGCGGGTGTTCCACGGCTTGACGGCCTCCAGCGGCCCCATGAACATTTCATAGAGGCGCATGCTGTCGGCGCCGTATTCGCGGACCACGTCGTCGGGGTTGACGACGTTGCGGAGCGACTTGGACATCTTGGCGGGGAATTCGACGAGTTTTTCGCCGGTCTCCTTGTGCTTCGGTTCGGGTCCGGTGAGGTCGACGAGGTTGGTCGGGACCAGCGCGCCGCGGGCGTCCTTGTAGGACGTGCCGAGAATCATGCCCTGGTTCACGAGCTTCTGGAACGGCTCCTTGGTGGAGACCAGGCCCAGATCGTACAGGACCTTGTGCCAGAAGCGAGCATAGAGCAGGTGCAGCACGGCGTGTTCCGCGCCGCCCACGTACAGGTCGACCGGCATCCAGTATTTTTCCTTCGCCGGGTCGACGAACGCCTTGTCGTTGTGCGGGTCGATGTAGCGGAGGTAGTACCAGCAGGACCCGGCCCACTGCGGCATGGTGTTGGTCTCGCGGCGGCCGTGTTCGCCCGTCTTCGGGTCCACGTAGTCAACCCAGTCTGCCGCGTTCGCGAGCGGGGATTCGCCGTTTCCGGAGGGCTTGAAGTCCTTCATGTCCGGGAGCGTGAGCGGGAGCTCGTCCTCGGGTACCATGCGGATCTCGCCGCTGTCCATGATGATGATCGGGAAGGGTTCGCCCCAGTAACGCTGACGGCTGAAGAGCCAGTCGCGGAGTTTGTAGTTCACGGTGCGCTTGCCGATGCCCTTCGATTCGAGCCAGTCGATGATGCGTTTCTTCGCCTCGTTCACGCGCAGGCCGTTCAGGCTGAGCCCGTCGTCGTTCGCGGAGTTCATCAGCGGACCGTCGCCGATCCAGCAGACTTTTCCGGCGAGCACGCCGTCGATGTCGACCTTGTCCTTCGCCGCGGCGGCCTCGTCGGGCCGGATCACGCAGATGACCGGGATGTTGAACTTCTGCGCGAACGCGAAGTCGCGGTCGTCGTGGGCGGGGACCGCCATGATCGCGCCGGTGCCGTAGCTCGCCAGCACGTAGTCGGAGATCCAGATCGGGATGCGCGCGCCGTTGACCGGGTCGATGGCGTACGCGCCGGTGAACGCGCCGGTCTTCTCGTTGTTGAGCCCGGTGCGCTCCAGGTCGCTCATGGACGCGGTGCGCTTTTTGTACGCGGCGACTTCCTCGGCGTGTTCCGGCGTGGTGATCTCGTCGACGAGTTCGTGTTCGGGGCAGAGGACCATGTAGGTCGCGCCGAAGAGGGTGTCCGGGCGCGTGGTGAACACGGTCAGCGTCTTGCCGGGGTGTCCGTCGAGCTGGAACACGACTTCCGCGCCTTCGCTGCGTCCGATCCAGTTCCGCTGCATTTCCTTGATGCCTTCCGGCCAGTCGAGGCCGTCGAGGTCCGCCAGCAGGCGTTCCGCGTAGGCGGTGATCTTCAGGACCCACTGCTTCATCGGGCGGCGGATGACCGGGTGGTTGCCGCGTTCGCTGCGACCGTCGATGACTTCCTCGTTGGCGAGCACGGTTCCGAGGGCGGGGCACCAGTTCACCGGCACCTCGTCAATGTACGCGAGGCCCTTCTTGTAGAGCTGGAGGAAGATCCACTGGGTCCAGCGGAAATACTTCGGGTCGGTGGTGTTGATCTCGCGGCTCCAGTCGTAGCTGAACCCGAGCATCTTGATCTGGCGCTTGAAGTTCGCGATGTTCTTCGCGGTCGTCACGGACGGGTGCGTTCCCGTCTCGATCGCGAACTGTTCCGCGGGCAGCCCGAACGCATCCCATCCCATCGGATGCAGCACGTTGAAGCCGTTCATGCGTTTGAAGCGCGAATAGATGTCCGTGGCCGTGTAGCCTTCCGGGTGGCCGACGTGGAGGCCCGCGCCGCTCGGGTAGGGGAACATGTCCAGGACGTAGAGTTTTTTCTTCGTGGTGTCGTCGGTCGCCTGGAACGTCTGGTGTTCGTCCCAGTATTTCTGCCATTTCGCTTCGATGGCGGTGAAATCGTAGTCCATGATTCGGGGATTCTCCGGTTGTATTGGTTTCTTGGAAAAAAAGTCCATCTAAATATAAAACACATGCGCGCGTTTTGCAAGCTCGTTTCCCAATTTCGATACAAAAAAGCCCCCGCAGTCGTGAAAGACCGCGAGGACCATCGTGCTCTCGCGTAGCAGAGCGCCGGATCAGCACTGCTTGTAGTGTGCCCGAGCGGAGCCGGGCACTGTATCAGCACTGCTTGCAGTGTGTTATTTGAGCGGGAAGCTGAGGACAGTCAGGGAGTACGGCTTGAGCGCGAGCGCGGTACTGCTGTCGAGCGTGACGTCCTTCGGTTCGGCAGGTTGCACGTTGGTCTGATCCGGAGAGCCGGAGAGCACGGTCATCGTGGCGTTCACCTGGGACGGAACAAGGTTGTCGAGCTTCAACGTTGTCTTGACCTCGAACGGGAGCAGGTTCGCGATCTTGACCGTGGCGGTGTTCGTCTTCGTGTCGATCACGCAGGAGGACGCGAAACGCTTCAGCAGGGGGGCGTTTCTGGCGTTGTCCGGGAGAGCGCGTCCGTTTTCGTTCAGGAGGGTCACGGCGGTGCGCGCGTACTTATCGCCGGCGTTGTTGCCGAAGAGCTTCTGGACGTAATACCCTGTGGTCGGCTTGACCTGGGTGTTGTTGAAGTAGATCATATCGGGATTCCACTGCGTATCGCCCTCCTTCGCGAGGAGCGGGGCGTAGGACGCCATCGCCACGACGTCGCCGTTGCGTTCGAGCGAGAGCATGTAGATCGCCTCGGAGAGCGCGGTCTCGATGGTGCTGGTGCGCGGGCCGTTGTGGCTGGCGTATTCGCCAAGGTAGACGCGCGTGGTGGCGCCGCGCAAGTAGGTGTCGTAGAAATGCTGGTTGTTCAGGAACCAGCCGGGCGACTGGTAGTAATGCTCGTCGACGATCGGGATGTCGAGCTTGCGCGCGAGGTCCCAGCCGTCCTCGTAGTCGGAGCCCTCGCAGAACGGCCCGACGGTGCCGACGACGGTGATCTCCGGGTATTTGGCTCGGACGGCCTTGAAGATCATCGTGAAGCGTTCCTTGAAGACGTCGCCGATGAGGTCCTCGTTGCCGATGCCGATGTATTTCAGATTGAACGGTTCGGGGTGGCCGGCTTCCGCGCGGACCTTGCCCCATTTGGAGTCGGCGGGACCGTTCGCCCATTCGACCAGGTCCAGCACCTCCCGGATGTACGCGCCCATCTCGTCCATCGGGATGCCGCCCTGCTGGCCCTTGCCGCCGCGCGAGGAGTTCTGGCAGGGGACGCCTGCGGGGAGGATCGGGAGCGGCTCCGCGCCGATGTCCTCGCAGAACTGGAAATACTCGAAGTAGCCGAGCCCGGCGGACTGGTGGTAGCCCCAGATGTTGGACTGCGGCACGCGCGCCTCCAGCGGGCCGACGGTGCGGTTCCAGCGGTACATGTTGCCGAGGCCGTTACCGTGCGCCACGCAGCCGCCGGGGAAGCGCACGAAACGCGGCTTGAGGTCGGCGAGCGTCTGGGCGAGGTCGGCGCGGAGGCCGTTCCTGCGGCCCTTGAACGTCTTTTCGGGGAAGAGCGAGACCATGTCGACGGCGACTTTGCCGCCGGACGGTCTGATCGCCAGTTTGCCGTGGTCCGTGCTTGATCTGGCGGTGAACTTCAATTCGGTCTTAGTCCACTCTTTTCCCTTCACTTCGAAGGACTGGACACCGATGATTTCATTGTGCTCGCCGAGCAGACTGACGAACAGTCCGGTTTCGCCGCCGTCCGGGCTCTTCGCGAAGACGCTGAAGAGATAGGACTCGCCCTCGCGGAAGACCATGCCGCGGAACCCCTCGTTGTCGAGTGCGGCGTTATTGCCTTCGGGGGCGTCCATCACGAGGTAGTGCGGATTGTTCGGGTGGATCGGGTCGTCGGTCGCGATGGTCGGGTTCAGCTCCTTCGGGACGTTCCACCCGGTGAGGGCGTTCCATCCGCCGTGGTCGAGGTCGTTGAACTCGAAATCGCGGTTGCGGACGAGTTCGGCGTACAGCCCGCCGTCGGCGGAGTAGTTGATGTCCTCGAAGAAGATGCCCCACAGGAGCGGGCTGATGCTCTTGGTGCGTCTCAGGTCGACGGAGATCTCGGCGGCGCGGGAGACGTCCTTGAGACTGTCCGGCAGGTCCGTGATCCGCTCGCGATTCTGTTCGCCTTTCCTGTCGGCCTCCGCCTTCGCGGCGAGGATGACGTCAAGCTCCGCTTTCAAAATAGTCACGATCTTGCCTTTCCATTCGCGGTCGCCGAGCTTGACGATTCCTTTGGCTTCCCGAAACCGTCTCGGGAAGGGGACGGGGACTAAGGAAAAATCCTTGAAATCCTGCGTGGAGAGGATTTCTTCTTCATTCAGGCGAACCCCCTTTTCATCGACCCACTCGATGTAGTATGCCCAGTCGTCTCCGCCGTTTGATCGAAAGAAGATGAACGGCGCGAAGCCGCGCGGCGCTTTTTTCATGGGGTAATAGTTCTGCACGTGCCAGTGCACGAGGTCGGGCGAGGACGTGAGCGCGAACACCGGATCGTCCGGGTTCGGCGTGAAGATGCAGTACCACATGCCGTTTGCCTTGTCATGGAAAAGGTACGGATCGTGCATTTTCTTCTCCGCGCCCCAGGTGCCGTAGTCGCTGCTCAGCCAGCCGTGGTCGATCGCGTGCCATTCCATGCCGTCGGCGTTCCATGCGTAGTACAGGCGGTTGTCGCGTTCGTATGCGAAAAGCTGAATGGGTCTGGGGCTAGGCGGAAGTGGATCATAGTGGCGCGAAACGCTGTGCTGCGACGGATCGGCGGGGGCGTTGTCGGCTGCCGCAGCGCCGGAGATCGCGAACGATGCGGAGAGGAACGCGGCGGCTGCGAATATGCGATGGAAAAGCTTCATGGTCGAGAGTCTTTCGTGTTTTGCGTGGGGTGCGGAGAAAATGAACTTGTATCAGAGGGTCGGGACGACTTTCTTAATGGAGCCGTCGGGATTGAATTCGAGCTTGTCGATGCAGACTTCGCGGTGGAATCCGGGGCCCTCCATGACCTTGCCGTTCTGCCACGCGAACCTGTGGTACACGATGCGCCATTCGTCGTCCGCGCCGTGCACCTTCAGGATCTGGTGGTGCCCGGTGCCGAGGATGCCGCGCGACACGTCCTTTTCGATCACGATGTTGTCGCGCGGGACGGTGAGGTCGCCGAGCGGGGAATCTGCGACGGCGTAGCGGACGTGGTAGTTCGGGCTGCCGGTGTCGTCGACGGACCAGCTGAAATAATACTTGCCGTCGCGGTAGATCACGTTCGTGCCCTCGCGGAAGGTTCGGCCGGGCTGGAAGACCTTCACGGTGTCGCGTTTCACGCTGAGCATGTCGTCGGCGAGCTCGCCGCCCGCCATGTAGCCGTTGCCCCAGTAGAGGTAATACTTGCCGCTCACGGGGTCGTGGAAGACGTCCGGGTCGATCTCCTGTCCGCCGCGCACGCCCGCGGGCTTGAAGTCGACGATGGGCTTGCCGGTATCGACGAACGGTCCGAGCGGATCGTCCGCGACCGCGCAGCCGACGCATTTGCGTCCGTCGCCCTTCAGCGCGCCGCAGAAATAGAAGTAGTATTTATAGCTTCCGTCGGGCTGCTTGCGCTCCATGATGCACGGGGCCCAGGCGTTGCCGCTGGACCACTTCACGTCCTCGCCGAGCGTCAGGATGGTGCGTTCATACTTCCAGTTTTTCAGGTCGGACGAGGAGAACACCTGAAAATCCTTTCCGCCCCAGCCGGCGAATCCGTCGTGCGTGGGGTAGATGTAGTATTTGCCGGTCTTCTCGGAGTAGAGCGTGCCGGGGTCGGCGTAGAACGCCTCGATGATCGGGTTGTTCTGCTGCGGGAGCTCGAATTTCTCGGGCTTGCCCCATTTCTTGAGGACGGCGTCCAGTTCGGACCGCGCGATGGAGACCACGCTGCCGTGGCGGGCGTGGAAATCGACGGAGAAATCGCCCTGCGTGAACGTCTTCATGTCCTTCGTCTCGGCGAAATACCAGCGGCCGTCGCGGAAGAGGTCGCCCATGAAGACGTACGTATCGGTGTTCACGAGCGGGTACACGCTGGAGCCTTCGATCGCGAATCCGGGGTCGAGCTTGTAATCCGGCTCCGGCGCTTCCCATTTGCCGGGGAAGAGCGTGTCGGAGACGACCTTTTCCTTGCCGCAGTAGAACATGTGGTACTTGCCGTTGAACTTGATGATGTCCGCGTCGAGCACGTGGACGCCGGGGATGCCGAACATGTACATCGGTTCACCCTCGAGATCCGTGAAATCGTCGTTCGCGTACACGCCGTACATCCGGTTGACGCCGCCTTTGAACATCAGCGCCACGTAGATCAGATACCGCTTCGCCGCCGGGTCGTAGATGGTCTGGGGCGCCCAGACGTGCAGGATGTCCTGAACGCCGGGCATTTCGGGGAAGCGTTCGGGGAAGTGGATCGCCTTCGCCGACCAGTTGACCAGGTCGTCGGACTTCAGGAGCACGAGCCCGCGGTTGGAGTCCCAGCCCTTCGACGAGGTCATGTCCGTGGCGACCATGTAGAATCCGCCGTCTTCCCTGCGCAGGATGTGCGGATCGCGGACGCCGCCGGTGCGTGCGAACGTCTTTGCGTCCAGCACGGGCTTGTCGCCGTTGAGCGCGAAGAAATGGCGCCCGTCCTTGCTGACGGCGAACCGGATCTGCTCCTGGTCCGGGTTGTTTCCGGTGAAGTAGGCGAAGAGATAGCAGGTGCGGTCTTTCGCGGCGGGTACCGGGTAGGGCTTCTCCGCGGACGCCGCGAATGCGAGTCCGACGGCGCAGAGCGAGGCGAGGGCGAGTTTGCGGAGGGCGGCGGAACGAATGGCGAGGGAGGAACGGATGGACATGGGCGATCTCCTGTGGGGAAAACGGCCTGAGGACGGCGCGTTTTCCGTTGGTTCGTGAGTTGACCGGGCGATTTTCCATAATATACAATTATTTTTCCGTGAAATCAAGGCGGCGGACCGTGTTTTTTATACGGAAATGACGGAGAAACCCGATGCCGCGCGTTAGGGGTAACGTTGCCGCCGTGCCCGTCGCGACGCCAGTTTTGTGCCCGGACTGGTTGAATGATAATAGGTCCAACAGGTCCGATAAGACAAATAGAAAAGGGCGCTCAGAAAATCTTTTCCCATTCGTCCTGTCTCACAGCATACGCCCTCCCGGCAGTTGATCGCTTTTTTTGAGGTGTGCAAAAAAAGAAAGTTTGTGTTTTTTTTGCAAGCACATTTTTTTAGCTTGATTTTTTATGAGATTATGATATTGTAATACTTGAAATGACCGAACCGGAATCAGCAACACCAATTTCACAGGAGAAATAACATGAAACACAAAACAGCCTGGATCATTTCTTTGATCGCGATACCGTTTCTCGCGGCGGGGTGCGTCCTGCTCGCGCAGACGAAAGACGAAAGCCGGGGCGGACAGGACGAGAAGGTCAGAACCGAGACTAGGATGGCTGACGAACAAAGCCGGATCGACGCTGCGAAATTCGATCTTCAGTTCACCATCACGGACGCAGACGGCAAGCCGCTGAACGGCGTCACGATGGAGCTTGAACGGAAACGTCCGAGAATCCCTCTGTTAAGCGGCGAATGGGAAAAAAAGACCGAGAAGAAGACGGTCGATTCCAAATTCCGCATTCAGGAAAAAGGCTGGACGGGGCTTGATCTCCGTTTCCTGAAAGACGGCTACCATCTGGAACAATGCAAGTTCGATATCAACATCATGGATAAAGATAAATCCAAGTTGTCGATGCGACGGGAAATCCAGGTCAAAATGACCGAAAAGAGTCCTCTTCCTTCTTTGTTCGGGGGTGGCGGTGTATTGTCATATAATATTGAGAATGGTAAAAGAGAGATCCTTGATATCGATATTTTCCCAAAAAAAGCAGGAAAGAAGACTACTGATCTGAAAAAGAAAGAAGAAATGAAGAGCGAGGAAGACGAAGAGAATGAGGAAGACGAGGATATCGAGGATGAAATAATCAAGGATCCCCATATTATTTCGATCGATTCAAAGGCAAAGCCGGAAACCGTAAAATATATGGAAATTGACTTCAGGAGAGATAAGGACGGCGGCATTGTCTATGATACGACCGATACGAAAGGGGTTGCCAAACCGACCTCATGTATTGTTCGATTCTGCTCCGACGATCCTGGTGATGGATTGCTGTTTGTTTCCAAAGTGGAGTCCCCGAAAAGTTGGGAAGCCGAAAAAAAACTTACAACCGCCCCGGAGAAAGGTTATAAAAAAGAAATTGCAATTGACCTTGGAGAAAAGAATAAAAAATTCTACGTGTTTTGTTATATAAAACAAGGTGACCATTACGGAAAAGCAAGGCTTGGGCCGGTGTATATTCAGGAAGAAAAGAATAAGATCCAGCTTGTCAAAATGAATGTAAGAGTTTCATTCAACACGCTGGAAGGGGATCACAACGTAAGGTCTTATTAATTCAAAATAGCCTTTCACTATTTTGAGGAGAAATAACATGAAACGCAAAACATCCTGGATCATCGCCGCGATCCTCGTTATCTGCCTTCTCGCCTTTGTTCTTGTGCTGGCGCTGGCGCTGGCGCCCAGGCCGATCCTCATTGAGGGGACGATCACGGACGATCAGGGAAACGCCCTGAACGGGGTTTCCGCCTGCGTGTACTTTTTGCGCCCGGAAACGAGCCTTTTCGGAGACTCACGGGAAGATCGGCACACCGGATCGAAACTTGAGGAGACAGTCGATTCCTCTTTCCGTTTCGAGGGAAAAGGCGATGGTGTGTACGTCACGTTCGCCAAGAAAGGTTACGCTCCGCAGAGCCTTCATCTTGGTGGCAAAGCCGGTCTGATTCAACGCGACCTTTGCATCGTCATGAAGGAACGGACGCCGGAAGAACAGGCGGAATCGCTGTTCCGGGCGATCGACTCATGGAGCCGCCAAATTGACAATAGAACTCCGGCCGAGATCTTTATCGAGGACCTGCGCAAAGCATATGTGCTTGAAAAAAGCGATATGACGGATCTTTTTGTGAAAGTGATTCAGGATCATCTTTCCGGTGCGGAAACGAAATCGGAGGACCGATCACGCGAAGGGCGGCATTATTCTGCAATATATTTTCTTCAATACTATCCGCTTCCTCAAGAAAAGTTTCTGGAACTGATCCGGAAATCGGCCGAATTGGATCCGGAGTCCGCGGACAGGCTCATTCGCGTTTATACAGAGGTATACCCCGACTGGGTGTTCGATGACAAGACGATCTTCGAACTGGCATCCAAAAGCGATATGAAAGAGTTTGGCTATTTCGAAGCATACGCCGATTTGAAACGTCAGATTCGCGAAGAAAAAGACGAGATTCGCAGGAAGAAACTTCTTGATAAAGCCTTCGAATGGGTTTTTCAGGATGACATGCTTACGGTCTTTCATGATCTGGACCGGCTTCTGCTTGACTGTCGCAGACAGGAATATGCCGAACTCCCCGCCCGTAAAATGCAGCTGGAAAAAGATCTGAAGCGTCATGAGGAAGCCAAGCGCTATGACTGGGTCTACCGCCGGACGAAATACGCGCTGGAGCATTTCGGCGAGGGAGGCGAAGAGTTCGAAATGCTGTACAAGATGGATACGGATCCCAAATTGTGGGACGGCGAATGGGAGCGTTCCGAGCGTGAAAAACGTCTGAAAGAAGGATTTGAAGAGGCAGAGAAACGGGGAATCGATCTCTCGACTGTTTTGGGGCCGAAATTATACAAAAAATATCAATCTTTTAAAGCAAGTGACAAAAAATAAAAAACATCCCATGCCCCGTCTGACCTTATATGAGACATAAATTGAGGAGAAATAACATGAAACACCGAGTATTTCTGATCGCAATCAAGATAATCACAGAAAAAACTATTTTTCCTGTCTTTAAGCCTTGACAAAACGATAACAAGGGCTTATTTTATGGTAACGAAGAATCGCATCCGGCGATTCTTAACCGTCAAAAATCCGAACACTCTCTCAAAAACGAATTGATAGAGGCTCCCTTAATCAGGTGATTATCATGAAAAAAATCTTATTCCCATTCTTTTTCTGTGGTTTGTTCTTTACTATAACAACGCTTTTGGGAGTTGAAAAGATTTATATTAGTGATGGTATTTTAAATTATTGTCTATCTCCGGATGCAGCTAACAGCGCTGTTGTGCTTTATTCCTTTGATATTCGAGATAGAGAATGTAAACAATACTATTTACCTATGACAATCGTTCCGGAAATCGACACCAGAAATGATGGGAACAAACAAATCATTAGATTCCCGCTTGCATGGTATATGAATCGCAAAGAGTTACTTGTTGTATTTCATGATTTACATTCAGATGCAATGGGCAGAGTAATATTTTGTTTTTTTTCAACAGGCAGGACTCGCGATTTTGATTTTCGGTCTTTTACAGATTATTATGAATATCAAAATAATATAATGAAGTATAAGGGTTTTTATTTCGGCGTGGGTGGCCGTGTGTATATCCATGGAATGAGTTCTGCCCCATTTGCAGTTAAACGTCTAACTAACAATTCTGAAATATGGAATGATTTTGCTGACAAAAATATTATTGCACGTTTCCCTTCTAAAATATGGTATGATTTTGCTGGCAAAAATATTATTGCACGTTTCCCTTCTTACTCAAGCTTTTCAGACTGGATGCCATCAGAAAAACCAGCATACTATAAATGGATGTCGTATGCAATTGAAGATGGTAAGATTATTGTTATTCAAGATGATAAATTGAAAGATTTTACTCCATTATCAAGTGTTTCTGTAAAAGGGAAAAAAATCTATACGGATCATGGTGAAACGATCGACTTCCCAAACGATGTCGATTCGATCATTTGGGGTATTGATAAGAAACTATCAACTCCAAGTATGATATTGTTATCTCAAACCGATAAGATTAAAATTTCTAAAAAAGATTATCCAGAACTTCCGAAGTTGATTCTTGCAAATGAAGACTCTGATTACGTGATGTTTATTTTTGACCGCAAGATTGATTCATCGAATGTGCAAGGTTCTTTACAAGAGATCAAAGATATGCTCGAAAAGAGCAGTTTATTGCAACAATATCCACCACGTCCTAAGAAAAAGGAAGTTAAGCCAACAGAAAATGTGATACATACTGATACGCCATCGCCTGAAGAAATGGAACGGAGAAAAGCTGAATATTTAGCGAATCGACCGAAATATTATAATTTTACCGATGACGAGTTTAAAGCTCTGTTTCCCGAGGTTGTGTCTGGAGAGAATGTGAAAGATCATCTCAAAGTATTGTATGAATCCGCCAATATTATTGTTACAATTACGCCACCAGATATCAATCAATTCAGTGAAGGTAATATTAAATTGCTTGATAAATCGAATCAAAATAAAATATTATGGGAAATGGCAATTCCAAGTCAAATGGAATCAGGAACAGGGGCCGGGGCTATAAAATCAACGGCGTTTTTTGAAGATAATAAATGCGGATTTTTCTATGCTGCTATTATCCGCAATGAACTGTTTCCTGAAGTAGTTATTCTTAAAATTGATTCAAAGAATGAAACAGTAAGTGAATTAAGGTTTGCCAGTCCTTTTCTTCCGGACCTGCCATTAAAAAAGATGAAGTTGAACGTGGTCGAAAATATTGTTTTTTTATCTGCCACATATATTGACAATAAACATCAAGAATCTGCTATAGATATTTCTTCTGGTTTTTACAATATGATATTGAATGAGAGACATAGAAAATATCCATATATACCGACAGAATTGTTTTTATTATTGACATCATGTGACACAAATTATAATGATGATTTTCTCGACATACAGGATATAAAACATAAAAGGTTAAAGTCACTGTATGCAGACCTGACGATTTTAGGATTAAGTTTCGCCGAATATTTGTATCATGTCGATGTTAAAGGCTCCTCCATTAATGATAGCACATTTGCTAATCTAAACAAAAAATATCATGTTAGTTCGTTGATTAACAATAAAGTTTATGAAGATGAGTTAGATCGCTATTTGGATCAAAACTCAAAGATTTTATGGTCTATTCAAAAAAGAATAGACAAACGAATAATTCGGCAAGCAAAATTTCTAAACAAAGATGCATTCTTAAAACAAATAGCTCAAATACATGTATCGAAAGACGCGGGGGCTGCCGTTAATCCATCGCCTGAAGAAATGGAACGGAGAAAAGCTGAGTATTTAGCGAATCTACCGAAAGATAATATTTTTACCGATGACGAGTTTAAAGCTCTGTTTCCCGAGGTTGAATATGATAAAATTGCCGATTTATATGAGCGCGGTATGGCTTATGATTGGGATGAGAAATTCTCCGATGCCATGAAATGCTTTGAGCAAGAATCATCATTAAAGTCAAAATTTATGTTGGCAATGTATTACAAAACCGGTAGACCCGATATTCCAAAAGACTCTGTCAAGGCTAATGCTGTCTTTAATGAGATAATTGGAGATGTCAGTAACAAATCCGCCCCCACTCCTGAAATGTTATGCATAGCCGGACGTGCCTGCATGGAATTTGTTTCAACAGAATTTTCTGAAATACAAGAGTATCAAAATAAAGCGAATAACTTCTTCAAAGAATCCATTGAGCAAGGATATGCTGCTGCCGCTTTTTATCCTCAATATTACATAAGAAACAATGGTAAGTTTCAACCTCGGGAATTACTTGAAATAGCCAACAAAAACAACTGTTTGGACACTGAAGTGTTAGCCGCGGGGTTGGCATTATTTCGGAATCCTGTCTTTATGAATTATCGCAACAAACAGGAAAACCTGTTAACCATCAAAAAGGGTATTCAAGCACACATCCCATTGGCGGAATATATCCTTGGCGAATTATTCTATCTTGATGCCGCGAATCCTGATCTTGCATTAAAGCCGAATCGAGAACTGGCGTTATTCTGGATGAAACGTGCCGCGAATCATGGAGAAGCGGAGGCCATAGAACTTTTACGGCAAAATCCCACTTTGAGATCATTGCTGCATCCTTGATCATTTTCAATTTAACCGATGACGAACGTAATTTTCAACAGCGGCTTTATCGGCTTTTTGATTTGGGGGCTGCTCTTTGCTGTCAGCACGGCGGCACTGCAAATCGCTATCCGCTGTGTGTGGGTGTTGCATAAAACTATATTTGCGATGGCGGAATTCAAAGAAAAGCTGATTCCGTTTCTTTTTCTCGCCATCGCGCTGATGGTCTCGCTTCTTCCTCTGCGCGTCCAGGCGGCTTTGCCGAAGGAACTTCCGACTGCACCGACGAAGTTCTTGACGGGAGTCTGCCTGACGCGCTCGGAGGACCTGTGGGTCACGGCAGAGGCGGGCGGCGTCTGGAACGCGCCGAACAGAAGACTGAGCGTATTCGGGAACAGTAGAAGAAGCTTTGCCGCTGATATCGGCTTCCGGCAGCGAAAAAACGGCGATGAGATAATTCTCCCTTCGCTCGAAAAACTCTATAAAAAGGAAGGAAAACGACTGGTTATTTCCGGAAAATGCTGTATATTATATGCGTCTGTTTTTGGAGGCAGCGCCTCCACTGCGGCAGTGCCCGGCTCCGATCGGGCACGGGGAAGCCTTTCTTTCGCCGCGGAACTGTGATTAAACGGAAACGGACACGATCATGCATTTTTCAACGGCAAACAGCCAATCAATAAGGAAACACAAATGAACAAGATCACGGACTGGTACGGCTCCAAGGGGCTGACCATGGGCATCGCCGCCGACCACGGCGGATTCGAACTGAAAGCGAAACTCATCCCGTTCCTCGAAGGCAAGGGATTCACCGTGAAGGACTTCGGCCCCACGGTGTATGATGCCGGGGACGACTACTCGGTGTTCGGATCCGCGATGGCGAAAGCCGTCTCCAAGGGCGAAATCCAGCTTGGCATCCTGCTCTGCCGCAGCGGCGCGGGCATGGTCATCACTGCCGACCGCTTCCACGGCGTCCGCGCCGTCGTGGCGTTCTGCAAGGAGAATACCAAGGCCAGCCGCGAGCACAACTGTTCGAACGTGCTGGTCATCCCCGCCGACTACATGGACGAGGCGAAGATGAAGGAGCTCATCGAAACCTGGCTTTCCACCCCGTTCTCCGGCGACGCCCGCCACGTGCGCCGCCTCGAAATCCTCGAGAAGCGCACCTACGACGATATCGCGGCGGTCCGTTCCGCCGACCCGGAGATCGCCGCGCTGATCGACAAGGAGGCCGACCGCCAGTTCAACGGCATCGAGCTCATCGCCTCCGAAAACTTCACGAGCACGGCCGTCCGCGCCGCCCAGGGCTCCGTCCTGACCAACAAGTACGCCGAAGGCTATCCGCGCAAGCGCTACTACAACGGCTGCGAATTTGTCGACGAGGTGGAACAGCTCGCGATCGACCGCGCGAAGGAACTCTTCGGCGCCGAAGCCGCGAACGTGCAGCCCCACGCGGGCAGCCAGGCGAACATGGCGGTGTATTTCGCGCTGCTGAACCCCGGCGACACCGTGCTCTCCATGAGCCTCGACCACGGCGGGCACCTCACGCACGGCCATCCGATGAACTTCAGCGGCAACCTGTTCCACATCGTGCCCTACGGCGTCTCCGCCGAGACCGAGCGCCTCGACTACGACGAGATCGAACGCCTCGCGATGGAGCACAAGCCCCGCATGATCCTCGCCGGCGCGTCCGCCTATCCGCGCGCCATCGACTTCGCCCGTCTGCGCCAGATCGCCGACAAGGCGAACGCCTTCCTCTTCGTCGACATGGCGCACATCGCCGGCCTGGTCGCCGCCGGCCTGCACCAGAACCCGGTCCCCTACTGCGACGTGGTCACCACCACCACGCACAAGACCCTCCGCGGCCCGCGTTCCGGCCTCATCCTCTGCAAGGAAAAATACATCAAGGCGATCAATTCCAAAGTGTTTCCCGGCCTCCAGGGCGGCCCGCTCATGCACGTGATCGCCGCGAAGGCCATCTGCTTCAAGGAAGCGATGTCCCCCGAGTTCAAGGCGTACCAGCAGCAGATCGTGAAGAACGCCTCCACGCTCGCCGCCGCGCTCGCCGACAAGGGATTCCGCATCGTCTCCGGCGGCACCGACAACCACCTGATGCTCGTCGACCTGCGTCCGCGCCACGCCACCGGCAAGGAGATCGCCACCGCCCTTGACAAGGCCGCGATCACGGTCAACAAGAACATGATCCCGTTCGACCCCGAAAAGCCGTTCGTCACCAGCGGCATCCGCATCGGCACGCCCGCCGTCACAACGCGCGGCATGAAGGAACCGGAAATGCTCCGCATCGCCGACTTCATCGACCGCGCCGCCGCCGCGAAGGACGACGATGCCGCGCTCGCCGCGATCCGCGCCGAGGTGATCGATTTCTGCGCCGACTTCCCGATGCCGGAATTCTGAGCGCAAACAGGAGAACTCTAACATGCTTGACATCAAATTCGTACGCGAGAACCCGGACGCCGTCCGCGAGAACATCCGCAAGAAATTCCAGGACGGCAAACTCCCGCTCGTCGACAAGGTCCTGGAGCTCGACAAGCGTAACCGCGAGATCAAGACCGAGGTCGAGACCCTCCGCGCCAAACGCAAGACCATCTCCAAGGAGATCGGCAAGCTGATGGGGCAGGGCAAGAAGGACGAGGCCGAACAGATCAAGGCCGAAATGGCGGGCGACGCCGCGCGCATCGACGAACTTTCCGCCGAGGAAGTCCGCGTGGAGGAAGAACTCCTGAAGACCATGATGGTCATCCCGAACATCATCGACCCCTCCGTGCCCATCGGCAAGAACGACACGGAAAACGTCGAGCTGGAACGTTTCGGCGAGCCCCTCGTGCCTGATTTCGAGATCCCGTACCACACGGACATCATGGAGAGCTTCTGCGGCATCGACCTGGACAGCGCCCGCCGCGTGGCCGGAAACGGCTTCTACTACCTCGTCGGCGACGTCGCGCGCCTGCATTCCGGCATCCTCTCCTACGCCCGCGACTTCATGGTCGGGCGCGGCTTCACCTATTGCGTGCCGCCCTTCATGATCCGCAGCAACGTCGTTTCCGGCGTCATGAGCTTCGCCGAGATGGATTCCATGATGTACAAGATCGAGGGGGAAGACCTCTACCTGATCGGCACCAGCGAACACTCCATGATCGGACGTTTCATCGACCAGATCCTCCCCGAGGAATCCCTCCCGCTCGCCCTCACCAGCTATTCGCCCTGCTTCCGCAAGGAAAAAGGCGCGCACGGCATCGAGGAACGCGGCGTGTACCGCATCCATCAGTTCGAGAAACAGGAAATGATCGTGATCTGCAAGCCCGAGGACAGCATGATGTGGTTCGACCGCCTGTGGCACAACACCGTCGATTTCTTCCGCTCCATGGATATCCCGGTCCGCACGCTCGAATGCTGCTCCGGCGACCTCGCCGACCTGAAGGTCAAGTCGCTCGACGTCGAAGCCTGGTCACCGCGCCAGAAGAAGTATTTCGAGGTCGGTTCCTGCTCCACGCTCGGCGACGCCCAGGCGCGCCGCCTCCGCATCCGCGTGAACGGCAAGGACGGCAAGAAGTATTTCGCGCACACGCTGAACAACACCGTGGTCGCGCCTCCGCGCATGCTGATCGCGTTCCTGGAGAACCGTCTCCAGACCGACGGCACGGTCACGATCCCCGACGTGCTGAAGCCGTACTGCGGCTTCGACAAGCTCGTGCCGAACACCAAAAAGTGAGCGGACCGGCTGAAACGCCGGAAGCAAGCTGAAAACGATCGGCGGAAACGCCGTGAAAGAATCGGGCGTCCCCGGCTCATCCCAAGCCCCGGACGCCCGTTTTGTGCCCGGACCGGTCGAATGATAATAGGACCAATAGGGCCAATAAGACCAATAGGAAGGGGTAATCAACAGTTTTTTACCCATTCGTCCTATTCGCCCTATTCGTCCCATTGGTCCTATTTCCCCGAACACACTGCTGAATTCTTTCCGCCTTTACTTGCAATATTGCAAATGAGGATGTATAGTTAGAAACTACCCGAGGTTTTCTATCAGTTTTGTTGTAAGTGACCAAAGGAGGCATGATGAAACAGGGTGAACCGGTCGTTCCGGTCAACAGGGCCGCTTTGTATCTTCTCTTGATCTATCTGGAGAAACAGCGGCGGCTTTGTGCTCAGGCGAGGGACGGCGACAACTTCACATGGGCGGCGGGAAAGGCGTTCTACGAGGCGAATTATAAATCGAACTTCTCTCATGTTATCGCGCAGTTGGATCATTTGATGCTGAGCGCGCAGCAAAAGAAACGGAGTCCGTTTTGTAAGATATCTTACCTGAACTATCTGTTCACATTTTCCGAAAGACTGCCCGTTTCCCTGACAAAGATCGAATCCGTCCGGCGCTGTTTCGCGACGACGCATCGGCTGTACACCGCCGAACAGGAACCGCCGTGGGAGGCGATGCAGGAGAATATGGTTTTTGCGGTGGAGCTTATGGAATCTTTCCGGCCCTGGCTGAATCCTGAAAAAAGAATCAAAGAGTATGATCATATCCCGGAAATCGGCTATTCCAAAGAGCCTCCGGTCTCCATAAACGAAGTGATGCTGAAATGCTTCCGCCAATCGGAAGAATCCATATTAGATGCTCCTTTTTCCTCCGGACGATAAAGACTTTACACCTCTATGTCCGGCCGCAAAAAAAGGACGGGATCCCGGGCGGACTCATCATCATTGCCGCCCGGAACCCCGATGGAGTTCACTTAGTCCTTTCGTTCAGTTATTTGCTTGTTCCATTATTCGTTCGTGAAGATCTGGAATCCCGCGTAAGCATCGTTTCCGTGCTCGGTGATGTCGAGGCCCTTGAGTTCCTCTTCCGGGCTGACGCGCAGGCCGGTCGTCTTCTTCAGGATCACGAACGTGATCATGCCGAGGATGAACGCCCATGCGCCGTACGCGGCGATGCCGAGGAGCTGGATCCCGGTGGAATGGAACCCGCCGCCGTAGAAGAGGCCGGTGTTCGCGTCGGCGATCTTCAGCACGCCTTCCGCACCGAAGAGGCCGCAGGCGAGGGTGCCCCAGACGCCGTTGACCAGGTGAACGCTGACCGCGCCGACCGGGTCGTCGACTTTGATGCGGTCGACGGCAAGCACGCTCAGGACCACGAGCACACCGGCGACGGCGCCGATGATCAGCGCACCGACGGGCGTCACGATGTCGCACGGGGCGGTGATCGCCACGAGTCCGGCGAGCGCGCCGTTCAGCGTCATGGAGGCGTCCGGCTTCTTCAGGATGAGCCAGGCGGTGAACATGGCGGTCAGGGTGCCTGCGACCGCGCCGAAGTTCGTGACAAGCGCCACCCGTCCGATGTCGCCGTTGCCCGCGACGGTCGAGCCGGGGTTGAACCCGAACCAGCCGATCCAGAGGACGAGCACGCCGATGGCCGCGAACGCGATATTGTGTCCGGGGATGGCGCGCGGCTTTCCGTCCGGGCCGTATTTGCCGATACGGGGGCCGAGGACGATCGCGCCGGTGAGCGCCAGCCAGCCGCCGACGCTGTGGACGACCGTGGATCCGGCGAAGTCATGGAAGTTCAGGTCAGCCAGCCAGCCGCCGCCCCACGCCCATTTGCCCGCGATCGGGTAGATGAAGAGGGAAATGATGGCGGAGTAGATCAGGTAGGACCGGAATTGCGTACGTTCGGCCATCGCGCCGGAAACGATCGTAGCGGCGGTCGCGCAGAACATGGTCTGGAAGAACATGTAGGTCCAGTTCCAGTCGTCGCCCGTCTTGAAGATGTCCATGAAGAAGCCGTCCGTACCGATGAAACCGGCCTTCGTAGCGCCGAACATGAACGCCGAGCCGATGATCCAGAAGCAGACGGAGCCGATGACGAAGTCCATCACGTTCTTCATCATGATGTTGCTCGTGTTTTTTGCGCGCGTCAGGCCGGCTTCCACGAGGGCGAATCCGGCCTGCATCACGAAGACCAGGATGCCTGCGATCAGCGTCCAGACGACGTTCAGGTTGATCTGAACAGCTTCCACCGCCTCCATCGTGGCGGGCGCGGGTGCGCTGTTCTCTTCCGCGGCCAATGCGGCGCTCATCACGCTGCATACGGCAAATAGTGTCAAGAGTTTTTTCATGTATGTTCACCTCAGTGTTTTCTTATCCGATCGCCTCGGAACCGCGTTCTCCCGTGCGAATGCGGATGCATTCGTCCATGGGCAGAACAAATATCTTTCCGTCGCCGATATGGCCGGTACGCGCGCCTTCGCAGATGCCCTCGATCGTGGTTTCGACGAATTCGTCGTTGACCGCGATTGCCAGGCGGACCTTCTTCAGCAGGTTGACTTCCTTCAGCGCGCCGCGCCACATCTGAGAGTAACCGCGCTGCTGGCCGCAGCCCAGAGCGTTGGTCACGGAAATCTTGAATACGCTGCGGGCATACAATGCCTGCTTGACCGGGTTCAGCCGATCGGGCTGAATATATGCGATCACCAGTTTCATAACGAACCTCCTTTGTTCGCTGGTTGTTGATGCCGATGATTAGCACATCCCGTGCCAAGTCTGTTTTTGTGCTCAAAAAAAGCAGATTCTCCTGATGGGGTTTCACAAAACGTAAAAGGTTTCCAAAACATGGACATCCTGTGAAAAATGGGGCTGACCGTTGGAAAATGGGATTGACCGGGGAAAAGAAAACGCCCCGGACCTGTTGCGGGTCCGAGGCGAGGCTTATACTTGATTTGGAAGAGAGACGGATTACTTCCTCAGCCCTTGCGGCTGTTTCAGCTTGACGAGCGCATCGTAGCACGGCTTCGCCTTCAGCTGACGGTCGAAGAGCAGGGGATGGTTCGTGCGGCCGCGGACGGGGAATCCGTTGAGCCAGCTGGTGCCGTCGTCGAGGCCCCAGACGGTCACGGAGTACATGACCTTGCTGTGCTTGAGGAAGACTTTGAAGATGTCGGCGTAGCGGTCGGCGAGCTTCTTGTGGACCTCGTCGGGGAGACCCTTCGTGTACGGGTTGTTCTTCTCCTGGTATTCCTGCGTCGCGGAAATATCCGCGGTGACGCGTCCGTTGGAGCGCGGCAGGACGTCGACGTCCATTTCCGTGACCATGACCATCACGCCCGCGTCGGCGTACTTCTTGATGGCTTCCTCGATCTGCTTGGAGGACGGGTAGTCCAGCAGGTAGTGTCCCTGCATGCCGACGGCGTCGATGAGACCTTTCTTCTTGAGCTCCTTCGCGAGCTTGGCGATGCCGTCGCGCTTCGAGGGCGTGTCGGCGTTGTAGTCGTTGTAGACGAGCTTGGCGGAGGGATCTGCGGCGCGCGCGAATTCGAACGCCTTTTCGATAAAGTCGTCGCCGACGATGCGTTTCCACTGCGAATTGCGAAGCGTGCCGTCCTCGTTGAACGCCTCGTTCACGACGTCCCACGCATCGACCTTGCCCTTATAGTGCTTCATGACGCCTTCGATGTGATTCTTCATGCGCTTCAGGACGAGCTCGCGCGTGGCGGGCTGTCCGTTCTCGCCCTGGAATACCCACTGCGGGGTCTGGCTGTGCCAGATGAGCGTGTGGCCGTGGATCTTGATCTTGTTCTTCTGCGCGTATTTCACGAGGTCGTCGCCTGCGGCGAAGTTGAACTTGCCTTCCTGCGGCTCGGTGGCGTCCCATTTCATGCAGTTTTCCGGCGTGAGGCAGTTGAACTGCGACGCCGCGAGTTCGGCGCGCTGCTTGTCCTGCTGGCTCGTGATCCGCTGGTTGAGGGCGACGCCGATCAGGAAATCCTTCTCGTAGAGTTTGCCGAGGTTGGTCTTCGGGGGGTCCGCGGCGAAGAGCGCGGTGACGGACGCCGCGGCGGCGAGCATGAACAAAGCTTTTTTCATCATGGACCGGTTTCCTTTCGTTTGGTGCAGATGAGATGAAAGATGCGGAAACGATCAAGTTCCGACGATAGTATAACCTTTTTCCGGCGGAAAAGCAAGCGCCTGAACCGTTATTTTTTGCGAAAAATATGTTTTCGAAACTATTTTCGCGTTAATTAACCGCGAAAAAGCCCCGGAGGCGGAGACCTTCGGGGCGGGATGGATTTGCGGAAGGACAGGGCGGGTCAGCCGCCGTGCTTCGCGGGATCGTCGTTCGCGAGCGGGGAATGGTACTCGGGATCGCAGGCGGCGTTGTTCGCGGCGAGCTCGGAATCGTCGCGGACGAGTTTGAAACGCGCCTTGATCTTTTCGCAGAGTTCGATGCGCTTCTCCTCGGATTCGTACTTGAGCTGACGCCAGTTCCAGTGGAATCCGTCGTCCGCCCAGCGCGGCACGATGTGGAGGTGGGCGTGCATCACGACCTGGCCGGCTGTGGTGCCGTCGGAGAGGTGGAAGTTGAATCCGTCGGCCTCAAGTCCGTGGCGCATGGCGGCGCCGATGCGCGCGCCGACGTAGAACATGCGGCCCGCGGTGGCTTCCGGGATGGTGGCGGCGCTGGTGTGGTGTTCCTTCGGGATGACGAGGACGTGTCCGAAGTTGATGGGAAAGAGGTCGAGGAAGGCGAGGACGAGGTCGTCTTCGTAGACTTTCACGGACGGGACTTCGCCGTTGACGATGCGGCAGAACAGGCAGTTTTCCATAATGAGTTCCTTTCGGAGTTGATTATTCGATGTTGTAGAGTTTCAGTTTGCGGTGGAGCGTGCGCCTGCTGATGCCGAGCTTTTCGGCGGCGCGGCTGCGGTTGCCGCCGCATTCGTTCAGGGCGCGCTCGATGAGGATGCGCTCGTTCTTCTCCAAGTCGCAGGACGGCGCGGCAAGGATGTCGCGCGTGATGCCGGGCGAGGAGGATTCGCGGATGTTCACGGGGACGTTTTCGAGTCCGATCTCGCCGGTGCGGCAGAGGACGACCATGTTTTCCACACAGTTGCGGAGCTCGCGGATGTTGCCGGGCCAGCGGGCGGCGCAGAGGGCGGCCATTGCGGGCTCGGAGATGGTCATGTTTTCCTTGCCGTTCTCGGCGGCGAGCTGGGAGAGGAATCCGCGCACGAGGATCGGGATGTCGGAGGTGCGTTCGCGGAGCGGCGGGATCAGGATCTTCACGACGTTGAGGCGGTAATAGAGGTCCTCGCGGAACGCGCCGCTGGCGACCATCTGCTCCAAGTCGCGGTTCGTGGCGGAGACGATTCGGACGTCGACCGCGATGTTCTGCGTGCCGCCGACGCGCTCGAAGGAACGCGTTTCGAGGACGCGGAGGAGCTTGACCTGGACGGGCAGGGGGACTTCGCCGATCTCGTCGAGGAAGATCGTGCCGCCGTCCGCCTTTTCGAAGAATCCCTTGTGCTGTTCGACCGCGCCCGTGAACGCGCCCTTTTCGTGGCCGAAGAGCTCGCTTTCGAACAGCGTTTCCGGGATAGCGGCGCAGTGGATCGCCACGAAATCGCCCTTGCGTCCGCTGAGTTCGTGCAGGGCGCGCGCCACAAGCTCCTTGCCGGTGCCGCTTTCGCCCTGGATCAGCACGCTGGAACGCGTCGGCGCGACCTGGCGGACGGTGTCCATGACCTGCCGGATGGCGGGGGAATCGCCGAGGATGTGCGGGACCACGCGGCGGGATTCGTCAAGCTTGCGTTTGAGTTCGGCGTTCTCGGATTTGATATGGCGCGTTTCGAGAGCGCGCTTGATGCGGAGTTCGAGCTGGTCGATATCGACCGGCTTCGTGACGAAATCGAACGCCCCGAGCTTCATGGCCTCGACGGCGGTGTCGATCGAGCCGTAGGCGGTGAAGAGGATGCACGGGGGCGGATCGGGCAGGGAGAGCGTCTTTTTCAGCACGTCGAACCCGCCCGCGCCGGGCATGCGGATGTCGGTCAGGACCAGGTCGTACGTATTGCGGGAAAGCAGGTTCACGCCGATCTCGCCGTCTTCGGCGGTCGTGACGTCATAATCGGGGCGGAGAAATCGTGCAAGGACTTCGCGCGAACCGCGTTCGTCATCGACGATGAGGATGGACGGTTTGGAATTCGTTTTTGTCATTCGGGGGAGCATTCCTTTTGCTTCGGTACATTGTTTTCCGCGGGCGCGGGCAATCCGCGCACGAGACGGAACTGGCGCGGCAGGCTGATCGTGAACGTGGTTCCGGCGTTCTCGCGGCTGTCGACCGCCAGGCTGCCGCCGTGCTCGCGGACGATGCGCTCCACGATCATGAGCCCGAGGCCGGTCCCGGCGTTCTTCGTGGTGAAGAACGGACGGAATATTTTCTGCATATTTTCGGGCTTGATGCCGCATCCGCTGTCGGACACGGAGAGCATCACGAAGTCATCGTCGGCGCTGCACCGGACCGTGAGCCTGCCGCCAGCCGGCATCGCCTGCATGGCGTTGCGCGCGAGGTTGTAGAACGCCTGTTTGAGCTGGTTCGCGTCGCCCTTGATCTGCGGGACGTTTTCGCCCCAGTAGAATTCGAGCTGGATCTTCCGGTCCGTGATCTCCTGCCGCATGAAGTTCAGGGAATCCAGCACGAGCGATTTCAGGTCGAGCGTCTCGAAGACGGGCTTGCCGGGGCGCAGGGCGTGCAGGAACTGGTTGATGATGGCGTCGAGGCGTTCCACCTCGGAACGCGCCTCGGAGACTTCCTGTGCGGCGTCGGCGTGGTTCGCGTCGGGATTCTTCAGAAGCCGCTGGAGAAACTGAAGATGCAAATAGAGGCTGTTCAGCGGATTCCCGATCTCGTGCGCGACCTCTGCGGCGAGGATGGAGACCGCCTTGCTGCGTTCGGATTCCGCCATGTCGGCGGCGCGTTCCATCGTGGCGGTGATGTCGTTCAGGATCAGCGCATACGGGGCATCCTCGCGGTCGATGGGCAGGGCGTACATCTGGACGATGCGGTGTTCCGGGTAGGTCAGTTCGAGTTCCTGACGCATGGATTTCCGGCTGCCGATGCCGGAATCGGAGAGGAGGAGATTGAGATTGAGGCCGGGGAGCAGTTTCTCCACGGGGAGGGCGGAAGCGTTTTCGGGGAGGCCGAGGAATTCCTGCGCGGCGGCGTTGTGGTACAGTACGGTATGCTCGGGCGAGATCACCAGGATGGCTTCCTGCAGGCTGTCGAACAGCGAGCTGAGGAACCTGTGTTCCTTGGAGATCATCTGGATAAAATTCTGAAGGTTGACGCTGTCAAGTTCGCCGATACGGTTCATGACGCGGTCCTTCATGGATCTGGGACACATAATAACACTCCGTTTAAGTTGTGATATTTGCGACATTTTGTCTCAAATATACATCGTTTTTCTAAAAAAGTCAAGCGGAAATCCGGATTTTTCGGGAAAAGCTCTTTGAATATCTTTCCATTTGGTTATATATATGACAAGATAAACGATTGCTTTGTTTGTGATTTTTTAATCTTTTTCGGAAAAACAACTTGATTTTTTTTGGATGGAACGTATATTAAATCCTGTTAGAAATCTAATCATACCTTCCATGCGCTTCCGCCGGGATCATTCACCTGTACCGCTTGTTTCGTGCAAGAATCGCATAGTCCCGCAACCGAACCCCACATGGAGCCCAGAATCGAATGATCAGCGCAAACGAAGCCAGAAGTTTCTGGGTAAGGTTGTTCGATGTCTCCGATATCCTGCGGAACACTTCGTATTATCTCCTGGAAAAGAATAAAGTCCGGTTCAATTTCGCGGAGTTTCCGATCGTCCAGTTCTTCTTCGAGCGGCCGGACGCGCGTCCCGCGATGAAAGATCTCCTGACCGTCACCGGGCTTTCCTCCGGCGCGCTGTCGCAGGCGGTTGACGCGCTGATTGAGGACGGCCTGCTGGAACGCGTCCGGTCCGAGCAGGATCACCGGTCCTTTTTGATCCAGGTGACGGATCAGCTCCGCGCGTTCCGCAAGACTCCGCTCTGTCATTTCGAAAAGATGCTGGAAGCGTTCCGTCAGTACAGCGGACTGACGCCGGAAGAAATGACCGTTTCAGAGGAAGTCTTTGTTCGGCTGGCGGAAAGCCGGACCGGCGGGGAACTTGCCGTGATCAGGCAGCCGTCCGATCTATCTGTCCCCGGACTGGTGTCGCATGAATGGAACAACCGGGAATATCTGAACACGCTTCCTGTCTGGAGTCTCATTCTTCACTTCACCACGAATCTGAAAAACCCGGCAATGGTGTTCTATTACGGGAAACGCGGCCGCATGACGCTCGGGAAGCTCCGGCTTATGAATTATCTGTTCTTCCTTTCCGACCACAAAAACGATATCCCCGTGGTCAAGGACCTGGCGGCGAGATTCCGTGCTTCATCCGGCGTGGTGTCCCAGACGCTGAATGCGATGATCCAGGACGGGATGGTGGAACGAGTTCCATCGCCGCTGGACCGCCGTATGATCGGTGTCCGGCTGACGCCGCAGGGACTCCGCATGCGGAGACAGTGCGCCTCGTCGTATACCGGATTCATGCAGAATTTCTTCAGCCGGATCGAACCGGAAAACATCGAGATATTCGATCGTACGATGGACTTGACGCTTCACTTCCTCAAAGCCGAGGAAGGCAGGGCGTTCCTGATGCCCGGCGAAGTGCTCGATTCATACCTCTGATTCCTTCCTGCACGAAAAGGGGTTTATCCGTCCCCGTCCGTCCGGTCCTCCATCACGGACAGCATGGTGCGTGCGAGTTTGCCCGCCGACTGCGTATTCTGTCCGGTAAGCAGCTTTCCGTCCGCGACCACATGCGGTTTCCACGGCTCAGTGCAGATATACTCCGCTCCGCATCGGGTCAGACGCTTCCCTAATGAAAACGGCACGACCCGGTCCAGCGCCATCTGGCGTTCCTCGTCATCGCTCGCTCCGGTCACGCGGCGTCCGTTCAGGATGCTCTGTCCGGCTGGTGTTTTCGCCGAGAGAAGCGCCGCGCCGCCGTGGCGGATGGCCACGACGGGTTTGCCTGCGCGGATAAACTTCTCCACCAGTTCCGCGTTCGTCCGGCTGACCGAGAGATCCCAGAACGACCCGTATCCGCCGGGGAAATACACGGCGTCGTAATCCTCCTGCCTGATCTCGTCCAGAGTGATGGATTCCAGAAGAAGCTCCTTTCCGTGTTCCAGCCAGACCTCCGGATCGAACACGGCGTGTTTCGTGTACCGCATGCTGTCCGGGTCGACGGGGACTTCCCCGCCGCGCGGCGACGCGGTCTTTACCTCGTACCCGGCCTCGGACAGGATATCGTGCGCGACGGCGAAATCCTCCAGCCAGACGCCCGTTTTCCGGTTCCGCAGCACCCCCATCCTGTCGTGAGACGTGACGACAAACAAAACTTTTCCGCGGCTCATCGTGATCCCCCCTTCCTGTTTGCGATGCAGCGGCTCGTCCGCCCGGTTTCCCCGTCCCGGCGCGGCGCCGCGAGCTGTTACTATGCCACGCCTGAACGGAAAAATCAAGTCAAATGAGGAAAAAACACGGCTTCCCGCAAGAGAAATTTCAAAAACTTGAAAAAAATACTGGCAAAATAGAAAAGAGGTGTTATATTAGAGTGAATACATAAGCGCGCGACTTCAAAAACGAACTGGCCGACGCGATCCGCGCAAACAGAAACCATTGAACACGCAGAGTCAAAATGGCAAAGATGAAGAAAAGATCATCCGGCAGTTACGGGATCTACGGGATTCGAACCGTCGAGTCCAGACGTTCCCGCACCGGTCTGTACCGTGTCTTCGCCGTACTGCTGTTCCTGATCATCTGCGGCGCCATCGTGTGGGGCATCAAGGCACACCGCGACAGCCGCGGCACCATCACGCCCGACGTCGTAAAGCCCGTGCCGGACAACGATGCGGCGGCTCTGACCTTCGCGGAAGAACGCGCCATTGAGGATTCGGAGACGACCGCCGCCATCCGCGATTTCCGCGCCCGCGAGAACGATTCTTCCGCGAACCAGTTCGATCTTCAGGAATTCGAGCGTCAGCGCCTGAAACAGCAGCGCAAGCTTTATGACGACGCGCTTCAGGCGTTCAACGAACGCAAATTCGAGAAATGCCGCACGATCCTGCGCGACATGCTGGTCCCGATGGATTCCTCCGACTCCCTGTACGAGCCCGCGGCGAATCTGCTCGGCCGCGCCAGCATGAACATCTACCGCAGCGGGACCGATTCGGAAACGAACGTCGATTACTCGGTGAAGAGCGGCGACACGCTTTCCAAGATCGCGCTGAACTACAACACGTCGGTCTCCGCGATCCAGAAGGCGAACGGCATGACCACGACACGTCTGAACATCGGACAGAAGCTCAAGATCCCACAGAGCGTGTGGTCCATCGAGATCCGCCGTTCCGACAACAAACTCCTCCTCAAGACAAACAACAAGCTCTTCAAGATTTACAACGTGTACCCCGGCTCCGCCATCTCGCAGTCCTTCACCGGGACCTTCCGGATCTTCTCCAAGCAGAAAGACCCGGTCTGGCGCGTGGACGGGCATACGTATCAGCCCGGTTCCGCCGGGAATATCGTCGGAGCCCGCTGGATGGCCCTGAAGGGAACCGGCGCAAGCGCCGATGCTGCCGGAACCGCCATTCACGGCACGAACCGCGCAGGCACGCCAGACGCCTCGCCCGGCGCGCCCGGCTACTTCAGATTGTCGAACGACGATGTGAAGGAACTTTACGACCTCGTCCCGCTCGAAACGACCGTAGAGATCAAGTGATCCCGGTCCGCCGCGCGGCCGAATATAAAGGAAACAACCCCAATGTCCATTGCAGTCCTGGAATTTGAAAAACCTCTTGCCGAACTGGAAGACCGCATCGACGCCATCATGCGCATGGATGCCGCCGGTTCGGGAGACCATTCCAAAGAACTCCGGTCTCTGCGCCGTAAACTCACCGCGGCCAAGAAGACCATCTATACCAATCTCACCCCGTGGCAGCGCGTCCAGCTCGCCCGGCATCCCTTCCGTCCATACTCCCTTGACTATATCTCCCGCATCTGCACCGATTTCATGGAATTCCACGGCGACCGCAGATTCGCCGACGATCCGGCCATCGTGGGCGGATTCGCCCGCATCGACGACATCCCCGTGATGATGGTCGGCACACAGAAGGGCCGCAACGTGAAGGAAAATGTGTTCCGCAACTTCGGCTGCCCGAACCCGGAAGGCTACCGCAAGGCGCTGCGCCTGATGAAGGTCGCCGAGCTGGCCGGACTCCCGATCGTGACACTGATCGACACTCCCGGTGCGTATCCCGGCGTCGGCGCGGAGGAACGCCATATCGGCGAGGCCATCGCGGTCAACCTGCGCGAGATGTTCGGCCTGAAAGTCCCCGTGATCTCGTTCGTGATCGGCGAGGGCGGCAGCGGCGGCGCGCTCGGACTCGGCGTCGCCAACAAGGTCTTCCTGCTCGAAAACTCCTACTACTCCATCATCACGCCCGAAGGCTGCGCGGCCATCCTCTGGAAGGATCGCGCATACTCCGAACAGGCGGCCGCCGCGCTGAAGCTCACCGCGGACGAGCTGCTGAAGCTCGGTCTCATCGACGGCGTGATCCCCGAGCCGGTCGGCGGCGCGCATCACAACTACGACAAAGCCGCGGCTTACCTCAAGCTTGAGATTCTGAAGCAGCTCGAAGAGCTCTCCGACAAGTCCTCCGACGAGCTGATCGAACAGCGCTATCACCATTTCCGCGACGTGAAGTATTACGGGGAGGCAAAAGCCTGACATGGCGGCGCAGTCGCCATGCTCCGGCGCGCTGATCCGCCCGGCCAGAGTCGAAGACGCGCCCGCGATTTACGCCTTGCTGGCGACGTTTTCTACCGAGGGCAAACTCCTGCCGCGTCCCGTGGCGGAGATCCAGACACGTATCGCGAACTTTCTCGTGGTCGAGCTGAATGGAACTATCGCAGCCTGCGGCGCGCTCCGCGATTTCGGAAACAACCTCAACGAGATACGTTCTCTGGCCGTGCGCCGCGACCTGGCGGGGCAGGGGATCGGTTCGCGTCTGGTGAAGGCCCTGCTCGCGAAAGCCATGGAACGCACAGGCGGCGAACACGGACACGTTTTCGCGCTCACGTACCGCGTGGCGTTTTTCCAGCACCTCGGATTCCGCATCGTCGACAAATACACGTTCCCGCCTAAGATATGGAGCGACTGCTGCGTCTGCCCGAAGAAAGACCACTGCGACGAGACCGCCGTGGTGATCGACATCCCCGTTCCCGATGAACTCCTGAAGAAAGATTGAACGTCTCATGCCCGCGAAACGCCGTACGAGGAAATACGACAACCGCCCGATCGGACTCTTCGATTCCGGTCTCGGCGGCCTCACCGTTGTGCGCGCCGTCCGCGAGGCGCTCCCCGACGAGGACGTAATCTATCTCGGCGATACCGCCCGCGTGCCGTACGGGAACCGTTCGCCGGAGACGGTCGAGCTTTTCGCGCGGCAGGACCTGGCGTTTCTGGAGAGATTCGGCGTCAAAGCCGTGATTGCCGCATGCAACACCGTGTCCGCGCTGGCCCTGCCGAACATCCTGCCCGAGAAACGCAGTTTCCCGCTCGGCGGCGTGATCCTCGCCGGCGTGGAGGCAGTGCTCGCGTCCGGACGGCG
Organism: uncultured bacterium; assembly: GCA_902774245.1. Taxonomy (GTDB): domain Bacteria; phylum Verrucomicrobiota; class Lentisphaeria; order Victivallales; family UBA1829; genus UBA1732. The sequence continues at coordinate 92,910 of CACYHQ010000005.1, forward strand.
CAAGGTCGCCGTGCTCGGTACCCGCGGGACTATCGCCAGCGGCGCGTATGAACACGCCCTGCTGGCCGCCGATCCGCGTCTGATCGTGCGGAGCATCGCGTGTCCGCTCTTCGTCCCCGTGATCGAGGAGGGCGTGACCAACGGCGCGATCGTGCACGAGATATTCGATCTCTATCTGGCGCAGCTGCTCCGCGATCCGCCGGAAGTCGTCCTGCTCGGCTGCACCCATTATCCGCTGTTCCGGCCCGCGCTCAGCCAGTACCTCCCGAAAGGCACGCTGATCCTCGACAGCGCGGCGGCCGCGGCGGATTATCTGAGCCGTCTGCTGAAGGGAAAAGGTTTGTGCGCGGAATCCGGCCGCAACGGGAGCGCACAGTATTACGTGACCGACCGGACGCCCGGATTCGAGCGCCTCGCGCGGCGTTTCCTGGACGCCGGAGACGGCGAGGTCATCGACATCCATCTGGCGGACGTCGTCAACTGACCGGAATCCATCTTCCCTATATTTTCAGACAGGCTCCTCAGTCCTGTCCGTTTTCTACCGATTTGTCTTCATCCTCATCGGCGGCGTCAGCTTTTAAACGCAGTTTCCACACGATGATGCTTTTTTTCTGCGCCACGATGTCGGCGTCGGCGAACTCCAGCACCGCCCGGATCTCCTTCGGCGCCATCCGGTTCGTGCCCGTGATGAAGTAGAACGGGACGCCTTCGTTTTTCTCCATGAGTTCCTTGAAGAACGCGGGATCGTCGGAGAGCGCGTAGGGAAACGGCAGATAGCAGCCGGGCTGTGAGAGCAGACCCGGCGCGAGGTTGTCGACCGCGTTGTGCGGCGGCGGATCGCACGCCTTCACCTTCTGCGGCGCGGCGATCTTGTCGGCGTATTCGTGGATACGGTTGACGGGGATGATCTTACGGTTTGTGCCGTGCTGGAAGAACCTGTCGGCGACGGCGGGATTGAACATGGAGAGCAGGACGGCGTTTCCAGGGAGGACGGACCCGAGATATTCCAGTTTTTCGCGGTCGTTCGGGATCCCGCGGATCGCCTTGTGATAGTCGTTCAGGTTGTGCATCGCGACGATCTGCAGGATGATCGCCGCGCCCGCGAGGATCCAGCACACCGTCTGGCGTTTTTTCAGGAACATCCTGAGCAGATGCGCGGCGGCGGACGCTGCGGGCGGCAGGATCATGACCAGGATCGGCAGATACATGCGTTTGTCATAGAAGAAATAAACGATGTAAAGGACGAAGATGATCGCGCCCTGAAGCAGAGCGAACGCCATCGATGCTTCCCACGCGGTCCACGTCGGGAGACTCCAGAGCTTTTCCTTCCGGGCGGCACGCGAGACGCAGAACCACGCGGCACAGACCGCCAGCAGCGCCATCGTCAGGAAGAAGCCTTTCTCGCGGACCAGGCGCGGCAGATACTCCGCTGCATAGCTGAGATTGAACGTCAGCGACATAAAATCGTACGGCACGGGACACCAGAAATGATAGCCTGTGCGGAACGGCGACCCGAAAACTCGCCAGTTGAAGATGTTGGATGCGAGCAGGACCAGCGCGGTCGGGAACGCGGCGAGAGACCACAGCAGGAACCGCCGTTTCCAGTCCTTCTCGCGCATGAAGATCAGAAGAAAGGGCAGGGCGAGCATCGGGTAGGCGGAGGAACGCACCGAGCCGCCGAGCGCGATCAGAACGCCGCACCAGAACAGCGACGGCACATCGACCCCGGGCCGTGATGCGAGGTGCGTCCACAGGATCATCGCCCATACGCAGAACAGCAGATACGGAATCTCCGTCATCGCGTATCCGGTCAGGGCGATGAAGAACGAACTGAGCAGAAGCACGGGGAAGGTCAGGAGTCCGACAAGACCGCCGCAGGCGAGGTCGCGCGCTCCGGCCGGTCCGGGGCGCACCGCAGTCTGGCGGCAGGAGAGAAACATCACCGTGGCGAGTCCGGCTGTCGCGAGCCAGGATCCGTAGACCGAGCCGTAGACGTCGCCGGTGATCGCCTGAAACGGCGCAAGGAAGAGCAGGGGAAACCACGGCAGATAGCGCGACGGATGCAGGACGCCGTTCAAGTAAAACCCGTATTTCCCTTCCCGGAGGAAGTTGTCGGCGCAGAAGGCGTTCTCAAGCGCATCGGGGATTACGAGCCAGCATGTGCCGAATTTCGCGGGGATATAAAGTCCAAAAATGTCCAAAGCGAGGATCAAAGCGGCCAGAATAAAGACGGTACGCTGGAATTTTTGGCTCATTTTATCTGAAGTCTTCTGATTTCGAGAAAGTTATTGTGTTCTATCCGCAAACGGTTCTGTGCGGATAATGGCTTCCAATATACCACGTTGGGACAAAAAAAGCAAACAATCTTTTGAATTTTTCAGGAAATGATACAATAAAAGCGCTCCGGACAGCGTTAAATATTTTGTAAAAGCTCAAATTATACCCAGACGCCCCAATTTAGGAGATCACGATGAAAAAATCTTCTTCCTCGAATCCTCAAAAAAACAGTCCTCTGTACAATTTCGTCTTCATTGTCGTCCTGCTTTTCACGGCACTTCCGTTTATTCTTTTCGCTCTGCTTCAGTTCGCCCCTCCGTCGTTCGGCTCCTCGAAGAAGACGGTTGCGGCGGTCGACAATTCCTCGAAGCGCACGACGGCGGAAGAACGCCGCGCTGCGCGTGAAGAAGCCCGCAGGGCGAGTGAAGCGGCGGCGACCGCGCAGAGAAACAACGCGGCCGGTCCGGTCATGACGACCACGACGGTCACGGGCTTCGGCGGCCCCGGTATGGGGCCCGGCATGGACTTCGGCGGTCCCGGCATGGGCGGTTTCGGTGGACCCGGCATGGGCGGTTTCGGTGGACCCGGCATGGGCCCCGGCATGGACTTCGGCGGCATGGGCGGCTTCGGCGGTCCTGGCGGCTTCGGCGGCGGTATGGACTTCGGCGGCGGCATGGGCGGCTTTGGTGGCGGCATGGGCGGCTTCGGCGGCGGCATGGGCGGCTTTGGTGGCGGTCCCGGCGGCATGGGCGGCTTTGGTGGCGGTCCCGGCGGCATGGGCGGCTTTGGTGGCGGTATGGGCGGCTTCGGAGGCTTCTGATTCCCCCGTTTTATCAGTCTGAAATTTCAAACGGTCATCTCTTTTCAGATTTGACCGTTTTTTTATCGGTTTCGGATTTGCAAACGCGCGCATGTGATGTTATATTGTCTCTAAATGTATGAATCCCGAGGTGTACCCCCTCACAACCAATCTTTAATCCCAGGAGCGAAACAATGAAGGTATTGATCGCGGTCGTCATGTTTCTGTTCGGAGTCTTTGTCGGCATTCTCGTCATCCCGACGTTCAAGGAGTTTTCCACTCCGTTATATCTGGAGGAGGAATACTCCACGCCGCGCATCAAATCGCTTCTCTCCGGATTCGGGATTATTCTCCCGCTTGAAGCGTCCAATGTCAATCTGTTCATGAAGCAGGACGGGGAAAACAAACAGGTGTGGATGAAATTCGAGTGTTCCGAGGAAGTCAAGGACGAATTCGTGACCCAGCTGGCCTCCCGTCATTCCGGATTGTTCAACCGCGTTATCGAAGCCCCGAAGATGCTGGACGGGACTCCGATCATCTGGTGGACCTACAGCAACGCGTTCCACTACTACGAATTTAAAGATATGTGCGTGGCCTATGACGAGGTCCTGCGGAACCTGTATCTTTATGCCGCAACCGGAGATTCCGATTCTTCAGTGTTCCCTGCTCAGGAGGAATGATATCCTGGCTGCCGGTTTAGGGACAGACCGTTTCCGTGTTGCCCGGACGCTTTTTCTCTCGCCGTCTTCCATGTCGAAAACGCCATTGAATCCCCCGTTTTTGAGCAAAAGACCGGAAAAAGCGGGAAAAATCGGACTTTTTCGGAATCGGCGCTTGACAATACGGACTTTTATGCTTAATTTCTCTATGCGATTTATCAGAACCCTTTTCACAGAGGAACTCAAGGTATGGACAAATACTACTCGAAAACCCACGAATGGGTCAAGACGGACGGCGAAGAAGCCATTGTCGGCATCTCCGAATACGCCGCGGCCGACCTCGGCGACATCACGTTCGTCGATCTCCCGCGCGAAGGTACGGACCTGATCTGCGGCGACAGCATCGGCACCATCGAATCCGTGTCCGCATCCTCCGACGTCTATTCCCCCGTGAGCGGGACCGTTACCGCGGTCAACCACGCGCTCGACGACGACCCCGGCATCATCAGCTCCAGCGCCGAGGGGAAAGGCTGGCTCTACAAGCTCGACAATATCGACCCGACCGAGGTCGACGAGCTCATGTCGGAAGAAGAATACGCCGAGTATCTGGAAACCCTCTGAGGTGGACGCATGGCCGATCCTGTCCCTGACAACCTCGCTGGTTTTTCCGATCTGGTCGATCTGAAAGTCGAAGAGCCGTGGCGCATCTTCCGCATTATGTCGGAATTCATCGACTCCTTCGAAAACATGGCCAAGCACAAACGACTCGTGTCCGTGTTCGGTTCCGCACGCACGAAGCCCGACGACCCCGTCTATAAGGACTGCGTCCGCCTCGGTGAACTCCTCACGGACGCGGGCTACGGCATCCTCACCGGCGGCGGCCCCGGCATCATGGAGGCCGCCAACCGCGGCGCGTGGAAAAAGAACGGCGAGTCCGTCGGCCTGAATATCAAGCTCCCGATGGAGCAGCATCCGAATCCGTTTCAGTCCGACTCGCTCGACTTCCGCTATTTCTTCGTGCGCAAAGTCTGCTTCCTCAAGTATTCCGTCGCGATCACCATCTATCCCGGCGGTTTCGGCACGCTCGACGAATTCTCCGAAGCGCTCACGCTCATCCAGACCAGCAAAGTCCGCACCGTTCCGCTCGTGGCGGTCGGAAAGGAATACTGGCAGCCACTCTTCGACTGGTTCCGCGGCACCATGCTCCGCGATCACATGATCAACGAAGACGATCTGGACCTCTTCTACGTCGCGGAAAATGCCGACGACGCGTTCCGGTATATCAAGCGCGTCCACGACAGATGCGGCGTCAATACGACAGTCCGGAAAGACATCTAAGCTGAAAACAATCAGTTTTTCGAGGTGCGGTCTTCCTTCGAGGATCGCACTTTTCTTTTGCGTTTTTTCGAAAAACGACTTGTTTTCTCATGTTTTCCGGTGTATATTAATCGTGTACCACGGGGTGCTGGATCGCGCATCGTCCGATGCGCGGCCCGGCTGAGATCATACCCGCATAACCTGATCCGGATAATGCCGGCGTAGGAAATCGACAGCGTCATCCTTTCCGATGGAAAGCCGCCATGCGTTTTTCTGCGAGACCATCAACCAAACGAAAGGATCGACACCATGTCAGACTTCTCCTCCCAGGTCATCGAAACGACCATCTCCCGCGCCATCGTCGAAAACTTCTCGGCGAAACTTCTCGACAACCTCACTGTCGACGTCGCCATCGTCGGCGGCGGCCCGTCCGCGCTCGTCGCGGCGCACTACCTCGCGAAAGCCGGCATCCGCACGGCCATCTTCGAACGCAAGCTCGCGCCCGGCGGCGGCACGTGGGGCGGAGGCATGCTCTTCAACGAAGTCGTCGTGCAGGACGCCTCGCTCGAGATCCTCGACGAATTCGGCATCGGCCACAAGCCCGTCCCCGGCGCGTCCGGCTACAACACACTTGACTCCGTCGAAATGGCGAGCGGCCTCATATTCGGCGCGGTCAGCGCGGGCGCGAAGATATTCAACGCCGTCAGCGTCGAGGACATCGTGTTCCGCGGCGAACAGGTCGGCGGCCTCGTCATCAACTGGACGCCCGTCGAACGCCTTGGCATGCACGTGGATCCGTTGACCGTGATCTCGCAGTGCGTGCTGGACGGCACCGGCCACCCGAGCGAGATCATGCGCCTCGCGGTCGAAAAGGCGCAACTGAAGCTCGCCACGAGCACGGGCGGCATCCTCGGCGAAAAGCCCATGTGGGTCGACAGCGGCGAAGCCTCCACCGTCGAGAACACCCGCGAATACTTCCCCGGCCTCTTCGCCTGCGGCATGAGCGCGAACAATGTCATGGGCGGCTACCGCATGGGCCCGATCTTCGGCGGCATGATGCTCTCCGGACGCAAAGCCGCGAACCTCATTCTGAAGAAACTCGGAAAGTAAGCCCATGCCGCGCCGCGTCTATACCACATTGAACGAGCGCGTCGAAGCGTTCCGGCGCACGGACGTGTACCCCGTCGTCACGTCCGAATTCTGTGCCGGACGCAATCCGGTCGACGTCGCCGCGTCGCTTCTGGCGGGCGGCGTCCGTATCCTTCAAATCCGCGAGAAGTCCATGCCCGATCGGCCGTTCCTGGACCTGCTGCGGCAGGTTCGTGAACTTACATGGGACTGCGGCGCGCAGCTGATCGTGGACGACCGTGTGGACGCGGCGCTGATCGCGCAGGCGGACGGCGTGCATCTGGGACAGGAGGATATCCCGCTCCCGGACGCCCGCCGCTTCGCTCCCGAACTCATGATCGGCGTCTCCACGCACAACGCCGACGAGATCCGCCGGGCGCAGGACGAGGGGTGTTCCTACCTCAACATCGGCCCCATCTTTCCCACACAGACCAAACAGCTCACCTCCACATTCCTCGGCTTGGAACAGCTTCGTGCGTTGATCCCGCTCGTGCGTGTGCCGTTCTCCGTGATGGGCGGCATCAAGTTTGAACACCTCGCGGAAATCAAAGCCGCCGGAGCAGGGTGCGTCGCCGCCGTGACCGCCTTCACGCAGGCGCCCGATCCCGGCACGGAAGCCGCGAAATGGCACGCCGTGCTTGCATAAAAAAAAGAGCAGGGGGATATCATCATTTTGCGAGTTGCGCGAGGCGGCTGTACCGTCCGCGCTTTATTCTGGTAATACCCCTGCGGGTTGAACCGAACGGGGAGGCTTGCAGAGGTACGATACCGCGTCCAAGCAAAAAAAGTGTTTTCACGCGGCAGAGCGCTGCTGCGCTCAGGTGCGAATATGTTTTTATGGCCGGATGACCGTGTACGGTTCGGGATCCGTTGCACGCGGATAATCCACGGCCGCCGGACCGAACAGCATCACCGCGCCGACCTTGTATCCCTTCGGGAGACGGAGCAGCGAGCGCATGCCGCGGTTCAGCGTGAACGCGTAGTAGGCAAATCCGCACCAGCATGTGCCGACGCCGAGACTCTGTGCGTAGAGGTCGAACTGAGTGAGCGCGATCGAGGCGTCGAATTTGCCGCACGGGGCGTCCTTCGGCGAGGCGACCACGATCATGTGGGGGGCGTTGCGGAACACGAAATCCCGTCCGCCGAGCATGGATTCCTCGAAGCGTTTGTAGCCCGGATAGACGATCCGCATGATGCCGGATTTGATCAGGAAGCGCGTGATCTTCACCATGCGCATGCGGAAGGGGGCCATCTTCGCGATGTCATCGATGACAGTGAAGACCAGCCGGTGGTCGTTGCATCCGGTCGGAATCCAGCGCAGGGACGCGATCAGCTTCTCCATGACCTCGGACGGGAGGTTCTCCTGTTTGAACTGGCGGATGCTGCGGCGCTGGCGGATCAGGTTCATCATGTGCGCTTCGTCGGGCAGGGGGCCGGAGGGGATGCATTGTTCCGGCGTGTGTCCGTCGCATGTGAGCGCGCCCGCCGGACAGACTGCGAGGCAGTGCTGACAGTGCATGCAGTAGCGTTCGGCCTGTTCCGGGACGGCGGGGAGGCCGCCGGAGGTACGGCGGATGACCTGGACCACGCAGTCGGCGATACAGCGGCCGCAGCGCGTGCATTTGGAAGCGTCGACGGAAATCATGATGAACCTGTGTTTTGATGTTGAATGATAAAAAGGCTCCGCACCGGATTCGACTGGTACGGAGCCTGTTCTTATGCTGAGAAAAGAAGTCGCCTTCGATCAGGCCGCGCCCAGGGAGCTGAGCAGAACGATCGAGAAGGCGAGGACGAAGATGGCGACGGTCTCGACGATACCGAGAGCCATCAGCTGGTTGGCAAAGCCCTTGCCGGTCTCGGCGAAGGCGTCGCAGGCAGCGGCCGCGCTGATGCCCTGCCAGAGAGCGGAGACGCCCATGGCGATGCCGGCGAGGATGCCGACGAGGGAGTAGGCGATCCACTGTCCGGCCGTCGCGGCGGCGACGTTGGCCGCGCCGCCCATGACGATGAACATCACGATCATGCCGTAGATGGTCTGGGAGAGCGGAGCGCCGGCGAAGATGAGCAGCTGGAACGGAGCGGGCTTGTTCTGAGCGTAGCACTTCTTCCACGCGCCCATGGCGGCGCAGGATGCGGAACCGCAGCCGTAGGCGGAACCGATGGCGGCGAAACCGATGGAGGTGAACGCCGCGGCGTAGATCAGGGCCTTCTGTTCGAAGAAGGGAATGTCCTGTGCGGCGACCGCGGAAGCGGCGGTCTGGGCGGCTTCGGCCGCCTGTGCGAGGACGGGGGTGAGGGAGTTGAGAAGCAGACTCATAATAGTTTCTCCTGTTGTTGTTTGTATTTTTTATGGTTAGTTGTTGTTTTGTCTGGCGGAGAAGGGTTTGAACTTGAATCCGGCCCACTGGAGACCCATGTGGTTGGAGAATTCAAGGGTGTTCAGGCGGACGGCATGGACGAGCACGCCGAGGAATCCGAGCGCGAGGTTCAGGATGTGTCCGGCGACCGCGACGAGGACCAGCAGGATAAAGCCGCCGATCATGCACTTGTCGGCAAGGGCGTCCTTCACCATCATGCCCATCATGTTGAATTTCTGGGCGATGTACATGCCGGAGAGGCCGACCGCGAAGAGGCGGATGTAGGACAGCACGTCCGTGAAGCTTCCGATCATGTCGAACGGCAGGTTCAGCATCTGCGCGGGGCGGATCGTGACGAGGATGAGCGCGGCGCCGGCGATGTAGACGTACACGCCCCAGGACGGGAACGTGCCGCTGAAGACGATCAGGCCGACCGCGAGCAGGAAGTTCGCGAAGATCATCAGCGCCCAGCCGATGTTGGAGAGTTCGCGCCAGTCCTTGCGGATGCCGGTGAAGAAGCGCACGATGTGCGCGCTCATCAGGTGGAGCATCGCCAGCAGGAAGCAGAACCACTGCGTGAGCTTGCTCGGGAAACCGTCCCAGAAGGACTGCGTCAGTTCCTTGTCGTTGATGCCGTAGAATTTCACGAACTTGTGGGCGGCGGCGCTGTGCGCGGGATCCGTGACCATGCTCCAGCCGCGCATCCAGCCGGGCAGGACGTCGGCCGGAAGTCCGAACCAGGCGCCGTTGATCCAGCCCCAGACGAACGTGAAGGACGCGAGGAAGATCAGCAGGACGAGCGGGAGGCGCGCCGCTTTCTTCGCGTGAAGCGCGAGGAGGCCGACCGTTCCGGCGACGAGCATCAGCGCACCGTAACCGGCGTCGCCGAGGATCATGCCGAAGAAGATCGGGAAGAAGAAAAAGAAGAACACGTTCACGTCGCTCTCGCGGTAGCCGGGGGAGATGCCGACGAAATCGAACAGCGGATCGAGCACGTTCAGGAAGCGCGGCTTTTCGATGTAGGTCGGGACGTTCTGGTCGTCTTCCGCCGGATCGTCGATCTGAAGCGCCCAGCCGTTCTTCACGGCGGCGGCTTTCAGCGTTTCGATGCGGGTGACCGGGACATAGCCCTGCAGATAGGCGATCTCGCCGGACTGCTCCATGCCGTCGCGGGCAGAGGCGAATTCCAGCTGGTTGCGGAGCGCGGCGAGCCTGGATTCCAGACGCGGCAGAAGCGCTTTCGCCGCAGCGATGGCCATGTCGGCGTTTTTGAGCTCCGCCTGGCATTTCGCGAGGCCGTTCTTCACCTCGGAGAGCGTCTGTTCCGGGAGAACGACCGGGTCGAACGCGCCTTCCGCGAGCGGAGCCTCGGAGACGAGCGCGTAGTGGACCATGTTCTTGTCCATGCGGATCACGGAGACGGCGGCTTCCGCGGGGAATGCGTCGTCTTTCGTGCGCTGGTCGAAGATGTTGCGCGGAGTGGCGCACAGCGTGACGTACACGCCTTTCGCTTCGAGTTTCGCGATGGCGGAGCGGTCGAATTCGCCCCACGGGGCAAGGAGGCTCAGGTCGTGCTGAAGGCGTTCCTGCTCCTTGAACGCGGCGGTCTTGCCCGAGATCAGCTTGGAAGCGTAGGCGACGAGTTCGTCGTCGGCGACTTCGGGCGCGGCGGGCGGATTCTTCATCGCCGGGGCGCTGCGGACAATGCCGATCACGCGTTCGCATTCGGTGAGCTGCGTGGAAATGGAAGCGACGTCCTTCGTGGCGGGAAGCGCGGTGCGGCAGAGCTGCATGAGCTCAAGTCCGGCGAGCGCGTCGACCGCGGCGGAACGGTCCTGCTCCAGGCAGAGGAGCGTAACAAGTTTCATGGGAATGATCATGCTGCGGGCTCCTGAAGTTTTTTCTTTGCGATCTTGGAACGCGCGACGGCGGCGATGTCGTTGTCGGAGATGGAGATCTGGATGAGGCGGATGTTTTCCTTCGCCTCCGGGATCTTCACCTTCTCGAAGAGGTTGACGCGCTGCGTGGTCACGCGGAGCTCCTGGACGATCAGACGGTTCTGCTCGCGGATGATGTCGCGTTCGATGCGGAGTTCGACGATCGCCTTTACGGCCTCGATCCCGTCGTCGATCCAGGGATCGGCGGAGAAGAGGTCGTAGGGTTCCAGCTCGAAGTCCGTCGAGTGGTAGACCGGGACGTTCACGCCTGCGATGTTCTCGTATTCGCGGTTGACCTTGCGGATACGGAGCTTCGCGGCGATCACTGCGGCCGCGTCGGCGTCGCCGAAGAGCATGGTCCATTCGGCGAGTCTGGCGACTGCCTCCTGTTCCTTGCGTTCATTGGCGGCGATCCGCTCGGCGCAGAGTCTGATCTCGAGCTGGAGCTGCTGTTTTTTGAGCTGGAGCGTGGGGAGGAAGCGTGTGAACTGCTTCAGCTGGTCCCTCTGGCGTTTCAGCTCGGTTTTCGTAAATTTGATCTTTGCCATGGCGAAGGTCAATCCTTTTTAGGCCAGAACTGTTCGAGGAGGGAGGTCTTGATGCCGGTTTCGGTGGGGTCGAAGCAGTCGGCGAGGATCTTCCAGCCGAGGTCGAGGGCGTCTTCGAGCTGAATGTTGAGGGAGAGGTCCATCATGTTCTTCTCGAAGAGCTTGCCGTATTTGAGGAGCTTGTTGTCCCAGTTGGACATCTGGAAGCCCATGGACTGCTTTTCCAGTGTCTCCTTGTAGTCGGCGTAGAAACGGATCATCGTGTCCATGACCGTTCGGTGGTCCGCGCGGGTCTTGCCGTTGACGTTCTGCTTGAGGCGGGAGAGGGAGCCGAACGGTTCGATGCGGCCGCCGCGGAGGTAGAACTGGCCTTCGGTGATGTATCCGGTGTTGTCGGGGATCGGGTGGGTCACGTCGTCGCCGGGCATGGTGGTGACGGCGAGGATGGTGATGGAGCCCGCGCCGTCGAAGTCGACCGCCTTCTCATAGCGGGAGGCGAGCTGACTGTAGAGGTCGCCGGGATAGCCGCGGTTGGAGGGGACCTGTTCCATGGTGATGGCGATCTCCTTCATGGCGTCGGCGAAGTTGGTCATGTCGGTGAGGAGGACGAGGACGCGCTTGCCTTCGAGGGCGAAGCTCTCGGCGACCGCCAGGGACATGTCCGGCACGAGGAGGCATTCCACGGTCGGGTCGGCGGCGGTGTGGACGAACATGACGGAACGGGAGAGCGCGCCGTGCTCGTCGAGGGTGTTGCGGAAGGTGAGGTAGTCGTCGTATTTGAGGCCCATGCCGCCGAGGACGATCACGTCGACTTCGGCCTGCATGGCGATGCGCGCGAGCAGTTCGTTGTAGGGTTCGCCCGCGATGGAGAAGATCGGGAGCTTCTGGGATTCGACGAGCGTGTTGAAAACGTCGATCATCGGGATGCCGGTGCGGATCATCTTGCGGGGGATGATGCGCTTGGCGGGATTCACGGAGGGGCCGCCGATCTCGATCATGTTGTCGCGGATCTCGGGGCGGCCGTCGCGCGGGACGCCCGCGCCGGTGAAGATGCGGCCGAGGAGGGCGTCGGAGGCGGAAACGCGCATCGGGTGGCCGAGGAAGCGGACCTCGTCGCCGGTGTTGATGCCGCGGGTGCCGTTGAAGACCTGGAGGAAGACCTTGTTGTCGAGGAGGCGGATGACCTGCGCGAGGGAGGTGCCGCGGGCGCTGGTGACTTCGGCGAGGTCGTTGTTTGCGACGCCGTCGGCCTCGACGGTGATGACGTTGCCCGCGATCTGGATGATTTTATGGTAAACTTTACGCATTTGCGATTCTCTCCTTGATTTTGGCGTCGATGACTTCTTCCTGGTGTTTGAACTTGTCGGAACCGAACGCGATGTAGTTCCAGTCGATGAACGTGAGCTGGAGTTCCTGGAAGAAGCGGCGCGCCTGGTCCTTATCGTCGAACTTGAAGCTGGCTTTCAGGACGCCGATGACCTTGGCGAAGCAGTACTGCTGGCGCTTGTCGTCGCTGGCGGCGTCGACCGCGTCGAAGGTGTTCTGCTGGAGGTAGACGAAGTCGAGGAATTCGCTCTTCAGATAGGTCACGAAGTCGTCCGTGTTGGTGCCTTCTTCGCCGACGACTTTCATCATCTGATTGACTTCCTGGCCTCGGCGGAGCGTGGCGCGCGCGAACGCGAGGTCCTCGGCGGGCACGATGCTGTGATAGTGGCTCCAGCTGTCGAGCGGGTGGATGGACGGGAAGCGGCGGGCGTCGGAACGTTCGCGGGAGAGGCCGAGGAACGCGCCGACGACTTTCAGCGTGGCCTGCGTGACGGGCTCTTCGAAGTTGCCGCCGGCGGGACTGACGGAACCGCCGATGGTGACGGAGCCGGTGCGCTTGCCGTCGTTGAGCAGCACGAGACCGGCGCGTTCGTAGAAACCGGCGATCAGGGATTCGAGGTATGCCGGGAAGGCTTCTTCGCCGGGGATCTCCTCGAGTCGGCCGGACATCTCGCGGAGGGCCTGCGCCCAGCGGGAGGTGGAGTCGGCGAGGAGGAGGACGTTCAGTCCCTGCTGGCGGTAGTATTCGGCGATGGTGACGGCGGTGTAGACGGACGCTTCACGTGCGGCCACCGGCATTGAGCTGGTGTTGCAGATGATGACCGAGCGGTCCATGAGCGTCTTGCCCGTGCGCGGGTCTTCCAGCGTGGGATATTCGCGGAGGATTTCCACGACTTCGCCGGCGCGTTCGCCGCATGCCGCGATCACGACGACGTCGGTTTCGGCGTAACGGCTGATGGAGTGCTGAAGCACGGTCTTGCCCGCGCCGAAGGGACCTGGTGTGCAGAACGTGCCGCCGGTCGCGACGGGGAAGAAGGTGTCGATGGTGCGCTGCTGGGTGATGAGCGTCTTGGTGGGGAGGAGCTTTTCCTTGTAGCAGGAAATGGGGAGCTTGACGGGCCAGTACTGGACCATGGTCACGTCGCGTTCCTCGCCGTCGGCGTTGCGGACGTGCGCGACGGCGTCGGTGATCTTGCGCGGACCGGCGGGGGCCACGGAGACGACTTCCCAGTTGCCTGCGAAGCGGAAGGGCAGCATGATGTAGTGGGTGAAGATGCCTTCGGGGACGCTGCCGATGTAGTCGCCCGCGACGAGCTTGTCGCCGGGCTTGGCGATCGGGGTGAAGTCCCAGACGGATTCCATGTCGAGAGCGTCGAGGTAGAGACCGCGCTGGAGGAAGAATCCGGCCTTTTCGGCGAGGAGGTTCAGGGGGTTCTGGAGTCCGTCGTAGACCTTGGTGAGGAGGCCGGGGCCGAGTGCGACGCTCAGCATATCGCCGGAGAATTCGACGGGGTCGTCGATCTTGAGTCCGGCGGTGCTTTCGTAGATCTGGAGGTCGGCGCGGTTGCCGCGCACGCGGATGACCTCGCCTTTGAGGCGCTGGTCGCCGACGATGACGTAGGCGACTTCATTCTGCATGACCGCGGTGTCGAATTCCACCGTGACCAGGTTTCCGTTTACGCCTTTGATGCGTCCTTTCTGAAGTTCAGGCATGTGAGTTCACGCTCCTGCGTTCGTATGGTTGATATTTGTTTGTGTGAATCAGTTCTGTGCGCCGGGATCGGTGGCGAGCACGGACATGACGGTCCGGTCAAGTCCCTCGGCGGAGTTTCCGGCGGATCTGGCGGCCCATTTCTCCGCGATCTGGATGCGGATGCTGTAGGCGCAGACGGTGTCGAAATTGAAGGGGGTGCGGTTCTTCACCTCGAGTTCGTCGAGCTTGTTCCAGCGGGCGGTGTCGAGGATGCGTTCGCGTTCGACCGGGTTCGGGGCGGCGAACGCCGCGCGGACCATGCGGTCGGCTTCGGGATCGAAGAAGACGTGTCCGGGCTTCGGGGCGGAGAAGGCCGCGCCGAGCTTGGCGGCGCGGAGCTTCATGGCGCTGTGGCGGAGCGCGGATTCAAAGCAGAGGTATTCCCGTGCCAGCGAGCTTTTCGGAAATTCCGCGATGAACGCCTCGAGCACGTCGGGATCGTCCGTCGCGGCGTCCAGCGGCTTCTCTCCCGGGCGGAGACCCGGCACGAGCGAGAAGCGGCGGAGCATGTCGATGTGCTTGGCGTCGAGCAGGCACTCGCAGTCCGACATGAATTTCCCGTAGCTCACGAGCGGCGCGTCCGTCATGCGGAGGAGCGGCAGGGAGGAAACGAGCGAGATATAAAGATTCATCCGATGAATCCTTTATGGTACTGGATGAAGGGTTGCCTGAGCGGTCAGGCTTTGATGACGGCGGCGAGTTTCGGACCGACGAATTCGCAGATGACGTCGGCGAGCGCTTCGTCGCTGAAATCGAGGAAGACTTCGGAGTCGTTGAAGCCGATCTTGAAACCGGCGGCGAAACCGCGTCCGAGCTGGACGGAGGAGTTCTTCTTCAGGACGTCGGGGAGGCAGCCGATGAGCTTCTGGGCGGCTTCTTCGCGTTCGCGGACGGAGAGGATGACCTCGGCGCCGGAGGCGGCGTTCTTCGCGAACTGTCCGGCGATCTGGGCGATGAGTCCCGCCATCGCTTCCGGAGTCATGGCCTGCGCGGCGGCCTCGCGGACGACGGCGCGGAGTTTTTCCTGGAGATCGTCTTTCAGGGAGATGATGACGTCGCGTGCGGCCTGCCTGACGGCGGCGTCGGCTTTTTTCTGAGAAGCTTCGGCGTCGGCCTCGGCGTCTTTGCGGATCTTGTCGGCCTGGGCTTTGGCTTCGGCGATGATGGCGTCGGCCTGGGCTTTCGCTTCGGCGACGAGCCGTGCGCGTTCATTTTCGGCCTTTTCCAGACCTTCGGCCTGAATCTTGTTCAAAAGTCCCTGAAGTTCTTCGGACATGTGCGGGTTCTCCTGTGTTTTGATCTGTATTTGAATTGACGTTGAAAAACTGGTTCGTGCGCCGGGTTTTCAGCGGAATTCAAGCCCGCACGGCCCGGCGTCTCCGGATTATTTCTTCCAGAATTCCCACCATTTTCTGGCGGGGGCCGGGGCGGCGGACACGCCGGACGAGATCGTGCGGCGGCGGCCGGAGGATGCGCTGTTCTGCGCGAGTTCCTTCTGAATGGCGTCATGGTCGACGTGGACGCCGGATGCCGCCTGCTGGTTCTGGACGGCGGCGAGCTTTTCCTGGTTCTCTTCGGCTCCGCTTTTGAAGCGGGCGAGCTTCACGGTGTTCGTGGAAGGACGGGAGACGGGTTTCGCGCCTTTGAGCGGGATATGAACGGAGCTGGTTTCGCCGGACGCGGCCTCTTCCTTTGCGCGCATGGCGCGGGCTTTCAGCTCGCGGCCAGCGGGGCCCGGGGGCGGTTCCATGGCGAATTTCGCCCCGCAGCCGGGGCACTGGGCTTTTTTCTCAAGAAGAAGAATCGGAACGTTGAAGGTGTCGCCGCAGCGGGGGCATGCGACCTGGAAGGTATCTTCGTCAGGCATTGTGAAAATCTCCGGATTTAAGACGCTAATCAAATAAATAATATACTGCACAAAAGCTGTTTTGACAAGTAAAAACGGAGAAAAAGCAGAAAAAAAAGAAAAAAACGGCAAACGGTGTTGGAATTCTTTAGAAAGTGTGGTATTTTATAGGATTATTTGTCTTTTCACATGTGCGATTCGTTGTCCCGCTGCAACAGGAGTTGTCCGTTTATGAATATCTTTACACGCAAATCTTGTGTTAAAATCTTTCTTTCCGTGATCGCGGCCGCCGCCGTGTTCTGTCCGCATGTCCCCGTTTTGTCCGCGCAGGACGCGAAGCAGGATGCCGCGCAGAACGATGCGTCCGCGCCGAACGCGGTCACGCTGAAACGTCCGGACCGGAAGATGGGGCTGATCGCGTCGCTGGTGGTGCAGCTTCTGGCGAAGGAGCATTTCACGAAACGCCAGATGGACGCCGCGTTTTCCGGCGAGGTCTTCGATGAATATCTCCGCGTCATGGACCCGACGCGCATTTTCTTCCTTCAGGAGGATGTCGATATGTTCGCGAAGTCCAAGGACGAGCTTGCGCGCAAGGCCGCCGCTGGTGACGTTCAGATCGCGTTCGACATCTTCAACGCGCGTTCGCTCCGCCTCGCCGAATACCGCGATTTCGCACGGGATTTCCTCTCGAAGCCGATCAAGTATGATCCGGACGAGACGTACCACATCGACCGCGAGGATGCCCCGTGGCCGAAGAATGTTGAGGAACAGCACGCGATCTGGGCGAAACGCATCAAGAACGAGCTGATCGTGGCCCGGATGAGTGACAAGGCCGCCGAGGAAGAGGCGAAGGAAGCCGCCGCGGAAAAGGAGAAGGCGAAAGCCGAAGCGAAAGACGGCGAAGTCAAAGAGGAGAAGGAGGAAGAAGCGCCCGCTCCCGCGATACCCTTGCTTTCCCCTGAAAAACGCGTCCAGAAACGCGTCGACCAGCTCCTTACCACGGTCGAGGGCATGGACCCGATCGACGTGCTGGAAGGCTACCTGACCTCGTTCGCGAACGTCTGCGACCCGCACTCAACCTATATGTCGCCCGCCACAGGCGAGGACTTCGATATTCACATCTCCCTCAATCTCTCCGGCATCGGCGCCGTGTTGTCCTCCGAAGACGGCTATACGAAGGTCGTCGAGGTCGTGCCGAACGGCCCGGCGGACAAGGAGGGCACGCTCCGCGAGAACGACCGGATCATCGCCGTGACGCAGGAGGGCGGCGAGCCCGTCGACGTGATGGATATGCCGCTGTCAAAGGTCGTCACGCTGATCCGCGGCAAGGAAGGTTCGCGCGTTACCCTGACTATCCTTCCCGCGCGCAAAGGCGCGCAGGCCGCGCCCGAAAAGGTCACGATCACGCGCGGCAACGTCCCCATGAACGAATCCCACGCGCAGAGCCGCATCATCGAGGCGAAAACTGAAGACGGCCAGACCAAAAAGATCGGCGTGATCGACCTGCCGTCGTTCTACATCGACTTCGCCGCGGTCCGTCGCGGCGACGAGGATTACAACAGCTCCGGGCATGACGTGCTCAAAATCCTGAACGAGTTCGCCGACCAGAAGATCGACGGGCTGATCGTCGACCTGCGCGCGAACGGCGGCGGCAGCCTCACCGAGGCCGTCGACCTCTCCGGTTTCTTCATTCCGGAAGGCCCGATCGTGCAGGTGAAGGACAAGGCGTCCACCTCGGTCCTGCGCGACAACGACCGCGGCCAGATCGCCTACAGCGGCCCGATGCTCGTGCTCGTGAACCGTTACAGCGCGTCCGCCACGGAGATCTTCTCCGCCGCGCTGAAGGATTATCACCGCGCCGTCGTGGTCGGCGATCCGCACACGCACGGCAAAGGCTCCGTGCAGGTCGTGACCGACCTCAACAACTACATGCTCTACATCGCGTCCGAGCGGTTCGACGCGGGTCAACTCAAGCTCACAAACGCGAAATTCTACCGCATCAACGGCGAGTCCACGCAGATCAAGGGCGTCGAGGCCGACATCCCGCTGCCCGGATTCTCCGAGACCGAGGAGACCGGCGAGCGCGCGCTCAGGCACGCACTCCCGTACGACACGATCCGTCCCGCCCGCTATTCCGTGTACGACGGCAAATACGCCGTGACGCCGGGCCTGATTTCCGAGCTCAAGGCGAAGTCGGAAGCCCGCGTCGCCGAAGATCCTATCTTCAAGGCCCTGATGGCCGACATTGCGCTCTACGAGGAGATCAGAAAGAACAAGGACGTCGCGCTCGATTTCGACAAGCGCTGGGCGGAATATGAACGGGAAAAGGCCATCCAGAAGGAACAGGACAAGATTTACAAGGCCGACCGGAATTCCTCCTCGTCCAGGAAGAACAAGAAGGACGACGGCCCGGATCCCTACCTCGATGAATCCGTCAACATCATGCTCGACATGATCCAGGCGTTTGATAATTGAACTGAAATGAGCTCAGTTTCAGTTCAACTGGCCGGGCGGCGCGAAAATGCCGGACCCGGCCCTCTTTTTTTATCGGAACGCGTATTGGAAAGTGCGTAAAAAGAGTTCGGGCCGAGGTGTGCGAGGTGAAATGAGGCGAAAAGGCGGAAGTTTTTTCAATTTATTTCTCGTTCATTATGAAGGAGAAACAATTTTTTCTCAAAAAAACGTCAAAAAAGGGCTTGCATTTTCTGAAAACATGGGGTATAATATAACCAGTTTTTGAAGCATACCGGGATTCATCCCGCCGGTTCGGCCAGTACGATCGGAATCGGAAAGGATGTCACGTTTTTGCTTTTCGTCCCCAAACGACACCAAAAACAAAACAAAAAAACCTACATAAGGAATTACAACTATGGCAGACAAAAAAGAAATCTTCGCAGACGGCATCGGTCAGATCCACTTCGCCGGCAACATGGTCCGTTTTGACTTCGTCACCCTTCAGCCCGCCGGTGAAGGCGAAGCTCCGACCCCGGTCGCGAACGTCCGCGTGATCATGCCTCCGCAGGGCTTCCTCGGCGCCATGAACTCCATGCAGCAGCTCATCGACAAGATGGTCGAAGCTGGCGTTCTCCAGAAGAACGAAAACAAGTAATTCGATCCAAAGGCAAAGGCCAATCCTGTGAACTCGGAACTCAAATTCAGAATTTCTGACTGTGCACGCGAGTACGCGTTCTCCTTCTGCGGCATCATCCCGCAGCGGGAAAGCGGCTTCATGTGCAGACTTCCGGGTTCGCAGCATTCCCTCGGAATCTGTTTCGGTTTCCCGGTCAGATTGGAGGCGGGGACGCTCGCTTTCTCTCTGCCGATGCCGGAATATTCCTTTGGCTTTATTCATTCGGTCGGCGCCAGCCTGCGTGCGGGCGCCTACCGGCTCATTGAAGCGGCAACCGATTTCTACTGCACGGTGTCGAACCTCGTCAAAACGGGGACGAAGCGGGTGAAACATCAGTGCGTCCGGGTGATGAAAGACATCCCGAAAGCGTTTGCGCACGTGAGCCGAACAGTTTTAGGATGGCGGCTATGACTCAGAGAAACAAAGTTGAAAACAATTGACTCAGTTCTGCAAAACAGGATGGCTCCGATTCAGAACTGAGTTTTTTTTGCCCGCGTGACAGAGGGGTCGCCGACATGTCAGCGGGCAGGGGAGGCGAAGAAGGAGGGAAAGGAAAAAGGAGAGGAGAACCGGGAGCGGATTATTCTTTGCCGCAGTCCACGACGTTGAACGTCTTTCTGTGGCGGCGGTATTTGCGCAGGCGTTTTTCGAGTTCGGGAAGCGAGTACGGGCATTCCGGGAAACAGTCGTGGTAGATGCGCAGGAACTCCAGACTTTCCTCGGTCGGGAGCTGAAGATCGCGCAGAGGCGTGTAGAGATCGAACTTGACCACATAGGGCATCGCGAAACCGAGGCGGATGCGGCAGCGCGCGACGTCGATGAAATAGATCTTCATGGTCTCCGGCGTGTCCCCGCTGTACAGGATGTTGCGCGGATGAAGCGCCTTGTGAAAAAAGAGGTGCTTATGCATTTTCGCGATCTCCGGCGCGAGAAGCGTACAGAACTGACGCCGCATGGCGACGTCCTGCCGGAGTTTGCCGCCGGGCATGAAATCGCGGCCGTCACGGGTGTCCTCGATGAACTTCGTCACGATGAACGATTCCACAAGTTTCCAATGGTATTTGCGCGTCTCGCCGAATGCCAGAACATGGGTCGTCGGAATCCCGAGACGTTCGATCGCCTGGTAGTTGCGCCATTCGCGGGCGGGGTGCGACAGATTGATGATATAACGGCGCGGGACTTTTCCTTCGCAGAGCTTCCACGCCACCGCACCGCCGCCGAATTCAGCGGGGAGAGAGACTTTCCAGACAAGTTTTCCGGCGCTGTTCGTGAGCAGATTGCTTTCGTCCCGGAGCTCGGGATGCTGTTGAAGATACGCAAGCGCATGTTCGAAACCCGGTTTGCACCAGTTTGCGGGATAGAGGAAACGGAGCGGCTGACGCCACGGGGAAAGCGGATCGGAAAAGATGTTCATGTGAGGGAAGGGGGATTTGAGGTGGAACTGTTGAAAAAACCTTAAATATAATAGCCCGTTTTTTGCTTTTTGCAAGCAAAAAACAGAATAAAACGGAAAAACAGTTTTTTGTATGACTGAATCGGAACACGACGTTTCCAGTATCTTTATTCAGGAGGAGTCAACGTCATCGGCGTTGTAACCGGCCGCAGACGGACGAAACAAGATGCGAGCGGACGGGAATGCTCAAAAACGGTGGTTGGGAGGCTGGATAATCGTGTACAAGCGGTGGAGTACGGATGTATGGATCTAAGACAATAGAAGCAGACTGAAAATACAATGGATTGCAAAAGAAAAACAAGCCTGTTTTCAACATTGTTTTGAAGCTGAATATTTTTATTTTTAACTTTTTTTTGGCACTGGGCTTTTTTTTTCGCTTTTGCGGTGTATATTATAGTCCATACACACCCGCGTATTCAGTATTGAACTTTTATCCATAAGGACACCCCCAGCATGACGCCCATTGCCCGCCGCACCTTCTACACGTTCCTCGCCCTGGCCGCGCTCACCGGCACCTCGATCCTCGCTGACGAGCCGATCTCCGGCATCGATTCCACCGAGGTTGTCGAAAGGACGCCCGAATCCATCGAAGAAGGAAAAAAGAACGTGGTGTCCGTCGCGCAGCAGCTCCGCGAGATGTTCCAGCCGATCCGCAAGAGTACGCGCCAGAACGTCGAGGAAGAGGCTCCGTACCTGAAGATCATCCCCTCGACGAACGACACGAGCATCCTGATTTACCGCTGCCGCTACGTGACGGCGTCGAAACTGCGGAACAGCGTGGACGCGATGATCTCCGACACGGGCTATGTGGAGTACGGCGTGGAACAGAACATGCTGACGATCCGCGACGCGGTCGAGAACGTGGAGGCGATCGCGAAGACGCTCCCGCTGATCGACGTGGCGACGCCGCAGGTGCTGATCGAGGCGAAGATCGTGGAAGTCCTGCTCTCCGACAACACCCAGCGCAATCTGTCGTTCATGTTCAACAGTCCGACCACGATCTCCATGATCGACGACATGAACCAGCGGTACGACGGCGACACCATGAGCTACGGAGGCATGCAGACCTCGCCGCAGGGCGGCAGCTCTTCGGACGGAGCCACGGCCAACTGGACGTTTGCCGCGGGACACAACAACTTCAACATCGCGCTCCAGTGGCTTCTGACCGCGCTGGACGCCAAGGTCCTGTCCTCGCCCGTGATCGTGGTCGGCCGCAACGAGGAAGCCGAGATCTCGAACGGCCAGGATGTGCCGATCCAGTCCCAGACCATCACCAACGGCAGCATCAGCACCAGCACCACGTTCAAGCGCGTCGGCGTGACGCTGACCGTGGAGCCGCTCATGATCAACAACGACAACGTGACGCTCCGCGTGGAGCCGGAAGTCTCCAACATTCAAAGTTATCAGACGATCGCGAACGGCAACGGTTTTTACCAGGTGCCCGTGATCTCCATCCGCAGCATCTCCTCGTATCTCCGCCTCGCGGACGGTCAGATCGTCATCATGGGCGGCCTCTACACCAACCGCAATTCCATCCAGCAGGAGCGCATCCCCTTCCTGAGCGACATCCCGTACCTCGGCGAGCTCTTCACCTCGAAATACACCGACAAGGAGATCCTTCAGCTGCTCTTCTTCCTCCGCGTCCGCATCCTGACCCCGAACGATATGGCGGACGGCGTGCTCTTCGATCCGGAAGAAATGATCCGCTCGACCAACGACTTCGGCGAAGTCATGCGCAACTCCAAGGAACTCCCGACCCTCGAAACGACGATCGAGAAAGTGAACGACGAATTCATCAAGAACCCGCTCGTTTCCTGGAAGACGCTGTTCGGGGACGATGACGAGGAAAAGAAAGCCGAAGACGGCAAGGAATCCGCCGAAAAGTCCGCCGAAGGTGAGACAACGGAAGCCGCGCCCGATGCCGCTTCTTCCTCGGAATCCACCGCGCCCGCCGCGGTCCCCGCAACCTCCCAGCCCGGAGAATAAGCCATGAAGAAACCCGCGAAAGTATTCATCTTTGTGCTCCTGCCGGCGCTGCTTCTGGCGGGAGGGCTGTACTACGGCGTCCGCGTGTACAAGCATAAGACCGTGTCCGCGGACCGCGAGGGAAGCAAGGACCCCGACCGCACCTACCGTGTCGTGAAGGGGGACATGACCCTCGGGCTGCGCCTGAACGGCACGATCGTGGCGAACAAGAAGCACAAGCTCGGCCTGGAGGCCAACTTCGCGACGAAGATCCTGAGCGTGGTGGACGAGAACACCAGCGTGAAGGAAGGCGACGTGCTGATCACGTTCGAGGACAGCGACCTGATCGAACGCATCGAGGAAATGCGCACGACCCTCTCCAACACGGAGGAGGAACTCGTGATCGCCATCGAAAACGAGAAGATCCAGGAACGCAAAAACGAGGTTACGCTCCGCGAGGCGGAGGACCGTGTGCGCCAGGCCGAATCCGACCAGCGGAAGTACCTGCGTCTCACGCGTTCGCAGAAACGCGACAGCAACGACCTGGCGATCGCGAACGCCGAGGCCGCGCTTGCCACGGCAAAGAAAAACTATTCGGACAAAAAGTATGATATCTCGCATTCGGGCGTGACGGACGAGGCCGCCCGCAAAGCGAACGAAAATGAACTGAAAAATCTCCAGAGCAGGATCGAATCAAGCGAGAATTCCCTGAATCAGGCGGAGATCGACGGAAAGAGCTTCAAGCACTACGACGATCCGATCAAGCTCATGTCCCTGAACAACTCACTGGAGCAGGCACGCCTCAATCTCGAACAGGCGCGCATCTCCACTTCGTCCTCCCTGATCCAGGCGAAGAAGCGCGTCGACAACCTCCGCGCGAACTCGCGCCGCCAGGCCGCCACGCTCGAACGCTACGAGTCCTACCTGCCGATGATGAAGCTGACCGCGCCCGCGGACGGCATCGTGATCTACGGCGACCCGGACCGCCGCTGGGGCGGAGAGGATATCAAGCCCGGCCTGGACGTCCACAAGGGCGAGATCCTCCTCACGATTCCCGAGATGACCAACCTCATGGTCAACTTCGACATCCCGGAGGCGTTCCGCTCGAAGGTGCAGATCGGCAACTCCGCGATCATCACGCCGGAAGCCATCACCACGCTGAAGATCAAGGGGCAGATCACCGAGATCGCCACGCTCCCGGTCAACCAGATGTACTGGGACGAGACGTCCCCGAAGATCTATCCCTCGCGCATCACGCTGGAAACGCAGGATCCGCAGCTCGTGAACGGCATGTCCGTGATCGTGGAAGTCGTGTCCAGCATCCTGCACGACGTGATCTCCGTGCCGATGGAAGCCGTCTTCGAGAACGACAAGGGCTTCTTCGTCTTCGTGAACCGCAACGGCACTCCGGAGGAAGTCCCGGTCGAGATCCGCGAGTCCAACGACACCGCGGTCCGCATCACGGAAGGCTTGGAAGACGGCGACGTGGTGTACCTGTACCGTCCGTACCAGAAGAAGCAGTCTGAATAAGCCGTCGGAGTCCGTATGAACGACGATGTGGTAGTGCAGCTGCGGGACATCCGCAAGACGTACAATCCCGGCGGGCTCGCCGTGAACGTGCTGAAGGGGATCTCGTTCTCCATCCAGCGCGGGCAGTTCGTCGGCATCGTGGGTACGTCCGGCAGCGGCAAATCGACGATGCTGAACATCCTCGGGATGCTCGACGTCCCGACGTCCGGCGACTATTTCCTGGAAAAAGTGAACGTGGCGACGTTGTCCGACAGCGACCAGGCGACGGTCCGCAACATCAGGATCGGGTTCATCTTCCAGAGTTTCAACCTGTTCCCGTACCTGACCATCGAACAGAACATCGAAGTGCCGATGATCTACAAGCGCGTCGCGCCGCGCATCCGCCGGGCGCGCGCCCTGGAACTCGCCAAGGTCGTTGGGCTGGGGCACCGCCTCGGGCACCGTCCCACCCAGCTCTCCGGCGGCGAATGTCAGCGCGTGGCCGTGGCGCGGTCGCTCTGCAACGATCCGGCGTTCCTGCTGGCCGACGAACCGACCGGCAACCTCGACGAGAAGACCGGCAACGAGATCATGGCGCTCTTCCATCGCATCAACCGCGAACAGAACGTGACGATCATCATGGTCACGCACAACCCGATGTTCGAGCCGCACTACGACAAGGTCATCCGGCTCCGCGACGGCCGCATCGTGCAGACAAAGCCGACCGACTCCGTGGACGAGCTGACCGGGCCGCTGTCCGGGTTCGGCGAACTCCCGCAGGATAAGATGGCGGCGGACGCGAAAGCGTCGCTGAAGACCACGGCGGAAGAGGAGGGCGCGTCCAAATGATGCGGTTCTCCGACATCGTGTCGCTGTCCTTCCTGAACCTGCGGCTGCACAAGACGCGTTCGCTGCTGACCTCGCTCGGCGTGATTTTCGGCGTCGGGAGCGTGATCTCCATGATGGCGATCTCGAAGGGCGCGGAACGCTCCGCGCTGTCCCAAATCGAGTCCATGGGCATCGACAAGATCATCATCCATACCAAGAAGCCGCACTTCGACACGACCTCCGGCTCGTCCGGCAGCAACTCCGTCAGCGCGGTCGAGGACTACGGCCTCGACATCCGCGACTACCAGTTCATCAAGACGATGGAGAACGTCCACCACATCACCACCGTCCGCAACACCCGCCAGCCCATCACGAGGGGCGAGACGCGCCTGGACCTGAAACTCTGCGGTGTCTCCAAGGGGTTCATGAAAGACACCTCCTGTCACCTCACGTCCGGGCGCTGGTTCAACGATATCGACTTCAGCAACGCCGCGACCATCTGCGTGATCGGGCAGAACGTGAAGCGCAAGCTCTTCCCGCTCGGTGCGAAGGACGTGGTCGGATCGAACATCCGCACCGGAACGGCATCTTACCGCATCGTCGGCATCATCGCCAACGACAACGGCACGAGTCTGCCGGAAGTCGGCAGCCCGAACGACATGATCGTGATCCCGGCCAGCACCGACATGGCGATCTACGGCAACTACGCGAGCGAAAGCCAGGGACGCCGCAGCAACAAGGCGATCCTGGTCGACTACGACGTGATGCTCGTGAACGTCGCCAACCTCGAATACATCGACAACACGTCGAAGCGCCTCCAGAACTATCTGGACAAGGCGCACGCGAAGACCAAGGACTGGGACATGATCGTGCCGCTGGACCTGCTCAAGCAGCGCGAGCGCACCCAGAAGATCTTCACCATCGTCATGGGCGCCATCGCCAGCATCTCGCTGCTCGTGGGCGGCATCGGCATCATGAACATCATGCTCGCGAGCGTGTCCGAACGCAAGAAGGAGATCGGCACGCGCCGCGCGCTCGGCGCGCAGAAGTTCGACATCCTGTTCCAGTTCCTGATCGAGACCGTGATCCTGACCACGCTCGGCGGATGCGTCGGCATCGGCCTGGGGCTCGGCCTCTCCGAGATCGTGAAACGCTACGCGGAAATGCCAACGGAAGCATCCATGACGAACATCATCGGCTCGCTCCTGATCTCGTCGTTCGTCGGCGTGGTCTTCGGCACGTATCCGGCATGGCGCGCGGCGCAGCAGAACCCGATCGACGTGCTGCGGTCCGAGTGATTTTGCCGGACTGCCGGACAAAAAGCCGCGAAAAGCGCGCTGCGTCCGGAAAAAATCATGGTTTTTCGGGAAAAACACTGGTAAAATCAGCGATTTGGAGTTATCTTTTAAAGCAGAAAGCGGTGGATCGACGTCTGTGTCCGAACCGGAATATGATTTCTTTACGGTCGGCGGCAGATAGGGTCAGCCGCGAACCGAAACCATCCGGAGGCCAAGTTGAATCTTCTGAAATTCTCGAAAATGAGCGGAGCGGGCAACGATTTTGTGGTCGTTGACTGTTCCGAGTCCGCCTACGTCTTCACGGCGGACGCCATCCGGAAGATCTGCGACCGCCGCCGCGGCATCGGCGCGGACGGACTGATCCTGCTCTCCAAATCACGCATCCCCGGCTGCAATCACGTCGTCATGGAGTTCTACAACTGCGACGGGTCGAAGGCGGAACTGTGCGGAAACGGTCTCCGCTGCGCCGCGCTCTTCGCCTACGAACACAGCCTCGCACGCGATTCGTCCATCACGTTCGCGACGGGCGGCGGCGAGCTTGCCGCAGAGGTCATCGGGCGCGACCTGGTCCGCATCGAACTGCCCGTGACCGAGGACTTCGAGGCGCACGAGCACATCGGCGGGTACACGGTCTTCAAAGGCTCGGTCGGCGTGCCGCACGCAGTGGTCCGCATGGACGGCCTGGAACGTGCCGATATCCTGCGTCCCGGCCGCGAACTGCGCAATCACGCGGCGTTCGCGCCCGCGGGCGTCAACGTCGATTTTCTGGAGTTCGGACACGATTTCTCCGAGCCCATTCAGATCCGCACCTACGAACGCGGCGTCGAGGACGAAACGCTCGCCTGCGGGACCGGGATCGCGTCGTCCGCGCGTGTGCTTGCAAAGTTCTTCCACGCGCCCTCCGACCTCACGTTCCGCACGCGCTCCGGCGACCTCGTCAAAACGCATCTTCCCGCCGGAAATTCCGCGCGGATCATCCTGACCGGCCCTGCGGTCGAAGTATACCGGGGGACCGCCTCCGCAGACAGATTTGAACTGGCGTCCGTTACGGCCGCCGACAGCCCATATTCCAAGGAAAAGGATTCCCAATCATGAAAATTCAAGGTCTCTACACGGCGCTTGTGACTCCGTTTCGCAACGGAGCGGTGGATTACGATAGACTGACGAAGCTGGTCGAAATGCAGATCAGCTACGGCGTCGACGGGATTTCCCCGGTCGGTACCACCGGCGAGTCGCCCACGCTGAGCTTCGAGGAGCACGAACGCGTGATCGCGACCGTGGTCCAGCTCGTGAACGGCCGCTGCAAGGTGCTTGCCGGAAGTGGCGCGAACTCGACCGCAGAGGCGCTCCACCTGACCCGTCACGCGAAATCAGACGGCGCGGATTTCTCGCTCCAGGTCGCCCCGTACTACAACAAGCCCACGCAGGAAGGCCTCTACCGCCACTTTGCCACCATCGCGGATTCCTGCGACATCCCGATCGTGATCTACAACGTGCCCGGACGCTCCGGCGTCGCTGTTGCACCCGAGACTATCGCGCGCCTCGCGAAGAACCACAACGTGGCGGGCGTGAAGGAAGCCGGCGGCTCCGTCGACCGCGTGTCCGAGATACTCGACCTCTGCGACATCCCGGTCCTCAGCGGCGACGACGCGCTCACCGTGCCCATGATGTCCGTCGGCGCGGTCGGCGTCGTCAGCGTGGCGTCGAACATCATCCCGAAAGAGATGAAGCAGCTCGTCGACCTTTGCAACGCCGGAGACTACGCGAAGGCGCGCGAACTCCACCGGAAACTCTACAAGTTCTTCAAGGCGATGTTCGTGGAGACCAACCCGATCCCGGTCAAGGCAGGCATGGCGATCCGCGGCCTGCTCGACGAGGAATACCGTCTGCCGCTCTGTCCGCCCTCGGACAAGAACCGCGAATTCCTCCGCCAGATCCTCGCCGACGTCCCGGTGGACTGAGGAGGGGAGGCGAAGCCTCCACTGCGGCAGTACCCTGCTCCGCTCGGACACAAAGATAAAAAAACAATACAGGACTCCTGCGGTAGATTTCCGCCGGAGTCTTTTCTTTTGTTGATTTTTTTGGAAGATTATTTCGTTCTTTGCTTGAAAATGCTCGAAGTGAGGCTATATTTTTATCTATTCTTTTTTTTACGCACGAATTGAGGCAAACACAAATGATGTTCCGCACGACAGCCGCTTCCGAACAGCGCGACGGCGAATTCTCCGCCGCGGCGTTCGCGTCTGCACGTATTGCCTCGATCCGAATCGCGTCCGATGCCATTATCGACATTATTATTACCAAGGCCGCCCGTTGAAACCCTTTGCACAGGGAAGATACGGGTGGTCCGGACGTGTTTCCACCCGTATCCGGATGCCTGATTTTTCCTGAGCAATCCTAATACCCAACCCAAACAAGGATCGCAAGACATGGAAAACAAAGAACAAATCTCCATGAGAGTCCGTGAGCTCAGGGCTCAGAAAAACTTCACCGTTGAACAGATGGCTGAACTCCTCGGCGTCACGCCGGAAGAGTACTCCCTGTTCGAAAGCGGAGCCAAACAGGCGCCGTTCTCGTTCTACTACAATCTGGCAGGACACTTCGGACTGGACGTCTCCTCCGTCATCAGCGGCGAAGCTCCGAACTTGGCCCTGTATACCGTCACGCGCAGCGGCGAGGGCTTCCCCTTCGTCCGCCGCCCCGAATTCTCCTATCTGCATCAGGCGATCCGCATGAAGGACCGCACAGGTGAACCCTTCATCGTCACCGCGCCGCCCGCGGGCGAAAACGAGCCGCTTCAGTATTCCGAGCACAACGGCCAGGAATTCGTCCTGATCCTGTCCGGTTCCCTGCGCGTCTTCCTGCACGGCAAGGAGGAAGTCCTGAACGAGGGCGACAGTATCTATTTCGACGGCCGCGAGGCGCACGCCATGCAGGCCGCCAACGGAAAGTCCTGCAAGTTCCTCTCCATCGTCATGCACAGCAAGTACGACGACGCCAAGCCCGACCGGTTCGCGTTCGTGCCGCAGACCACGGTCAAGGAACCCCCGACCGGCAAACGCCGTCTGCTCTATCAGGACTACATGGACGAGGAGTGGAATCCGGACGGAACGCTCAAGGCCGTGCATTTCAAGGTGCCGGAGAAGTTCAATTTCGCATACGACGTGCTGAACCGCCTCGCCGCCGAGTGCCCGGACAAGATCGCCATGAAGTGGGTCTCCAAGGATAAAGTCTGCCGCGACTTCACGTTCCGCGACATCTCCGAGAACGCCATGCGCTGCGCGAACCTGCTGCACTCCCTCGGAATCCGCAAGGGCGACCGCGTGATGCTGGTGATGAAACGCCATTATCAGTTCTGGTTCGTGCTGAACGCACTCCACATGATCGGCGCAGTGGCGGTCCCCGCCTCCTGCCAGATGACCGCGCACGACTTCGAATACCGTTTCAAGAAGGCGGACATCCGCTATGTGGTATGCTCCGCCGACGGCAATATCACGAAGGAAGTCGACGAAGCCGCCGCCGTGACCGGCATGACGCTCAAACTCACGGTCAACGGACAGAAGGACGGCTGGCTCGACCTCGACGCCCTGTATCCGAACTTCCCGCCCGTCTTCCAGCGTCCCGCCGACCTGAAGACCACCGATCCGCTGCTCGTCTTCTTCAGTTCCGGCACGACCGGCTACCCGAAGATGGTCGAACATGACCACGCCTATCCGCTCGGACACATTATGACCGCGCGCCACTGGCACAAGGTCAATCCCGACGGCCTCCACTTTACGGTCGCCGACACGGGCTGGGGCAAGGCTCTCTGGGGCAAGATCTACGGCCAGTGGCTCTGCGAAGCCGGCGTTTTCACGTTCGACTTCGACCGTTTCCACGCCGCCGACCTGCTCCCGATGTTCAAGCAGTACGGCATCACCACCTTCTGTGCGCCGCCGACCATCTTCCGTTTCCTCGTGAAGGAAGACCTCTCCAACGTCGACTTCTCCACGCTCGAACACGTCACCACCGCCGGCGAGGCCATGCCCGCCGAGGTCAGCGAGGCGTTCGCACGCGTTTCCGGCCAGCTCCCGTACGAAGGATTCGGCCAGACCGAGACCACGCTCACCATCGCCACGCTCGCCGACATGAAGCCGCGTCCCGGTTCCATGGGGCGCCCGAATCCGCAATACGAGGTCGTCCTGCTCGATCCCGAAGGCAATCCGGTCCGCACCGGCGAGACCGGCGAAATCTGCGTGAAGGCGGAACCGGGCGATCATCCGTGCGGACTCTTCTGCCAGTACGTCAAGAATCCCGAGGACACGCAGAAAGTCTGGCACGACGGCTATTACCACACCGGCGACCAGGCGTGGCAGGATGAGGACGGCTACTTCTGGTATCAGGGCCGCGCCGACGACATCATCAAGACGTCCGGCTACCGCGTCGGTCCGTTCGAGGTCGAAAGTGTCCTCATGGAGCTCCCGTACATCCTCGAATGCGCCGTGACCGGCGTGCCGGATCCCGTCCGCGGCAAGGTCGTGAAAGCCACGATCGTGCTCGTGAAGGGCAAGGAAGGATCCGACGAGCTCAAGGAAGAGATCAAGAACTACGTCAAGACCCACACCGCGCCGTACAAATATCCGCGCATCATCGAGTTCGTCGCCGAACTCCCGAAGACCGTCAACGGCAAGATCCGCCGCGCCGCGATCCGCGAGCAGAACGCCGCCGCTTCGGCTGAAAAGAAGAGCTGATTCTTCTCTGAATCACCTCACCTGAATAGAAATCATCCCGTAGGAAGCCCGAACTTTCTACGGGATTTTTGTATATTCAAGATAAAATGAACCCCCGCCTCGAATATGATCCCGGGGCAGGGGATAGAGATAATTTGAGGGAGGCAGGGGCAGATTACGCTTCCGCGGGCTCGAAATAGACTTTCACGCGGCGCGTGCGCGGTCCGTCGTACTCGCAGAAATAGATCCCCTGCCAGGTGCCGAGCTCAAGGCGTCCGTTGCGGAACGGCACGGTCTGGCAGAATCCGGTCAGGATTGCTTTCAGGTGCGCGTCGCTGTTTCCCTCGCAGTGCTGGTAATACGCCTCGTCATGCGGGATGAGCGAGGAGAGTTTCTGCAGGAGATCGTGCTTCACGTCCGGGTCGGCGTTTTCGTTGATCGTGATCCCGGCGGTCGTGTGGGGGCAGTAGATGTGGCACATGCCGCACGGGATGGACTGCGGCAACACGCGGTTGACGTCCTCGGTGATGTCGATGATCTCGCAGTGACGGCTGGTCTTGACGGTGAATTCTGCCATGATGGATGTTTTCCTTTCAATGTAATAAGGTTCTCTGTTCGATTCCGACAAATAATATAATGCGCGCGCGGCGGGTTTGCAAGCACGCGGAGCTGTTTTTTATGCCGGACACGCCAGGGCGGGGTCGGATTCAAACGCCGCGAGAATCGCCGGAGCGACAGGTTCGGTATTTCTTTTGTGGTTCAGGATTTTGAGATATTTTTATTGAAACTAGTTTTAATAAAGTTTCAGAAAAGTTTCAATTTGAACTTGACTTTAACTGAGAAGTGTACTATATTTTCCCGAATCCGGGAAGATGGTCTGCAAAACTGAATTCAGATGCCCGGATTCGTCTCGAATCATACATCCACAGAACACCAAGAGAAAGGACCATGCATGAACCGCTCGCCGCCCGAAGTGTCGTACATTTGTACGACAGAACCCCCAGAACCCTTAACTTTTTTTGCACATGTACCCCATCCATAAAACGAAAACGAAAGAAAGATGCGGACGTTATCATGAGTGAATATAACGAAGAGATCGGATCAGATCAGGGAATCGGTATGGACCAGATCCTGCGCGAGGCGGAACAAAACACCGCCTCTTGGAAAAAGAACGACATGCCGGGAACCGAAACGCTGCGTCGGATGATCCTGCTGGCGGATTGGGCCAGCAGGGAACCGAAACGCTGGGCCGCCTACAAGATGTTCTATTACGAGAATGTGGGAAATACGACCCTCATCGCGCAGAGACTTCATGTGGCGGAACGCACCGCGCGGCGTTATCTGCTGCCCGTCCGGCTCGGCAGACATTTCCGCCGCAGACGCACCGCGACGAAACCGCTGCGCCGTCTGTCACGTCAGAGCAGAGGAGGTGACTTCGGGCTGAATATGCTGTAAGTCCCCCTGAACTCGGATCATGGAAAGGGGATTCCGATTGACTCGGGATCCCGGCGTGATCGGGCGTCCTGTCCGGAGAACTCTTCCTCATTGTGAAGAACGGCTTCGGGCAGGGCGCTTTTTCCTTATTATGCGTTATCTGTCGGGGCAGGGGAATCCTGGTCGGTTTCGGTTCCCGCGACGAACTGAGTATGGCACCGCAGGCAGACATGATGCTTGAAATCGAAGTTGTCTTTCGTGCGCGGCGTCAGGCAGTACGGGCAGCGTTTCCCCCTTCTGCTGAAAACCAGATACCACGGGATCCCGAGCGCGATGAAAGCCGCCTCGAAGACAAAGTATCCGTAGGGCAGCATCGGGTAATGGAAGTCGAACCATCTGTCATAACCGCGCATGTAATATGCGACGATTCCGACGATCATCGCGGGAAAAACAAATGTCTGGAGGAATCCTTCCCCGTGGCTGATGAGATTCTCCATCTTCGCCAGATAGCTTTCCGGCACGGGGTACGTCCTGAAGATCATCGGCGAACGGGCTTCTCTCTTCTTTCCGGTCAATTCCCGCAAGTCCGCGTGGATACATCTGCCCCATCTTCCGTTGGTCAGATCCGTGATCAGTTCGGCAGTCACAAAGATGATTAGTCCGAACAGGATCATGCAACTGAAAAAGAATACAGCAATAATGAGAGGGACGGCGATTCCATAGATTACATCCGGAGAAAGGACTCCGAATCCGGCAAGAGCGAGCGCTCCGATCCGCCATGGTCCCATGATGAAACAGAGCCTTTGAATGGAAAAATGATTCGCTTTGATTCTCATTTCATGTTTTCCGGGGCAGGGGAAGGCTCTGATTCGGTTTCGGTTTCGTTTTCGGTTTCCGCGACGAACTGGGTATGGCACCGCAGGCAGACATGATGCTCGAGGTCGAAGTTGTCTTTCGTGCGCGGCGTCAGGCAGTACGGGCAGCGCCGTCTGTTCAACCATGTATAGAGCAGATGCCACGGGATCGAGAGGACGGTGAACAACACCGGATACAGATAGAAGCCGTAATCGTTCGGATCGCGCCAGTTCATATAATCCTCATATCCTCTCGTCACGATATAATGAACAAACAGGAAGATCAGAACGGGATAAACGACGATCTGATCGAATGCGATTCCACTGCCGTAAGAGTCTTCCATCCTTGCGAGGCATTCCTCCGAAACGGAAACCGTCCTGGCGACCTTCGGCGTACCGTCTTTGTTGCGGCGGAAACACGACGGTATGATGTCCCGGCGGAAGAACGCCGGAAACGGAGCGACGAGGATATAACAGACAAACGTGAAGGCCGACAGGACGATGAATGCCGCTCCGCAGAACAGGAAAAGCACAAAAGCACACGAATCCACATATCCGGCGATTGGCGCGACCGAAGGTCCCAGGTACACCGAAGCCAGCGCGACGGCGAGGACCAGCCAGCCGATCCGCCATGGCCCCATGATGACGCACAGCCATCGAAAAGTATAATGCTGGTTTTCCGTGTCGCTCATATTCTGTCTTCCGGGGCAGGGGGCTGTTGATAATACTTGGAGGACGGATCAAGAAAAACTTTTTTGATATAAAAGACCAGTCGGTCGAATTTGAGAAGCTTCGTTTTGAACGCATCGTCGCATTCGATCTTGCGGCATCCGCGACGAGACACATCGATCGAGCCGTCGTAATCGGCAGCGTCGATTTCGATAAACTGCTGCAGCCGCCTGTCGTCATAATACCTGTTTGCACCGGTCTTTTTCTCGTCCCAATACCATTGGAGGAACTTCGGGCGTTTCCCGTAAAAGACGTGCAGGGCGTCCAGATTCCGCAGTTCGAGGTCTTCCATGGTGCGTTTCGTGATCCGGAACTCCCGGTCCATGAGGACCCGGAAGCTGCTTTTCAGAACCGTTTCATTCGTAATGGCATAAAAATATGTCACATCGACATTCCAATACGCATCGGGATAACGGTCGTCCGGCTCGCCCACCTCATAAGACACTTTGATGCGTCCGTCGCGGTCGAAGATGTTGTACGCGAACCATATCCCGGCATTAAACTGAATATTATCGCCTTCCGATCCGGGATACTCTTCCGAGCCGACGGAGTGAATATCCAGGATCAGTTTCCCGTCCTTGGACGACCAATACCTGGTCAGACGGATGTTCTCGTCTTCACCATAATAAACGGTTTTGTACATGGGCTGACATTCTCTGCTGAGACGGTAAAAAAAGAGATTTACAAGTATTATACCTCATCTTAACATAAAAAGCAAGGGCTGATCTGTTTTTTTGCGGAAAATTCCGATTCGCGATAGGGCAGGGGGGGGATTATTTGAGCTCAAAGGAACGGAAAAGAACATCACATACCCCTGATTCCCTGCCCCAGAAATTATTCAAAAAGGAGTGAGAACAGATAGGCTGAATCCCAATTCGACCCATGTTTTACGGTGTTTTTGAACAAAAAAATCTTAAAACGGAAAATATGAACGAAAAGGGGGTAGGGCTATTGCACGGTCTGCCGAACAACACATCACATCATTCAGTCGAATTCGCAGACAGATTCCCATAGAACAAAACAAGCCCCAATTTTTCAGCATTCATATTTTCCGCATCAAATGTCTGAAGGCATAAACACTTACACTTCCTTGCGCGTCTCGCGTTCGGTATCCAGTCGAACTCGCGCAGACGAGTTCACCAAGGAGCGAAGCGACCCCTTTCCCGTATCAACATGCAAAAACGGACGCTTATATTCTGAAGTCATATACACTTTCACTGCCTTGCCTTGCGCGTCTCGCGTTCGGTATCCAGTCGAACTCGTACAGACGAGTTCACCAAGGAGCGAAGCGACCCACGGACGCATCGCGTCCAATCTTTCCATGTTTTTATATTCCTCGTTTTATATTCCTCTGTCTCTTTTTGGGGGCTGTGCCCGGAATCCCTGTTTATTGTCAAAAGTTGTTGAAAAGTTATTGACAATGGCATTGTGCGCAACACGCAATATCTTTATTGATAACATGATACAAACGCATCCGTGCGCCCTTTTGTGTGTAGTCTATTTAACATAATATATATTATGCGACGTTACAAATACGGCGCGCACGCATTTTGAGACGGGGATATTGTCAGGACGGCTGGACGTTTGTTCCGGTTGTTATCATCCGCTTAAATCGCGTGGCGCGAAGAAAGAATTTCCCGGCGGAAATGACAGAAACGTGTGTCGATGGTTTGGATCACATGGATAGCCTGTGGTCCTTCGATTTGCCCTGCCCTTTTTGGGGACTGTTTTTCGTTTCCGATGGATTTGTTCTTGTCTTTTCGTCTGATGTGCTGTCATTTCCCGGACCGGAAGCCGTTTCCTTGGACGGAAGAGCTCCCTTTGCCGGAGCCTCGGGACTGGGAATCGGAAGGACAGCGGCATGTCGCGGGATTCCTTGCGGACAAACTGGTCTCCCCTGCCCTGCGCCCGTATGTTCAGCCCGATACGCCGTCGTGGAGGCCTTGCCGCGATTTCAACATCCTGTCGAAATCGCGGATGCGCCATTTCAGATTCCGCGCTTCGCAGAGCGCGCGGCATTTCTCCAGCTCTTCGAACGGACATGATTCCGCAAGAATTCTGTCTGTCCGGTCGTAAAACGGAGAATCGTCGTCCGGATCGTTCGGGTTGCTATATCGCCGGTCGTATTCGCGCACGATCTCAGGCAAGGACGCCGCGCCGCTTTTCGGCATCGCGTCAAGCTCTTCGTCCGTCATAGATTGAAAGAGGTCATGGAAGAATTGGAACAGGTCGTTTTTTATCAGATACAGCAAGTATTCGGCCTGCGACAGTTCGTCCGGCACGGTCTTTCCGAGCAGAAACCGGAACTCCTGAAGCTTATCCGCGATGGTTTCCTCCAGTTCCTCGACGGCGATCAGGTCGTTATAAAACCGTTCCGCGCGTTCATATCCCTCAAAGATAAACACCCTCGGCGTGATGGTGCGGAGGACATCGGGAACGAGCTCGAAACGTTTCCGCCGGATGAGATAATCGATGTATTCTTCCCGTTCGTCGAATTGCGGCATGTCATCAGGATTTGTTTCTTCATCCTGTTGCAATAACTGATAGGCGGTCGCCGCAGCCTGAAACGCCTTGTCCGGTTCTCCGTCCGCATCGTACAGACGCCGGAGCAGTCTGTAAATATCCCGGAGCCGATACCGGACCGTTTCCGCAAGAAATTTGTTTCTACGGGGGGCTTCTAAGTAGTTTCGGTAGGATTCGGCGATCTCGGAGAACACGGCGATCTCTTTCTCCAATTTCGCCTTGTCAAACGATTCCCAGGAACAGAAATCACTGAACAGACGTTCTTCGTCCTGTTCGAGTCTTGTCCGGGAGATCGTGTGCGTCTTATTCATATTCCTTTTCCTCTCCGGCGCGAGGAGCAGACCCCTGCCCTACCGTATCGGCTGTAGGAGGAACAGTTATTCCAGCCTTAACCGTTTCCACCACAGTCATTCCAATCGGCACCAGCGCCAGACGGAACCCGATACAGGATTCTTTCCATCCGACAACATGATGCCCGGTAACCTTGTCGTAGACAGGTTCCGGGTGTGCGTAGTCATAATACGGATGCCAGCAGCTGTTTGCAGGGCTGATGACCGAGTCGGGATCCCACCAT
The DNA here is from genome assembly GCA_902774245.1 of uncultured bacterium. Taxonomy (GTDB): domain Bacteria; phylum Verrucomicrobiota; class Lentisphaeria; order Victivallales; family UBA1829; genus UBA1732. The sequence continues at coordinate 129,863 of CACYHQ010000005.1, forward strand.
GATCCGCCATGCGTGATCGTCTCGTCCGTTTGCTTTTCATAATAATCGTTTCCGGGCGGCAGGTCGCCGGTGACCTCGTTTGCCGCATTCTGCATCGGTCCGCCGTATCCGCCGGAATACGTGTGCCGCTCCCGGCAGAGTTCCGCGACATTCCCGATCATATCATAGAATCCCCAGGCGTTCGGCGGGTATTTCCCGACTTCGCTCGTCTTACGGAATGCATGGCGGTTTCTGGAACTGGTTCCCACCTTTACGGCGGAAATGAGAGTTTTCGCGGCGTTCGTGAATGTAACATCCTCACTCAGATCGTCGATGCTTTTTTCGAATTCCCCCATGGCGATCAGATTCGCAGCCTCCGGGTTGAAATCATCGCCCCATGGCATCCGCGTGGTCGTCCCGGCGCGGCATGCGATCTCCCAGCGGACCGGATCCGGCAGATCGAATCGGTATCCTTCCGGCAGACGATCTGCGCAAAGCGCATTGAGCTTTTCAATGAAACGGTTGACGTCGTTCCGGTTCACGGCATCGACCGGACGCTTTCCCCCTTTGTATAAGGATGGGTTGCTCAGGTCGAATCCGTCGGGACGTTTTTCTCCGCTCATGACGGCTTCCCATTGTTCCTGCGTGACCTCGTATTTGCCCAGCCAGTACGGAGCGGACACGGTTACCTCGCGCCGGTCGATGTCCGAACGCCACAAAGGATCCACCCGTGGCAATCCGACCGTATAGGTGCCGGGCTGCACCCGGATCATTTCGAGCTCGATGCCGTCCTTCAGCGTGAAAACGATGGATTCGGCTTTCGTCTCAGAGGTCTTTGGCGTTTCCTGCTTGCTTTTTCCGCAGGCGGCAAGCAGGAGCAGACCGAGCGCGGAACAGAAAAAGAACAGAGATTGTTTTCTGCCGGAAAGCGCGGACGACAGCCTGCCGATCAGATAAATGACCGTGCCGCCGAGGAAGGCGTAGAGAATGACGATCAGGAGCAGCAACCCCATTCCGAGCGGGATGTTTCCCAAAACCATCTGCTCCTCGAAGAACGTGTTTCCGAGCCGATTGGCAGGGGAAACGTATGCGGATTCGATCAGCCGTTCCAATCCGGTTCCCGATGGTCCGGCAAATGACAGAAACAAGGCGGTCAGCAGCTGGAACAGCAGCAGGAGGACGACGCAAAGATACCAGTCCGGCAGCTCCCGGAACAGTCTGCGGTTTGTGCTCAACCGGTCCATATCGGCCCCCTACCCCCGCTTGCTCAGATAGAAGAAAAACGTGTTGCGGTCCGCATCGAAAAAGATCGCGCCTGTGTCATAGCGGTATTTCCCCAATATCATTTCCTGTTCCAGCGCGTGGGAATACAGCATTGTCCGATCCGTTTTGGGGAAGTCCGGGATCAATCCGGTCATCCGGGCGAGCAGTTGATCTTTCGGGTAACCGCCGACCTTATTCTTCGCGGGCAGTGCTCCCCAGTCGTATTGCGCCAGGATCCGTTTCGATTCCTCCGGCGGGACGATGACATAACCGTACAGTATCTCCTCATAATCCGAGGGCGCCGGGATATCCACCCTTTTTTTGTAGTTGATCCATTTCAGCGTCCATTCGCAGTCGATCGCATCGGGCCAGAGAGACGAAAGCCTGCTCACGCGTGTCAGTTCGGAAAAATCATGGCTTGCCGAAACAGCGATTCCTTCCTTCGGCGGTGTATTGGAATCCATGATATAGACCGTTGCAAATATGCCAATCCCTGCCGTGATCGCACAGGAACCGAACGAGCCGAGGGCCAGCAGCGAGACGCCGAGCATCGTCAGGCCTTTTTTCACAATTCCGTTCATTCCTGTCTCCTGTCCGGATGGGGTGCCGTTGATGATAAGAATCATTTTTCGGTTAATATAAACCGATTCTACCGGATTGTCAAGCGCGAGATAAAAAAACAGCTAAATTAGAGAAGAATATTAAAATCAAGAGTGTCCCCTGCCCTCAACTCAAAAATTACCTGGCGGATTGTTTTGATTCGACAGATTCGACAGATTCGACAGCACGTGCGTAGTCGCGTGTTTTGTGTTTATTTCGCATCCATCTGACCGCCCGGCAGCTCCGTGACCAGAAATAGCAGAGATACGCCCAAAACACACGCACGTATGCACCCCGTTTCGGCAAAAGATACATGCGACGCATTATATCGGGCGTAAGAGCTTGAATATGCTTCCGAATCCCTCCCGCAAGATGTCCCCTTGCATCAAAACGGCTCAGAAGAAGCGCTTCGTTTTCTGCGTTGCCAAGTTTGCCTCGCAGTTCGAATAAGGCCCGGAATTCGGCCGTTTTATCTGGATCTGCTTCGAACTTGCGGATTATGTCTTCCGGGAAAAACTCCGGGAAAGCGGCAAGCAGATCGCCCGGATACGGCAGATGCCAGAGGGCCACCATTTCGCGAAGCCGGACAAAATCCACATTTTCCTTCATCGCCATCGCCGCATCGGTCAACAGTTTCGGGAGTTGAGCGTGATAATAGGACTTTGAGGCAATATGACGAGCTAGCATCAGCAGATTCATTTCAGGAGTCAGAACCCGTTGGCCGTCCCCAGCTGGATAAACCATGGTATATTTCCATATTTCGTGCGGGTCGATACCGTTAAAATTAGCCAGAGTGAAATGCGGTTCAAGCGCATGTTGTCCGCGTAAATGCACTGAAAAATGATGCGATGCCGTTTTTATAGCTTTTTTGTGCCTGTCCAAATATAAATCCGGAATCTTCCACCCATCTTCCGCCAGAACGGCAAGCGCACGTTCGCAATCGTCCGGATGAAACCAGATATCCCAGTCGTTATAGGAGCGCAAAGCGGCATCAGGATAGAGACGAAATGCCAAATCCGCGCCTTTGATCGGGACAAACCTCAGGTCATGGGATGCCAGCACACGATAGACCCGTTTGAGTTCCTGGGCGCACATCATGGCTTTTAGCTGCCGCGCCTGATATATCTTCTGATATTCCGTCCGTTTCGCATCCGGCAGGACATCGTGCAGATACCGGTAGAACCATGCGGACAAGCCGAATTCCCGGCCTTGTGCCTCAAGTTCAGAACGGTCCGTTTCGTTCAGCCCTGCATAATACGTCCTGGCATTACCGAAAATACACGCGCAGAGAAATCGCAACAGATGAATCGGAATCCCGTAATTGTAGCCCATAACCTTGAATCTATTTTGTTGTTTCAAATCAGCTTATTGTAATTTATCCCTCTTTTCAGACTTTTTCAAGTAAGGAACGGTCCTAATTCCGCATTCTGCAAAAAAACTTTTCACTTTTCCTTGCCTTCGCGCCGAAAGATCTATTGAAAAAAGCAAACATGATGCTATTGTATTATACTATAAAACATCTTTGCACGGACACGTTCAACATCATGCGCCGCGCCCCAACAACTGAACGGAAAGAGGCATTCGGATGAAGATTCTTGTAACTGGTACAGCGGGTTTTATCGGGTTCCATACCTTTTTGGCACTGCGCGCGGCCGGACACGATGTTCTGGGCATCGACAACCTCAACTCCTACAACGATGTGCGGCTGAAGCTCGCCCGCCTCAGAGTGAGCGGATTCGACATCGACGAGATCCTGCTTGATCAGGTCATCGAGAGCAAGCAGGGCGGACGGTTCGCGAAATTCGACCTCGCCGACCGCGATGAACTCAAAAAGATCTTCGAAAACGAGAAATTCGATGCCGTGTGCCATCTGGCGGCGCAGCCGGGCGTGCGCTACAGCCTCGAAAATCCGTACGCCTACATCGACTCCAACATTGTGGCGTTCCTGAACGTGCTGGAATGCTGCCGTCACTACGAGGTCCCGCACCTCGTCTACGCCTCCAGCTCCAGCGTGTACGGCAACACCAAACGCGTGCCGTTCACGGTCGATGACCCGGTCAATGAGCCGGTCAGCCTTTACGCCGCGACCAAGAAGAGCGACGAGCTGATGGCGTACTGCTACGGACACCTTTACCGTTTCGCCACGACCGGACTGCGTTTCTTCACCGTCTACGGACCGTGGGGGCGCGTCGACATGGCCATGTTCAAGTTCACGAAGGCGATCCTCGAAGGAAAGCCCATCGACGTATACAACCACGGTAACCTGTCCCGCGACTTCACTTATATCGACGATATCGTGGAAGGCGTCCGCCGCGTCATCACGAAGACGCCGGAGAAGCCCGAATACCGTCTCTACAACATCGGGCACGGCAGCCCGGTCCATCTCATGGATTTCATCCGCGCGATCGAAAAGGTCACCGGAAAGAAGGCTATCCTGAATATGAAGGAGATGCAGAAAGGCGACGTCGTGACGACCTGGGCGGACACCACCGCGCTGGAACGCGATTATGGCTACTGCCCGAAAGTCGGAATCGAGAAAGGCGTCGAGCAATTCGTGAAGTGGTACCGCGAGTTCTATTCCTGCTGAAAGAAATACAGGCGGGGAACGTTCCTCAATTCTTCATTAGCGACTTCAGGAAATCCTCGTCATCCGCCTTGCGCAGGAATCCGAAGAGGTCGGTCCCGATCGGGATCAAATCGGGTTCTCCGCCGTCATGTTCCGCCAGGAAATACAGCGTATCTTGCATCGCCGGGTCGGCTGACGCCAGAATGTAGGATTCGAATGTGGAGGACATTTCGTTTCGCACGCGCGCCACGAGATACCACGCGGTCTCGCATGGCGCCAGCGGGATGATCTGCATTTCATCGCAGTACCCGTAAACATCGAGGGCGCCGTGATAGGACGCATGGGAGAAATGCCTGCTGAATTCCTGCCAGTCATCGGGGAGTTTCGTGTGGATCAGACGGGAGTATTCCTCCCGGAGCTCCGGCGGCAGCGCGGGCGCGTAGGTCTGCTTGCCGTAATCTTCTTCCGGATCGTCGATCTCCACGGGCGGGAGCTCGCGGTCCCAGTCCGGCCCGAGGATCGAAACAAGTTTTTCGGAGACGCGGAACGGCTTTTCCTGTTTCGGCGAACCAAGATTCGGCGCGTTGAAGAGATTCGGGAAGAAGTCCACACCGAGCACGTCGAAGCCATTTTCCGCCAGGTAATGCTGCGTGAACTGGATCGTGCCGACCTCGCCGTCCGTGGAGATGCTGATGTCCGCGAAAAACTCCTTGCCGTCTTTGCTCAGGCGGACGGATGCGAACGGGACTTCCAGGACCTGCGGATGCTTCGGCATGATACGTGCATCATCGGGCAGAGACTTGAAGGAAATCGCGAGCGCGGAATCCTCGTTGGCGCGTTTTGCCTTCTTCATCAGGTCGCGCTGCATGAGAATCTTCTGTTTCCATTCGAGCTGCGCGGCGTCCGCGAGAGAGGTGAAAAGTTTCTGCGAGATGTCGTAGTATTTGTCTTTTTTCGGGCCGAAGAAGAACATATTACAAACCTTTCCGTTCAAGGCATGGTGAAACGTTTTCTGCCAATCAACATATCATGCGGAAGAGAAAAATACAAGCCGGAAAGCAAAAAACTTTAAGAAAAAAAGTAGTAGTTTGCGTTTGTGAGTTTTTGTGCTCGGATCAGCATAAACGATCCAGGGAATTCGGGGGACGGAATGCGCTGCAAATTTCCATTTCCCGCTTGATATTTTCGCACGCGATGCTATATTTTAGAGTAGCAGCATAACAACGACCGAAAGCTTTCGCGATGAGCTCAAAATCTCCCCTCCCCGTCAATCTCCTCAAAAACAAGCACTGGCACTGGCATATCCCCTCCGAAAAGACCTTGGAAACCGTCCGCGGCCTGGTCCTGTCCGCTCCGCATCTCGTGAAGAGCACGCCGGTCCGCGCAGTGTACCATTGCGAGGATTTCTACCTGAAATTCGACCGTTCGCCGAATCTCTGGTCTGCCTTCAGGAAAAGCATCTACCCGAAGTCCCGCGTGGAATACTGCATCGGGCGGAATCTGGCGGCGGCGGGGATTCCCGCCGTGGAATGCCTCGGCTGGGGCAAGCTCGGCGGCACGAACGTGCTGATCACGCGCGCCATGCCCGGATTCGAGCCGCTGGAAGACGTCTTCTACCGGGATATCGTCTACGGCGGCGGGAACTCGGACGGCATCCTGTCGGAGATCACGGTGTTCCTGAAGAGATTCTACGATGCCGGGTTCTATCACGGCGACCTGCATTTCGGCAATATCCTGTACCATCCCGGCACACACCGTCTAGCGTGGGTCGACCTGATCGCGATCGGGCAGCCCGGCACCGTCGAACCCGCCGCGCGCCGGTTCATGAGCCGGTGCATCGTCACGCTCCGCGAAGGGCTGGACCGCGCCCGGATGCTCCGCACGATCCGCGAAGTCGGCGCGGCGGAGACGGACACCGAAGCGGAGTTCTTTTATTTTACAGAGGTTCGGCATGCCGCGGAACATCTCCTTGAGACCTGGGAAAAACGCAGCGGTCAGGCGTTGAACGGTTATCCGAAGTTCGCCGATGCGATCCCCTGCCCCGGCGCACCCGGACGCACGATGCTCCTGAGGAAAAACTCAATGGAACGCCCGATCCTCACGAAGGAAGACATCGCGAACGGGATGCCCGCCGGATACGAACGCCTCCGCGTGGAAAATGAAGCCGAGGCGGAGGCCATCTATCTGCGGAGCATCTATTTGCAGACGCTCCGGGTCAGACACCGCCGCGTCGCGGCGTTCGCGCGTCCGAACGAGCTCTGGCTGGAACCCCTGCCCGCCGCGCTGGAGGAATCCCTCCCCAAAGACGATCCCGATGTGGCGTTCTTCTGGCGCTCGTTGGACGAAGAAATGATCGAAGCGCCCGCGAGCAGCGTCGGACGCCTGCCGAACGGCTCGTTCTATCTGACCGATCTGATGCAGGTCCGCGCCGGTTTCGAGGAGTAAAAAAGCCTTTTCCAACGGCTGGACGAAGAAGGAGACGAGGAAGATGAGCAGTGACTTGATCGTATATCAGACCGAGGACGGAGAGCTGCATCTCAACGTCCAGCTGGAAAATGAAACCGTATGGCTGACGCAGGCGGCCATGGCGGAGCTATTTGGATGCACATCCGACAATATCTCTTTGCACCTTCAGAATATTTATTCTTCCGGCGAATTGTTGGAAGAAGCAACTGCCGAGGATTTCTCGGTAGTTCGACCGGAAGGCGCGCGTCAGGTGTCCCGCAAGCTCAAACACTACAACCTTGATGCGATTATTGCCGTAGGGTATCGGGTCAATTCAAAGAGGGCGACACAATTCCGTATCTGGGCGACGCAGATACTGAAAGAGTATATCGTAAAGGGATTCGCCCTGAACGATGAACGGATGAAGACCGGCCGGAATATGACGTATTTCGACGAGCTCCAGGAACGCATCAGGGAAATCCGTCTCTCGGAAAAAGTCTTCTATCAGAAGATCAAGGATATCTACAAGACGAGCGTCGACTATGATCCCCACGATGAAAAGACCCTCCTGTTCTTCAAAGTTGTCCAGAACAAACTGTTGTGGGCGATCAGTCGTCAGACCGCGGCGGAATTGATCGCACGTCGCGCGAATGCCGAACTGCCTTTTATGGGGATGCAGTCCTATGACAAGAAGAACGAGCACAGAATCACTCTGCGCGATGCCGACACCGCCAAGAACTATCTGACCGAGGACGAGATGAAAGCCCTCGGGCTTCTGGTGGAACAGTATCTTGCTTTTGCGGAGGCACAGGCACAGCAGCATATCGCCATGAGCATGAACGACTGGATCGCGAGACTGGATGCCATCCTGACGCTGAACGGCAGGGAGTTGCTTACGCATGCAGGGAGTATCTCAGCGGAAATTGCCAGAGAAATCAGTGCAAAACAACTTGATCAATTCCGGGAACGTCTGCGGAGAGAGGAGATCGAAGCGAGTCTGGATGAACTGGAACGCGATCTGAAGGCTGTCGAAGACAACAAATCTCAATGCGATTCCGGCAACAAGTAGAACTGAGTACAAAAAAGCTTTGCCACAAAACTGTTTTTGTAGGCTGAAAAGCAAAAAGAAAGCCCGTCTGCAGGAGAGAATGATTCTCGGCCAGACGGGCAATGTTTTATCTATTATTTTTGATTCTTATTCCGGTTTGCGGAAATCCAGCGTGCAGCTCCATTCGTACTGGTTCGGACGAAGCTGGTACTCGTTGTGGACGCTGACGGACCAGCCGTCATCGCCGCCGACGCCCATGTGGAAGCCGTCGAGGATCAGCCAGGTCTTCTTGCCGGGTTTCAGTTCCCAGCTGTGGTCCGCGGCCATCAGGTCCTGCGGAGAGAGGTGCAGCGAGGAGAAGCGGAACGGCTTGCCGCCGTCTTCCCAGACGCCCAGATGCTGTCTGCCTTTTCCGGTCAGATTCAGCTCCACCACGTCGCCGCGGCTGCCGCATTCGGACGGCACGAGATAGTTCTCCAGCATGTCGGAGATATTGTTTTCCCAGCGGCCGACGAGCGAAGCGACGAAACGGTCCGGATAGTTTTCATACGGGCCGCGTCCGAAATACTTCGCGGTTTCGAAGCCTTCGACCAGCGGGAACATCATGCCGACGCGCGCCACGGAGCGCAGGTCGTTCTGACGGAACAACGCGTACTGGTGGAAGTTCAGGAGGTGCGCCTTCGCGGGATCGACGGTCCAGACAATGACCGATTCCACAGCGCCGCCGATACGGGTTTTCGCGATGACCGTGTACTTGCCGCCGTCTTTTTTCCATTCGAAGCCGACCAGCTCGCGTTTCGGGTTGATGATCTTGGGCCAGTCTTTCGCGAACGAGCCGTCATGGTCCATCATGCGGTCGTTGCAGGTGGGGGCGCGGTAGAAGATTTCTTCAGCGGGCGCGGCGAGGAGTTCCTTGCCTTCGGGCTTCATGGAAACGAGTTCACCGGTCTTTTTCGACCAGGTCAGGAATCCGATGGTGAGCGTGTCCGCGGTTTCCTTCACGTCGGAATCCGTGATGGTCATCTTTCCGGAACGGGCGTCCTGGAGCTTCGAGACAGCGGCGGGAGCCTGGGCCGGAGCGGAAAGCGCGAACTGCGTACGGGTGATCTCGTATTTCGGACCATCGCAATAGACGTTCAGGAAACACCATGCGTTGGAGGCGGGCGCGTCGAACGGGACTTCGACGACTGCGGATTCGAAGCACTGGGTCACCGGGACGTTCAGGACGCCGGATTTGACGACTTTGCCGTTCGCGGTCTCTTCCCAGCGGAATTTCAGGTCTGCGGTCGAGGCGTTGTTGCGCTCATTGATGACCGTCAGGTTCTTTCCTTCAAGCTTGAAGCGGATCGGAGCCTGGCAGACGCGGACTTCCTGCGCGCCGGGATGCGGCGTGACGGATGCGTCCACGATGCCGTTCAGGACCTGGGTGCGGTTCTGTCCGTTGGCCTGGTAATTGTAGTTTTCGCCGAAGTCGTTGCCGTAGCCGTAGTTGACTTCGCCGGTCTTCTCGATCACGTTCAGGAGCGCCTTGTCCGCCCAGTCCCAGAGGAATCCGCCATGGAATCCGCGGTTCTCATTGACGAGATCCCAGTATTGGAAGATGTTTCCGGTGGAGTTGCCCTTCGCATAAGCGTATTCGCACAGGATGATCGGGCGTGTGTCGCGCTGGCTGTTCATCATGGACCGGATGCGGTCGGGACGCGCGTACATGGGACACAGGATGTCGCTGATGATCGGGGGCGGATTGCCGCTTTCATACTGCACGGGACGGGTCGGGTCGGTGAAGCGGATCCAGTTCGCCATGGCGGCCTGGTTCGCGCCGGTGCCGGATTCGTTGCCGAGCGACCAGAATCCGATGCACGGGTTGTTGCGGTCGCGGAGCACCATGCGTTCGGCGCGTTCGAGGTAGACCGGCGCCCATGCGGGATCTTTCGAGAGCTGCGCGCCGAGCCCGTGCGTCTCGATGTTGGTCTCGCCGACGAGCAGCAGACCGTATTCGTTGCAGAGTTCGTACCAGCGGTTGTTGTTCGGATAGTGGCTGGTGCGGACGGCGTTGAAGTTGAGTTTCTTCATCGTCTCGATGTCGAGCCGCATATCCTCCTCGGTCACGGCGAATGCGTGTTTCGCGCTGAAGTCGTGACGGTCCACACCGCGCACGATGAGCCGCTGGCCGTTCAGCAGGACGTCCCTGCCCCGGATCTCGATCTGGCGGAATCCGACCGGCACATACTGCACCTCAAGCGTCTTGCCGGAATCGTCGACGAGGTGCAGGAAGAGTTTGTAGAGATACGGGGAATCCGGGGACCACTGTTCGGGGGCGGTCACTCTCATGGAAATGTTCGCCGCGCCGCGTTCCGAACGCTGACCGTACATGCCGGACTGGCCGGCGAAACGTTCCGGACGGCTCTCCGCGACGAGGTTTCCGGTCGCATCGACCAGGCGCGCCTTCACGCGGACGCCGGGATACGATGACAAGGGGATATCCCCGATGGGCTGACGCGGAAGCGCGCGGGTTTCGATGTATGCCGTGATCTCCAGATTCGCGTCGGATTTTTCGTGGCGCTGGTTCTTCGCGGGATCGGTGAACGTGGTCTTGACCGACCAGTCGCGCAGATGCACGGGAGACAGCGCCATCAGGCGGACGTCGCGGTAGATGCCGCTCATGCGCCAGACGTCCTGGCATTCCAGGAAAGTTCCGGTCGAGAAACGGTACACCTTCACTGCGATGGTGTTCTTGCCGGGTTTCAGCAGCTTCGTGATCGCGAACTCGGACGGTAGGCGGCTGTCCTCCGCATAGCCCGCGTATTGCCCGTTCACCCAAAAATCGTACGCGCTGTCCACCCCGTCGAACACGATCCGGACGTCGCGTTCCAGCCAGTCAGCCGGGATGTCGAACGTGCGGCGGTAGCATCCGGTCGGGTTCGCCTCCGGCAGCAGCGGCGGATTCGCCTCTTTCTGAAAGAGGTAGATATTATTGATATAGACGCCCCGGTCCGGGACGCGCATGTCGTTCTGCCAGTTCGAGGGGACCTTCATATCCATCCAGGAGGAATCGGCGAAATCCGGCCGGATGACGTCGTCAGGCACTTCGTCCGGCTTGCCGAAGAGCTGAAATTTCCAGGTGCCGTTCAGGTCGAGCGTGTATTTCGACGGCGTTTTCCGGTAATCCGCCGCGGACGCTTCGTCGTAGAACGTCCCGTAGATCGGCGCATGGCTGAGTTCGCGGTTGACGCCCGTGGTGCGCAAGTCTTCGAAATGATGTGGCCGGGTTATTTGTATCTGCTGCGTCTCATCGGCTCCGGCGGTCCCTGCCATCGCGCCCGCGACGGCAAAGGCAAAAAGTGTGCGAAAAACATGTTTCATAGAACGATCCTTTGTCTGGTCTGTTATTTGTTTTGTGGATTAAACTCTAAACAGTCGATAATATATGCACCAACGCAGAAAAATACAACCCAGCAACACATTTTAACGCAATCTTAACGCGGGAAAAATCGGATGAGGAACGTTAAAAAACGACAAACCGATCCGTTGATCGGAACGAGGCGCGGGAAAAAGAATCCGTAACGATTCGAGCGCGGCCGCCTGCCCGGAAGGATGGCGACCACGCGCGCAGAGTTGAGAAAAAACACTGCCGTTTTTTAATTGAACAATCTGGAAAGTTTTTCGATGGTGACGGGCTTCAGGAGGATTCCCGTGAACCCGTGCTCCTCGAATTTCTTCTGTTCCTCGATGTCGGCGGTAACGGCATAGACCGGAAGGTTGGCGAACCGTTTGTCCGCGCGTACCTTTGTTACCAGGTCCTTGCCGTCCATCTTCGGCATCCACATGTCGGTCAAGACCAGGTCGAACGGAGTGTCCGCCCCGGCGATCTTTTCCCATGCGGCCTGTCCGTCGACGGCGGTCGCGACGTTGCGCAGTCCGATCCTTGTGAGGAGCGCCTTCAGGACGGCGAGATTCAGCGGGACATCGTCCGCAATCAGGATGCGGTATTCGCCGATCTCTTTTTGCGTGCCGGAAATCCTGATCCTGGCGCTCGTGTCGTCGCCGTTGATCCGTTGATTGAGGAGTTCCTGCCCGGCGGCGGCCTTTTTGTCCGCATCCGGCGAATGCTCGGTAAACTTCACCTCGCGGAGTTCCAGCGTGAACGTGGAGCCTTTTCCGAGTTCGGAGACGAACGTCAGGCTGCCGCCCATGTGTGCGGCGAGCTGTTTGCAAATGGCGAGACCGAGGCCGGTGCCTTTGGTCTTCGCCATGGTCCCGACCTGCACGAACGGGGTCATGAGTTTTTCCTTTTCCCCGTCCGCGATGCCGCATCCCGTATCCGAGACGGACAGCGTGAAAACGCCGTTCCCGTTGCTGATGTTGTTCCGGAACGACGCTTTGACGCGGATCTCGCCGTGTTCCGTGAATTTTACGGAATTGCCGATGAGGTTGAAGAGAATCTGGCGGATGCGCTGCGGGTCGATCTCGAGCAACGGCAGCGGACCGTATTCCTCCTTCAGCTCCACGTCGCGGTTCATGGTGGTCACGTCGAAGGAATGGAGCACGGACGAAACGATCTCGCGGACGTCGGTGAGTTCCGGCTTGATGTCCATCTTGCCGGATTCGAGCTTGGAGAGGTCCAGCACGTCGTTGATGAGCTGGAGCAGCGTGTGCCCGCTGGTGGAGATGGCGGACAGCGCCTTTTCGCGTTCCTTCATGTCGTCGATGCCGCCGATCAGGAGCTCGGTGTAGCCGATGATGGCGTTGAGCGGCGTGCGGATGTCATGCGACACGGAGGAGAAGAAATAGCTCTTCGCCCGTTCGGCTTCGATCTCCTTGTCCAGCGCGGTGTGCAGTTCGTCGTTGGCGCGCTTGCGTTCCAGCGCGTTCTCCAGCACCTTCACGCTCATCTGGATGAATTCTTTTTCGATCGCGGAAAGCGTCCGTTTCTCGGCATAGCCGATGACGATGTCGCCGAAGCGTTTGCCGGCCAATGTGACGGGCATGGAATAAGACGTCGACGGCCTCCATGTTTTGGTCTCGGGTTCAAAAACGCCGTATGTATGGATGAGGGACTGTGGCGCATTCCGGTCGATCACGAAAGGCTCCATCGGCACGATGTCTTTCGTGCAGTAGCGGAAATCGTCCAGATCGGCGACCAGACGTTCGCAGGGGGCTTCGTGGATGCGGTGCGCGTGGCAGTCCGGCTCGACGATCGCCTGCCCCAGTGTTTCGTCGCAGCGGATCAGGTGGCAGAAATCCGCGCCGAGACGTCTGCGGATGACCTCGATCACCTTCTGCGGATGGGACACCGCGTCGTAGGACTGAAGCGCGAGCAGGGCTTCGCCGATCGCCTCGCTGTTGCGGTGGGTCTCCATCGCTTCCGTCACGTCCTGCGACATGCCGAAAAGGCAGGTGTTCCCGTCCAGGTCCGTGAGTTTGAGTTTGGTCGTCAGGAAACTGTACGGTTTCCCATGTGCGTCCAGCGCATTTTCGAAAAATGAATTTGGTTCATTGCCGGAAAGCGCCTTGCGGTCTTTCGCCACAAAGTCGGTTGCAGTGCTTTCGTCGAACAGTTCGGCGTCGGAATACCCGATCGTTTCGGCGACCGAGTTCTTACACGCAAAATGCGAAAATGCCATGTTACAGTCCACATAGCGCTCCGTTTTCGCGTCCTTGATGAAGAACATGATCGGAATGTTGTCCAGAACGCTGCGCAGGAATTTGTTCGCACGTCCGCGCAGACGCAGCAGGAACAGCGTAAAAAGGACGAGAAGCGGGGCGAACGCGGTCAGCGCGATCATGTGATAGGTGTAGTAACGATGATACCGGTCGAGGACGTCTTTTCGATGCGACGAATAGTACAGGATCGCGTTTCCGAGGTTCCTGTCGATTGCGTTGTATATCTGGTCCTTGTAGAGGGAGTAGTCTTTCCCGAATACGATCGCGATCGCCATTTCGCGGCGCTGTTCCGGCGATGCCGCCAGTTCCGCTTCCGTGAGAGGATAATCGTGTACTTCTTTCGGACAGGACGGATCGGCCAGATCATGATCGGAATCGACCAGCCTCATGGCATGGAATTCCAGCTGCATCAGGTTGACCGAGTGCTTCATGCCGTTCACGAGGATCTTTTCGAGCTTTTCTCCGTTCGGAAGGAGGGCGGCTTCCTCGATGCCGGCCTCGCGATGCTTGTCCACGTATGCTTCTTTGAAATACGCGTCGCGGTATTCCATGTTACCCGAGACGACATAATTCCGCACGGCGTTTGTCAGAATGTCCGAACCGGTCTGGAGAAGGTCGCCCGCCTGATTGCATTGCATAAGGTACTCGTCCGTCATCCCCGTCTCGATGGTGATGCGGTTCAGGCGAATCGTGTTGAAAACAAGAAAACCGAGCATGATCAGAGTCAGCAGACTGAAAATCAGGATATATAATTTCGCCCGGTGCGCAACGGTGATTCTGTGATCCAAAAGAGACCCCTTTCCGATATAATATTAATTAGATTGTTGTTTTTCTCGGGAATATAGCACAACTTTTGGGGTTTGTCAAGGAAAAACAAGTCGCAAAAGCCCAAAAAGACGTTTTTTTCATCACTTATTGCACGTTCTAAAATAGAAAAGCCCAGTTCCTTGCGGAAACCGGGCGATATGTCTGCGATAAAAAAATGGAGGCTTGTCAGGAGGCATCCGATTTGCTGTTCTCTGACTCGGTAGCGCGGTTGCGGATCAAAGCGTATCCCGTCACGCAGATCCCCGCCAGGACAAGCAGGTCAAGAGCCGCAAGAAAGAGAATCAGATGGTCCCGCGAAGAACCGGCATCCGACGGATCATGTTCGAACGGTTCGATCCATTTCCGCTGCAGGCGTCCCAGCGTACCGTCGGCGCGCATTTCAGTCAAAGCGTTGTCGATCTTCGCTAGAAACTCGGAATTCTTTTCCGCGATCCCCAGGCACATTTGCCCGGTCGCGACGTCCAGGCGTCCGCGGAAGCGTTCGGCATCACGGCCGAACGAACGAAGCGCGACTTCTCCGATGGTGGCATGCGCGATGAAGCAATCGCGTTCTCCCCGCAGGACGGCATCGACGCAGTCCGTGACGGTTTCATATTCGAAACAGTTGCGCCAGAGATGGTGGCGGATCATCGTCTCCTTCAGGCCGCAGCCCTCGATGAGCGCGATCCTCTGTTTGTAAAGATCGTTGAACGATTCGCTCTGCTTCAGTTCGAACGCAACGAATTTTTCCTCGAAAGTCGGGATCGTGAACGCACAGTCCATGACCGAGGAATCCTGTTTGTCGCACCCCATGATCAGGTCGGCCTCGCTTTCCTTGATCATAGCGACGGCTTCGACCCAGCTCGTGAGCTGAAATTTCAGATTGTACTCCAGACGGTTGGCAAGTTCGGCGACAAGCTCGATGTCATATCCGCGCGGGACGAAATCGCCGTGGACGTAGGAAAACGGCTTGTAATCGATGTCCCCGACGACACGGAGCGTCTTGTCGAACGTGTTTTTCGGGAGAATGGTCATCTTCGGCTCATCCCATTTGTCCTCGTTGGAATAACGTGTCGTCGGCAGGGCGGTCACCAGGATCGCGCCCGTGATGATCAGGAAAAGGACGGCCAGCCAAATAGTCAGGGTACCGGACTTGCGTAAGCGGGAGTTCAAACCGTTCATATTTTCAGCGTGATTTGTGGTTAAAAATTATGCATGTTTCCATAAATATATTTCTCTCTCCGGAAAAGTCAAGTAGACTCCTCCATTTTACGACAAAAAACATGGAAAAATCATCTGCTATTTCATGCATGATTTATCAGATAAAAAACTGCTATCCTTTCCCTCTTCCCTTCGAAAAAACAGATCTGATTCGATCCTGCATCATGTTTGCATAATTTGAGAAAATAAACGCGTCATACTTGCATTTTTCAGGTCAGCGGAGTATATTATAAGATATATTATGTTATGGGCGATTAGCTCAGCTGGTTAGAGCGTCATGCTTACACCGTGAATGTCGGCGGTTCGAACCCGTCATCGCCCATGTTTTTCCGATTTTTCAACCCATTCAGATACAACGGAGAACGAATTATGCATGAGTTCAGAACGCATACCTGCGGCGAACTGAGAAAAAGCGACGTCGGAATCACTGCGCGCCTGTCCGGCTGGATCCACAGCGTGCGCGACCACGGCGGCATCATCTTCATCGACCTGCGCGACCACTACGGCAAGACCCAGGTCGTGATTGACCCGACCAAGGATTTCTACCAGGAACTCGAACGCTGGCGCGTCGAGACGGTCGTGTGCTTCACGGGCAAAGTCGTGGCGCGCACGCCCGAAACCGTGAACCCGAAGATCGCGACCGGCGAGATCGAACTCGTGGCCGACGAGATGGTCGTGCTCGGCGAGACCGAACAGCTCCCGTTCCTCGTGGCGAAAGACGAGGATGCGCCGGAATCCCTCCGCCTCAAATACCGTTTCCTGGACCTCCGCCGCGATGAACTTCACAATCATATCGTGATGCGTGCCAAGCTCATCGAATCCCTGCGCCGCAAGATGTGGGACCTCGGATTCACCGAATACCAGACCCCGATCCTCACCAGCAGCTCCCCGGAAGGCGCCCGCGACTACCTCGTCCCGAGCCGCGTCCATCCCGGCAAGTTCTACGCCCTGCCCCAGGCTCCGCAGCAGTTCAAGCAGCTGCTGATGGTCGCCGGATTCGACCGCTATTTCCAGATCGCGCCGTGCTTCCGCGACGAAGACGCGCGCGCCGACCGTTCCCCGGGCGAGTTCTACCAGCTCGATATCGAGATGAGCTACGCCACGCAGGACGATATCTTCGCGATCCTGGAAGACCTCCTCACGGACATCTTCCCGAAGTTCACCACGAAACAGATCAGCCCCGCCCCGTTCCCGCGCATCCCGTTCCGCGAATCCATGGAACGCTTCGGCACCGACAAGCCCGACCTCCGCAACCCGCTTGAGATGATCGATGTCACCGATATCTTCAAGGACAGCGGATTCCAGGCGTTCTCCAAGACCGTCGCGGCTGGCGGCGTCGTGAAGGCGATCAAGGTCAGCGGCATCGCAAAGGCGGACAATCCGCAGCCGCGCCGTTTCTACGACGAAATGATCGCGTTCGCGCAGGAATGCGGCGCGAAGGGCATGGCCTACATCATCTGGAGCGCGGGCGAGACCAAGAGCCCGATCGTGAAGTTCCTCACCGGCAACGAGCTGCCCTCCCTCGCCGAAAAGGCGGGCATCCAGGACGGCGACGTGCTGTTCTTCCTCGCCGACAAGCGCGCCCTCGTGAACTCCGTGGGCGGCAAGGTGATCGGCGAACTCGGACGCCGCCTCGGTCTCATCGACCCGAACGTCTTCAAATTCTGCTGGATCGTCGACTTCCCGATGTTCGAGACCGACGAGGAAACCGGCGCGCTGATCTTCTGCCACAACCCCTTCTCCATGCCGCAGGGCGGCATGAAGGCCGTCGAGGCGCAGAATCCGCTCGACATCGTGGCGTACCAGTACGACATCGTGTGCAACGGCATCGAACTCTCCTCCGGCGCGATCCGCAACCACCAGCCCGAGCTCATGTACAAGCTCTTCGAGATGTGCGGCTACTCCCGCGAGGTCGTCGACGACAAGTTCGGCGGCATGATCCGCGCGTTCAAGCTCGGTGCGCCGCCCCACGGAGGCATCGCCCCCGGCGTCGACCGTATGGCCATGCTCCTCGCCGATGCCCCGAACATCCGCGAAGTCATCGCCTTCCCGTTCAACCAGCAGGCCGAAGATCTGATGATGAACGCCCCGGCTGCCGTCGACATGAAACAGCTCCGCGAACTCCGCGTGATCCCCGTTCCGCAGGAGCTCAAATACGAAGAGACCTTCAAGAAACTTCTGGCCGAGGCCGAACGCATCCGCGCAGCGGAAGCGGCCGCCGCAGCCATGAACGCATCCGCGGCTCCGGAGCAGAATTAATCGCGCTCCGGACCGCCCTGCCCCGTCTCAACGGAGGATCGGTATGCCAGCCAAACGGCAGAAACAGACCATCAAGCGGAAAACCGCCGGAAAAAAGTCCAAAAAGACGAATCAGCCCAGTACGCTGCTGATCTCCGTTCACCGGACGCAGGCGGTGTTTCTGCTTCTGCTGTTCGCGATCATCGGCATCCTGATGGGCGTCGGCGTGTGGAAAGCCGGATCGTCCATTAAGAACTATATGGACCGTTCGACCCGCTACGACAAGATGATCGTGGCCGCCGGACGCAGAAACGGCGTGTATCCTCCCCTCCTGAAGGCCGTCATCTGGAAGGAAAGCCGGTTCGACGCCTCGGCGCGCGGCAGCAAGGGCGAGATCGGCCTCATGCAGGTCATGCCGTCGAGCGCCGTCAAGGACTGGGAAAAGACGTTCCAGCGTCAGGTGCCGTCCGACGGCGCGCTGATGGATCCCGCGCTCAATATTGAGATCGGGTCCTGGTTCCTCGGCCGCGCTCTGGAACGCTGGAAAGACTACAACGACGCCGAATCGCTCGCGCTCTGCGAGTACAACGCAGGCATCCAGCGCGCCGAATCGTGGAAGCCCCTCCTCCACGACGGCAAGGTCATGCCGAACATCGACATCGAATCCACGCGCAAATACGTCCGGGACATCCTCGAACGGCGCGAACAATATGAACACGAATGGAAATGGGAGAAACTCAAATGAACAAACGTTTCCGCCTCATGAAATCCGCCGCCATGCTCGCCGTCTTCCTCGCCCCCTGCGCCTTCCTCTCCCTCGGATTGGACGCAAAGGACAAGGAACCCGTGCGCCACTGGGACTTCCAGAGCTCGAAACTCGACAGCGACAAGATCCCGGAAGGATGGAGCTATCGCGGCAAACCCGGCACCCCCGACGTGAAGTACGAGATCGTCGAGGACAAGGAGCTGAAGCACAAAGTTCTGCACATCACCTCCGACAAGGCGTCCGGCGTCATCATGGTCGACTGCTCCGACGTCGATTTGAAGAAATACCCGATCATGCGCTGGCGCTGGAAAGCCGTCACGCTCCCGACCGGCGCGGACGCCACAGTCAAGTCCAAGGACGACCAGGGGATCGCCGTCTACGTCGGCTACGGCAAGCTCACGCAGAGCAGTATCTCCTACAACTGGCAGACCGAAACCCCGAAGGGAAAATCCGGCAGCTCCACCTACAACTGGGTCGTCGACGTCGACTGGTTCACCCTGCGCGACAAGAACGACAAGAAGGACACCTGGTTCGAAGAGGAAGTCAACGTCTACGACGACATGATGAAGATCTTCAAGAAGATCCCGTCCAGCTGGGCGCTCAGCATCTCCTCGAACAGCCAGTATACGGAATCGAAGGCCGACGTCTATCTGGACTACGTCGAGTTCGTCGACAAGAAGACCGCCGAGGCGAAGAAGGACGAGAAGAAGGACGAAAAGAAGGACGAGAAGAAGGATAAGTAATCCGGCTTTTCCGTACAGACAATCGTTTTTTTCCGGGCTGACGGACTCCTCATCCGCCGGCCCGTTTTATGTCTTCGGAAAACGACTTCCGAGACGCACAAAGCCGCAAAGCGACGGAATTCCGTATATTTCGCAAGCTCAAAATACTCATTTTCTCGGATTATTTTTCGTTTTTTTTAATTTTTGAGCTTGCATTTTCAGGAAAGATGCAGTATAATATGTTAGGACGTGCGAGCGACACATGCCGCACTCCGGCAAAGTTTACGCACCGGCCGCCGCGGACGAACCGTTTCCCGGCGGACTGCTTCCGAAGACAACAGCAGGCACCCGAACGCAAAGGAGGCTTGAAACATCATGAAAAAAATGTATTTCACCGCATTGACTGCGGCCATGCTGGCGCTCGTCGCGGCGTCGGATTACGCCGCGGACGCGGAACGGACGACCGAGACGGAAAAGGAAAAGAAGACCACGACCACGACGACCACCACGACCGTGATCACGGAAACGGTCAGGACGAAGGCGAAGGAAAAGCCCGCGTGGAAACCGTTCAAGGTCTGCGTGCTGGGCTTCACCTCGATCGACATCAACGGACAGATCCGGTTCCTCGACACGAAGAACAATCCGATCGTCATCCCGCCGCAGAACACGCTGAACGACGCCGACCACCGGACTATCAACTCCATCATGCAGGGGTATGTCCGCATGATCGACGCGTGGGACAACAGTTGGACGAACTCCGCGAACCGCGAAGCGCAGGTCGATGACAACGTCTTCACGCGCAAGAAAGCGATCGACCTGTACAACACGATCGTGAAGGGCGAGCCGCGTCCGATGGTGATCGGCGCCGAGTACCTGAGCGCGTACATGGGCAAGCACAACGACGTCTTCGGGATCATGGATGTCTCTCAGGTGGCCGCCGCGATGCAGAAACTCCAGAAGGAGCCCGATTTCCCGCGCGACTTCATGCTCCGCATCGCGAAGGAGACCGGAGCCACGCACCTGATCTACGGCACCGTGTCGGACATTCACAGCAAGACGCGTTCGTTCTCCGGCTACGGCATCAATACCAACACTACTACGTACGAACTGGACGTCACGATAAAGATGATCGACCTCGCGGCGCAGCACAGCGTCTACAGCAACGTCTACACGGGAAGCTACCGCGAACAGCGCCCGGTCAGCAACGACGCGTTCGACAACAATATCTTCCTGTCGCTCATGAAGTCCGCGCTGGAACAGGCAGCCGAGGACCTTTACAGCGTCTGTCAGGAAGGCCGCAAGAACAAAGTGACCGTCACGCCCATGCCGTACATGATCACGGTCACGCCGACCGCCGGTGAGGATTTCAAGGCGTCGCAGGCCACGGTCTATGCCGACGGCATCGTTGTCGGCGCGGGCGGCGAAGCCTTCCCTCTTCCCGAAGGCGCGCACAAGATCGAGATCAAGGCCGACGGCTATCAGACCAAGACGCTCACGCTGGACGTGAAGAGCGACCAGACCGTCACCACCACACTGGAAAACTAATCCGGAAAGGATGACTGCAATGAACTTCAAAAAACTCATCACCGCTCTTGCATGCGTCGTTCTGTCCGCCGGCATTTTCGCCGCCGATAAGCTCGCCGTCGCCGAACCCGTCGGAAAGGGCGGCGTGCCCGCGTCCGACATCGAAGCTTTCTGGGGTATCCTGGAATCCTCGATCCAGTCCGACGAATACACGCTGGTCTCCCGCGGCGCGTTGAAACAGATGCTCACGGAAATCGGTCTCACGACCAGTTCCGACCTCGTGAGTCTGAACTCCACCCAGAAGGCCAAGCTCGGCGAGATCGAGGGCGTGAAATACATCCTCGTCTCCGAGATCAGCAAGTTCGGGTCACGTCTGAACTGCACCATGCGCATTATGGACGCCACCACGGGCGAGATCGACCAGGCGCGCACCGCGAATCTGCGCGTGAAGGACCTCGACGAGCTCGCCGACCAGATCGAATCCGCCCTGCAGAAACTCCTGTCCGACGACAAGGCGCTGCACCGTTCCGCGATCCTCGCTCCGGTCATCAAGGTCACCGCGCCCGGTTACCTCGCCGACGACTTCAACGTCCGCCTCGAAAACGAGATGCTCGACAAGGGCCTGCGTCTCCAGAATCTCCAGTCCGTCGCGAAGATCCTGAAGAAAAACGACATGGACAATCTGGGCGAACTGGAACCGAAGATGTACGTCAAGGCAGGCAAGCTCCTTGAGGTCGAAATGCTCATCCAGGCCACGATCACGCGCTTCGAGATCGAAAAGATCTCCTACAACGTTGCCGAGACCGGCGCCAGCGGATTCCGCTACATCGGCAACATCGAGGGCAGCGTCCGCATCATTTCCGCGCAGACCGGCGAAACGCTCGGCAGCGTCCCGTTCGACGAACGCGTCGACTTCCGCACCATTCCGATCTCGACCAGACGCGACTGGACCGTCGACGACTACGGCAAGCACCTCATCCGGACCGTCATCCCGCAGAAGGTCATCCCCGGCATCATGAAGTCTCCGGCGTTCAAGGACAAAGCCGAGACGAAAGCCGAGGAAAAGAAGGCTGACGCGGAGAAGCCCGCCGAAGTCAAAGCGCCGCCCGCGAGACCCTCCGGGATCATCGGCGTGGAAGATCTTCTGAAGAAGGCCGGTTCTCCCGGCAAGCCCAATAAGCCCGACCCCGCGATCGAACTCGAAGGCGTTGTAGAGTAACACCATGACGATCCGCCGTTTCCTCTCCATCCTCCCGTATCGTATCCTCCCCGCTGCGGCGGCCGGCATCCTCTTTGCCGGCTGCTCCAGCGTCGTGAACTCGCATTCGCAGAAGGAGGATATGATGGAGTACTATCTGAACGGCGAGAACGAGGACGCGCTGGACGAAATCGAGTACAAGCTCCGCGAACCGGCCTGGTACAACACCTCGGTCGTCGACACCGGCGACGAGCTCGTGTGGCGCCTCGAAGCCGGCACCATGAATTTCCACATCGGAGATTTCGAGGAAAGCATCGAGCAGCTCAAGATCGCCGAAGATCTGATCGAACAGTACGACGACCGCGCCGAACTCAGCGCCCGCGACATCGGCGCGGAAACCGGGGCCGCCCTCACCAACCTCAACGCCCTGCCCTACCGCGGCATCTGCCGCGACCGCATCGCGATCGCCGTCTACAAGGCGCTCGCCTACCTCGGCACAGGCAACGAAGAGGCGTTCCATGCGCAGATACGTCGTCTGCGCAACGAACAGAAGAAGGTCCAGGACGACTACAGCAAGTTCTTCGAGCAGGAGAAAGCCGAGCTTGACGCGGAAAAGGCGAAGAATCCCGAAGAGGCGAAGAAGGCCGATTCGCTGGGAAGCATGGACAAGCTCACAGGAAGCCCGGACAACGCCGCATTCAAGACCAGTATGGCGAAGGTCAAGAAGGTCGCGAACAAGGGCTACGGAAACTTCCTCAACCCCGTGGCGATCTTCCTCTCCGGACTCGGTTCCGTCCGCGACGGCGAGTACGACAACGCCCGCATCGACTTCCAGCACCTCAGCGAGGCCATGCCGAACAATCCGCTGTTCCGCCAGTATTACGTCTCGGTCCTGAAGAAGGCCGGTCGCGAGATCCCTGAAAACCTCGCCGACGTTCAGCCGTTCGATTTCCCGCTGGAACAGGACTGCGTGTACGTGGTCTTCGCAAACGGACATACCGCGGCGCTGGAGGAAAGCGCGATCTACTTCCCCGTCATGACCGCCTGGCCCGTATGCGCGTTCTACGACGCGCCGTTCCAGAACCTCGAAGCCGAGGCGGGCGGAAAGAAATACAGCACCCTGATCCTCGCCGACATGGACGGCATCCTCGCGCAGGAATTCGAGGAGCGCATGCCCGCCATGATCATGAGGATCGTCCTGAACACCCTCATCAAGGAGGCCGCCTACTACGCCGGAATCGCCGTGATCGCCGCGCAGAAAGACATGGATCCCACGGTTCAGGCCGCCGCGCTCGCGACAGTCGCCATCGGCGGCGCGGCCTACCGCGCGGCCATGAACACCGCCGACACGCGCGGCTGGGAGATCCTCCCGAAGGAATTCCAGCTCACACAGTTCCCGATGCCGAAAGACCGGAAGGTCGATCTCAAGCTCAACCTGAACGGAGGGATGGTGGTTTCGAAATCACTGCGGCTCTCCGATGACTGCAAATCCGCCATCATCTTCGTCGATGCACCCAGCGTGCAGAACGTGGCGTTCCACGTCCTGCCGATCAAATCCAAATAAGGAGAACAACCATGAAGAAAATATGCATGATCGGATGGTTCGCCGCCGTCGTGATGCTGGCCGCGTGCCAGAACTCCGTGAACACGATCGAAAACGCGGACAAGACCATGACGCCGAACACTGTCAGCGACTCCCGGTTCGTGACCGACGGATTCCTGAAGAGACGTCTCGCGCTCCAGAACCTCACGCTGGGGCAGACCTCGGACGGCTACAAGCGCGCCCAGGTCGAAGTCACGAACGTCCGCACCGGCGTCGCCGCGCAGTTCTGGAGCTCCATCACGCGCGAAAACCCGTACCACATCCGCTACCGCTTCACATGGTTCACCGAGGACGGCATGGCCGTGAACCACACGGTCCTCGCAGACTGGCAGGACGCCGTCATCATCCCCGGCGAGACGCTCTTCCTCCAGTCCGTCGCCCCGAACAAAAATTGCAGCGATTTCAAAATCAGCCTCAAAGAGGCAGACTAATCATAAAGGATACCGCACATGAACGCACGTTTTCTGATTCTCGGTCTTTCCGCAGCCGGAGCCCTCGCCCTCGCCGCGTGTGAAAGCAATAACACCGTTATCTACGACCCCGCCACTACCAAGACCGGACTCCGCGCCACCAGAACGGTCTCCAGCGAGGAAATGCGCGAGGTCACAGTCGCCGCCGTCCAGGAGGCCATGACCAACGCCAAGTTCACCGCCTTCCTGAGAAAGTACAGACAGGAAGTCGGCGATCCCGACGCCTGCCCCATCCTGAAGCTCGACAAGACCGTCAACAACACCGACGATCCCGATCTGAACACCTCCGAGATCACCGACATGCTCTTCGAGGAACTCCTGAACGCAGGAAAGGTCGAAGTCACCATGGCAGAAGGCGCGGGCCGCACGCAGGCCATCGCCGCCTCCCGCGATCTCGAATACGACGAGAATTTCGACCAGAGCACCGTCGCGAAACGCGGCACGCTTCAGGCCGCCCGTCTCGTGCTCCGTCCGAAAGTCACCTCCAACTCCGTGAGCGACGGCGGCACCCGTGCCGTGACCCGCACCTTCGTGCTGGAAATGGCTGACGTGCAGACCGGTCTGGTCATGTGGCGCTTCACCAAGCAACTCGCATTTATGAAGAAGAAAAGCTCCGTCGGCTGGTGATCCGGCATCCGGTTTATTGTCGCATTGACTGATCCGCCCTGCCCCCGCCGTGTCACAGCGCGCGGCGGAGGTCCGGCGGTATCGGAATCATTCTTATCGAAAAGGAGATCCCTCCCATGCGCAACTTCATCCTTTCCGCGGCAATCGCCGCCTCGGCGCTCGTCCTGAGCGCCTGCACCAATATCGCCAAGTTCGACTACGGCGCGGCCACCGGTACGCTCGCGAAACTCCGCGAACCCGGATCCGCCACGAAATCCGTCGCCGTCATGCCCTTTATGGACCAGCGCGCCCTCGCGGAAGGCAATTCTTCCCCGGGTGACCACGGGTCCTTCTTCCTCGGCTTCCTCCCGCTTATGCCGTACGGGTATGTCGAGAAAGATCAGCCCGAGAACAGTGAGGACTTCGTTTCGCTCGGACGTTTCCATTTCGACGTCCAGAACGACCTTGCCGCCGCCGCGATCGCGAGTCTGAAGAGCTCCGGCCTCTTCTCGAACGTCGCGAAGGCGAACAACGCCGCGCAGGCCGCCAGCGCCGATTACATCTGGCGCGGCTCCGTCACCAGCACGTTCTACCGCGGCCGCATGTTCTCGTACGGCATCACCTACTGCTTCTCGCACATCCTGTGGATCGTGGGCGTCCCGTACGGCAGCTCCACCAACGAGCTCGGCGTGAAATTTGAGCTCGTGGACCGCGCCAGCGGCGACGTCGTCTGGAGTTTCAACTACCTCAACAGCGATTACCTCAATCACTGGATCTATGCGCGCGTCGGCAAGGACACCAGCATTTATCCTCGGCTGATGAAGGAAGCCATGAACCAGGCGCTCTACAAGCTCTCGCAGGATATGCCCGACCTGTGATCCGGCACCCGCGGACAGTTGAAAAGATTTCGCCCCCGGAATCCGCTGAGGACTGCCGGGGGCGCTTTGTATCTTCGATTTGTGTTCGTTCTTACAGCGAGGCGAGGACGCCATTCGTGCGCTTCTCTTCCGTCTCGAACACCGCTTCCGCCGTGCATTCGAGGAAGGCTCCGGCCACCGCGAGCGTATCGTAGCCTTCGGCGCTGCCGAACTTGAGTGTGATCTTGTCCGCCGTGACACCGGAGACCACGACGCTGTTTTCTCCGTCCGTATAGGTGAGCGTCGCCTCGTCCCAGTTGGCGAGACTGCCGGTATCGAACCACAGCGTGACCGTGCCGGTCTCGGCCTGGGAGACCACGTCGTTGCCCCAGTTCCCGCCGAAGGTGAACATGTCGTTTCCGCCGCCGCCCGCGAGCGTGTCGTCGCCCGCGCCGCCCGCGATCAGGTCGTCGCCGGTATTGCCGGCGATCCGGTCGTTTCCTGCGTCGCCGAACAGAGAATTGCCGCCCTCTGCGCCCCAGAGCACATCGTCGCCCGCACCGCCGCGTGCAGTCATCCCGGCGAGCTCGGCGGTGTAACGTTCGCTGGTCATGTCGACCACGTCGTCGCCTTCGCCCGCGCGGACCTCGCGGATGAGGCTGAGACGCGCGGCGTCGCCGAATTCGGAGTAGATGTCGTCCATGAAAAGACCATCGCCATTGGCGGTGTCGGAGAGATACAGGATGTTCGCGTCGGAACCCGCCCCCGTGAACGTATCGCGGATGCGGTTCTTGCCCGCGATCTCCGCAATATCGCCCGTCACGGTGTTCTGCGCCTGATAAAGCGCGCTCCAGACGTCAACCTTATCGACAGTCGCGAAGAAGATGTCCGCCCGTCCGTTGCCGTTGGATACGATCTGGCACGGCTCGAGGTCGGTTGGGACGACATTCGATTCGGCGTCGTTGAATGTTCCGCCCTCTTCCGCCACATGGCAGAAATAGAGATAGTCGCTCCGGTAGGAAACGTCGAACGCCGTACCGTTCGTGGCGATGCGGATCGCAGTGTTGAAATCGTCCTCCTGCGTGAACTCGACCTGATATTCCCCGGTGTATCCTTCGTCGCTCCAGACCACAAGAGACCCGTCGCGAGACACCGCGGGTTTGAGGTCTTCCAGCTCGATGCTGTGAAGGAAGACGGATCCGAGTTCATGATGCACCAGACGCAGCACCGTGTCCCCCGCGATCGAAAGGTCGTTCCGGAGACTGCCGTCGCTCACGGTAAAGACGTCCGAGGAAAGCGTGTCGTCCAGCTTGACGGAAAGTGCGCCGGTGAAGTACCCGAGTTCCTCGGAGAGATATGCGCCCGCGTGGGAGGCCACGTCTTCCCCGGAAACTTCGATGAGGTAGGTCCCGATACCGTGGAAATGGCTGAGATCATTGAGCAGATACCCTTCGGCATTGATGCAGAACGTAACATTGCCGTCGTTGACGAAATCGGTTTCAATGCAGTTGTAGCCGTGGAACGTGACCGATCCGCAGTTGTAGACGGTATTGTTCTCGAGTTCGGGCGCGGGCTCATCATCGGAACCGGCCTCGGGCTCGGCATCCAATCCGTTCTCGGATTCATCGTCGAAGTCGTCGTCGAATCCGTTATCATAGTCGTCATAATCCTCGTAATCACCATAGCTTTCATAGATAGCCACGTTTTCGAGTGTCATGACGCCCTCGTTCCAGATCGCACCGCCCAGGTTCGCCTTGTTGTCGGAGAAACTGCAGCCTTCGACCGTTATCGTCCCGTCTTTTGCATTGGCGATCGCGCCGCCGCGCTGGACGGTTTCCGATTCCGAAGAGATGACCTTATTGCCGTTGAACACGGATGCGGCAACGAGCATGACCGCATCGTTGTAGATCGCGCCGCCCTCCGCCTCCGCACTGTTCCCGGTGAATTCACTATTGTAAATATCAGTGTTGCTGACCGCGGTGTTGAATGTATCATTGTAGACCGCGCCGCCGCGCAGCGCGGAGTTATTCTGGAACGTACACTGATCGATGGACGCCTCGGCCCCCTGATGGA
This sequence comes from uncultured bacterium, assembly GCA_902774245.1. GTDB lineage: Bacteria > Verrucomicrobiota > Lentisphaeria > Victivallales > UBA1829 > UBA1732. Next base: position 157,513 of record CACYHQ010000005.1, read on the forward strand.
GCTCGATCGCGCCGCCCGCGTTTCCGGCCGGATACGTCTCGGTCGCTTCGCCGGAAGTCGAATTGCCGGAGAACATCGCGCCGGTCACGGACATCGTGCCGCCGTTCTGCTGGATCGCGCCGCCGAAATACGCCGTGTTGCCGGAGAACGTGCCCCCGGTGATCGTGTTCTCCGAATACATCAGCGCCATCGCACCGCCGGCCGCGCCGTTTCCGGTCGCGCTGTTTCCGTCGAAATCGGTATTGACGAGGGAGATCGTGCCGCCGTAGGTCTCGATCGCGCCGCCGTGCCCGGTGTAACCGTTCAGCGGGCTCACCGAACAGGCGGAGAACAATGCGTCTCTCAGGGTGATCAGGCCTCTGGCGTCTTCCGGGGGCGTGACGCCGGGCGTGAAATATCCGCCGTCCACGGTCATGGCGGTCAGGCAGATGCCCGCGCCGTACCAGCCGGCCGCGTTCCGGCAAATGCCCGAACCGGAGATCGTGCCGCCGTTGACCTGAAGGCCGGAGAACAAGCCGGTTTCGTCCACGGCGACCAGTCCGTCCACGGAAACGGTCGTATTGGAGAGCGTCGCATCGTTGCCGACAAAAGCTTTGTCGTATTCGGGGGGGAGGATGACCTCGTTCCATTCGTCGTCGTATTCGACTCTCGTGCCGATGGTCACGAATTCGACTGTTTCCTGTTCCAGTTTGAGTTCGCCGTTCAGAAACAGCTGCACGACGCCGTCTTTGGTTGTCTTTGTTACCATGTACTGCGGTCCTTTCTGTGTTTTTTGTGCAGGAACGCAGGCGCAAAGAAAAACAGCGTCGCAGCCCGTTCGTCACGCCGTATGGCGGCGAACAGACTGTCCGCGATACTTCCCTGTCTTGTGTTCCGGGCACAATTCCGCTTTTTAGCGGAGGGATCTTGAACGGAGCGGGGATCTGGCTTGCCGCACCGTTGCGGCTCACAGTTGCGCGACAGTCCGTGAATTTCACACGGTTCACCCGGATTCCGTCCGATTGAAAGATGTTTGATGATATTAATATACCATGAAAAGAGGCTTTTTTCAAGTATGCCGCCCTTCGTTTTTCCTTCTTCCGTTAAATAACCCCCTGCCCTGTTCGGCTCGCTTCAAGAATCACGTCAAATAATCCGCCTGACCGTTTGAAAACGGCTTCCCGCGCGCTATATTATAATTAGTATCTCATACATGACAGTTTCAACATCAAAACCAGTTCAGAAAGGATTCCGCCCCATGAACTCACGTTTCTTCCGCCGCGGACTCTCCGCCTTCGCCCTCCTCGGCACGGCCGCCGTGCTCGCCGGAGCCATGAACCAGGGATGCGCCACAGACAACATCGAAGACGCCCCCGCCGCGCCGCAGATCACCCCCGTCACGGCATCCGTGCAGGAGATCAAAACGCTTGATTTCAAGCGCAGAAACGATCCCGACTACGCGCAGGTCACCCTCCCCCACACCATGAACGCCTCGAACGGCACCGGCACGATCCCTCTCGAACGCGGCGACGGCTATTACCGCTACGCGCTCGACCTGAAGGAATCCGACCTCGAGAAAGACTACATCATCCAGTTCGAACAGGTCGGCCAGACCTCCGAAGTCTCCCTGAACGGCAACCTCCTCCACACGAACCGCTGCGGATACACCCCGTTCGCCGTGAAGCTCGACGGCCTCAAGGCGGGCCACAACGAGGTCACGATCCACACAAACAACCGCATCGACAACAACATGATCCCGAACAGCGGCGACTTCAATTTCTGCAACGGCGTCTACGGGCGCGCCTACCTGCTCAGCGGCAACGTCTATTTCGATCCGCAGGTGTACGGCATCGACAAGATGCACGTCGTCCCTGTCTCCGTCAAGCAGGACCAGGTCCGCTTCGGCATCGCGACCTCTGTCTTCAGCAAGGAGATCAAAAGTGCCGCGCTCGTCACCACCACGCTGAAGGACAAGGACGGCGGCGTGGTCCTCTCCGAGACCAGCCCGCTCGCAGTCGCGCCCGGCGGCAATGAATTCTACCGCGAATACACGTTCAAGGACCCGATCCTCTGGCAGGGCAAGGAGAACCCGTACCTCTACACGGTCGAGGTGACGCTGAACATGAACGGCGAGGACATCGACCGCATCACCATCCCGTACGGATTCCGCGACATCCGGCTGCCCTACAGCGCCAAGGACAATCTTCTGCGCCTCAACGGCAAGAAGGTCTCCCTCCGCGGCGTCTCCTACCATCAGGATTCCCCCGGCGTCGCCGTCGCCATGACCGACGAGGACCGCAAGCGCGATCAGGAGATCATGCTCGAGCTCGGCTTTAACTGGCTCCGCTGCGCCCACTATCCGCACAACGTGAAGGAATTCGCCGACTACGACCGCATCGGCATGATGTGCCAGACCGAGATCCCGTGGGTCAACGGCTTCACGAACTCCCCCGCCTTCGAACAGAACGTGATGCAGTTCACGCACGATATGATCGTGAACCTCTACAACCACCCCAGCATCATCCTCTGGGGCCTCTCCAACGAGATCTTCTACTCCTGGAGCGGCGAGGAGTGCGTCCGCGTCCATAACGACGCCTACACCCTCGCCCGCCGCCTCGACCCCTACCGCCCCGTCGGACACGTCGAGCGCGAACAGGAAGTCCGCAACGGCGCCAGCAACGGCCTCATCTCCGACTGGTTCGGCAACAACACCTATCCCGGCTGGTACTCCCCCACCGACTTCGAGCACACGAAGGACGGCGTGACCGACACCCAGGTCCTCGCCAAGTTCTATCTCCACGGCATCACCGAGTACGGCTACGGCGGAAACCCGTTCCAGCACAACTCCGACTTCATGACGCTCCACCCGAAGAGCAAGAACAACAAGACCGGCACCAGCAACGATACCGGCGGCTGGCTCCACCCCGAGGAATACCAGACCCTTGGCCACATCTACTCCTGGAACAAGATCGCCGGCACCCCCGAGGGACGCCGCCTCACCTTCACCTCCCTCTGGATCCTCTTCGACTTCGCCGTCGGCAGCCGCAACGAGGGCGACACCCCCGGCATCAACGACAAGGGCCTCGTGACGCGCGACCGCCAGACCAAGAAGGACGCGTACTATTTCTACAAGTGCGTCTGGAACCCCGAAAACGAGGTCCACATGATGTCCACGCGCTGGGAAAAGCGCGACACGAAGGACATCGCGATCACCGTATTCTCCAACGCCGAAAAGGTCGAGCTGTACCAGAACAAGAAGCTCGTCCAGACGCTTGACAAGCCCACCGACACCATCAACAACGTCGTGTGGAAGTTCGACCCCGTGCAGTTCAGCAGCAAAGTCCTCGAGGACGGCGCCTACGACGAGTTCTCCGCGGTCGGCTACCGCAACGGTCGCAAGGTCGGCCAGCACAACGCCCTCTTCACCTCCACCGCGAGAAACTGACCCGTCACAAACAAAATACCGCCCCGCGCCGGACAAAACGGACGGGGCTTTCTTAAAAGCAAAGGACACCTGAATATGAAAATCTTAGTCACCGGCGGCGCCGGATACATCGGAAGCCACACCTGCGTCGAACTCCTCAACAAGGGCATGGACGTGGTCGTCATCGACAACCTCGACAACTCCAACGCGGAATCCCTGAACCGCGTCGAAAAGATCACCGGGAAGAAAGTCGTGTTCTACGAGGCGGACGTCCGCGACCGCGCCGCGCTCGAACGCATCTTCACCGAACATAAGATCGACTGCACCATCCATTTCGCCGGACTGAAGGCGGTCGGCGAATCCGTCGCGAAGCCGCTGGAATACTACGACAACAACCTGAACTCCACGATCACGCTCGCCGAGACGCTCCGCAAGTTCAACTCCAAGAAGATCGTGTTCTCCTCCTCCGCCACCGTCTACAACGGCGCGAACAAGATGCCGCTCGCCGAGGACAGCATCACCGGCGGCTGCACCAATCCCTACGGCTGGACCAAGTACATGTCCGAACAGATCCTCCGCGACCTCGCGAAGGCGGATCCCGAGTTCACCGTGGTCCTGCTCCGCTACTTCAACCCCGTCGGCGCGCATTCGAGCGGCCTCATCGGCGAAGACCCGCGCGGCATCCCGAACAACCTCATGCCGTTCATCTCCCAGGTCGCCGTCGGCCGCCGCGACCACCTGAACGTCTTCGGCAGCGACTACGACACCCCGGACGGGACCGGCGTGCGCGACTACATCCATGTGGTCGACCTCGCGCGCGGACATGTCGCCGCCATCGACTTCATGCAGGCGAACAAGGGCGAATTCGTGTTCAACCTCGGCACCGGCGTCGGCTACAGCGTGCTCGACATGGTGAAGGCGTTCGAGAAGGCGAACGGCATCAAGATTCCTTACGAACTCGTCGACCGCCGTCCCGGCGACCTCGCCACCTGCTACTCCACCCCCGCCAAGAGCGAAAAGGTACTCGGTTGGAAGGCCGAATTCGGCCTGGAGGACATGTGCCGCGACTCCTGGAACTGGCAGAAGAACAACCCGAACGGGTTCAATAAGTAATCGCCTGCAGCCCTCTCCCCGGCCGGAACCGGACGCTTTCCGCACCTCCGGCCGTGGAATTATGATCCACAACGCAAAAATATTGGATCAGAACGAATTACAAGGCAATCCAGTTGTCAAGAATTACTTGACAACTGAACAGAATCAAGAAGATTTCCGCCCGAGTTTTTCCCTGCTTCCGACCGCACCACCCCACGGAGAAATAACATGAAACACCGATTATTTCTGATCGCAGCCTTGTTCGTTTGTGTACTGGGCAGGGGTTCCGCGTTTGCAGCGGAGAATACGGCATCCGCGAACGAATCGCAGAACGCACAGTCCGACAACAGACCGGTCCTCGAAACTATTCCCTCGACAGCGGACAAAAACGAGTATGTCGCCCGGCACAAGGAAGAATGGGGCATGATATATGAAAGGCTTTCCAAGGCGTATCAGAGTTATGAGCGGAAAGCCCGTATCGCGCAGCCGAATCTCATTCTGGTCGGCGTCCCGCAATCTCTTGTAAACGGAGCCGATCTGCGGAACGGGGCAAAGAAAACATTCGGGAAGACATCGTTGCGGATTGTGCCGTGCCGCAGCTCGAATGACGCCCTGATGCACACGCTGTGTTCGACATTCGCGGAAAGCCTGAATTCGACTCTCCCGACCACATGGGATAAGATCAAAGCTGTCGATACGCCGTTTGATTTCAGTTCGAATTACAGTTCCGGAAGTTTCCTGAACGCCGCATTTTACAATACGGAGATCTATATTCATTCCGAGGGAACCCCCCTCTCCGCAACAGATCTGAAGCCCGCTTTCGATTTTGCGACCGGGCTGTTCAACGATTACAAGACGGTAAAAGACGGCAAAAAGGTCGATTATCTCGACCTGAAACCAGAAATCGAGCAGAACGTCGAGGAAAAAACGGAAATACGATTCAGGATGGACTGCGCGTTCCGGGATCAACACAGGAATCTGAAAGATAAGTTCTGGCTTCTCGCCGTGTCGGACAAAGGCGAATTGTCTGTCGACAAGGCCGCCTCCTATTTCAAAAAGAGACAGAATATCCTGACTGGAAAGGTCTATTATGTTTCCGACCGCGACGAGGGGAAACAATACGATTCCATCCCCGATCTCCCCGACACCGTTTTCCTGACGCTCCCCGAGGGAGAAAAATCTGCGACCTTGACGTTCTATTTCATCTCCAAGGAAGGCACGCAGTATTCCGCCCAAAGTATCACGTTGAGCGTGCCGGAGAAACAACCTGAGGAGAAATAACATGAAACACCGATTATTTCTGATCGCAGCGTTGTTCGCCTGCGTGAGCAGACAAGGCGAATGAGCTTTCTCCCTGAACTCGAAAAACGACAACATAGGAAATATCTGACATGATCGATCCGGTACTGGTTTCAGGGATTGTGGCAGACGGGATCGCGGCGCTGATCCTTACTGCGATCTGGTGCGCCCCTCGCAGGATACGCTGGCGTGTGCTGCCGTTATGCGTTCTGACTTTACTTCATGCGATTCTTGTTCTGTTGTGCCTTTGTTGCGATTCCGGGGCCGTTTTCGAGGTCCTGCGGGCGCTCTATTTTTTCTCCCCTCTTGTTCTGCTGCTGTTCGGCATCATCTACACGGGCGTGCTGTCCGAACTCTCCCGCATGACCCGGCATCTGGGAATATCATGTTTCATCTTTATCGCAAACATCATCCTTCAGGGCTTGATGACTATCGTTGTTCACATTGGAGGATACACCGGATAAGGTTTCGTCTCACCCCAACACAGGAAACAATAAATGAATAAAACACCAGGACATATCGTTATTTTCAAGACAGATGACGGAAAGGTCTCCGTCGATGCCCGCTTCGATGCCGAAACTGCCTGGCTTTCCCTGGATCAGATGGCCGCGCTCTTCGAACGGGACAAATCGACTGTTTCCCGTCATATCAGGAATGTTTTTGAGGAAGGAGAACTGAATCCGGAGGCAGTTGTTGCAAAAATTGCAACAACTGCCGCGGACGGTAAAGTTTATCAGGTGGATTATTACAACCTTGATGTGATCATATCCATCGGGTACCGCGTAAAATCCCAAAGGGGAACCCAGTTCCGCATCTGGGCGACGAAACGCCTGAACGAGTATATCCGCAAGGGCTTTACCATTGATGACGAGCGCTTGAAAAACGGGGGCGGACGTTATTTCCGGGAACTTCTTCAGCGCGTCCGGGATATCCGGTCCAGCGAACGGAATCTGTATCAGCAGGTGACCGATATCTATGCGACGGCGATTGATTATGATTCCTCCTCGGAAACCACGCGGAAGTTTTTTGCCGCGGTGCAGAACAAGATGCATTACGCCGCGCATCAGCACACCGCCGCGGAGATCATCTATGATCGGGTCGATGCGGACAAGCCGTTCGTGGGAATGACGAATTTCAAGGGAAATTATGTGACCCGCGAGGATGTGTCCATCGCAAAGAATTATCTTACGGACAAAGAACTCCAGACGCTGAACCTTCTGGTCTCCCAGTTCCTTGATTATGCAGAGTTGCAGGCGCTTGAGGAAAAGCCCATGACAATGAACGATTGGATCGCCGCGCTCGAAACCATCCTGACCGGAAACGGACGATCTCTGCTTGCCGGAACAGGCTCTGTTTCCCATCGTCAGGCTGTGGAAAAAGCGGAACATGAGTTCGAACGATACAGGGCAAAGGAAATGCGCGAATTGGAGTCGGATTTCGACCGGATGCTGAAGAAAATTGAGGCGGCAAAGAACCGGAAGCAATAAGTTCAACCCCATGGAGGAGAAATAACATGAAACACCGATTATTTCTGATCGCCGCGTTGATCGTCTGCTCGCTCGCGACGGGGGCGCTGTGCAGCTCGTGTAAAGTCGGGGCCGTCGCGCTGATCAATCTTGATGACAATCTCCGGATGGCGGGTTCGGGATTCGATCTGAGCGGGATCGTGACGGACGAAGACGGCAATCCGATCGACGGCGTCACGATGCGTGCGGAATATTCCCGCGTGAATACCGCTACGTTCCATTCGGAAGACAAACGCGAGGAACCGGTCGAGGTCAATTCGGAGTTTCACATCAAACAGAAAGGCTGGACCGAACTTGATCTTGATTTCTCGAAGGACGGATACTATTCGGAACGTCTTCATTTTGATTCCCCCTGGCTGGACCGCAAGCAGAAAAAATATGTCGTAAAGGATGACATTCAGGTCAAAATGATCAAGAAGGGGCCGGTCGCGGATCTGTTCAGAAAAAAGGACTATCTCCGGTACGATATTGAGAACGGATACAAAGACATCTGTGATCTTTCCTTTCTTCGCGACAAAAAAATAACAAATGAAGACTGGGAACGCCCTCTGATGAAGACGCCCCTTGGAACGCCCCCGGAAACGCCGAAATACATCGAACTTGATTTCAGGCGGGACGAAAAAGGCGATATCATTTATGACGCCCGGCACGGAGGGACGCCGGTTCCTTCTTCCGTGATCGTCCGTTTTCACTCGGACGACCCGGACGACGGTCTGATGCTGATCGACGAGCTTGATCCCCGCGTAAACCCGGAAATGTACGGCTTTGCGGCGGCGGACCGTTATCGCAAGATCCATACGACCGCCCCGGAAACGGGATACGGCTTGAGGGAGATCGAGCTCGAATGGGATCGGAAAAGACCGGACGGAAATATTGCCGAAAACCAGCAGACGTTTCTTTTCCTGAAATGCGGAAATCACTATGGGAAAGCCGCGATCAATTCTCCGCTCGACACCAACAGGAGCGGCAAACGGGAGCTCGGGCATGTCCGCGTAAAGATCGATCTGCTTCTCAACCGTGTCCCCGGCGACCGCAATTTGACGTCTTACTTCTGAACCGGAATCAGCAACCCCGATTCGAAAGGAGAATTATCGCGGCATATCGCTGCGCCCTGCCCCGTCGGGTTTTCGGACTGGACCGGTTTACAAGCAGATACGGAAGGCGAACCGTTAATGAACGTATCTTTCCGTTCTTTAACGTCAGTTTTTTCACAAAAGGCGTGATAATTTTTCTCGTTTCGCCTTGATTTCATGCCGCGCAAAAGTATAGTATTGTCCGGGGACGTCGGAGCGCATCATCCGCTTTTCATCGTTCCGCACCTCCTTTCCCGTTCAGGTAAACAACACCACCGTCAAATGGAGTACACAAATATGTTCCCGACGCTCAGACACACCGCCGCGCTGATCGCGCTGTCCGCCCCGGTCTTCTTCTCCGCCGCGCTCGCGGCCGACGCACAGTTCATGCACCCGGACGCCGAAGTTCAGAAAAACTTCCCCATCCTCTCGAAATTCAACGCCGGGCGCGCGCCCTCCGAACGCATCCTGAAGCGCGGCGACCACGACATCTACGCCATCCTGCACTTCGGCCCGAACACGTTCTACGACAAGGAATGGGGCTACGGCGACGAGGACCCGCAACGTTTCGCTCCGACCGAATTCGACGCCGAGCAGATCGTGAAGGCGTGCAAAGACGGCGGCATCACCGGCATCATCATCGTCTGCAAGCACCACGACGGCCTGTGCCTGTGGCCGACCAAGACCACCGAGCACAACATCACGAAGACCAAATTCCGCGACGGCAAGGGCGACTACGTGAAGGAAATGGCGGACGCCTGCCGCAAGTACGGCCTCGACGTCGGATTCTACGTCTCCCCGTGGGACCGCAACAACGCCAAGTACGGCACGCCCGATTATCTGCCGGTCTTTCAGGAACAGCTCCGCGAAATCCTTACCAACTACGGCCCGGCGTTCGAGCTCTTCCTCGACGGCGCGAACGGCGGCGACGGCTACTATGGCGGCGCGCGCGAACGCCGCAACATCGACCATCGCACGTACTACGACTGGATTCACACCTGGCAGATGGTACGCGAACTCCAGCCCGGCGTGGCGATCTTCAGCGACGTCGGCCCTGATGTCCGCTGGATGGGCAATGAACAGGGATTCGCCGCCGAGGAATCCTTCGGATCCTGGACCCCGCGCGCTCCGTGGGGACAGCGCGGTGAGCCCATGCCCGGCTTCTGCGATTTCGCGGACAACCCGGTCGGAAAGAAGGACGGCGTGTTCTTCATGCCCGGTGACGCCGACGTGGCGTTCCGTCCGAACTGGTTCTACCACGCCTATGACGACAACAACCAGAAGAGCGTGCATCACCTCGTGCGCATCTATCTGCGCTCGGTCGGCTGCGGCGCATACATGAACCTCGGCATGGCGCCGGACAAACGCGGCCTGATCCACGAGAACGACGTGAAGCGCCTGAAGGAGTTCAAGGCTGCCATTGATTCGCTGTACGAAAACAAGGTCTTCGGCGATGAAGTCAAGATCGAAAACAACGTCGGAACGGTCGAATTCGGCGGCACGGTCGAATTCGGCGGCACAAAGAAGCTCAACTTCCTCAAAATGGCTGAATTCCTCTCCACCACTCAGGGCGAACTCGTCTCCGGCTACGAAGTCGACGTCCGCAAGGGCGGCAAATGGGAAACCGTGCTCAAAGGACAGGCGATCGGCCTCAAACGCCTGAAACCGATCCCGACGCAGGAGTGCGATGCGATCCGCATCCGCATCACGGAATCTTCCGGTACGGTCAAGTCTCTGAAATTCTCCGGCTACCTCGCGCCAGAAGACCTCATCGGCGTCGGCACGGCAATCCAGGAGAACGACATCCGCTCGCTCCCGAACTACCGCAAACTGGAGGTCAATCCCGCCAGCCAGTTCACCCCGATGCACCCGCTCCGCTATCTCGAATTCCCCGTCGCGCGCGACAAGGCCATCTCCGGTTTCGTCTTCACGCCCGCCGCGGGCGCTCCGCTCGGCACGCCCGACCGCTGCACCGTCGAGATCCAGCAGGACGGCAAGTGGGTCAAGGCCGCCGACCGCGAGTTCTCCAACGTGAAGTCCACCCCCGTGCCGCAGCTGATCCCGCTCGACAACGTAAAGACCGACCGCATACGCATCCGTGCTGACCGTTTCCTCGACGGCGCGGAGGAAATGGTCTTCGGCGAGATGGGCATCCTCCTCGCTGACTGAGCCCTGCGTTTTTCACAAACGTCCCCCGTTCGGTGCACACGCTCGACACGGGGGATTTCTTTGCCCTCTGAACTTGCATCTTCCGAAAAAAGTTAAAGATTCTTTGTTATACCGCTTGATTTTTCGTTTTTTCACGTTAAATTTATCGTTGTAACGCATCGGATCAAACGACATTTCAACGATAAAGGCAACCGACCATGAAGAAACAGAAGACCACCCTCCGCGACATCGCAAAAGCCGCAAACGTCTCCATGATGAGCGTATCGCGCGCCCTCCGCGGCGGCGTCGGCGTGAGCGGCGAACTCCGCACGCGCATCACCCGTCTCGCCGAAGAGCTCGGCTATGTGCCGAACCGCCTCTCCTACGAGCTCGGCCAGCAGAAGAACACCATGACGGTCGGCGTGGTGATCCCGCACTTCGGCAACTCTTTCTTCACGAGTATCCTCCAGCAGATCGAAGCCACGCTCTTCACGCACGGCTACCGCATCCTGCTCGCGTGCAGCTTCAACAACCCGATCAAGGAATTCCACGACATCTCGGCGCTGCTCGAGCGCCAGGTGGACGGCATCATCTGGGCCCCGGTCGTCTACGACGAAGGCCGCCGCGCCGCCGAACTCATCATGCGCCAGAACTGCCCGCTCGTCTTCATCGACCGCAAGATACCCGGCATCAACACCGACTCCGTGGTCGTCGACGACCGCCACGGCGCACTTTCCGCCATGCGCCACCTCACCAGCATGGGGCTCCGCAAAATCGCGTACTTCGGCGCGCGCCTGGATTCCTACGTCACGCAGGAACGCCGTTCCGGGTATCTGGCGGGTCTCCGCGAGGCGGGGATCGAAGTGCGCGGCGACTGGATGTTCCGCACGGGCAACGACATGATCGCAGGCCAGAGCGCCGTCGCGCAGCTGCTGGAACAGAAAGAGAAGGTCGAGGCGATTTTCTGCTTCAACGATATGCTCGCGGTCGGCACGGAGCTGGAACTCCTGAACCGCGGCATCCGCATCCCGGAGGACATCATGCTCGTCGGGTTCGGCGGCGTCTTCGAAAGCGGCATCGTGCGCGTGCCGATCACGAGCGTGCATCAGGACGAAAACGCGCTTGCGACCGCCGCGGCGGAACTTCTCCTCACGCGCATGAACAATCCGACCATGAAACTGCCCTCGGTGGAACGCGTCATCCCGACCAGCCTGATCGTGCGCGAATCGACCCTGTGTCTCCCGTCCGCGGTGAAACCCGCCTCGAAGAGCATCGCGAGCCCCGCGGCGAAACCCTCCGCGAAAACGAAGGCGAAAGCGTCCGCGAAAAAGAAATCGCGTTGATCCGCCGGTCCGAACGCGCCGGAACCGTTATCCGATCCGTTTCTCCATGACGTAATCGTCCATGAAGAAGCCTCCGCCGATGTCGTTTTTCACGGACTCGACGGTCTCGAACCCGTTTTTGAGGTAGACACTGATCGCGCGTTCGTTGTGCTTGTTCACGTTCAGACGGAGCCGATTGAATCCGGCGGCGCGGCACACGTCCGAAGCGTAGTCCAGCATCATCCGCCCGAAGCCCTTCCCGTGGCACGAGGTCAGCAGATACACCTTGTGCAGTTTCGCCGTGTCGCCATGGTACGGAGACCAGGAGATGTAGCCCGACGGCACATCGTCCACGAGCAGCGCGGCGAAATGATACCCCTCGCGCAGTTCGCGTTGCATGACCTCCGGCGCGTACATCATGTTCATCATGTACGGGATCTGTTCGGGCGGGAGGATCGGGGCGAACGTCTTCGGCCACACCTCGTCCGCGATATCGCGCACGATCTGAAGGCTTTCCGGCGTATCGAGCGTTACGAACGACGTTTTCATTTCTTTTTCCCTGTCTTTTTTGCCTGTTTGAGCATGTCTTCCGCGTGGGCGGACGCCGATTCGCCGCCGCCGAGCATGCGGGCGATCTCCTTCACGCGGGCGGCTTCGTCAAGCTTGCGGATGCCGGATAATGTGCGGCCGTCGGAAACGTGTTTCGCGACGCGGAAATGCGTGTCCGCGCAGACCGCCACCTGCGCGAGGTGCGAGATGGAGATGATCTGCTTGTAGCGTCCGAGCAGCGCGAGCTCCTCTCCGACCCGGCACGCGGTCTCGCCGCCGATGTTCGCGTCGATCTCGTCGAACACCAGGATCGGGATCTCGTCGACCGTCGCAAGCACGGTTTTGACCGCCAGCATCACGCGCGCCACTTCGCCGCTGCTCGCGACGTCGCGGAGCGGGATCATCGGGACGCCGGGATTGGCGGAGAACAGGAACGTGACGGCATCGGTCCCGAGCGGGCCTTCCTTCGCGGCGGAGAATTCAAGCTGATACGCGGCCTTCAGGAAGCCGAGCTTGTGCGTCTCCTTCGACAATGCGTCTTCGAGTTTTCCGGCGGCGGCCCTGCGCTTTTCGCCGAGACACGCGGCGGCGGCCTGATACTTCCGGTACGATTCCGCCTCCTGCTTCTCGAACTCTTTGCGCCGGAGCTCAGCGTCGTCGAATGCCGCGACGCGTTCCCGGACGCGTTCCAGATGCGCCAGCACGTCGTCGAGCGTTGGGCCGTAACGGCGTTTCAAGGTCTGAAGCAGGCGCATGCGCTCCTCCATCTCCTGAAACTCCTGTTCGTCGATCTCGACCTCGGACGCGAACGACGCGAGCTCGGAGGAAAGGTCGTCCACGGCTTCCTTCGCGCTGTCGAGCGAGTTCAGAAACTCTTCGGTTTTCGTCGGCTCGATGCGTTCCAGTCCGCGCAGGATACGTCGGCATTCGGCGAATCTCTGGGAAATGCTGTCCTCTCCGTCGGTCAGTCCGCCGCATACCTGCGACGCCAGTTCGATCACACTGCGCGAATTGGCGGCGAGGTCGTGACGGGCGGTCAGCTCGTCGTCCTCTCCTGCGTGGACGTCCGCGCGTTCGATCTCCTCGCAGTCGCGGCGGAGGCGCGCGGCCTCTTCCGGCGACGGCAGGGACGCGGCGAACGCGTCTTTTTCACGGCGGACGGCGGCGAGCTCGTCCCAGCACTGCCGGACGGCATTCAGTTCCTTCTGAAGCCCGGCAAAACGGTCCAGCACGTCGAGCTGGTTGGCGGGATCAAGGATCGCGGCGTTTTCATTCGCGGCATGGACATCGACCATCGCCGACGCGATCGCCCGGAGCACGTTCAGATTCACCGCCGAGCCGTTCACAAAATTGCGCGACGAGCTGTGCGTTATCACGCGCCGGACCAGGATGCTGTCCGGTTCGTCCGCGGAGACCAGCGCGTTTTCCTCGAGAAATGTACGGAGTTTCGGCAGAGCGCCGGGCGCGAGCGTGAATCCGGCGGAGATTTCGCAGTGGTCCGCGCCTGTGCGGATGGCGGATTTGTCGGCACGGTTCCCGAGCAGAAGCCCGAGTGCGCCCATGATGACGGATTTTCCGGCGCCGGTTTCGCCGGTGATGACGTTGAACGAGGGGCCGAATTCGATTTCGGCCTCTTCGACGATGGCAAGATTCTGTACGGAAAGCCAGTTGAGCATGATAAGGATGTGTTCGGTCCGGACGGGAGAAGCGGATGTGTTTATACCAAGGAAACATTCCCGCCGCGGATCAGGGTGAGGTTTTGTTTTCCACAAAAAAGATACGTCTTTCCGGCACAAAAATCAATTCAAACAGCGAAAAAAAACGAAAAAAACACGTTCATCGCTTGAAAACGCCCCCGAATGACGCTAAATTTCTTATTCGTTATCCTAACACACAAATCATCCGGCCGTACCAGCCTGCCCGGGCCGTGCGGCTTCCCGCATCACCATGGAATCCGCACTGGCAAAACAAGTCTACGATAAACTGCTGTCCGTTTACGGCCCCCAGAAATGTTTTCTGGAGCACATGACGCCGTTTCAGCTCCTCGTCGCCACGATCCTGTCCGCCCAGTGCACGGACAAACGCGTGAACATGGTCACTCGCGACCTCTTCCAACGCTGGCCGGACGCCGAGGCATTCGCGAACTGCGGCCGCGAAGAGCTCGAACAGGCCATCTTCACCTGCGGGTTCTACCGGGCGAAAGCCGACCATATCCTGAAAGCGGCGAAGGCCATCGTCGAACAGTTCCACGGCGAACTGCCCGACACGATGGAAGGTTTGCTCAAGCTCCCCGGCGTCGGACGCAAAACGGCAAACGTGGTGCTCGGCGACGCCCTCGACAAACCCGGATTCCCCGTTGACACGCATGTGCGGCGTCTCTCCGCGCTCATCGGCCTCTCCGGCTCGTCCGATCCCGAGGTCATTGAATCCGATATCTGCGCCGTGATGCCGCCGGAGACCTGGGCGCAGTTCTCTCATCTGCTGATCGTTCACGGACGCACCCGCTGTCCGGCGAACCGTCCGGACTGCCCCGGTTGCGAACTTGCAAAACTCTGCCGTCACACGAAGGCGGACAAGCCTGTCGGAAAGAAAGCGAAAGCCTCCGCCTCGAAGAAGACGGCCAAAGCTCCTGTCAGGAAAACTGCGAAGCCCGCGACAAAGAAAACGGTTGCGAAGAAGGCCGCCTCCCCTGCCCGCTCCGCGAAGAAATCCACCTCAAAATCCGGGACAAGATCATGATCAAGAAGTATTTCCGCGAGATCAAGAAGTTCCCGGACTGGCTTTACTGGTTCCCCGCCAAATTCATGCTCTGCTGGCGCAAACTCATGCCGGTCACGATCGTTGACCCGAACGGCCTCCTCGAAGAATACCGTCACGCTCCGCAGCGCGTCTGCATTATCAACATCTGGCATAACCGCCTGCTTATGCTCCCGCCGCTTTTTGAACTCCCTCTGCGCAAACGCACGGTGGCGGTCATCAGCGCCTCGCGCGACGGCCAGTACATCGCCGATTTCGCCGCGCAGTTCGGCGCGAAGAGCATCCGCGGCTCCAGCACGCGTCAGGGCGTGAAAGTCCTCCACGACGCCATCAAGACGATCCAAGGTGGCTGCATGGTCGTCTTCACGCCGGACGGGCCGCGCGGCCCCCGCTACCACATGAGCAAGGGCCCGATCCACATTGCATCCCAGCTCGGTATCCCCGTCGTCGCGCTCGGCATCAATTACTCGGCATACTGGGGCGTGAAGAGCTGGGACGGATTCCGCATCCCGAAACCGTGGGCGAAACTCACGCTGATCATCGGAAAAGAACTCCACATCCCCGCGAACCTGACCGCCGACGAGCTCGAACACTGGCGTCAGGAAGCAGAGGATGAACTGAACCGCGCTTCCCTCGTGGAACCCAAGGACTACTTATGAGCGAAAAGATCGCCGTCATCTGCATCGGCGACGAGCTCCTGAAGGGAGCAGTCGTCAATACCAACCTTTCCTCCATCGGCGTACGCCTGCTCGCGCTCGGCGTCGTCCCGGTCTCGTCCGTCGAGGTCCCCGACCGCCGCGAAGACATCCTCGCCGCGCTGGAGTTCTCCCTCGCCCGCGCCGACATCGTCATCACCAGCGGCGGACTCGGCCCCACGGCCGACGACGTGACCAAGGAGTACATCGCGGAACGCTGCGGCATGCGGCTGGAGGAGGACGGCGCCGCCGCGCTCAACATCATGAAACACTGGAAGATGCGCCACCCGAGCGAGGAGATCCCGCCGCGCGTGTTCAACCAGGCGCTCGTCCCCCACGGTGCGAAGGTCATCCAGAACGACTGCGGCACCGCGCCCGGGCTGATCGTCCGCACCCCGGAGACCGACGAGTTACCCGGCCGCACGATCATCATGCTCCCCGGTCCGCCGAACGAACTCTGCCCCATGATGGACGCGTCCATTATCCCATTCCTGAAAAAGACGCTCAAAAATTTCACGTTCACGCGTGAATTCCACGTCGCCGGGCTTGGCGAGAACATCGTCGAGGAACGCATGCTCCCCGTCATCGCCAGGTTCCACAACATGCTTTCGGTCGCATATTGCGCCACGGCGCAGTTCGTGCGTCTATTCCTCACTACGGAATCCCCCGAGGTTATGGAATCCGCCATCCAGTCCGTGCAGGAGCTTTTCGCCGACGAACTGCTCTCCGACGACGCCGATTCGCTTTCGCACGAGATCCTGCATCTGCTCGGGGAACGCGACGAAACGCTCGCGCTGGCCGAATCCTGCACCGGCGGCCTCGCGGCGAAACTCCTGACCGACATCCCGGGTTCCTCGCACGTTTTCGCGGGCGGCGTCGTGACCTACAGCGACGCCTCGAAAACGTCTCTTCTCGGCGTTCCCGCCGACGTCATCCGCAAGCACGGCGCGGTCAGCACGGAAACCGCCCGTGCCATGGTCGACGGACTTGCAAACACGATTCCTTCGGACGCCGCGATCGCGCTCACAGGCATCGCCGGTCCCGGCGGCGCGACGGTCGGGAAACCGGTCGGACTGGTCTTCGCCGCCATCCGATACCGCGACAAAACGGAAGTTTTCGAGCTGCGTCTCCGCCGCACCCGCGAACAGATCCGCGAACGTGCCGTGGCGGGCGCATTTTTCCGTCTGCGCGCCATGATCCTTGCGTCTGAAAACGAGGCGTGACTCCGCGATTGTCCGGCACGCGCTTCCGGCTCCGCCTCGCCGACGCCCTTGTGTTATACTCGAAATACTCTACATTTTAATCTGTTTTTTCCAAAAATAATCCTCTTTGTGCTTGACTTTGCATAAATACAGGGCTATATTACTGGAAAATCCATAATTCTTAACTTAACACAACCTTTTTTCAGGTGAATCATGGCTGAAGTCATTCTCACAAATGTCTGCAAGATCTACGAAGGCGGCGTCAAGGCCGTCAACAGCGTTTCCATCGACATCCACGACAAGGAATTCATGGTCCTCGTCGGCCCCTCCGGATGCGGCAAATCCACGACTCTCCGTATGATCGCAGGCCTCGAAGAGATCTCCGACGGCGAGATCAAGATCGGCGAACGCGTCGTCAACGACGTCCCGCCCAAAGATCGCGACATCGCCATGGTGTTCCAGAACTACGCCCTCTATCCCCACATGACGGTCTACGAAAACCTCGCGTTCGGCCTCAAGCTCCGCAAGTTCTCGAAGGAGGAGATCGACAAGCGCGTGAAAGAAGCCGCCGAAATTCTCGGCATCGGCGATTACCTCGACCGCAAGCCGAAAGCGCTCTCCGGCGGTCAGCGCCAGCGCGTCGCCGTCGGCCGCGCCATCGTCCGCAAGCCCGCCGTGTTCCTCTTCGACGAACCGCTCTCCAACCTCGACGCCAAGATGCGCGTCCAGATGCGCGCCGAGATCAACAAGCTCCACACCCGCCTCGGCACCACCATGATCTACGTCACGCACGACCAGATTGAGGCCATGACCATGGGCGACCGCATCTGCGTCATGAAGGACGGCGTCATCCAGCAGATCGACACCCCGTTGAACATCTACGACAAGCCCGCGAACACCTTCGTCGCCGGCTTCATCGGCACCCCGCCGATGAACATCTTCAAGGGCACGCTCGTCAGCGAGGACGGCAAGTTCGTCTTCAAGTCCGGCCCGATCTCCGTCGCACTGCCCGCCGACTGGAACATCGCGATCGAATCCTATGCCGGCAAGGACATCCTCTTCGGTATCCGTCCCGAAGACATCGGCTCCGAACGCGCCACGTCCGACGCCAACGCGCCGAGCATCACCGCCAAGGTCGAAGTCCGCGAGCCCATGGGCGCCGAGATCTATCTCCACCTCGATACCGGCGTCGATTCTCCGTGCGTCGCCCGCGTCGAACCCCACCTCGACGCCAAGGTCGGCGAGACCATCACGCTCAAGCTCGCCATTGCGGCCGCGCACGTGTTCGATCCCGCGACCACGAACCGCATCGTCTGATCCGGCTTCGTTTTTTCGCAAATTTCAGGGCAAGGCTGTTTTCCGCGGCCTTGCCTTTTTCAGCCCATCACCAGAGAAGAACGTAAGGAACAGGAACCACGAGCATGTCCCATCTGACCAAACGGGAATCCATGGCCATTTCTGCCGGTTTGCTGTTTGCGTTCTACTTCCTCGGCGCTGTCTGCACCGCGCCCGCCGTTATAGCGGCGGGTAACGCGGATCAGATTATAAGAATCCTGTTTCTACTGCTCTTCCAGGCATATCTGCTGGCGGAGATTCTGTTTTCAAAGGAAGCCCTTGCGTCCATCCCGGCGTTCGCGCTTACGCTCCTGACGCCTGCGGCGGCGCTTGTCGTGGCGATCGCGGCCGACCGGGAAAACACTGGCATCATTTCCGTAGTGAACTGGGGATATTCCGGGCTCATGCTCGGCGGACTACTGACCGTCTGGAAAAACGAGCGGAATGTTTCTCTGAAATGGATTAGCCTTTTCTTTGTCGTCGCATGGTTCATCGCTGTCCTTCTCTGTCTTTTTATGGGCGTTTCCCTGCTGAACGGCCATTTTCCATCCACCCGTTAATATCCATCCCGCCTTCCTTCGGCGAATGCATATAAGCCTTCGCGTTGCACGACCGGACTTGTCGTCTTTTTTCGCGGTTTCTTGCGTTTTTCCGCCGTTTTTTCCTTGAAGACAAGCCGTTTGAATGGTATATTATATCTTACCATTTTTGAAAAACCATCAACCCACCTCAAAACCTCAACAGGAGCAGAGAACGATGAAAGTTTTCAATTTCAACGCGGGTCCGGCTATGATCCCGCAGGCCGTCATGGAAAGAGCACAGAAAGAATTTTGCGACTACAAGGGCAGCGGATGCGGCATCATGGAGCACTCCCACCGTCACAAACTCTTCGACGAGATTCTTGAGCGTGCCATCTCCAATTTCAAGGAGATCATGGGCGTTCCGGACACGCATGCGGTCGTCTTCATCCAGGGCGGCGCGAGCATGCAGTTCGCGATGATCCCGATGAACCTCGCGGTCGCGGGCAAGCCCATGGAATTCGCCGACACCGGCACGTGGTCCAGCAAGGCTATCAAGGAAGCCAAGCTCTTCGGCGACGTGAAAGTCATCGCCTCCAGCAAGGAAGAAAAATATACCAAGATCCCCGCGGTCGACGAGATGAAGATCGACGAAGACGCCGCGTTCTTCCACATCACCTCCAACAACACCATCTACGGCACGCAGTACCAGGCGTTCCCGAACTGCCCGGCCGGCGTCCCGATGCTCGCCGATATGTCCAGCGACATCATGTCCCGCAAGCTCGACGTCTCCAAGTTCGCCATGATCTACGGCGGCGCGCAGAAGAACCTCGGTCCCAGCGGCATGGCCGTCGTGATCATCCGCAAGGACCTCGTTGAGCGCACCCCGGCCAACGTGCCGACCATGCTCCGCTACGCGACCTACATTGATCACAACTCCCTGTTCAATACCCCGCCGACCTTCGGCATCTACATCTTCGGCCTCATCACCGACTGGGTGAAGGACATGGGCGGCCTCGAAGTCCTCGAAGGCATCAACAACAAGAAGGCCGAGACCCTCTACGCCGCGATCGACGGCTCCGACGGATATTTCCGCAACCCCGTCTGCCCGTGCAGCCGTTCCAAGATGAACGTCGTCTTCCGTCTCCCCTCCGAAGAACTCGAAGCGAAGTTCATCGAACAGGCCAAAGCGGCCGGTATGATCGGCCTGAAGGGCCATCGTTCCGTCGGCGGCATCCGCGCCAGCATCTACAACGCCATGCCGCTCGAAGGCGTCGAGAAGCTTGTGTCCTTCATGCAGGATTTCAAGAAGAACAACTGACCTGACCGGATGGTGTCGTCATGCTCGACCGCTATTCCGTACTGAACGGCCGCATCGCCCATTCGGACGAAGGACTGATCCCCGTCGACATCTACGTGATGCCGGACGGGGACGAACGTGCCTATCTGACCGAGGAACTGGGGATCGATCCGCACACGCTGGCATCCTCCACGGACCCGGACGAGACGCCGCGTATCGAGTTCGAAGACGACTACATCGCCATCATCCTCAAGTACCCGAAAAACTATTCGGCGGACGACAACTTCCTCTTCCTCGTGAAATCCATGGGCGTCTTCCTCTTCGCGGACCGCGTCGTGCTGGTCATCGACGAGGAGCTGCCCCAGCTTTTCACGGGGAGGTTCGCCACGAAGGTCTACACGAAGCAGGACGTCCTGCTCCGCATCCTGACCCAGACCATCCGGCACTTCGAGAGCCACCTGCGCGTGATCAACATGTGCAGCAACGACATCGAGACCCATCTGAACGAGTCGTACAACAGCAGCAACCTGCTCGACATGTTCACACTGAAGAAAAGCCTGGTCTACTACGTGAACGCACTCAGCGGCAACCGGCGCGCCTTCGAGCGCATCCAGGTCGGCGCGTCCAAGTTCCAGTTCACGGAGGACAACATCGAGCTGCTCGAAGACCTCCAGATCGAAAACCGGCAGTTCCTCGACCAGGCGCAGGTGTACTCCCAGATTCTCTCCGGACTCGTCGACGCCCGGTCCAGCATCATCAACAACAACCTGAACGTGCTGATGAAGAACATGAACGCCATCGTGATCGCGGTCGCCATCCCGACCTTCTTCACCGGCGTTTTCGGCATGAGCGAGTTCACCGACTTCTTCTGCCGTACTGGCCTCAAGTGGTACATCTCCTACCCGCTCTTCTTCATCCTGATGACCGGCCTCGCGCTCTTCGTGTTCTGGCTGATCAAGAAATTCGAGAAACACTAAGCTGACTTATGCCTATTTTCGAGTACGAATGCAAAAAGTGCGGCCATCAGTTCGAGGCGCTGCTTCAATCCGCCTCCTCGCCCGCGCCCGAATGCCCCGAATGCGGCGCATCGGACGCCAAGCGCCTGCTCTCCCGCTTCGCCGCTGCATCAAAAACGGAGTTCGGCTCCTGCAAAATGTCGAAGGACTGCATGGCGGCCGCGCAGGGCGCCTGCGGATGTGGCTGCGGCTGCGGACACCACCATCACTGAGACATGGTCAAAGCTGAACTCAAACCGCTTCTCGAACGCCTCGGCATCGCGCCGAGCAAGCGCCTCGGACAGAATTTCCTCGTGGACGACCAGTTCCGCGCGAAGATCCTGCACGAGGCCGACCCGAAGCCCGGCCAGACCATCCTTGAGATCGGCCCCGGACTCGGTGCCATCACCCGCGGCCTCGTGGCATCCGGCGCGGACGTGACCGCGATCGAGTTCGACCGCAAGATCGCCGAATACCTCCGCACAGCCGTCGTCCCGCTCGGACTCCACCTCATCGAAGCCGACGCATGCCGCGTGAAATACGCCGAGCTTTTCCCCGGCGACTTCCGCGTGGTCTCCAACCTGCCCTACAGCGCGGGCACCATCGTCATCGCCAAACTGCTCGACCTCGAAACGCCCCCCGCCGACATGCTCCTCATGCTTCAGAAGGAAGTCGCGGAACGTTTCCTCGCGGGCCCCGGCACCGCCGACTACTCCGCGCTCACGGTGCGCATCTCCGCCGTCTACGAAGGCCGCATCGTCCGCATGGTCCCGCCCGAAGTCTTCTACCCCGAGCCAACGGTCGATTCCGCCCTCTTCGCGCTCGCCCGCAAACCTGTCGTGCCGCCGCAGAACATCCGCATCATCCTCTCCCGCCTCGCCCGCACCTCGTTCGCGCACCGTCGCAAGAAGATGTTCAAGCAGGCCGCCGCGGTCTTCGGCGCGGACGTGATCGCCGCCGCCATGGCGGACGCCTCGGTCGATCCGGACATCCGTGCGGAACGCGTCACGGTGGACCAGTTCATCCGCATGGCGGAATACATCGCCGCGCACGCTCAGACTCCGCCGGAAACGGTTCAGGACGCCGACACGGACACGGATGAGGGCAGTCAGGAATAATTTCACCTCATTTCCGCCTCAAACACATTTTCGACCATGAGCAAAGCCGCCGAGTTCAAAACCAACGTTATGCGCATTCTGGAACAGGCCAAAGTCCCGTTCAAACACCACTGCTATGTGGACTCCGGCGCAGTCTCCGGGCTTGAGGTCGCCGCCGCGCTCAATCAGGACCCTTCGCACGTGTTCAAGACGCTTGTCACGGTCGAAAAATCCGGCGAACACTTCGTCTTCGTCGTGCCGGTCGATTCCGAGCTCAATCTCAAGAAAGCGGCGAAGTCCGTGAACGGGAAATCCATCGAGATGATCAAATCGAAGGAGCTTTTCCCTCTCACCGGGTATATCCACGGCGGATGCTCCCCCATCGGCATGAAAAAGCAGTTCAAAACAGTCATCCACGAATCCGCCGCCGAGCTCGACGCGATCTTCTTCAGCGCGGGCAAGATCGGTTATCAGATCGAGATTGCACCCGCCGACCTCGCGAAGGTCCTGCGTTTCACCTACGCCGACATCACCGACTGATCCCCGCTTTTTTCGCGTTCCTTTTTCCCGTCTTTTTTTGCGTCTTTCTCCCTTTTTTTGTGCCAGTTATTGACAAAAGTCCGTTATTGTCCACCTTTTTTCCTTCTTTCGGACTATATTTCCCGCCTCAAAAACCGTCCCGCCGCGATTTTTTGTTTATTTTTTGAATTTTTCGGGTTTTCACACTTGATTTTTCATCGCTTCCGTGTATCTTTTTAGCGTCCTTTTCCCACCCCCTCCCAAAAGCCCGTTTTGTATTTTTCCAAAGGCCTGAAGAAAACATGAAAAAAGCAGTCAATGCCACCACGTTCGTCGCCCTCGCGCTCGCAGCATCCGTCACGTACAACATCGTTCAGCACCAGCGCGCGAAAGGCATCCGCCCCGAGAATCCCAATCAGGAAGATAATGCCGTCCAGTCTGTCGCGGGCAAAGATGAAGCCTCCGCAGTGTCCGCCGCGACAGCCGCACAGAATTCCGCTTCCGCCGCAAAGCCCGCGTCCACGGCACAGCAGATCACCGCCATCACGTTCCGCTCCGCGCGCTACGACAGATACGACGACGAACTCGAGATCTTGTTCTCGACCCCGTCTTCGCTTCCGTCCAAGCTCGCGAAGGACGCAATCGAATTCACGCCCGCGGTCCCGAATCTCTCCTTTTACGCGTCCGGCTCCTATATCACAGTCAACGGCGGGTTCAAGCCCGGTGTCACCTACCGCGTCCGCGTGAAAAAAGGCCTCATGGACCGTTCTGGCAAGGCCACGCTCGAAAACGACGCGGTGTTCGACGTCACGGTCCCCGAGCTGACGGAAAAGATTTCCTTCCTCACCGACGGCAGCGTGTTCCCCATCACGGAGAAGACGGTCGAATTTCCCTATTCCGCCAGAAACATCTGCAAGCTCGACGTCAAGCTCTACCGTGCATTCGACAACAACCTCAACAACATGTCGGACAACTCCTACTACTGGGACGACCGAGCCGACACGTCCAACATGCTTCTGGTCGGAGAGAAGACCGTCACGCTCTCCGATCCCCGGAACGAAACGGTCAACCACATGCTCGACATCAACGACATCCTCGTGGTCAACGATTCCAATCCCAATACAACGCGGCTCTTTTCCGCCACGCCCGGATATTATGTACTTGAGGTCGCGTACGACAGACAGTCCGACTGGGGTAACTACACCTACCGGGAGACCAAATACCGCAAGTTCATGCTTACCGATTTCGCGCTGGTCGCGGCCACGGTTTCCGATCCGGCCGGCGGCATCGTCCTCTACGCCCGTCGCATCTCCGATGGCCAACCCGTCACCGATGCCGAAATTGAGCTCTCTTCTGACAAGAACCAGCTTCTCGCGAAAGGCAAGACGGACGCGTCCGGCAAGGTCGTTTTCCACGTCTCGCAGAGATCCATCGACAGACTGCATGCAGGGGAGAACGACAGCAATTTCCTGAACAGGACGGGTCAGTTCGGCAGCCTCTACTCCGCGACCATCCGCAAAGGAAAGGAATTCGCCTGGTTCCCGCTCGACCTCTACTCCGGCAAGAACGATCAGCTGCCGCGTGCATTCGCGTTTTCGGAACGCGGCATCGTGCGCCCCGGCGAATCCTTCTTTGCTGCGGCGTTCATCCGCGACCGGACGGAAGCCGAACTGGAAATCGGGCACGAAACGCCGGATGCCTCCAGCAAGGAGGGAAAAGACAAATTGGGCTCCACTGTTACACTGGAAAGAGTTCCTGTCACACTCACGGTCGTCGCTCCGGACGGTAAAGAGTTTTTCTCGAAACAGCTCACGCCCGACAAGAACGGATTTGTCTCGTCCGAGGTCAAGATCCCTGAAAACGCCGCGTCGGGCTACTACACGTTCCGTTTCGGCGTTGCCAAGCGCACCTGGGGCGAATCGCACATCCAGGTCGGCGCGTACGTGCCGGACCGCATCAGGACGAAGCTCGAACACGCCGTCCTGTCCGCCGGCCCCGCCGCCGTGAAGGAGCCGATTCAGGCGGTCCTCTCCGCGGACTATTATTTCGGCACGCCCGTGCCGTCCGCGTCCGGCAGGATCTTCTTCGACTGCTTCGCGAACGGGAAACGTCCCGACCACTGGAAGGACTGGACCGTCGGCGACGCCTCGCGCTTCAATTTCGATGAATACGAGACGACCGCGGTGGTCGAAAACGGCAAAACGAACCTCTCGCTGCCGTCGTTCGGTTCGCGCGGCGTGTCGTATGATCCTGTGCGCGTCGTGCTTCAGGCGTCCGTGCAGGAACCGGGCGGCCGCGCCGTGACCGGATCCGACAACTTCACACTCTATCCCTCCGACTGGTTCATCGGCCTGAAGCAGAAGGACGGCGCGGGCAAGGAATGCCTGCTTGACATGGCGCTGCTCGCGACCGAACAGGGAAAGGCCGCCTCGCTCGACGCCGGACGCGACATCCGGTTCACCGTTTACAAACGCTCCTGGGACTACGTGCTGGTGCAGGACGGCGATGGCTACCGCAGACGCTGGAAGGAGACCGTTTCCGAGGTGGAAGGCGCATCGAAGACGTTCACGGTCCCGCAGGGCGCGGACCTCGCCTCCTATTCCTCGCAGGTTGCGTTCGACCTACCCTCCGGCTGCTACGACATCGTCGCCGAATACGGCGACAACATCCGCACGAAGCTTAACGTGTGGCATTCCGCGGGCGAATCCGGCAGGCGCACCGGCGATCCCTCCGAGCTCGTGTTCAAGACCGACGCGAAGACCTACACCCCCGGCCAGACCGCGAAACTCACGTTCACCAGTCCGGTCGACGGCGAGGCGTTCGTGACGATGGGCGCGCTGCGTCTGGATACCGCGGAAGCAATCAAGATCAAGGCGGGCGAAAACACCGTTGAGGCGAAGATCCCGGCGGAATGCCTGAACGGACGCTACCACGTCGGCGTGTTCGCGGTCGGCAAACAGAACGGCGAATTCATCCGCGCCTCGGGACAGGCGAGCCTCGAGCTCGACCACTCCGCCGCGCACAAGCTCGACGTCGCGATCACCGTCCCCGGCATCGTCCGTCCCGAGACCGAGACGGACGTGACCGTGAAGCTCGCCAGCCTCGACGGCAAGCCTCAGGCAGGCCAGGTCTGCCTCTTCGCGGTCGACGAGGGCGTGCTCGCGCTTACCGGCTTCAAGACGCCCGACATCTACAAGTTCTTTCTCCAGTCCGACAACTCGTTCATTAGCATGAGCGAGACCTACAGCGACCTCTTCCCGAACCTCAAGATCCGTCCGGACGGCACCATCGGCGGCGGCGACGCCCCTGAAGCCGCCAAGTCCGCGCTCGCCGCGTCCCTTCTGAAAATGAAGGACGCCGCGCGCGTCGTCGTGCCCGTTGTGAAAGTCCCGGAATCCGGCTCCGCCACGGTCAAGGTGAAGATCCCGGACCATTCCGGCTCGCTCCGGTTCATGGCGGTCGCGAGCGCGACCGACGCGGTCGGATCCGGCGAACGTGAAATGATCGTCCGCACGCCCGTCAGCCTCACGGTCTCCGCGCCGCGCGTGCTCACGCCCGGCGACGAGGCGGTCATTAGTCTCCGCGCGTTTAATCATGACGCGAAGGACGGCGCGGTCAAGTTCACGCTCGCCCTGCCCGACACGCTTCAAATCATGGGCGACCAGCCGCGCATCGACACGCTGAAGGCGGGCGAAACAAAGGATATCTCGTTCCGCGTGAAAGCGCTCGACAAGACAGGCGAAGGCACGCTCGCCGCCACGCTGTCCGTCGGCGCCGAATCCCGTACGGAAACGACCTTTATCACGGTCCGTCCCGCGACTCCGCCGCAGACCGTCACGAAATTCGCCTCCGTGGCCGCCGGAAAGGATTACACGCTTGACCTCTCCTCGGAATTCGTCTCCGTGGAAAGCGCAGACCTCTCCGTTTCCTCCTCGCCCGCGATCAGCGTGAAGGAGGCGCTCGACTGGCTCAACGTCTACCCCTACGGCTGCCTGGAACAAACCGTTTCCGGCGCATTCCCGTTCGTCGCGACGCCGTCGCTCGTGAAGGCGGGCCTGCTTGACGCCGAGATCGCGAAGACCATGCAGCCGAAAGTCGCGTCCGCCTACGCACGCATCCTCGGCATGATGGTCGGCGACGGCGCGTTCGCCATGTGGCCGGACGTCCGCAAGGAATGGCCCGAGGGCACGGTCTACGCCTCGCATTTCGTCTTCGAGGCGAAGGCGGCCAAACTGGTCACGGTCAATCCCGTCGTCGAACGCAGCATCACGGCGTATCTGCTCCGCCTCGCGAACAGCGCGGGCAGCTACAAGCCCGAACTCCGCGCCTACGCCGCATACGTGCTCGCCGCCGCCGGAAACAAGGATTTCGTCGTCCCGGCGCGCAACGTCCTCGCCGGAAGCAAGCCCGGATTCGCGCAGTTCCTCGCCGCCGCCGCCCTGATCCGCGGCGGTTACGCCGGAGAAGGCTCAGAACCGCTCCGCGCGGCACTCGCCGATCCCAACTGGCTCTACAAGACCTCCGACCTCGTCGGCATCACCGACACGTCCGCGCGCGCCGGCATGGTCCTGAACATCCTCATGAAATGTGACCCGAACGGCAGCAAGGACACTGCCGCCGAACTCGCGGCGTTCCTCGCCGGACGCATCCGCAAGGACGGAAACTGCTGGGGCACCACGCAGTCCAACGCCTGGGCCGCGATGGGTCTCGCGGCCTTCGCGGAGTATTACCCGCCCGCCGAGCTCTCCGGCGCGGTAAGCGGACCCGACAAGGCGAAGCATGAGCTTTCCGGCAAATCCCTTGCCGGGTTCAAGCTGGCGAACGGCACGAACACCGTTTCCAATACCGGCAAGTCCGACTTCTTCGTGAAGGCGGTCGTCAAGGGCATCCCGAAGAACGCGAAAGCCGCCTCCGGCCCGATCACGCTCAAACGCGAGTTCTTCGACGAGAAGGGCAACCCGGTCACATCGCTCAAGCACGGCGAACTTGCTTTCGTCCGCATCACGGCGGATTCCCCCGACGTGGTCGAGAACATCGTGATCTCCGACATCCTCCCCGCCGGACTTGAGATTGAGGACGAGGCGCTCGCCACGCGCATGAATGCCTCCGGCCGCATCCCGAAAACCATCCTCATGAACAGCCGCCAGGAGTTCAGCCGCACCGAAAAACGCGACGACCGCTTCCTCGTGTTCGGCACGCTCTACGGTTCCGCCTACGCCATCTACACCGTGCGCGCAGTCACGCCCGGCAAGTTCCTCATCCCGGCGCTTCAGGCCGAAGCCATGTACGATCCGGACATGAACGGTACGTTCGTCCCCGCCGCGGGCGAAGATGTCTTTGAGGTGAAATGAGCCTCGGTTTTCACAAACTGAACAAACGGAAAGCCGTTCGCTTCGCCGCGGCGGCTTTCCTCGTTTTCGCGGTCCTCGCCCTCGCGGTCTGGATCGCCGCGCCATACTGCGTGGCGGACCCGATGATCACGCTGCGCCGGATCACACCGGCGCATACCTACCTCGACCGCAACGGCGTCCCGGTTTTCTACGAGACCACACACGACTACGAATGGCGTTTCCCGGTCGAGCTGAAGGACATCGCCCCGGATGCCGTGTCGATCATGCTGTCCGTCGAGGACTACGCGTTCTACGAGCACGGCGGCGTCAACTATCTGGCGATACTGCGCGCGTTGTGGCAGGACGTCCGCAACATGAAGATCATCTCCGGCGCGTCGACCATCACCATGCAGCTTGCCGGGTTCGCCCTCGTCGACCACAGGCCGAGCCTCGTCCGCAAGTTCAGGCAGGCCACAATGGCGCGCCGCCTGGAACAGCTCTACACGAAGGACGAGATCCTGACCGAATACCTGAACCGGATCCCCTGCGGCGGCAAGGTGTACGGCATTGAGGCGGCCGCAAGGTTTTATTTCGGTCTCCACGCGTCCCAGCTCAACCGCGCCGAGGCCGCGCTCCTCTGCGGCATCCCGCAAAAACCGAACCGCTACAACCCGAATCTGCACCCCGAGGCGGCGAAGAAACGCCAGAAGATCGTGCTGGACCTGCTCGTTCATCACGAACTCATCACCGCGGATGAGGCTCGCACGATCTACGACTCCGAACCGCTCCGTTACCGCGACTTCTCCCAGCCGTCCGATTTCGAATTCAAATCCGCCCCGGACGAGACGATCCACGCGGTCCGCCGCGCCCGCGCCGAGAAAGAAAGGATCGGATGGTCTCCCACGCAGGGGGAGCCGGTCCTGTGCTCCATCGACGCCGATTTCCAGCGGGACGTGCAGGCGATCCTGAAACGCCGCCGCGATGCCCTGCCCGGCGTACATGACGCCGCCGCTGTCGTTCTCGACAACGCATCCGGCGAAGCGCTGGTATTCCTCGGCACGCTTGACTTCGACGAACCCGGCACAGGACAATACAACGCCGCGAACGCGGTCCGCTCCGCAGGCTCCACGCTCAAGCCGTTCCTGTACGCCGAAGCGATTGAAGGCGGCCTCATCACGGCTGACACACGTGTGCTTGACGCGCCGCTGCGCTACGGTACCTACGCGCCGGGTAATTTCGACGGAGCGTTTCGCGGGACGGTAAAAGCATCCTACGCCCTCTCACATTCTCTGAATACGCCTGCCATCCGGCTCGCCGCCACGCTCGGCGAACCCCGCATGATCGAGCTCGCGGACAAACTGCACATCCTCGCGTCGCGCCGTCCGGGAAGCGGATTCGGGCTTTCCATGGCGCTCGGCAGCGCTGGACACTCCCTGATCTCCCTCACGAACGCCTATCGCGTGCTGGCAAACGACGGCATGCTCCGCCCCGTCTATTACCGGCACGATCCCGAACGCCCCCTGCCCGACGGCGAACGCGTCTTTTCCGCCGGGACCGCGCAGACGGTCCTGCGGATGCTGACCTCGCTCCCGCTCGCCGGATTCGAAGGGACGGCGGCATGGAAGACCGGCACGAGCAACAATCTGCGCGACGCGTGGTGCTTCGCCTGCACGGAGACGCTCACGGTCGGCGTGTGGTTCGGCAACAAGGACGGAGCCTCGTCGGAATCGCTGGTCGGCGGTACGTCGGCGGCCCCCGCGGCCGGGGAGATTCTTTCTCTCGCCGCCTCGAAATACAGTCTCACGCCGTTCAAAAGCGCCTGGCCGAAGGAAGACGCGCTGGAACCCGTCACGGTCTGCGCGAAGACCGGGCTTTCCGCCTCGCCGGACTGCGGGAAAACCGAGTCCGCCGTGAAGCCCGCCGGGATCCCGCTTTCGCTCTGCAAATCCTGCGGCGATGCAGAAACCGCCGAAACCGCCTTCCGCATCCTCTCCCCGATCCCGACCGTGTACGTCGCGGAAAAGGACGATGGCGTCAGGCTGGACCTTGCCCCCAACGAAGGCGCATACTGGTTCGTCGACGGCGCATACCTCGGCGAAAATCCGGTGCCTCATATTTTTGCGCCGGGCCTGCACCGCGCGGAGGCGGTCCGAGCCTCGGATTCCGCCGCGGACGCCGTGGAATTCACGGTCGTACGGAAAAAATAGCCTTTTTCGCGTCTTTTTTATTAAAAAGCGAAAAAATCATTTTGCTTTTTCAGCAAGGCGGGCTATATTGTGTGAAGCATTTTTATTTTTCAGGGTATCTCTTTTTATTGGTCCGGATAGATTTTCCGCAGATGGACAAAAAGACGATGCGGAAAGATTTGACGGTGGCTACAAAAACGTAACCACCGAGAATCTTTCAAGTCGGACTTTGTTCAGATGCAAAAAGATGTCGGAACAATAAAAAGAGGTGTCCGCCACCCTCAAACAAACTGAAAGTGTACTCATAATCATGTCGGAACAACCGATTGATACCTGCATGGAAAAGATCGTCAGCCTGTGCAAACGGCGCGGCTTCGTATTTCAGAGCTCCGAAATCTACGGCGGCTTCAACGGCTTCTGGGACTACGGCCCCTACGGGATCGCCCTGAAGCGCGCGGTCGAACGCCAGTGGTGGCTCTACATGGTCGAAAAACGCAACAACGTGGTCGGCCTTGACTCCTCCATCATCTGCCACCCGAAAGTCTGGAAAGCCTCCGGTCACGTGGACCGTTTCGGCGACATCATGTGCGACTGCAAGAAGTGCAAGACGCGCTTCCGTGTGGACCAGATGCCCGACCCGACCACCTGCACGAACTGCGGCTCCAAGGACCTCACCCCGCCGCGCGAGTTCAACCTGATGATGAAGACCTACGTCGGCCCCGTGTTCGACGAAGACCACATCGCGTATCTCCGCGCCGAGACCTGCCAGCCGATCTTCCTTGACTTCCACTCCATCCGCATCGCCACGCGCATGCAGCTGCCCTTCGGCATCGCCCAGGTCGGCAAGGCGTTCCGCAACGAGATCACGCCCCGCATGTTCACGTTCCGTTCCCGCGAATTCTCGCAGATGGAAATGGAGTTCTTCTGCGCGGACGAAGGCTCGATGGAATGGTTCGAGTACTGGCGCCAGGAACGCTGGAACTTCTACCTGAACGTGCTGAAGTTCCCGGTCGAAAAACTCCATCTGCATCCGCACGACAAGCTTGCCCACTACGCGAAGGCGGCGGTCGACATCGAATACGAATTCCCGTTCGGCTGGGGCGAACTCGAAGGCATCCATCACCGCGGCACCTGGGACATGTCCCAGCACCAGCAGTTCTCCGAGCAGGACCTCCAGTACCTCGACCAGTCCAACAATACCCGTTATCTGCCGACCGTCGTCGAGACCTCCGTCGGCCTCGACCGCATGGTCCTCGCCGTGCTCTGCAACGCCTACGACGAAGACCGCGCTCCGACCCAGAAGGAAGGCATGGAGGACGACGTCCGCGTGGTGCTCCACTTCCCCGCCACGGTCGCCCCAGTCCAAGTCGCGTTCCTCCCGCTCTCCAAGAAGCTCAACCAGAACGCGCAGGATCTCCAGGAAAAGTTCCTCGGCCGTTACCGCACCGAACTGGACGTGACCGGAAATATCGGCAAGCGCTACCGCCGTCAGGACGAGATCGGCACGCCGTACTGCGTCACGTTCGACTTCGATTCGCTCGAAGACAACGCCGTGACCGTGCGCGAACGCGACTCGATGGCACAGGAACGCATTCCGATCGAAGGGCTGCGCGCCTACCTCGACGAAAAGGTCCTCGGCTGACCAGAAAACACCTCGGATGACCTCAACGGGAGACTACAGGACCATGAAAGGCATGAAACAAATCCTGCTTGCGGGCTTCGCCGCCCTCTGCATGGTCCTGCCCGCGTGCCACACCCCGATCCCGGGGGAAGAATTTGCCCGCCGGATCCCGCTTGTCATCTCTCCCGAACCGCTGAACACGGTTTCCTACACCGCCGAATACACGCAGGACGGCGCCCTGCCCTTCACCTGCGAAGTCAAGCTCGGCACGGACGGACGCATCCGCCGCGATTACGTCTGGAAGGACGAAAAAGGCGCGGAAAAGAAAGCCTCCGTCGTCATCAACGGCACGGAAGCGATCAAGTCGGAGGACGGAAAATCTGTCCCGGCAAAGGATACCGACAAAGCAATGGCGAAACTGTACTCCCGGCTTATTCTGAATCCCGCCTCGGTCATCTGCTCCGCGTTCGACATCGCACGCGGAGAAGATACAAAAACATCCCGTCCCGTCTGTTTCTGGACTCTGGAGCTTGCGGATGTTCCCGGTGCCAAGTCGACGCCGCTGTTGCCGCCGATGCCGTCGGGAGAATATATCGTGGCAATCGACACGGAAACGGATCGCTGGCTCGTTCTCCATGTCCGCATGACAGAGGATCCCGACACGTTTTTTTCCTCATATTTCATGGAATACACAACCGAATCCGGCGTGACCTACCCGTCCCGCATCGTCTCCTCGACCGAGAACGGCGCGCCCGTCACATGCGTCATCCGCGACGTCAAGATCAACCCAGAACTCCCGGACGAACTTTTCCG
This sequence comes from uncultured bacterium, assembly GCA_902774245.1. GTDB lineage: Bacteria > Verrucomicrobiota > Lentisphaeria > Victivallales > UBA1829 > UBA1732. The sequence goes on from CACYHQ010000005.1 coordinate 190,293, forward strand.
GCTCTCCGAACCCAACGGATAATCAACGCTTTTCAGCTTTAACAACAGGATATTCTTATGAAACTTCAGACCATCCTCCTTCTGACCGGAATCGCCGCCGGTCTCATGACAGTCTCCTGCCAGTCGTCGACCCAGGCTGAAGCCGAAGCTTTCTTCGGCCCGCCGCCGAAGGGCAAAGCCGCCGCCGAAGCCGAAGACAACGCGGCCAACGCCGACTTCTACACCCAGGTCAACAGGCACATCGACCGCAGACTGAACGAGTTCAACGAGAAAGAAGAGGCGAAGCTCCCGATCTTCGAATCCGTCGAAGCGCGGGACGAGTTCCTGTCTCTCTCCTTCATCCGCACCGCGGACCAGATCAGTTCGCTCTCCATGGATTTCGAGGGGCCGCAGAAAAGCAAGCTGAACTTCTTCTTCGACCGCGAAGCACGCACGATCACGCGCACGATCGGCGACAAGACCGAGGAATACACGTTCGAGCCCTTCTCGAACGGCGTTCCGCCCGCCATCCCGTACGACATCCATATCCTGTACGCGTTCGCCGCCGACTTCAGCCGCATCGCGGAAACGATCACGGTCCGCAGCTTCGAGAAGCTCGAAAAGGGCGAAAATCCCGCGATTGCCAAGCAGGAAAATGACGCGAACATCGACGAGAAGGGCAGAAAGAAAGACAAGAATTACGTCGAGCTCAAGCCGAAAGTCACGTACGAGCCGATCGAATACCGCATCGACAACCGCTGGTGCAAGTGCTACGACGTGAAGCTGAAACGCTTCTGCTCCCCCGCGACCGCCCTCGCGCTCTACGTCAGCAACGAGGAAAAGACGCTCGCCCGCGTCGACATCATCCTCGATGACGATTCCAAGACCTCCTACATCCTCGACTGGCGCGAAGAGGACGGCATCGTGCTTCCGCGCGTGGTCCAGCGCCTCGGCGAAGAGTCCAACGACGTCTACTTCCGCGAGGACGCCAAGGTCATCCTGAAGAGAACCCTCGCCATGGAAGAAGCGGAAGCCGCCGCTCAGGCCGCCGAAGAAGATGCGCAGACCGATGCCGAGGCCGCGGCTGATGTCACGGAGGAAGCCTCCGAGAAGGAAATGGTCGAATTCGATGCTTCCGGCGACACTGCCGAAGAAACATCCGAAGAAGCATCCGAAGAGGAAGACATCTTCGACGAAGATTAAACTCCGCCTCATGCATCCATTCTGGAACTCCTGTCCGGACGACACGGCATCCGGCTCCGCGCCGGACGCAGGAAACCCGGGCAGGATTTTTTCTGCCGATCCTCGTTTTTCGCCTGATTTCCGGTTGATTTTTCCGCGGATGGATGTATGTTATCATGTTTGGCAAAACAACTCTTAATTCAATACTCACGAACCGAAAGGAATGCAACGTGAAACTCATTGTCGACGCGACCAATCTCCAGGGGCGGATCAGCCGCCATGTCTACGGCCAGTTCTCCGAACACCTCGGTCACTGCATCTACGACGGCCTGTACGTCGGGGAAAAATCAAAAATCCCGAACATCGACGGCGTGCGCAAGGACGTGATTGAAGTCCTCCGCCGGATCCGGGTCCCGAACCTCCGCTGGCCCGGCGGCTGCTTTGCCGACTGCTACCACTGGCGCGACGGCATCGGGCCGCGTTCCAAGCGCCCGTGCATCGTGAACGACACATGGGGCGGCGTCACCGAGGACAACTCCTTCGGCACGCATGAATTCCTCCGTTTCTGCGAGCTCATCGGCGCGGAACCGTACATCAACGGCAACGTCAGCAGCGGCACCGTGCAGGAGATGTCTCAGTGGATCGAGTACCTGAACGCCAAGGTGCAGGGACCGATGACCGAACTCCGCAAAAAGAACGGCCGCAAGGAGCCGTGGGGCGTCAAATTCTGGGGCTTCGGCAACGAACCCTGGGGCGACGGCCACATGCGTCCGGAATACTACGCCGACCAGTTCCGCCGTTACACGACCTATGCACGCGACTATGGCGACACCAAGCTCGTCCGCATCGCGGCGGGCGCCAACGGCGGCGATCTGAACTGGACCGAAGTTCTGATGCAGAGCGCGGGCCAGTGGCTCGACGCCGTCACGCTGCATTACTACACCGTGCCCGGCGTGTGGGAGCACAAGGGCTCCGCGACCAAGTTCGATGTGCCGGAATACTACACCACGCTCGAAAAATCCAGCCACATCGAGAACATCATCAAGGCGCAGTCCGTCATCATGGACAAGTACGATCCGGAAGGCCGCGTCGGTCTCTTCGTCGACGAATGGGGCACCTGGTTCGACGTCGAAGAAGGCACCAACCCCGGATTCCTCCACCAGCAGAACACCATGCGCGACGCCATGGTCGCCGCGATCTCCCTGAACATCTTCCACCGGAACAACCGCCGCGTCCGTATGGCGAACATCGCCCAGCTCGTGAATGTGCTTCAGGCTATGATCCTGACCGAAGGCGAAAAGATGATCGTCACCCCGACCTGCCACGTCTTCGACCTCTACAAGGTCCACCAGGACGCGGACCGCGTCGAGACCTTCGCGCAGTCCGCCCCGATCGACGGCTGCAAACTCCAGGCGATCACGCATACCGCGTCCGTCAAGGACGGCGTCCTTTACGTCAGCGCCGCCAACATCCATGCGGACAAGGCGCTTCCGGTCGAACTGGATGTCTGGGGCTTCGACGCCGCTTCCGTCTCCGGCGAGATCCTCGGCGACGGCGACATCCACGCGCTCAACACATTCAAGAAGCCGAACGCGGTCAGGATCCGCAAGCTCGACCTCGCCGTCAAGAACGGCAAGATCCTCTTCGAGCTCCCCCCCTGCTCCGTCGCGACCATCACGCTCAAGCCAGCCGCGAAAATGGCCCCTACGAAAAAAGCCGCGAAGAAGGCTTCCAAATAATCACAACAAACCATAACACGCGAACCCCGGCACAGGCATGATGAAAGAATCAAATCTCTTCTCTCAAAATCGCTTCGGAATCCGCAGGAGGCTTCCTGTCTCCCGCGGCCGGAGGTTCGCATTCGTCCTCTTCCTCGTCATTGCCTCCTGCGCGCTTTTCGCAGCGTGTTCCCCGGTCGACGATGCGGGGACCATTCCGCGTTCCCATGTGCGCGCACCACGCGCGGCGTACCGCCTCACGGTCAACAACGCCATGCTCTTCGAAGTCGGAGAAAACCCGCTGGAAAAGAAATCGGTCAACATCCCCGTGGGCGAATATGTCTTCGAGGGAGAGGATGACGTTTTCCTGTATTTCCGTTCGCCGGCAGAAATGGAATACCGCGTCTACCACAAGGAAGGCTACGCGGAGGGCGCGTTCCAGATGGGAGGACTGGCGATAGCCCGCAAAGGTCAATGGGACAAGGTCGAATACCCCGTCTGTACCTATATCGACGGAGAAGACCAGCATCAGAAACGCCTCACGTGTCCGCTGGAAATATCGTTCCTCATGCAGAAACGCGGCACGGACTGGGACAGCGATTTCGACAAGGAATAAGCCTTCTCCCCTCCCCCGAAACAAAAGCAAAAAAATGGAGCGGGCGACCGGAATCGAACCGGCGTAGCCAGCTTGGGAAGCTGGAGCATAACCATTTTGCTACGCCCGCAAAAAAGTCGTATGTAATAACATACCTCCGAAAGCCGAATTTTCAAGCGCGGAACCGCTCATTTTGTCAAAAAAGTTGAACGAATCGACCTCGCTGCAACTTGCCTCTTTTGCAAATTTCTCATTTCCAAACATAGCGTCAAATCGCCTGCAAAGGCCGTTTCCGGCGATTTTCATCTTTTTTTCTAAAAAATTCTCGCACACGCGCACACGCGCGCTTGAAAACAGCGCCTTTCCGTGATATATTATATTAATAAAATCATCAAACCCCACCTTTTCTCTGAAAGGCAAACAGCATGTCCGACACTCCTCACAATGTGTTCCCGATCAACATCGAAGACATCATGCACACCGCGTATCTGCAGTACTCGCTGAGCGTGAACGTCGGTCGCGCCATCCCGGACGTCCGCGACGGCATGAAACCCTGCAACCGCCGCATCCTCTACGCCATGGGCCAGCGCGGACTCACCAAGTCCCACAAGACCGTCAAATGCGCCAAGGTCGTCGGCGACGTGCTCGGCAGCTACCATCCGCACGGCGACGCGTCCGTCTACGACACGCTCGTCCGCATGGCGCAGGACTTCTCGATGCGCACGCCGCTCATCGAAGGCCAGGGCAACTTCGGCAGCATCGACGGCGACCCGCCGGCCGCCTACCGTTACACAGAGTGCCGCATGGAACGCATCGCGGAGGAACTGCTCGCCGACATCGAGAAGGAAACGGTCAATATGATCCCGACCTTCGACGAGGAGACGAAGGAACCCGAAGTGCTCCCGGCGAAGTTCCCGAACGTGCTGGTGAACGGCAGCGTCGGCATAGGCGTCGGCATGGCGACCAGCATCCCGACGCACAATCTCGGCGAGGTCGTGAACGCCACCATTCACCTGCTTGAGAACCCGACCGCCACGGTCCGCGACCTCATGCAGTATCTCCCCGGCCCCGACTTCCCCACCGGCGGCATCATCTGCGGCATCAACCCCGTCCGAGCACTCTATGAGACCGGCCACGCCGTTCTGAAGATCCGCGCGAAGACCAAGATCGTGGAGAAGAACGACCGCGAACAGATCATCGTGACCGAGATCCCGTATGCGCTGAACAAGGAACTCCTCGTCAAGAAGATCGCCGACGTCGTAAAGGAAAAACGCATCACCGGCATCTCCGGGCTCCGCGACGAATCCAACAAGAAGATCGGCATCCGCATCGTCATCGACATCAAGCGCGGCGCGATGGCAAGCGTGGTCCTGAACCAGCTCTTCGCCACCACCCAGCTCGAATCCGCGTTCGGCTGCAACATGCTCGTGGTCGACCACAACCGTCCGCGCGTGATGAACCTCGTCCAGATCCTCCAGGCGTTCATCGACCACCGCTTCGAGGTCGTGACCCGCCGCGCCGAATACGAACTCCGCAAGGCGCGCGAACGCGCCCACATCCTCGCCGGACTGCTCATCGCCGTCCGCAACATCGACGAGGTCGTGAAGATCATCCGCGAGTCCCGCGACCGCGAGACCGCCGGAAAGGCCCTCATGGCGCGGTTCGAGCTCGACGCGATCCAGGCCGCCGCCATCCTCAACATGCGCCTCCACCAGCTCACAAACCTCGCGGTCGACGACCTCGAGAACCAGTACAACGAACTGATGGCGCGCATCGCCGAACTCGAAGAACTCCTCGCCAGCCGCGAGAAACGTCTTGAACTCATCAAGAACGAGCTTGCCGCCATCCGCGACAAATACGCCGATCCCAGACGCACTGAGATCACCTACGACGACGGCGACATCGACATCGCCGACCTCATTCCGCGTCACTCCTGCATCATCACCGTGTCCGACACCGGCTACATCAAGCGCGTCCCCGCCGACACCTACCGCACGCAGCACCGCGGCGGCTCCGGCGTCATCGGCATGAGCACCAAGGAGGAAGACCACGTGGCGCGCCTCTTCAGCGCCGACAGCCACGACATCATCTTCTTCATCACGAACCGCGGATTCATGTACTGGCTGAACGTCTACGACATCCCGGAAGGCGCGCGCACCGGCAACGGCAAGGCCATCGTGAACCTCATCAAGTTCGAGAAGGACGAGCAGATCAGCGCCATGGTCACGATCAACCGCGCGATGTTCGACCAGCCCGGCATGTCCCTCGTGATGTGCACGCGCAACGGCATCATCAAGAAGACCCCGCTCTCCGCGTTCCGAAACCTCCGCAAGGTTGCGCTCCGCGCCCTCGTGATCGAGGAGAACGACAATCTGATCGCCGCAGACCTCGCCGACGGTTCCAGCGAGATCATCCTCTCCACCGCGAAGGGCATGGCGTGCCGCTTCAGCGAGACGAAGGTGCGTCCCATGGGCCGCGCCGCACGCGGCGTCCACGGCCTCAAGTTCAAACTCGAAGGCGACTACGTGGTCAGCATGGAAGTCGTTTCGACCGGCCTGCCGCCCGTCATCGAAGCGCCCGCGTCCGATCTGGACGTCGACGCCGACAACGAAGAAAACGTCGCCCCGATCAGCGACGCCGACGTCGACACCGACGCCGCGGAAGAAGCCGCCGCGATCGACGGCGCCGAAGCCGCAACCGCGGAAGAAGCCTCCGAGGAATCCGCAGAAGGCGCCGACGAGACGATCCCCGAAGACGCCTCCAAGCCGCAGCTCCTCGTCGTCACCAGCCGCGGCATGGGCAAGCGCAGCTACGTCGATTCCTACCGCCTCACCGGACGCGGCGCGATGGGCGTCCGCAACATCAAGCTCGGCGAAGGCGAGACCGTCGTGGCGGCCATCAAGGTCCACCCCGGCGAAGACATCATCCTCACGACCCAGCGCGGCCAGGTGGTCCGCACCCGCGTCGACGAAATCCGCCTCGTCGGCCGCAACTCCATGGGCGTCCGTATCATCGCCCTCCGCAAGAACGACAGCATCATCGGCGTTTCCACCGTGATGCAGGTCGAAGAGGAGGAGCCGAAGGAAGAGGCCGAGAACACCGGCGTCTTCGCTGCCGCCGGCGAACCGCTCCCCGTCCGCGAGGATGCGGAAACCGAAGCGGAAGAAGTCGTGGAAGAAACCGGCGGAGACGACGATTTCGACGACGATGCTCCGAAGAAACAGGCCGAGGAAGAGGAAGACGATTACGTCGATCCCTCCGACTTCGGCGGAGACGACGGCGGCAATGTCCCGTTCTGACCGTTTCTTCGAATCAATCAAAAACACAGCGCGGTCGGGCAATCTCGCCCGGCCGCGTCTTTTCGGCATCCTGAACCTCACGCCGGACTCCTTCAGCGACGGCGGCGCGCACACGGCATCGCCGGAATCCTCCCTGGAATTCGCTGCACAGCTGGTCGCCGACGGCGCGGACGCGCTTGACCTGGGAGCGGAGTCGACCCGTCCGGGCTCGGGGGCGGTCCCGGCTAACGAGGAAATCCGCCGTCTGCTCCCTGCCCTGAAGCTGATCCGCGCGCGTTTCCCGGATTTGTTCCTCAGCGTCGACACGCGCAAGGCAGACGTCGCCGACGCCGCGCTTGCCGCCGGAGCTGACTGCGTCAACGACGTCAGCGGGCTTCAGTTCGATCCGCACATGCCGGGCGTCGTCGCGGCGCATCATGCCGCGCTCATCATCATGCACATGCGCGGCACGCCGGAGACCATGCAGACCCCGGGAAACCTCGTTTACGGCGACCTGATCGCAGACATCTCGGCGTTTCTGCTGGAAGCCGTGGAAAAAGCAGTCCGCGCGGGCGTCGATCCCGCCCGCATCATGCTCGATCCGGGCGTCGGATTCTCCAAGAACGACGAACAGAACATGGCGCTCATCCGCCGCGCCGCCGAATTCAGGAAGCTCGGCTTCCCGCTGTTCTACGGCATCTCGCGCAAAGGTTTCATCGGGCGCATGTACGGCATCCCCTGCCCCGCCGACCGCGACGACGCCACGGCACAGCTCCAGCTCGACCTCTGCCGCGCCGGTGTCGAGGCTTTAAGAGTCCACAATATCGCCGTCACCCTCCGTGCGATCACCGCCGCCGGCTTCTGAGTAATTCAAGTTCTCTATGTGCCGTCGCGCAGCACGGCACTGCCTACGTGGAGGGCTTGCCCTCCCGCCCCAGGGCAGTGATTCTTTTGCTTCTTTCCTATTCCTCGTCTTCGGATTCGATCTCTTCTTCGTTCTTCTTTCTGTTGTCTACCACATCTTCAGGAAGCTTCGAGCCATCCACGGGATAATAGTCGAACCAGTCGAAATCGGCGCGGCCGCCCGGCTCTCCGGCGGTCTGCGCGTAGAGCGCCAGATAGACGCCGGTAAACCCGCCCGCCGTCTCGCTGCTGAGGAACGTGGTATCGATGGTCCCGAGCGGGATATAGATGTAATCATTGGTGCAATAGTAGAACTCGTAGGCATCCTTCGTACCGGATACAAGCAGATACACGACGGAAGAATCGAGCGGGATCACCTTTTCCGTGTGTTCCAGTCGGCTCAGCTTGTACTTCAGGACGAGGGAAAGCTTCCCGTCGCGTTTCCGCACCGCCAGGTCGTAATGGGAATCCTTGGACATGAAGACGGTCAAACCCGCCTCGTCGCCGTCCTTCAGACCGGAGGTGTCCAGCTTCGTCTTTGCCGAAAAGTCGATGTGCTGCTGGCGGCGTCCCAGCCACGTGGGGGAGTCGGATTCGCTGATCGTGACCTTGCACGGACGCAGACGCAGCCAGCCTTCGCGTTCGGGGAGCAGATAGCCCGCGGCGGAAACGGAATAATTCTCGTAGCGCGGAGCGCAGTTGAAATTCCATTCCAGCCCGAGTTTCGACGTGTCGAAGTCCGTGCGGACAAGTTTCTTCGCCACGGGTACCTGCGGCAGCGTCGGCACGTTCATCTCGAGCGAGATCGCGCCGTTGCCGTTCACGACCGGCCAGCCGTTTTCGTCCCATTTGACGGGCGCGAGCATCGTTTCGCGTCCGGTGACATGATGGAATCCGCCGAGCACGCGGAACCCGAGGCAGACCATCCACCACGAGCCGTCGTGCGCCTGGATGAGGTCGGCGTGTCCGGTGCCCTGAATCGGGTTCTGATAGCCCCGCGCCGGAGCGTGCGACAGGATCGGATTCGAGGGACATGCCTCGAACGGTCCGCGGAGGCCGCGGCTGCGCGCGATCGTCTCGCTGTGGCCGTACTCCGTGCCGCCCTCGGCGATCATCAGGTAATACCAGCCGTCCTTTTTGTACATGTGCGGCCCCTCGGCGCAGCGTCCCCCCGTGCCGCGCCAGATGATCTCGCTCCGGCTGAGCAGACGCCCCGTCGCGAGGTCGATCTCCGCCAGATGGATCTCGCCAGCGCCCTGCGCCGACAGGAAATAGGTCCTGCCGTCGTCGTCGAAGAAGAGGTCGGGGTCGATACCGCCCTCGCGCACATAGATCGGGTCGGACCATTCGCCCGCCGGGTCCTTCGCCGTGACGTAGAAATTTCCCCCGCCGGACACGTTGGTCGTGACCATGTAGAACGTCCCCTCGTGGTAGCGGATCGTCGGCGCGTAGATGCCGTTCCACACGCCGATGTTCTGCAGCCGGGTCTGCGTCGGACGCGTGATGCAGTGTCCGATCTGCTCCCAGTGGATCAGGTCCCGGCTGTGATGCACCGGCACGGCGGGGAAATAGCAGAACGTGCTGTTCACCATGTAGTAATCGTCGCCCACGCGGCACACGCTCGGATCGGGATAGAATCCCGGCAGGACGGGATTGCGGTAGCCGAACGTTTTCGGTTCTGTCTTCGTTTCAGGTTTCGCGGCTTGGGATTCCTGCGCGGTCGCGGGTGAAATAGCGGCAACGAGCGCACCGATCACTGCGCCGAGAGTAAGCATTTTGAAAAACGGTTTCATGGCATGCCTCTGGTTTCAGGTCTATATTGGTCTTTTATATGAGAACAATATATCACGGAAATGCGCTGTTTTCAAGCATGAACGCGGGGGTTCAGCGGTAGTGGAAGTAGTTGATGCTCACGAATCCCGCGTCCGCGTCGTCGTTGAACGTGTAGATACCGATACGGTCGCCGCGGTAGTTGCCCCACTCCAGCCGGTAGGGCCTGCCGAACGGCTTGAACGATTCGCCGTCGAGGCTGTAGGAATAGTGCGACTCGCCGTCCAGTCCCCAGGTCGAGCGGAACCAGATGAGCACCGGTTCCCGAATCGTCTTGACGATACCCTGCCCGGCTTCCTTTTGCCTGAAGGTCGGATGCAGATAATTGCCGGAGAAAGTCGAAGACGGCATTCCGATAGCCGACTTCAAAAGATCGGCGCTGCGCAATCCGTCTGTGCCGCCGAAATACTCGATCTGATAATCGTGGATTTCAATCACTTCCTCGAATGTCAGGAACAGTGGTTCCGCTTTCACTTTGCAAGTTCCTCAAAGGTTTTCGCGTAACGTTTTCCTGTCTTTTCCACGGCGTTCCGGAATCTATTGTGCCGGACCGCATCCTGAATCGGAGTAAGGATCAGGGACTTTCCGTCCGTGATCACTTCAAACGCCGAATCCGCGGTCGCGCCGAGCAGACTCAGGATCGGTTTTTCGATGACAAGAGCAGAGCTGTTGCCGTGTTTGACCAGAGTTTTTATCATGAAACGCCTCCATTGGTTATACATCGTATCAACTAAAATACTCCGTCAAAATCAAAAAGTCAAGTGGTATTTATGTTTTATGAGATGAAAACATGTCAGGGAACATCACACCTTCATCATCTGTCCGCCGTTCACAGTTTGACAAAGGGTCGTTTTCATGCTATTTTATAGTTTGCGTTTATGCATTCACTTTTGAGAAGGGTTTTCTATCATGGAACAGATTGCCGAATGGATCAGCCAGCTTGATTCCTTTCTCTGGGGGCCGCCCCTGCTGATTCTGCTGGTCGGTTGCCACATCTTTCTGACGTTTTACCTGAAATTTATTCAGCGGTACGTCTTTCTCGGGATCAGGCTGAGCATCCGGAACGACTCCGCCGCGGACGGCGACATCTCGCAGTTCGGCGCGCTGTCGATCGCGCTCGCCGCGACCATCGGCACGGGCAACATCATCGGCGTCGGGACGGCCATCGTGTGCGGAGGTCCGGGCGCTGTCTTCTGGTGCTGGCTCTGCGGCGTCTTCGGCATCGCCACCAAGTACGCGGAGGCCCTGCTCTCGATCAAATACCGCATCGTCGACACGGACGGCACGATCCGGGGCGGCCCGATGTACGCGATCGAACGCGGCATGAAATGCAAATGGCTTGCCATCGTCTTTTCCGTTTTCACGCTTCTGGCGTGCAGCGGCATCGGGAGCATGACACAGAGCAACGCCGTTGCGGAGACCCTTCAGAAGACCTTCTCCGCGCCGATGTGGGCGACTGGCGCGGCCGAGGCACTGCTGTTCCTGCTCGTCGTGGTCGGCGGCCTCAAATTCATCTCGCGGGTCTGCGGCGCGCTGGTGCCTGCCATGGCGGCCCTGTACGTGCTCGGATGCATCGTCATCCTCGGCTGCAACGCCTCCATGGTCCTGCCCGCGCTCCGTCTGATCGTGACCGAGGCGTTCAGCATGAAGTCCGTCGGGGGCGGAGTCCTCGGCGTCGCCATGATGACCGCGATCCGCTACGGCGTGGCGCGCGGACTCTTCTCCAACGAATCCGGCCTGGGCTCCGCGCCGCTCGTCGCCGCCAGCGCGAAGACCGCGAATCCCGTCCGGCAGGCGCTGATTTCGTCCACCGGGACGTTCTGGGATACGGTCTGCATCTGCGCGCTGACGGGCGTCTGTCTGGTCTCCTCCGCGCTGAAACTGAACCCGAATCCCGATTTCTCCCAGCTCACGGCGTCGGAGCTCGCATTCAACGCCTTCGACCGGATCCCGTACGCGGGCAAATACATCCTCGCCGTCTGCCTCTCCATTTTCGCCTACACCACGATCCTCGGCTGGTTCTGTTACGGACGCCAGGCGATCCATTACCTCGGCGGCAAGCTCATGTTCCAGGTCTTCCGCGCGGCGTATATCCCGCTGGTCTTCCTCGGCGCGGTCATCACGCTCAAGACCGTCTGGAACATCTCGGACATTGCGAACGGCCTCATGGTGATCCCGAACGTGATCTGCCTGCTGTGGCTCTGCCGCGTCGTGAAATCCGAGACGGCGAAGTATCTCTGGACGGGTAGGATCGACGAGCCCGATCCCGAGTGCGTCCGGGTCAATCGGGAGGGCAAAGCCATTGACCCAGACCAGATGGACGCCTGAAGGGGAAAACGGTTCGGGAAACGACGGGAAACAGGATGAAACACCTGGTCGTTTATGCTCACGGAAAAGGGGGCAGCGCCGAAGAGGCGGACCACTATGTGCCGCTATTCCCCGGATGCGAGGTCGCCGGGTTCGACTACCGGGCACAGACGCCCTGGGAGGCGCGCGACGAGTTCCCGCGTTTCTTTGAATCGTTGCGTTCAAGCCGCGATTCGCTGACACTGATCGCGAACAGCATCGGCGCTTTCTTTTCCATGTCCGCGCTGAATTCAAAACACGTCGACCGTGCGCTGTTCATTTCGCCCGTCGTTGATATGGAGACCCTGATCCGGAACATGATGTCCTGGGCGAACGTCACGGAAGACGACCTCCGCGCCCGAAAAGAGATCAGGACTGACTTCGGCGAAACGCTCTCCTGGGACTGGCTTTGCGACGTGCGACAGAATCAGCTTCAATGGACCGTCCCCACCCGCATCCTGTACGGCGACCGCGACAACCTCACTTCGCCCGAAACGATGTCCGCATTCGCCGCCCGGATCAATGCTCCGCTCACGGTCATGCCCGGCGGCGAACACTGGTTCCACACCCCGGAACAAATGTGCTTCCTTGACAAGTGGGTCCGGGATTCGATCTAAAGGCCACTGCTCACCCCAGGGCCACGTCGAGGGCCATCATCAGGGAGAATCCAGCGGCGAACGAGACGACGCCCCAGTCGGAATGCCTGCCCGCGGACATTTCCGGGATCAGTTCCTCCACGACCACATAAAGCATCGCGCCCGCGGCGAAACTCAGCAGATACGGCATGGCTGGGACGATGAGGCCTGCGGCGGCTACGGTCAGCGCGCCGAAGACCGGTTCCACGATGCCCGACAGTCCGCCGTACAGGAACGACCGCGTCCGGCTTTTTCCCTCGAAATGGAGCGGCATGGAAATGATCGCGCCCTCGGGGAAATTCTGGATGGCGATGCCGATCGACAGCGCGAGCGCGCCGCCCGCCGTAATGTCGTCCGATCCGGCGAGAAGTCCCGCATAGACCACGCCCACGGCCATCCCCTCAGGGATGTTGTGCAGCGTCACGGCCAGCACCATTTTCGCCGTGCGCGAAAGACGGCTCGCCGGCCCCTCGGCGCTTGTGGTGTTCCGGTGCAGATGCGGCGTCAGATGGTCCAGCAACAGCAGGAACATGATTCCGAGCAGGAATCCGACCACAGCCGGGAGAAACGAGAGCCGTCCAAGTTTGCCCGATTGCTCCATGGCGGGGATCAGCAGGCTCCACACGGACGCCGCCACCATCACGCCCGAGGCGAATCCGGTCATGACACGCTGCAACGTGTCGTTCAATGCCCGCCGCATGAAGAAAACACAGCCCGCGCCGCCGACCGTCCCGGCCAGGGGGATTAACAGTCCCAGCACAACATCTCGCATGTTCCGTTCTCCTTCGTGACTCCGTTTTTTTATTAATATAGCACGCCTCCCCCGGAAAACAATCCGAAGGGACAAAAATGTATTATTTCGCCTCAGCTCCGAAGAAAATCCAGCACGGCCCGGTTGAAATCCCGCGGATTCCGGTTCGCGATGAAGTGATTTCCCTTCACGAAAACGAATTTTGCGTCCGGGATGGCTTCCGCAATCAGACGCGTATGCACCTCTTTGATCATATCGCGCGTTCCGGCGATGACCAGCGTTTTCGCCCGGATCCCGGCAAGCTCCGCCGGAGACACGTCCGGTTCGTTCACCATCAAGCCGAGCATCTCCGCATTCCGTCCGGCGGATTCGCTTTTCGCGGAGAAACACCTTGCGATCCTGTATCCGATCTCGATCGGGATCTGGACGCGCCTTTTTACGCCGGATGCGTTCAGATTTGCGCCGTTCAGGATCAGCCGGTCGACACGTTCGGGATGCTGCATGGCAAACACCATCGCGACATTCGCGCCGTCCGAAAACCCGAGCAGATGAGCCTTTTCAATCTGATGTTCGTCCATGAACCCCAGCAGATCGGCTGCGAACTGCCGTATCGTGAACGGCATCGTGCCCCGCGGCGTCCGGCCGTGTCCTCTGGTGTCAATCGCGTATACATGGTACTGCCCGGCAAACGCGTTGATCTGCCCCTTGAAATAACCGGAATCCGCCCCGTTTCCATGAAGCAGGATCAGAGGTCTCCCCGTTCCTTTTTCGAGGTAAAAATGTCTGATATCCATCAAAAGCTCCGTATGCTCAGAGGAATCCGCCTGTGCGGCTTTCCTTGCACCTTCGGATCTCGTCCGGCGTGCCGCACGCGACGATCCGTCCGCCCGCCTTGCCGCCGCCCGGCCCCATGTCGATCACATAATC
>CACYHQ010000006.1 GCA_902774245.1 uncultured bacterium
GCCTTGTTGGCCTGGGCCATCTTGTGGGTATCATCTTTTTTCTTCACGGAGGAACCGGTGTTGTCGAAGGCATCGAGGAGTTCCGTGGCGAGGGCGATCATCATGGGTTTGCCCTTCTTGGCCTGGGAGTAGGTCGTGATCCAGCGGATGGCGAGAGCGACCTGGCGTTCCGGCGCGACGTCGATGGGCACCTGATAGTTGGCGCCGCCGACGCGGCGGGACTTGACTTCGACTTTGGGCTTGACGTTTTCGACGGCCTGAATGAAGACTTCGAGGGGTTCCATGTCCTTCTTCTGGGTCGCGATGTAGTCGAATGCGCCGTAAACGATCTTCTGGGCGATGGACTTCTTGCCGCACTTCATCAGGGTGTTGATGAGGCGGGCGACGAGTTCGCTGTTGTATTTGACGTCCGGGATGAGCTCCCGTTTCGTGGTTCTGCGTCTTCTCATGGTGTATGCGTTACCTTATCGTGGGATTATTTCTTCTTGTCGTCTTTCGCACGCTTCGCGCCGTACTTGGAACGGCCCTGGCGGCGTCCGTCGACGCCCATGCTGTCGAGTGCGCCGCGCACGACGTGGTAGCGGACGCCCGGGAGGTCACGGACACGGCCGCCCTTCACGAGGACGACGCTGTGTTCCTGGAGGTTGTGGCCTTCGCCGCCGATGTAGGCGGTGACTTCGAGTCCGTTGGTCAGACGGACACGGGCGATTTTACGCATAGCGGAGTTCGGCTTTTTCGGGGTTCTCGTCGTAACCTGAAGGCAAACGCCGCGTCTCTGCGGGCATTTGGTAAGAGCTTTGGATTTGCTCTTGCAGGGCTTCGGGCTGCGACCGGCTCTGACCAACTGGTTGATTGTCGGCATGTTTTTTCCACCTGTTATTCTGGTTAATTGCTGATTGTGCGCAAAAATTCAAGCATATAATATACCTTCGTTTCCACGGATAATCAAATCAATTTTTCCAGTTTTTCGTTATTTTTTTTGATTTTTGCTCGTTTTGCAGGGTTTATTCCCCATCGTCGTCGTCCGTGAGGGAGTCGTCGCTGAACTCGTCGTCGGAGAGTTCCGTCTCGTCGAAGATGATGTCCTCGGCGGGGAAATCCAGCGCGTCGGCATCGTCGAGATCGCCGAATTCCGCCTGTTCCTCGTCGGTAGGCTGGTATTCGTCGTCATCGCCGAAATCGATCTTGGTGATATCGAGTTCGGGAACGGCTTCGTCTTCCTTCTGATCGTCAAGCGGGGTCTCGGGCGGCAACTCTTCGCCCAGGAGTTTCACTTTCAGATTCTGAAGGTCGACGGCTCCGGTTCCCGCGGGAATCAGATGTCCGGTGATCACGTTTTCCTTGAATCCGCGCAGCACGTCTTCACGTCCGAGCGTGGCGGCGTCGGTCAGGATTCGCGTGGTATCCTGGAAGGACGCGGCGGAGATGAAGCTGTCGGTTTCGAGGGACGCTTTGGTGATACCGAGCAGGACGGGTTCGGCCTCGGCGGGTCTGCCGCCCGCGGCGGCGACGCGCTTGTTCTCGCGGTCGAATTCGTAACGGTCGACCAGTTCGCCCGCCAGGAAGCGGGTGTCGCCCTGGCCGGAGGAACCGTCCTCGCACTTGTCGACGATGCGGACTTTCTGCATCATCTGACGGATGATGATCTCGATGTGCTTGTCGTTGATCTCGACGCCCTGGGACCGGTACACGTTCTGGACTTCGTTCACAAGGTAGCGCTGGAGTTCCTGCGCGCCGCAGATGCGGAGCAGGTCCTGCGGGATCACGGCGCCCGTGGTGAGTTTCTGGCCCTTCTTGACGTATTCGCCGTTGCTCACGATCAGGTGCTTGTTGTTCGGGATATGGTGTTCCGAAGTCTCTTCGGTGTCGGGGTTGGTCACATACACCACGCGGCCTTTTTTGGTCTTGTAGGCGGCGATGTCCTTCTTACCGTCCTGAAGCGAGGTGAAGAAGTAGCCGTCGATCTGGGAGATTTCGGCGATATCCTTCGGCGTACGGGCTTCGAACAGTTCGGCGACACGCGGCAGACCGCCGGTGATGTCTTTGTTTCTCTGCTGCTGATACGGGATACGGGCGAGCGTGGTGCCGGGGCTGACGCGCTGGCCTTTCTTGACCATGAGCAGAGTGCCGGCGGCCAGCGGATACTCGCGGATATCCTCGAGCGTCTGCGGATTCTTGATGACGATACGCGGACTGAGGTCGTCGTTGTGCTCCAGCACGGTCAGCTGTTCCATGCTGCCGCGGCGCTGGTCGCGCTTGTAGGTCACGCCGTCGAGCAGGTCCAGAAGATCGACGACGCCGCCGTCTTCCGCGATGATCGGCATGTTGGAGGGATCCCACTTGGCAAGCTGCTGGTTGGCTTCGACCACGTCGCCTTCGCGGCAGAACAGCACGGCGCCGATTTCGACCGAGTAGCGTTCGACCGGCGTTTCCTTCATCGCGTCCTTCCAGTAGTCGTAGTTCGGATTGTAGATGGTGCCGATGATGGCGGCTTCCTGCTTGGCGCGTTCGCGGGCGTTCTGTTCGGCTTCCTTGACCAGGTCCTCGTCGAACACGACGATGAACCCGTTCTTGTTGATGACCAGCATTTCGCCCTTCTCGTTCGTGACGGTGTTGATGCCTTCGAAGGCGATCTTGCCGGACTTGCGGGCCTTGATGTCGGACTGCTTGGACACGGCGGACGCGACGCCGCCGATGTGGAACGTACGCATGGTGAGCTGCGTGCCGGGTTCGCCGATGGACTGCGCGGCGATGATGCCGAGGGCGTCGCCCACTTCCGCGTCGCGGTCGGTGGCGAGGTTCTTGCCGTAGCACTTCACGCAGACGCCATGTTCGACCTCGCAGGTCAGCACGGAGCGGATGAGCACGCGCGGATGGCCGAGCGCTTCGACGCGCTTGGCGATCTCGGGCGTAAATTCTTCGCCGGCGGCGATGATGAGTTCGCCGGAGTTGGCGGTATCGCGGATATCCTGGGCGCTGTAGCGTCCGACCAGACGGTCGGCGAGCGAGAGCAGCGGCTTTTCGTCGTCGCCCTTGATGGCGCTGATCCAGATGCCCTTCATCGTGCCGCAGTCTTCGCAGCGGCAGATGATGTCCTGCGCGACGTCGACGAGCTTACGGGTCATGTAACCTGAGTCGGCGGTCTTCAGGGCGGTGTCGGCCAGACCTTTGCGCGCGCCGTGCGTGGAGATGAAGTATTCGAGCACCGTAAGCCCCTCGCGGAAGTTGGAGAGGATCGGGCGTTCGATGATCTCGCCGTTCGGCTTGGCCATCAGGCCGCGCATGCCGGCGAGCTGACGGATCTGGTCCTTGCTGCCTCGCGCGCCGGAATCGAGCATGGCGTAAACCGGGTTGATGCGCTTCTTGTTCTCCTCCTCGCACGCGGCGAAGAGGTCCTTGGCGACGTCGTTCGTGACCTTCGTCCAGACTTCGACGATGCGGTCGTGTTTTTCGCCTTCGGTACGGGCGCCGGCTTCGAACTCGTCCTGGATCTTCTTGATCTCCTTGCGGGCGGCCTCGATGAGGGAAGCCTTGTTCTCCGGGAACGGGACGTCGGCGACGGAGATGGAGAAACCGGCGACGGTGGCGTATTCGTAGCCCAGGTTTTTGAGCTTGTCGAGCAGGATGATGGCGCGGTCGTGTCCGACGTGCTCGTACGCCTCGGCGATGAGCTTGCCGATCTCCTTCTTCGTGGCCTGGGAATTGTAGAATCCGAGGGACTTGTCCCAGATGCCGTTGAAGATGCAGCGGCCCGGGGTCGTGATGATGAACTTGGAATCCTTGTCGCCGCGCGGGGTTTCCACGCCGTAGTCGGGGTTCGGAATCTTCACGGCGTCGTGGATCTTGATGTGGCCGGTGTCGAGCGCGAACAGCACTTCGTGGATATCGCGGAAGAGGCGCGCGCTGCCGGGCGGGGTCATCGGGGGACGCGTGAGGTAATACACGCCGAGCGTGATGTCCTGCGTCGGAGTCGTGATCGGCTTGCCGCTGGCGGGCGAGAAGATGTTGTTCGTGGACAGCATCAGGAGCTTGCATTCAAGCTGGGCGGCGGCGGACAGCGGCACGTGAACGGCCATCTGGTCGCCGTCGAAGTCGGCGTTGTAACCCGTGCAGACGAGCGGATGCAGACGGATGGCGGAACCTTCGATCAGGATCGGGTCGAACGCCTGGATGGAGAGGCGGTGCAGGGTCGGAGCACGGTTGAGCATCACGGGGTGGCCCTTCGTGACCTTTTCGAGGATGTCCCACACGACGGTGTCGCCGCGTTCGATCATCTTCTTGGCGGAACGCACCGTATGGGCATAGCCGCCTTCCTTGAGGTAGCGGATGATGAAGGGTTCGAAGAGCGTGAGCGCCATCTTCTTCGGGAGGCCGCACTGCATGAGCTTGAGTTCGGGGCCGACGACGATGACCGAGCGTCCGGAGTAGTCGACGCGTTTGCCGAGCAGGTTCAGACGGAAGCGGCCCTGTTTGCCCTTCAGCATGCAGCTGAGGCTCTTCAGCGGGCGGCTGCCGGCGCCGGTGACGGCGCGGCCGTGTCGGCCGTTGTCGAGCAGGGCGTCGACGGCTTCCTGGAGCATGCGCTTTTCGTTGCGGATGATGACTTCCGGCGTATGGGTCTGGAGCATGCCTTTCAGGCGGCTGTTGCGGTTGATCACGCGGCGGTAGAGGTCGTTGAGGTCGGAGGTGGCGAAACGGCCGCCCTCGAGGGGAACGAGCGGGCGCAGATCCGGCGGGATGACCGGAAGGACTTCGAGGATCATCCATTCGGGGCGCGAATTGCTCTTGATGAAGCCTTCGACGAGGCGGAGTCGCTTGGAAAGTTTCTTGCGGGTCGCCTTGTTGTGCGTGGACGCGAAGTCCACCTCAAGCTGGGCGCGCAGGGGTTCGAGGTCGATCTGCTCCAGCAGCGTACGCACGGCGGGCGCGCCCATCTCGGCGCGGAAGCCGTCGCCGTACTCGGAACGTGCCTGGTTGTACTGCATGCCGTCGAGCGTCTCGCCGAGGGTAAGCGGGGTATCGCCGGGATCGGTCACGACCCAGACTTCGTAGTAGATGATGCGTTCGAGTTCGCGCGCGGTCTTTTCGAGCATGAGGCCGATACGGCTGGGCATGCACTTGAAGAACCAGATGTGGGACACGGGAACGGCGAGTTCGATATGGCCCATGCGTTCGCGGCGGACCTTGGAATGGCACACTTCGACGCCGCAGCGTTCGCAGATGATGCCCTTGTTCTTGACGCGTTTGTATTTGCCGCAGCTGCATTCCCAGTCGCGGTACGGTCCGAAGATCTTTTCGCAGAACAGGCCGCCTTTTTCGGGCTTAAAGCTGCGGTAGTTGATCGTCTCGGGGTTCTTGACCTCGCCGTGGCTCCAGGAGCGGATGACTTCAGGAGACGCGACTTTGATCACGACCGCCTCGAACTGGCTCAGCGGCTGGTAGGGTTCGCGGGCGTCCCGGTTGTAAGAGCTGTCAATCATAATATCTCTTCCCCCTTCGGTTATTTACTCGGATTTTCGGAACGTTTCACCGTCTGCACGTCAAGGCCCAGCGACTGGAGTTCCTTGAGCAGGACGTTGAAGGACTCGGGACGGCCGGGTTCCAGGATGCCCTGGCCGCGGACGATCGACTCGTAGATGCGGGTACGGCCGGTGACGTCGTCGCTCTTCACCGTGAGCATTTCCTGCAGGGTGTGCGCCGCGCCGTAGGCTTCGAGCGCCCACACTTCCATTTCGCCGAACCGCTGGCCGCCGTGCTGCGCCTTGCCGCCGAGCGGCTGCTGGGTGACGAGCGAGTACGGGCCGATGGAACGCGCGTGGATCTTGTTTGCGACCAGGTGGTCGAGCTTGAGCATGTAGACGACGCCGACCATGACGCGCTGGTCGAACCGGTTGCCGGTGCGGCCGTCGAAGAGGTCGGTCTTGCCGTCGAAGACTTCTTCGCCGTTGACGGTCTTGAAGCCCCAGTGGAAGTTCTCGCCGGTCTCCTGTTCGACCTTGGCGTTGGCTTCGCGCATCATGTCGATGATCTTGGATTCGGAAATACCGTCGAACACCGGGGTGGCGACCTTCACGCCGAGCATGCTGACGGCCCAGCCCAGGTGGGCTTCCAGGACCTGTCCGATGTTCATACGGGAGGGCACGCCCAGCGGATTCAGCACGATGTCGACCGGACGGCCATCCTTGGTGAACGGCATATCTTCGATCGGGACGATACGGGAGACGATACCCTTGTTGCCGTGACGGCCGGCCATCTTGTCGCCGACCTGGATCTTGCGCTTGGAGGCGACGTAGACTTTGACGCGTTTGATCGGGCCGCGGTCCTCGCCGCCGTTGTTGTTCACGGAGTTCAGGGCGTCGGCGCGGGTCTGCTCGATGATGTTGAAGCGCGGAATGTACTCGTCAAAGACTTCCTTGAGCTGGGTGCGGATGTCGCACTCTTCCATGCTCCAGTTGTTGTAGGCATTCGCGAGCTTGGCGATGGAGGGACGCGTGACCTTGCGGTTGGACGTCACGAGGACGACGTCCTCGCCTTCATCGTTGCGCGTGTAGATCGGTTTCGGAAGCTTCTGGCCGAGGAGCATGGCGGAGAGGCGCTCCACGAGGGAGTCGATCGCTTCGCCGAACTGTTCGCGGTAGGTGTCCTTGGCGCGCTTCAGAACGCGTTTCTGTTCGGTCTTCGTCTTGGCCTGCTGGCCGGATTCCTTGGCGTATTCGATGCGGATGTCCATCACGACGCCGCCCTTGCCGCTGGGAACGGTGAGGCTGGAGTCCTTGACGTCCGCGGCCTTTTCACCGAAGATGGCGCGGAGGAGGCGTTCCTCGGGCGCGAGCTCGGTCTCGGATTTCGGCGTGATCTTGCCGACCAGGATATCGCCGGGCTTGACCTCGGTGCCGAGACGGACGATACCGTGCGCGTCGAGGTTGCGGAGCGCGTCCTCGCCGACGTTCGGCAGGTCGCAGGTGATCTCTTCGTCGCCGAGCTTGGTCTCGCGGCTTTCGATCTCGAACTCGTCGATGTGGAGACTCGTGTAGACGTCTTCCTTCACGAGGCGTTCGCTGAGTACGATGGCGTCTTCGAAGTTGTATCCGCACCACGGCATGTAGGCCGCGCGGACGTTCTTGCCGAGCGCGAGTTCAGCGCCCTGCGTGGCGGCGCCGTCGGCGATCGGGTCGCCTTTTTTGATCTTCATTCCGGAACGGACGATCGGCACCTGGTTGATGCACGTGCCGGCGTTGCTGCGGAGGAATTTGATGAGCTTGTAGGTCGTCGGATTCTTGTCGGCGGTCTCGCCGATGACCTTGCCGTCGCTGGTGACCACGACATGGTCGGCGCTGACCTCGGCCACGATGCCGTCGCGGTCGGCGCTCAGCACGGCGCGCGAATCCACGGCGATCTTGTGTTCGAGGCCGGTTCCGACGTACGGGGATTCCGTCGTCATGAGCGGCACGGCCTGGCGCTGCATGTTCGATCCCATCAGCGCGCGGTTGGCGTCGTCGTGTTCGAGGAACGGGATCAGGCCGGCGGCGCCGGAAACGAGCTGCTTCGGGGAGACGTCCATGAGCTGGACTTCCTCGCGCGGATGTTCGGCGGATTCGCCGTAGTAGCGTGCCATGACGGTCGGGTTGACGAACGTATGTTCGGGCGTGAGCGGGGCGTTGGCCTGCGCGATCACGAACTGTTCTTCCTTGTCGGCGGTCAGATAGTCGATCTTGTCCGTCACCACGCCGTTTTCGACGCGGCGGTACGGGGTCTCCAGGAACCCGAAGTGATTGATGCGGGAATACAGGGACATGGAGGAGATCAGACCGATGTTCGGACCTTCAGGAGTCTCGATCGGGCAGATACGGCCGTAGTGGCTGGTGTGGATATCGCGGACTTCGAAGCCGGCGCGTTCGCGGGAAAGGCCGCCGGGACCGAGCGCGGAGAGACGGCGCTTGTTGGTCAGCTCGGACAGCGGGTTGGTCTGGTCCATGAACTGGGACAGCTGGTTGCGCGAGAAGAAGTCGCGGACGGCGCTGATGAAGATCTTCTGGTTGATGAGCTTCAGCGGGGTGTCGCCGGGCTGCACCATCGTCATGTGTTCCTTCACGATGCGTTTCGTGCGGAGCAGGCCGACGCGGCACTGGTTCTGGAGGAGTTCGCCGACGGGACGCACGCGGCGCGCGCCGAGATGGTCGATGTCGTCGGTCTGGCCGTTGTGGCTGTAGAGGTTCATGAGGTACTTGGTGGCCTCGATGATGTCCTCCTTCGTCAGGATGCGGCAGTTCTCGTCGATGTCGAGGTTGAGGTGCTCGTTAATCTTGTAACGGCCGACGAGACCGAGGTCGTAGCGCTCGTTGTCGAAGAAGAGGTGCTGGAGGAGCGCCCTGGCGGTTTCCGTGCTCGGGGACGGATCGCCCTGGCGCATGCGCTTGTAGATCTCCTTGAGGGCGTCGTCCGTATTCTTGGACGGATCGCGGGCAAGGCAGTTGATGATATAGGATTCCTTGTTCGGGACGACGGCGAAGTTCGCGGACTTGATGCCCGCGGCGGCCATTGTCTTCGCATGGCTTTCGGTCATGGAGATGAACGGCTCGACCACGACGCGCTTGTTCTCGTCGAGGATGGGCTCATAGGTGTAGTAGTCGCCGATGTCGTCGGCCTTGAGGAGCTGGGCCGGGGTCATCTTCTTCACGTTGTACATCACGCGGACAATGTCGTCGTTGGAGCTGTATCCGAGCGCGCGGAGGAACGTGGTGATGAGGAATTTGCGGCGTTTGCGGCGCCGGTCGAGGAAAATGAAAATCTGACCGTTGATGTCGAACTGGACTTCAAGCCAGGAACCACGGTCCGGGATAATGCGGTAGGAATAGAGGAATCTGCCGGTGGAGTGGTGACGTTTTTCGAAGCAGATGCCGGGGGAACGGTGAAGCTGACTGATGATGACGCGTTCGGCGCCGTTGATGATGAAGGAGCCGCGCGGGGTCATCATGGGGATCTCGCCGAGGTAGACGGTTTCCGTGGTGACCGTGTCTTTGTTGGTCAGCTTGAAGTCGACGTGGAGGGAAGCGGTATAGGATTCGCCGTCCTTGATGCAGTCGACGATCTCTTTTTTCGGTGTGCCTATGGTATAGGAGAGGAATTCGAGGGTGATGTGTTTGTCGAAGCTAATAACCGGAAACACGTCCATGAAGATCTCCTGAAGCCCCTGCTTCAGGCGTTTCTCCGGCGGCGTGTCCAGCTGAAGGAAAGAAGCGTATGAATCGAGCTGAATTCCGATCAGGTCCGGAATCTCAAGTACTTCTTCCAATTTTCCAAAGTTCAGTCGGTCAGGCATATTCCACCCTGTGCTTAGTTGAGAAGGCAATTTTTCACTGCGGAACGTTCCGCGGTGAAATCCGCAAAGCCCGTTGCGGATTTAAACGAGGAAAGGACGGGGGACTCCCGTGAGGGAATCCCGCCGTCAACAAATGTACTTCTTTCAAAGCGAAGTCATTACTTGACTTCGACCTTGGCGCCGGCGGCAGTAAGCTGCTCTTTGATCTTGTCGGCTTCTTCCTTGGAAGCGCCTTCCTTGACAGCCTTCGGAGCGCCTTCGACGAGCTCTTTGGCTTCCTTGAGGCCGAGGCCCGCGATCTCGCGGACGACCTTGATGACCGCGATCTTGTTCGCGCCGACGTCGGAGAGGATGACGTCGAATTCGGTCTTTTCTTCGGCAGGTGCGGCAGCGGCGGCGGCCGGAGCGGCAGCGGCGACGGCGACCGGAGCAGCGGCGGAGACGCCGAGACGGTCTTCGAGAGCTTTGACGAGCTTGGAGAGCTCGAGGACGGAGAGTTTTTCAACGTAGGAGATGAACTGTTCCATTTCCTGCGTCACTTCCACGTTAGCCTGTTCAGTCATTGTATGACCTCCATATGAGTTGAATTAAGAGTTTTCTTCGAGTTTGTTTTTGTAAGCGTTGATAACGTTGACGATGCTGGAAGCCTTGGCGTTCAGCACGCGGACAAGACCGGTCGGGACAGCCACGAGGAGACCAAGCAGCTGAGCACGGAGCGCGTCCTTGCCGGGGAGATCGGCGATCGCGATGACCTGTTCCGCATTCAGAACTTCACCGTCGAAATAGCCGCCCTTGGCGGAGAGAACACCTTTGGTTTCATTGGAGAAGGCCTTGATTGCCTTCGCAACGGGGCCGGCATCGCCTTTCCCGGAGATCATAGCGGTATCACCGGTGAGTTTGAATTCGGCGAGAGCGGTCATGCCGTTGAGTTCCGCCATCTTGTTGATGAAGCGGTTCTTCAGCACGTGGCACTCCGCGCCGAGCGGCGCCAGTTGTTTTTTGAACGAGTCGACGTCTTTGACCTTCAGTCCCTTGTAGGTCACAAAGAACAGATAGTCCGAACCTGTAAGGAGGGCAGCGACGTCCTGTCCGAGCTGGATACGTTCCTGTCTCATGCTGTCTCCTTCACCGATGCTTCGCGAATGTCAACCTTCACGCCGGGGGTCATGGTCGCACTGAGCGTGATCGACTGGATGTAGACACCCTTCGCGGAGGACGGTTTCGCTTTGATGAGAGCCTTGATGACCGCAACGGCGTTCTCGACGATGGCATCGGCCTCGAACGAGAGCTTTCCGATGGGAACCTGCACGCAGGCGCCGCGGTCGGCACGGAATTCCGCACGACCGGCCTTTGCCTCGCGGACGGCGTCGCCGACCTTTTCGGTCACGGTGCCGGTCTTCGGGTTCGGCATGAGGCCGCGGGGGCCGAGCTGACGGCCCAGGGGGCGGATCTGGGACATGGAGGAGGGAGTCGCGATGAGGACGTCGAAGTCGAGCCATCCGCCTTTGATCTTGGAGATGACATCTTCGAATCCGACCACGTTCGCGCCGGCGGCCTCAGCCTCCTGACGGAACTTGTCGTCGTCCGCGATGACCACGACACGCACTTCCTTGCCGGTACCGCGCGGGAGCGCGACGGCTCCGCGGACGGTCTGGTCGGTCTGCTTCGGATCGACGCCGAGCTTGAAAGCGATTTCGACCGTCTGGTCGAACTTCACGCTCGGGAGTTCCTTGAGCAGCGCGGCCGCCTCGGCCAGCGAGTAGCGTTTCAGCTTGTCGAAACGCTCCAGCTGTGCTCTGTAAAGTTTGCTTCTTTTAGGCATCTACCACCTCGATGCCCATACTGCGGGCAGTACCCTCGATGACGCGCATCGCGGCTTCCTCGCTTCGGGCGTTGATGTCTTTCTTTTTCATTTCCACGATCTGCTTGATCTGCGCGCGGGTGATCTTTCCGGCCGATTCGCGGCCGGGGTTGTGGGACCCGCTCGGGATGTTCGCCAGCTTCTTGATGAGCTCAGCAGCCGGCGGAGACTTCGTGACAAATGTGAAAGAACGATCCTGGTAGACGGTGATCACGACCGGGATGATCATTCCGGCCTGTGACTGAGTCGCAGCGTTAAACTGCTTGCAGAAGCCCATGATGTTCACGCCGGCCTGACCGAGCGCGGGGCCTACCGGGGGCGACGGTTTCGCATCGCCGGCCGGGATCTGCAAACGGATTTCCGCAGTTACCTTTTTCGCCATTTCTGTCTCCACACCGCAAGCTGGTACGAACCGGCAGGAATTCTTCCACCTTGCGGACTACGATATGTTTAGTATGTTTGTTCGGCTCGTGCGTCAATCTTCGCACGGACCGACCTGCCCAAACTCCAATTCAACAGGAGTATCCCGCTCAAAGATCGAAATCATCAGTTTGAGTTTCGCATGTTCGGGATCGACCTCTATGATCTTGCCGTCGGAACCGTTGAACACGCAGTCGCGGTCCTCGACTCTGACGCGGGTGCCGACCACCAGCCACGAGGGCGGAGGCGGAAGCGTCGCGCCGTCTTTCAGCGTATCGACCGTGTGAAGGAGATCCTTCACCTCGTCGTCCGTGATCGGCATCGGATGCTCGGGATCGCCGACGAAACGGGTCACGCCCGCAATGCCGCGAAGGAAATACCACACGACCTCGTTGATCTCGCCGTCTTCCTTGTACAGGTCCATTCTCACGTAGACGTAGTTCGGATGGATCTTGGTGGTGACGGTGCGCTGGGTTTTCGGGTCAATGTATTTGTGAACGGGAATGATCACTTCGTACACGGGAACCGCGCCGGGATCCTGCAGAAGTTTTCCTTCGATCGCTTCCTTGACCTTGTTTTCGCGGCCGGTACCGGTCTGAAGAACGTACCACTGGCCTTTGCTGCGGTCAACAGGTTCGAGCTGTTTTTCTTCGTCTGTCTTCATGTGATTCACCGGAACCGGATCAGAAAGAGATTAAATAATTGATGATGCGATAGAGGATCTGGTCGACTCCGGCGATATACGCGGAGGACACAGCCATGACAACGAGGACAAGCACCGTGGACTCCAGGAGCTGTTCCCGGGTCGGCCAGGTGCACTTTCTCATCTCATCCATGGTCCGTTCGATGAAAGACCGTATTTTTCCGAAAAAACTGAGGTTGTTGTCCATAGCTTGCTACTGATTTCGTGGCTTCTTGCGCCACCCGGGCCCCGTACGGAACCCGTTACTCGAATCCTCTGTCTGAAAATGAAATGGCAGGAGCGGAGAGTCTCGAACTCACGACCTGCGGTTTTGGAGACCGCTGCTCTACCAACTGAGCTACACTCCTGCGTAACGAACTGAATTGCCGGAACGCCCGGCCTCATGCGAGGTCAGCGGCATTCCTTGTGAATGGTATGCTTCCGTTCAAACTTGCAGAACTTCTTGATCTCGAAACGGCCGGGAGTATTCTTTTTCTCCTTGGTCGTCGTGTAGTTCCGGCGTTTGCACTCGGTGCATTCAAGAATAATGATTTCGCGCATGGCGGTATCTGCTTTCTTCGTCCCCTGTTGATTGATTCACGCCGCCGGCCCTCCATGCGAGGCGAACCGGCGGCAGAGAAATCCGCAACGGGACGGAGTTGATGTTACTCGGTGATCGTGTCCACGGTACCGGAGGCAACGGTGCGGCCGCCTTCGCGGATGGCGAAGCGCTGCTTTTCTTCCATGGCGATCGGGCAGATGAGCTCGACGGAGATGGTGACGTTGTCGCCGGGCATGACCATTTCGGTGCCTTCGGGGAGCGTGATGACGCCGGTCACGTCGGTGGTGCGGAAGTAGAACTGCGGACGATAGCCGTTCATGAACGGGGTCTTGCGGCCGCCTTCCTTATCGGAGAGGACGTAGATCGTGGCGGTGAACTTCGTGTGCGGGGTGATGGAACCCGGCTTCGCGAGGACCTGGCCGCGCTGGACTTCTTCCTTCTTGGTGCCGCGGAGGAGGCAGCCGATGTTGTCGCCGGCCTGGCCCTGATCGAGGCTCTTGCGGAACATTTCAACGCCGGTGACGACGGTCTTGGCGGTCTCGTGGATACCGACGATTTCGACAGGATCGTTGACCTTGACGACGCCGCGTTCGACACGGCCGGTGACGACGGTGCCGCGGCCTTCGATGCTGAACACGTCTTCGATTGGCATGAGGAAGGGCTTGTCGATGTCGCGGACGGGATCCGGAATCCAGGTGTCGATGGCATCCATGAGCTCCTGGATGCACTTGCAGGCGGGATCATCGGGGCTGGTGGCCTTCAGGGCCGGGAAAGCGGCGCCCTTCACGATCGGGGTGTTGTCGCCGTCGAAACCGTACTTGGAGAGGAGCTCGCGGACTTCCATTTCGATGAGTTCGACGAGTTCGGGATCGGCGAGGTCCATCTTGTTGAGGAAAACGACGATGCGGGGCACGCCGACCTGCTTGGCGAGGAGGACGTGTTCCTTGGTCTGGGGCATGACGCCGTCGGCGCCGTCGATCACGAGGATCGCGCCGTCCATCTGGGCAGCGCCGGTGATCATGTTCTTGACGTAGTCGGCGTGACCGGGGCAGTCAACGTGCGCGTAGTGGCGCTTGTCGCTCTGATATTCGACGTGGGAGGTGGCGATCGTCAGGATCTTGGTGGCGTCGCGGCGGCCCTGGGATTCGGAAGCCTTGGCAACCTGGTCGTAGGGGATGTAGTCTGCGAGACCCTTCATGTTCTGGACATGCGTGATCGCAGCGGTAAGAGTGGTTTTGCCGTGGTCGACGTGACCGATGGTACCGACGTTGACGTGCGGTTTGGTTCTTGCAAACGTTTCCTTTGCCATTTTCTTTCTCCTTAGGAGGTTCTCGGCGGTCTGCGCCGAATTTTTGTTTTTATGTTAAAAGGTGTTGTATGATCCGGGGAAAAGTGGAGCCTACGCCCGGAATCGAACCGGGGACCTCATCCTTACCAAGGATGCGCTCTACCAGCTGAGCTACGTAGGCATCACGGCATCACACTCAAAACGAAGCGAAGCCGCATTGTTTCGAAGCGCAATGAGACATTAATATACCACGGATTCCGGGAAATGCAAGCACTTTTTCGTGTTTTTTCAAAGTTTTTCCGTTTTTTTTCGGGCCGCACCCGGAAAATGCACCGGAATCCGTGATAGGGACTTCTCCGTCTTTCACCTCATTCCGAGGCTGACTTCCGAGTTCTCGCGTTTGTCCGGAGCGCTGGGCAGAAGACCGGATACCCTTTACTGGCATCATCCGGGAAATCCGCCTCCAGCAAACGAGAGGATTCAAAAGAAAATCCCGGGTCCGGTGAGGGGCCCGGGACAAAAGCACAAATTGAACTCAGTTCAATTATTTGTACTTGATGGCGGTGCCGGTGAGTTTCACCTTGACGGTGTTGATACCGCAGATGCAGTTCTGATCGTAGTCGACGCGGATGTCGATCAGGTCATCGGCGGAGATACCTTCGAGGGCCTTGCCCTTGAGGGTATCGAAGGAGGCATCGCCCATATTGACGCAGGTGAAGAAGCTGGTGATGGTGGCTTCAGCAGTGACGCCGTGCTTCACGACGGTGTAGGAGCTGGTGACATCGCCGATGTAGCTGTTGAGCTTCAGGGTGGAGAAGAAGTTCGGGCCCATGCCGATGAGGGCGGGCATGCCGTTGTTGGTGGTGACGCCAGCGCAGCTGGTGACGATAGCGGCGGCGACGACGGCGCCAAGACCAAGAATCATCTTTTTCATTTGAGAAAAGACCTTTCTTTTTGAGGTTTGAATAGATGTTTACTCAGACCCGGGTGGTCCAAGTTTTTTGTCTGTGGGGATTAATATAACTCTGTTTCCGAACGATGTCAAACGATTTTTCCGAAAAAAAATTGAAAAAACGTTGATTTTGTTCAGTTTCTAAATTGTCTAACCTCAAAAGACGTTTAGAAAAGTTTCGCCAAAAAATGACAATCCATCCGGAAAAAACTCGGAATCGCTGAAACACCGTTTCTGTTTCGCCGTATCCTTTTCCGTTTTCCGCCTTGATTTTTGCCCTCCGGCGGCCTATATTATCCCGTCAGACATGCGGATACGCGACGATCGCGGACATCCGCATCACCTCCCAGAAACAGATACAGCCGATGAACTCGCCCGAAGCTCAGATCATAGAAAGTTATTTAATGGAGCGCGCCCGCATGTTTTCGCGCAATCCTGCGCATGCGGCCTCACGGGCGTTTTACGAGCTGTGGGAAAAACTCTGCTGTCCGCAGCCGTTCCCCGTGGCGAAAAGCACGCTGGTCCTGAACGGCACCCTGCTCAGATTTCCGCGTCACCGCGGCACGGACGCCGAGGGGGTGTACTGCTGGGACGAAGCGGAAGGATGTCCGAGGCTGCGCGTCCGGACGGCCGACTGGGAGAAAAGCTATCTGATCCGCATGAAACAGGACGGCACGGCCGACTGGGAGGAACAGGAGACGGTCTCGCTCACAAGCGACGGCGTGGCGGAAATGATCGACGTGATGCGCGAAATCGCGCGAATGATGAAGGAAGACGGGAAGGCGGCGGTCGACTCCAAGCTCAAACTGAAGGAGCTTCACGAATATGTCGACCGGATCGCAAACGATTTTCCAGAAAGCGCGGTGAAGGCGATCAAGTCGCTTGGTGCGCAGCAGGTACACGAGCTGATCCAGAGCGCGCTGGCCGACCTCGCGGGCGACGAACTCGACGACCAGCTGGTCCTGCCGCTCGACGGCACCTATGCGCGCGAACACGACGGCGGCGAATCGTATCTGAAGAACCGGCGCGACATGATCGGATCGGAAACGGTCTGGCGCGTGAAGCAGCGTCTGGAGCTGATCGAACGGTCCGCGCGGCTTCAGGCCGAGCTGGAACGCGATTTCTCGTTGAAGCTGGCCGACGCCGGGCTGCTCCGTTCGCGCGACCGCGAACTCGTCGTGGAGATCCAGGCGAAACCCGACGCTCCGGTCCGGCAGGACGACGTGCTGGCCGTGACCCGGGACGACGACGGCGAACGGATCGGATTTCTGCACGTGGACCTCGCCGACGGCGACATGATCGCCGGGCGGATCCGGACGGACCGCAAGGTCGATTTTGAACAGGAGAAAGCACATCTGACCGCTCGGATGCCGAAAAGCCCGCTGGAACAGTACGCAAGCAGCATCCGCGACCTCAAACTTGAACTCGAAAACGGCGCAACCGATTCGTTCGGCGCGGCCGCGGGCCTGCTCGGCGTGTCCGCCACGACGTTTGTCGCCCCGCCCTGCCCTCCGCCTGTCCCCGGGAATCATTTGAACGCGCCTCAGCGTGCCGCGCTGGAGGCGGCGTGTTCGGGCGCGAACAGGATTGTGCTGATCCAGGGGCCGCCGGGCACGGGCAAGACGTATCTGCTGGAGCAGATCGTGAGGCGGATGCAGCGGCAGGGACTCCGCATCCTCGTGGGCGCGCCGTCGCACGCGGCGGTCGACAACCTGTGCCGCCGAATCATAGACCTGCCGTTCCTGCGCTGCGCCCGGAACCGCGACAACGTGGACCCCGCGCTGATGGAAAGCCATTGGGTGGGCACGCCCGGCAATTACCGGAAGATCCGGTCGCGCTGCGGCGAGAAAGCCGCCGGGATCATCTTCGCCGGGACCCTGCCCGGACTTCTGCGCGACTACACGGTCGAGAACTTCCAGAAGACCGGGACCGAGTTCGACGTGATCCTGATCGACGAGGCGGGCATGGCCGCGCCGGACGAGGCGATCCTCGCCGCCCGGCTGGCGAACCGGATCGTGCTGCTCGGCGACCACAGGCAGCTCCCGCCCTTCCCTCGCCACAAGAGCGTGCTCGAGGAGATCCTGAAGGACAACCCGTCGGACGACAGCGAGGCGGCCACGCTCGCGACAAAGAGCATCATGGAATGGCTCATCAGCTACCGGAAATTCCCGGTGTATGTGCTGAACCTCTCCTACCGCTGCCGCAATCCGCGCCTCCTGCGGTTCGCCTCCACGATGTTCTACAACGCCGAGCTCCTGCCGAACCCGGACGCAGACTACTATAAACTGCCGCCGACCGAACGCGAACAGCAGTTCCCGAAGTCCACGCTTCAGTTCATCTCGACTTCGCATCTGCCGCTCAAGAAACGCTCGGAACGGTTCGTCTACGAGAACGGACGCCCGGGCATCTGGAATCCGGGCGAAGTCCGCCTCGCCGCCGAGACGTTCCGGTCGATGATGACACGTTACGAACTGGAGGACATCACGGTCATCAGCCCGTACCGGCGGCAGATCGTACTGTTGCGGAAGACGTTCTCCAACCTCTTCGCCAGCCGGTTCTCGACGGACCGCTGGAATCATTTCCTGCTGAAAAACATCGCGACCGTGGACAGTTTCCAGGGCGGCGAAAGCGAGGCTGTGATCATCTCCTACGTACGGAGCAGCGAAAGGCACGGGATCGGATTCACGGACAACGCCAACCGCATCAACGTGGCGTACACGCGCTGCCGCAGCGAACTCGTCATCATCGGCGACCTGGACTGCCTCAAGAACCGGGGGAAAAACCAGCTCTTCGCCAAGCTTGAACGCGCCGTGGAACGGGACGGCGAGATCGTGTTCCCGGAGACTACGCCGCCCCTGCTCTGACACGGGACGCATGGGAAGCTGAAACCGTTGTGTTTTTTGCTGAAAATGCGCCGGACCGGGTTGCAAAACCTGTCTGAACAGGGTATAGTATTTCATGTATTTTTCCCCGAAAGAAGGAATCCGCATCATGTCCGCAAAACCGGAACGTCTCTTCCCCGCCTCCGTCCGAACTATCGGTCTGACCTCGCCCGCGAGCCTGCCCGACGCCGCCCGGATCGCCGAGGCACGGCGTTATCTGGAGGAAGTCTGCGGCTTGAAGACCGTGCTCGCGCCGGGTGCGCTCAAACGCGGCCCGATGAAATACTGCTGCGGCACGCCGGAATCGCGTCTGGCGGATTTCCATACTCTGCTGAACGACCCGCGTGTCGACCTCATTCTCTGCACACGCGGCGGATTCGGCAGCGCGCACATCCTGCCGGAGCTCGACTTCGACCTGCTCCGCGAACGAAATCTGCCGGTCTACGGCTACAGCGACATTTCCGCGCTGCACCTCGCCATGCTCGCGAACCACGCCGGGATCCCGGTCTGCGCACCGATGGCCGACGGCCTGCCCGATGCGATGAAGCGGCCCGAGGCGAAAGAATCGTTCCGGAGTGTCCTGCGGAAACGCACCTCTCCGCGCAAACTCAGACTCGTCCCGATCGAGGGAAGCAAGTCCGACGCCGGAATCACCGGTCCGCTCGTGCTCTCCAACCTCACGGTCATGACCACGCTCTGCGGGACGCCGTGGATGCCGGACCTGAACGGCTGCATCCTTGCGCTGGAGGATGTACGCGAGGAAGCGCGCGTGCTGGACCGCCACCTGACGCACCTGATCCAGGCGGGGATCATCGCGCAGACGCGCGCTGTCGTTTTCGGATATTTCACCAAGTGCGGACCGAAGTCGCAGATCCGGCGTCTGCTGCGGGATTTCGCCGCGCAGACGGGGAAACCGGTGTTTCAGGGGCTGGCGTTCGGACACGAACACCCGAAATGCTCCTATCGGCTCGGGGAACAGGTCGGGATCATCCCCGTCAAACCGGCAAAGGCATAACGATCCATGGACATCTTCCTTTTTCTGATATACAAAGAACCCAAAATGTTCCTCATGATCACGCTCGTCGTGGTCTTCTCCATCTGCCTGCACGAATTCTTCCACGCGTGGACCGCGCTGAAGTTCGGCGACACGACCGCCGCCGACCGCGGACACCTGACGCTGAACCCGCTGAAGCAGATGGGACCGATGTCCATCATCATGTTCCTGCTGCTCGGATTCGCGTGGGGCGTCGTCCCGGTCAATCCGCCGCTCCTTCGCGCTAGGAACCGTCATGCGCCGGCGATCGTCGCGCTGGCGGGTCCGGCGACGAACTTCGGGCTGTTCCTGATCGGTTTTTTCTTCTTCGGATTCCTCTCCACACGCATCTGGAATCTGGTCGAAAACGAGGCCGCCGGGATGACGATCCTGGAGCTGTTTCTCCTGCTCGGTATCTACAACCTTTTCCTGTGCATCTTCAATCTGCTCCCGATCCCGGGACTCGACGGCTGGAACGCGCTGACAGAGTATGTGCCGCGCCTGAGAAACGTCCATTCCGAATTCGCGAAGGGCGTCACGATCTTCCTGATCTTCCTGCTGTTTTTCCTCGCCGACGACATCTTCGCTCTCTCCAGAGAGGTGATGTTTTTCGCGCCGGACCTGCTCAGCGCGGAGCCGGCAAACCGACAGGAACAGAAGACTTCTCCAAACGCTTCCGAAAGCCGGACCGGCAATCTTCCGGGTGTGGATGTTTCCGCAAAAACAAACAAAATCAGCGATTCGCCGCTTGAAATATATGCGGGGTATGCTATATTTACTGGATTACCGAACTAATACGCCGCATATTTGTGGAAGGGGTTTGAGATGAATCAGAAAACCAGAACCGCATTGTATTCCCTGGGTCTCTGCGCCTGTGTCATATCCGCCGCTACCGCCGTTATCCTCACGATCAACGCGCGCAACCAGAAACCGCAGACCGAAGTAGCCGCGGTCGAGGAGCCGCAGGAAGAAGAGCAACAGCCGAATCAGGACCGTCCGCGGCGGCGTGGAAGACGCGGTGGCGGAGGCGGGGGCGGCTTTCGCGGCGACAGACGCGGCGACGTGACGCGCCTGCTGCCCGACGGCGACGATTTCGGCCACGTGCCGACGCCGGAGGAGTTCGAGGAAGAGCTTGTGAAGGGGCTGGCGGAATACCGTGCCCTCGCGCCGCATGAACGCGCGCGCCTGAACGACCAGATGCACCAGACGACGCTCTTCGTACGGAGCGGCCTCGACATGATGCGCGAAAACATCCATGAGATCCCGCCGGAGGAACTCGACCGTATCCGCGACGACTTCGACAGATTCTCGGACGCGGCGGAACAGACATTCTTCAGCGGCATCGTGGAGCAGCACCTCACGCCCGAGGAGGACGCCACGATCGGAGAATTCGTACGCACCATGCATGACGCATCCAACGAATTCCGGGATCTGCTTCACAGCACTTAATGAGGCAACATCTCTGCTGCGTATGTGCCGGGTCTAGGCTCCGGCACTTTTTTTGCCTCCGGCAGACGCTTGTTTCAGCTCATTTCAGGTATTTCCGCACGCGGATCATCACGCGGCGTTTCCACAGATCTTTCTTCGTCTGCCCGATCAGGAACTGCCAGGCGGTCAGCACATAAATAACGGCATAAACACTTCCGCAGACGGCACAGAGTAGAAAATCATTGATATGTCCCAACAGAACTTTCTTGCAAAGAAGCAAGGCCAGAGATGCGGGAACGGCCGCCAGCAGGGACGGGACATAGATGTTCCACAGATCGCGCAGCGGATTCCCGCGGATAAGTTTCTGCATAACAGGGAACCGGACTGCCGCAAAAAGAACGATACTCGCGCTCAGTGAAATGATTTCGATGCAAATGATGCTGGCCCCGCCCCGAAGAAGCAGAATGCTCAGGGAAATCACCACGAGCGCCTCGACCATCGAAGTCCATGCATGCAGATGATGTTTTTCGCACATCAGCAGTACGGACGACGGGATCTGCGTAATGGAAAGCCAGCTGAACGCTCCCAGCAGGGAAACCAGGCTCAACGTATGAATCAACGGCGTAACCTCTTTTTTGAACAAAGCGAAAATCGCCTCGTCCCGGAGGAAGATGGCGGGAATGATGATCAGGCAGCACATGAACATGTTCCATTGCATCGATTTCACAATAAAAGTCTGCATCATCCGGAAACGTCCGCGGTGAAAGAGTTGTGCCGTCACAGGACGGACATTGACATTGTATTGCCCTACCGCCTGATTGCACAAATCGGACAGTCGCCCGGAAAGATTGAATATACCGACGGCATCCAGACCGCAATATTTACTGATGATCGGATTTCGCGTTTGTACACGCAAAAGATTTGCTAGCGATATAAAATATGTACCGCTTGAAAAGCCGAACACTTCATGAAAAACCTTTGAATCGAACAAATGCAGCCGCAGACGAAAGCCGGGAATCGACCGGGCGACAAAAAAACATGCCGCGATCCGTTCTGCAAAAAGTACACAAACCTCATAGCAGATAATCCCGAACAGGCCGCCATCGAATTTCAAAATGGCGAGAAACCCGAAAAGTTCGAAAATTCGTCCTACAGCCAGAATATAGTTGAAAACATAAATCTTGTGCAGGCCTATCAGGATTTCGTTCAGCGCGCCAAGAGGGAAAACCGCAGCTGTTCCGAGCGAGAAAACCAGGAAGCATTTCCGGCAGTATGCCAGCTGAACCGGATCGTGGACATTGAGCAATTTTTCCAAGAAAAAAGAAGCAACAAACACACCAACGACAATTAGCAGTGTCATTAGCGCATGGAATGTGAAAATCATGGAAATGATGTCATTGTAATGCCGTATATCCCGCTTGAACAACTCCTGCGAAGTGTATTTTTGTCCGGCAATCCCGACACCGAAATCTACAAGGATGGCATATCCAAAAAAAGTCCAAAGCAGCATCCACAAACCATAGCCGCTGTCGCCGAGGTAGCCGATCAGCCAGCGGGTGACCAGAAGTCCCTGAAAAAAACGGATCAGCATCACCAGATAATTGGTGGCGGTATTCTTTGCGACGGATACTTGCATGGGTAACCCCAAGAGCTCTAAATAAGATTTAATAACAAAAAGAGTATATAAAAGACAAAGTATAATATATCCTTTATATATTCCAAAGTCAATAGCTTTTTTTCAATTTTGTTCAAAAAAGAGAAATAATGTCCGGCTGTATCGCGAAAAGTGTATGGATGGATTCAGATGTCATTGAGTTTCCGTTGCGCGGGAATAGAGTTTTTTCTAAGGAATATGCCTTTTTTTTACTTTTTGGGGAAACACGGCTTGAAAAATCGGCCATTAAGAACAACATTATAAAA
The DNA here is from genome assembly GCA_902774245.1 of uncultured bacterium. Lineage (GTDB taxonomy): Bacteria > Verrucomicrobiota > Lentisphaeria > Victivallales > UBA1829 > UBA1732. The sequence continues at coordinate 22,348 of CACYHQ010000006.1, forward strand.
TGAAGTGTGATTCGCATGCTTGTCCGTGATACTCAGACATGAACAGGAACAGCAGCCAATCCGATACAATTCCAAACTGAAAGCATTTTTACGTGATATTCAACGGTACAGAAAACTGGTCCGTCGACTGGGACAATCCGGAAACTCCGTACGAACTGGATTCGCACGGGCTGATCGCCGCGCCAGAAGAGACGCTGGAGGCGTTCGCCGCCCGCATCGACGAACTGCTTCGCACACGCGCGAGGTTCGATCTCTGCGCGGACGACAGGAGCGGGGCTGAATCGTTGGAGGCCGAAATCGGGTTCAAAGTCGGCACCGTCGAGCCGATCGGAACGGAGATCATCGCCGAAGCGGCTGAAAAAACGGAGAAGCTTTTCGGATTCCGCGCCGACTGGGTGCCGGCATTCTTCCCGACGCGCGGCCTCGGGCTGCTTTGGGGCGGCTGCACGGTCATCACCGACTCCGGGTTTCCCGTGTTCTTCCTGCGCCGCGGATTCCGCTCGAAACCGAAATGGTTCATCTATCGCCGGGACGAGCTTCTCGCGCACGAACTCTGCCATGCGGTACGCGGCTGTCTGGAGGATGAGCCTTACGAGGAGCATTTCGCCTACATGACCTCGGACAGCGCGTTCCGGCGCTGGACAGGGAACTGTTTCCGCCGCGAATGGGACGCGATCGCGTTCCTGATCCCGGTCGTCCTGCTGCTCGCCGTTCAGGTCGTCGTGTACACCGGGCTTCTGAACCTTCCGCTTTTGCCGTTCTGGATTCTTGCGTTCGCGTTCCCGGCGTTTCTGATCGTGCGGAACATCCCGGACCGACGCATGTTTTTCGCGGCCCGGTCGAAACTCGAAAAGAACGGCTTCGCGAATCCCGACGCCGCACTGTTCCGCATGACCGCGGAGGAAATCCGCACGCTCGCCCGAACCCCGGACGACCTGATCGACAACTATCTTGAGAACAAATCCAATACCGAACTGCGCTGGCAGATTCTGATTCACCGATTCCAACACCCGACAACGGAGACCTCGCATGAAAACAGCTTCCCGGAATGACATCGTCCGCTTCCTCGACCATATCCTCGAACTCGACCAATGGCCTGACGACCCATCCAACAACGGGCTTCAGTTCGCAGGCGACGCAGAGGTCGAAAAAGCCGTCTTCGCGGTCGATGCCTCCGCAGAACTCTTCTGCAAGGCCGCCGACCTCGATGCGGATTTCATCTTCGTCCATCACGGCATCTCCTGGGGTTCCGGCATCCGCCGCATCGACGGCATCCTGGCGGAACGCATCAAGCTGCTCGCCGCGAACGGCATCTCCCTCTACGCCGCGCACCTCCCGCTCGACGCAAATCCGAGGTTCGGACACAATGCGCGCCTAGCGGACATGATCGGGCTGACCGAACGCCGTACATTCGGAGCCTACCACGGCAGGCAGATCGGATTTCAGGGGATCCTGCCCGAATCAAAAACCGTTTCCGAGCTTGCACAAATCCTCGACAAGGCGCTGCCGTCGAGCGGGCCGTTCGGATTCGTCGGCGATCCCGGGCAGAAAGTGAAGTCGGTCGGCGTCATTTCCGGCGGCGGCGCGTGGCCGGGTATGTTCGATGAAGAGGACCATGTGGACTGCCTGATCTCGGGCGAAGCCACGCATGAGGTTTTCCACCCCTCGAAGGAAAGCGGAACGACCATCCTCACGCTCGGGCATTACCGCTCTGAAACGCCCGGCGTGTTCGCGGTCATGGATCTCGTGAAGTCGAAATTCGGCATCGAGACTGCATTCATCGACATTCCGACCAATATGTGAATACACTCCTCCCCCCGGAATAAAAACGAGGGAGGAAAAGCGTTTCAGGCAACGGGTGACGAACGGTCCTGCCAACACTCTTGTCACGCGTCAGCGACGGCGGGAGAGGCGCTGGACATCCTCATAGAAACCCAGAAGCTTGTCCGTTATGATGTCCCAGGAATAATGCTCCCGGACCTCGGTATCGGCGGCTTCCGTGATCCTGCCGCGCAGATCGGCGTCTTCGTCAAGTTTCCGGATCAGGGCGGCCCATTCCTCGGGCGCTCCTTCCGCAGGGGCGAAGAAACCTGTTTCCCCGTCGCGGACGAGTGTCTTCAGTCCGCCGACCGGGGAAGCGATGACAGGTGTTCCGGAACTCCATGCCTCCAGCACCACGATACCGAACGGTTCGTGCAGAGAGGGCAGCAGGAACACCGATGCTGTGTGATAAGCTGCAGGCAACATTGGGGAATCCGGCGGCACGCCGTTAAGTATGGTGACACGGTCCGTGAGGTTCATGAGGCGGATCTTCTCACGGAGTTTGTCCACGTACCATTCTGCTGTGGGCGCGCCGATGAACACGAGATGCCACGGTTCACCGAGAAGCGCCAGGACTTCGGGAAGCATGAGCTGGTTTTTCTGGTAGTCGAGGCGGGAAACGCAAAGCAGGATCTTGCGCTCCTGGGGAATCCCGGCCTGCTTGCAGAAATCACTGCCGCTATAATTATGGAAATATTTGTAGTTCACTCCGTTCGGCAGATGGATGACGGGCTTGTCCGGGAAATGCTCCTTCGCAGGCTGAAGTTCGTTTTCACCGACGCACACGATGCCGTTGGCGAGCTTTAGCGCATCAACGCGGCGTCCGAGAATACGGTCTATGATATTGCCGTATGGGATCGTCCCCTTCATCGGCTTCATCATCTGCTGGAGTTCCGCAGGCGGCACGTCGAAATATCCGCCGTGGAGCGTCATGATGTACGGGACATGCAGTTGTTTCGCCGCGGCGCGGACCGTGGCGGCCATGCGTCCCATGGTATGGCAGTGCAGGATATCGAACTCGCCTTTCCTCAGCGCTTTTTGAAGGCCGGGCACGACGGGGTCTCCGCCTTTTTTGTCGAGGGCACGAATTTTATCCTTTGACAGAGGGAACCGCGGATACCGGTAGTTGAACCGGTGGATCTGAATCGCGTTTTTCACCTCGTCCTGAACCGGCGAAAGCGCACGGGTCGCAAAGATCTCGGACGGATTGCCCTTCTCCTGCAAGGTGCGGGCCGTGTTCCAGACAACGCTTTCGGTGCCGCCCCATTCCGAGAAAGCGAAGCGGCGGATGATGTGTGCCGTCCTCATAGTAAACCTGAAAACTCCGGATGCTGTGTGAAAAGTTTCTTCCCTTATAAATGTAACACGAAAGAACGAAAAAACAAGAGAAATCCGGATTTTTTGAGCGAAAAATGTTTCCCGGACTGTCCGAAGAAGAAAGTGCAGCAGAGCATCCGGTAAAAAAAGAAAGAGGCAGCAGGGGCAATGAGGGGAACCCTGCCGCCTCAAGGAGGGGGCGAATTGGAGGCGTGAGTGGGAGTTGAACCCACCAGAACCGGTTTTGCAAACCGTTGCCTTAGCCGCTCGACCATCACGCCATTGCAAAGCAATCATTTTACTATACCCCCGAATCCGGAAAAATCAAGCGCGGAAGTGTTTTTTTACGGAAAAAACTTGCGGACGAGGCGGACAGGAGTGACAGTATCACTCCCTCGGATCAGGTTCGGAGCATTTCGTTCGTCCCCATTCCTCAGCGTACGTTTTTCGGTTTCCGGCTTGCATTTCCCGGAACCTGTGATATGTTTTCCGTAAACGCATTTTGTCGGTTTCATGGAAGGAGCACACATCATGTCCGAATCGCAGACTCTCGCATCGACCATCGCCGGTTCCTGGTATCCCGGCAACCCCGCCCGCCTCAAAGCCACGATCGACTCGTTCCTGGCTTCCTGCCCCGTTCCGGACAAGCCGTGCAACGTGATCGTCGTGCCCCACGCAGGTTATCCGTACTCCGGACCGACCGCGGGTTACGCCTATGCCTCAATCGACCGCAAAAAGATCCGGCGCGTGATCCTGCTCGCCCCGAGCCACCGCTACGGCATCCGCGACCTCGCCGTCCTGCCGATGGCAGACGCCGTCTCCACGCCGCTCGGGACGATCCCGCTGGACACCGCCATGCGCAACGCCCTGCTCGGCGAAGCGATGTTCCGCGCGGACGACGGCGTACACCGGCTCGAACACAGCACGCAGATCCAGTATCCCTTCCTTCAGCACTGCCTCGGCGACTTCAAGCTTCTGCCGATTATCGTCGGCAATCTGAGCAACTCCGCCGCCGACGCACTCGCCGCAGCCCTGAAGCCGTTCCTCGCCGACGACGCGCTCCTCGTCGTCAGCTCGGACTTCATCCACTACGGCAGCGACTTCGACTACAAGCCCTTCCCGCAGGACACCGAGGCGAAAACGCGCGCACTCAACCTCGACGCCGCCGACGCCATCTGTAAACGCGACATCGCCCGGTTCGAACGCATCGTGGACGAATCCGGCGCGACCATCTGCGGACGCGAGCCGATCCGTGCCGCGCTCAGGATGCTCCCCGACGGCTGCACCGGTTCCGTGCTTCATTACGCGACCAGCTCGGACGGATCCCGCGACTTCTCACGGTTCGTCTGCTACTGCTCCATCGGATTCCATGCCGATTTCCCGCCCGCGCCGGAACGCGCCGAATCCGATGCGGAAACGGATTCCAGCTCGCTTTCCGCCTCGGACAAATCCTTCCTGCTCGATCTCGCCCGCCGCGCCATCCGGTACGCCCTGAACACGCGCATGATCCCCACTGCGGACGCGCTCAAAGTCAATCAGGCTGCGCTGTCCCCCGCGCTCCGCAAAAACATGGGGGCGTTCGTGACGCTCAGCATGAAGCAGAACCACCGTCTGCGCGGCTGCATCGGCGAGATCCAGCCGTACCGCCCGCTCTGGAAAGCCGTCCTCGGGCGCGCCGTCGACGCGGCCTTCCGCGATCCGAGGTTCCTCCCGCTCACCGCGCAGGAATTCGCCGACGTCGAGATCGAGATCTCCGCCCTCACGCCCGCCGTCCCCGTTGCCTCCTGGCACGACATCGTGATCGGACGGCACGGCATGACCCTGACCAAAAACGGACGGTCCGCCGTCTTTTTGCCGCAGGTCGCGCCCGAACAGGGCTGGGACATCGAGGAGACGCTGACCAACCTCGCGATGAAGGCCGGACTTCCGCCGGACGCCTGGCGCGAGGGCGCGTCGTTCACCGTGTTCGAAGCCATCGTCTTCCACGAGTAAGGAAAGAACGTCCTTTCGAGACTCTTCGCATGATCCGGGCTAGCATTTCGGACAGCGGAAAAGATAAAAGAATCGATTGAGCGTGACGGACGACTGTCGTCATCACCGATTGAGGTTAATTACTTTTCAAACAAAGACTTTTATCCGCTAAAGGAACAAACTTTTTTTCAAAAAAAAGTCGTAAAAAATTAAAAAACGGCTTGAAATCTCCCCTAAATGGGTTATATTTTGTTTAAAACAAATGGAATCCCTGAGTGTTTTAAGAGGGGAACAACTTACAACCGCCCAGCCTCGATTGAGCTGGACAGAAACGAGATAGGAACAACATGAAACACATTCTCCCCATCCTCACCGCCGCGCTTGCTCTCATGGTCACGACCGCGTTCGCTGAAACCTATCAGTTTGACAAATATGTAGTTACCACAACTCCATATACCAATCAAAATAATAACGGAATGGGTGAAGGCAGCTATTATACCATTAAATTCACCTCGGATGCCAGGCTTTATTTGTTGGATCAGCTTAATACCATTTACGATGGCAAACAAACTGAAACGTTAAAAGCGATGGGTATTACGCAGTATGGATATGTTGATTCTACTGGTAAGACACACAGGTTTTCAGTAGATAATACCAAAAACTATACTTCATTTGATGGTTTTGATTATTATGATGATAAAGGGAAGCAAAACTATAAGCGTACGGCATACGATCTTGGCGGATTTAAGGCTGGAGATGAAATTCAAATTTGGATGACAGATGGAACTACATCCATTGCTTCCAATACCCATGTTGATGATTATTCAAGCAGATATTATGGAAGAGGAGAGGACCTTCTGAATAAAGACATGCCTGTTGCTCAGCTTTATATGTATAATTCCACTGGCAATCAGGTCAATTTTGGTCTTTACGTTATAGCCAATGAAGGTATCGAAAGCGATGGTCCTGTCCCTGTCGGTTCTCCTCTTCCCGGCGGGGTTCAGATCGCTCTGATCGCGGGTCTCTTCGGTCTCGGATTCTGGTATGTCCGCCGCAGAAAAGCCGTTGTTGCCTGAACTGTTCAAGGAGATTGTGTTCTTTTGAACAGTCATCCATGAAATCCTCCCCGGTTGGGAAACTGACCGGGGCTTTTTTTTGAACTACGCAACCACGCATCGGGAAAACCGCTCCACGATGCACCCCGGGAGAAAAATGAAAAAGACCAGACTCATTCTTGTTATTGTCCTGATTTCGGTCGTTCTGCTCGCTTGTCTCGGATTCCTGGGGTATTTCGGTGTCAAAACGATGCGCCGGAGCCATTTGCGCTCGGAAGCGCGGAAAGCCTTCGCCGCGGAGGACTGGAAGAAGGCGGAAAGACTATTGAACGAATATGTCGCACGGGACCCCGACAGCGAGGAGGATTTCGTCCGGCTGGCACAGGTCTATAATCATCTTGGCAATACGGACGAGGAGATGCGCTGCTGGCACAAGGCAAGCGCACTGAATCCGCTGAAGTCGGAGTACTGGGACAATTACACCGGATGCGCCACGAATGCCCGCGACTTCGACCATCTTTTCTCGTCCCTGAGCCGCAGGACTCTTCAAACAGCAAAACTGGCTCCGAAGGAAATGATGCTGTACCTCATCAGCGCGGTCATGACGAACCACACGAAAGAGGCGGAAAAGCTTTATGAGAATATGCGCAAGGCATACCCGGACGCTTTCCGAAAGGATGATCTCGGTCGTTTTGCGGAGTTTCTGGTAACATACGATAAGCTCACCGCCGCCGAACGTTCGAGATTCATCGAACAGGGTATCCAGTCAGACGATCCCGTCGTCCGGCTGGCATCCATTTTGCAGCGCCTCGTCAATTTGGAATTGTCCGGCGGAACCGCGGAATCCGTCAATGAACAGGAAGAAACGCTGCTGAAACAGGCGGTCGAGCTGAACCGGTTCGCCGCGACTCCGATTCTGGCGAACTTCTACTTTTCCCGGCTGAAATTCGATTCCGTAATTGAAACCGCCGAACCCTATCTGGCGGACATCCCTCATATTCAGCTGTCGGTCGTTTATGCGGAGAGCTGCGTGTACGATGCGCAGCCGGAGAAGCTGAAACCGCTTGCCAAAAAGTTCCATACACTCGGGCCGAGGCACAGGATCCTGGCATCCTATTTCGATGCGCTGTACGATTTCACTCAAGGGGTGGAGAAGAACGACGATCTCGTCAAACACATGCAGGAGGCGCGCGGCATCGTACAGACACCCCTCGCCAATCTGATCAATCTCCAGATCGCGCTCAACAATGACACTTTGGAGAAGATTTGCACGACCTTCGAAACGATCATGAAGGCTCCGCCGTTCTACAATCTGCGGGAAAGGGCTTGTGCTGCGGTCCGTCACTATCTGGAGACGAAGATCGTTGAAAAACCTGAACTCGCCGAAGATCCGCGGATGGTCAAACTCACCCAACTCATTTCGGAAATCGATAAAACGGACCCCTTCCTGATGCGCATCATAATTACCGACCAGATGAAACGGAATGTGCTGACCCGGCAGATCATTCAGGAAAAACTGGAGGCGTTTCCTGACGATCCGTATCTTCTGGAAGTGGCTGCCGAGTTTGAGCTCTTCAACGGCAATCCGGAACAATGCCTCGATTACGTCGAACGCTTCTATGCGCTGGAGATCGAGGAGCGCTCCAATACGTTCGATCTCCTGCACATGCTCGCGCTGGAGCTCACGGGAAAGATCGACGAGGCCGCGAAGGAATTCACCGCCCTGATCGAGAACAACGAAATGAACCGGGGGCTCCTCTCCCGTTATCTCAATTTCTGTATTGACCATAAGCGCGGGGAGGAACTGTCAAAAATGGCGGAACGTCTTGAGACCTCAGATGCGCCGGATCTGACGGCGTTGGCTCCGTTCTTCCGGGCGGAGGAAATGTTCCTTCAGGGAAAGACGGAGGAAGCGCTTTCCCTGCTCGAAAAGGCAAAGACGGACCAGCCGGACTTCGAACTTTATGCGGCGGATAAGTTCAGCACCTGCGGCAGGGTGGATCAAGCGCTTTCCCGCTACCTCGCACTGGTCGGCAGACATTCCGACCAGCGAGTGATCCTGGCCAATATCGCCGGGCTTTACCTGGCAAAAGGAAAGAAGGAAGAAGCCCTTTCCTATGCGAAACAGGCGTGGGAAACAAATCATGACGATGGACTCGTCCAGTTCGTCTACGCGAAAATGCTCGCTGAAAACGGGCAGTATCAGGATGCGGCAAGCGTCCTCAATATCCCGAACCGCAAAGTCGAGCTGCCGGATGAGATCATGAATCTTTGGACGGACATCATGCACCACGCTATCGAAGACAGCATCGCCGGCGAGAGATACATGCAGGCGGAAGAACAGTGCAAGCATCTGCTCGTCTTCGTGCCGGATGATACGTTTGCCAAAGAAAGCATGGAAAAAGCCCGGAGAAGACTCGGGCAGCGAAGCTCGGGAAAGTGAACGGAATCACTGCAGCCGGTCGAACAAAGGCCGTAGAATCCTGTCATCAGGAAACAATGTAATGGTTTTGTGTTCCTGATCGGGGTATTCTGCTATTCGCTCATCATCTTTTTTCCCAAAAAAACAAACCGTGTCAAAAAAAGATATTCATGACCTCCGGGTTAGTCTTTCGGACGGCGGAAAAGATAAAAAAATATCGATTCTGCTTGCATGATAGAAATCAACAATGCAAATTGAGGTTAATTACTTTTCAAACAAAGACATTTACCCTCTAAGAAAACATTCTTATTTTTCCGAAAATTCACACTTTTTTATAAGATTCCCTTGAAAAACCGCTTCCGGCAGTGTATAGTTTTATAATAAAGATTGAATTTGGAGACTAAGGCTTCATGAAACAGCTTCTGACAATTCTGGCGATCTTCCTGCTCGCGGCGGGCTTCTCGTTCGAGACCCTCGCCGTGGATGCGTTCGACGCGTCCAAAGCGGGCGAATACGCCGTGTCCGCGGAAGCTGTCGAGGCGGAATCCGCCGTTCAGGATGAAGCCGCCGTTTCGCTCTTCCTCTTCACCCGCTCTATCAAGTCCGCCGCTTCGGAATTCCTGCACCGCGAACTCGGCATCAGCACCGTTCACGGCCAGCCGCTCCCCGGCGTTCTGATCTCACTTCTCCTCGGGGCGGCGTTCGGACTCGCCCGGAAACTCCGCAACGGCCACCGCTCGGCGCAAACTGAACAATCGGCGGAGAACGCGTTCATTTTGACCGCGCGTCTTCTCCGCATGCAGATTTCTTATTTGTATCCGCCTAGCACCATTCACACGATCTCCCCTGGACCGGATTTATTCTGTCAGCGGGAATGAGGTGGGATTCCCCGGCGTATTGACTCCTTGACGCCGGGATTCTGCGGCCGCGGCCCACGGAGCGCTGCGAGCCGGATTCCAAAGTCAACAAATGCTCCGAAACCGCTTCCGGTTTCTTACAACAAAACACAAAACAAGACCGGAAGCATGGCGGACCGTCCGCCAGAACATAATAAATGAAAGGCAATCTACAATGAAACTTCACAATCTCCTTCTCACCGCCGCTCTCTTTGTCTCCTCCGCCGTCGCTTTTGCCGCCTCGGAAGCGGTCGATTATTCCGATTATTCCTGGTATAATGAATCCGGCAAAAACACCATCAACGTGACGTTAACACAATTTGACAACCAGTGGGGATTCACATATGCTGTTTACGATGTAAATGAGTATAATAAGGTTATCGAAGGAAAAACCTTCAATTCCCTGAAAAAGGAACAGGAATATGCCTTCGCCAAACTGAAGGATGCTGGTAAAATCTGGAATCTGACGAAACCCGAACATAAAAACGGTTCCGCCGTAACCAAGATTACTCTTCCCTCGGACAAAACCAAAGTCACGTTCGGCGTTATCTGCTACAATCAGGATGTGACCTCTGTTCCCAACGTCTCCAAAAATTACTATTTCTACAATCTGAAAGATTCTCCGCATAACACTGTTTACTACGGCTTCATCAACGGCAACGAAGGCGGCGGCAACGACAAGGCTGCCCAGGTCACTTTCGGCGCTCCGCTTCCGGCCCCGGTCATGACGCTGCTCATCGCCCTCGGCTTCGGCGCCGCGCTGGTGATGTATCGCAACCGCAAGGTGAAAGCCTGAGTATCGATTAACCCCCATATCGGGGAAGCCTCCGGGTTTCCCCGAAAGGGATGGCTCCATACCAGTCATCCTGCCAGAACCTTTTCATGAAGGAGACGGCAAAAAGCAGACAGCCCGTCTTTTCTCGGATGGACTGCCTGCTGGTTTTTACTCCGGCACGTATTTTCACCGGAATCAGGAAATGGGAAGCTGAAGATCGAAGACAGATTCGCCGGCGTACCGCATGCGAATATCCGATACAAACAACAATGAACGGCAAAGAAAGATAAAACGTCTATGAGTCGGAAAAGAATCGCACTCATCGTCCTGGGTATCGTGCTTTCCGCATGTCTGCTGGCGTGCGGATATTTTGGTGTGCAGACTCTCAGGCGCACACGGTTGCGTCGCATGGGAATGAAGGCATACGAAAAGAAAGAGTATAAACTTGCCGAACAACTTCTGCTCCAATATGTCAGCAAAGATCCGAATGCTGAAGCGGAATTCGCGACCCTGGCGAATATTTATCATGAATTCGGCAATACGGGGCTGGAAACGCAGATGTGGCAGTCGGCCAGTGCCCTGAACCCTCTGAATCCGGAATACTATAAAAACATGCTCACCAGCGCGGCGAAATCTGCGAGTTATTCGCTTCTGCACAGCATTCTGGGACGGAAAGCCATATTGAATGAACAGTTCACCGATCAGGAACTGTATCTGTATGTGATTTCCTCCTATCGGTCCGGCTTCCGGAAGGACGGTGACGATGCCTACAAAAAAGCAGTGAAAGACGATCCCGAAGCATTCCATAAAAACGATTTGGGAAAATTTGCGGAGTTTATGTTCAATTTTTCCAATCTCTCTGAAGAGGAACGGAACGGTTATCTGGACAAGGCGAAGGAATCGGAAGACCCGGTGGTCCGCTTTGAAGCGCTTTATGTCGCGATCCGGCACGCGGCATTATACAGTTCCGGAGAAGACAACAATCCCGAGCTGGAAACAGAGGAAGAACGCTTGCTGAAAAAAGCCGTGGAAACCAATTATTTTGCAGGGACGCCGCTTCTGGCGGATTACTATTTCTCTAAATTCAGGTTCGGCGATGCAATTGAGATTTTAGAGCCATATCTGAAGGGAATCGATGATCTCAATTTATACCTTCTTTATGCGGAGAGTTGCGTTTTTGAGGACAAACTGAACGAGCTTGAGGCTTTGGAAAAGAAACTGCGCAGGAAACAGGGAATCCTGCCGCTCATAGCGGACTATTGCGAAATACTGATCGCATTCATGCAGAATGACGAAGAAAAAATCACCGCTTCTGTTCGCAAATCCGGCAAACTCGTCAATACCCCCCTTTTACAATTCATCCGGCTTCGCATGGCGACAAACAGCGATTCGTTTAACGAGATCAGAACTGTGGCTCAGGAAATCTTTTCGAGTCCGCCTTTCTTTGACCTGCATGAACGCGCTCTGCTTGCCTGCATGAATTATATTTCCAGTAAGCTCAACAAGCCGGAAGATCAATACGATTTGCTGCAATTGGCTGATCTGGCAAAAATCCTTTCCACTTATTTGGAAGGGCACCAGACACTCACGGAAATCATACTTCTTGACCAGTATAAAAAAGGATTAGCAAAAGAAGCCGATCTGCTGGCCGCGCTGGAACAATTCCCGGACGATGCCCTGTTGCAGAGACTTGCCGCTGAATTTCTGATCCTCAACGGGAAAGCGGAACAGGCCATGGATATCATCGAACCGGCCCTGGCAGCTGCGGAGGATATACAGGAAAATGAGGAGGAAAATGAAGAAGGCACGGAAGAACTAAAAAATGAGCTTGTCCGCAGATTCCGGTTCCTTTACATGCTGGCGCTGGACCAGGTCGGACGACGCGATGAAGCCTCAGAAATCTTTCAAAAACTGGTGGAACAGTCCGAGTTCGATTTGGATATGCTGGGAGAATACTTCCTGTTCTGCGTAAAAAACAAGCGGGAGGACGATCTGGTGTCCATGGCCGACAAGCTGAATTCTGTAAAAGACGGAAATCTAAAAAATTACGGATATTTTTTCCGTGCTGCGGCATTGCTCGCGACGGAAGACGAATCCAAAGAAAAAGAAGCGCTTGATCTGTTGGCTTCGACTCCGACCGACAATTCGGAATTCATCTTCTACGCGGCAAACCAATTACACAGACATGAACGTTTCGATGAAGCGGAAGCAAAATACAAGTCGATTCTGAAAACCTACCACATACAGCCGCTGATTCTTGTCAATCTCTCGGAACTCTATCATGAAAAAGGTGACGAACAGAAAGCACTGGATGCCGCAAAGGAGGCTTTCGACATGGAAAAAGGAAATATGCTTCCGGCATTCATCTATGCGAAACGCCTGTCCGAAGCAAAGCGCTACGAAGAAGCCGTAAGTATCCTCAATTTCCCGCGCCACGTCGTGAATTACCGCGAGGATGTTGTCGAGCTGTGGGTCGACTGCATGAGGCACGTCATCGAAAACAGCATCTCCGGCCAGAGATACATGCAGGCGGAAGAACAGTGCAAACATCTGCTGACCATTTCGCCCGATGATGCATTCGGCAAGGAGAACATGGAGAAGGTCCGGAAACTCATCAGACAGCAGAGCGACAAGGGGCATCCCGAACAGACGGCTCCCGCCGCCTGAAACATATCTTTGCACAAAACAAATCCGTCCCGGTCATCGGAAAGAATGTTGGCCGGGACGCTTGCTTTTTCTCCCTTTTCGTGTATAGTAATTGATTACTTTTGCTTTAAGGAGTGTTTATGAAATTCTTCACCATCAGTTTTCTGCTCGCGCTTATCGCGCTGTGCGCCGTGCTGTACTTCCTGCCCGGCAAGATCACATCGGCGGTACATACCACGACCCAGGAAGGCTACGGCGTCGCCGCGACCACATATCCTATCTGGGTGCTGACCCGCGAAGTCGCAGACGGAACCGGAATCGAGGTCGAACTGCTGACCCCGCCGGACGCCGGATGTCCCCACGACTACGTCCTGACCCCGAACGACCTCATGAAGGTCTCCGCCGCCCGCAAGCCGCTCCTGCTGTTCAAAAACGGCGCGGGCCTCGACGAACACATCTGCAAAGCGGCTCTGAGCGCGGGCAACGGCATCGTGGTGATCGACACCGGCGCCGGGATCGAAGTGATCGGAGACGACCATGACCACGACGCGGAAGAGGATCATGACGAAGAGCACGAAGGCGAGAACGGCCACGACGAACATGAGGCCGAAGGCCATCATCATCACCATCACGGCGGCGAAAACGGACATTTCTTCGCCAGTCCGTACGAGGCGCGGAAGATCGTCTCGACGATCGCCGATGAGCTCGCGAAAACCGACATTCTCCACGCGAACAAATTCCGCGAGAACGCCGCCAAGCTCGACAAACGCCTCCAGATGCTCGGCGATTCCTTCAAGGCGCAACTCGAACCGTACGCGGACAAGCACGTCGCCGCCCAGCATAACGTCTTCGATTACCTCCTGCGCGACTGCGGATTCGAGACGCCGCTCGCGATCTTCGCCGATCCCGAAACGCCCCCCTCGCCCGCCGAGATCACGGCCATGACGAAGGAATTCAAGGAGCACGGCGTGAAAGTCATCTTCACCGAGCCGCAGTACCCGGACGAACTCGCCAAGCTCATCGGCAAGGAAACGGGGGCAACTGTCGTAAAGATCGACCCCGTGGCGTCCGGCCCGGCCGATCCGCCCGCCGGATACTATTTCGACGTGATGAACAGCAACCTCGAGATCATGAAGAAGGCGCTTGCGGAATGACCTCACCCGCGGAAACAGCAGCTGCATCCGCCGACGCGGTCCGGTTCGAGCACGTCGGCCTGACGCTCGGTGAAAACCGGATTCTGGACGACATCTGCGCGCACGTCCCGCGCGGCAAGTTCACGGCCATCGTCGGCCCGAACGGCGCGGGCAAGACCACGCTCACGCTCGCGATCCTCGGCCAGATCAGGCATACCGGCAAGGTGCTGTTTCCCGGTCTTGACGAAGCCGGACGGAAGCCGCGGTTCGGATTTGTGCCGCAGCGCCTCGTGTTCGACCGCGACATTCCGATGACGGTCATGGACTACCTGCTCTCCGGACTTCAGCACATGCCGCTCTTCCTGGGACACTCCAAACGCCACGTCGAACGCATCATGCGCTACCTGGACGAGGTGGAATGCACCGCCCTGGCCGATCATGCGTTCGGCGCACTCTCCGGCGGCGAGATCCAGCGCGTCCTGCTCGCGCAGGCGCTGCTTCAGGAACCCGACATCCTGATCCTGGACGAACCGACCTCAGGGGTCGATTTCAAGGGCGGGCTGATCTGTTGCGAGCTTCTGCGGCGCGTCCGCGAAAAACGCGGATTCACGCAGATCATGATCAGCCACGACCTGGCGACCGTGACCGCGCACGCCGACCATGTGATCTGCCTGAACCACAAAGTCTTCGGCGAGGGCGAGCCACGCGTGGCGCTGACCCATCAGGTGCTGTCCGAGACGTTCGGCCTGCACCTCGGCCTCCCCGACCTGCACGGCATCCCGCAGGACGTGCGCGAATGCCCCGAAAACTGCCCGCTCCGCAACGAACACCTGCATCTGCACGACCACTGCCATATCGACGGTGCGCACGGGTGTTCCTGCGGCCACGGCCACGCGCACGATCCTGCTCACGGTCATCCACACGACCACGGAACGGAGGGCGCCCATGCTGAATGAACTTGTCCTCAGGCTGTCCGACCTCGCCGCCATGCTGTTCCCGCTGGACTGCATGGAACCGGAATTCATGCGCCGCGCAATGCTCGGTCTGCTCCTGATCGCGCCGCTCGCCGCGCTCTCCGGGGTACAGGTCGTGAACTCCCGCATGTCGTTCTTCTCCGACGCCATCGGACACTCGGCGTTCGCCGGGGTTGCGCTCGGCCTGATCTGCTCGCTTCCGGTCGAATTCACGATGCCGGGCCTGGCGCTCGTGATCGGCCTGCTCATCATGTATCTGCGGCGCGGAAGCCGCCTCTCCACGGACACGGTGATCGGCATCATCTTCTCCGCCGTGGTGGCGTTCGGGCTCGCGATCGTGAGCCGGAACCGTGAGGCGTCGCGCGGCGTGAACATGTTCCTGTACGGCGACATCCTCACGATCGGCGACAACGAGATCGCGCTGCTGGCCGGTCTGCTCGTCGCGTTCCTGGCGTTCCAGTTCTTCGCCTGGAACCGCATGCTCCACATCTCCGTGAACGAACAGATCGCCGGGGTGCACAGGATCAAGGTGTCCTTGTACCAGTATCTTTTTGCGGCGCTGCTGTCGCTGGTGGTGATCCTGTGCGTGCGCGCCGTGGGCGTGCTGCTGGTGACGGCGGTCCTGATCGTCCCGGCGGCGACCGCGCGGAATTTCGCGCGCAACTCGCGCCAGCTGTTCTTCCTGTCGCTGGTCTTCAGTTACGTCAGCTGCGCGGGCGGTCTGCTGATCTCGGCGCAGCCGTGGGCAAACGTGCCCGCGGGCGCGGCGATCGTCCTGCTGGCGTGCGCGATGTTCGCTGTGTCGTTCGTCGCGGCGCGCTTCCGGTCGAAATAATAAGAAAAAAGCCGGAAAGCGGATTGAAAATCAGGAAGAAAGGGTGTATATTATATACTCACATCTTTCTGCGAACGCCCGTGCGTCCGCGGAGAGACGATAAATCTGCTACCGATAAAACATTCAGATAACCAATCACGAAGGCTAGACAAACATGTCCAATCCCAGCTGGAAAGAACAATTCACGCTCACCATCACCGACACCGACGTCTGCGGCCGCGACGCGAAATTCGTGCTCCCCGCGGAAGCTTCCGCCGATCTCTTCCTGAATGCGACAAAGGCCGTCGCCCGCAAGGCGCAGATCCCCGGATTCCGCCCTGGCAAGGCCCCGCTCGCCATGGTGAAGGCCCGCTATAAAGGCTACGTCGACGAGGAGGCCGGACGCCTGATCCAGGTCGCCGCGTACGATCTGCTCTCCAAGAAGGCCGACGAACTCGACATCATCTCCTACAGCAAGCTCGAACCGGAAGGAACGCTCGAAGAGGGCAAGGAATTCGCGATGAAGTGCGATTTCGAGATCGCGCCCGAATTCGAACTCCCGGACTACAAGGAACTCGGCGAAGTCGCGGCCTCCGAAGACGCCGCCAAGATCGAGGAAGACCTCATCGAACGCGCCAAGGCCCAGTACAGCAGCTTCGTGCCCATTACCGACGCCGCCAAGGAAGGCGACATGCTCCACGTCTCCTACGAGAGCGATTTCGAGCTCCCCGAAGACGCCTCCGATTCCCTGAAGCGCGCGGTCAAGAACGATTCCGCCTGGATCTACCTGATCGGCCAGGAAATGATCCCCGGCGTCAACGCCGCCATGACCGGCGCAACCGTCGGCGAAGAACGCTCCTTCACGGCTGAATTCCCCGCCGACTGGCGCGAGGAAGGCCTCCGCGGCAAGAAGGTCACCTACAAGATGAAAGTCCATGACGGCCAGCGCCGCGAGCCGATCGAAGACATGGCGAAGCTCGCCGAGAAGATGGAGTTCAAGTCCGCCGAAGAGCTGGGCAAGTTCTACAAGGACCTCGCAGTCCGTCAGGCGGAGATCATGACCCGCTCCAAGACGATGGAATCCATCCAGGCCGCCATCCTCGAAAAGGCCCCCCAGTTCGATCTGCCGAAGAAGTCCCTTGAGACCGCCACCGACAACGAGTACAAGCTGCTCCAGTACGCCGTCGGACAGGACAAGGAAGCCCTCGAAAAGTTCGAGGCCGAGAAGGACCAGCACATGGAAGAGGCCAAGAAGAAAGCCTCCGAACAGCTCCGCAAGAACTTCATCATGCGCAAGATCGCCAAGATCGAGGAAGTCAAGCTCTCCGAACAGGAAGTCGCCCAGGCCATCCAGAACATGGCGCAGCAGACCCGCATGGAGCCCGCCCGCCTCGCCGAAATCCTTCAGCGCACCGGCCGTCTCAACGAGCTTGAGATCGAGCTCCTCGTGGAAAAGACCCTCGGCGTGCTCGCGGAACGCCGCATGAAAGCCGCCGCGAAGTAAAAAACAAACAGAACGCCGGAGGAGTACCAGCTCCTTTCGGCGTTTTTTATCAAAGACTGGCCATTCCCGCCAGCAGAATGACCGGCCTTTGCGCGTCGAAAGAAGCACGAAGGCCGTGCGTTTTTGACAGAGAATCGAACAGAAGACAAGGAGATGACAAACATGAAACCGACCGGAACCCGCAACACACTCGTGCCCATCGTCGTCGAACAGACCGGCAGCGGCGAACGCTCTTACGATATCTATTCCCGGCTGCTCCGCGACCGCATCATCCTGCTCGGCGACCCCATCGACGACGCCATCGCGAACCTGGTCGTGGCGGAACTGCTCTTCCTGAAGAGCGAAGACCCGAAGAAGGACATCTCCATTTACATCAATTCCCCGGGCGGCGTGGTGACCGCCGGTCTCGCCATCTACGACACGATCCAGTCGCTCCCGTGCGACGTCTGCACGTTCTGTATGGGCCAGGCCGCGTCGATGGCCGCCGTCCTGCTCGCCGCAGGTACGCAGGGCAAACGCTACGCCCTCCCCTCCGCGCGCATCATGATCCATCAGGTCCTCGGCGGCGCCGAAGGCCAGGCGACGGACATCGAGATCCACACGAAGGAGATCCTGCGCACGAAGGCCGCGCTGAACACCATCCTGGCGAAGCACTCCGGCCAGACGCTGAAGAAGATCGAACGCGACACCGAGCGCGACTACTTCATGTCCGCCGAGGAAGCCGTGGCATACGGCCTCGTCGACCATGTCCTGCCGCCCCGCGCGGACGTCGCCGCCCTCAAAGTCAAGGGGAACTGATCCATGAAAAGACCCGAACGCTGTTCTTTCTGCGGCCGTCAGGAAAGCGAAGTGAAGGGCGGTCTGCTGACCGGCCCGAGCGGCGCATCCATCTGCCGCAACTGCGTGTCCATCTGCGACACATTGTTCAGCCGGAACGGATTCCCCGGCGCAAGCAGGAAATCCGATTCGCCGGTCGCCGACGACGGGGAATTTGAAGACTCCGCCGAAAAATCCGGCCGTCTGCCGTCCTTCGTGGACCACCTGAACGTGCCGACGCCCGCCGACATCAAGGCGGAGCTCGACCGTTACGTGATCGGCCAGGAACA
Organism: uncultured bacterium; assembly: GCA_902774245.1. GTDB lineage: Bacteria > Verrucomicrobiota > Lentisphaeria > Victivallales > UBA1829 > UBA1732. Next base: position 40,782 of record CACYHQ010000006.1, read on the forward strand.
GGCGAAGAAGATCCTGTCCGTGGCCGTGCACAACCACTACAACCGCCTGAAATCGAAAAACCTCTATGACGCCTCCGACGTCGACCTCGACAAGAGCAACGTCCTGCTGATCGGCCCAACCGGCAGCGGCAAGACGCTCATCGCGCGCACCCTCGCGAAGATGCTCGACGTGCCGTTCTGCATCACCGACGCCACGACCCTGACGGAAGCCGGGTACGTGGGCGAGGACGTGGAAAACATCATCCTGCGCCTCGTGCAGGCCGCCGACTACGACCTCGACCGCGCGCAGGTCGGCATCATCTACGTCGACGAGATCGACAAGATCGCGAAGAAGAGCCAGAACGTCTCCATCACGCGCGACGTCTCCGGCGAAGGCGTCCAGCAGGCGCTCCTGAAGATCCTTGAAGGCACGATCTCCAACGTCCCGCCGAAAGGCGGCCGCAAGCACCCCCAGCAGGAATACCTGCACGTCGACACCTCGAACATCCTCTTTATCTGCGGCGGCGCGTTCGTCGGACTGGACAAGATCGTCCAGCGCCGCGTGGGCCGTCACGTGCTCGGCTTCACGCAGGGCACGGAGAACGCCAGCGAGGAGGACAAGCGCACCGAGGCGGAGAACAAACTCCTGCTCGAATCGCCGCTGTCCGCCGTCGAACCGGAGGACTTCGTGCATTTCGGCATGATTCCCGAGTTCATGGGCCGCATGCCCGTCACCGCCGCGCTCACCCCGCTCGACGAAGAGGCGCTGAAACGCATTCTGACCGAGCCGAAGAACTCGATCGTGCGCCAGTACACGACCCTCATGGAAATGGAGGGCGTGAAGCTCTCCTTCACGGACGAAGCCATCGCCGCGCTCGCGAAGAAAGCCTACGAAAAAGGCACGGGCGCGCGCGGCCTCCGCTCCATCATGGAGGACATCATGCTGGACGTGATGTACGACGTGCCGTCGCGCCAGGACGTGAAGGAATGCGTCATCACGGACGAGACCGTGAACGGCGCTCCGGCGAAGCTCGTCCTGAAGAAGAAATGAGCGGGCCGCGCCTCGAAAAAAAACAAGCAGCAACGAACAAATCACATACAGGAAAGGCAAACAACCATGGAACTTTTTCAGCAGAACGTCAAAGCCGCGCTTGACCGTCTGAGCGCGATCCGGATCGTCCCGGTCCTGGTCCTCGACAACCTCGAAGACGGCCTCAAAATGTGCTCGGTCCTCCAGGAAAAACAGCTTCCGGCGGCCGAGATCACGTTCCGCACCGAAGCCGCGGAGAGCGTGATCCGCGCGGCCGCGAAGGAGTTCCCCGGCCTCTACCTGGGCGCGGGCACCGTGCTGAACGTGCGCGACCTGCACCGGGCGTTCGAGGCGGGCGCGAAGTTCGCCGTCGCGCCGGGCTTCAACCCGACCGTCGTGAAGGAAGCCGTGAATTGCGGATTCCCGTTCGCGCCGGGCGTGTGCACCCCGTCCGAGGCGGAACAGGCCATGGAGCTGGGCTGCCGTTTCCTGAAGTATTTCCCGGCGGAAGCCGCGGGCGGCGTGAAGTTCCTGAAGTCCCTGATCGCGCCCTATAAGCACCTCGGTGTCCGCTTCATGCCCACCGGCGGCGTGACGAGCTCGAACGCCGCCGAATACCTGACGGTCCCGGAGATCGCGGCCGTCGGCGGCACCTGGCTCGGCAAGACCGCCGACATGCGCGCCGGGAACTGGGACGCCATCGGACAGGCGGTCGCCGACGCCGTCGCGCTCGTGCGCAGCCTGGCATAATCACTCCGGAGACGACGAATGACCATTGACGAGATCAAGGCTCACGGCGCGGACCTGACCGAACGCCTGTCGAAGCTGTCGAACTACCTGCACGTGGACGAGACGCTGGCGCAGATCGCCGACATCGAAAAGACCATGGCGCAGAACGATTTCTGGGACGACAAGGAAAAGGCGCAGGCGACCGTGCAGAAGCTCTCCTCCTGCAAGAACATCGTCGAGCCCTTCAACAAGCTCAAACGCGAAGCCGATGACTTCCTCGCGATCGCCGAGCTCGCCGAGGAGGACCCGTCGTTCCTGGAGGAATCCGACGACGCCTGGGCCAAGCTCGAAGCCGGGCTTTCCAAGCTCGAGATCGTGAGCTTCCTCTCCGGCAAGTTCGACCGCTGCAACAGCTTCGTGTACATCCACGCGGGCGCGGGCGGCACCGAGTCCTGCGACTGGGCAAGCATCCTGCTCCGCATGTACCGCCGCTGGTTCGAGCGCCGCGGATTCCAGGACGAGATCATCGACATGCAGCCCGGCGACGAGGCCGGCATCAAGAGCGCCGTCCTGAAGGTCACCGGCGAGTTCGTCTACGGCTACATGCGCGCCGAACGCGGCGTGCACCGTCTCGTCCGCATTTCCCCGTTCGACGCCAACGCGCGCCGCCACACGTCGTTCGCCTCCGTCGACGCCTTCCCCGAGATCGAGGACGAGATCGACATCGAGATCGACGAGAAGGACCTCCGCGTCGATACCTACCGCGCGTCCGGCGCGGGCGGCCAGTACGTGAACCGTACCGACAGCGCCGTCCGCATCACCCACCTGCCGACCGGCGTGGTCGTCTCCTGCCAGGTGGAACGCTCCCAGCACAAGAACCGCGCGATGGCGATGCAGATGCTGAAGGCGCGCCTATACGAACTCGAAGAGGAAAAACGCCGTCAGCAGGCGGCGCAGATCTCCGGCGAGAAGACCGACAACTCCTGGGGCAACCAGATCCGTTCCTACGTGCTTCAGCCCTACCAGATGGTGAAGGACCTCCGCACCGGCGTCGAGACCGGCAACACCGCCGCCGTGCTCGACGGCGACCTGGACCAGTTCGTCGAAGCCTGGCTCCGCGAGCGCCATTAAGGGGAGGACAAGTCCTCCACAGTGCCTACAGAATAAGGCTAATAGGGCGGATAGGGCGTATTTCCCCTATCCGCCTCATTTTGTCTTGTATGTTATATCCTGTGTCATCACTGCAACTTTCCTTTTCCGAGAATGGGCTCCTCAGCTCGTCGGAGGAAAAGGAAAAAGTTGCAGAATCGCGTGACATGTGCTATGGTAAAGAGATTGGATTCGGCAGCCAGCCGATGAAAATCGCGGAAGCATCATCTACGGCACTGCCGCCGTGGAGGGCTTGCCCTCCCCTCCCGGAAATATCTTTTATTTTTCGTTTTAGATTGGAAAAAGAGACAAAAACGGGGTATATTATATAGATATTTTTTTATCCAACCACAATTGCTTTCCGGGTGCCATTGATGAAATACTACCTCGGGATCGATATCGGATCCACGACATTCAAAGCCGTCGTCATCACCGACAAGGGGCGCGTGGTTCATACGACATACCAGCGCACGAAGCCGGTGGATTCCGGTCAGCTTTCCTGCACGGGCCGCTGCACTTCCTGCGGCCGCTGCAACATGGGCGCGCTGAAGAAGACCCTCGCCACGTTCTTCTCCGAAGCCGGCCTGAACGCCGGAAACATCACATGCGAGACGACCGCCGAGGTAGCGAAGGCCGCGCTTGACACCGGCATCCACGCCGGGAACATCGCCTGCACGGTCGTGACGGGCAGCCAGATCGTCGAGGACACGAAACGCTTCATCCCGTACGATTTCCAGGTCAGCGAAGTCTCCGCGCACGTCGCCGGAGCGAAACGCTACTACCCGAACGTGGACGCGATCATCGACTGCGGCGGCCAGGACAGCAAGTGCATGGTCTTCAACCACAAGATGGGCATGTGGGTGTCCATGATGTCCGGCGTGTGCGCCGCGGGCACCGGAAGCTATCTCGACAGCGTCGCCGCCAAGCTCGGCATCCCGGTCGAGGAAATGGCGGACAAGGTGAACTACGACGCGAAGACCGAATTCAGCTCCGTCTGCGCCGTGCTCTCCGCCACGTCCATCAACAAGTTCAAAAACCGCATCCCGATGGGCGACCTGCTCGCCGGAGCATGCCGGGCCCAGGCGCGCACGATCCTGAACGGCGTCGGCCAGATGCTGATGCACCACGATCCCGCGCATCCGATCCTGTTCCAGGGCGGCGTGGCCTCGAACCATGCAGTGGCGTACTTCATGAAGGAGATCACCGGGTGCGAGATCATCATCCCGGAATTCCACAACGTCATGGGCGCGCTCGGCGCGGCAGTCCTCGCGCTCGAATACAGCAAACTGCGCGGCAAGCTCGACCCGGACCCCGTCCAGTACGAGCCGACCCGCCAGAAATCCGTCGCCATGCGCGTGGCCAGCAACAAACGCTCGTTCCTCTTCGGCGACAAGGACAAGCCGACCATCTGGCGCAACCTCTTCTTCCCGACCGAGATCCTGAACGCGTTCGGCGCGCGCATCCTGACGCTGGAAACGTACGCCGCGCTGTTCGGCCGCAGTTCGAAACGCGTGAAGGCCGCGCTCGACGTCGCCGCCCGAAAGGGATTCGACCAGCAGACATGCTCCTTCCTGCGCATGCTCGAGGGCCTGCCGCTGAAGACGCCCGATTTCGCGGTCTCCACCAGCCAGCCGTGCCAGCAGGGCGAGCGCATCTTCGCCGACCTCGCGCGCACGTACGGGTTCGAGGACCGGTTCTACTCCCTGCATACCCCGATCAACCTGGCGAACACCAACGCGGTCGGGCAGATCGCCGACGGACTGCGCCAGTCGGTCGAGCAGATGGAGGAGGCGCTCGGACGCAAGCTCGATCCGGCGCGTCTGGAAGAAGCTTGCGTACTCTCCAACCTTGCGGCGGACTATTCGCGCAAATGCAACGAACTGCGCTGGACCTCGCCGCCGCTGATCCGCGGTTCGGAGGCGGTCTACAACGCCGTCATCTTCAGCCAGCTCTGGGGCACGCAGGAGCTCGTCGACATCCAGAAGACCTACTACGAGGAACTGCTCCAGAAGAAGGAATGGGCGGAAAAGCGCTATTCCATCGACGACACGCACCGCCTGCTCTGGCTCCACCTGCCGCCGTTCTACGACTCCAAGCACCTCGACTACATCGAGACCGTCTGCAACGCCCCGATCGTGTTCGAGGAGACCAACTACGTCGGCTGGGCTCCGCTCGACCCGAAGCACCCGTACGAATCGCTCGCGCGGAAGCTCCTCACGACCGGATTTCTGGACCCGAAACTTCGCGTGAAATACGTGAAGGACCTCTCCGCAAAGGCGAAGTTCACCGGCTGCATCCTGTACACGCACGGATTCGGACGGTGCAGCCTCGCAGACCGCCCGTTCACAAAACTCCTGCGCGAAGAGCTCGAAGAGATCGGCATGCCGATGCTGGCGCTGGAAGGCGACTGCATGGACGCCTCCATCGACCCGTGCTCCACCACGACCAAGATCGCATCGTTTGTCGAGTCGCTCAACCTGAAGAAATACGGCAATCTATTCGGGCGCATGAAGCGCACCTGAGCGGACGGATCGCAATAACGGCATGTTTCCCTTCCTGTCTTCGTGCCCGGACATCCGGCGCAACGCACGCTTTTTTTTGAAAAAAACGCGCCGTTCAGTTTGTTATTTCCGGTTCGTGTAGTATATTGTATTGGCAAAATGTTAAAAAATGTGAACGGATGATCCGCCGATGACAACTCTTTCCAAAGACGATTTGTACCCGCTGCTGTTTGCGCCGATGTACCGCCGGACCCCTTGGGGCGGCGGCAAACTTGCACGTGTGTTGGGCCGCGAACTCCCCGCGGAGGAAGGCCGTTACGGCGAGGCGTGGGACATCTGCGACCGCGAGGGCGTCGAGAGCGTGATCGCGAACGGCCCGCTGGCGGGAAAGACGATCCACGAACTCTGCGCGATGATCGGCCCGTCCTACCTGATCGGCGACATGACCCGCGCCGCGCGGTTCCCGCTGATGGTGAAGATACTCGACACCGGCGAACGTCTCCCGCTTACGGTGAATCCCGATGAATATGCCGCACGCCGGATCGGAAACGGCGCGGAACCGAAGACGAAAATGTGGTACGTGCTGGACGCCGAACCCGGTTCGAAGATCATGGTCGGCATCCGTCCGACCGCCACGCGCCACCGTTTCCTGGAGCTGCTGCCGACGTCCGACGTGGAGAGCGTGCTTCAGAGTTTCGACGCGGTGAACGGCGACGCGTATTTCGTCAATGCCGGACGAATCCACTGCATCGACCCCGGAAACCTGGTGCTCGAGATCCAGCAGAACAGCAACAGCGATTTCCTGCTGAACGACTGGGGCATTCACGATCCGGACCAGGAACTCCATGTTGAGGAGGGGCTCGCCTGCGTCGACTTCATCGACCGCACTCCGGCCCGCATCACGGGCGTCAGCGACAACGCCGCGCGAAACCGCAAATACGCGATCATCAACCGCTGTCCGCAGTTCCGTTGCGATGAGCTCCGTCTCGCCGGAGACTGGCCGGACACGACCCGTTCCACACGCAGTTTCCACCTGCTGACCGCCGTCAGCGGCCCGGTGGACGTGGAAGTCCGCGGCACGGTGACGACCATCCCGCGCTGCATGACCGCCCTGCTGCCCGCCGCGCTCGGCGAATACGTCATCCGCGTGAAGCCGGACGCTCCGGTCACGCTGATCCGCACAACGCATTAATCCACACTTTCATACCAACCTCTTTTCCGTTCATGAAAATCCAATGCCTTTCCCGTCTGGCGGATTCCTTCCGCGCCTCGCGTTCCCTTGATGCCTCGTTCGATATCCCGTGGGAGCCGTGTCCCGCCGGCATGAACGGCGATCTGACCGTGAACTGCTTCCGCCTCGCGAAGGCGCTGAAGAGCGCACCGGACGCGCTGGCCGCCGAAACCGCCGAGCTCCTGATGAAGGACCCGGACGTGGTCTCCGCCGAAAAGATCAAGGCGTTCGTGAACATCACGCTCAAGCCCGCCGCGTTGTTCCGTGATTCCATGTCGGATGTGAAGGCGCTCCTCGCCGACGTGCCGTTCCCGGAAGCCTCCCGCCGCAAGATCCTCATCGAATTCTCCGCGCCGAACACGAACAAGCCGCAGCACCTCGGCCACGTCCGCAACAACTGCATCGGCATGACGCTCGCCAGCGTGATGGCGCGCGCCGGACACACGGTCGTGCCTGTCAACCTCATCAACGACCGAGGCATCCACATCTGCAAGTCCATGCTCGCCTACAAGCTGACCGGAAACGGCGTCACGCCGGAACAGGCCGGGATCAAGGGCGACCACTACGTCGGCAATTATTACGTCAAGTTCAACCAGATGCTGTCCGACGAGGTCAAAGAGCTGAAGGCCGCGCACCCCGAATTCGCCGACAAGTCCACCGACGATCTCTTCCTCGAAACCGAGCTCGGAAGGCAGGCGCAGGAAATGCTCCGCAAGTGGGAAGCGGGCGACCCCGAAGTCCGCGCCCTGTGGACAACCATGAACAAGTGGGTCATCGACGGGTTCAACGAGACGTACCGCCGCATGGGCGTGCATTTCGACAAGACCTACCTCGAAAGCCAGACCTATCTGCTCGGCAAGGACGTCATCGCCGACGCCCTCGCGAAGGGCATCTTCGGCAGGCGCGCGGACGGCGCGGTCACGGTCGACCTCGGCAAGCTCGGCGAAAAGGTCCTTCTCCGCAAGGACGGCACCAGCGTCTACATCACGCAGGACATCGGTACCACGATCCTCAAGCACGAGGAGCACAACCCGGACACCATGATCTGGGTCGTCGGCGACGAACAGAACCTGCATTTCCGCATGCTCTTCACCATCCTCGGCCGCCTCGGCTACGCCTGGGCCGACAGCCTCTTCCACCTCTCCTACGGCATGGTCAACCTGCCGTCCGGCCGCATGAAGAGCCGCGAGGGAACCGTGGTCGACGCGGACGACCTCTTCGACGAGATGCACTCTCTGGCAAAGGCGGCCGCGATGGAGCGCGTGAAGGAAGGCGAAGAACCGCCCGCCGACCTGGAAACCCGCAGCGAGATCATCGGCATGGGCGCGCTGAAGTTCATGCTGCTGAAATTCAATCCGAAGACCACGATCATGTTCGATCCGCAGGCTTCACTGAAATTCGAGGGCGACACCGGCCCGTACGTGCAGTACGTCTGCGCCCGCATCAACTCCATCGTGCGGAAATGCAACGACGCCGGAATCGCGTTCGATCCCGCGTCCGTCGACTGGTCGCTCGCGGATTCGCCGGAGGAAAAGGCGCTCGCCGTGGCCGCTCTGCGCTACGCCGACGCCATCCGGTCCTCCTCCGACAAGATGGACTGCTCCATCCTCGTGAACTACCTGCTCGACCTCGCGAAACTCTTCAACCGTTTCTACCGCGAGAAGCAGGTGCTGAACGCCGGCGATCCCGCGGTCCGCACAATGCGTCTGGCGCTCTGCTTCGCCGTGCGCGACATCCTCGCGGACGGCCTCGCCGCCCTCACGATCGGCATCCCCGACGCCATGTAACGCTCCGGGGCTTGCCCCCCGTCCGAAAGGCCCGCCATGCCGCATCTGCTGTCCGTCGTGATCCCGGTCTTCAATGAGGAGAGGACCGTCGTATCCATGCTCGACCGGGTGGCTGCGACACAGACGCCCGATCTGGCGCTGGAACTCGTGATCGTGAACGACGGTTCCACAGACCGCTCACCCGAGCTCATCCACACCTGGATCGAAGCGCATCCCGGGGTGCAGGCCGTCTGCATCGACAAGGAGAACGGCGGCAAAGGATCCGCCGTGAAACGCGCGATCCCCGTCACGACCGGCGAGGCGGTCATCATCCAGGACGCCGACCTCGAATACGACCCGCGCGACTATGCCGCCTGCGCCGAACCGATCTTCAGCGGCGAATGCGAGGTGGTCTATGGTTCGCGCGAGGAGAGCAACCGCAACCGCATCTATTCGTCGCCGGGCTACTACCTCGGCGCGCTCAGCCTCACGTTCCTGATTAATCTGATGTTCAACGCGAACCTCACGGACGAGGCGACCTGCTACAAGACGTTCCGCGGATGCCTGATCCGCGCCATGGCGGAAGACCTGGAGGGCGACGGGTTCGAATGGGAGCCCGAGATCACGGCGAAGCTCCTGCGCCTCGGCATCCATCCATACGAGGTGCCGGTCTCATATTACCCGCGCAAACCGTCCGAAGGCAAGAAGATCCGGTTCCGCGACGGGTTGCTGTCGATCTGGACCGCCTACGAATGGCGCTTCCGCAGCGTGAAGGCGATGCAGAAACGCGTCGCCTCGCTCTCCGACGTCGACGCGAAGCACGTCCGCCACGTGAAATACGCGCAGGGCGCATTCCTGCTGGCGATGCTGCTCGCCGTGATCCCGTTCGGCGAGTTCGCGCCGTCGCGCCTCGGATACGTCGTGGCCGCCGGGCTGGTCTACCTGACCGCCCGCCTGTACCAGCCGTGGAAAAATGCGTTCCTGTGCAGCGTGGGGAGCACGATCCTGCTCGACTGCTTCCTGCCCGGATCATGCGAGGGTCTGATCCGTTCGATCATGTCGGGCGGGACGGAGCCAATGATCGGCGCACTGAACATGACCGTGTACCGCGGGCTCAGGCTCGACCTGTTTTTCCCGTACGTCGATCCGGCGTCGCTCGCGCTGGCCGGGTTCTGCCTTCAGATGTTTTTCTACCTCAAGTTCATGGCGTGCGGATTCGTGCTGTTCTTCGTGACGGCGATCTTCTTCTGCTGGGCCACGGCGCTGCTCATGCCGCTGAACATCTGGTGGATGCTCCCCGCCCTGGCCGGGCTGCTGCTCCAGCGCGGCAATAAATTCCGCATGATGGGCGCGGCGGCCGCCGCTATCCTCCTGCTGTGCCTGATCCCGGCTGCCGTCTGGCTGAACTGGTCGCCGTTCGTCCCGGCCGTCTGCACGAACTGGACGCGTCTGATGCAGTGGACCGCACTTCCGCTCGCGGCCTTTGCCTTCGCGCCCGTACTGTCCCTGCTGAAACTGAAATTCCGCCGTCTGCTCCCGTGGACCTTGTTTCTGGGGTTTCTTCCGTACTTCGTGGTCTGCCCGCCGTTCCTGTTCCCGTTCCTCGCGGCATTCCGGGCGAGACCGTCCCGTTTCAAACGGATGTAAACAATCATTGATTTGTCCGTTTCACGCATTCTTTCTGCACTGGCGGAAAAGATTTTTGCTTTAAAATAAGAAACGCGCTTGATAAGCGTGGCGCGGCGGGGTATATTAAGGGAGTATTTTTTACGGGCGCACTTTGCTGCGCCGGAACCCGAAAGGATTTGTCATGATTCATCCCACTGCGATCGTATCTCCCGACGCCCAGATCGGCAAAAACGTCGAGATCGGGCCGTATGCCGTCATCGAAGACAACGTGAAGATCGGCGACAACTGCTATATCGACGCCCACGTCAAGATCTGCCGTTATACCACCATCGGCTCCGACTGCTGCATCTACATGAACGCCCTCGTCGGCGCGGAGCCGCAGGACCACCGTTTCTACCGTGGCCTCGTCTCCTACTGCGAGATCGGCCACCACACGGTCATCCGCGAGTTCGTCACGATCCACCGCCCGCCGTTCGAACAGCTGAAGACCGTCGTCGGCAACCACGTGCTGCTGATGGCGTTCGTGCATGTGGCGCACGACGTGGTGATCGGCGACCATGCGACCATCGCGAACCACACCTCGCTTTCCGGCCACGTGCAGGTCGGCGACGGCGCGGTCATGAGCGGATTCGTCCTCGTCCACCAGTTCTGCCGCATCGGTGCGCTGGCAATGATCGGACCGACCGCTCTGATCGGACAGGACATCCCCCCGTTCTGCATGCTCCGCGAAACGAACTTCATCTGCGGCCCGAACACGATCGGCCTGCGCCGCGCGAACATCACACCGGACGCCCGTCTGGCGATCCGCCGCGCGATCAAGACGTTCTTCTTCGAGGGGCTGAACAGCCCGCACGCGTTGGAGCAGATCGAAAAGACCATCACGAACTGCCCGGAAGTCGAGCTCTTCGTAAACTTCATCAAGCAGTCGAATCGCGGCATCATGCCCGGCAACCCGAAGTACACCGGGGTGAACGACGACGTGCGCGACGCCCTCGAATCCGGCGCAACGGCCCCCCGCGGCTGATTTCAACCGGAACCATGCAGCCGGTTTCCCCGCCTCACAAATAATGCGGCCGGAATCGGAGAAAGCGACCGGAATATGAAGAAAACGACACGAATCCTGTTCGCCCTGGCGGCGCTCCTGATCCTCGGCGCATGCTCCGCCGAACCCAGTGCGCAGCACGAATTCGACGAAACAAAGTATTTCCAGAAGATCACGGCGAAGATGTCGCTGGAGCACGGCTATCTGCGCCTCGACTACACACTCGGCCTCCCGAACCAGTCCATGACCTTCCTGCTCAAGAACCAGGACGTCTCGGTCGTCTCCGTGGAAGAGTGGTACATGAACGAAGCCGACAACATCCGCCTGTACTATGCGTTCTGCGAGCCGGGCAAGTCCGGCGAACTCAAGGAAGACGACTGGCAGCTCGCCTGGCCCGACGTGAAGCCCGGCGAAACGGTCCGGAGATCCCGTCCGCGCCGCTCCGCGCTCGTCCTCCAGCCGAACAACAGCGCCCTGATCGACGTGCCGCTGACGTTCCTGGAACACGCCGAGCCGCCGAAACGCAAAGCCCGCTACACCGTCGCCCTCTGCGCACAGATCTCCCTGAACACGCTCCAGACGAAATCCGAAGTGTTCGAGATCACGGTCTTCCCGAAGACGAAGGATGTCGAAATCGAATGATCGAATGAAAACGCCGCCCGGCGGCGAACGAAAGACGCGATTATGCCTGAACTGACGCAATACCCCGAGACCGGGAAGCATCTCCAGCGGTTCTGCGGAGACACCATCGAATTCGAACTCACCAGCTCCGAACCCGTCACAGGACGCGCATTTCTCTGCACCAATGTCGGAAACGCCGCCATCCACCGCGACGAGATCATCCGCCGCACCGAACAAAGACTGAACCAGATCGGGCAGGACTGGAACAACATCCCGATGCAGCGGACCGACGAATACTCGTTCCGCGTCCGCCTGGCACTGTCCGAAGTCGGACATTTCGAATGCAAATGCGGCATCGTGGAGGAGGACGGCAACACGACCTGGGTCAAGGGCGACAATCTGCATTTGAACGTGATCTCCGCCGACTACTGCGCCTCGAACACCGTCTACTGCGCGTTCGTCCGCCAGTTCGGCGCGAACAAGACACGTTCCGGATCGGCCCTGCCGGACGGCGTGACGCAGGAAAGCATCACCAGACTTGACGAGTCAGGATACTCCGTGATCCCCGCCGGCGGGACGTTCCGCGGCCTCATCCGCGAGCTCGACCACATCGTCGACCGCCTGAAATGCCGCATTATCCACCTGCTCCCGATCAATCCGGTCCCCACGACCTATGCCCGCATGGGGCGTTTCGGCAGCCCGTACGCCTCGCAGGACTTCACCGCGGTCGATCCCGCGCTTGCGGAGTTCGACACGAAGGCGTCGCCGCTGGAACAGTTCTTCGAGCTGGTCGACGCGGTCCACCGGAAAAACGCCTGCATCTTCCTCGACATCGCCATCAACCACACCGGCTGGGCGTCGAAGCTCCAGGAGGAGCATCCCGACTGGTTCGTGCGCAAGGACGACGGCACGTACGTCTCGCCCGGCGCGTGGGGCGTCACATGGGGCGACCTGATCGAACTCGACCACAAGAATCCGCCCCTGTGGAGCTATCTGGCGAACGTCTTTCTGACCTGGTGCCGCCGCGGCGTCGACGGATTCCGCTGCGATGCGGGCTACATGATTCCCGAGGCAGCGTGGGAATACATTATCGCCATGGTGCGCCGCGAATTCCCGGACACGGTCTTTCTGCTCGAAGGTCTGGGCGGCGCAACGGAGGTCACGCAGGCGCTGCTCGACCGCGCGAACATGGACTGGGCTTACTCCGAACTGTTCCAGAACTACTCCCGCGACCAGATCGAAGGCTACCTTAACTACGCTTGGAACGAATCCTACTCGAACGGCATCATGATCCACTACGCCGAGACCCACGACAACAACCGTCTCGCCACGTCCGGCGAACGCTACGCGAGGCTCCGCACTGCTCTGAGCGCGCTGGCGTCCTCCTGCGGCGCATTCGGATTCACCAACGGCGTCGAGTGGTTCGCGAAGGAGAAGGTCGACGTGCATCAGGACAGCGCGCTGAACTGGGGCGCGGAAACGAACCAGATCGACTTCATCGCCCGCCTCAACACCATCCTCGCCCTGCATCCGGCGTTCTTCAACGACGCATTCATCCGCTGCATCGACTCCGGTTCCCCGGACGCCGTGGTGATCATCCGCACCAACCGCGAGGCGGAACACTTCATCCTCGTCGCCATGAACCTGAACTGCGACCGTACCGTGACCGCCGAATGGGATGCCAGCTATGCCACGTTCACGCGGGAAAAAATGTACGACCTCATCTCCGGTCGCCGCCTGGACATCCTCTCCGTGAGAGGCCACAAATGGAGCCTGCCGCTTTCGCCCGGCCGGGTCGTCTGCCTGAGCCCGGAACAGCAATGGGTCCCGAAGATCGAAGAGGCCGCGGCCGGAGGCCGTCTGGAATACGACCATCTGGAAGACCAGCAGGCCGCCGCGCTCGTGCTCACGGCGCTGACCGCCAAACGCAAAACCCCGGTCCTGGCCGACGACGATGTCCCCGCGCTGACCCGCCGTCTCCGCGAATCGCCCGAAGGGTTCCTGCAGGATCTCTTCAGCGACCGGCCGGAAATCCCCTACGTGGTCTGGAACTGGCCTACCGACCTCCGCCGCGAGATCATCGTCGCGCCGGGACGTTCGATCCTCGTGGCTGCGCCCGTCCGCTTCCGCTTTTTCATCGTCCGCAACGAAGACAACCGCGTGATCGCATCGGCGCGTTCGATCGCCTGCACGGACGGACGGTTCGTCTCCATCGTGCCGCCGCTGCCCGCGCCGGACAAACCGACCGAACTGAGAGTGGCCGTTTTCGTGTCCGAAGGTGACGAGCTCCGCCGCGACACCGCCGTGCTGATGCTCTTGCCGCGCGACATCGACAAGGCCGTCGTCTCCCTCACCCGCGACGAATTCTTCATGAAGGGACGGACGTTCCTCCAGGCCAACGGACGCGGCGGCGCGGTGCATGTCTGCATCGAGACCGGACGCCTGCTCAGCCGTTATGACGCGATCATGCTGGCGAACCTTCATCCCGAGATCCCGGTCGACCGCCATATCATGTGGCGGCGCTTCCGCATGTGGATGATCTACCGTGCCAGACGCCAGCAGATCACCAGCGAAATGATCGACCGGTTCCACATCGCGTCCGACGGCGGCGCCGTGCAGGGCTTCAAGGTCCCCGTCGGGAACGCCCGCGTGGTCGGCCTCATGCTCAAACTCTCCATGATCCCGGAAAAGAACGCCGTCCGGGCGTCGTTCCTCCGGTACGCCTACACGGGAGCCGGCGAAACGATCGACGACAGCGAGCCGGTGCAGCTGCTCATCAGCCCCGACCTCGAGGACCGCAATTTCCACTGCCTGACCAAGGCGTCCGAGGGGCCGCAGGACACGTTCCCCGCCGCCGTGACCGAATCCCCGCGCGGATTCGTGTTCAGGCCCGCCTCCGACCGCATCTTCCGCATGACCGCCTCAAGCGGCACGTTCCGCCGTGCTGACGAGTGGTCTTACATGAATTATCAGGAAAACGAAGCCGAACGCGGCCTCGATCCGAACTGCGACCTGTACAGCCCCGGTTACTTCAAATGCTCCCTGAACGGCAACGAAACGCTGCATCTGATCGGCCAGATCATGACAAGCGAGGACGAACCGAAGATTTCGCCCGTGCCGGAGGAAAAGCCGTGCTATGACCGGATGACCGACGACCTGCAGACCGTCATGCTGAACAGCCTGAAAGCGTTCATCGTCAAGCGCGGCGACCTGAAGACCGTGATCGCCGGGTATCCGTGGTTCCTGGACTGGGGTCGCGACACGCTCATCTTCGTCCGCGGCCTCATCACCGAACCGGTGTTCCACGAGGACGTCAAACAGATCCTGGTCCAGTTCGCCTCTCTCGTGAAGGACGGGACCATCTGCAACATGATCTCCGGGACCGACACCGGCAACCGCGACACCTCGGACGCTCCGCTGTGGCTCTTCATCGGCGTGCGCGACATGTGCGTCGCGCTCGGCAATAAGGATTTCCTGAAGACCAAGGTCAAGGACCGCGGAACTCTGCTCGATCTGCTCGTCGAACTTGCCGAAGGGCTCGTCAAGGGCACGCCGAACGGCATCGCCTGCGACGCGGAAAGCGGCCTCATCTTCAGCCCGGCGCATTTCACATGGATGGACACGAACTACCCAGCCGGAACGCCCCGCGAGGGCTATCCGGTCGAGATTCAGGCGCTCTGGTACGCATCCCTGCGGTTCCTCGCCGAATCGCTCCCCGAGAAGCAGGCCGCACGCTGGTCCGAACTCGCCGCCCGCGTCAAAGAATCGTTCCTGAAATACTTCCCGCTGAAGGAGGAGGGATTCCTCTCAGACTGCCTCCACTGCAAGCCGGGTACTCCGGCGTCGAAGGCCGAACCGGACGACCATCTCCGCCCGAACCAGCTGCTCGCGATCACGCTCGGACTGGTCGAGGACAAGAAACTGCGCCGCATCATCCTCCTCAACACCTCCGAACTCCTCGTGCCCGGCGGCATCCGCAGTCTGGCGGACCGCCCGGTCAAATATCCGCTCCCGGTTTACGGCGCGGACGGCAAGCTGCTGAACGATCCGAATCACCCGTACCAGGGGCATTATTGCGGCGACGAGGACACCCGTCGCAAGGTCGCGTACCACAACGGCACCGCCTGGACCTGGCAGATGCCGCTCTTCCCGGAGGCGTACTACATCACGCACGGACGTTTCGGACGCGCCACCGCGATCAGCCTGCTGTCCTCCATGGCGGTCCAGCTGGACAACGGCTGCATCATGCACATGCCGGAGATCCTCGACGGCGATTATCCCCACAAGCCGCGCGGCTGCGACGCCCAGGCATGGGGCCTCTCCGAATACTACCGCGTCTGGAAACTCCTTCACCCCGCTTCAAAATCCACCGGAAAAGACCATGAATGACCTGACCCGCATCCGCAATTTCTCCATCATCGCGCATATCGACCACGGGAAGTCGACGCTCGCCGACCGCATGCTCGAAATCACCCACACGGTCGAAAAGCGCGACCTCGTCCACGCCCAGCTCCTGGACGCCATGGACCTGGAACAGGAACGCGGGATCACCATCAAGTCCCATCCCGTGCGCATGCTCTTCACCGCCTCCGACGGAAACGAATACGAGCTGAACCTCATCGACACTCCCGGCCATGTGGATTTCTCCTACGAAGTGAGCCGTTCGCTCGCCGCCTGCGAGGGCGCGATCCTCGTGCTCGACGCCACGCAGGGCGTCCAGGCGCAGACCGTGGCGAACGTGAACCTCGCCATGCGCCACAACCTGTTCATCATCCCGATCATCAACAAGATCGACCTCGCCGCCGCCGACCTCCCGCTGTGCTACAACCAACTCGAGGAGATCCTGGCGATCCCGCGCGAGGAGGTCCTGCTGGTCTCAGCGAAGGACGGGACCGGCGTGCCGGAACTGCTCGAAGCCATCGTGCAGCGCGTGCCGCCGCCGAAGAAGCCCGCCGAGAACGGCACCGCCGCCCTGATCTTCGACTCCATCTACGACGCCTACCGCGGCGTGGTGACGTACGTCCGCATGTTCAACGGCAGCCTGTCGCGCGGATGCCGCCTGAAAATGTTCAGCACCGGCCTCGAAAGCGAGATCAAGGAAGTCGGCGTCTTCACGCCCGAAATGAAGCCCATGCCCGAGCTTGAAGCCGGAGACGTCGGATACATCATCCCGAACCTCAAATCGCCCGCCGACGCGAAGATGGGCGACACGATCACCGACGCCGCCGCGCCCTGCGCCGAGCCCCTGCCCGGTTTCCAGGACGTGAAGCCGATGGTCTTCAGCGGCATCTACCCCATCGACACCGCCGACTACGAACAGCTCAAATTCAGCATGGCGAAACTCCAGCTCAATGACCCGGCGTTCCACTACCAGTCCGAAACCTCCGCCGCCCTCGGATTCGGGTTCCGCTGCGGATTCCTCGGGCTCCTCCACATGGAGATCGTGCAGGAACGCCTCCGCCGCGAGTACAACATGGACATCATCGCCACCTATCCGAGCGTAATCTACCACGTGTACCTCCGCAACGGCGACATGCTGAAGATCGACAACCCGGTGCATCTGCCCGACCCGTCCGAGATCGACCACATCGAGGAGCCGCTCATCAACGCCCATATCATGTCCCCCACCGAATACATCGGCGACATCATGAACCTGGTGATGAACAAGCGCGGCATCTGCACCAACACGGAGAGCATCGACGCCAACCACGTGATGATCACCGCCTGCATCCCCATGCACGAGATCCTCATCGACTTCCACGACCGCCTCAAATCCATCACGCGCGGCTACGGCAGCCTCGACTACGAACCCGCCGGCTGGCAGACCGAAAAGCTCGTCAAGCTCGACATACTCGTGAACGGCGAGCCGGTCGACGCCTTCGCCAGCATCGTCCACTCCGACCACGCCTATGCGCGCGGCCGCGAGATCGCCGAACGCCTCGCCGAGGTCATCCCGCCGCAGATGTTCCAGATCGCCATCCAGGCCGCCGTCGGCGGCAAGGTCATCGCCCGCGAGACAGTCCGCCAGCTGCGGAAAAACGTGCTGGCGAAGTGCTACGGCGGCGACATCACGCGCAAACGCAAACTGCTGGAAAAACAGAAGGAAGGCAAGAAGCGCATGAAGCAGATCGGACGCGTCAACATCCCGCAGGAGGCGTTCATCGCCGTCCTGAAGAACAACGAACAGTGAGACCGCCCCGTGAACTTCTTTCAGACACTCTGGCTGAAACGCTCCAACCGCAAGCTCCACCGCGACATCGTTTCGTCCGTGCGCCACACGCTGGCGGAGGACGACGACATTCTGTCGGACGAGGAGAAGGTGCAGCTCAGGGGGTTCGAGAAAGCCGCCGATGAGGCGAACGCGAATCCCGACCCCGCCGCCTGCGCCGAGGCGTTGAAAAACATTTCCGGGCAGTACACCGAGTATTCCGGCCGCGCCTCGTTCAAGGCATGGATGTGCTCCGTGCTGGACGTGCTCGCCGTGGCGTTCGGCGTGGCGTTCGGACTGCGCGCGCTGTTCGTCCAGCCATTCCAGATCCCGACTAGCAGCATGCAGCCGACCCTGTTCGGCATCCACTACATCGACCGCGAGGCGTCCGAACCGCACCGGAGCAAGCTTGTGAAATTCTTCACTCCGCTCGGCGCGTCCGACGCGAAGATCGTTTCGCCGCGCGATTTCGCCACAGTCGATTCCGACCCCGTCCCGGTCGTCCGCCCGTGGCTCTCGCTCATCCCGTCGCTCCTGCATCCCGGCGACTTCTACCGCACCGGCTCCGTCCTCCGCTTCGGCGGACAGGATTTCCTGCTGCCCGGCGACGAACCGCGCGACAACATCTTCCGCTATCTGCCGGAGGACCCGCGGTCCCGCATGTACCGCGAAGGCGAGACGGTCTTCGACGGCTGGCTGTCGTCCGGCGACCATCTTTTCGTCGACCGCCTCTCCATCCACTTCAAGCCGCTCAAACGCGGCGAGGTGTTCGTGTTCAACACCGAGGGGCTGTATTCCTCGCACGGAACGCCGCTGACCGGCTACTACTACATCAAGCGCCTCGCCGGACTGCCTGGCGACACGCTCCGCATCCAGGACGGGCACCTCTACATCCGCCCGAAAAACGAAAACACGTTCCGCCCGGCGGAATGGTTCAACCCGGCGTTCTGCAAGATCTATTCCGGGCTGGGCGGCTACCAGGGGCACCACGGCATGGGGCGCCTGGAGGAGAACGTGGAGTTCACTGTGCCCGACGACTGCTGTTTCGCGCTCGGCGACAACACCGCGAACAGTCTGGACAGTCGCGACTGGGGCCCGCTCCCCGTCAAAAACATCATCGGGCGCGCCTGCTTCGTCTTCTGGCCGATTTCGCGCCGCGTCGGCGGCATCGACCGTCAGGACCCGATTCAGGTCCCGACCGAGTATCCGGCGACCTCCACGCAGCCCACGGCGATGAACCTGCAGTAAGTTCGCGGCACATCGCGGTCCGGTATCCGCGCAAAAAACTCTACGGCTCATGTGTTGATTTCCTCGCGCCGGAGCTTGTTTTTCACGGGTTCGCGGTGTATATTATTAGAAAATAAATTAACCCGACCCGAGGAGGTGCCCACTATGCTGCCGTTCATTGACCTGAAGTACCAATACAGCCTGATCCGCGACGAAATCCACGCGGGAATCGACCGCGTGCTGGAGAGCGGACACTATATCCTCGGCGCCGAGATCGCGGAGCTCGAAAAACAGCTCGCCGAATACGCCGGAGTGAAGCACGCGCTGGCGTGTTCCAGCGGTACGGACGCCCTGCTGATGGCGCTGATGGCGCTCGGCATCGGCCCCGGCGACGCCGTGTTCACCACCCCGTTCACGTTCTTCGCCACGGTCGAGACGATCGCGCTCGTCGGCGCGACCCCGGTCTTCGCAGACATCGACGAAGCCACGTACAACATCGACCCGGCGAAGCTCGAGGAAGCCATCCTGAAGGTCGAACGCGAGGGCAAGCTCAAACCGAAGGCCGTCATCCCCGTCGACCTCTTCGGCCTCACCGCCGACTACAAGGCGATCAAGCCGCTCGCCGACGCGCACGGACTCGCCATCATCGAGGACGCCTGCCAGGCGTTCGGCGCGGTCGCCCCCGGCGGCAAACGCGCACCCTCGCTCGGCACCATCGGCTGCACGAGCTTCTTCCCCGCCAAGCCGCTCGGCTGCTACGGCGACGGCGGCGCGGTCTTCACGGACGACGACGACCTCTTCGACAAGATGTACTCCATCCTCGTCCACGGCCGCAGCGCCGAAGACCGTTACAACAACGTCCGCCTGGGCCTGAACGCCCGCTGCGACACGATCCAGGCCGCCGTCCTCCTCGCCAAGCTCAAACTCTTCCCCGGCGAAGTCGAAATGCGCCAGGTCGTCGCCGACCGCTACCGCGCCGGACTGAAGGACCTCGTCTCCGTCCAGACCATCCCCGAAGGCTGCGTCTCCGTCTACGCGCAGTTCTGCCCGCGTTCCCCGAAGTTCGCCGAGATCCAGGCCGCCCTGAAGGCCGCCGACGTCCCGACCGCGCGTTACTACCCGATCCCGATGCACCTGCTCGGCGCGACCGAATACCTTGGCTACAAAAAGGGCGACATGCCCGTCTCCGAGGCGTGCGCCGCCGACATCTTCGCACTGCCGATGCACCCCTACCTGAAGGTCGAAGACATCGACCGCATCTGCGGCGTCATCGCCGACACGGTGAAGGCGTAAGCCGGGATGAAAAAAGTCCGGATCACGGTGAAGAAGATCGTCCGTCACGACGACCTGATCGCGCAGTACGAAAACCCGATCGAACACGCCTGCGGCATGAAGCTGGGCCAGGTCTTCGTCTGCAACGGCTGGGCGCGCCCCGAAGGCTTCTGCGACAGCGCCTGGGACACCGTTTCCCCGTTCGTCCTCGCGCTCGCGCACGGCGGCGAGAATTTCTACGACGGCTGGATGAAAAACCCGAAATCCGCCATGATCTCCTGCAACGACGGGTTCCGCCCCGTCAGCTTCCTCCTCGAAGCACTGGACGAGGCAGACTGACGTCTGCACTTGGGTAGTGCCGGGCTAACGCTTCCGGCACGGAGTGTGCTGATACAGTATCCGGCTCCGCTCGCAAACACACGGAGTGTGCAGAATAGTGCCGCGTAAACTCAAAAAAAAACAAAAAAATAAGAATTTGTTCCATTTGCCGCTTGCATTTTTCCTATTGCGGTGTATCTTTCTTATAGTTTGACGAATCCTTCCAACCTTAAGCAATACACGAAAGGACATGCACCATGTCGAACACGAAAATGAGGCGAATGTTCGTTCTCGTCGCCGCCGTTTGTCTGAGTGTTGCGTTCTTCACCGGGTGCGGAGGAGCGCCCGAGGGACAGGAGGATTACGAAAAAGGTCTGGCGGCGTATGAGGCGGGGGATTACGCGACCGCCATCACTCATTTCACGACCGCCGCCGCTCTGGATCATCCTGGAGCTCAATGTTACCTCGGGATATGTTATCAGGAGGGCAAGGGCGTGACCAAAGACTGGAGCGAAGCCGTGAAATGGTATCAGGCGGCCGCGGAACAGAAGGACGAGGAGGCGCTGTACAGGCTCGGCTGGTGTTACGGGAAAGCCGTCGGCGTGGAGTATGACATGCGGAAACAGTACATGTTGTGGACCTTAGCCGCAAAGCTGGGGCATGCGAAGGCTCAGTCCGAGGTCGGTGAATTTGCCATAATCTACGGAGATGATGATAAATTCGGTCTCAAATTGCTTCGCAAGGCCGCGGAACAGGAGAATCCCGCCGCATTGAACATGCTCGGGACGTACTGCGAAAAGAGAAAACGGGATTTCAGGGAAGCCGAAAAATGGTATCGCAAAGCCGCCGAAGCGTATCTCCGCGACGCCGAACGGGGCGATGCGGAAGCCCAGCTGGAACTGGGCATCATGTACGAAACGGGACAAGGTGTGACGAAGGATCCCGCCGAAGCCGAAAAGTGGTTCCGGAAAGCGCAGGAATCGTTTCATCGCGACGCCGAACAAGGCGATCCGTGGAAACAGATGCTTTTGGGTGTGTTGTACAGTATGGGGAAATATGGAATAGAGCAGAACGACGCCGAGGTGATAAAATGGGTCGGGATGTCCGCAACCCAGGGTTTCATGGAAGCGCAGGAACTTATGGGAGCATTTTACTTTCGCGGGAAGCATGTCGAAAAAGACGATGCCGAAGCCGTCCGCTGGTATCGCAAAGCCGAAGCCCAGGGCAGCGAGTCCGCCCAGAGTTTTTTTGAGAAACATCCCGAGCTTCTCTCCCCCGGTGCCGGAAAGCCTGAAGCTGCCGGGACAACGGAAGATGCCGGAACGCAATCCGCGCCCGGGACTTCCTATCCCCCGGTCGACGAAGTCTTCCGCGCTCTGGAGCGCTTCAAAAACTCCAAATGATTCCGCCGTTAGACGAATCCTTCCAACTTTCAGCTCGAAACGAACAGGACCTGACCTGCTGTTAAATCCGGAATCAGCAACACCAATTCCACGGAGAAATAACATGAAACATCCTCCCGGCAGCGAAGCAAAACCGAAACGAAAGCGGCTCAGGTCATGCCTGATCGTGTTCCTCGGATATCTTGCAATTTCCCTCGTCATCGTCTGTGTCTTCGGCGGATGCTGCATAAAGTGCGCGATAGATTATAATTGTCCCCGAAGAGCCAGACTTGAAGACCGTCATTTCGGGCTGTCTCCCGATGGCCGCGAGATCGTATATTCTTCCGTGCTGGGCATCTACCGACAAAATGCTCTGGGTGTTTATAACATACGTTCGGAAGGACCGCATTTTGAGAAACGGATTCCGATGGACCCCGTCCCGGACGGAATGTTCCGCTTCACCCTGGTGGTCGAGGAAGATCCGTCACAGGCTCGAGCCATAATCAACACAAGTAGATTCTGGACTTCAAATTGGAATGACCCGGTGGGTTATATTCTTCCTTTCCAACTGGCGTCCATCGGAGGGATCAACACCTTTCCCGATTACTATCACGACTTCTGGCCCGATGGCACTTTTCTTTTAAAAATTCATCCCGACGACCGGGATAAACTGTCACAGCCGTTTTCCATTCCCATCAGAGATTTTGGCAAAGCGCATCTTCGAAATAAGACCGTCCTTGTATTCCCACGTGGAAGACAAGAAAACCGTTATGAGGTTTTGACTGCCGGAAGCCCCCGCGAGGAGGATTACATTCCTGAGACGGATAAGCGTGTTTTGTTGCCGCCGCCGTTCGAGGACGAATTCTTTGCCATCGCAAAAGAAGAAACAAGAGAACACGGCGTGAAAGGCGGATTATTCCTTGTTGGCGGAGCTTTCCTTCTGGATGTGGTATGCCTGCCCGCCGAGGTGCTGTACTGGATCGGACGGGAAATATATCGCCGTTTCTGAAACAATCTGAGGAGAAATGATCCATCCACTCAACCGTAGCTCTTCCCCGCCGTCCTGTCACGGGCGGCAGGGAGCGGAATCAACCGGGCTTGCCAGTTATCACGCCTCAATGCGGAACTCCTGCAACTGGTCGTCCCGAAGACTCATCCCGGCAGGCTTCGGGCAGGAAGTCGGCGGGAAAGATGACTTTTTCCTTTGCATTTCCGGCATTTTACGCTTGATTATTTGTTTGGAGCGTGGTATAATAAAGTTGTGATTCCTCACCTCCATCGGCAACACTATGAAAGAACCGAAAGCATGTCGAACACGAAAATGAGACGAAACATCTTCCTCGCGGTCGTTCTGGCTGTCGCGGCGTTCACCGGGTGCGGCATGAGCGAGAAAGCCATTCTCGCGGAACTGAATGCCGGCAATGCTGCTCTCGATGCAAAGGATTACGAAACGGCTGCGAAGCATTTTGAGTCGGCTGGAAAGCATGGAAATGCCGAGGCGCAGTACAAACTCGGCGAATGCTACGCGACCGGCAACGGCGTCGAAGCGAGCGCGTCCGAGGCTGTGAAATGGTACCGCAAAGCGGCGGAACAGGGGCACGCCGAGGCGCAATACCAGATGGGCCGATGGTACGACGGAACGCTGGTGATCAACAGCAACACGGAAATGCACTTTGAATTCTGTGCAAACGAGGATGAGGATGACGAGGAAGCCCTGAAATGGTACCATAAAGCCGCAGAACAGGGGCATCAGGACGCAAAAATGTGGATTAAAAATCACGATCTGTGGGCGGCGGAAAAGGGCGACGCCGAGGCGCAATACCGAGTCGGCTGTTACTATCTGGAAACTCAGTCTTTTGACCTCAGTGATATGGCCGCGGATTATTTCCGAAAGGCCGCCGAACAGGGACACGAAAATGCGAAAGAGAAACTGAAAGAACTTGAACGGGCATACACGGCACGGGAAAAAGACCGTCCGCAGGATGACGAAAAAGACGATACGATCGTCACCAAACGGACGGAATTGATAGAAGCCGGGAAGTATTGCTATATCGTGGTTTCGATGGGAAACACGAATCTATTTATCTGGAGTTACCTCAAGGCGCGTTATCGGGAGAGCGAAGACTTCCGCTACATCAAAACATCGATCTATGATACCAAAAACCATGATTTGATCTTCTTCGAAAACGGAAAAGAGCTGTATGTTTTCGATAATCTTGATCTTTTGGAATACAACGGGAAAAAGTACGATATCGAGACGCATCGCAACGTGTTCGTCGATGACGATAAACTGGGGGTAGGCATGTCTATCCGGACATTCCGGTAATCCGAAATCTTTTTCGTCCACGCTTACAATATCGCCGAGAAACGATTTGGACGAACTCGGGGAAGTTATGCTGAGCGCCGGAAAAACACCTTCCCGACTGGGGAACGCCCCGACAACAGATGTTCGATCAATGATTCTCGGCGTTTCCCTTGCATTTCCGGCATTTTCCGCTTGATTATTTGTTTGGGGTGTGGTATAATAAAGTTGTGATTCCTCAAACCCTCCATCAGCAACAACTTGAAAACCTGAAATGATGTCGAAATCGGAAAAACTGAATGTCATCGGCTGTTATCTGCTGGTTCTCGTCGGGGTGGCGTTGATGATCTCGAATCTTGTGTGGAAGATCATTGTGGTCGCAGTCCTGGCGATTCTGGGAGCCGTCGTGTTCTATCTGCTGCTCAAACCCGACAAGCCGAAAAAGAAGGATGCGAATCCTGCCACGCCGGAAAACATCGACGAGCTGCTGGAACAGTACGGCACGGACGACAAGCCGTCGCCGAAAATGGCGAAACTGGTGAAATCGAAGAGCGAATCGAACCTTTTCCGATACGGCAAAGTCGTGTATGACGACTACACCTTTTTCGACATCACGGCGTGCCATTCCCAAACGTATCAGGGGAAACGCTTTTACCGGATTTCGGCCGAGGAAAACGCCTCGGAGGAAGAGTATTTCATCTGCGAAGCCCCGGACGACCGCGCCGTCTATCTCTTCTCGCTCAATCCCGATGTCCGCGCGTTCACCGAGGAAGTCGAGACGAACCCGGAGGACGACAGCTTCCACCCGTGGAAGGAATACGATTCGCTGGATGATTTCCTGAAGTCACTGATGAAAGACTGAACCGACATCAAAGATCGGAACATACTATTCCAACCTTCAGCTCGAAACGAACAGGACCTGAACCTGCTACCGAACCGGAATCAGCAACACCAATTCCATAGGAGAAATAACATGAAACACCGATTATTTCTGATCGCAACTTTGTTCGCCTGTATGCCGGGCGTATTCGCCGCGTCGGCAGAGGATGCCGCATCGTCACCCGCGCAAAAGGAGACGGGAAAGATCATTTCAGTCCCCGATATTAACGAGTCAGATCTGAAACCATTTATTCTCAAACATGAAGGTGCTTTTCTGAGATCGGTTCAAAATAATGGACATATTCAAGAGCTTATTTCAAGAGACTATAATACCAGTTTTCGTTTTGATCAGGAGGAACATCTGCAGTATTCCGCAAAAGTACTTTTAGAAAAGATAAAAAAGTATCCGGGAACCATCGTAATGCCCCCCGCCAACATACTGATGATTTCTTTTCCGGAGAATATTGAAAGTCTGTTTCATACTTCCAAAAAAGGAAACATGAATCATCAATCGGTCTCTTCAGAAATTGTTCGTTCGATCCGGATATCGGACAATCAAAAAGAGAAGAATTGCAGTGTCGTTTTCCAAATCAATGAATCAGGAAAGCATGCTTTATGCAAAAATATTGTCGATACATATTACGACTATCAGAGATCATCGCGAATCAATACCTGGTCAAATGCGCGGATTCCTCAGAAAAAAACGCCATTTCATTTCAATGCCTATTTTGACACGAGCTTTCATGGTTCCTATGTATTGGATGCGACATACTACAACATGACGATAAATGTTAAAGCCGATTCCTCCGACAGCGATACCATCGAATCAATTCAATCAATCTTTGATCCGATTGTCAAAATTTTTCATGGACACGAAACCATAAAAAATGTACCCAATGTGGATTATTACAATTTAACTCCGACCGTCAAAGATGACAGCCATCACACGACGACATTTAAACTGGATTGCATTGTGAAGGAACAACACAACGGGATACCTCAAAAAAACTGGGTGCTTGCCGTTTCTGATAAGGGGGAACTGTCTGTCGATAAGTTTTCCTCTCATCTTACCCCAAAAAATGAAACGATAGAGTATTCCTCCATTCCCAATTCCTTCGATACCGTTTTCCTGACGCTCCCTCTGGGCGAGAAGTCCGCGACCTTGACGTTCTACTTCATCTCCGAGGACGGCACACAGTATTCCGCCCAGAGCATCACCCTGAACGCGCCAGAGAAACAACTTGAGGGGAAATAATCAACCCGCGCAGCCGAGCTCTTCCCTGCCGTGCTGTCGCGGTCCAGCATTGCCCCCCGCGTTTTAACGTAAAAATAACGTTGAAAAGGCGTTTTATCCTGTTGAAAAACCGTCATTTTGTGCTATGTTTACAGTGAATCGGAATCTTCGTCCTGACTTTTAACCTTCATCCATAGGAAACCAGACCATGAAGTTCTCACTCTCCATGAAAGCGGCACTCTCCTGCGCCGCGGTCTTCATCGCCGCCGGACTTTGCTCCGCCGCCGATCCCTTTCTGACCTCGCCGGACGCGGACAAGACGATCCGCGTGTACCTCGACGAAGGCAACGTGCTCCGCGTGGAGCGTAACGCGTCGGAAGTCTTCCAGGTCCGCCTCGGCCTGAAGTCGAACAAGGCGGAATACGATTTCTCGCAGCTGAAGCTCGCGGGGCAGGTGCCGTCCGGCAGCAGCGTCGCGCTCGTGACCGAGAAGTACACGGCAGTGAACGGCAAGCGCTCCGAACGCACTGTCCGCATGAACGAAAAGACGCTCGTCTTCGGCGAAGGCGAGAAGCAGATCGGCGTGATCGTGCGCGCGGGCAGCGATTCCTTCGCGTTCCGCTACAGCGTCGGCGGCTCCGGCGACGTCGAATTCCAGGGCGAATCCACGTCGTTCGTGTTCCCGCTGACCGACGGATTCCGCATGCAGCGCCGCGTGACCAGCTACGAAGACCGTTACATCGCCTACACGGCGGACCAGCTCCGCGGCGGTCCGCAGGGCGGCCAGGGCGGTCAGCGCGGTCCCGGAGGTCCGGGCGGCGGCCGCGGCGGACGCGGCGGCGCCAACCGGAACTGGAACTATCCTCTGCTCTTCAACTCCGCCGACAAATCCACGTGGGGCCTCCTCTCCGAGACGTGGTTCGACGGCACCTACTGCGGCACCTATCTGGTGTCCTCCGTCGACGACAAGGGCGTGAGCTTCACCACGCATTATCCGGATCCCGGCGAAGGCGCGAACCAGGGCGCGGTCAACCCGACGACCACGCTCCCGTGGAAATCCCCGTGGCGCTGCGTCGTGATCGGCACGCTCGCCGACATCGTGGAATCCACGCTCATCGACGACCTCGCGCCCGAATGCGCGGTGCCGGACGTCTCCTGGATCACCCCCGGCGTGGCGTCCTGGGTCTACTGGGCGTACAACCACGGCAGCAAGGACTACCAGATCGTGAAGGACTACATCCTGCTCGCCTCCGAAATGAAGTGGCCGAACGTCCTGATCGACTGGGAATGGGACGTGATGGGCAACGGCGGCAACATCGACGACGCGCTCAAACTCGCCAAGGAGAAGAACGTCGGCGTCTGGCTGTGGTACAACTCCGGCGGAAAGCACAACTACGTCGGCGGCGGCCCGCGCGACCGTTTCAACACCCATGAATCCCGCGAAAAGGAATTCGCCTGGCTCACCGAAAAGACCGTCAAGGGCGTGAAGATCGACTTCTTCGAGAGCGACAAGCAGAGCATGATGCAGTACTACGTCGACATCCTGAAGGATGCCGCGCCGCACAAGATCATGGTCAACTTCCACGGCTCCACGCTCCCGCGCGGCTGGTCCCGCACCTACCCCAACCTCATGTCCATGGAGTGCGTCTGGGGCGCGGAACAGTACAACAACCACCCGATGATGACCGAACCGGCCGCCGAACACAACACCACGCTGCCCTTTACGCGCAACGTCGTCGGCCCGATGGACTACACCCCCACCGCGTTCACCAACTCCCAGCACAAGCACCTCACCTCCCACGCGCATGAACTCGCGCTCCCGGTCGTCTTCGAATCCGCCTGCCAGCACATGGCGGACCGCCCGTCCGCGTTCCGCGCCCTCCCCGAAAAGGTGAAGGACTTCATCGCCGGCCTCCCGACCACCTGGGACGACACCAAGTACCTCGGCGGCGAACCGGCCGACTTCGTGATCCTCGGCCGCCGCAAAGGCGACACCTGGTACGTCGGCGGCATCAACGGCAAGAACGAGACGCGCGAAGTCAAGTTCACCGTCCCCGGCAAGGCGGGCGACACCTACTCCTTCCGCAAGATCGCGGACGGCAAGGACGTCGATTCCAACTACTTCATCAACGGCGACGTGAAGCCCGACGATCCGCGCGCCTGGGACATCGTCGAAGGCACCGCCAAAGCCGGCGACGTCATCACCGTCCGCATGATCGGCCGCGGCGGCTTCTCCTTCCGCTTCATCAAGAAGTGAGAACAAGATGAAAGCCCGCTGAAATAAGCAGGCTGATTTCTAAAAACAGTTCGTCCGCTTCCACGGCGCACACCGTTCGGAAGCGGACGTTTTTTATGGTTTGAAATGGGGAGCCCGTCTTCGCGCGTTCAGTTCATGACTGGATTGCGGACAGGGCGGTTCAGCGTATCACTTCGGGACGAAATGATACTGCGATGCCCGTCTTTGTTTGAACTCGGGGTCGACGACCAGGACTTTGGACAGCACTTCCGTGCAGCGTCCGCAGTGCGTGCAGCTGGTCGCGCATTTGCCGCCGATGCCACTCTCCGCCCAGTCCGCCGGGAACCGTTTGTTGTCGAGGATGTACGGCCGGAAGAAGAACGTGTAGACCGGGTCGAGGAGGCCCAGCAGATTGCCGTCGTAGCTGCGCTCGCAGTAGGCACGGATGATGCGCTCCGGATCGGGGACCGCGCGGGTCGAGAGTTTGACCACATCGACCTCGTCCTCGTAATAATGCAGGTCTTCCGGGCGAATCCAGGACGAACGCAGGATCTCCTCATACTGCTTCTTCATGTACATGTTGATGCAGCGCGACGGCTGGATGCCCGTACGCTTCGTTTCCGGCACGGTCCGGCTCAATCCGTGCGAATTGATCGTCTCGTGGAAGAAATGGAACGGACAGTTCCGCAGGCAGCTTCCGTTCACGAGCATGCACAGCTTCTTGCCGTGGTCGCGGGTCCATTTGCGGAACGCCCGGAGCGTGGGCAGATCGCGCTGGAGATCGCGGCTGATGTAGTAGGAATCGAACATCGGCGCCATGTATTCCATGGAGATGATGCTGTCCACGCGCGCGTTCACGGACGCCCGGATGTCGATCTTCGGGAAATCGCGCTTGATGATCTGCGCCAGGTACGGCGAGATGACCGTGACGGTCTCCGGCAGGATGCCCCGGCTGTCCATGTCGGCCAGCGCGCCGATCACGCGGTCATGCTGTGCCGCCGTAAACGCCTCTTCGCCGTAGCACATGGCGTTGATGAGCAGATCTAGCGAAAGCCCCTTGGAGCGAGCCCAGCGCATATCCTCGGTGACGATGCCTTTCAGCTTTTCCGTTTCGCCGACCATTCTGCGGGCGTTTTTCAGATCCGGCCAGGAAAAGAACACCTCCTGAATGTGGTCCTGATAGCGTCCTACAACATCCTGAAATTCGCATTTGGCGTTGCCGAAGAAATGTCCGACCGCGTATTTCTTTCTGACGTGCTGTATCTGCTTGTCCATGGAGGGGTTCCTTTGGATGGGCCGGGGAAGGTTCAGCAACCCGGCATAGTGAACGGTTTCGGGGCCGACACAGAGTATTTGGAAAAGTCCGGCAGATCCGGGTCACGCTTGTAGACGAGCTTCAGGACTTCCGTGCATTTTCCGCAGTGCGTGCAGTCGATGGCGCATTTCCCGGCAATCTTCCCTTCGCTCCATTCCTTCGGAAACGCCTTGTTGTCGAAAATGTACGGACGGAGGAAATACGAATAGTTCGGGTCCAGCAGTTGGATCAGATCGCCGTCGAACTCTCCGGCCGTATACGCCTTCAGGATCAGGTCGGGACGGTCGGCCTCGCGCGTGGAGAGCTTGTAGACAGAAACATACGGATCGTACTTATGCAGGTCTTCCGGGCGGATCCAGGACCCGCGGAGGATTTCCTCATACTGCTTGGACTGGATGAGCCCGACACACAGGGTCGTTGCGATATCGAGTTCCTTCGATTCGCTGAAAACGTGCCGGAAATCGTGTGCGAGCATGGTCTCGTGGAACGTCTGCCACGGGCAATAGCGCAGGCAGCCGCTGTTCGCCAGCATGCAGATCTTCTTCCCATTCCTTTTGCCCCACTCGGCAAACATTTTCACGGTCGGCAGATCGCGCTGGAGGTCGCGGCAGAGATAGAACGAATCGAACTCCTCCGATACGTATTCCATGGCGAGTGTGGAGTTCAGACGCATGTTCACGGAAGCCCGGCGGTCGATGGACGCGTTGAACTTCTTCGTGATGTGCGCGATGAAAGGCGAAGTGGTGGTGATAATCTCCGGCAGGATGCCTTCCTTGTCCAATGTCTTCAGGTTCGCGTAATAATCCTCCCTCTGCTCCGCGGTCAACGCCTTGTCCCCGTAGCACGTCGCATTGATCAGCAGGTCCAGGCGCATCCCCTTCGAACGGCAGAACCGCATATCGTCGATGACCTGTTTTCTGAGCGGCGTGGGATCGCCATTGATCTCGCGCGCGGAAAGCAGTCCCGGCCACGGGAAATAGACTTCCTGCAGGAACGGCGCATACTTTTCCGCCAGATCGCGGAAGGAAACGCCGGCCCGTTTTCCGAAGTAATAGCCGAATGCGAACTTGCGTTTATGATCAGGGGAGGAGTTTCCAAGCCGGACCCGGCGCAAATTCTGGACCGGAATAGCCCTCTGACTTAATTGATAGGATGGCCATTTCATGATTATGATCCTTTCCTGTTCGAAGCAAGCCCAACAGTCGAATTATCCTCTTTCTTCGGGGCAAGCAAATCGAACGAGTGCACCAGGGAAAAACCGTCCAAACGGGCACCCGGATTGATGTCGTATTTCGTAACCTGTTCCAGGACCTGTTCGCACTTTCCGCAATGCGTGCAGTTTTCCGCGCATTTTCCGGCGATGCCGCTGGTCACCCAGTCAGCCGGAAACGACTTATTGTCGACGCGGTTCGGACGGAAACCGAGTCCATGATAGGGATCCATCAGCCGCAGCAGGTTGCCGTCATAGGATGCGTTGACATACGCCTCCACGATTTCCATCGGGAACTTCGCCTCGCGGGTCGAAAGCTTGATCGTCTCAAGCTCCGGTTCGAACACATGGATGTCTTCGGGACGGATCCATGTGCACCGCAGGAAATCCGACAGCATTTTCTTCTTGGAGAAAATCGAATTGCACACCAGATCCATATTCTGGTATTCCATTTCCGGGAACGTGAACGTAAAGCCGTGCGAAAGAAGCGTCTCGTGGAAGACCTGCCACGGGCAGTTCCGCACGCATCCGCTGTTCGCCAGCATGCACAGTTTCTTGTCGTGATCCTTGCACCATGCGGCCATCTTATGGAACGTCGGAAGATCGCGCTGGACGTCACGGCAAATATAGTAGGAATCGTACAGGGGCGCGATGTATTCCAGCGCAAGCGTGTTCCGTAAACGCATGTTCACGGATGCCCGGACTTCGATATCGGGAAAATTCAGCTTGAAGACCTTCGCGATATAGGGCGACGTGGTCGTGACGATCTCCGGATACAGTCCAAGCTCGTCCAGATGTTTGATGATCCCGACAATCTGAAGCCGCTGTTCCTCCGAGAAGCCCTTCTCGGCGTAGCAGGTCGCATTCGCCAGGATATCCAGCTTCATGCCATGCTCACGGCAGTATTTCAGATCAGCCACAATGCGCTCTTCGTCGTCCGGTTTGTCATAGATTTTGGCGCGTGCGTTCGAGAGGCCGGGCCACGGGAAATAGACTTCGCGGAGTCTGGGCGCGAACCGCTTCGCCAGCTCGGCGAAGGACAGCGGATCGTCCGGTTTTTCCGTCAGGTAGTGTCCGACGGCGAATTTAGTTCTGGCTATCTTTTTTGAGCTCATATTAATAAAACAATCCGTATCAAACGGGGTGAATGACAAATGTATCGTTCTGCTTCTTTTCATAATGTAACTCCGGCGCGTCATTTGTCAAGCCGTTTTCTCCGAAAAAAACATGAAAAAAAGTCTGAAATCGATTTTTTTTCATGAAAACAGTTGATTCCTGCTTGCAATCCATTTGATTCTATGCTATAGTTTATTACGGTTACGCATTATCTTACTTCAGAAAGGATTTCATCCAAAAATGAAATACATGTTCCTTGCTGTGTTTTCCGCTCTCGTCCTGACACTCACATCCGGCTGCTCCTTCTTTGCCCGCGGCGAACAGATCGTCGCCGTCACGGTCACGCCGAGCGACGCCACCGTCATCGCAAACGGGGCGGAGTACCGCATGCTTTCGCCTATGTACCTGTCGGTGCCGACCAGAGACGCGCTCCTCATCACGGCGTACAAGCCGGGCTACCGCACCGCCTACTACGCCGCTGACAGCGAACTCAGTTCCACCGGCAAACTTGATGCCCTCGGCAGCATCTTCATCCTGCCCGCCGCGGGACTCCTTTCCAACGGCGCCTGGCGGTTCACCGAGAGCAATGTCGTAATCAACCTCCAGCCGCTCCCGGATCCAGAAGAATCCGCCATCGAACAGGAAGCAACCCAGCGTAAACGTCAGGAATTCGCGCGCGAGCTCAACGACCAGGTACTCAATCAGCCGGCGATCCCGGTTACGGATGCCAACGCGAAGACTTCCGATATCCGTTCCGTGGACAAAAACGGCGTATCCGTGGTCAGCCAGGAACCGCTTGACAAACCGGCTCCCGCGGATCCGGACGATATTTCGATCAAGTCGAAAGACTGAGCCGCATCACGTTTCTTTCCGAAGAACGCACGTGCTTTCTTCCGCCGGAGGCTTGCGGAGCTTCCGGCGTTTTGTTTTTACCGGCGGACGGTTGCGTCCGGTTTACCCCCCCCGCGGGGTTTGACACAACGAAATACTGAACTCAACGGAGGCTCATGATGCTCACCTTACAGGAAATCCGATCTCTCGCAGCACAAAAAATCCTTGTCCTGGACGGCGCCATGGGCACGATGCTTCAGGCCGGACATCCCACCGCGGCCGACTTCAACGGCGGAGAATTCGCGTCGCACCCGGTCCCGCTGACCGGTGATAACGATGTGCTGAACATCACGCGTCCCGATCTGGTGAAATCCGTCCACCGCGCCTATCTTGAGGCCGGGGCGGACATCATCGAGACCAATACGTTCAACTCGAATTATTTCTCCCAGCTCGACTACGGATTGCAGGACCGCGTGTACGACCTGGCGTTCGCCGGCACACGCAACGCACGCGAAGTCGCCGACGAGTTCACCGCCCGCGATCCTTCCAAACCGCGCCTCGTCGCCGGAAGCGTCGGCCCCACCGGACGTACCGCCGGCATGTCCTCCGACGTGGAGGACCCCGCCGCGCGCGACGTCACGTTCGACGAGCTCGCCGCGACCTACCGCACCTGCATGGAGGCCATGCTCGACGCGGGCGCGGACATCATCCTGATCGAAACCGTGTTCGACACGCTGAACTGCAAGGCCGCGCTCTTTGCCGCCGAGGAGGCAATGGCTTCCCGCGGACGCGATGTCCCGGTCATGGTCTCCGCCACGCTCAGTGACGCCAGCGGACGCCTGCTCTCCGGCCAGTGCGCCGAAGCATTCCTGATCTCCGTCTCCCACGCCCGCTGCCTTTTCTCCGTAGGGTTCAACTGCGCGCTCGGCGCGGAGGAACTCCGCCCGCACATCGCCGAAATGGCCGCGAAATCGCCCTTCCTGGTCAGCGCCCACCCCAACGCCGGACTCCCCGACGTCGAGGGCAAATACACGCAGACGCCCGACCAGATGGCCGCCGTGATCCGTTCGCTGGCGGACGCCGGACAGCTCAACATCGCGGGCGGCTGCTGCGGCACGACCCCCGCCCACATCGCAGCCATCGCAAAAACGCTCGACGGCGTGAAGCCGCGTGTTCCTCAGCCTCGGCCGCGCCTCCTGCGTCTCTCCGGCCTCAATGCCTTCACCGCCTCCCGCGACAAGAATTTCATCAACATCGGCGAACGCACCAACGTGGCCGGATCCCGCAAGTTCCTGAACATCGTCAAGGCGGACAACATGCCCGGCGCCATGGCCATCGCGCGCCACCAGATCGAAAACGGCGCGGCCATCATCGACATCAACATGGACGACGCCCTGCTCGACGCGCCCGCCGCCATGAAGCGTTTCCTGCTGTACGCCGCGGGCGAACCCGACATCGCCTCCGTCCCCTTCATGATCGACTCCTCGAACTGGGACGTCGTCCGCACCGCGCTCCGCTGTGTGCAGGGACGCGCCATCGTGAACTCGATCTCCCTCAAGGAAGGCGAAGAGCCGTTCCTCGCGAAAGCCCGCGAGATACGCCGTCTCGGCGCTGCAGTCCTCGTGATGGCGTTCGACGAGAAGGGTCAGGCGGACCGCTATGAACGCCGCATCGAAACGCTTTCTCGCTCGGTGAAGCTCCTGACCGAACAGGCCGGATTCGCCGAGGAGGACATCGTGCTTGACCCGAACGTATTCGCCGTGGCGACCGGCATCGCCGGGCACGACGACTACGCCGCCGACTTCATCCGGTCCGTCGCCGAACTGCACCGCCGTTTCCCGCTCTGCGGCATCAGCGGCGGCATCAGCAACGTCTCGTTCTCGTTCCGCGGCAACGACCTCATCCGCGGCGCGATCCATACCGTTTTCCTGAAGCACGCCATCGACGCCGGACTGACCATGGGCATCGTGAACGCCGCCCAGCTCGGCAACTACGATATGCTGCCCGCCGACCTCCGCGACGCCGTCGAGGCGGTCGTGCTCAACAACTCCCCCGGCGCGGGGGAACGTCTCCTTGAACTTGCCGCGTCCATGAAATCAGCCGGACCCGCCTCGAAAAATGAAGCGGAGACTGCCCCGGGATGGCGTTCGCTCCCGCTCGCGGAACGCATCGCCGCCTCGCTCGTGCGCGGGGACGATTCCTTCGTCGACGCCGACATGGCGGAGGCCCTCGCCGCGTATCCGGACCCGATGGCGATCGTCGAAGGCCCGCTCATGGACGGCATGCGGAAGACCGGCGAACTCTTCGGCGCTGGCAAGATGTTCCTGCCGCAGGTCGTGAAGACCGCCCGCGTGATGAAACGCGCCGTCGCCGTGCTGATGCCCGTGATCGAAGCCTCGAAATCCGCCTCGTCCGGCGCGAAATGCCCCGTCGGTGTGTTCGCCACGGTCAAGGGCGACGTCCACGACATCGGCAAGAACATCGTGTCGGTCGTGCTCCAGTGCAACAACTGCGCGATCCACGACCTCGGTGTCATGGTCCCCGCCAACGAGATCGCAGACGCCGCCGAGCGCGAACACGCCGATTTTGTCGGCCTCAGCGGCCTCATCACACCCTCGCTCGACGAAATGGCGCGCACGGTCGCCGAGTTCGAACGGCGCGGTCTGAAGACTCCGATCCTCGTCGGCGGAGCCGCAACCTCGGCCCTGCACACCGCGCTGAAGCTCCAGCCGCTCTATTCCGGCCCGGTCATCCACACCACGGATGCCTCCGATTCCGCGGTCGTGGTGAACACGCTCATGAACCCGGACAAACGCGGCGCTTACCTCGAATTCCTGCGTGGTTTCTACGGCGAGCTGACCGGGAAGGCCGCAAAACGCACTGTCCCCGAGCTCATCCCCTACGCGGAAGCCTGCGCGAAAGCCTCCCGCGAAAAGCCGTTCTGCCCCGTCCCGGCGCAATCCGGCAGACATGAACCTGTTTTCGGCGCTTCCGAACTCGGAAACGAGCTTGACTGGGACGCGTTCGCCCGTGCCTGGAAAACGCCGTCCGAGGCCGCCGGAAACCTCATTGCGGACGCGAAAAAACGCCTCGCCGAAGCAAAGTTCTGCATTCGCGGCATCTGCGGCATCTTCCCCGACAGACGTCTTGAAGTCGACACGTTCGAACTGAACAACGGTTCCGTTTCCGCGACTGTGACGTTCCCGCGCGCCCAGACAGGCGACTGCCGTTCCCTCGCGGACTTCATCGGCGACTGGCTCGGCATGTTCGTGCTGTCCGTGACCGTCCCGGAAACATCCGGCGACGACTACGTTTCACTGCTCGACCGTACGCTCGCGAATTTCCTGGCGGATGCCGCCGCATCGAAAATTTTCGAGCTTATTTCCACTCATTTCTGGGGCTGGCGGAAAGACTCCGATCCGCCGTCCGGTATCGCGCCCGCGCCCGGCTATCCGGTCCTGCCCGACCACAGCCTCAAACGCGAGATATTCCGGATGCTCAGTATTCAGGATGATTTCGTGAAACTCACCTCGAATTTCATGATGTTGCCGTCTTCCTCGACCTGCGCCTTCGTGATCCCCGACCCGAGGGCGGATTACCGTGCGCTCGGCCCGATTGGGGACGACCAGATCGCCGCGCTCGCCGCCGCCCGCGGATTCTCCGTCGAGCGCATGAAAGTCCTGCTGTCGCAGTCACAATTCCCCGCGAAATGACTTGAAAAATAGAAAAAAGACGGCATATTAATAAACTGTAATAAACGCAAACTCTAATCAATCCAGCGGAACTACCCCATGTCACAGACTCTACAAAATGCCCTGAACGACCGCATCGTGATCTTCGACGGCGCGATGGGCACCGAAATATACCGGCGGAACTTCTTCGTCAACATCTCGTTCGAAAACCTCTGCCTCGCGCGGCCCGACGTGATCCGCACCATCCACACGGCGTACCTCGACGCCGGAGCCGAGGTCCTCACGACCAATTCCTACGGCGCGAACCGCGCCAAGCTCATGAAGTTCGGCCTCGCCGAACAGACCGCCGCAATCAACGAGGCCGCTGTCAAGCTCGCGCGCGAGGTGGCGGGCGACAACGCCATGGTTGCCGCGTCCGTCGGCCCCGTCGGCGAACTCCCGTCGTACCTCAATCCGCTCGACATCCTCTCCGAACAGGTCTCCGTGCTCGCAAAGGCCGCGCCCGATTTTCTGATGTTCGAGACGCTCGCCAGTCTCGCCGACCTCGACCTCGCGCTGAAGGCCGCCGCGT
The DNA here is from genome assembly GCA_902774245.1 of uncultured bacterium. GTDB lineage: Bacteria > Verrucomicrobiota > Lentisphaeria > Victivallales > UBA1829 > UBA1732. The sequence goes on from CACYHQ010000006.1 coordinate 78,252, forward strand.
CGTCCGCGGACGGCGTGCCGTTCGTGCTCAGTTTCGCGCTGGATGAAAACGCGGAGACGGCCAAAGGCGAACCGGTCTCCGCCATTCTGGAGCACATCACCGCGGCCCCGGTCCAGCCGGTCGCGTTCGGCCTCAACTGTTGCAGCGGTCCCGGCTCGATGCTCCGCGCGCTCGAGACCGTCCTGCCGCTCATCGACAAAAAGTTCCCCGTGATCGCCCAGCCCAACGCGGGCAGTCCGCGCAGCGTGGACAACCGCATGCTCTACATGTGCAGTCCGGAGTATTTCACCACCTACGCCATGCGCTTCGCCCAGCTCGGCGTGCGCGGCATCGGCGGCTGCTGCGGCACCTCGCCCGAGCACATCGGCGACATGGCGCGCAGCATCAGTCCGCTCGCGAAACACGCCCACGTGGTCGAGATCGCGCCGTCCGAACCGTCCGTCCCGCTCCTGGATCCCGTTCCCGCCGCCGAAAAAAGCTCCTTCGCCGCTAAACTCGCCTCCGGCAAGTGGGTGAACGCGGTCGAGATCGTCCCGCCGCAGGGCTACCTGCTCGACACCACCATCGCGAAGGCGAAACTCTGCGCCGAGGCAGGATTCGACGTCATCAACATCCCGGACGGCCCGCGCGCCAGTTCCCGCGTCTCCACCATCGTGACCGCGATCAAGATCCAGCAGGAAGTCGGCATCGAGACCGTCCTGCACTGCTGCTGCCGCGACAAGAACGTGATCGGCATTCAGGCGGACCTGCTCGGCTGCGCCGCCATGGGAATCCACAATATCCTGTTCATCACCGGCGACCCGCCGAAGCTCGGCGACTACCCGTTCGCGTCCGGCGTGTTCGACCTCGACTCCATCGCCGCCGTGAAGGTGCAGGCCGCGCTGAACCGCGGCGTCGACTTCGGCGGCAAATCCATCGGCAAACAGACCGCCGCCTTCTGCCTCGTCGGCGCGGACCCGAACGCCATCGACATGGAGCGCGAACTCCGCCGCATCCGCGAGAAGATCGACGCCGGAGCCGAGACGGTCGTGACCCAGCCGGTCTTCGACACAGCCCCGCTCTTACGCTTCATCGAAGCCGTCCCAGAGCTCGCCGACGGCTCCGTCCCGGTGATCGCCGGTATCTGGCCGCTCGCCAGCCTCCGCAACGCCGAGTTCATGAAGAACGAGGTGCCGGGCGTGGTCGTCCCCGACTCCGTGATGGAACGCATGGCGCGCCCCGAAACGCGCGAGGAACAGCGTCTGGAGGGCATCGCCATCGCCCGCGAGGCCGTCGACGCCATCCAGTCCGCCGTCCGCGGCATCCACGTGAGCGCGCCGTTCGGCAACGTCCAGACGGCAATCGCCGTGATGAAGCATTAATCCGGTTTGAAACGCGAGGAGGGTCAGCCATGCGTCGCCTGTTCAACTTGGTCTTGCTTCTGGCCCTGCTGTGCTTGACCGCCTGTTCGGACGAACACAAATCCGCGCCGGGCGGCGTGGTCTCGCTTTCGCCCGCGCTGACAGAGCTGATCTGCCATCTGGGGCAGGAAAAACGCCTGGTCGCCCGGAGTACCGCGTGCGACTGGCCGGAAAGCGTGAAAAAGCTTCCGACCGCGGGCGATTTCGCCGAGCCCGAGCTCGAACGCATCCTCGCCATGAAGCCCGCGCTGGTCGTCTCCAACGAGTTCGTGAACCCGAAGGATGCCGACGCGCTGCGTCAGGCGGGGATCGCGGTCGAACTCCATCCGTGCGACGGGTTCAACGATTACCGCGAATGGGTCATCCTCATGGGAAAACTGCTGGATTGCCCGCACGAGGCGGAAAACGAGCTGAAACGCACCGACGGCCGCATCGCAGGATTCGAGGCTGAATTCAATTCCTCTCAGAAGAAAACTCTCCGCGCACTCTATGTGATTTGGGACAGTCCGCTCCTCACCGCGGGCGCGGATTCCCTTCCGGACGCCGTCGGGCGTCTCGCCGGGCTGGAAAACATCGTGAAATCGGAGAAGGGCTACCCGTCCATCTCGCTCGAATTCGTGCTGAAGGAGGACCCGGACGTGATCGTCTGGTTCGCGCACGACAAGGACTGGAAATCGAATCCGTCCTGGAGCGGCATCCGTGCGATCCGCGAGGGACGCGTGCTGATCCCGCGCGACGACTCCGCGCTGCTCCGCCCGGGACCACGCATCTTCGACGGCATCGCGGACCTGAAATCCGACCTCGAAACGATGTTTGCGGACAAAGAAACCTCCGGGGACGCACAGCCATGAAGACCGCGCGCATCATCCTGATCTACCTCGCCGCCGCGCTTGCCGCCGCCGTCTGCGGCGTGCTGTTCGGCGCAACCCGCATCCCGTTGTCCGAGTTCGTACAGGACGGCGCGCTGAATCCCATCGTGGAACTCCGCATCGTCCGCACCGCCGCGGCTGCGGTCGTCGGCGCTTCGCTGGCGGTCTCCGGGCTAATCTTCCAGGCCGTACTCCGCAACTCGCTGGCGGAACCCTATCTGCTGGGCGTATCCGGAGGCGCGGGACTCGGCGCGGCGGGCGCGATCCTGCTCGGTTTCAGCGCGTGGGGGTTCATGTCCGTGCCGCTCTTCGCCCTGCTGGGCGCGGTGACGGCTAATCTGCTGGTCTTTGCGGCGGTCCGCAGGCGCACGGCGGAAGAACTCCTCCTCGGCGGCGTGATGATCGGCACGCTCGCCTCAAGCCTGCTCATGGTGCTCATCACGTTTTCGCATTCGCGCGACATGGCGGGCGTGGTGTGGTGGATGCTCGGCAGCGTGCAGAACGTGGATCCCGCGCGCCAGCTCGCGCCGACCGCCGTCCTGCTCTGCGCCGCCACGGTCTTTCTGCTCTTCCGCGCGGGCGACGTCGACCTGCTCACGTTCGGTCCGGAATACGCATGGAACCACGGCGTGAACGCCCGTCTGATGACGGTCATCCTGCTCGCGCTCGCCTCGCTTCTGGCGGCGGTCACGGTGTCCATGGCCGGGATCATCGGGTTCTGCGGACTCGTGGTGCCGCACATCGTGCGCCGTCTGCACGGCGGTTCCCACCGGAAGATCCTGATCCCCGCCGCGCTCGCCGGAGCGGTCTACCTGATGCTGGCGGACATCCTCGGGCGCGTGGTCTCGCCGGTCCGCGAGCTCCCGGTCGGCATGGTCACGGCGGCGGTCGGCTGTCCGGTCTTCCTCTGGCTTTTGAACAGGAGCCGCGCCGGATCATGAAGCTGACAGCGGAACAACTCGTCTACACGCATCCCGGGGCGCGCGAACCGCTTCTGAACGGCGTTTCCCTCGAGATCGCGCCGGGCAGGATCGCCGCGCTGCTCGGACGCAACGGCTCCGGCAAATCGACGCTCGTGCGTCTGCTGTCCGGCTACCTGAGCCCCGATTCCGGCTCCGTCACGCTCGACGGACGCCCCGTTTCCGAATGGTCCCCCGTGGAACGCGTCCGGCGTCTGGCGGTCGTCCAGCAGCACGTCGCCGTACCGCTCACCGACTACACCGTCCGGGAGACCGTCGCAATGGGCCTGACCGGCGTGTCGCGTCTCTCCGGCGCGCTCTCGCCGGAACAGTCCGACTGTCTCGAACGCACGCTCGAAATGCTGGATCTGACCGAACTGAGCGGGCGTCTGTGCGGCACATTATCGGGCGGGGAACGCCAGCGCGTTTTCACTGCGGCGGCACTGGTGCGGTCGCCGGGCCTGCTTCTGCTCGACGAACCGACGTCCGCCGCCGATCCCGCCGTCACGCGGAAGATCGTGTCGTTGCTCCGCCGCCTCGCGCCCGAGGTCGGCATCCTGGTCGTCACGCACGACCTCCAGCTCGCGCTGGACTGCGCCGGATACGCGATGCTCCTGCATGAGGGCCGCATCACGGCGGAAGGCAACCCCTCTGACATTCTCACGCCTGAAACCCTTCTGCCCGTCTACGGCTGCCCGTTCCGGCGCTTCGATTGCGGGGGCCGCCCGGTGATTCTGCCGGAATAATGCCCGGAAAACGCCGGAATCGGATTGCAGAAAGACGGAATCCGTGCTATATTAGATAGATATATCCATTTTCGGAAAGGAACAACTATGGAACAGAACGCTTTCGATGTGCTGCGGGAACGCGGCTTTATTTATCAGTGCACCGCCGAAGACGAGGTGCGCGAACTTCTCGGCAGGGAAAAAGTCCGTTTCTACGTCGGATTCGACCCGACCGGCAGCAGCCTCCACGTGGGACACCTGCTCCCCGTCATGGCAATGCGCATCATGCAGAAATGCGGCCACACCCCGATCGTGCTCGTCGGCGGAGCGACCGCCCTCGTCGGCGACCCGTCCGGCAGGTCCACGGAGCGTCCGATCCTCACGAAGGAGACTGTGGCGCACAACGTGGAGTGCCTGAAGTCCCAGCTCCAGCGGTTCATCTCCGTGGACAACGCGATCTTCACGAACAACGCCGACTGGTTCGGCGGCATGCTGTACCTCGACTTCCTGCGCGACATCGGCTCCAAATTCAGCGTGAACCGCATGCTCCAGGCGGAATCCGTGCAGATGCGCCTCAATTCCGAGGTCGGCGTCTCGTTCCTCGAGTTCAACTACATGATCCTGCAGGGCTACGACTTCCTGCACCTCCATCGCACCTGCGGCTGCCGCCTCCAGCTCGGCGGACAGGACCAGTGGGGCAACATCACCTGCGGCACCGAACTGGTCCGCCGCCTCGAACAGAAGTCCGTCTACGGTCTCACGATGCCGCTCCTCATGGACAAGGACGGCAAGAAGTTCGGCAAGTCCAACGGCCAGGCCGTCTGGCTCGATGCCGAACGCTTCAGCACGTTCGACTACTACCAGTTCTGGCGCAACACCGACGACTCGCAGGTCGAAAAGCTCATGCTCGGGTTCACCGCGCTCCCGGTCGATGAGGTCAGGCGCCTTTGCGCCCCCGGCGGCAACATCAACCGCGCCAAGGAGATCCTCGCCTACGAAGCCACCGTGCTCGCGCACGGCAAAGCCGAGGCTGAAAAGGTCTTCTGCGCCGCCGGAACCAAGTTCGGATTCGCCGACGAGGCGGGTGCGATCCCGACCTCCAGCGAGATCGCGAAGATCGATCTCGCCGCCGTCCGCCGCGTCGCCGCCGCCGACCTCCCGACGTTCAATCTCGAACTCCCCGCCGAGGGCATCAACATCATCACGCTCCTCGTGCAGGCGGGCCTCTGCAAGACGAACAGCGAGGCGCGCCGTCTGATCCAGGGCGGCGGAGCCTACTGCGGCGACGAACGCATCGCCGGAATCGACCGCGTGGTCACGGCCGCCGACTTCACCGACGGCGCCCTGATCCTGAAGGTCGGCAAGAAAAACCTCAAGCGGGTGGTCATCGGGTAATCCCCATCTTCCATCCGCTTTCTCAGAAGAAAGGACCGCTTCATGGCCGTGTTCAGACATCCGGCAACGGACGTGCGGAACGCCGCGTGCGGTCCTCTCTTTTTGCCCGTATTTCGCCTCTTTTCAGCTCAGACGGAGGCCGCGCCATGAAGGAAAACGGCTGTCTCCTGCGGTTCGACGAAGGCACGGTCGTGCTAGAGGGCTCCCACGAAGCGGCGGCGCTCGTCATCGACCTCGTGACCGACGATCCGCGCATCGGCGCATGGCGCGCGGAAGCCTGCCGCTACGAGGCGATCATGCGGCGGCTGTACGCGGGCGGGATTCAGCCTGACGACCGCGCCCGCGACTACACCGTTTTCGGCGCGCCGCTCCGCACGAAGTTCAAGCCGATGCCCCACCAGAGCGCCGCGCTGTCCGCGTGGCTCGCCGCCAAATGCCGCGGCATTGTGGCCATGCCGACGGGTTCGGGCAAGACCTTCCTCGCGTTCCTGGCGATCGCCGCCGTCCGGCGCTCCACGCTGGTCGTGGTTCCGACGATCGACCTGCTGCACCAGTGGGCGTCCCAGCTCGAACGCGCCTTCGAGGTGCCGGTCGGCATGCTCGGCGGCGGCAGCAGCGACGTCCGGCAGATCACGGTCAGCACCTACGATTCCGCCGTGCTCCGCATGCCGCAGATCGGAAACAAGTTCGGGCTGGCGATCTACGACGAATGCCACCATCTGCCCGGCGAAGTAAACCGGCTGTCCGCCTCGCTCTGCCTCGCGCCGTACCGCCTCGGACTCTCCGCCACGCCGGACACCGGCGATACGTTCCCGGTCATGTGCGACCTGCTCGGCCAGCCGGTGTACCGGACCGAGATCAACGAACTGGAGGGCGGCGTGCTGTCGCCCTACCGCACCGTGCGGCTCCGCCTCGGCCTCACACCGGAGGAGACCGCCGAATACAACGCCGCGCACACCAAATACGTCGCGTTCCTGCGCGCCAACAACATCCTCTTTCAGGACAATTCCGGTTGGAGCGACTTCATCGCGCTGTGCGCCCGGCGTCCCGGCGGACGCGAGGCGTATCAGGCGTATCTGCGTCAGCGCGCCATCGCCCGCTGCGGCTCGGCGAAGCTCCGCGAAGTCTGGCGCATCATCCGCGAAAACCCGTCCGCTCGCACGATCGTGTTCACGGCGGACAACGACACCGCGTACCGCATCGGCGAGACGCTCTGCCTGCCCGTGCTGACCCACAAGACGAAGGCGGCCGAACGCAAGGACTTCCTCGAACGGTTCCGCCAGGGCGAATATCCCGTACTCGTCACGAGCAAGGTGCTGAACGAGGGCGTGGACGTCCCCGAGGCCAACATCGGCATCGTGGTCTCCGGCAGCGGCTGTACGCGCGAACACGTCCAGCGCCTCGGACGCATCCTGCGCCGCGCCGAGGGCAAGGAGGCCGTGCTCTACGAACTCGTGAGCGATGGCACCAGCGAAATGAACGTGAGCGACCGCCGCCGCCAGAACAGCGCGTATTCCCGGAGGCGCTACTGATGCTGACGAAGGACCTCATCCGCGCCCGCCTTTCCGGCGAGTCTATCAAACCGCAGTTCGTCCGCACGGACGACCCGGAGATACTGCGTTACGCCGAGGCGCTGATCCTGCTCTACGGCGAGGGTGTCGGCACGACCGCCGCCGAACTCGACGAATCCGCCGCCGCGCTCGCCGCCGTATTCCGCGATAAGAAGCTCGCAGAGGGGCTGCACAAGACCGTCCGCGACCGCGCCGAATTCTCCCTGCCCGCCGACTACGACTACCCCGCCGCCCGCGTCGAACTCTTCCGCGGGACCGCCGCACTGCTGCGTTCCGGCAACGCGCCGGGATCGCTCGACGATGTCCGGACCGCCGTGTTCGCCTCGGTCCCGTCCGCAGCCGAAACGTTCGCGCAGGGGATCTACTGCGATCTGCCGGAGTGCGAACGCCTCCTGCCGATGAAGAAGATGCTGGTGCGCGAGGTGCCGGAACGCTACAACGTCTCGCTCGTACAGTCGCTCCTGCTCTTCGCCTCGAAATTGACCGTGACGATCCCCGCGAAATCGGAACCGGCCTTCCTCCGCCGCCTTTTCCGCTACATGAAGTTCTTCCGGCTGCTCTTCACCGCCGAAATGACCGGAAAGGACGCCATCCGCCTCACGTTCGACGGGCCTGCGAGCGTGCTGGAACACAGCGCGAAATACGGCCTCCAGATCGCCTCGTTCTTCCCCGCGGTCTGCCAGCTCCCGCAATGGAGCATCGCCGCCGAGGTCATATGGAAGGACCACTACCGCAAGCTCAAACTCGACGAATCCAGCGGCCTTGTGAGCCATTACGCCAACTTCGTCGCATACCAGCCGGAGGAGATCCGCATGTTCTCCGACTATTTCCGCACCTCGCAGACCGGCTGGACGCTCGACGACATGCCCGGCTGGATCCCGCTCGGCGGACAGGCGCTGCTGTTCCCCGATTTCGTGTTCCGCGACGGCTCCGGCCGCGAATACCCGATGGAGCTGTTCCATCTCTGGCACGCGGCTCAGCTCGAACAGCGTCTGGCCTGGTGCGAGGCGCACCCCGAACGCAACCTTCTGCTCGGCGTGGACCGTTCCCTGCTGAAAAAGGACGGCGTCCTGAAGGAACGCCTTGAGGCGAGCAGGTATTTCCAGTCGCACGGCTTCCTGTTCCGGGACTTCCCCGGCGTGGAGAAAGTCTCGAAGCTGCTGGACTCCCTCGCCTGAAGCCATCTTCGCCGGGAAGCCGGAAAAATATCCGACAAAATGCTCTTTCCGGCTTGAATCCCCGCCGTTTCCGGGTTACATTACTATTAAAATCTAGCGGACGCTTTTTTCGGTTTTCCGCTGTTTTCGTGTACTATTCCTGACACCCCATATTCCCCGGAAACAAACCCTATGAACCTTGAAGTCATCGTTTTCATCCTCTATCTCCTCTGCATGCTCGGAATCGGAGTCTATTTCTTTATCAAGGACCGCAAGGGCGGCGAAAAGACGTTCTTCCTGGGGGACCGCAAGATGGGCGCGTGGGTCGGGGCGCTCTCCGCGGGCGCGTCGGACATGAGCGCGTGGGTGCTGATGGGGCTTCCGACTTCGGTCTACGCGTTCGGGCTCGGCAAGATCTGGATCCCGGTCGGACTTGTGGCGGGCTACACGGCGAGCTGGCTGATCGAAGCGCCGCGCCTGAGGAGGTTCTCCATCGTGTCCGGCGACGCGATCACGATCCCGCAGTACCTCTCGAACCGGTTCCTGGCGAAATCGAAGGCGCTGCAGGTGATCTGCGCGGTCGTCTTCCTGCTGGCGTACACGGTCTACGCGGCGTCCAGCATCAAGGCGTGCGGCACGCTGTTCCACAAGGTCATCGGCATGGACCCGATGACGGCGATGTATCTCGCCGTGTTCATCATCGTGGGGTATACGTTCATGGGCGGGTTCTCCGCCGTGTGCTGGACCGACTTCTTCCAGGGGCTGCTCATCCTCGGCGCGATGCTCCTCGCTCCGGTGTTCGCTTTCCTCATGATGGACTTCCTCGGCGAGGCCATCGAAGCTTCCGACCCCTACTGGAATCCCGCCGCGGACTGGCACGACATCGTGTCCGGGCTGGCGTGGGGGCTGGGCTACTTCGGGATGCCGCACATCATCATCCGGTTCATGTCGATCAAGTCGCAGAAGACACTGAAGGTGTCCGCCTGGATCGGCATCGCGTGGACGGTCCTGATCCTGATCTTCGCGGTGCTGATCGGCATCGTCGGGCGCCTGAACTTCGGCATAGATGACGATATGGAGAAAAACGAACTGGTCTTCGTTCAGATGGTCCGCAGTCTCTTCCCCGCTTTGTTTTCCGGCGTCCTGCTTTCCGCCGTGCTGGCGGCCTCCATGAGCACCGCCGACAGCCAGCTGCTTTCCGCCTCGTCCTCGCTCGCCAGCGACGTCTACAAGCCGATCGTCCGCAGGAACCGCGCGTCCGACCGCGAACTCATGTGGGTCGGGCGTCTCGTCGTGCTCGCGGTCGCCGTCGTCGCGCTCGTGATCGCCGCGAATCCGAACTCCGGTTCCATCATGGGCCTCGTGGAAAACGCCTGGGGACTCTTCGGCGCGGCGTTCGGTCCCGCCATCCTCCTGTCGCTCTTCTGGCGCAAGTTCAATTTCGCGGGTGCGGTCGCCGGCATCGTGGTCGGCGCGGCGGTCGACATCTGCTGGCTCGTCTTCCTGAAACAGACCGGCATCTACGAGATCCTGCCCGGATTCGCCGCCGGAGCCGTCGCCGCGTTCGTCGCCTCCAAACTCGCCGGCACCCCGTCCGAAGACGTCTTGAAACTGTACGACGACGCCGTCGCGTACGTCGACATCTACGCATACGAAGACTGATCCGGACACATACAAACAGAAAATGCTGTTTTTTCCCAACGAAAGGAATGTCCGATGAATAACGCCTCAGAGAAGTATTCCGTGACCCAGTATTCCATCAGTTCGATACTGGGCTATATTGATGCCGGAGACATTGCAATCCCGGAAATTCAGCGCCCATTTGTCTGGAAGGGGAAACAGGTCCGTGATCTCATAGATTCGCTTTATAACGGCTATCCGACCGGATACCTCATCATCTGGCAGAATCCCGATGTAAAACTGAAAAATGGAGAGCGGTCCATCGGAAAGAAAATCCTGATCGACGGTCAGCAACGTGTTACCGCCCTGATGACGGCGATCGGAGGGTATCCCGTCCTGAATGAAAACTATGAACAGAAACAAATCGCAATAGCATTTAATCCACTTGCCAAAGGGGAAGAGGAGTTGTTCGCGGTACGCACTCCTGCTCATGACAAAAGTTCTTTCTGGATTCCGGACATTTCCGTAGTATTCCGTGCGGATTTCGACAGTTACGAGTTCATAAACAGCTATGCTGAAAAGAATCCGGCCGTGGACAAAAAAGATTTGAACAAAGCCATCAACAAACTGTTAAGCATCAAGAATTGTCAATTGGGCGTCATCACTCTTATCCCGCAGTTGGACATCAGCGAAGTCACAGAGATATTTGTACGCATCAATTCCCAAGGGAAACGATTAAACGAGGCGGATTTTGCCATGTCGAAAATTGCCGCGGATGAACGTTTCGGCGGAAACATGCTTCGCAAGGCGATAGACTATTTCTGCCATTTGGCTGTTGATCCGGCTTTTTACAGTCAATTGTCCAGCGGCGATCGCGAGTTTATGGCTTCGGAATACGCAGCCAAGCTGAAGTGGCTCAAAGACGATTACGACAACATTTACGATCCCGACTACAATGACATGCTGCGTGTTTCCTTTATGCATCAGTTCGGCCGGGGAAGACTCGGAGATCTGGTAAGCCTGCTTTCCGGACGTGATTTTGCGGACCGGACATTCAAGGAAGAAATAGCAAAAGACAGTTTCGAGAAGCTTTCCGCCGGTGTCATCAATTTCATGAACCAATATACCTTCGAGCAATTTGTTCTGGCTATCCGGGCAGCCGGTTTTATCAATCCCAAGCTTTTGAATTCCAAAATGACTTTGGATTTCGCGTATACCCTTTATCTGTTGCTGAACAACGGAAATGAGATTCAAAAAATCGAAATCAAGCCGTGTGTTCAGAAATGGTTTGTCCTTTCAACGCTTACCGGCAGATACGTCAGTTCTCCTGAATCACAGATGGACCGTGACCTGCGTGCGATTGCCGCCAAGGGATTTCTGCCGTTCTTCAGGGAAGTTGAAAGCGCCGAATTGTCCGATACGTTCTGGGAAGTCGGATTGGTTCAAAACTTGGAAACATCCTCTATTTCCAGTCCGTTCTTCAACACCTTTTTAGCCGCGCAGGTACATGCGGGTGACCGTTCCCTTCTCTCCAGCAGCGCAAAAGTTTCCGATTTGCTTTCCGCCGGAGATGTACACCATATCTTCCCCAAGGAGTTCCTGAAGCAAAACGGCATCGTTGACAAAGCCGTGTACAATCAGGTCGCGAACTACGCATATCTGGATACAGGAGTGAATATTTCCGTAGGCAAAAAAGCGCCTCGTGAGTATTTTACGGCCGCATTGGAGCAGTGCTCTACCAAAGAATTGCGAGTTGGAACAATTGTGGATGAAGAACAATTGCGTGACAGTTTGTCCGCGAACTGTATTCCGTCCGGCGTTTTTGACATGACGGCGGATGATTATCAGACATTCCTGCAGGAACGTCGTGTTTTAATGGCTAGGAAAATCAAAAAATACTACAACAGTCTGTGAGGTTGAGCGGGTTTTCTTGAATACCCATTCTCATAAATACTCCCCCACACTTCGTCCTCTGAACAAAACTCCCGCCGGGATGGTTGATCCGGGCGGGAGCGTGTGTTTTAGAATCAGAACAGGATTCTCAGCTTATTTTTTTCTTTGGGCGAAAAGCCAGTCGAGCGTGGTGTAGTCGTTGTAGCAGATGTCCCAGGCGTTGTGCGCGATCAGCGGATATTCGCGGTAACTGCACTGCGTGTTGCCGGCCTCCTGCAGGAACTTGAAGAAGTCGCGCGTGAGCTCGGTGCGGACCGTCTCGTCGTAGTCGCCCTGGTACAGCGCGATCGGCATATCCTTCATGCGTTCGGCCTCCTCGCGGGTGCCTCCGCAGCAGATCGCCACACAGCCGGCGAAGAGGTCGGGATTGCGGCCCGCGAGCTCGACCGTGCCGTGTCCGCCCATGGAGAACCCGGTCACGTAGATGCGCGCGGGATCGGCGTCGAATTCCTTCATCTTCGCGCGGACCAGCTTCGGCAGGTTGGCGAACACGCTTTCCGGACGGATGATGCCGTCGCCGCCGCGCTGGACGTTGTTGCCCCAGCCCTCGCTCGCGGGGCACTGCGGCGCGAGCACGACGACCTTGGTATTCTTATGGGCGAGGATGTAGGAAACGATCTCGGCGAATCCGTAGCGGAGCTGCGATTTGTTGTCGCTGCCGCGTTCGCCCACGCCGTGCAGGAAGACCAGCACGGTCGGCTTGCCGGAGGCGTCCATGTTGTACGTGCCCTCGCAGTAATTGATCTTGATGCCGTCTGCGTCAAACGTCTTCGCGGTCACGCGGGTGTTCCTGAAGATGGCGTCGTCCTTCTGCTGCTGGCTCGCGCCGTTCGGGAGCAGCGGGAAAAGGGGCTGTTCCTGGCCGGGCGCGTAGGTGTTGACGGGCTTGTTGTACTGGTCACAGGTGTCGCCGCAGCAGCACGAGGCAAGCATGGCGGAAGCGGAAAGACAGACGGCGGAACCGATGAGTTTGAACGAATGACGCATGGGAAACTCCTTGCAAAAATGTGGATGAAGCATGAAATGAAACGATTTTCGACTAATATACCGCGTCTTCGGAGCTTTGTCAAATCCGCCCGCCTCGATTCGGATGGAAAAAGCAAACGGCGGCGAGGCATCGTCCGTCCGGCAGGAATCATAAAGCCAAAAACATGGAAGAAAAACTGTTTTTTTGCTGAAAACGGGCTTGCTTTTCCCTGAAAAGATTGTATTTTATATAGATAAAAACCGAGGCGGAGCAGAACGTTCGATCCTGTTCCGTCCGTCCCTGTGTTTTCTGACTCAACTTTTCGAACAAGAAAGGATACCTCACAATGAAACAATTCATGCTCTTTGTCAGCATTCTGGCCGTGGTCGTGCTCTTCGGCGGCTGCTACATCATCGGACAGCGCAACGCCCTGATCTCCCTCGACGAAAACGTGAACGAGGCATGGTCGAACATCGATGCGGATCTCCAGCGCCGCAACGACCTGATCCCGAACCTGGTCGCCACCGTGAAGGGCTACGCCACGCACGAAGAAGAAGTCTTCACCGGCATCGCCGACGCCCGCAGCAAACTCGCCGGAGCCACGACCATGCAGGAGAAGGCCGAAGCCGACGCAACCCTGACCGCCGGACTCGGCCGCCTGCTCGCCATCGCGGAAAATTACCCCGAACTGAAGGCGAACGAAGGCTTCCTCCGTCTCCAGGATGAACTTGCCGGCACCGAAAACCGCATCAAGGTCACCCGCAAACGCTACAACCAGGACGTCAAGACCTTCAACCGGTCGATCCGCCAGTTCCCCGGCTCCCTCTTTGCCGGAAATCTTCCGTTCATCGGCCTGAATCTCGAACCGCGCGAATACTTCGAGCCCCCGGCGGGCCACGATGCCGTGGTCAACGCGCCGAAGGTCCAATTCTGATTTGAGTTCATTTCTCCCGGGCAGACAATCAAGCGTCTGTCCGGTTTTTTCTTAAACCAACGGAAATAACGGGCGGACAGCCGCGGAAAAGAAAGAAGGAAACGATGAGCAGCAAGGGCAGACATTTCGGGTTCTGGGAATCGATGTTCCCGAACCAGCTTGGGAACCTGTGTTTCATCGTCTTTCTGTTCAGCCTGGTGCTGTTCGTCCTGTATGCCGGATTCGACCTGAACGTCTTCGATCCGGACGATTTCAAGTCCACGGACGAGCGCATCCCGGCTCTGGGTACGCGGCGCGTGGTCGACGAGGCGGGCGTGCTGACGCAGTCCGAGATCGACACGCTGACGGCTCAGATCGACGCCTACGAGGCGGCCTCGAAAGGCCAGATGGCCGTCTTCATCATCCGGTCGCTCCACGGCGACGCGATCGAGGAGTTCTCCCTCGCCGTCGCCGAAAAATGGCAGATCGGCTGGCGCGGCGAGGACAACGGCGTCCTGCTGCTCCTGGCCATGGACGATCGCGAGAGCCGTCTGGAGATCGGCTACGGCCTGGAAGGCGTCATCAACGATGCCCGTGCGGGCGACATCCTGCGCGACATGGCACCCTACATGCGAATGGCGCAATACGAAAAAGCGATCTCCTTCGTCATCGCAAGCGTGGCGGCGTTCGTCCTGAACGAGAACGGACCGGAAAAATCCGCTGTGATGGATGAAGACGAAGAAACGGACGGCGGCTATTCCTATTCCTCGCCCGCGAACGCCCCCGAAGAAACCCTGTTCGCCATCATCGGCATCTGCATCGTTCTTGAGCTCATCGGCACGATCATTGCCCGCTGCATGATCCACCCGGACGTCAAAAAATCCGTCGGACTGGTCGTCATGATCTTCCTCATGTATCTGTTATGGGAGGTCCTGAAGGGAATGCTCCGCGGAGGCGGCCGGGGCGGCAGCGGCGGCGGCAGCAGCCGGAGCGGAGGCGGGGGCGGCAGTTTCGGCGGAGGCGGCGCGTCCGGGAGATGGTAAACCGGAAAACAGTTTTCAGCGGCGGTTGGCCCATGAATAACGACAACATAGAAATCATGTTAGCGGATAGCAGAGAATGAGTTGGAAGAAAGGAACAAAAACGGCAAAAATCTAATTGTTTCGGCGTTTTTTCAGAAAAAGCACTGGCATTTTAGAAAAAACGTGCTATGTTAAGGCTTGAAATGTTTCGAGTGTGAAACGATTTCAGTATCATCCCGTATTATCTGAACAGAACTAAAATTTGGAAAGGACTTGCCCGCCATGGACGCGAAAAATGACTCTAAACTGATCCGGATCGGCATCTTCTACGACGGAAATTATTTCTATCACGTCAGCAACTATTACTATCACGGCCATCCGCGCAGGAGCCGCATCAGCGTCCCCGGCCTGCACAGCCTCATCCGCACCATGGTGGCGGAACGCGAACATGTCAGCGAGAACCTCTGCCGCATCGTCGACAGCCATTATTTCCGCGGCCGCCTGACCGCCGCCGAAGCCAATCTGCGGCATCTTCTTTTCTCCGAACGCAATTTCGACGACGTCCTGACGCGTGAAGGCGTCGTGGCGCATTTCCTCCCCGTCAGCCACGGATCCGAGAAGGGCGCGAATATCTCGCTCGCCCTCGAAGCCTACGAACAGATGGTCCACACCGGATTCGACGTCGTGGTCCTGGTGGCCTGCGACGGCGATTATGTCCCGCTCGTCCGCAAGCTCAACTCCCTCGGTGCGCGCGTCATGGTGATCGGCTGGGAGTACGCCTACGAGGACGACAACGGCGGACGCCGCCAGACCATGACATCCGGCCGTCTGATGGCCGAAGCCACCTACGGCATCTGGATGCAGGACATCATCGAAAAACAGCTCTATCCGCAGGACAAGATCGACGCGCTGTTCGTCTCCGGCAACGCCGGAAATTATCCCCAGTCCGAGGGCAGCGAACCGGAAGACGACGGCTACGAGGAAGAGGACGACTACGACGAGAGCTTCCCGGCCGAACGCCGCCGCGGCACCGTGGTCCAGCTGAAGAGCGGATACGGATTCATCACGCCGGAGCGGGGCGACCACGATTTCTTCTTCCTGTGGGAAGACCTCGACAACTGCGAGTTCGACGATCTCAGAATCGGCGAAAAGGTCGAGTTCGAAGTCGGCACGAACGACCGCGGCGAATGCGCCCGAAAGGTCCTCTGGCTGGATCCCGACGGAATCCCGTACGCCGCGCCGTCCGCACCCGAAAACGACGAAAAACAGGACGACGGAAACGACCAGTCTTTCTAATTCAGGATCACCTCCTTTCTGAAACTCGCCGGGCGCATTGGAAATACGTGGCGGTCGGCCTCTGACAAATAAAAACCGTATTTATGAAAATGCCCGCGGACAGCTTCATTCATCAGTGTGGAGACATGGTATTCCAGCTCAAAGACGAGGCAGTATCCCTGGTCTCGTTCCTGGGCGACGTCACCGCCGCGTTGTGGGAAGGCATCCGCCACCCGAAACGCCTCCGCTGGAAGGATTTCCTGTTCTACATGAACACCTGCGGCCCGGACGGCGTGCCGATCACGATCATGATCAGCGCGCTGATGGGCGTGGTGCTGGCATATCAGGCCGAGGTGCAGTCGCACAAGTACGGCGCGGACAATTTTCTGCCCATGGTCATCGGCTGCACCATCCTGCGCGAACTCGGTCCCCTGATGGTCGCCATCGTCGCGACTGGACGCAGCGGATCCGCGTTCGCCGCCGAGATCGGCACCATGAAGATCTCGGAGGAGCTCAACGCGCTTCAGACCATGGGCATCCGCCCCACGCGGTTCCTGGTGGTCCCGAAGATGTGGGCGATGCTGCTCATGCTGCCGCTCCTGACTGTCATCGGCGATTTCGTGGGGTGCGCGGGCGGCTACATGGTGATGCGGTCCGAACTCGGTATGCCGCTGGACGTCTTCCTGCGGCTGACCCGGCAGGGCGTAGCGGTAAAGTATTTCATCGAAGGCGTCCTGAAGAGCGTCGTCTTCGCCTACATCATCACCATGACGGGCTGCTGGCGCGGATTCCGTACCGGAAACGACGCGATCGCGGTCGGACGTTCCACAACTTCGGCAGTCGTGACCAGCATCCTCTTCATCGTGCTGGCGGACGCCTTCCTCGCGAAACTTTTCACCGTGTTCTACGGATGGTGAGGCTGAGCCATGCCGGACAACATCACATCCCCCGCCCCCGCCGCAAATCCGAACGTCACGCCCGCCATTGAGGTCCGCGACCTCTCTATCGGCTACGGCTCGCGCGTCGTGCTCGAAAACCTGAATTTCCGCATCGAACCGGGCCAGATCGTGACCATTCTTGGCGGCTCCGGCTGCGGCAAAAGCACCCTGCTCAAGCACATCATCGGCCTCTACAAGCCGCTTCACGGCGACATCCTCATCAACGGGCGCAGCATCGTGACCGCGAACGAACAGGAGAAGCGCTCCATTATGTCCGAGTTCGGCGTAGCCTACCAGGGCGGCGCGCTCTTCCGTTCGCTGAACCTCGCCGAAAACATCGCCCTCCCCATGGAGGAGCTCACGAGCTGGAAGCGCGACGAGATCAGAAAACGCGCCTCCGAAAAGCTCGCGCTCGTCCACCTGGACGGCTTCGAAGAATACATGCCCTCGGACCTCTCCGGCGGCATGATCAAACGCGCCGCTTTCGCACGCGCCCTCGCCCTCGACCCGAAACTCCTCTTCTTCGACGAACCGTCCGCCGGTCTCGACCCGCTGACCTCCGACATGCTCGACAACGTGATCATGGAGATCCGCGAGAAGACCCATGCCACGATCATGATGGTCACGCACGAGCTCCCGAGCATCTTCCGCGTCTCCGACCGCGTGATCATGCTCTCCGCGGAAAAGAAGGGCATCGTGGACGACGGTTCGCCCGCGTATCTCCGCGACCACAGCAACGACGAATACGTCCGCACGTTCCTTTCGCGCGGCGGCACCTACAAAAGCAACAGCACGGAGCCGGATCATGCCTGACACGCCGGCCGTTTCCATGTCATTTTCAGGAAGGAATCCCGCATCATGAACGACAACAGCAAATTCAAACTCGGACTGTTCATCATCCTGGCCACCGCCGTTTTTTTCGCCGCGCTCTTCATCCTCGGCACGATGGACCGTTTCAAGGAGAAAGCCCACATCTCCACGCTCGTTTCGGAATCGGTGCAGGGGCTTTCCGTCGGCTCTTCCGTGAAGTATCAGGGCGTTCCCATCGGCAACGTGTGCGAGATCATGATCTACCCCACCGACAACGTCATCCGCATCGACATGGAGATCAATATTTCCAAGTTCAAAGTCCAGCAGGCAAACCATGCTCCGGTCACCATCCCGATCGAAACTTTCAACGAACATGTCGCCGAAGCGGTGAAGAAAGGCCTGTGCTGCCGCATGGAACTCGAAGGCATCACCGGCGGCAAATACATCGAGCTTCAGCTAGACAAGAATAGCGAACCGCCGAAGTATGACATCGCGGAGTTCGGACTCGAATATACCTACGTCCCCAGCCAGCCGTCGCTCATCAGCGACCTCCGCGGCAGCGTCACCTCCATCCTCGCCAAGCTCGAAAGCATCGACTACAAGGGCATCAGCGACCGCACGAACGCCGTGCTCGACTCCATCAACGAGCGCGTCAACTCGCCGAAGTTCGACGAGACGATCGACAACGTGAACGCCATGGTCACCGAGGCGCGCAAGAGCATCGAAAACCTCGAAAACCTCACGAATTCCGATATCCGCGACAAGATCGACACCATCTCGAAGAACGTCAATACCGCCGTCACCGCGGTCGAATCCCTCACGAAGTCCGTCGAAGTGGAGATCAAGTCCATCGAATTCGGCAAGATCGCCGAGAACTTCCGCTCCTTCCTCTCCACCGCCATCCGCACCAGCAAGACGCTCGATGAAACGCTCTTCAACGTCGACAACGGCGTCGATGCGCTGATCGAGTTTATCCAGTACATCGACAGCGATCCGGCGTCTCTGATCCAGGGCAAGCAAAAGCCGAAATTCGACGACGAAAAAGGCGGGAAAAAGCGCTGATCGCGCCCGTTCGATACGGCCCGGCAGACAGAAGCCCACTATCCGTTTTTGCGTCGCTTACGAGAACCAGCATGACCTCTCCGAACGGCACGCCGCAGACCGACAGCGGCACTTCCCGCGTCCCGCGGAAAAAGACGGTGTTTGCTGTGGCAGCGGCGGCCGCCCTGATCCTGGCATGCGTGCTTGCCGGAGGAATCGTCAGCCTCAAAAACAGTTCCGCCGGCCATCCATCCACATTCGGCGCGGACGGCTATGTGCGCTCGGCTACGTATTTCGGGGATGCGTGGCACATCAATTTCTGGAACAGCGAAATGGAGCACCTGGAACGGGACATGAAGCAGATCCGGGAGGACGGCTTCGACAGCGTGATCCTGGTGATCCCGTGGAAGGAATTCCAGCCGGGCGTGGAGCCGGTCGCATACAGCGATTACGCGTTCGATCAATTGGACCGGGTGATGAACGCGGCCGGCGCGGAAGGGCTGAAGGTCTATGCCCGCGTCGGCTACATGTGGGATTTTGTGAACGACGCGAACGAAGATATTCACGAACGCATCATACGGCTCTTTCACGACAGGGGAACACGCAACGCCTGGCTGGAATACCTCCGGACTCTGTACCGGCGCCTGAGCGGGCATGCGTGCTTCGCAGGAGGCTTCCTGACCTGGGAGGACTACATGCCGCCGTTTCTGGGGTTCAGCGACGCGCCGTCTCTGCAGGACCGGATCGACGCCGCGAAGCGGATGGGATTTCAGGAACATGTACGTTCGCAGTACCCCCTGAAGGATTACAACAAAACCTTCAACGTACAGTACGGCTCCTACGACAGCATTCCGTATCCGCGCCGGACCGAACCCGCGATACGCGCGATGTACGATTTCTTCGACCGGAGTCTGAACAGGCTTCTGGCGGACGGACAGGCCGTTTTTCCGAACCTGTCCCTGGAGGTCCGGCTGGACGGGGATCCGATGTTCGACGCGAAGGGCAAACCCGCCGGGTATTATAAGCATGAGGCGACCTTTCCGTGTCAGGACGCGGACTACACCGCGGCGATGTACGGGATCCCCATGGACTTCGTGAACAACGGGGAACGCGTCAAGGCGAAGGAAGCGATGCGGCATACGGCGGACATCCTGCACTTTCTCGCCCGGCACAACGGCGGCAAGCCGGTTTACATCGAGCAGTTCCTCTACTATGACAACACGCCGAAGTTCGAGCACAACGCGCGGCTGGAGGACGGCGAGATCGGCAAATATCTCCTGACCTGTCCGGACGTGCTCCGGAAATACTCCGCGGGATACGGCGTGTGGACCTACCGCGATTATTACGACAACAGGCTGTACAACAACGGTTTCTTTTTGCGGGAGCGCGGCTGGGAGACGGAGGGAAATGTCGCGTTTGAAAAAACGGGGGATTCCACCGTCTGCCGTCTGACCGCGCCCGCGCTGCTCCGCCAGCAAATCCCGGACGTGCGAGACAAACAGGAGGAACCGGAGCTGACGGTTTCCTTCGAGGTGACCGAGTGCGCGGCCCCCAACACGATCACGGTGATCATGGGGACACAGAGCCAGAGCATGACAGTGGATCGTCCCGGCGTGTACAGGACCGTTTTCCCCCATGAGGGGAAGATCCGGCTCTTTGCGCTGGAACTGGAAACCGGTACGCTGGCCGTGGACAATCTGCGGCTGTATTCGCACATTCAGAACGGACTGCTGTACGACCCGGACAACCGGCCGCTGGCTCAGCGTGACAATATCAAAAAGATGAACGAGATCCTCGCCGGACAGCCGAACGACCCCTGACCGCACCGGTATAACCTGCCTTCACACCAATCCTTTTCAATACACACCTAGGAGAACCATAATGAACGTCCTGATCCTGAACGGAAGCCCCCGCAAGAACGGCAACACCTCCAACGCCCTGCACGCCATCGAAGACGGCCTGAAAGCCCGCCACACGGTCGAATCCCTGAACGTCTATGACTTCACGTTCAAGCCCTGCCGCAACTGCGACGCCTGCAAGCGCAACGGCGGAAACTGCATCCAGATCGACGACTCGGTCAAAATCATCGACAAAGTCGCCGCCGCCGACCTCGTGATCTTCGGCTCGCCCGTCTACTGGTGGGGCGTCTCCGCCCAGCTGAAGGATGTCGTCGACAAGTTCTATTCGAAGGACGACGCCTCCGCGAAGCCCACGCTCCGCACGAAGAAGAAAATCGGCATCGTGGCATGCGGCGCGGATTCCCTCAGCAATCCCGAATACAAGCTCATCTCCGACCAGTTCCACTGCATCGCGGAATTCCTCGGCTGGGAAGTCGTCCTGGACGAATCCATCTGCGCCGCCGCGGCCGACGATCTGGCGAAGGACGCCGCGCGTCTCGCCGAGCTCAAAGCCACTGCGGAAAAACTCTGATTCCCGCTCATCTTTCTTGTTTTTTCAACCGCCGGATTTCCTCGTGTTTCCGGCGGCTTTTCTGTGTTTCGGTCTCAGAAACACGATTAATGGCAACAAACGCTTTCCGAAAGGGCTTGAAAAGGAATCAGAAATTCCGTTTTTTCACTTGAAATCGTTTCGCGGATGGATATATTATTCGTTAAACTAAATCTCATCAGGTCCGGTAACCTCAAACCAATGGCGATACCCCCCGCCAAATAAGGATCATCAGCATGAACGTCCGCTCTTGTTCCCTGTTCGTCGCGGCCGCTCTGGCCGCGTTCCCCCTCGTTTTTGCCCAGGCCCAAGCTCCGGCCGCCGGTCAGCAGCCTCAGCTGGGTCAAATGCAGCCCCGGCAGAATCAAGGCCAGCGTCAACGCCAGCCCCGGCAGAATCAAGGTCAGCGCCAGCCTCAACAGCAACTGCCCCCACGCCCCGCGGGCCGGGAAACGGAACTCCTCCTGAACGACAAGGGCTATTTTGAACGGCCCGGCGTCAACGTTCTCGTGTTCAGCAACGCATTCACGGGCGGGTTCAACGATGAGAAGAACTCCGGCATCGAGATCATCCATCACGGCGTGCGGACCGTGCAGGGCGGCGCGGTGCGACTCGGCAAGACCCCGGAACAGTGGGACCTGGTCCCCGCGTCCCCGTCGCGTCGGGTGAACCCGGAGAACAACTCCATTGAGGTCACGATGCGCTACAACGACTACCGGTTCGACTCCCGCGTGGTGGTGACCGGAAAAGGCAGTGCCGTGGAGATTTCCGTGTATCTGGACCAGCCGGTTCCCGAGGCTCTGGTCGGCCAGGCCGGATTCAACCTCGAATTCCTGCCGTCCCAGTACTGGAACAAGACCTACGTCATGGACGGCCGTTTCAGAAGGTTCCCGCGCTACGCCGCCAGCGATACCGAGGCGGTCCCGAACGAAAAGAAACCCATGCAGTACCGCGGATTCCGCACCTACGACGACCGCGGCACGGACAAGTTCGTCGACCCGCTGCCGCTCGACAAGGGCAATTCCATTATCATCGCGCCCGATGCGCCCGAACGCATGATCAAAATCACCTCGGACGAGGCCACGCTGGAGCTGTATGACGGTCGCATCCTCGCGCAGAACGGCTGGTATGTGCTCCGCAGTCCTCTGCCCGCGAACAAGACCGGCAAGGTCATCACGTGGGTCGTCGAGCCGCACGCCGTCCCCGGCTGGATCCGCGAACCGAACATCGGTTTCTCCCAGGTGGGATACGTCCCCGACCAGCCGAAAGTCGCCGTGATCGAGCTCGACAAAAGCGACCGGGTGATCGCGAACGCGGCGCTCTTCCGGATCGGCGAGGACGGCACGGAAAAGCTGGCCTACCAGGGCAAGACGTCCCTCTGGGGCGAATACTACAAGTACAAATACGTGAAGTTCGACTTCAGCGAGGTGAAGAAGCCCGGCATCTACTACATCCGTTACGGCGAACACAAGACCGGAAACTTCATCATCGACGATTCCGTCTACAACTGGATCACCAACGCCACCAGCGACGTGTGGATCCCCATTCACATGAACCACATGACCGTGAACGAAGCGTACCGCGTCTGGCACGGGGAACCCTTCAAGGAAGGCTATTTACAAGCCCCGCCGAGCAATCACTTCGACAACCATTTCCAGGGCCAGAACACCGGTATCAAGCCCGACGGCACCCACTACGAGCCCTACGAGCTGATCCCCGGGCTGAACGTGGGCGGCTACTTCGACGCGGGCGACTTCGACATCGAGACCGGCGCGAACATCAACGTGGTCTCGACCCTGATCTCCGCCTGGGAACTCTTCCGCAACAAGCGCGACGAGACGTTCGTGAGCGAGGAACAGCGGTACGTCGACCTGCACCGCCCGGACGGCAAGCCCGACCTGTTGCAGTACATCGAGCACGGCGTGCTGAACCTGGTCGCGCAGGCCGAGAACATCGGGTTCATGTCCTCGACGCTCTCCAACTCGGTCCTCGACAACTATCACCATCTGGGCGACGCCGCCGCCATCACCGACGGCCTGCACTATGATCCCTCGCTGAAACGCTTCGAGGTCTCCGAGGACGGCAAGCGCAGCGGCATCCCGGACGACATGTGGGCGTTCACCAACCGCAACCCCGGCCCCGATCCCGGCACGGCCGCCATGTTCGCCGCCGCCGCGCGCGTGCTGAAGGGCTACAACGACGAGCTCGCGGAACGCTGCCTGAAGCAGTCACAAAAACTTATGGGGACGAATCCCCGCGGCAATATGAACCTCCTCCTCCAGCTGTACCGCACGACAGGCGAAAAGGAGTACCGCGACATGTTCGAGCAGCAGATCTGGCAGAATCTGGGCCGCAACGGCAACAACGGCATCCGCACCGCGCTCGACGCGATCCCGTACATGGACGCCGAGTACAAGAAGAAACTCGAGCCCTACGTGAAGCAGTTCAAGGAATACATGGACAACTTCGACCGGCTCAATCCGTACGGCGTGCCCATCGGCGAAGGCAACTGGGCGGGCAGCGGCTCCGTGGTCAGCTTCGGCGCGACGGCATGCCTCGCCAACATCTACTTCCCCGACATCATCGACAAGAGCTACGCCTACAAGGCCGCATCGTTCATGTTCGGCTGCCACCCGTACCACAACTACTCGCTCGTGGCCGCCGTCGGCGCGGCGCGTCCGAAGGAAGTCTTCTACGGCAACAACCGCGCGGACTTCTCGTTCATCCCCGGCAACGTCGCCCCCGGCGTGCTGTTCCGCCGACCCGACCACTTCGAGAACTTCGACGACTGGCCGTTCCTGTGGGGCCAGAACGAAGGCACGATCGCGGGCAACTGCGGTTATCTGATCTTCGGCGAAGCCCTCAAGACGATGGCGAAGAAAAAGTAAAAGGCATAGAAAAGTCAAAGCCCCGGATCCTGCGAAAGGTCCGGGGCTTTTTGCTGGAATTGTTCGGAGGGGATCAGGTCAGATCAGGGAGGCGAGGTCCGTGAACTCGTAGCCGTGCGCGGCGGCAACGTTTTTGTTCGTGAGCTTGCCGAGGTAGCAGTTCACGCCGGAGGCAATGACCTTGCTTTCCTTGCAGGCTTCCTCCAGGCCGCCCTTCGCGATCCGGAGTCCGTAGCGCAGCGTGGCGTTCGTGAGCGCGATCGTGCTGGTGCGCGGCACCGCGCCGGGCATATTCCCCACACAGTAATGCACCACGCCTTCCTCGATGAATACCGGATCGTCGTGCGTGGTCACGTGCGAGGATTCGCCGCAGCCGCCCTGGTCGATCGCCACGTCCACGAACACCGCGCCGTCCTTCATCTCGGGCAGATAGCGCCGCTTGAAGAGTTTGGGCGTGGAGCCGCCGGGAATCAGCACGGACCCGATCACCAGGTCGGCGTCCTTCAGCACGCGTTCGATGTTGCTGTCCGAGCTCACCAGCGTCTGGATGTGCGCGCCGAACATGTTGTCGAGCTCTTCGAGGCGCTTCAGGTTGATGTCGAGGATCGTCACGTTCGCGCCCATGCCGACCGCGATCTTGCACGCGTTCATGCCGACCGTGCCGCCGCCGAGGATCACCACGTTCGCCTTCGGTGTGCCGGGGACGCCCGCCAGCAGGATGCCTTCGCCGCCGAACTTCTTCTCCAGGTACTTCGCGCCCTCCTGGATGGAGAGACGGCCCGCGATCTGCGACATCGGGGCGAGGCACGGCAGGGAGCGGTCGGATTCCTGGATCGTCTCGTACGCGACCGCCTTGACCTTGCCCTTCAGCAGGGCGTCGGTCTGCTCCCTGTCGGCGGCGAGGTGCAGGTAGGTGTAGAGGATCAGGCCCTCGTGGAAGAGGCCGTATTCGCTTTCGAGCGGCTCCTTCACCTTCACCATCATGTCGACCAGATGCCACACGTCCGCCGCGTTGTCGATGATGCTCGCACCGGCGTCAACGTATTCGTTGTCGGAGAACCCGGAGCCGACCCCGGCGCCGCGTTCCATGTACACGTGATGCCCGGCGGCGACGTAATCCCGGACGTTGTCCGGCGTGAGCCCGACGCGGAATTCATTGTTCTTGATTTCTTTGACGCATCCGATTTTCATGGTGTTCAGCCTTTCTGTTTGTTGCCCCCGAAAACGGGGCGGAAATCTCCGTCGGTCCGTGTTTTTGACAGACGGGTGTTGGTCTTGTCGTGTGTTATATAAAATAACGGCGGGATCCCATTTTTCAAGCTCCCCGAAAAACAAAATGACCTGTTTTTTCAGAGGACAGACTGGTCGGGCTCCAGTGTGCGTTCAGTCTCTTGCGTCTTTTTTTTCAGATACTCGGAGCCGACAGTACCGTCTCTCCTCAAAAAGAGAAGATGATCGTATCCTTCGAACAAATGCCATTTGACGCGCATCGTGATGAACCTGTCCTCGGGATCAGTCGAATCCTCGGGAGGAGCATGATATGTCGCAGAATCGAGGTCAAAGAAAAAAGTCTTCCGGAAATCGCTCTTCTGGATCCCCAGCGTTTCCAGCAGGGAACGCATGTCCTGCTGAGGCGGATAACTCCCGTGTTCCGTTTTGTAAGCTTCCAGGCGTAATGAAACGCGTATCATGTTCTCTGTCGTGAGATTATTGTCCGATTTGAGCACGGCTTCTCCGAGAGCGTTGATGATATTTGCGGCGATAAAGATGAAAAGGGCTCCAAGAAGCAGCAGGAGGACCAGTTTCGCGACATTTCCCGCCGTCTGTCGAGGAGACTGGTCCGGCGGAGCCTTTTCTTCCTCTTTTTTCGCTTTGGATTGAAAACGCATTTCCGTCGCGATGATCGCGATTGCGGCAACGAGCCCCAGCAGCGGGAAAACGCTCGCCGCAACGATGAACACCAGCGGATAGATCAAATACCTGATCCGAAGCTTCGATAAAAACGTTGTAAACTTGTTCTTCATTTTGTCTCCTTCGTGATCGGGGCACGGTCAGCTCGTCGGCATCGTGAACGTGCCGCAGGGGAGCCAGTCGGTGGTGGTCCCGTCGGAGTAGACGCCCTGGACCGCCCAAGTGTGCCTGCCGCTGGCGATGCCGGACAGTGTATAGGTGCTCTGTTCGTCGAGGTCGAATACCCTGTCGTCCACGCGGAGCTTGTACTTGACGATCCCGGTGTCGGGCGTGGCGGGGGTGAAACTGAACTTCGCGGACTGCGTCCTGCGGTTGATCCCGGTCTTCGGATCGCGCACGCCGCCGATCGTGTACGTCTTCGATTCGGCGGTTCCGTCGGAATCGACGACTTTCCATTGAAGCACGGAGTTTTTCGGGAGTTTGAACTGGTGGGAAACGGTCCTGCTCTCCTCGCCCCAGTCCTTGTCGTTGACCTGTTTCCACTCGCCGGATTCGCCGTTCCGGTACAGCAGCCTGTCGACGGAATTGATCGTGATCGCCTTCGAGTTGTTGTAGTTTCTGACCTTCTGCACCGTGAACGTGCCGGTGAACTCGTAGCTCGAATCAGAGAGCTTCAGCTTGGACGAGAAATCCGTGACCTCGATCGGCGCGTCCAGTACGTCGATGATCCGGTCGCCGTCGGAATCCCGCCAGCCGATCATTTCCAGCGATTGCGGCGAAGTGACGTGCCGTTCGAACGCAGTCGAGATCGAACTGTTCATCAGGCTGGGCACGATGCTGTTCCGGTCCGGGTTGCCGTCCGGGGCGTTGGTGTTCTGCACGCCGTAATACCCGGCGCGGTCCGTATACCTGCCTTGCCCCGGATACTCGTCGGCCGCGCCGAAGATGTGCGCCATTTCGTGCGCGAAGGACTGGGAGGAATACCAGTCATAGGCTTTGGAGTACGCCACGAGGATATAGGTGTCGGAAACGCCCTCGTACTGCCGTCCCAGGGTGTAGGATCGGTAATTGTCCGAAAAGTAGTGGTCGCGGTCGTTGTCGGCCTTCACCACGAAGATGTTGAACGCGAAATCGGCGTTGTATTTCTCGATCGTGTCGGCGGTATACCGGTACAGCATCCCGGTTTTGTCGCCGGAATACCCCTGCGCGTTCAGAAATTCGCCGATCCACAGCCTGTCGTCGCGCATCGCGCTGTGCGTGACAGGTTCGTAGGAGGTCCGGAACGGCGTTTCCGCGTGCTCCACGTCGACCGTGAAATGCAGCTTGCCGATGTAGTTCTTCCGCTTCCACATCTCCTCCCACCAGGCGCAGGCTTTTTTGACGTGGGCGATCACCTTCGCGATCTCGTCCTTGCTCCAGGTCTCGGATTTGGCGTCGATCCTGCCGTCGCATTCGAACAGCACGAGGTTGACGCGGATCTCGCCCGCCATGAACGCCGAGGTGTCGTATTGCCCTGCGCCGAAGGGCCGTTTCAGCTTCGTTTCCGGCTGCGCGACCGCCCCTGCTCCGGGCGGACGGGTCCATTGTCCGCCGCCAAAGCCATTTCGGCCACCGCCGAAGCCGTTGCGGTTTCCGAAATTTCCGAATCCGCCCCGGTTCCCTTGCGCGAACGCAACCGCGCAGCAGAACAGGATCAGGGCGCACAATATCGTTTGAATTCGTTTCATGGCATCACTCTTTCATCATTTGGGATCTGTTCGCGGGGAAGGGCCGCGCCGTTGGTGAGGTCGCGGACCATGGCGGAAAACGCGGCGAAGTTCGCGGTCGGGATCTCGCCGGAAAGCGTCACGCCTGCACTGAACTCCTCGCCGGTGACCGCAACCGCGAATTCCGCGAGACGGCGGCGCACGGTCTCGTACTGGAGATAGCTCAGCGCGAGCATAAAACGCGTGAGCGGGACGAGTTCGGCGGTCGGCGCGTCGGCGAGCGCCAGCTGGGCACTTTCGGTGTAGGCGCGGACCAGCCCGCCCGTGCCGAGCAGAATCCCGCCGAACCAGCGCGTCACGGTGAGCAGGACGTTCGTGATCCCGCTGCCCTTCAGCACCTCCATCACGGGGCGTCCGGCGGTCCCGGAGGGTTCGCCGTCGTCGGAACACCCCATCACGCCGCCCTGCGGCCCGCAGACGAACGCAAAGACGACATGATTCGCATCAGCATAGACGCGCTTGCGTTCGCGCTGAAGCTCGCGCGCGGCCTCGGGCGAGGCGACCGGAGTCGCTTCGGCGAGGAAACGCGATTTGCGCACAATGAGTTCGGTGCGTGTACCCTGGCGCAGGATCAGCATGAGTTCATCAAACCTTAGTTTTAAATCCGTATTCCGAAAAGAGTTTCTACACAATACACCCGTCAGCGCAATAATGCAAGCCGGAAAAAGGAGAAAACGCCGCCCCGCGAACAAAAAGAAGCCGCATTCCTGCATACCGCGAAGATGTTCTCCGAGCGAGTGCGGCATCTTTTGTCTAAAAAAGTCAGAAAAACGTTGTTTTTTTCGATTTTTCCTGCAATAAACGGAACGGGAGATTCGTTAAATAGAAAAATATGTCCCTTTTATCCAGACAAAACAACCGATCTTTCCTAACAAAACAAACAGTAAAGGAGATTTGTATGACACACAAACTGAACAAGATGCTGGCTTCCGGCTCGATCATCGCCGGATCTCTGCTCCTCGCATCCGTGCTTTCCGCACAGGCTCCGGCTGGCGCTGGCGCGGCTCCCGCTGGCGGCGCACCCGCCATGGGCGGCTTCGGCGGATTCGGCGGCGGCCAGGGCGGTATGCCCCCGATGGGCGGATTCGGCGGCGGCCAGGGCGGCTTCGGCGGATTCGGACAAGGCGGCGCGGCTCCCGCTGGCGCAGGCGCGGCTCCCGCTGGCGGAGCTCCCGCCATGGGCGGCTTCGGCGGATTCGGCGGCGGCCAGGGCGGTATGCCCCCGATGGGCGGATTCGGCGGCGGCCAGGGCGGTCAGGGTGGATTCCCCGGATTCGGCGGCGGCCAGGGCGGTATGCCCCCGATGGGCGGCCAGGGCGGTCAGGGTGGATTCCCCGGATTCGGCGGCGGCCAAGGCAGTATGCCCCCGATGGGCGGCCAGGGCGCAGGCGGACAGAGACCTGCCGGCGGCATGGGCGGATTCCCCGGATTCGGCGGCGGCCAGGGCGGCATGCCCCGTATGGGCGGCATGGGCGGCGGTATGCCCCGCATGGGCGGTATGGGCGGCATGGGCGGTCAGCAGCGCGAAGCGAAACCCGAAAAGAGAGAAAAGATGGAATCCATCGCCTCCACCCGGACCGAGTTCCCCGACAACAAGTTCAAGGAAATGCCGCAGGAATACAACAATCCCAACGAAAAATCCGGCAAGGTCGTGTCTTTCAAGTACAAAACGCGCGACAATTCGAAGGAAGGCAGCGCCGACGTCGAGAAGACCGCCCTCATCTATCTGCCCGCGGGTTATGACGAGAAGGACACCAAGACCCAGTACAACATCCTGTACCTGATGCACGGCGGCGGCGGAAACGAGAACCAGTATTTCCACGGCGTAGATCAGAACAGCCAGATGAAGAACGTACTCGACAACATGATCGCCAAGGGCGACATCAAGCCCCTCATCGTCGTCACGCCCACCTACAACGTGCCGTACGCCAGCGACATGAGCAGCACCAGCATGAACTTCCACCTCGAGCTCGTCAAGGACCTGATCCCGGCCGTCGAAAAGCAGTATCACACCTATGCCAAGGACGTCACCAAGGAAGGCATCCACGCCTCCAAGTGGCATCGCGCGTTCAGCGGATTCTCCATGGGCGGCGTCTGCACCTGGGGCGTCTTCGATCACTGCATCGACCAGATCGGCTGCTACATCCCGATCAGCGGCGACAGCTGGATCGCAGGCATGGGCAACGGCGAAGGCTCCGCGAAGTATCTCGCGGAAACCTTCACCCAGAGCGGCTACAAGCCCACGGATTTCCGCGTCTACGCCGGCTGCGGCAGTCCCTCCGACATGGCATACGGGAATCTGACTCCCCAGATCGATGCCATGAAGAAGCATACCGAAATCTTCAAGTATTGCGATAATTTCAAGGACGGTAACCTGTATCAGGCCTTCTCCGAAAAGAGCGGTCATGACAACACCACGATCATGAACATCCTGTACAACGGCCTCCCGAAGATGTTCGAATGATCCGGTTTATTCCCTGACACGGCCCTGAAAAGTCGTGCCGGGGAACAGTCGATCCTCACGCATCGCCTCAACCCCCTGCCATTCGCGGGGGGTTGAGTTTTTTATATACCTTCAATCAAAAGAACTTCGGTTGAAAAAAGCTGAAGGAAAGGTATATTATTACATTCGTTTCTCTCACCATGCGGTCTATTTCGAACCGGATCGCAGGCGTGTTTCAGAGGAGCAACCGTAATGATTGGAGAACAAACATGAAAGTCATCGGGCAACAGCGCAACAGCCGGATGTGCGTGATCTGCGGATTGGACAACCAGTTCGGCGTTCAGGCGCCATTCTATAACATGACCGACGGAAGCGTCGCATCGCCGTTCCGCTACCGGGCGTGGCATCAGAGCTACCCCGGACGGGTTCACGGCGGCATGATTACCGCCATGCTGGACGAAATGGGCCTCCGGGGATTGTGGGCGGCCAGAAACGACGACGCGGAGTTCGGCGTCACCATCTCCCTTGAGACCCGCTACCGGAAGCCCGTCCCCTACGATGCCGATCTCCTGGCCACTGGAAAACTGATCGAAGACCGTTCCAGGCTGTTCGCCGTGGAGGCAAAAATCCTGACCGTCGACGGCGAAGTGCTGGCCGAAGGGATCCTCCGGTATCTTCATCTGCCTGTGAATCAGATCGCCGAAGGGACTACGGTCCACGACGAAATGCCCTACAGTCCCGAGTGCAGGATCACGGAGCTCCCGATCCCCGAATAACCTCAACCCCGGACGCCCGCATCCCCAATCAAGGAAACTCACAATATGAAAAAACTCTTCCGTCTTTTTGCGATTCTTTTCCTTGCCGTCACGATCCTCACGTCCTGCTCCGACAAAAAGGGCAAACCGCTGATCGTCGCCTGCGCGGTGTCCACCTCGCCATACTGCTATTATGTCGGCGACGCAAACACCACTGTCGCGGGGATCGACATCGACCTCATCAACGAGATCGGGAAGGAACTCGGACGCCCGATTCAGATCCGGATCGTCCCGTTCCAGTATATTTTCACGCTCATATCCCAGGGGGAAGCCGACATCGGTGCCGCGGGAATCACGATCACGCCGGAACATTCCGAAGACAACCTCATTTCCTCGCCCTACGACACATCCTCGCAGGTCATCGTCGTGCCGAACGGGGCCGCCATCAAGGATGAATCCGCTCTGAAAACCGCCAGAGTCGCAGTGCAGGAAGGAGCCAGCGATATCGAACTCCTCCGTGAAACGGTCAAACCGGAAGCGGTCATCCCGTTCCTGACGCTGGAAGAGATCGATACCGTGTTCAACCGCCGCCGTGCCGATGCCGCCGTCCTGGATGCCATGCAGGCGGATTCCCTTATCAAGGCAAACAAAAGCAAGTACAAAATCCTGGGAAAGCCTCTGAGCAGGCTTCAGTACGGGCTCGTCTTCAACAAGGAAGATTCCAGGCTCGCAGCAGCCGCCAACAAGGTCATTGAAACGTTCAAAGTGTCCGGCGCGCTTCAGAAAAGCCGGGCGAAACACTTCGATGAGCTCAACAACATCCCCCCTGCCCGCAGAAACGAAGATAAAGGCAAGCCGTTCGTCGTCTGCCTCGAATCCTCGTTTGCGCCGTTCGTCCTCATGAACAGGAACCAGCTGGTCGGCATGGATATCGAGATCGCAAAGGACATCGCAAAAGAGCTGAAACGCCCCCTGCGGATCAAGATCGTGCCCTTCCACGAGGTACTTCCCCTCGTGGAATCCGGGTCCGCCGACATGGGCGCATCCGGCATCTCCATCACGCCGGAACGGGAAAAGCTCGTGCTGTTCTCCCAGCCGTACGAAAGCACTGTCCGGCGGATTCTCGTCAACACCGATGCCGCGTATGCAAAGCTTGACGACCTGAAGGGAAAAGTGATCGGAGCAAAGAGAGGCACCAAGAGCGAGGACTTCGCCATCGAAGAGCTTCAGGCGGAAAAGACGGTCCACTTTGACAACTCCATGCAGGGCATCCTGGGCCTCCTCGAACACAAGATCGACGCATACATCGACGACGGCGGCGAAGCCGATCTCGCCTCGGACAAGATCGCCAGCATCGACGGCAGAAGAGTCAAAAAACTGGATGTTTCCATTCCTCTGGAGGAATACGGTTTCGCGTTCCAACTCGGCAATACCGACGCGAAAGCCGCCGCGGACAAGGTCATCGACACTAAACGCCACAGGGGCGAGATCAACGCCCTCTCGCGCAAGTACACGTCCATCTACATGACGCTTGACATGGAGAATCTCTGACGGCTGCAAACGTCTCAGACGGCAATATCCTTCCCTGCCCGGATCCGGCAGCTTAGGAAGGATAGCGCAAGTCTGTGCCGCGTCCGCTTTTTACTGTCAGACCAGCAGGCCTCTGCGGCTTCCTCGAATATGCACAGGGAAAAAGAATCGGCGAATCTGCCAGCCTGCTCCAGTACCATGAAGAGACAGGACCTGGGACCTGTCTTCGCCGACTTTGAGCATGATCCTGACCTCGGTCACGCCGTAACCCCTGACGCGGTTTTGAGTCTTCGACTGTTTTTGACATAGGAAAAAGAGAAACGCCGGAAAGATCAGGGAGACAGCCTGAAAGAAGCCGGCATCGGATCTTTTTTATCAGACAAGGGCGGTGAATAACAATAGAAAAGTCGATGTGACCGCCTTGAAATCAGGGCAAAAAAATGGAGCCAACGCTCGGAATCGAACCGAGGACCTGTTCATTACGAGTTCTCTGCAATAAAAATTATTTCTCGCTTATTATAAATAAATTATGGAGATTTAGTGTTTTTAATTGCGTATAAGTTGTTGATAAATTTTGATTTTATGCTATATTATAGGCAGGAAATACAAAAGATGTAAATCAACCTCAATTCCCGAAAGGAAACGCAATCATGGCGACCACCCCCAAGAAAGCCAAAGCGGACGCAGGAAGCAAGACAGCCCCGACCGTCTCCCAAGACCAGTACACAAAGCGCACCGGAAGAAAGAAACGGTATCGCGAAAAGGGCGCGGGCTCAATCTACAAGCGGGGAAAACGGTTTTATCTGCGTTCGATGATAAACGGAAAGATTATCACAAAGGCGTTATTGAACCAAGACGGCGAACCATGCACAAGCGAGAAAGAAGCAGAAAAAGCGGCAGAGGCTTTCCGGAAATATAACCTTGTCGTGACAAAACAAGACTATATCAACCAAGTTGCCGAGGTAAAGAGCTTGAAGCGGCAGTACAGCTTAACGATTCGCTCGGCGTGGAGGACATATTGCCAACAGCCGACACGTCCGGACAGCGGGGAGAAGACGCTTTCAAAGTACGAGAGCATGTTCCGCTGTTTCACAGATTGGCTTGCAATCGAGCATCCGGAAATCGAACACATTTCCGCAATAGATTACGAGATTGCATCTGCTTTCATGGATTCGCTATGGAATGACGGGCTATCTGCTGTAACCTATAACGCATATCTTCAAGCCTTGAGGATGATTTTCAAGCATCTGCGGGGAGTTGCCGAGCTTGAAAAGAATCCCTTCGAGGAAATCCCGAAGAAACCCAACGCCGCCGTTTCCCGCAAGGAATTTACCGAAGAGCAAGTCAAGGCGATTTTCAGAGGATTCAAAGACGGCTTCAAGTACCAATTGAAGACGGGGAAAGAAAAATACTACACTCCGCTTTACAAAGACGAGATGCGTGTTTTGTTCCTGCTCTGCTGTTATACGGGATGCCGAGGGCAGGACGGTTGCTTGATGCAATGGCGCGATATTGATTTGGAAAACGGCTTGATTTCATTCGTTCCGCGAAAGACGGCCAAGAAATCCGGATACAGACATGTTGAGTTAAGAATCTTTCCGGTTTTACTTGATGCGCTCAAAGATGCGGCACGATGGAGAGACGACAACAAACACGGAGAAGATTTCATTTTGCCTCACATAGCAGACCGATACAGGAAAAACCCGTCCGGAATCCAAAAAGACACGATGAAGATTATTCGGTTGGCTACAGGACTTGAAACCACATTGCAGAAAGACGATTTGAACGGCAGACAGCGCAAAATCGGCGCAAACGCATACGGGCTACACTCGTTCCGCCACACATTCGTTTCTCTCTGCGCCAACGCAGGCGTTCCGCTTTCAGTTGTTGCCGAAATCGTGGGACATGGAAACCCGGCAATGACCGCGCATTATTCACACGCAAGCCAAAAGGCCAAAGGGGAAGCAATAAAAACCCTGCCGATGTTTTGCGAACCTACAGCCGAACAGGAAGACGAAGTAATCGAGGAGGAGTTTAGCCAACGCCGAAAATTGATTTGCGATGCGTTACCAAGGGCGACCGCAGAAGCACTTTCAGCAATAGAGACAGCCTTAAAAGAGTACAATCTACTGTAAATCAAATCTTTATACCGTTTTGTTCTTTTTTCCGGAGAAAGCAAAACTTCTCCGGTTTTTTTGTTGCTTTGAATTTA
Organism: uncultured bacterium; assembly: GCA_902774245.1. Classification (GTDB taxonomy): domain Bacteria; phylum Verrucomicrobiota; class Lentisphaeria; order Victivallales; family UBA1829; genus UBA1732. The sequence continues at coordinate 112,820 of CACYHQ010000006.1, forward strand.
AGAGTTGACACTTTTGAGCTCGATTTTAGAAAAAAGTTCACAAACCGCAATCTTATTATCATATCATTGCAAGAAAAATATACCGTCCGGAAAAAGCTCGGAGGATTTTGTTAAAAACAGATACATAGGGGGAGATTCTTTTCCGGTTTTTGAGCTCAAAAATGAGGCAACAGGAGAAAAACTTTCCCCAAAAACAATTTGCGAAAAGTACCTGTTGTTTTTGTTTCTATGCGCCGAAAACATAAATTCTTTTATTTTTTCTCTTCTTTTTGGGGGAAAGGCAGGACTTCTAAACCGCTTTTTTCTCTGCTTATCACAAGAATAAGTTGACATTGATGGGATAAGCAAGCGCGAGCAAAAAAGTTGCTTGCATAAACTCTATGGAGGCTTGCCGATGCAGACCAACACAACCATTCCCAAAGACGTTATCAACGCAATCAAGACCGTATTGGATTTGGAACCAACGGCAACGATTGAAACGAAAGAAGCCGTCTTGGAAATCCTCAACAAAAACGGGAGAATTGGAAAAATCACGATTCAGAAAAACCGGAAAATGATAAATGCAAAGAGAGCAATGGAAATCCTTGAAGTTTCCCGCCCGACCCTTGCGGAATACTGCAAGACGGGGAAGCTCACAGAAATCAAGCTCTCTTCTCGAAAAACCCGGTTTTACGAGGATGAAATCGAAAACTTTGCTTTGTTCGGCAACAAAAACTAAAAGAGGGGGAAACATGAATACTCAACTTGCAAAGCGTATTGAGACGATAATCAACGAACAGAACAAGAAAACTCTCCGGCTTGTTTTTGACGCAATCAAGGAAAAAACGCCTGATTCCGTCCCGCAGATTCCGAGACAGAGGAAAACGATTTCAACGGCAGAAGCAATGGCGATATTGGGCTGTTCTCGGATTCTGCTGATGGGACTTGCGGAAAAGGGAAAGATTCATTGCTTCAAGATTTCCCCTCGCAAACTCCGTTTCTACCTTGACGAAATACAGAGCCTCGCGGAATACGGCGACCGGGATTTGAATTGAGGGGGGATGGGAAATGAAACCACCTGATTTCTACCAGTTGCCGATGTTCCTATTTCGAGAAAGACGCAACAAACACTTATCCGAGCTTGGGATATTCGTTTTTTCTGTTGTTGCCACCTATTGCAAGCATAGTTCGGGAAAGGCTTTCACAGGCGGCTATGATGCTCTTGCTAAACTCTGCGGGACTTCAAAAGGTAATATTAAGCAGATTATGACGAAAATCAAATCTCTTGGATATGTTGTCGTTGAAAGAGGAAAGATTTCTCTTTCCGATGAGACACAACAACGCATAGAAACGGATAAACGACATCTAAAGCTCTTTCAAAGCGTTCTCGGACTTGATTTGAGCTTGAGACAAAAGCTGTTATACTCTTTGCTTGAAAGCTATCGTTCAACAGAAAAACAATCTGTTGATAAAGATACGATTTGCACAGAGCTTCAAATCCCAAACAGAACACTTCTTGAAGATTTGCGGAAATTGGAGAACAGAAAACTTGTTTTTCAGACAACAACGGGCTATCAAGCCGTCTCTCTTGATGAGGAACAGGGGGCAAAAACACTAACCTTCGAGAAGCAAAAATACTCACCTTCGGAGACAAAAACACTAACCTTGAAATACAAAAACACTAACCTTCCAAGCTCACCGTCCTCTAACACATCTAACATATCTAACAACAATCCAACGATCTCTCAATCTTCGGATATTCCGGAAACGGAAGAAGAGAGTACAACACCGGAGATTTCACGGGAAAGCTACGATTTGGAAATGCTGAAACGTGTTGAGATAATCTATTGTGAAGCTCTCGAAAAAACCGATGGTTTTTATCCGAGCATCCATGAGGTTGAGTTGTGGATAGCAAAAACCAATTGGGAAAACTGGAAACCGCCATATTACACGTTCGCCACATTTTTTCAGCTCTTACAGCGAGGCAGGATGAAGGACACTCAAGAAAGAGCAAAACGTGAAAGAAACAGGGCGATACTGGAAATTGAGCTATCCAAGATTCAGGAACAGCTCAAAGAAAGGATGCGTGTTGCATGACCGTAGCCCCCCACAGCCCCCCGTCACTTTCCCCCCTACGTATTACCAAGAACAGAAACCATACGTTTTCCTGCCACAGAGAAACGCATAAGCCCAAAAACCGTAAACCGACTAAACGGAGGTAATCATGAAATTTGAAACCTATGACGAACACACGAACACCCTGACTTATCGTATCGACCTCGCGGAAGCAGTCAAAATGAATTTTGCGCTTCCTGCATTTTTGCGGGAGCGCATAGAGATTGAACGACAGCTCCGCGAAGCAGACCCCGAAACGAGAAAACGGTTTTTCCAAGAAAAGAAACGTGTATCGTTCCTTGAACCGGATGAAATCGCCAAGTTGGAGCAATAACCATGAAATATAAGCGTTTTTCCTGCCGTTTCTGCGAAAAGACGTTCTTTTCCGAGAAGACACGGACGGCGCATGAGCTTTACTGCGCGTGGAATCCTGCACAACGCCGCTGTTTTACTTGCCGTTGGTATTTACCCGAAACATACGCCTGTAGAAGAGATGCGTATTTCAACCCGACTACGGGGAAAAGCCGTCCTATTCGGAAAGGAAACTGTTTCCGATGGGAAGCAAAGCAAGAAGAGCAGAAGAAATCGCCACCGCCCAAAGCGATTTGAAGACGCACAACGCCGAACCGAAGCCCCGCCCCCTAAAACGGGACGGGCTTTTTGTTTCCTGCCGTCAAATGGCCGGAAAACGCATGGAAAGGAAATCGGAGGCATGACACGGGAATATACGTATCATGGCGGAGAGAGACAAATGTTTTTGATTTCGCGCGCGACCTGTTCAAAAGGAACGCAAACAGAAACACATCTTGAGGGCAGACGGCGAACACGCCCCCACAGGCCAAGAGAAGACCGGACAGAGGTGAAAGCCCACCTTAAAAGCAAGGGAACGCCCGAAAAACTATCCCACCTCAAGAAAAAGTAGATAAGTTGTTTATAAATCTTGCTCGAAACAGTTCAAAAACAAGGAAAACAAGAGGATTTAAGGAAACGAGGAAAACGGCGTAATCTCTTGAATTTGAGCAAAAAAAATGGAGCCAACGCTCGGAATCGAACCGAGGACCTGTTCATTACGAGTGAACCGCTCTACCGACTGAGCTATGTTGGCATTCCATGAAAATATAATCTAGCACAGAATCCGTCAAAAATCAAGGTGAAAAGCGTTTTTTTTGACAAAAAAGTAAAACCGGAAGGCATTTCAAGCCCGATTCCTGAATTGTACGATTTTCGAGAAATACTGACGCTTATCGCATGAGATGAAAGGAATCCGGCTTCGGTTTCAGAATTCTTTTTTGAGGCCGAGGCGGTTCATGCGGTAGTTCATCATGCGCGGAGAAAGCCCGAGCTTGCGGCCGGCGGCGGAAAGGTTGCCGTCGTTCTTGCGGATGGCGTCCTGAAGAATCTCGCGCTCGTAGTTGGCGAGCAGGACTTCGAGCGTGGAGGAATCGTCGCCAATGGTAGCGGCGGGCGATCCGGAAGAAGACGCGCCGACGGCCTGGAGCGAGGGCGGCAGGTTCTGTGCCTGGACGCAGTCATCGGTAGCGGTGAGCACGGCGCGTTCCATGCAGTTTTCGAGTTCGCGGACGTTGCCCGGCCAGCTGTAGTTCATGAGCAGGTGGATCGCGCCGGGCGAGAGCTTGCGAATCGCCTTGTTGTACTTCACGTTCAGGTTCTCGATGAAATACTCGGCGAGCAGGATGATGTCGCTCTTGCGTTGGGCGAGCGGCGGCATCATGATGGGGAAGATGTTCAGGCGGTAATACAGGTCCTCGCGGAAGAGCTTCTTCTCCATCAGCTCCTCGAGGTTGCGGCTGGTGGCGGCGAGAAACCGCACGTTGGAATGCAGCTCTTCGTTGCTGCCGACGCGCGAGAAAGTGCGTTCCTGCAGGAACCGCAGGAGCTTCACCTGGGTCTGCATGGTCAGGTCGCCGATCTCGTCGAGGAAGAGCGTGCCGCCGTCGGCGGCCTCGGCGCGTCCGATGCGGCGGCTGACCGCGCCCGTGAACGCGCCTTTTTCATGCCCGAAAAGCTCGCTTTCGACGAGGTTTTCCGGGAGGGCGGCGCAGTTCAGCGTGATGAACGGCTTGTCCTTGCGCCCCGAGAGCTCGACGATGGCGCGGGCGAGGAGTTCCTTTCCGGTGCCGCTGGCGCCCCGGATCAGGACTGTGGCGTCGGACGGTGCGACCTGGCGGAGCTGTTCATAGACGAGCTGCATCTCGCGACAGTTTCCGATCATCTTGCCGGGGGCCTTCTGGAGCATGCTGCGGAGCTTGCGATTTTCCTCGAGCAGGGATTCGCGTTCGTCGTGGATCTCCACGCAGGCGGCCGCGGCATCGGCGGTGATGTTCGCGATGATCTCCAGGAACGCGACGTCGCTGTCAAGGTCGGTGTCCGGCAGAACGGGACGGTCGATGGAGAGCGTACCGATCACGTTTTCGTGGTGGATCAGCGGGACACAGATGAACGCGACCTGTTCGGTGTAATGCCGCGCGCCGGTCCTGTTCAGGAACCGGGCGTCGTTGCGGAGGTCCGGGATCACATGGCTGTGTCCGGTCTCGGCGACGTGTCCGGTGATGCCCTCGCCGATGCGGTAGTGTCCGAGCTTCTTTTCCGTTTCGGCGAGTCCACAGGAGACCTCGATCTTCAGGGTGTCGCCGTACAGAAGGGCGAACGTGCCCCGGATCATGCCCATGTCGCTTTCGAGAATGGCGAGGACGCTTTCGAGGAGCGCCTGCACATCGCGTTCACGGGTGATGACCGAGCTGACCTTCTGAATGACGAGGAGTTGCGGACTGGCAAGTTTATTCATGATAATATAATATACATGTTTGGTTATGTTTTATCAAGGGGAAAACACCATCTCCTTTCATGTTTCGCGTCAAATCAATCCAAATCATGCCAAATCGCGGATAATCTCCTGAACCGTTTTCTTCGCGTCGGCCATTGCGCGGACCACAAGCGAAGCGCCGGTGGTGCAGTCGCCGACAGTGTAGACGCTGCGTTCCGGGTCGGCGATCAGGCCGTTGCGGGGCGTCATTTTGAGCTTGAGATCGGCGGAAGGCCCCTTGGGATCGGCTCCGGTGAAGCCCATGGCGAGCAGGATCAGGTCGGCTTCAATGACGCGCGTGGAGTTTTCGACCGCGACGGGCTTCAGCGGCCTGCCTTCGGGCGTGGTCTCCCACTTGACGGAATGCACCTCGACTCCGGTCAGGACGCCGTTTTCGCCGAGGAACCGGTCGCTCGCCACGTTCCACTCGCGTTCGCAGCCTTCCTTGTGGCTGGAGCTGGTGCGGAGCATCCACGGCCAGGCGGGCCACGGCGTGGATTCGGAACGCGTCTCGGGCGGCATGGGCATGATCTCGACCTGTTTCACGCTCGCCGCGCCCTGACGGATCGCGGTCCCGGCGCAGTCGCTGCCGGTGTCGCCGCCGCCGATGATGAGCACTCGCTTGCCCTTTGCGCTGACGGGGAGCGTGCGGAGTTCGCCGCCGTTCACGCGGTTCTGCCCCTGGAGGAATTCGAGCGCAAAGTGGACACCGTTCAGGTCGCGGCCGGGGATGTTCAGGTCGCGGGCGCACGGAGTCCCGGTCGCGAGCACGACAGCGTCGTAGTTGCGGAGGAGATACTGCCCGGCGACGTCGAGCCCGATGCGGCAGTCGGTCTGGAATTCGATCCCCGCCTGGCGCATGAGGGAGATGCGGCGGTCGATGACGCGTTTGTCGAGCTTGAAATCGGGGATGCCGTAGCGGAGCAGTCCGCCGGGCTTGTGGTTCGCTTCGAATACCTTGACGCTGAATCCTGCGCGGTTCAGCGCCTCGGCGGCGTACAGGCCGGACGGGCCGCTGCCGACGACGGCGATGCGCTTGCCGTTGCGGAGCGCGGGGACGACCGGCTTCACCCAGCCGTTTTCAAACGCGGTCTCGACGATGACTTTTTCGCACTGGCGCACCATCACGGGGTCGTCGTTGACGCCGTTGCAGCAAGCGCCCTCGCACAACGCGGGGCAGATGCGGCAGGTGAACTCGGGGAAGAAACTGGTCTCGGAGAGGATGCGCCAGGCGGTCAGCCAGTCGCCGGATGCGGCGGCGCTGTTGAAATCGGGGATGACGTTTCCGAGGGGACAGCCCGCGCCGTGGCAGAACGGGACGCCGCAGTTATGGCAGCGGAGCATCTGCTCGCGGATCTGCTCGGGTGCGAGGCGGACTTCGACTTCATTGAAATCGCGGACGCGTTCGTCCGCGGGACGGTAGATATCATGAATGCGTTCGATCATGGTCAATTGGCTCCTTTCTCAGCGGGCGGCGTGTGCGAGTGCGTTTCGGTATTCGACGGGGAAGATGCGGACGAATTTCGGGCGGTACTGCTCCCAGTCGGAGAGCATGCGCGCAGCCTTCCTGCTGCCGGTTTCGTGGAAATACTCCTCCAGCAGGGACTTCAGCTCGTGTTCGGCTTCGGTGCCGGACTCGATGCTTTCCAGGTCGATGCCGTCCGTGCTGCAGCTGAGGTCGAAATGGCCCTTCTCATCGTAGATGTACGCCAGCCCGCCGGTCATGCCGGCGGCGAAGTTCACGCCCACGTGTCCGAGCACGACCACGCGGCCGCCGGTCATGTATTCGCAGCCGTGGTCGCCCACGCCCTCGGCGACGAGCGTCATGCCGCTGTTGCGGATGGCGAAGCGTTCGCCCGCGATGCCGTAGAGGAAGATCTTGCCCGAGGTGCCGCCGTACCCGATCACGTTTCCGGCGATCACGTTGTTCTCGGCGTCGTAGCCCGCGTTTTCGGGCGGACGGATCACGATCTTGCCGCCGGAAAGGCCCTTGCCGACGAAGTCGTTCGCCTCGCCCTCCAGACGGAGCGTGACGCCCTTCGGCAGGAACGCGCCGAAACTCTGTCCGGCGGTGCCGGTGAGGTTGACCTGGATCGTGTCCTCGGCGAGCTTGTTTTCGCCGAACTTCTCCGCCACGATCCCGGCAAGTTCCGCGCCCGCGGTGCGGTCGGAGTTCGTGATGACGGTGGAAATGCTTTCCTTTTTTCCGTTCAGTTTCAGCTTCGGCAGGATGGCGCGGCGGTCGAAGTTCACGAGTTCATACGGCGCTTCGTTCGCGTCGAAATGAACCGCGTTGCCCTTGACCTGCTCGAAAATCTTGCTGAAATCGAGGCGGATGGTCTTGTAGAAATCGACCGCATGATTCGTTTCGAGCAGGTCGGAGCGTCCGCACGCCTCTTCCAGCGAATGCAGGCCGAGCGAGGCGAGGTGTTCGCGGACCTCCTGCGCGATGAACCGCAGGAAGTTGATGATATATTCGGGCTTGCCCGCGAAGCGTTTGCGGAGCTCGGGATCCTGCGTAGCCACACCCATCGGGCAGGTATTGCTGTGGCACTGGCGCATCATCACGCAGCCGATGCAGACGAGGATCGTGGTGGCGAATCCGAATTCCTCCGCGCCGAGCAGCGCGGCGATGACCACGTCGCGCCCGGTCTTCAGCTGGCCGTCCACCTGGAGCTTGATCTTGCCGCGCAGGCCGTTCAGCACGAGCGTCTGCTGGGCTTCCGCCACACCGAGTTCCCACGGGAGTCCGGCGTGCTTGATGCTGGTGAGCGGGGACGCGCCCGTGCCGCCGTCGTGGCCGGAGACCAGCACCACGTCAGCGTGCGCCTTGGCGACGCCCGCGGCGACCGTGCCGACGCCGAGCTCGGAGACGAGTTTCACGGAGATGCGCGCCTTCGGGTTGGCGTTGCGGAGGTCGTAAATGAGCTGGGCGAGGTCCTCGATGGAGTAGATGTCGTGGTGCGGCGGCGGGGAGATGAGCGTGACGCCGGGCATGGCGTGGCGGATCTTCGCGACGAATTCGTTGACCTTGTGGCCGGGCAGCTGTCCGCCCTCGCCGGGCTTGGCTCCCTGCGCCATCTTGATCTGGATGTCGCGGGCGTTGCGGAGGTATTCGATCGTGACGCCGAACCGTCCGCTGGCGACCTGCTTGATCGCGGAATTGAACTCGGTGCCGAAACGTTCGGAGTTCTCGCCGCCCTCGCCGCTGTTGCTCATCGCGCCGACCGCGTTCATGGCTTTCGCGATGGTCTCGTGCGCCTCGGGACTGAGGGAGCCGAGGCTCATCGCGCCGGAAACGAAGCGTTTCAGGATGCTTTCGACGCTTTCGACCTCATCGACGGAGATCGCGCGTTTCTTTTTGAACTGGAAGAGGCCGCGCAGGGTGCACAGGCGGTGCGCCTGGTCGTCGATCATGCGGCTGTACTCCTTGAACTTGCCGTAATCGCCTTTCTGCACGGCCTGACGGAACGTGCCCAGCGATTCGGGCGTCCAGAGGTGCGCCTCGCCGTCCTTGCGGTAACGGTACTGGCCGCCGCCGGGGAGCAGCGGGGATTCGGCGCATTCCGCGGCGGACGCGCGCAGGACTGCCTCGTGGGCGATCTCCGCGAGTCCGATGCCGCCGACGCGGCTGGCCGTGCCGGGGAGGAATTCGCGGAGGAAATCGGGATTCAGGCCGACCGCCTCGAACGCCTGCGCGGAACGGTAGCTCCGGAGCGTGGAGATGCCAAGTTTGGACATGATCTTCAGCAGGCCCTTGTCGACTGCCTTGATGTAATTGCTCGCGGCGGTCACGGGATCAAGCCCGAGCGCGCCGGAATTCGCCAGCGCGGACACCGTGGCGAGCGCCAGATACGGATTCACCGCGGTCGCGCCGTAGCCCAGCAGCAGCGCGAAATGCATGACCTCGCGCACCTCGCCGGACTGCACGATCAGGCCGGTTTCCGGACGGAGCCCGGCGTCGACCAGAGCGCGGTTCGCGGCGGAACACGACAGCAGGCTCGGGATCGCCGCCTGCCCCTCCGGCAGATCGCGGTCGGACAGGATCAGGATGTGTTCGCCCGCCTTCGCGGCCGCGACTGCCTGTTCTTCGAGGTTTTTCAGCGCGGCGCGCAGCGCGGCCTCCCCGCCCTTCGCCGGGAATCCGCAGCTCAGGGTGCGCGAACGGTACCCCTGCACGCCGAAGTTCTGAAGATGGCGGAGCTCGTCGTCGGTGAGGACCGGGCGGCGGAGTTTGATGAGGCGGGCGTGTTCGGGCGTTTCCTCCAGGATGTTGCCCTTGTTGCCGATGTAGGTCATCAGGCTCATCACAAGTTCCTCGCGGATCGGATCGATCGGCGGGTTCGTGACCTGCGCGAAGAGCTGTTTGAAATACTGGAACAGCAGCTGCGGACGTTCGGAGAGCACGGCGAGCGCGGCGTCGTTGCCCATCGACCCGACCGGCTCCTTGCCCTGGATCGCCATCGGCTTCAGGATCACATCCATGTCCTCGCGGGTGTACCCGAAGAAACGCTGTCTGTGCGTCAGGTCCTCCTCCGGGCGCGAGGCGGTGATGTCGGTGAAGAGGCCGTGCACGGAGAGGCGGTTCTCCTCGACCCAGCGGCGGTACGGCTTGCTGCGCGCCAGACGGTTCTTGACCTCCGAATCCGGCACGATGCGGTGATTCTCCATGTCCAGCAGGATGATCTCGCCGGGTTTCAGGCGGCCCTTCAGCTCCACGTCTTCGGCGGGAATATCCAACACGCCGGTCTCGCTCGCGAGCACGAAAAGACCGTCTTTACATTTTGTGTATCGTGCCGGACGCAGGCCGTTGCGGTCCAGGATCGCGCCCGCGTTCACGCCGTCGGAGAACGCGATGGCGGCGGGACCGTCCCACGGCTCCATGAGCGCGGAGTGGTATTCGAAGAACCCGCGCACGTCGCGTCCCATATAATATTTCGCGCCCCACGCCTGCGGGATCAGCATCAGCATGGCGTGTTCCGGGGAACGCCCCGCGGCGACGAGCAGTTCGAACATGTTGTCGAGCGAGGCGGAATCGCTCTGTCCGGGTTCGATCAGCGGGAGCAGTTTCGCGAGGTCGTCGCCGAACAGCTCGCTCTTCAGGAGATGCTCGCGCGCCTTCATGGCGTTCAGGTTGCCGCGCAGGGTGTTGATTTCGCCGTTGTGCGCCAGGTAGCGGAACGGATGCGCCAGCTGCCACGTCGGGAACGTGTTCGTGCTGTAGCGCTGGTGCACGATCGCGAGGCGCGAACGGAATAGCTCGTCGTCGAGGTCGGGATAGAACTGTTCCAGCTGGGTCGCAAGAAGCAGTCCTTTATAGACGATATTGCGCGACGACATGCTGCAGATGTAAAGGTCGAGCTTGCGCTTCTCGATCAGGCGGCGCATCACGAAGAGCTTGCGTTCGAACGCCGCGTTGTCCTCGAAATACCGTCCGTCGATGAAGAGCTGACGGATCACCGGCATGTTCTTGCGGGCGGTGCGGCCGATCTTCTCCGGCACGACCGGGACTTCGCGCCAGCCCAGGACGCCGCCGCCTTCCGCGCGGATGACGTCTTCCACATCCTGTTCCGCGCCGAGTCCGCCGAAGACCATCGCAACGGCGTATTTCCCGGCTTCGGGCAGTTTCTTCACGCCGGATTTCGCACGGAAGAACTCATCGGGCATGGAGAGCAGAAGCCCGGCGCCGTCGCCGGTTTCCGGATCGCTTCCGGCCGCGCCGCGGTGCATCAGGCGGCACAGGATCGTAATTCCTTTTGTTACAATATCGTGCGATGCGCGCCCGTTGAGGTCGGCGACCATGCCGACGCCGCATGCGTCATGCTCCTGCCGCGGATCGTAGAGTCCCTGCGGTTGCTGTCGAAAGATTTGCTGTTCCATGTTTTTGCCTTTCTTCGTCAAGTTCAAATTGAAATAGATCAGCGGTGTTTAGCAAATCCCATGCCAACGCTCATTTCAGCGGAAACGCGACCAACACTTTTACAGGTTTTGTAATCATGTAATTTCGTATTTACAAATCGTGTAATATCCATTCGCCGTTCCCGCCTCACCGCCGTTTGGCATGTTTTATGCTTTATCACCCCACGAAAAACAGTATCAAAATCTTCTTAACTCCGCACGGAAAGGAGTACCGCAATGTCTGATGCGGTCAAACACGAATGCGCGGTCGCGCTGCTCCGGCTTCGCAAACCTCAGGAATACTATTTCAGCAAGTACGGCAGCGCCGACTACGGATTCAGCAAGATGGCGCTCCTGCTCGAAAAACAGCACAACCGCGGACAGGACGGCGCCGGGATCGCGTCGCTGTATTTGAATCCGGAACCGGGTCTGCCGGCGTATCGCGTGGAACGTTCCGCCGCCTCGGAAGACCCGCTGGCGGACCTGCTCGGACGGTGCGGCGGCGCGCCGGGATTCGACGGCGGCATCCTGCTGGGACATCTGCGCTACGCGACCTACGGACGGCACGAGGAATCCGCCTGCCATCCGTTCGTGCACGATTCGAACTGTCTGCGGCGGACCCTGCTGCTCGCGGGGAATTTCAACCTCACGGGCGCGCACGACCTCTTTGATAAATTTCTGAAGCTCGGACACCATCCGAAAAGCAAGGCGGACGGCTACCTGATCCTCCAGATCATCGCGCACTACCTGGAACAGGACTCCAATCTTCACCCCGGTTCGCCGGACTGGGCGAAGATCCTGCGGCAGGCATTGAACGGCCTTGACGGCGCGTTCACGCTCTGCGGCTTCAACGGCGCAGGCGACGCTTTTACCATCCGGGACCCCCATGCGATACGTCCCGGATATTTTTATTTTGACGACGAGGTATTCGCGGCGGCGAGCGAACGTCCCGCGATCCAGGCGGCGTTCGACTGCGCCACGTCCGAGGTCATGGAGATCCCGCCGGGCAAGGCGGTGATCGCGCGTGCGGACGGCGGGGTGGAGATCCTCGACTGTCTGGAGCCCGCCGAACGCCGCAGCTGCGTCTTCGAGCGCATCTATTTCTCGCGTCCGAACGACGCGGACATCCACCGCGAACGCAAACGCCTCGGCAAATCTCTTGTTCCGGCGGTGCTTCAGGCGGCGGACAACGATTTCGACACGACATTTTTCAGCTATATCCCGAATTCCGCGCGCGTCAGCTACCATGGCATGCTCGAAACGCTCTTCACGATGGCGGCGCATCAGGACCGTCTCGTGCGCTTCGGCGAAATCGCGATCAAGGACGCGAAATTCCGCACGTTCATCGCCGACGCCGACAGCCGCCGCGAGCTCTACATGCACGTCTACGACGTGACCTACGGGCTGATCCGGCCGGGCGTGGACACGCTGGTCGTGCTGGACGACTCCATCGTGCGCGGCAACACCATGCGGAACGCGATTCTGCCGATCCTCGACCGCCTCGGCCCGAAACGCATTATTGTGGCGAGCTCCGCGCCCCCGGTCAAATACCCCGACTGCTACGGTATCGACATGGCGTGCGCGGGCGATCTGGCGGCGTTTCAGGCCGCGGTCGCGATCCTGAAGCGCACCGACCGCGAAAGCGTTCTGAACCGCGCCTGCGAGGCGGCGAGGAAAGCGCTCTCCGGCGGCGCGCCAAACGAAAACCACATGCGCGACATCTACGACGCCATTGAGGAGAACGAGCTCCACGAAGAGATCGCGCGTCTCCTCACTCCGCCCGGACTCAAGGCGGAACTCAAGGTCGTCTACCAGACCGTCGAGGCGCTGCATTCCTGCTGCCCGGACTACCCCGGCGACTGGTATTTCACGGGGGACTACCCCACGCCCGGCGGCATCCGCACGGCGAACCGCGCGCTGGTGAACTTCATGGAAAACAATCAGGAAAGAGCATACTGACATGGACGAATATAAGGATTTGTGGAAACAGCAGCGCGAACGGAAGGCGTTTCTCGCGCTCGCGGACGGCACGGTCTTCCACGGCTACGCGTTCGGCGACCTGCACGACCGCACGGGCGAAGCCGTGTTCAATACCGGCATGACCGGATATCAGGAGATCATCTCCGACCCGTCCTACGCGGGGCAGTTCGTGACGCTCACGACCGCCGAGGTCGGCAATTACGGCTGCACGCAGGAGGACATGGAATCGCGGAGCCTCTTCCTCAACGGCTTGATCATACAGGAACTCAATCCCGCCTCGAACTGGCGTTCCCGCGAGGAACTGTCTGCGATCATGAAGCGGTACGGCAAACCCGGCCTCGCCGGAGTCGACACGCGCGCGCTGACGCTGCATCTGCGCACGAAAGGCAGCCAGAAAGCCTATCTGCATGTGAGCGAAGAGGCGATCCCGGAGGAAGAAGCCGTGAAGCGGGCGCAGGCGTGGGAGGGCCTGGAGGGCCAGGACTACGCCTCCATCGTGACGACGCCGGTCCCGTACGACTGGAACGACGACGGGAAATACCATGTGATCGTGTACGATTTCGGCGTGAAATACAATATCCTGCGGATGCTCGCCGCGCGCGACATGCGCGTGACGGTCGTCCCCGCCTCGACGCCGCCCGAAGTCGTGCTCGAAGCGAAACCGGACGGAATATTCCTCTCCAACGGACCCGCCGACCCGTCCGCCGTGACCTACGCCATCGAAAACATCCGCGCCATGCTCGGGCACGGCATCCCGATGATGGGGATCTGCCTCGGGCACCAGCTGCTCGGGCTGGCGTGCGGCGCGAAGTGCGGCCGCCTGAAATTCGGGCACCACGGCTGCAACCACCCCGTCAAAAACATCCTGACCGGCGAGGTCGCGATCTCCAGCCAGAATCACAATTTCGCGCTGACGGACCTGACCGCCGAACTTGAACTCACGCACATCAATCTCAACGACAATACCATCGAAGGAATCCGCCACAAATCGCTCCCCGCGTTCAGCGTGCAGTACCACCCGGAGGCAGCTCCCGGGCCGCACGACGCCGCCGGGCTTTTCGACGCGTTCCGCAAACTCATGGAGGACAGCAAAGCATGAAAACGAAACACATCTTCATCACGGGCGGAGTCGTTTCCAGCCTCGGCAAAGGCATCACCGGAGCCGCCCTCGCGTTCCTCCTGAAACAGCGCGGATACCGCGTGGCAATGCAGAAGCTCGACCCGTACCTGAACGTGGACCCCGGCACCATGAGCCCGTACCAGCACGGCGAAGTCTTCGTGACCGACGACGGCGCGGAGACCGACCTTGACCTCGGCCACTACGAACGCATCGCCGGGGTGACCTGCTCCCACGCCAGCAACTACACCTCCGGCCGCATCTACGGCAGCGTGATCGCGCGCGAACGCGCCGGCGGCTACCTCGGCGGCACCGTGCAGGTCGTGCCCCACATCACCGACGAGATCAAGGCCGCGATCCGCTCGCTGGAGAGCGACGACGTGGACATCGCCATCACAGAGATCGGCGGCACCACGGGCGACATCGAAAGCCTGCCGTTCCAGGAAGCCACCCGCCAGTTCAAACTGGAGGCTCCCGCAGGCGACGCGATCTTCATCCACCTCACGCTCGTGCCGTTCATCCGCGCGGCAAAGGAGATCAAGACGAAGCCCAGCCAGCATTCCGTGGCGGCGCTCCGCGGCATCGGCATCGTGCCGGACATCCTCGTGTGCCGGTCCGAGGTGCCGATGGAGGAGGAGCACCTCAACAAGCTGTCGCTTTTCTGCAACGTGCGCCGCGAGTGCGTGATCGAGGAGCTGGACGTGCAGAACTCCATCTACGAAGTCCCGCTGGAGCTGGAACAGCAGCAGTTCGACACGCGCGTGCTGGAACTGCTTCACCTCGAACCGCGCACGATCGACCTGGACGGCTACTGCAAATGGCTGGAAGGCGTGCTGCATCCCCAGAACAAATGCACCATCGCGGTCGTCGGCAAATACATCCGCCATCAGGACGCGTACAAGAGCATCTACGAATCCCTCAGCCACGCCGGGATCAAGCATTCCTGCAAGGTCGACGTCCGCAAGATCGAATCCGAGGAGTTCATGACCTCCGATCCGGCTGCGCTCCTGAACGGCGTGGACGGCATCCTCGTGCCCGGCGGATTCGGGACGCGCGGCGTGGACGGCAAGATCAAAGCCATCGAATACGCCCGCACGCACAAGATACCGTTCCTGGGCATCTGCCTGGGCATGCAGTGCGCTGTGATCGAGTTCGCGCGGGACGTCCTGAAGCTCGCCGACGCCGACAGCTCCGAGTTCAACGAGCACACGACGAATCCGGTCATCGACCTCATGGACGAACAGCGCGCCATTCACGACAAGGGCGGCACCATGCGCCTCGGCGCGTACGACTGCGAGCTGGTCCCCGGTTCGCTCGCGGAACGCCTCTACGGCGAAAAGCTCATCCGCGAACGCCACCGCCACCGCTTCGAGTTCAACCCGAAGTACCGCGAAGCGCTCGAATCCGCCGGACTTCGCATCAGCGGCGTGAATCCTCAGCGCGGCCTCGTGGAGATCGTCGAGATCGCGGACCATCCGTTCTTCATCGGCTGCCAGTTCCACCCTGAATTCAAATCACGCCCCATGCACGCGCACCCGCTCTTCGACGGGCTCGTGGAAGCGGCGCTGAAAGGTCGTCAAAATGCCGAAACGCACTGACATCCAGAAAATCCTGCTGATCGGGTCCGGCCCGATCGTCATCGGCCAGGGCTGCGAGTTCGACTACTCCGGCGTCCAGGCATGCAAGGTGCTGAAGCAGGACGGGTTCGAGGTCGTGCTCGTGAACTCCAACCCGGCGACCGTCATGACCGATCCCGAGCTCGCCGACCGCACCTACATCGAACCGCTCACGTGCGACATCCTCCACGAGATCATCCGGCGCGAACGCCCCGACGCGATCTTGCCGACGCTCGGCGGCCAGACCGCGCTGAACCTCGCCATGGAGCTGAACAAGAACGGCATTCTGAAACGCTACCACGTCGAGCTCATCGG
The DNA here is from genome assembly GCA_902774245.1 of uncultured bacterium. Classification (GTDB taxonomy): domain Bacteria; phylum Verrucomicrobiota; class Lentisphaeria; order Victivallales; family UBA1829; genus UBA1732. The sequence continues at coordinate 128,664 of CACYHQ010000006.1, forward strand.
CGCCAGCGCGGACGCCATCGCGCGCGCCGAGGACCGCCAGATGTTCAAGAAGACCATGCAGGACCTCGGTCTCGACCTGCCGCAGTCCGGTTCCGCCCACTCCGAAAGCGAGGCGGACGCCATCGCGCGCACCATCGGCACCTGGCCGCTCATCATCCGTCCCGGCTTTACGCTCGGCGGCACGGGCGGCGGCATCGCGCACGACGAGGCGGAATTCCGCGAGATCGTGCGGCGTGGCCTGGAAGCCAGCCTCAACCACGAGGTGCTGATCGAGGAATCCCTGCTCGGCTGGAAGGAATTCGAAATGGAGGTCATGCGCGACAAAAAGGGCTCCAGCGTCATTGTCTGCTCCATCGAAAACCTCGACCCGATGGGCGTCCACACCGGCGACTCCATCACCGTCGCGCCCATCCAGACGCTCACCGACCGCGAATACCAGGAGATGCGCGACGATTCCCTGCGCGTGCTCGCCGCGATCGGCGTGGAGACCGGCGGGTCGAACGTACAGTGGGCGGTCAACCCGGACACCGGACGCCGCATCATCATCGAGATGAACCCGCGCGTGTCTCGTTCGAGCGCGCTCGCCTCGAAAGCCACCGGATTCCCCATCGCGAAGATCGCCGCCAAGCTCGCGGTCGGCTACACGCTGGACGAGCTCCGCAACGACATCACGGGCAGCACGCCGAGCTGTTTCGAGCCCGCGCTCGACTACATCGTGACGAAGATCCCGCGGTTCACGTTCGAGAAGTTCCCCGCCGCCGACCCCACGCTCGGCACCCAGATGAAGTCCGTCGGCGAGGTCATGGCGATCGGCCGCAACTTCAAGCAGAGCCTCCAGAAAGCGCTGCGTTCGCTCGAAACGGGACGTGCCGGATTCGGCGCGGACGGCAAGGACGCGGCGTTCGAATCCGCCTCAGACGAGGTGCTGGAGGAAAAGCTCGCGAAGCCGAACGCGGACCGCATTTTCTGGCTCCGCGCGGCGTTCAAACGCGGCTGGGACGTCGAAAAAGTCTTCTCCCTCACGCAGATCGACCGCTTCTTCCTGCGGCACCTGCGCGAACTCGCCATGTTCGAGGACGAGATCGCGTCCGCCGGATCGCTCGACAACCTCGCCGCCGATCATGCGCTGTTCAGACAGGCCAAGGAATTCGGGTTCAGCGACCGTCAGATCGCATTCCTGCTTCACACGACCGAATCCGCCGTCGCCGCCCGGCGCAAACGCTCCGGCCTGCTGCCCAGCTTCGGCGCGGTCGACACCTGCGCGGGCGAATTCGAGGCGATCACGCCGTACTACTACAGCTCCTACGCGGACGCGGGCGAACCCGTGCGTCCGAGGGGAAACAAAAAGTCCATCATGGTGCTCGGCGGCGGCCCAAACCGCATCGGACAGGGCATCGAGTTCGACTACTGCTGCTGCCACGCGGCGTTCGCGCTGCGCAAGGCGGGCTACGAGGTCGTGATGGTGAACTCCAACCCGGAGACCGTCTCCACCGACTACGACACCAGCGACAAACTCTATTTCGAGCCGCTCACACTCGAGGACATCATGCACATCTACGAGCGAGAACAGTGTTCCGGCGTGATCGTGCAGTTCGGCGGGCAGACGCCGCTGAACCTGGCGCAGGCGCTGAAGGCCGCCGGAGCGAACGTGATCGGCACCAGTCCGGACGACATCGACCTCGCCGAGGACCGCGACTACTTCAAGCAGCTCGCCACGAAGATCGGCATCCTCCAGCCGGAAAGCGGCATCGCGCACACCGTGGACGAGGCGCTCGCCATCGCGGAACAGATCGGCTACCCCGTGCTCGTGCGGCCGAGTTTCGTGCTCGGCGGCCGCGGCATGGTGATCGTCTACAAGGAAAAATACCTGCGCAAGTTCGCCGAGGAGGCGGCGCGCGTCGCCGAGGGCAAGCCCATCCTGATCGACCGGTTCCTGGAGAACGCGATCGAGCTGGACGTGGACTGCATTTCCGACGGCGAGACGACCGTGATCGGCGCGATCCTGGAACACGTCGAGCCGGCAGGATGCCATTCCGGCGACTCCGCCAGCATCACCCCGCCGATGAGCCTGTCCCCCGAGATTTTAGCTCAAATCCGCGTCTACGCCCGCGAGTTCGCCGCCGCGCTCCATGTGAACGGACTCATGAACATGCAGCTCGCGGTCAAGGACGGAAATATCTATATGATCGAGGTCAATCCGCGCGCGTCCCGCACGATCCCGTTCGTCAGCAAGGCCATCGGCGTGCACCTCGCCGGACTCGCCGCGCTCTGCATGACCGGAAGCAAGCTCGCCGACCTCGGATTCACACGCGAAGTCGTCCTGCCGTACACCGCCGTGAAGGAGGCCGTGTTCCCGTTCGTGAAGTTCCCCGGCGTCGACATCGTGCTGACCCCGGAGATGAAGTCGACGGGCGAGGTGATGTGCCTCGACCCGGACTGGGGCATCGCCTACCTGAAAAGCCAGCTCGCCGCCGGGTCGCGCCTGCCGAAACAGGGCAGCGTCTTCCTGTCCGTGAAGGACCAGGACAAACCCCGCATCATCGAGGTCGCGCGCAAACTCGTCGAGCTCGGATTCAAACTGTACGCCACGCTCGGCACCTCCACGCTGCTCTGCAACGAGGGGATCCGCGTGAACGCGCTTTTCCGCATCTCGAAGGGACGGCCGAACCTGCTCGACCTCATCCACGAGGGCGAAATTCAGTGGGTCATCAACACCTCGGAGAACGGCGCGGAAGCCATGGTCGACGAAATCCGGATGCGTTCCAAGTCAATCGCCGCCGGCATCCCGATCACCACGACCATCGCGGGCGCGGAAGCCGCCGTCGACGGACTGCGCGACCAGCTCGAATTCGGGCGTTTCGAGGTCAGCTGCCTCCAGGAATACCACCGCCACATCCACCAGATGCGCGCCGCGGGCAAATAACGATCCTGTCCGCATCGGGGCAGTCGAATACAGAATACGTTCAGCCCGAAATCAGGGCTTGCGGCAGGGAGGAGGCACGGCCAGGGCGAGCTGCGCTTCGGCGGGGGTGAGCTTGCACCACTGCCCCATCGGGAGGCCGCCGAGACGGAGTCCGCCGACGGCGATGCGTTTGAGCCTGCGCGTGCGGTTGTCGAGCGATTCGAGCATGCGGCGGATTTCGCGGTTTTTGCCCTCGCCGAGGATGAAGATGTAGCGGCCCGGTGCTTCGGCGCGGATGGCGAGCGCGCGGAGCGTTTCGCCGTCGTTCTGCACGCCCGTGGTGGTGAGGAGCCGGATGTCGGCTTGGGAAAGCGGACGGTCGGTCGTCACCTGGTAGGTCTTGCGCGTGCCGTGACGCGGGTGCGTGAGCTTTTCGATCCACGCGCCGTCGTTGGAGAAGAGGATGAGACCCTCGCTGTTCTTGTCGAGGCGGCCCGCGGAAACAAGACGGACGCCGGGGATGTGGATCAGGTCCAGCGCCTTTTTCGGGGCGTGCGGATCGTCGGAGGTACACACATAGCCGCGCGGCTTGTGCAGCATGACATAGACGTACGCGCGGACAGGCTCAATGGCTTTTCCGTCCAGCGACACACGGTCGTCCGGGCCGATGCGGACGGAGGGATCGGTGCGGACTTCGCCGTTGACGGACACATGCCCGGTCTTGATGAGTTCGGCGGAATGCCGCCGGGAAGCAGCCCCGGAGGCCGCCAGGAACTTCGTGAGGTTCGGATACGGATCGGAATCCAGCATCGGGGTCAGTCGGCGTTTTTCGCGGCTTCCACGGCGGCGAGATGCTTTTTGGCGAGCTGGATGATCTCCATGAGCTTCTGGCTCTGGACGTCCGGCGGGAGACTGTCGAACGCGTCCAGCAGGATCTTCTGGTCGGCGGTCATCTCGATCTCGTACTTGACCTTGTCGCCGTCTTTCGGGAGGTAGGCGGTGAGGAGCGGCTGGAGTTTCAGCCAGGTGTCCTTCTGCATGACCTCTGTCTCGCGGCGCATGTATTTGGAAATGGTGTTCGCGCTGACGTTCACGCGGCTCGCGAAATCGGCGACGGAATCGTAGCCGTCCGCGATGCAGGCGTGCAGGGCTTTGACGATGTCTTCTGTGATTTTCATGCTATGGTACCCCCGGTTTGTTCAGGGATTGTGTTGCTTGTTCCAGGCGGACAGGGCGCTGCGGAATTCGCGCATGGAGCCGTATTTCGCCTGGAGTTCTGCGCGCGTCTTCTCGTCAGAATCCTCGAGCGCGTGCTCGAAAAAGCTGGCGATGACGTAGGCGGTGATGTCCTTGGCGTTGTCGTCGTCCGCGGCGATCGTCTTCGCCCCGGTGAAATCGCCGTAGAGAAGCAGGTAGAAATACAGCGCGTCGGAGTGTCCGGCCTCGCCCGCGCCCTTCTTCAGGAGCACCAGACGCTGCTTCTGGGGCAGTTCGTCGAGCTCGAACTGGAACGGCTTGTTGTCGACCATGGCGGCCTTCACGATGCCGTTGTTGATGGATTTCACGGTGCAGATGCCGGACGGACCGTAGCCGACCTGCGTCTCGGCGAGGATGGTGTTGCCGTTGTAGGTGTTCTCGCGGATGGCCTTCGCGCCGGCGATGTTGTCCAGCACGCTCTTAGCCCAGTCGCGGTACGGACGCGCGACCGTGGCGACGGCCTCGTCGGAATCCTGCGCGTGGCGGTCGAGGATCTGAAACCAGTCGGCGTAATCCTTTTCCACGCGGTCCATGTGGTCGCGAAGGGTCTGATCGATCATGCGCCAGGCGAAATACTCTTTTTCACGGGCGAGACGTTCGGAAAGCTCCATGGCCCTGCGGGCGCTCTGTTCCTTGCGGAGCTGTTCGGCCTGCTGCGCGTATTCTTCGGCTTTGCGTCTGTCCTCGGCGGCCTGTTCGGCGCGGCGTTTCGCGTCCTCGGCAGCTTCTTTTTCGTCCTTCAGCTGGGCGATCTGCTTGCGGAGCTTGCGGGATTCCAGGTCGCGCGTAGAGGTCATGACGGCCTCGTCGACCTCCTGGAAGACCGCGCGGAACGTCATCAGCGCCTGTTCCTCCTTGGGCTTCGTGGGTTCGTAATTCTTGGCGATGAATGCTTCGCATTTCTCGAGCAGGCCGCGCTTGTCCGTGGGATTTGCACGGGAGAACGCCACGATCTCGTCGACGGCGAGCGTCATCGGCGTGTCACGCTGGAGTTCGCGTTCGATGGCCTCGGCAGCCTCCTTGCGGGCGCGTTCCTCGCGTGCCTTGGCGTTGTTGAAATAGAAGAGGATGCCCGCCGCCACGAGCGAGACGAGCAGCACAAGGCAGGCGATCAGGATCACGACGCGCGTCTTGCGGGCTTCGTCCTGCTGGCGTTTCTTCAGGTTGTAGATGTTGCGGGCGCGGTCATTCTGACGGTCGACGGCTCCCTCAAGGATGGTCCCGCCGGACGGACGCGCGATGCGTGTTCCGGTCTTGGAGACACTGGACAGGACCTCGGAATCGGTGGACGGCCCGGCGAGCTTTCCGCGGCGCGCGTTGCGGAGGTCGTCGATCAGCTCGGACGCGTCCTGATAGCGCATGGACGGGTTCTTTGCCATCATCTTCATGATGATGCGGGAAACGCTTTCGGGGATGTCCTTGTTCACGGAGCGCGGCGGGATCAGCGGCTCGGTGAGGTGCTTCTTCGCGATCTCGGCGGCGGTGTTGCCGTCGAACGCGAGGCGTCCGGTCACGAACTGGTAGAACGTGGCGCCGAGGCTGTAGATATCGCTGCGCGCATCCATCGGGGCGCCGGTGAGCGCCTCGGGGCTGATGTACTGCGGCGTGCCCATGACCTCGTCGTCGTCGGCGTCGCTCATGTCTCCGGTGACGCGGGCGAGACCGAGGTCGGCCAGCTTGGCGCGTCCGGTGGAGGTGAGCATGATGTTGTCGGGCTTGATGTCGCAGTGGATGAGTTTCTGTTCGATCCAGGCGTAGTTCAACGCCTCGGCGATCTGCTGGATGATGTTCAGCGCCTGATCCACGGGGATCACGCCCTCGCGCGCCAGCACGTCCTTCATCGTCTCGCCGTCGATGTTCTCCATCGCGAAATACAGCAGTCCGTCGTCCTCGCCCACGGCGTACGCCTGGACGATGTGCGGATGGTTCAGCTTGGCGGCGGCGCGCGCCTCCTTGATGAAGAGCGCCACGAATTCGGCGTTGTTCGCGTAGGATTCGGCGAGGATCTTCAGCGCGGCGGGACGGTCGAGTGTGATCTGGTGGGACAGATACACCGTGCCCATGCCGCCCTGGCCGATGGCGCGCCGTATGATGAAGTCGGCGATCACGGAGCCGCGGGAAAGACGCGTCGGGGGCACCTGCACCACGCTGCCGCAGTGGCCGCACTGCACCATGATGCCGGCATCGATGTCGTCGACGGCTACGATCCTGCCGCAGGATGAACATTGAAAACGCATATAGAACTATTCTCCTGAAATGTAAATCAAATCACTCCACGGGATCGAGGAACTTGGTCTTGCAGGTCAGCCAGTTGATGTTCAGCGGGAGCTTCGGGGTCTTGCTCTTGCTCGCATCGTAGCGGTTGGCCTCCACGAAACGCACGACCATGTTCTTGTTCTCCGTCCCGGCCAGCTGACCGTTCGGCTTGAAGATGATTGCCTTCAAGGTCTGGGTGCCGCTGTCGCCGCTGCTGCCGCCGGGAAGGTCTTTTTTCGGCACTTTGCTGACCTGTTTTGCGGCGGAGGAGCCGGCAGTGCCTTCCTTGCCGCCGGAAGTCAGGCCGAAGTCTTCGTTCGTAGCGGGGATCATGGTGTTTTCGGGCAGGAGGACGAACGCCGTGCCGGGGACCCAGCGGCGCCATTCGTATTTGGACGCCGATTCGTCGGAACTGCTGTCATCGCTGTCGAAATCGGTATAGACTTCCGCCAGACGGAAACTCCGGTAACCTTTTCCGTCCTGCACGAAAACAAGCGCGGTATAGACTTTGGCGGACACGGCGTGCGCACGGGCCTCCATGACCGCGCCGTTCACCTGGTTCGCGGCGAGCGTGGTCTTGCGACCGGCGAAAAGCGAACTGTAGGCGGGGATCGCGACCGCGGCGAGAACGATCATGACTCCCATGACCGCGATCAGTTCGATCAGCGTAAATGGCCTGGCTGTTTTCTGTCTCATATCGTGTCTCCCGATGGGATGGGGTTATTTCTTTTTGGAACCGGCCGCTTTCCTGGTCTCTTCCTCGAGGTCCTTTCTCGCGGCTTCCTCCTGCTCGATGATCTGTTTCTTGCGCATGGCGATGTACTCGGCTTTGCGCTTTGCCCGGTTGGCATCGATGAGATTCTTGAGCTTGGTGGCGTCGAGACGTTCCGGTTTCTTGACAAACTTGTTCAGCTCATCGTAGCGGTCTTTATAGAGCTGCGTCGCCTGCTTGTAGAGGGTCGCATTCTTCTGGCGGATGGCCTTGTCCATCATCTCCGCCGGTTCGCTTAGCTCCAGCGCCTTGTTGTAGAGCTTCTTGAACCAGGCGTCGGTAGCCTCGGTCACTTCCATGAGTTCGGGGTTGACCGGCGCGGCGTCGGATTCCTTTTTCTTCAGGCTGACGTCGAAGATGTAGTTGTAAAGGTTGATCATCGCCGACTTGATCTGGCGCGATCCGATGCGTTTGGCGTACTTGTCGGGATCCCGGGCGAACGCTTCGTAGGAACCCGGCATGTCGGAATCGCCGAACGCGGCGATGTATTCCTTCAGCATGTCGGAGGCCTCCTTTTTGGAGAAGGAGGGTTCCAGGACTTCGTTCGGGACATAGATGTCGCTGTCCTTGATGGAGGCGGCGGTCCGGGCGGCGGGTCTCTGCTGCGCGAACGCAAAGATCGGGGTGATCACGGCCGCGGCGAGGGCGGCGAGCAGGATTTGAGTTTTGAAAAAGTGATTATTCCGCATATTCTTTCCTCGTTACTTTCCAGGCGCCTTTGTTGTCGTTTGCCGACTCGTCCCATTCCAAACGGACGATGATCTTCGCCTCGCCCGTGATCTGGTCATAGAAGTTGTCGTATTGTTTGAGGGCGGGAGTGCGTTTGTCGTAGGCAGTATGGACCGCCGACGCGCTCATGGACGAATTGACGTTCCGGACGCGGCCGTTTGCATCGTTGCTGAACGCGCGGAATCCGGCGTCGTACAGGAGATTCTCCTCCTTGTCGGAGAGGACGCGTTCGAGCTGACTCGTGGCGGCGACGTCCTTGATGGTCTGCGCCAGCACGAGGATCGTCGCGCGCTTGAGCGGCTGCTTGTTCCATTTCAGCAGGTTGACCACGCGGCAGAAGATCTCCTCGGCTTCGGCGTCGTTCACGTTCTTCTTGATGATATGATCCATCTGGGAATCGGAGGACGGATACTGGGTCGGGAAGACGGCGGTGCGGCGCGGCAGATTCCCGTGCGAAAGCGCGTAGGTCACGGCCTCGGAAAGATCCTTCGCGAGCGCGTCGGCATCCATGTCGCCGTTCTTGTCGGAGTCGACGGACTCGCCGACGATCGTTCCGCCGTCCGCGCTGCCGGTGTTCATCGCTGTATAGGTGCGGTAGACCGGGAAGTTGGTGAAGAGGGACTTGAACGCGAACGGGGCGCTGCTGCCGCCGAACGAGGCGACGCAGTTCAGGTTGATCATGCCGATGACCCAGTCATTGGTGCGGTCGGTGCTGGTCGCGAGCGCGACATGGTCCAGCAGGTGGCCGTCGCCGCTCTGGTAGGCGTCCATGCCGGTGCCCTTGGACGGGGCGCACTTCAGGTTGATCGTCTGCCACGGAGCGCCGCGGTGGATCGCACCGAGTTCCCACAGGGAAATCATCTGGCCGTGCCGGATGTACGCCGTGGAGATGGAATCGTTTCCGGCGTAGGCGGGATCGGTCTGCTTCTCGTTGTCATGATAGGAGCCAAGGCTGATGGTATTGTTCCTTGTCCCGATGGTCGAATTGACCCCGGTTTCCGTTTCCGAGAACGCCGGAGCGCTCCAGTCGTTGCGGCCGAGGTTGAGACGCGGATCGTTGGCCTGCGTGCCGAAGAAGAAACGTTTGCTGAAATCGCCCGCACCGGCGACCACAGATTCACCCGTGAAGATGCGTCCTGTCTGAAGCTGGGACGGCATGAGGGAGAGGTCGGCGTTGCGTCCGGAATTATCCTGAAGAACGACGCGGTCAAGACTGAGCTTGACGTTGCGGACCTTGATATATTCATAGAAGTCGGAATCGTGTCCGAGCGGTCTGTCGTAGGGGCCACGTTCCGGCGTGGTCACGCTTCCGACAGCGTTGTTTTCGAGGTAGAACGAATAGGTCCTGTAACCGGAGTCGCCGTCGGCCGGGGTGACTTCCCACTGGGTCCCGGCATCGAACCGGACGGTCTGCGGGATCCAGGCTCCGGCGACAGGATTCAGGTATTCATAGCTGATCTCGCCGACCAGGATGGGATTGCGAACCCCGAACACGGCGTCGGCCCCGCTGGACGGATACATGTTCACGGTCTCGACGTCGATCTTGATTTCATGATTGTAGGTGCAGTCGGTATACCATATGTACCAAACTCTGGTCTGAGCCGGCGGATCGCCCACAAATTCGAAACGCTTCATCGGGAAGCCGAGGTGGCCGCCGACCGAGACGTCCGCATGGACCTCGTTGATGTACGGGGTGCGCTTGTTGCCGGTGTAAGTCGGCTCGCCGCTGATCCAGTTGTCGTTGTCGGTCACGGGCGCGCGGTTGAAGGAGGCGTTGTAGTTGATGAGGTTGGCGATGGTCTGGTTGACATTGGCGCCGGATCCGGCATTGCGGAACCACGGGATCGCGTTCCGGATCGCATCGACGCCGATGGATTCCCAGTCGTTGCGGATCAGCGGGAACCGGTATTCCTCGCCGGAACCGCGGTCATACTTCGTGAGGTCGTTGATGGCGATCCCGTTCGGGCTGAACTTATTGTATTCCGCCTGGCTGGAAATATCGAAATACTGGTCGGCCATCATCTTGAGCTGTTTGTCGGAGGTGGAACCGCCTCCGCCGGTGAGGTCGTTGATGAAGACGTCGGCGTCGGTCCATCCGTCGGGCGATTTGTATTTGTCCCGGATCTTTTCCGGGGAGATCACAGACCGATAATCCCAGTTGTTGCGCGTGCTGCGGAAGATGAACTGCGGTTCGCAGGTCCAGCGGCCGAGGCGCTTCTGGAAGACCGAGTTGTCGAAATCGGAGTAATTGCGCTTTCCGATGGCGTTCGGGTTCAGCTGGTCGTTCTGGCCGATCGCGACGTAGGCATAACGGCCGTAGATGCGTTCCGTGGTCGTGTTGGAATCGCCGTAGCCGTTCTTGCTGAAGACGTACTCCCAGGAGGGGCAGCGGGAATCTTCGCGGTCGTAGTAGTTGGCCCGGTTGAAACGGAGCGGACCGTCATGGAACGAGAATAGGCCGGATCTCTCCAGTTTCCAAATCCAGTCGGACGCGTATTCGTTCGCGTTGGTGTTCTTCGGCTTGGTCGTGTTGTAGTTCGAGCAGACGTAGGAGGCATTTTCGGACTGCATCAGGGCCAGGATGGCGCGGTTGACGACGCCGTCGGCGAGGATCCTCGCCGCGGAGGTGTCGACGTATGCGGACGCGACCTTGCGGCCGGTCGAAGCACTGGAGGAAAAGATCATGGCGACGATCAGCGCCATGGAGAGGATGCATAGCGTGAAAAGGAGCGCGATGCCGTGTTCGCGGCGGGCGCGTGCGGCCCGTTTCAGCATCCGCTTCATCATATTTGGATTATGCTGTATCATGATGCACTTGCTCCTTCCCGGTCAAAGTTTCGGTTTCGGCTGTCCACGGTCGATGACGACCACACGGCGGAACTCGCGCTTGTTTGCATTTTTGAGGATGGCCTCCTTCGCGGAGGAATTGGCCTTGATGCGGCGGAGCGTCTTGCTGTCGACCAGCTCCAGACGGATCACGACGAGCGAGGGCAGGATCTTCTTGCCCTCGCCGTAATACGGCTTGATCTCGAAATCGGTCACGCCCTCGACCAGCTCGGTCTTGTTGCCGGAGCATTCACTCTTGGAAACATCAAAGGTGTCGCCTCCTTCATCAAACGAATAAATGAGAGTCTGATCGCCCTTGTCCCATTCATATCTCACGCCCACAATGGCGGTCTTGGCTTCTTTTTTCAGCTTCTCCGGACGGACCGTGGAGACCTTGAAATAACTGTCCTCGCTATACTGGAACGGCGTGAGATCGTCGTCCGTCTGCGAATAATACACACACGTGAGGTCGTTCGCCATCATGTCCATGGCGATGCGGGCACGCTCGAACATCTCGGTGCGCTCGACGCCGGAACTCAGCACGGATTCGGTGGAGGAATAGAACTGCATGAGTCCGAGCAGGAACACGGACAGAACGCTCATCGCGATCAGGACTTCAACCAGTGTAAAAGGCTTTCTCATCGGCAAATCTCCTTATTCCACAGGTTTGTAATAGGTTGGGTCCAGGTACTCGCGCACAAACAGGCGGGACTGACGCGGATAGGCCGCGTTGGTACCGGAACCTTTCTTGTACGGCTTGCTGAGCGGCCAGGAAACTTCAATGAAAACGCGAACGAACGGCTGCTCGCCATTGTCCGGATGCTTGAGAGAGCTGTCGTTCATCCTGAGCGCAGGCTTCTTGATCTTGCCCGTCTCCCCGTCAACCGTCGTCAGGTTAAGATTGGTATCCGCTTCTCTCCAGCAGAGGACCTCGGCGGCAAAATCCGCGACTCCGCCCGGAGGGCCGAAGAGGAATGCAAAACGACCGTTCTGAAGCCCCGAGGCAGGTTCGACCTTATAGGACTCGTCCGCCCCCAATGTCATATTGGCATAATCTTTCGCCTGGGATTCAGAAAACGGACTTGGTTTTGTGGTCTTCAGGTCCTGAATCCATTCGAAATGATCCCAGGAGGCACTGTCGAGCTGCGCAATCACGGTATTAGCGGCATCGGCGGCGAGCGTGTCGCCGACGGAGTCCGAAGTGGACTTGACGGCAACCGGCAGAAGCGCCATGATGGCGGCCACGCCGATCGCCGCGACGGCCATCGCCACCGCGATTTCAATCAGACTGAAAAGTTTTTTTCTGCCCATGGAGACCTGCTTTCCTGCTTGCCGGATCGCTCCGGCTGTTGTTTCCTGATCCGTCCGCGCCGACCGGAAAGACGGCGCGGACCGCCGGATCGCGCATGGCATCCGGCGGCGGACCGGGGCAAACGCCCCGAAACTGGCAAAGAGCCTGAATAACAATCCGCGGGAACAACTGCTTCTGAACCGGGAATCCGGCCCGGGGCGGTTATTCCGCGGAGAGGATTTCGAAGATTTTCTTGCGGTCGTCGCCGGCAGCGAGGATGCTGGGGATGACGTTGTCTTCTTTGAGGCGGGAGGAGATGCTGCCGAGAAGCTTCAGATAGGCTTCCGGATCGCGTTCGTCGGCCGCGAAGAAGACGGCGAGCTTCACAGGTTCCTCGTCGAGGGTCTTGTAGTCGGTGATCGGATTGCGGCAGACGACCACGATCACGAGCGGGGACGGGAAGCCGTTGATGCGGATATGAGGGAGAGCAAGTCCTTTTCCGACGCCGGTGGTCATCATGCGCTCGCGCTTCAGGATCGCCTCGCGGATCTGGTCTTCGTCCATGGTGCAGCGGGTGCAGGCATGGGCGACGATGGCGTCAAGCACTTTCTTTTTCGTGTCGCAGTCCACGATCAGGATGGAGTCCTGCTGGAGGTACTTTACGAATTCCGGTTTCATAGTATTTGCCTTTCTATAGGAGATTGGTGTGTATTCAGACGGGATAAAATATCCTCAAAACCGCGAAAATGCAAGCCTGTAACACGAAAAACACGCATTTTTTTTGTCTTTTTCCATATTTTTCTTGCGTTTCAGGAGATTTCGGCGGCCGGAAGAAAGTTTTACGGCGCTCCGCCGGACACGGGAAAAATGGCACGTCCGGCGGATAAAGCGGCGGAAATCCGGTCAGGAATTCATCGCCAGCGCGGCTTTCGTGATGCCGGCGACTTCCGCGGAGACCGCGTCGGAATCCAGGAACCCCTGCGGGAGTCTTCCGGCGTCGCACGCAGCAAGGAATTTCGGATCGAGCGGAATCTGCGCGAGGAGGGCGAGACCTTCCTGGTTCGCGAGCTTTTCGCCGCCGCCGGAGGAGAAGAGCGCGTGTTTCGCGGAGCAGTCCGGGCAGACGTACGCGCTCATATTTTCCACGACGCCGAGGATGCGGACGTCAAGACGGTTGCAGAAGCTGATGCACTTGCGGCAGTCGGCGAGGGAGACTTCCTGCGGCGTCGTGACCACGATGGCGGCCTTATCGCCCTGGATCATCTGGCAGGCGGAAAGCGATTCGTCGCCGGTCCCGGGCGGGAAGTCGAGGATGAGGTAGTCGAGGTCGTCGCCCCAGTCCACTTCCTCGAAGAGCTGACCGAGCAGCCCGATCTTCGCCGGGCCGCGCAGGATCACCGCGTCGTCCGGGTTTTCGAGCAGGAATCCGATGGAGACGAGCTTCACGCCCGCGACGGAGAGCGGCACGAGTCCGGCCTCGGTGCCGTCAAGACGGCGGTCCGCCGCGCCGAACAGCGTCGGCTGGCTCGGTCCGTGGAAGTCGACGTCCAGCAGCGCGACCTTCATGCCTTCGCGCGCCAGAGCGACCGCGAGGCAGGCCGCGACCGTGCTCTTGCCCACGCCGCCCTTGCCGGACAGCACCATGATTTTGTGTTTGATCTTGTCGAGACGGGAGGGTTTGCGTTCGCCGCAGGAACCCGCGGAGCCGCAGGTGGAGCAGGAACCGGTGCAGTTTTCTGACATGAGTTCAATCCTTCAGGGTTGGTGGAGCGTGTGTATGTGCAGTATGAGGAATGCCGGATAAACAAGGAATACGTTCGCCGCGCGGGCCAGATCAGCCGCGGAGCTTGCGCTGAAGCTGGTTCAGCACGCCTTTGAGTTCCTCGTCCTTGAGCGAGTTCTCCTCGATCTGCTTCACGGCGTGGATCACGGTGCCGTGGGAGCGGCCGCCGAACGCGCGTCCGATCTCCTGATGCGGTCTGGACGTGAGCTTGCGGGAGAGGTACATGGCGATCATGCGCGGCTCGGCGATGTTCTTCGGCTTCTTCGGGCCGGTGAGATCGTAGACCTGGATGCCGAAGAACTCGGCGACGGCCTTCTGGATCTCCTCGATGGAGATCGCGCGGGACTCGGCTTCCTTTTCGAGCTGGTCGGAGAGGATGCGCTTCGCGGCCTCGAGGTCGATCTCCTGCTTCATGGCCGTGGCATACATGGAAAGGCACATCAGCGCGCCCTTCAGCGGACGGATGTTCGAGGAGATGCGTTCGGCGATGAACGACAGCACGTCGTCGCCGAGTTTCAGTCGGAGGCACTGCTGCTCCTGCTTCAGGATGGCGAGGCGCGTTTCGAACGACGACTGCGTGATCTGCGTGGTCACGCCGGAGACGAACCGGGAAACGAGGCGCGCTTCCAGGCCGGGGATCTCGGAGGGCTGGCGGTCGGACGTGAGAATGATCTGCTTGCCGAGGCCGTACAGCGTATTGAACGTGTTGAAGAACTCTTCCTGGAGGCTGGTCTTGTTGCCGAGCGTGTGGACGTCGTCGACGAGCAGGTAGTCCACGTTGCGGAAGGTCTCGCGGAACTCGTACATGGTCTTGGTGCGGAGGGAATCGAGGAACGCATTGAGGAAGTTTTCGCAGGACGTGTAGCGGACGCGCGCCTTCGGATTGTGGGCCCGGACCTCGTGCGCCACGGCGAGCAGCAGGTGCGTCTTGCCCATGCCGGAACCGCCGTAGATGTACAGGGGATTGATCGTGCCGGGGTTCTGCGCCGCGGAGAGCGCCGCGGTGTAGGCATAACGGTTTTCCTCGCCGACCACGAAGTTGTCGAACGAGTGCTTGCTGATGAGGGAGGCGAGCTCGGGGCTGATCTCGTCGTCGTCCGCCGCGGGCTCGGCGGAGACCTGGGAGAAATCGGGATCGAAGCCGAGTCCGAGGTCCTCGGTTTCGTCGGTATCGAAGTAACCGGACTCGAACACGACCTTCAGGCCGGGATGTCCGGCGGCGGTGAGCGCCTCGGAAATGAGGTCGCCGTAGTTTTTTGTCACGATGTCCGCAAAGAAATCATCCGAGGTCCCGATCACGATCTGGGCTTCATCGACTGAGATCGGCACCATCTTCTTGAACCACTGCTTGTACACTGCTTCGGATTTCGCCCTGATAAACCCGACTGCTGACTGCCATACTTCGGAGGCGCTGCTTTCGCCGTGCGACATTTTCTTCCTCTAACTGTTCTCGTCGTATCGTTTTAGGTTGTTTTTTCAGAACTTGTTGACAATGCCCGGGGCGGCCCTTGAAAAAACCGTCCGGAGACTGTCCGGACAGAACGGCACAACGGTCCGCAAATCACGGGCGCAAAAAGGTTTCCGCGGGAAAAATCCGCGGCGGCTCTTCCACCTCGTTTTGAGCACAAACGCTGTATCGTTCCGATGATTCGGGACCCCATGCATGACTTTTTGAAAAATCAAGCCGTTTTCCCAAATTTTCCGCACTTTTTTTGAAGGTCGGAAAACCCTGCGAAAATCAACGACATACAGCTCTCTTGACAAGTTGTTGACAAGTTATTGACAATCGTTGTCGTCATCCGGCATCCAAAACGCGGTGCGGACGTCCTTCCCGGACCGGAAACCGGACGACCGAACCACACGAAACCGCCGGAGCGGCGTCATGAAGACGCGCACGCCGGAGCGATGCAGGGGGAAAGGCCGGACGGATGCCGGAATCGCGAAGAACGCTATCTTTAATTTGCACCATTTTTCCGATTTAGCAAGTCGAAAACGAAGGATTTTTCGGACTTTTGCCGTATCCTGTTGATTTCATGTTGAAAAAAATAATTTCGGGTGCATATTATGTTATCACTTTTTTTCATGGAGCGTATTATTATGGAGAAAAAACGTCGCATTCTGTTCCTGCTGGACCACTGTCTGACCCCGTACGAGCGGATCGAAAGCTGCGGCATCCTGTGCGAAAAGGACACCATCATCGCCATCGGCGGAGAAACGGCGTTCTCGCAGGACGAGCCGGGACTTCAGGTCGTCAAGCTCAAAGACGCCTACGGCCTGCCCGGATTCATCGACACGCATATCCACGGCCTCGGCGCGGACGTGATGCCCGACCTCAACGGGCAGGACCCGCTCCACGAGATGAGCAGGATCCTCGCCCGGCACGGAGTCACCACGTTCTTCCCCACGATCGTCTCGCTCCCGCGCTATACCATGATTGAACAGGTCGATGCCATGTGCGGTTCGATCCAGAGCGGCTACAAGTACGCCGAGCCGCAGGCGCTCCACCTCGAAGGGCCGTTCATCAACCCCCAGAAACGCGGCGACCAGATCGCGTCGAACATCTCGCCGGTCGACCTCGGATTCGCGCGCGAGCTTTTCGAGGCGGGACGCGGCCGCATCAAGGTCATGACGTTCGCGCCGGAAATGCCGAACGCCGTGAAGCTGGTCGAGCTCATGCTCGAACACGGCGTGATCCCGTCCATGGGGCACAGCCTCGCGACCGAATCCGAGACGCTCGAGGCGATCGAGGCGGGCGCGCACCGCTGCACCTACATCTTCAACGCCATGCCAGCCCTCTACCACAGGTCGTCCTCCCTCACCGCGATCGCCCTCACCGACGACCGCGTGACCATCGAGATCATCGTCGACGGCCTCCACCTGCACCCGACCATCGTGAACTTGATCGTACGCTGCAAGCCCGCCGACAAGATCGTCGTCATCAGCAACGCCGTCGTGCTGGAGCACAACAGAGAGGTCGACGGACAGTCGGGCGTCGTCCGCATGGGCGACGGCGTGATCTCCGGCTCCACCATGACGCTCGACAACTCCTGGCTCCATCTCCTCAGCTACGGCAACATGGACGAATCCCTCGCCGCCGCATGCGTCTCCACCAACCCGGCGAAGGACCTCGGCCTCATCACCCGCGGCGAGCTCCGCCCCGGCAAGCGCGCCGACATCACCATTCTCGACACGAAGACCAACCGCGTCCGCATGACCGTCTCCCGCGGCAACATCATCTACGACTCCGAAAATCCCGACCTCTGATCCGCACCTATGAACAAACCCGACATCCTTCCCTATCTCCTCCTCGACACGGGCTCCTGCCGCAAACTCGAACAGGTCGGCCCGTACCGGATCATCCGCCCCGCGCTCAACGCCTTCTGGCGGCCCACTCTGCCCGACAGGGAATGGAACGCCGCCGACGCGGTGTTCGAGCGCCAGAGCACGGGCGGCGGCGTGTGGACATGGAAACGCGGCATGAAACAGCCTGACGAGGGAAAATGGATCGTCCGCTGGGGCGAGGTCAACTTCCTGGTCAAGCCGACCCATTTCGGACACCTCGGATTCTTCGCCGAGCAGATCGGAAACTGGGCGTGGCTCCGCGAATCCTCCGCGCTCCTGCCCGCGAACTCCGACACACTCAACCTCTTTGCATATTCCGGCGGCGCGACGTTCGCCATGGCGCAGGGCGGCGCGAACGCCTGCCATCTGGACGCCTCGCGCGGCATCATCGACTGGGCGAACAAGAACCAGGCGCTTAACAACGATCTCAAAGGCAAGATACGCTGGATCTGCGACGACGCCATGAAGTTCGTCGCGCGAGAACAGCGCCGCGGGCACAAATACCGCGGCATCGTGCTCGATCCGCCGTCGTTCGGACGCGGTGCGCAGGGCCAGGTGTGGAAGATCGAATCCGATATCGCCGAGTTGCTGGCGTCCGTACGCGCCATCCTCGAGACCTCGGGGCGGTTCTTCATCCTCCTCACATGCCATTCCCCCGGGTTCTCCGCGTTCTCCCTTGGACGCATGCTCGAACAGGCGTTCCCGGACTTCGCCGCGCAGGTCGAATCCGGCGAGATGCTCATCCCGGAGACATCCGCGCCGGACCGCGCGCTTCCCGCCGGACTCTACGCACGCCTCCGCAACTGATCTTTCTGCACCGTTATGCTCATCCGTCCTCCAGAATTCCTCCCGCGTCAGACCGCGCCGCGCCGCATCGCCGTCCGCGTCAAGCAGAAGGCCGTACCCGCGATCCGGTCGGGTCATCCGTGGCTGTTCGAGGACTCCGTGAAGAAAGCGCCGCCCGACGCAGCGCCCGGCGACGTCGCGGTCCTGTACGATCCGGACGGGAAGAAGATTCTTGGCGCCGGGCTGTACGATCCGAATTCCCAGCTCCGCGTCCGCATCCTCCAAAAGGATCCCGCGCAGCCGCCGGTCGGGCCCGCGCTTTTTGCGAAACTCGCCGCCGATGCCGCCGCCGTGCGAGCTGACGCCATCCCTGCCGGGACCACGGCATACCGCCTCGCCAACGGCGAAAGCGACGGATTCCCCGGGCTTGTCGCCGACCGCTACGCCAACACGCTCGTCCTGAAACTCTACTCCGAGGCGTTCGTGCCGTGGGCCGGCGACATCGCGGACGCGTTCTTCGCGGCAAATCCCTGTCTGGTCCACTGCGTGGTCCGCCTCTCCCGCGCGCTGGAGGACAGCCCGTTCGTCCGGCGCGTCTTCCCGGAACCCGCGGTCGTCTTCACGGCGAAGCCAGAAACATTTAACAATCCGGTCCGTTTTCAGGAGAACGGCATCATCTTCGAGGCGGACGTAATCCGCGGACAGAAGACCGGGTTCTTCCTCGATCAGCGCGACAACCGCGCCCGCGTCGGCACGATGTCCGCCGGACGCGACGTGCTGAACGTCTTTTCGTTCTCCGGCGGTTTTTCTCTGTACGCGGCGCGGGGCGGCGCTTCGAGCGTGTGCAGCCTCGACGCCGACAAACACGCCATCGCAGCATGCGACCGCCATTTCGAGCTGAACGCGGCGCATCCGAACGTCCGCCGCTGCAAACATGAAGGAATCATCGGCGACGCGTTCGAGGTCATGCACGACCTCGCGAAGGCTAAACGCCGTTTCGGGCTCGTGATCGTGGATCCGCCGTCCTTCGCGAAATCCGCCGCAGAACGCGACCGCGCGCTGCATTCCTACGCCCGGCTGGCCGCGCTCGCCGATTCCCTGCTCAAGCCCGGCGGCACGCTCGTCTTCGCGTCGTGTTCCAGCCGGGTTTCCGCCGACGACCTCTTCCCGGTCGTCCTCGCCCACACGCACGTCCGCGAGCTCGCCCGCACCGGACACGCCGCCGACCATCCTGCGCTCTTCCCGGAGTCGCACTACCTCAAATGCCTCTACGCGGAGAAACTGCCATGAGCGAACATTTCCCCGCCGAACTCCTCGCGCAGCTGCCAGGCCTCCTCGTGCCGTGGTTCCTCCGCGCGAAACGCGACCTGGAATGGCGCAACGACCCGACGCCATACCGCGTGTGGATTTCCGAGATCATGCTCCAGCAGACGCGCGTCGAGGCGGTCAAGCCGTATTACGACAGATTTCTCGCCGAACTCCCGGACGTCGCCGCGCTCGCCGCCGTCGACGAAACACGTCTGCTCAAATTGTGGGAGGGTCTCGGCTACTACCGGCGCGCCCGCAACCTTCAGGCCGCCGCGAAGAAGATCATGCAGGATTACGGCGGCGTCTTCCCCTCCGAATACGACGGCGTGCGCGGTCTGCCCGGCATCGGCGACTACACCGCCGGTGCCGTCCTCTCAATCGCGTTCGGGAAACCGTTCCCCGCGGTCGACGGCAACGTCCTGCGCGTCGTGTCGCGGGTAACCGCCAGCCGCGAGGATACCGATTCGCCTAAGATTCGCAAGGAGCTGGCCTCCGCGCTCGCCGCCGTGTATCCGGCGGGACAGTGCAGCGAGTTCACGCAGAGCCTGATGGAACTCGGCGCGACGGTCTGCCTGCCGAACGGCGCGCCGCTCTGCATGGCGTGTCCGCTCGAGGGCATCTGCCTCGCCTCGAAAAACGGCCTCACGGACGAGATCCCGGTCCGCAAGACCAAGACTGCGCGGCCCGTGAAGGAATTCGCGGTGATCGTCCTGCGGGACGCCGCCGGACGCTTCGCGGTACGACAGAGGCCGGAAACGGGCCTTCTGGCGGGGCTTTACGAGTTTCCCAATCTGGAGGGACGCCCCGACGAAACCGCGCTCGAAACCGCGTATCACGCCGTCAGGATCAGGAAATCCGGCAAGGCAAAGCACGTCTTCACCCACGTGGAATGGGACATGACGCTGTATCTCGCCGAAACCGACGATCCGCCCGACGGCTTCGAATGGGTCACGCGCGATTCGCTACGTTCGGAAACCGCCATTCCGAGCGCGTTCAAAGCCGCGCTCAAGCTCGCCCTTGATCCCGATTCCTTCCCCGGAGACAAACCATGAAATTCCTGCTCGCGATCTACAAATACAATCCGTTCGGCGGCCTCCAGCGAGACACGCTCCGTCTGGTTGAGGAGCTCACCGGACGCGGACACGAGGTCGTCGTCTTCACGACCGCGTGGGACGGGCCTCCCCCGCCCGCCGGAACAAAGCTCGAACTTGTTCCCTCCTCGAAACTGCGTTCCAACCACGCCAACATGGTGAAGTTCGCCGAAGCGTTCCGGCGCCGCCTCGAACGACGCGATTTCGACGTCTCCGTGGCGATGAGCCGCATCCCCGGCGCGGATTTCTATTTCGCCGCCGACGTCTGCATGAAAGTCTACTGGTCGAACCTGCATTCCGCGTTCGCACTGCGGTTCAATCCGCGTTACGCAGCATACCTGAAACTGGAACATGCCGTCGCCGCGCCGCCGTCACGCACGCGCATCGCCTGCATCGCCCAGGCGCAGATGCGCGACTACGCCGCAGCATACGGCACGGAACCGGACCGAATGTTTCTGCTGCCGCCCGGCATGGATCCGGCGTGCCGGCGTCCCTCCGAACCGGAAGCCGAGGCGATCCGCAGTGAAATCCGCAACGTGAACCAAGTTCAGCCCGATGATACGGTCATCCTCCTCGTCTCGAACAGCGTTTACAACAAGGGGACCGACCGCGCCATCGCCGCCGTTGGGGCACTGCCTGACGAGCTGAAGAAAAACATCCGCCTCTGGATCGTCGGCAGGCTCCCGGAAAATGAGATACGGAAAGCCCTCGACGATGCCGGAGTCGCCGGACAGGCGGTTCTGTTCGGGCAGACCGACGGCGTACGGGATCACATGCTCGGTGCGGACCTCTTCCTGCATCCGGCGCGCAACGAATCCGCCGGATCGGCGCTGATCGAGGCGCTGGCAGCCGGATTGCCCGTGCTCACGACGGACATCTGCGGATTCGCGCCGTTTGTGCGGAACGCGACGGGAACCGTGCTGGAAAGTCCGTTCAGGCAAGCTGAACTTGTGAAGATGATGTCGGACATGCTGCCGCGTCTGGGCAAGCTGAAACAACAAACGCTCGCCTGCGCGGAAAAAGAGGATTTCTGTTCGCGCGCCCGCGTGTTCGCGGATATTCTGGAAAAACGCTGACTGTCTGGTTCAGTTCAGCTCGATCCGGCGGTCGCAGTGCCGGATGCTTCCCGCGCGGTGCGCGATCATCAGGATCGTGAGCTTGCCCTTCAACGAATTGAGGGCGTCGATCAGCGCGGCTTCCGTATCGTCGTCAAGCGCGCTCGTCGCCTCGTCGAGGATCAGGAGTTCCGGCTCGGAATACAGCGCGCGGGCGATCGCGATGCGCTGTTTCTGTCCCCCGGAAATGCGCGCGCCGAATTCGCCCAGACGCGTGTTCAGCTTGTCGGGGAGGGATTTGACGAAATCCGCGATCTGCGCCAGTTCCAGCGCCTTCTTCACGCGGGCATCGTCGATCTTGTCCGGTTCCACGCCGAACGCCACGTTCGCGCGAATCGTATCGTCGAAGAGGCAGATATTCTGCGGCACATAGCCTATGCGGCCGCGCCACGAACGCAGATTGGCGCGGATGTCGGCGCCGTCGGCCGTCACACGCCCGGATTCCGGCTTCAGGAACCCCATAATGAGGTCGATCAGGGTCGATTTGCCGCTGCCGGTCGGTCCGACGACCGCCACGCATTCGAGGCGCTTCACGGACATGCTGAAATCCTCGAACACCGCCGGACGGTCCGGGGCGTAGCGGAACGTAACGTGCTCCATGGCAAGTTCGTTTTCGAAGTGCACGTCCGGGGCATCCGGGGCGGGCAGGACCTTTTCCGCCGGGATCGTGTTCAGGTCGGCGCTGAGGCGTTCGAACACGTACAGCATCCCGCGCACCAGGATCAGGTTGTACTGCATGCGCGAGACCGACGGGATCAGGCGGAACATCGCCGCCAGGAAGAACGCGGCATACAGGATCAGGCGGGACGACGGCATGCCCATCCAGGTCAGGACGGCGACCAGCGCGCCCGCGGCCGCGACAACGAAAACTTCGAGGGAAAAACGCGGTATCTGCCCCAGGTCGTGGCGGATCCTGACCGCGTTCACGATGTTGAACTGCGCCTGTTCCAGCCGCTTGCCGAAATACGCCTCGGTCCCGGTCAGCTTCACCTCGCGGATCGCGGCGAAACTCTGGTTCATGGTCCGCGTCGATTCGCCGTTCGCCGCGAAGAGCTTTTTCGAGGCGGCGTCCAGGACGCGTTTGAAGAGCTTGTGGAAGACCAGCACGACCGTGCCGCAGATCAGGAACGAGACCAGCGCGATCTTCGGCACGAGCACGAAGATCACGATCAGGATCGACAGGAAAACGACCGATTCGGAGAGCGCCACCAGGGACGGCATCAGCAGGATCTCCGCCACCTCGCGCATCTGCATGATGCGACCGATCAGCTCCGATGCGCCATGTTCCAGGTGGAACGTGTAGTCCGCGCGCATGTAGGTGCGGTAAAGGCGGCCCGCCAGGTTCACGGAGAGGTCGCGGCAGAACCGGTTCTGGCATTTCGTCAGCACGAAACCGAAGACGTTCTTGACGACAAAGAAAAGCGTGAGGACCGCGACGGATTGAAGCAGGAACGCCTCGCGGGAAGACGGCTTGGCAAGATCATAAAACGCGCGGAGCCAGCGGTTGGACTCCAGCAGCTCCGGCGCGGCGAGCGCGGACGCCACGGGCATCACCAGCGCGAGCGCGGCAAGCTCCAGCAGCGCCGAGACGACCATCATCGCGACAAGCCCGGCCGCCGCATACTTGTACGCGGGCGGCAGGGTCTGCCGGATCTCGCGCAGAAACTTCAGCATGACTTTCCGAGTTCGGATTCGGACGAAATCTCCGCGGCGATCGCACTGGTCGCTTCGGTATCCTCGCCGGACGCCGGGATCTCCGCACCGGACCGCAGAATCTCAACTCCGATCCGGGCGGGCTTCTCCATGCCGAACGTCCCGGTCATCATCCGGGCGACCGCGGCGCGGAACTGCGCGGAGAGATCCGAGACGGAGACATCCGTATCATCGCCGTTGAAATCCATCGCGACTTCAAGCTCGACGGCATTCTGTTTGCCGTACAGGCCGACGCGCCGGATGCCGAACGCGGGGAAATTCGCCGCGACCGACCGGACCGCGCCCTGCACCGCCTTCGCGTCGATGCGCAGATCGCCGCCCTCGGACGGGATCACGATGCAGCGGAGCCTGCGAGACCGGAAGAGGAACGCGAGCAGAAGGAAAAATAAAAGAAGGGCGAGCGCGGCGGCAAGTCCGGTCAGGACTCCGCACGAAAAGGGTCTTTCCGCGATCAGGGAACTGATTCTTTCCATGAGCTGTCGAACCGACTGGAACATGCCGCATCCGCCTTTCCGGGAGGAATTGCCCTCCCAATCAATGGGTTATTGAATGACTTCGCCCTCGACGACGTCATCGTCGTCCGATTTTTCTTCCGGGGCGTCCTCGGTCTCGGTGATCACCACGTCGATGCTCTTCACCTTCATGCCGGTGAAGTCGACGATCTGGTCGTAGACCGCCTTCTGGACTGCGGCGGCGACTTCGCCGAAGTTGGAGCCGTAAGCCGCGACGATGAGGATCTCCAGGCTGACTTCGCTGCCGGATTCGGTCACGACGATGGACTTGTCGAAACGGCGCTTGCTGCCGACGAGGTCCGCCAGGTCGGAAACGATGGAGGAACCGGAGAACCGGATGAAGCCGGGAATGCCTTCGACGGCCTTCCGGGCGAGGGAGATGATGACGCTTTCGTGAACCGTGAAGGTCGAGGGTTCTGCCGGGGTCCCGGTCTTTTTGCTGGTGTCTTTGGCCATGATGCTTCTCCTTTATTCCGTTTCTTTCCCGGTGTCCGCATCGGAGGCTTCAGGTTCCGCCGGACGTTCCTCGATGCCCTTGATGTCCACGCTGACGGACGCGACCTTGATGCCGGTCATGTCGAGGACGGAGCCGGAGACCTTCTTCTGGATCTCGGCGATCAGGGCGGGGAATTTGTAGCCGAAATAGGGATTGACAGCGACCGTGATCGCGATCGAGTCGTCTTTATGCTCGATCTGGATGGAACGGTCCTGCATACGTTTGCTCCGGACGAGATCGGCGAAGTCGTCGATCAGCGAGCTGCCGGAAAGGCGCGCCACGCCTTCGATCCCGAGCACGGTGCGTTTGACGATGGTGGATATGGCTCCGTCGAGGATCCGGATCGTGCCGACGGCGACGCCGTTGACCTCGTAGGCGCCGGGGACAGTGGAAACGGACTCGGCCTGCTGCGTGTTGCTCATTGTCCATGCCTCCTTGGGTTGTTATGGTTATTTCGCGAGTTCCTTGCGGATCGCGGTTTGCTGCTCGAAATAGCCGCCCTTCATCAGGCGTTCGATCAGGGTGGTATCGTAATTGCCCGACATGAATTCGGGCGTCTCGATCAGGAAATGTTCGAACGGGATCGTGGTCGGAACGCCCTCGATCAGGTATTCGTCGAGTGCGCGTCTGCACCGTGCGACCGCCTCTTCGCGGGTGGCGGCGTACACGATCAGCTTCGAGATCATGCTGTCGTAATGCGGCGGGATGCGGTATCCGGCGTAGACATGCGAGTCCACGCGGACGCCGGGGCCGCCCGGGGCGGAGTAGAACGTCAGCGTGCCCGGCGACGGCGCGAAGTTGCAGTACGGGTTTTCGGCGTTGATGCGGCATTCGATGGCGCATCCGCGGAGCGCGATCTGCTTCTGCTGGACGCTGAGGCGTTCGCCCGCGGCGATCCGGATCTGCTCCCGGATGATGTCGAGGCCGCTGACCATCTCGGTCACGGTGTGCTCAACCTGGACGCGTGTGTTCATCTCCATGAAGTAGAAATTGTTGCCGGAGACCAGGAACTCGATCGTGCCTGCGCTGGTGTAGCCGACGGCCTTGGCGGCCTTGATCGCGGCCTCGTAGAGCTTCTTGCGGAGCGCGGGGGCGATCGACGGGGAGGGAGACTCCTCGATGAGTTTCTGGTGGCGGCGCTGGAGTGAGCAGTCGCGTTCGCCGAGGCAGACCACGTTGCCGAACTTGTCGGCGAGAATTTGCACCTCGATGTGCTTCGGATTTTCGATGAATTTTTCGATATAGACGTCACCGTTGCCGAAAGCGCGTTCCGCCTCGGTCATGGCGGCATGGAATCCCTGGATCAGGCTGGCGTCGTTGTGCGCCACGCGCATGCCGCGTCCGCCGCCGCCCGCGGTCGCCTTGATGATGACCGGGTAGCCGAGCTTGTGGGCTTCTTCGAGCGCCGCGTCTTCCGAGAGGACGACGTTGTTGCTGCCGGGCGTGACGGGCACGCCGGCCTTGCGCATGGTCTCGCGGGCGGACGCCTTGTCGCCCATGGCGCTCATCTGTTCAGCGGTCGGGCCGATGAATTCGATCTTGCAGTCCTTGCAGATCTGCGCGAACTGCGGATTTTCGGAAAGGAATCCGTAGCCGGGGTGGATTGCATCGACGTCGCCGATCTCGGCCACGCTGATGATGCGTTCGATCATGAGGTAACTCTGCGTGGCGGGCGCGGGCCCGATGCAGACGGCCTCGTCGGCCAGACGGACGGGGAGGCTGTCCTCGTCGGCCTGGGAGTAAACGACTACGGTTTTGATGCCCATCTCGCGGCAGGTGCGGATGATGCGCACGGCGATTTCGCCGCGGTTGGCGATCAGAATTTTATTGAACATGGGGAACCTGTCTCCGACGGTGATTACTCAAGCACGAAAAGCGGCTGGCCGTATTCCACAGGCTGGCCGTTCTCCAGAAGGATCTCCTTGATCACGCCGCTCTTTTCGGCCTTGATCTCGTTCATGACCTTCATCGCCTCGACCACGGCCACGGTCGTATCGGCTTCCACATGGCTGCCGACCTTCACGAACGGCTCGGCGCCCGGGGCGCTCGAACGGTAGAACGTGCCGACGGTGGGGGATTCGATGACCTTGGCGGGATCCGGGGAAGCGTGTCCGGCGGACGCCGCGGGAGCGGCCTTGGCGGGTTCCTGGACCGCGGGAACGGCGGCCGGAGGAATGGCGACGGCGGGAGCGGCTGCCGCGGGAACGGCGGCCGGGACAAATACAGGTGCGGGCGCGGACTGCTGACGCGCGGCTCTGCGGAGACAAAGCGTCATTTCATCCGACTCGATTTTGAACTCGGTCAGATCGTTGTCCGACATGAGTTTTACGATCGTTTTGATTTCATCGATTTTCATATGGCACCCGGGGTTAGCGTTGGTTGGGTTGTGGTTAACGGTTTTGACCGGAAGCGGCGGAGAGACGGCGGACGAGCGCCCGGAGGGCGAACTCGTAACCGTCCGCGCCGAGGCCGGCGATCTGCGCGACGCAGGCAGGGGCGGTGAGCGAAGTCCGGCGGAAATCGTCCCGCGCCTGGATATTGCTCATGTGCACCTCGACCGCGGGGATCGCGGCGGCTTCCAGCGCATCGTGGATGGCGATGCTGGTGTGGACCCCGCCCGCAATCGCGTCCGCGATCCTGTCGCAGATCGCGCCTTCGTGATTGCTCTGGAAAAATTCGACCGTCACGCCGAGCGAATCGGCGACCGCGCGGAGGTCGGCCTCGATCTCCGGGAGCGTTTTCGTCCCGTAGAACTCGGCTTTGCGCCGTCCGAGCAGCTGCATGTTCGGCCCGTTGATGACGAGGATTTTCATAGCTGTTTTTCCTGTTTCTTACTTTTCCGCCCTGGCGCGGGAGGATTTGCGCTTGGCGGGCTGATAGGCGGCCCACTTCGGATCGTTGGCGAACTGGAACGCGTATTCGTCCTTGTATTTGAGCTTGGAAGCGGCGTCGGCGTCCAGGACCACGATCGCGTTCTCATGGAGTTGAAGCGCGGTGGCGGAGATCATGCTGGTGACCGGACCTTCGAGGGCGGCCGCCACGATATTGGCTTTTTCCTTGTGAGTGGCGAGAAGCAGGAGGCACTTCGCATCGAGGCAGGTGCCCACGCCCATGGTCATGGCACGCATCGGCATGTCTTCCGGCTTCTTGAAGAGCGGGGAATTCTGCTCGTAGGTGGTCTTGGTGAGCGTCACCACGCGGGTGCGGCTGGAGAAGGAGGACATCGGCTCGTTGAATCCGATGTGTCCGCTGCGGCCGATGCCGAGGAGCTGCATGTCGACGCCGCCGGCGTCTTCCATTTCCTCTTCGTACGCGGCGGCAGCGGCCTCAAGCTGGTCCGCAGGGGCGAAACCGTTCGGCACGTGCGTGTTGCGCTTGTCGATGTTCACGTGATTGAAGAGGTGATAGTTCATGAAGTAACGGTAGGAATCCTTGTTCGTCTCGGCCTTGCCCTTCAGACCGACGTATTCGTCCAGGTTGAACGAGATCACGCGGGAGAAATCGACCTTGCCGGCCTTGTACATCTTCACCAGATTGGCGTACACGTTTTCCATGGTGCGGCCGGTGGCGAGTCCCAGCTTGTAGAACGGTTTGGCGTTGATTGCGTCGGCGATGATGCGGGCGGTGAGAAGTTCCGCTTCCGCGGCGGTCGGCATGACGATGATATCCATACGCTGCGAATTCCTAACTTTGTTTGTGTTTTTTTCCGGGGAAGCGTCAGGAAAAAACGCCGCCCCGTCCGGTTTTATCTAAATACTATAGCACCTTTTTAGGAAAAATCAAATTGTCAATCGGAAAAAACCTGAAAGATAGAAATGAAAAGACAGTGGCGGAAACAGGCAATGTCTCCCTCCCTCTTTCGGTCCGAATAGATAAAGCGGTCAAAAATATTAGTCAAATCCCATTTTCGGTCTTGTTTTTTCGGGAAAGGATGCTATATTATCGCTGATAGCGAACTCAACCTCCAATTTCAAAAACAAGGAGTCTCATCATGGCTACTGAAATCATCTCTTCCGGCATCGTTTCCTCCGGCGGAAGCTATTACAACAAAAATGTCGAAATCTACGGCACTGCGGAAAATATTGTTTTCCAATACTGCTACAGTGCAACTGTCATGAATGGCGGCAAAGCTATCGGTACGACGGCAGGAGACTCCTCATATATGAAAGTCCTGTCCGGCGGTATAGCCAGCAATACAACGGTCTACAGCGCCACCATGTCCGTTTCGTCCGGCGGGCAGGCTCATGGCATAACGTTCTCCGGACCGTATGCCGGAAAATTGTATGTCCATGGCAACGCTACAAACATTTCCGGCAACGCCTCCATGTCTGTCGCGGGAGGCGGCGTAACCTCGAATACGACACTGACCAACATTTTTTATGTTCGCAGCGACGGAACGGCAATCAATACGACGATGGATCTCAGCGGCACTCTGTATGTCTACGCCGGAGGTTTTGTAAGCAGCTCGACGCTCCTGACAAGCGCACACTGCGTTCTTGAGGGAAATGCGACTGATACGTATTTGAAGGATGAAAAAACCTCCATGACGATTCAGGAGGGCGGCAACGCATCGACCACGCACCTTTCCGCCGGAAAAGTGTATGTTTCCAACGGCGGAACTACCACAAACACCCATATTTCCGGCGGCGTCATGGATGTTTCCTCCGGCGGGTCCGTCAACATCGTCAAGGTATCCGCCGGAAGCATGAACGTGCTTGCAGGCGCGAACGTCACCAGCACGTCCGTGCTCGGCGGCACCGTCAGAATCTCCAACGGCGCCGTGCTGACCGGAGCAGTGGCGAGAGACGGCAGAATCAACGTTCTGACAGGCGGCACAGCCATCGGCAACGGAGCCGTAGGCAGCGGCGCGATCAACGTCAACAAGGGCGGTATCATTTCCAGCTGTACCGCGATTTCCTCCGGCCGCATCAACATCACCGGCGGCAGCGCGCTTCTGACCGAGATCGGAAGCGGCGGACTGCTCGTGCTCGAAGGTCCTCTCTCGCTGGAACCCGGCATCGGAGGGAAGACATCCACTCTGCCCCAGCTCGGCATCGCAAGCGATACGAAGGTTTCACGCGGCGGCGTCGTTTCCGTCGGAAGCGGCGGCGCGGCGGTCAACACGATCCTCGCCTATTCCTCCGGCGGCGGCCTGAAACCCGGACCCGTGCTTCTCGAACTCGAATCGAAGGGAAAGGAATTGCCGGTCCTCGATATTTGCGGTATGTATATCAATTCGAGCGGACTGGCAAATGGCGTGACCGCAAGCAAAGGCGGCATCCTGATCGTCGGCAACAAAGGAAAACTTATCTCCGGCACCATTTCCAGCGGTGCGGTCGCCACAGTCCTGGCGGGCGGCATCGCAAGCGGCCTGAACGTCTTCCGCGGCGCATCGGCTTCCATTCTCGGTTCCACCTCCCAGCTCGTCATCGGCAATTCCGGCCTGGCGGAGCTCGCGAACGGCGCGAACGTGCAGAATACCACCGTCAGTTCCGGCGGCCTTCTCCGCACCTCCGCCGGAGCCGTGGTCTCCGGCGTCACGGTCAGCTCCGGCGGTACGATCACCGGCAGATATGCCAACCTCGGCAGCCAGACGATCGGCTTCATGGACGGCAGCACCCTCGACTTCGACATCACTTCTCTGGACGCGGACGCCGTCTGCGTGGACAAGCTCAACTACGGAGTCTACGGCGCATACGCATGCACGCTCACCGTCTCCGGTTCGCAGGCGGACGGCACGTACAAGCTCGCGGGCGACGCCGCCGGATTCAGCAAGACGATCTCCGTGGTGAACGAGAACAGCGAAGAACTCGGTATGCTCACGGTCGGCAGCACGGCGAAGATCGGCGGCGTGGACTACACGCTGAATCTCGGAGAAGACAATGTCCTGAGTGTCTCTGTCGGCTCGGCGGTCCTGACCAGTCCCGCGAAGGGCGACCGCGACGGCAACGGCATCAGCGACGTCATGTTCGTCTGGACCAAGAAATGGGATGAAGAAACGCAGTCCTATGTGACCGGCAACT